>NZ_JANZXB010000039.1 GCF_025371035.1 Sphingomonas sp. LC-1 | reverse complement strand
GCACGATCTCAACTTCACGCAGCTTGCCGATGATCTCTTCCGGCTTGTGCTTCTTGCTCGGCATTCAATGTCCCTTTCGCGGTCCAGACTATCATAGTCTCTGGGCCACTCAGCGGGGGGCAGATCAGACTGGCCGGTCAAGCCCAACCCGCCCTTCATTCCGGGTCATGAGGGCGTCGGCTATGTCTCGGCGGTCGGCAAGGGCGTCAAGCACATCAAGGAAGGCGACCGGGTGGGCGTACCCTGGCTCTACACCGCCTGCGGCCACTGCGTGCATTGCTTGGGCGGGTGGGAGACTTTGTGCGAGAGCCAGCTCAACACCGGCTATTCGGTCAATGGCGGCTTTGCAGATTATGTCATCGCCGACCCGAATTTCGTCGGCCATCTGCCCGCTAATATCGGCTTCACCGAGATCGCGCCCGTGCTGTGCGCCGGGGTGACGGTCTACAAGGGGTTGAAGATGACCGATACCAAACCGGGCGACACGGTGGTCATTTCCGGCATCGGCGGGCTTGGCCATATGGCGGTGCAATATGCAGTCGCTATGGGCCTGAATGTCGCGGCGGTGGATGTCGACGACGCCAAGCTGGACCTCGCACGGCGGCTGGGCGCGAAGGTCACCGTCAATGCGCGGACCGAGGCGGACCCGGCGGCGGCGATCAAGCGCGAGACCGGCGGCGGCGCGCAGGGTGCGCTCGTCACGGCGGTCAGCGAAAAGGCGTTTGCGCAGGCCGTGGGCATGATGGCGCGGGGCGGCACCGTCGCGCTCAACGGCCTGCCGCCGGGTGACTTTCCGCTCAACATCTTCGGGCTGGTGCTGAACGGCATCACCGTGCGCGGATCGATCGTCGGCACCCGGCTGGACCTTCAGGAGTCGCTCGACTTCGCAGCCGACGGCAAGGTCAAGGCGACCGTCGCCACCGCCCCGCTCGCCAAGGTAAATCAAGTGTTCGACCGAATGCGCCGGGGCCAGATCGAGGGTCGCATCGTCCTAGACCTGACGGCCTGAAATCGCGGCGGGCGGCGGCTCCGCCCCCGCCCGCCAGCGTTGAAGAATCAATAACCGACCGTATCGCCTGTGCCGCCCTTCGTTCGCGGATCACTGACTCCGACCTGATCCACACCGGCGAGACGGTGGCAGCCCTGGCTTCAACGGATCGGGCTATCTCACGATAGTGCCACAGGTGCCGGCCGGCCGCATCATGCGGCCGCATACCGAGGAGGCAGCCGTTTCCGTGTCAACCGGTGGACTGGTGTGTCGACAGGTTCCGAATTAGACAGCGCACTGTCGGCCGATTTTACCAGAAGCCGCCCTGGCGCCCTCGCGGCGAACGGCCGACTTCGGCCAGGAGCTGCCCCGCCCTTTGCCTCGGCGGGGACCCATAGATGGCCGTCCAGGACGTTAAGTCGGCTTCCCAACTTACGCCATTCGTTCACATCAATCGAGCGAAGCTTACAGCGAGCGGAGCCGGACATCTGGACCGTCACTCTGGCGACGCGAGAAGATTTGTTGAGGGTCACCGGCTCCGACGCGGCAGTGGCAGCTTCGCCGAGAGCCAGTCGGCGAGGCGCCGAGCGTCGCTCGCATCTGAGATGCGCATAGGTGGATAGAGGTGTGAGTGACAGAAGTCGTCGTCGCTGAAGAGACGGCCGCTTGAAACGTTGTTCCTGCCATCGATCGTGTTGGGTCGCGGAATGTCATGGGCGCTGCGACCAATCCTGGACAAGTACATCTCTCTCGATCCCCGCATCCGGTCGTTGCTCATTTGCGGTCCGCTTTGCTCATTGCGATCTAGCTTGAAGCGGCATTCGCGCCCCTGCATAGCGATGGCATTGGAATTGCCGGGGGACGCGTGGAAGACGAGGAGGTTGAGCGGCTAATCACCGAGTTGCGCGAGGCGCTTCGTCAGACGGGTTTCGGCTGGGCGGCGGAGCAGGCAGAGGCGGCGTTGCCGGCCGATGCCCCTGCTCGAATTGTCGCGCATGCTTTGGTCAACGCTGCCGAGACGGTGACGGTGGACCTCGCACAGGCGGAGATCGCATCGGTTCGGCAGCTCGGCGTCGAGGAGATCGTTTTCAAGGTTGATCCCGGCGCTGACGGAGGCGGTTTTGACGCTGACGGTGATGGCGACGGCCGCGCTTTCGACGGATCTAGAGCAACTGCCGCCGATGAAGGCATCGGGCTCCGAGGCCAGCAGCGGAGAGCGGCGCTCGAGGTCATGCCGGACTACGCGCGAGATTTCGCGATACTGAGAGAGCGGTTGAATGGCCTCGGCTAGTATGCTGTCTACGATCACCGCGGCGCTCTCGACCGCCGCTACGCTCGGTTACAATGTCGCAAGCGCCGCGCACGACGTTTACGAAGGTTACGTACTGGCGCTTCTGCTGCAGGCGGCATCTGCTGAGAGCTGGGCTGCCGAGCTCCGCGACGGATCTGACAATCCAACGACGGATGCGATCTTCCGATTGGGCCCGGGGCGACTACCATCGGGTAACTTCACGCACGTTCGCCTCACCAAGCCTGGCAAGGTCGCCCTCGAGGCGCACATCGGCGTCAAGGTGCGGGGCGTTTCTACGATTGCTCACGAGTTCGATCTTTTGTTAATGCCTGCGAGCGTGGCCGCCACTTGTCGTCGAACTAACCGCGACCCATCGTCGGGCGATATCGTAGCTCACGCGGAGGCCAAGTATTACGGTGGCAATCTCTCGCTGCCGATCGGTCGCGCTGTGGCGGGATTGGCGGTCGATTGCGGGATGACAACGCCGTTCCATCTTAGTGGGAAGTCGATACTCGTCACAAACCAGAACGGTTCGACAGTCGAGACCCTAGTGCAATACTACGGCGTGACTTTCAGATTCCTGATTAAGCCCTCGAACGGCCTTGGGCTCTATCATATGGTCAAACGATTTCGGGCCATGCTGGTCGCAGCGCCGTGAGTTACAGCTGCTCTACACGAAATCTAGGTTCCTCAGGCAAACGTAGGCGCAGAGACCCAGTTGCGAACGCTCACAGCCGCGTGCCAAATTCCCGAAGGCGGACGTCCATACAGGCGACGCAGCACGGCCGAAAGTGGGCCGGTTGCGGACTGGCGGGTTGCGGAGCTCAATCTACCAAAGCGGATGCAGTGCAGCTGACTTTTAATCAGCGGATCCTTGGTTCGAGCCCAAGTGCGTCCACCACCTTTTTGCAGCGATTACAGTCGCTTAATTACCCATCGTGGGGCCTCGGTCTGTGGCTACGGACACGCTTATAAGTCGGTCGTAAGTGCCGGCCAGGGCGGCACCCGAAGCGCTGCTAGAACTGCCAGCCCTCGCGCTCCATGAAGGCCTCCAGCGAGAGGCAGTCGATTCCGAAGTGGTCGCAGATGTTCGGGATCTTCGCCCCGTTCTCCTTGAACTGCTCCATGGTGACCACGCACCGGCCCTCGGTCGCTGCCTTGGCGATCACGAATGGGTCCGCGTGCTGCGCGACAATCAAGGTGAGAACAGCGCGACAATCTAGATGAGAATGGCGGGGGTGTGTCTGTCGGGACGAGGGGCGAAGCCCCGAGGAGCGACAG
>NZ_JANZXB010000038.1 GCF_025371035.1 Sphingomonas sp. LC-1 | reverse complement strand
CTCCCCGACAATCAACCTGAGACATAGGTCTTGCCAGCGGCAATCAAACACACCAAAACGACCTCGTCGCGATCAGCGCTTCTCATCCTGATCGTCGCTAACTTCTCATCCAGATCGTCGCGCTACAGACGATCGACGATATCGGACGGCTGACCTATGTCGAGCAGGTCCTGCAGGAGACGCTGCGGCTCTGGCCGACCGCGCCGGCCTTCGGCGTCCACCCGCGCGTGGCGACGACGATCGGCGGCCGCTATGCCGTCAACCCGGACGACACGCTGCTCATACTGACGCCGGTCCTCCACCGGGACCCGACCGTTTGGGACGCGCCGGAGGCATTCCGCCCCGAGCGGTTCGCGCCCGAGGTCGCGGCCAAGTTGCCGCCCCACGCATGGAAGCCATTCGGCAACGGCCAGCGTGCTTGCATCGGGCGCGGCTTTGCCATGCAGGAGGCGATCCTGGTCATGACGCTGATGCTCCAGCGCTTCGACATCAGCCTGGCCGACCGCGACTATAAGCTGGTGGTGAGCGAGACTCTGACGCTGAAGCCCGCCAACCTCCATATCCATGCGCGTCGGCGTGATGGGCCGGCGGCACGGCCGCGCAGCATGGCGCAAGACGCCCTGACACGTCCGCTGAGCGCGCCGACAGAACCGAGCTCGGGCGACGATGGGTCCCTTCTCGTTCTCTATGGCAGCAACACCGGCACCAGCGAAGCCTTCGCCCAGCGGATCGGCGCGGATGCCGCCGCGCAGGGCTATGCCGCGACCGTCGCGCCGCTCGACGATTACGCCACCGGACTGCCCGAGGGCGTGCCCCTGATCGTCGCCACCGCCTCCTATGAGGGGCGCCCGCCCGACAATGCGGCGCGGTTCGTCACATGGGTCGAGGGCCTGCCCGATCATGCGCTGGACGGACGACGTTACGCGGTGTTCGGCTGCGGCAATCGCCAATGGGCCCGCACCTGGCAGGCGATCCCCAAGCGCGTCGATGCCGCACTGGCCAAGGCCGGCGCGCAGGCCTTCCATACGCGCGGCGAAGGCGATGCCGCTGGCGATCTGTTCGGCGCTTTCGAGAACTGGTATGCCGGTCTCTGGCCGTCGCTCGCGGCATCGGAGGGACGCGAACCGGCCATCCAGGCGCAGCCCCGGATCGATGTGGAGGTGCGGCGCGGGACGCGCGAACGCGTGCTCAAGCTCGACGAGCTGCAACGCGGCACCGTCCTCCTCAATCGCGAGCTGGTCGACATGCACCGCCCCGGTGCGCGCTCGAAACGGCATATCGAGATCGCCCTGCCTAAGGGCATGACCTATCGCGCCGGTGACTATCTGGCGGTGTTGCCGAGCAATCCGCCCGAAACGGTGCGCCGCGCCCTTATCCGCTTTGGCCTGGAGCCGGACACGGAGGTGATCGTCCACGGCGCGCCTGGTGTGCCCTCTGCCCTGCCCGTCGACCGGCCTGTCACGGCCGAGATGCTGTTCGGCGACTATCTGGAGTTGCAGCAGCCCGCGACGCGGGGGCAGATTTCTACGCTCGCCGCGGCCATAGCCTGCCCGCCGGAGCGCAAGGAAGCCGAGCGGCTGACAAAGGAGGATGTCTATGCCGCGGAGATATTGGCCCAGCGGGTGACGTTGCTCGACCTGCTGGAGCGCTTCGCATCGGCCGACATGGCGCTTGGCACGTTCATCGCCGCCCTTCCCCCGATGCGCGCCCGCCAATATTCGATCGCCTCGTCACCGCTCGTCGATCCAAACCGGTGTGCGCTCACGGTATCGGTGTTGGAGGCGCCGGCACTCGGCGCCGATCGGTTGCACCAAGGCGTCGCCTCGACCTTCCTCGCCCGGCTGAAGGAAGGCACGACGCTCGGCGTGGCAGTGCGACCCAGTCAGGCGAGATTTCATTTGCCTGCCGATCCGCTGACGCCAGTGATCATGGTCTGCGCCGGCAGCGGCATCGCACCGTTTCGCGGTTTTCTTCAGGAACGAGCCCTACGAAAGGCCGGTGGCGAGCCGCTCGGTCCGGCCCTGCTCTTCTTCGGCGTGCGCGATCCGGATACCGATTTTCTGTATCGCGAGGAACTGGAGGATTGGCAGGACGCCGGCGTGGTGACCTTGCGCATGGCCTTCTCGGCGACGGAGCAGGACGGCATCGTTCATGTCCAGGATGCCATCTGGCGGGATCGCAAGGAGATCGCTGCTCTGTTTCGCAACGGGGCACGCATCCTGCTCTGTGGCGATGGAGAGCATATGGCACCAGCCGTGCGAGGAGCCTTCATCCGTATCTATGAGGCGGAAACCGATGCCAGCCATGCGGAGGCGCTTGCCTGGGCGGAGCGGATCGAGCGGGAGGCCGTGCGCTATGTCGCCGACATCTATGCATGATGTCACCTCAAGCGCTCATGTTCAAACGGTCTCCGCCTTGCCGGGCACTCTAGGCGCAAGTGACCCAAACGGGGCCATTCGCCACTCGTTTCCGGCTTAGCAACAGCGGACGCTGGTTCATCGGGCACCGCCTATCGCCAAATGCCGCAGAATACGGCAACGGGGCGGGATGAACCGTCTCGCCTTTCTTGCCCTTGCCTTGGCCGGACTTGCCTGGGGGCTTGGCTTTCCACTCGGCAAATTGGCCCTGCGCGAACTCGACCCGGCGCATATGGTGCTGCTCCGCTTCATCGTGGCCAGCATCGTCGCTTGTCCATTCGCCTTTGCCACGAAGGAGGCGCGAGCACTGTTCCGTTCGCCACCGGTACTGCTGGCGGGCGCGCTCTACGGATTGGCCTTTGTGATCCAGTTTGAGGGGCTGGCCGGGGTTACCGTCACTCTCGCTGCCCTGCTGGTCGGAGCGATGCCCGCACTGATCGCAGTCGCGGCCTATCTGATCGGCGAACGTGTCACCCGCGCCTCGTGGATCGGCGTCGTCGCAGCCACTGGCGGCGCGGCTTTGATCGCTGGCAAGCCGGGCGGCGCCGGGACTGCGATCGGCATTGCGCTCTCATTGGCCTCGCTACTGATCTTCCTGGCTTGGCTGCTGGCGCTCAAGCGCGTGCCTGCGACGCGATCAGCGATGGCAGTGCCTGCCGTCACGTTGGTTGTGGCGACGCTCACCGTGCTGCCGATCGCTTTGCTGCTCCACGGTGCGCCCCCACTCGCGCTCAGCGCGGTCGCCTGGAGCGGGATCGTTGGCCAGGGTCTCCTCTCCACCTTCCTTGCCACGGCCGCGTGGCAGTATGGCGCGGCCCGCGTCGATAGCGCCAGTGCCGGCGTGTTTATCAACATCGAGCCGTTGATCGGTGCAGCGCTCGGCATCAGCCTGTTCGGTGATCCGGTGGGATGGCCCGTCCTGGTGGGCGGAATACTGATTGTGCTTGGCAGCATTGTCGTCGTTCGCGGCGAACGCCCCAACGCCAGTCACGCCGCGGACGCTACGCATGGTCTGTCGATGGACTAGGGTCAGGACTCGTTGATCACAGCCAGAAGATGACGGTGGCAGCGAGGGTGATGGCGGAAAAGAAGGCGGTAGGGCAGCGATCGTATCGGGTTGCGACGCGGCGCCAGTCCTTGAGGCGACCGAA
>NZ_JANZXB010000037.1 GCF_025371035.1 Sphingomonas sp. LC-1 | reverse complement strand
ATGGCCCAGTCGGCCCGAAGCTGCGATTTTGGTCATCTTGGAGAACACGTCGGGAACGGGCTGGTTGTTGTTGACGATCGCCCATGCGAGGAACGACGTTCCGCTCCGATAAGGGAGCGGCGTTATGAGCCTTGGCGTTTCGAGTGGGGATCTGATCGGCTCCTGGAGCCTGAGTTTTTCGGACATCGCGTTCGTGACCGGCAAAGCGGAGACGGCACGACTGGGATTGGCGGTTCAGCTTAGATTTTTCGCCGGGCATGGCTTCTTTGTGCCGGATCATGCGTCGATACCCTCCGACGGTGTCTTGTATCTGGCGGAGCAACTTGGTCTCGATGCCAAATCCGTGAACCACTATGATTTTTCCGGGCGCACCGCCCGCCGGCATTGCGCGGAGATTTTGCGGCATCTCGGGTTCCGCCGTATGACGCAGACGGATCGCAGGGCGTTGTCGAGGTGGATTTCCGACGATCTTTGTGCGGGCGGGCAGCCGATCAATGCCATGCTCGAGCATGTTTTCCTGTGGTGCCGCGACCGCCGTATCTATGGGCCGTCGCGCAAGGAGCTGGAACGCCTCGTCCGTTCGCAACGACACCTCTATCTGGAGGCCCTGTTGGCCCGAGTCCGCGATCGGCTTGCGCCGGATGCGGTCGCCTTGCTGGAAGCCTCGCTCGCCGATCCCGATGGCCCGACCGGCTTCAACACGATGAAGGGGGATGCAGGTCAGGCGACGCTCGAAAACATTCTTGGCGTGACCGCCAAACTCGCCTTTATCCAACGGCTTGCTCTTCCCCGAGATTTCCTATCGGTCACGGGCAAGGCATGGGTCGATCAGATCGTTCGCCGGGTTGCCGGCGAGAAAGCCTCGGAGATGCGCCGGCATGTACCGGCGCGCCAGCTCGGGCTCTATGCCGTTTATCTGATGGCGCGGGAAGCTCAGCTTACGGATGCGATGGTCGACCTGCTGATCGAGACGGTCCATAAGATCGGATCGCGCTCGAAACGCAAGGTGGTGGGCGATATCGCGAAAGACATCGAGCGGGTCTATGGCAAGGAGCGACTCCTGGTCGAGATTGCCAGCGCTTCGATCGACGATCCATCCGGGCGCATCTGCGATGTCATTTTCCCAATCGCCGGCAAGGACAAACTGGCGGCGATCATCAAGGAAAGCCAGGCAAAGGGCGCCTTGGATCGGCGGATCTACAAGGTGATGCGGAGGTCATGGGCCAATCATTATCGCCGTATGCTGCCAAGCCTGCTTTCGGCACTGGAGTTCCGGTCGAACAACGCCGTGTGGCGTCCGGTGCTGGCGGCCCTGGACTGGATCAGAAGCAAAGTGGATGATGGATGCCGCTACGTGCCGCCGCACGCAGTGCCGGTCGACGAGGTCATTCCGGCGAGATGGCGCAGTTCCGTCATTGATGAAGAGGGGCGCGTAAACCGGATCAGTTATGAGCTTTGTGTCCTCGCGCAACTGCGCGATCGCATCCGTTCTAAGGAAATCTGGGTTGTCGGGGCGGACCGATACCGCAATCCCGATGACGATCTTCCCAAGGACTTCGATGCGCGGCGAGAAGCATATTACACAGGATTGAACCTGACGGCGGATGCGCGTGCATTTTCAAGCGCCATCCGGGAAGAGCTTGCTCAGGAACTGTTGCTCCTCAATGCCAATATTCCCCGGAACGACAAGGTTCGGCTGCTGTGGCGCGGCGAGAACCGTATATCTCTCACCCCGTTCAAACCCTTGCCCGAACCCAGGGGTCTCGCCTCGATCAAGACCGAGATCGGCCAACGCTGGCCGATGACCGGGCTGCTCGACGTACTGAAGGAGGCTGCCCTTGATACGGGACTTCTCGAAGCGTTCGAAACATCGGCCTCGCGTGTTGCACTGCCGAAAACCGCGCTGGATCAACGTCTCCTGCTATGCCTCTACGGCCTGGGAACGAATGCCGGGCTCAAGCGGATCGCCGGCGCCACCCCCGATGTCAGCTATGAAGAGCTGCTGCATGTCCATCGCCGCTTCGTTCATGCCGCGGCGCTCAAGGAGGCGTGTGCCAGGGTTGCGAATGCGACCCTGGCAATCCGCAATGCTGCAGTCTGGGGGGACGCCGGCACGGCCTGTGCGTCAGATTCCACAAAGTTCGGAGCCTGGGATCGCAACCTGATGACGGAATGGCATGCGCGTTATGGTGGACGGGGCGTCATGATCTACTGGCATGTCGAACGACGCGCGACATGCGTCTATTCCCAGCTCAAGCGCTGCTCTTCCTCCGAGGTCGCCTCCATGATCGAGGGCGTGCTGCGCCATTGCACCGACATGGAAATCCAGCGACAATATGTTGATAGTCATGGCCAAAGCGCGGTTGGCTTTGCATTTTGCCGGCTTCTCGGATTTGAGCTTGCACCCCGCCTGAAAGCGATCGCTCGCCAGAAGCTGGCTCTTCCCGATGTCGGCATGCGAACGCGGCTTCCCCACTTGCAGCCGATCCTCTCCAGTCCGATCAACTGGGATGAGATCGAGCAGCAATATGACGAGATGGTCAAATATGCAGCCGCGATGCAGACAAAAACCGCCGACCCGGAGGCGATCCTGCGCCGGTTTAGCCGCTCCGAGGTGATGCACCCGACCTACAAGGCGTTGAGTGAGCTGGGCCGCGCGGTCAAGACGATCTTCCTGTGCCGGTATCTGCGCGAGGAGTCCTTCCGCCGCGAAATTCATGAAGGCCTGAATGTCGTTGAAAACTGGAACAGTGCCAATGGGTTCGTTTTCTTCGGCAAGGGCGGCGAGATCGCCACTAACCGCATCGATGAGCAGCAGCTCTCGGTCCTGGCGCTACATTTGCTGCAAGCGTCGCTTGTCTATGTGAACACCCGAATGCTTCAGAGCGTGCTGGTGGAACCGAAATGGACGGGCCGGATGACGCCGGATGATTATCGCGGCCTCACACCGCTGATTTACAGCCACGTCAATCCTTATGGCCGCTTCGACCTCGATCTGAATAGCCGGATCGATTTTGGGCGGCTTGCTGCCTGACCGGGGCCTTTCCGCTCGCACCATTTGGGTGCACCCGAACGTGACGATCGGAAGTGACATATACGACATGTCACAAAAGGGTGGTTCCGTCACCAATGTTACTGTACGAGGGCAAAGCCACCCTAATGTGACGGATTTGCCCATGACCCGCGTCGGCTACGCCCGCGTCAGCACCATCGACCAGGATCTCGACATCCAGGTTGCCCGGTTGAAGGCAGCGGGCTGTGAAATCCTCCGCTCCGAAACAGGCTCGGGCGCATCGCGCACTGGACGCACGGAGCTTGAGACGATCATGCAGTTCCTGCGCGCCGATGACGAACTCGTCGTCCTGCGTCTCGATCGGCTCGGTCGCTCCACACGCGATGTTCTCAATCTGGTTCATGAACTCGACCAGAAGGGAGCCTCATTGCGGGTGCTTGAGCCGGAGGTGACGACGGCCGGAAGCATGGGGCGGATGGTGATCACCATTCTGGGCATGGTCGCGGACATGGAACTGACGTTCATCAAGGACCGGCAGCGCGCCGGGATCGAGGCGGCGCGCGCCGAAGGCGTCTACAAAGGCCGGAAGAAAAACATCGATGACGATGAAATCCGACGCCGGATCACCGCCGGCGCGAGCAAGGCCAGCGTCGCGCGCGACCTCAAGATCTCAAGAATGACCGTCTATCGGGCGCTTGACGTCATTCCTTCAAGGATCGGGCTGCCGGAAAAGCCGCCTTCTGTCACCATCGCCCTGCATCTGACCATCGAGAACTTCAACAAGCATGGTCGTGGCAGAAAGCCCGCTCGCGAGCGCATTGAGGCGATGCTGGAGCGGGATTACCAGATGCAAAAGACCGGGAACTGCGATTACACGCTGACCGTCGCCTATGATCAGGGTGCCGATGGCGTCAGCCTCGATGATGAGATCGCATCTCTCCAGACAGAGATGTTCAACATCGCAGAGAGCTACAGGTGCTCGATCGAGACCGATGTTTACGAGATTGGAGGACAAGAGCGAGCCTGGTAGATCGCCATGTTCAATCTTTGTTCTTCAACATGGCCAAAATCGCAGCTTCGGGCCGACTGGGCC
>NZ_JANZXB010000036.1 GCF_025371035.1 Sphingomonas sp. LC-1 | reverse complement strand
CTCCCCGACAATCAACCTGAGACATAGGTCTTGCCAGCGGCAATCAAACACACCAAAACGACCTCGTCGCGATCAGCGCTTCTCATCCTGATCGTCGCTAACTTCTCATCCAGATCGTCGCGCTACACGACGATCGCGCCCCGCAAGGAGAAGCGCTCGACGGTCCATGCCTTCACCTTCCCGGCGCAGGACTTCAAGCTGAAGGTCGGGGACTCTCCCCTCCGCTCCGGGACGCTCGAGCCGGCCGGTGACATCGTCTCGCTGGACGAGGAGGCACGCATCATTGAGCTGAAGCTCGGCCCCAGCCGCACGCCGCTGGAACCGGGAGCGGCGCTCATTCCGACCGGCCCGATCGGCGACGCCGTGCTGCGCGCCGCCATCCACCGCTATGCCGAGCACGTCGCCGCAGGCGGGGACCGGTATCGTGCGATCACCTCCATCCTTCGCCGCGACCGCCCCAGCCTCGACGGCCGCACACCGGGCCAGGCGATCGTGCCCTTTGGTGCCGACGCGACCGCCGGTGCGGTCGACGCCCTGCTGGCGCTGGAGGAGAGCTACCTGCTGATCCAGGGGCCTCCCGGTGCGGGCAAGACCTATACGTCGTCGCAGGCGATCGTGGCGCTGCTCGCCGCCGGCAAGCGGATCGGCATCGCGTCCAACTCGCACAAGGCCATCAACAACCTGCTCTCCGACGTCGAGGCGGTCGCCGGCGCCCAGGGTCTGGCCTGCCGGGGCATGAAGAAGTCGAGCCGCGAGGATCAGGCGCTCGGCACGCGCGGCTGGATCGAGGACGTGATCGGCGGCAGCGGCAGCGGGGTTCAGCCTCACCACCAGCTCGTCGCCGGAACGGCCTGGCTGTTCGCCCGCGAGGAGATGGACGAAGCCTTCGACTACCTCTTCATCGACGAGGCCGGACAGGTCAGCATCGCCAACATCGTGGCCATGGGCGTCGCCGCACGCAACGTCGTTCTGGTCGGAGACCAGATGCAGCTGTCGCAGCCGATCAAGGGCACGCACCCGGGCAGCAGCGGCATGTCCGCCCTCGACCATCTGCTCGAAGGCCATGCCACCGTCCCCGCCGAACAGGGCGTGTTCCTGCCGGTCACCCGGCGCATGCACCCGGACCTGTGCCGCTTCATCTCCGATGCGGTGTACGAGAGCCGGCTGGAAGCGGAGGCGTCCACCGCCACCCAGCGCCTGGAGGTCGACTGCACGCTCGATCCCGCGGCTCTGGCGCCGGCAGGTCTGCGGTTCGTGGACGTCGAGCATGCCGGATGCACCCAGCGGTCGCAGCAGGAAGCCGACCGACTGGCCTTGACCTACCGCTCGGTCCTGGGCGCTAGGTGGACCGATCGGCACGGTCGGGAGCGCCAGATCGGGACCGAGGACATCCTGGTGGTGTCGCCGTACAACATGCAGGTCGAACTGCTGAAGCGCGTACTCCCCGATGGCGCTCGGGTCGGAACGGTGGACAAGTTCCAGGGCCAGGAGGCGCCGGTGGTGCTCGTCTCGATGGCGACCTCTTCGGGCGACGACCTGCCGAGGAACATCGAATTCCTGTACAGCCGCAACCGGTTGAACGTCGCGATCAGCCGCGCGAAATGCCTGGCGGTCATCTACGCCAGTCCGCGGCTGCTCGAGATCCAGTGCTCCAGCATCGAGCAGATGGAACTCGTCGACGGCCTCTGCCGGGCGAAGCAGTTCGCCGACGAGCAGCGAGACCTGTCGGCCGCCGCCCGCGACGGAAGACGGGCCGCTTGACGACATGGTCCGGTCAGGGCGCCGGGCGGCCCGCCCGCCCCGAAGCCGACGGCGCCGAACCGCCGCGGAACGCACGGCTGGTCGTGCGGGACGTCTGGCCGGATGGCGACGACGGTACCGTGATCGTCCACGAGCAGTACCAGCAGCCTGCGAGATGGTGGCACCCCGCCACCCGTCTGGCCGGGATCCTGATGATCCTGCTCGCCATCGGCTGGCCGGTGATCCTGCTGTCGTCGGGTTGGATCAGGACCGGACTCGCCTTCGCGATCGCGGACTTGTCACTTCTCGCCACCGGACTCGAAGTATTCAGGTCCGGCGCGAAGAAATGGCTTGATTAGGAGACGTCCTAATACGGATCAACCTTCACCCTTTCAGCAATTCAAATTTGCCCAGAACCGACTAAGGGCACTCACGACAATGGGACGAAAACATACGATGGACATGGAAGCATTATACCTCCGCTACAAGGAGGCATTCGACTTCATCTTCCAAACGGCGCCCACCATCGGCACGACGCCCGCGAACGAGTCGGAAGCGCCCGCGCGGGTCGCGGCCATGGTACAGGACATCCACCGGCTCGAAGCGATCGGTCAGGCGCTCGACCCCTTCAACATCTTCGATGCCACCGGCATCAAGGGGCAGGAGATACGGCACAGCCATCTGCTCTACTACATGCTCAGTCCGCAGGAACGTCACGGGCTCGGCATGCTGCCGCTCCGCACGTTCCTGATCCGCGCTGCCGAGATCGCTCCACCGTCCATCGCCCATCAGCTGGCGATCATCAGACATGATCGCGCCAGAGTCGAACGCGAGCGCTTCGTATCCTTCGGCGCGGAGCGGCGTGTCGCTCCGGAGCAGATCGACCGTCGTCCCGACCTCGTCATCACGTTCGAGGAGGAGCGCTTCATCGTCGTCGTCGAGAACAAGATCCGGGCGGGCGCCGGCAAGAACCAGCTGCAGGACTATGCGGCGTGGCTCCGGCGCGACTATCCGGATTGGAACCACCTCATGATCTTCCTGACGCCCGCCGGCATCACGCCGGAAGCGGACGGCTGGGTCGTCATGACCTACGGTCACGTCGTCGAAATGCTCGACATCGTCCTCGATGCGACCCGCGCGCCCATCGACGGCGGCGTCAAGATCCTGCTTGAACACTATCGCGACTATCTGATGCGCGAAGTCGCAGCCGATCGTCATCCGTGCACCGAGGACGCGATCAGATTTTACGAACGACACGCCTCGGCGATCGATTATCTTCAGCGCAACGTGGCTTCGAGCCGATCGGTCCAGCCGCAACTCGTCCTGCAGCTTCGTGATCGCGTGCAGGCGATGATCGACGCGGAAGAGGGGAACCTGATCGGAACAGGTGCCCGTCAGTTCCTGCCGGCGGAGTGGCGGAATGAGGAGAATCTCGTCCGGTTCCTCACCGACGTTCCCATCAAGATCCGCATTGACGTCGTCACGAACGCAGTGCGACTGGTCGGCGATGTCCTGCCGGGCGGTGGCCCTAACCGGCAAGAAGTTCTGTCTGGGCTGCAGGGAATCTTCGGCGGCAGCGGGAAAGCGCGCTTCCTCAATCTCGTGCTACTCGACCCGCGGGACTTCGAGCCGGATCGCGTCGACGAGGCGATGGCGCAACTCGAGGAGCGATGGCGCGAGTTCGTTGCTGGTTCGCTCGTGACGGCTCGGGCTTGGGTTCGCGAGCAGGCCCTTGGAATGCGACCGGAAGGAAACCACCGTGCCTGAGGGCATCTGACCCAGACGACGGCCGTACCGATGACCTCCGCGATCCCGGCCTCGCCGTAGACGTCGGGGAATGAGGGCATCGACGGATTCGGCCACGGTCGCTGGACGTCGCTCAGCACGGCCTGAGCGACGTCGCTCGCCGCTCGCGAGGAATACGGCTTCGACGGCGGCGAGGTCGTAGTCGAAACCCGGGCCGCCCGGCCTTCCATCTCGACGGCCGCTGGGTCCTGGACCTTCCCGGCTCCCGGCTGGAGCACGGCCGAATGGAATGACGGCGGCGCCGCCCGCGCCGGAGATGGAGCGATCCGACCCCGCAGCGACATTGCATGGCCTCCAGCCCGACCAGCAGCACGCCGGAGCGCTTGACCCCGCGCGATGCCCCAACGACGATGCACCGAACCCTCGGCAAGCCGAACCTCCGTCCGGTCTATGCAACCGAAATCCCTTCGCGCAGACCTTGCGGGAATGCGGAGCACCGGCGCGGTCGGAGCGCTAGGCGGACGTCCAGGGCGGGCTCCATCAACGTCTGGATCGTATGATCTGTTATGGGTGACATCTGCGTCACCCTAGGGTCAGGACTCGTTGATCACAGCCAGAAGATGACGGTGGCAGCGAGGGTGATGGCGGAAAAGAAGGCGGTAGGGCAGCGATCGTATCGGGTTGCGACGCGGCGCCAGTCCTTGAGGCGACCGAA
>NZ_JANZXB010000035.1 GCF_025371035.1 Sphingomonas sp. LC-1 | reverse complement strand
CGAATACAAAAACCCATTCACTTGTCCTTGCCCCTATACCCAGTGTCGCGGGGTGGAGCAGCCCGGTAGCTCGTCAGGCTCATAACCTGAAGGCCGCAGGTTCAAATCCTGCCCCCGCAACCAACGCCATAGAACTCGATACGCCGCCCTCACGGGCGGCGTTGTCGTTTATGGCGTACGCCACCAGCGACGCTACGCTGGCCACCACCTCTGCCGCGGGACCCTCCGGTTCATCCGGATAGATCGTCACGCTCTCGATAAGCCGCGACATTATCGATGCAGCCTGCCCGCGTACCGCAGGATCTTCCAGCGTGCTGCGCAGGGCGGCGATCCGCGCCCGAAACTGAGCCTGCAGAACGGATGGCGTTGGAAGCGGGGGTTGCGAAGCCACCCCTCTGTCGACGGTAGCGTTTCGCAAAATCAGGCGGGCCTTCTCCGTCTCCCGTTCGTCGATCATCTGACGCAGGGCAGGGGTCGCGATACCCGCCAGCAGATTTTCGTACAGATGGCCGAGTTCGCGCTCGAGTTGCTGCAGCCGGATCCTGGCCGTGTCAGCCTCTTGGCTGTCGATCCGGGCAAGCCGCGCGGATTCGCGCTCATATTCCGCAATGAACAGGCGTACATGGTCTTCGGTGAGCAGACGATGCTGGATAGCCGTCAGGCTTGCCTCTTCCAGGGGCCCCTTGCGGACCGATAGCCTGTTATCACAGGTGCCACGTTCCTTCTGACTGGCGCAGCGATAATAGTCCTTGCCGCTGATTGTGTAGTTGGACCCGCAGCAACTGCATCGGATCAGGCCGGATAGCAGATGCCTGTTGCGATTACCCCGGGCCACCGGCAGCGACGTGGTGGTGCGCTTGCGGGCGTTCAATTCCGCCTGCACCGCCTCGAAGTCACTATCATCGACGATGCGGAGGTCCGGGACCGCCACTTCGATCCACTCGCTGGGGTCTCGAAGCTGGTAGCGCCGTTCGCGCTTCTCCGAGTCCGGATCGCGGCGCCAGTGTCGACGCTTCCAGACAAGCCGTCCCGTATAGAGGGGGTTGTTAAGGATGCCGACCAGCTTTTTGGGGTCGCCCCGGATGGTCGAGGCATTCCATGGGCCGCCACGGGGCCCGGGAACGCCGTCAGCGTTCAGGCGGGTGGCAATCTGGATGGACGACAGGCCGCCAGCGAACCATTGATAAATTTGGCGAACCACGTCTGCCTTTGCCTCGTCGATCGCGAGCAGCCCACGGACGAGTTCGCCTTTCGCATCGAGCTGGATGACGCGCTTATAGCCATAAGCGCGTCATCCGGCGAAACGCCCTGCCAGGACCGCCGCCTCCATGCCACGTAGGGTCTTGTCGACAAGGTGTTTGAGGAAGATCGCGCCCATCAGGCCTGCAACGGCGAACTTGATCTCGTCGACCCGGCCTTCGCTGATCGTATGCAGATGGACGCGGTGATAGGGCAGTTTCTTGCCCAGCCAGGCTACGTCCTCCGCGTCACGCGCCAGCCGGTCCAGTGACTCGCATACAATGAGGTCGACCTCACCCGCCTCAACGGCTGCAAGCAATCCTTTCAGCCCAGGGCGGTCGCGCCGATAGCCTGAAATCTCAGGGTCGAGCCAAGTAGCCACGACCCTGCCACCGAGTGAATTGACGAGCGGCGCACACGCCGCAACCTGATCGTCGGACGACGTGGCCGTTTGCAGGGTGGTCGAATGTCTGCCGTACAGTGCGATGCGACGTTGGCCGGAAATGGTCATGGGGTTGGAGCCTTTTCTGTTGGGGGCCGTGCAGAGGACGCGGTGTGGCGGTGTTCCGCCGCCAGCTGCCGGGCGAGCAGCTGCACGAGTTCGGCCAACGCCTTCTCGCTTTCTGCATTTTTCACCCAGGAGATCCGCGCAATGGCCATGGGGCGGTGATAGGAAGACAGAATTTGGGCGTGCATCAACGATACACAATCGTTAGATCCTATTTCGATGGCCCACCGAAAGCCCGCCCGGATGCGCCTTCCGCCTGGCTATGCCAGGCTCAAGGACAACCTTGGCCAGATCATCCGGGCGCACCGGCTGGCCGGCGCCGGCACCGATGAGCCCCTGCCGCCCAAGGTCTTTGCACACCGCGTCGGCATAAGCCGGGTAGCGCTGTCGCGGATTGAGCATGACCGTGCCTGGCCACGCTCGGAGACGCTGGTGGCGATCATGGCCATTTTCATGATTGACTGGCCTGATGTTGCCGAGCCCGGTGTGACGCGCTCACCACCTAGGCGAGAACCTGACACGCTGCAGGATTTGCAGCGCGACAATCTTTGCCGAGCATTGAGGGCGGGGCGCATCGCATTGGGATGGCGCCTGTCGGACCTGTCGCGTTACAGCGGCATATCCGCGTCGCAGCTATCGAGGATCGAACGCGGGCAGGGAGGTAAATCTGCGGTCATTGGCTGGCACCCGGATTATCTGGCGATAGAGATACAGGACCGGGTGATCGTCTTCACCCACCCCGTCCTGGCAAATGTCGCCGGGGGCGGGGTTCGACCTATCCATCCCAGAAATGAACGACGCATCGCTCTATGCGGCAGTTTGACTACCGACCTCATGATGCCGATCGAACTGCTGAAAATCTGGTGGGAAGCGGCTTAGCCGCTTTTGGGCGAGGAGCCAGCCAAAGAGTACATTGGTTCATGAGGCCGACGATCTCAGCTACGCCCTAAGCCGATTTTACTTGCCGCCGGCCGCAAGCCCCACTTGATAAAAATGCCTCGACGCTTTCTATGCCCTTGAGCGGCATGAGCCCGATTGACAGCAGGTAGGTACGGGTTGGGATCCGCCGGTTTCGCGGAACTGGACCGCTGCTTGATTACGGGTCGCCTACAGTCCTGCCTAGCGACGTCTCGTTTGTCGGTGGCCCTCTCGCAAGGCAGTTCGCTCCGGCGAGCTTGCCTGCAACCCGGGGCGTTCGGTCCTTCTAAAATGCCGACAACGGAGGTTTCCTCCAGCTTCCCTTCTGGCTAGCATCCTACATGGGCAAGGCGGACGGCAGCTTCGATCTCTTCTCTGCACGCAAGGGGCGCAAGGTCGAGGCCGTGCTCGTCGTGACACCCTACGTCGAGCGCGAGTTCTTCGACCGCCTTCTCTCGCAGCTGCGCCCAAAGCGACTCAACGTGGTGATCGACGACGGCTGCAGATTCGAGGACGAGACCATGATCGCGGAATCTGCGGCGGCGGCGCCCCGTCGGCTCAAGTTGAGCTGTGCCTTCGGCTCGGCGCCGGGCCTAGTGCACCTCAAGCTCTTCTACGTCGTCTGGAGGACGGAGGGCGGGCGCACCGAGCGGTCGCTCGTCTTCGGCTCCGCCAATGCGACGCGGCAGGGCTTTAGCGGGTTGCTCAACGCCGAGCTGATTGCCAACTGTCGGCTGACGAAGACGAACCATTCGGGGGTGATCGCTTGGTGTGAACGCGTCATGGCCGCGACGACCGCCGGCGAGCGGACACCCGTCGAGGCGCAGCACGACCTGACGCTAGACGGCGTATCGCTGAGGCTGCCTGCGATGGTCGTGGGACCGCGGAAGGGGGCGTCGAGCAGCTTCGACCTCTGGGTGCAGCGGGGATACCTGTTGGCCACCTATCGTGCGGAGCCCGGGTTCCTTAAGGTCTCGATCCCGCTCAAGCGCGAGCTTGAACAGACTGAACAGGCAAAATTCGTAGCGGCTGTGGGCTTCGAGAAGCCGCCTTCCAAACGTCTGACGTACGCTTATGTAGGACGGGATGGCTTCCTGCCGGAGGAGGAAGAGTTTGCCGACGATGGGCGGCAGTGCGGTAACTGGCGCGGCCGCTACTTCGTTTGGACGCAGTTCGGCTTTTGGTGCTCCGAGGAATGCCACCTTAAGCACTTGGCGCTCTTCCGCCGCCGCGGGCACGACGCGCGCGAGCGGCAACTCGAGGCGCTCGGACGGCTCGCGACGCCATCGGTACTGGAGGAGGGCAGGCAGGGCTTCGTCGCCATGCTCGAGCGGCTCTGGACGGGGTTTGGGGACGAGGCCTCTAAGTTCTTGGAAGGTTCGGGCTCGCTCAATGCGGCCCACTACAGAAGGATCTACGACAAGCGTGTCGCGCGCGATCTAGAACTCGTAACCGGGCGCGAGTTCAAGGAGCGTTACCTAACTGGGTTCGAGATCGCCCAGGTACCGCGGTTCAGGACCGACCTGCGGGGCTGGCGTGAGTTTCTTGAAAGCATTGCACGGCAGATCTGCCTAGATGACGTGAAGGCTCGCCCCCAGTCGCTGCTCCTTCACGCCGTGAGGGAAGCAATCTCGAAGGTCGACCCTCGGAGCTCGGCGCTCGAGGGGGCTGGCGAGCTGATCAAGTTCCTTCAAGGCATTTGGGATGTCCGCTCCTCACGTCCAGGCAAACTCGGCAAGGCGGCCAGGATCATCGCGAACTATCATTTGCGGTGAGGGAAAATCGCCGTGTTCAGAAGCTAGTGTAGATGACCCGGGATGCTGGACAGGAGGCGAATCTGAAACTGCGCAACGGGACAAGCTTGCGAAATGAATTGAGCCATTTCGTCGAGGGGTGGCGAGATGATCTCAGCGAGGATTGGCGCTCAATGCTGAGCGACGTGGAACCGGCAGTTCGGGACGTGCAGGAAGGTCTGACGTTCTCGACGGACGAGCCCATCTTTCCCGCGCGTCGCGACCGTCCGCACGCCGCCGCGAGGCCCGATGCGCACGTATTCCGCGCCTTCGATGGCATTCAGCCCGCCGCAGTACGTTGCGTCCTTCTTGGGCAAGATCCCTACCCTAGTCTGCGGCGCGCGACGGGTCGTTCGTTCGAGCAAGGGGAGGGATCCGACTGGGCGTCGATGAAGATCTCTCAAAGCATGTGCGGTCTGTTGCAGATGATTGCAGAGCATCGCTCCGGCGATGCTGACTATCGCGGAAAGGGTGGCTTGCGACGCGCTCTTAGGGTCAGGACCTATTGATGTGAGCATCGCGATCTGATTCAGGCTCCGCAAGGAGACTGGAATGAGCGACCTGTTTTGGCTGACGGATGAGCAGATGGAGCGGCTGCGACCGTTCTTTCCCAAGAGCCATGGTAAGCCGCGCGTGGATGACCAGCGGGTGCTGAGCGGCATCGTGTTCGTCAACAAGAATG
>NZ_JANZXB010000034.1 GCF_025371035.1 Sphingomonas sp. LC-1 | reverse complement strand
GCACGATCTCAACTTCACGCAGCTTGCCGATGATCTCTTCCGGCTTGTGCTTCTTGCTCGGCATTCAATGTCCCTTTCGCGGTCCAGACTATCATAGTCTCTGGGCCACTCAGCGGGGGGCAGATCAGTGTGGATGATCGTGTCCTGATCCTCCCCGGCACGGGGAGGATAAGTTTTCCCGGGGAAACATCCGCGCTACCTTGCCCGATTGAATGAACTTTGCCATTAACCAACCCTAAAAGCTTCAAGGGGTGCGTCAGTGGCGGAAGATCATGCAATGCTGTCCCAAATCGGTGATCTGGCCAGTGCAGGCGAGCGGATGATCGAGCGGTTGCGGCGCAAGGCGTTCCTGCCGGAAAGTCGCAAGGGCCTGCACGTCCGCTTCGGTATCGCCGAGGCCGCGCAGCTGCTGGGTTGTTCGACCAACCGCATCCGCATGGCCGAGGAAGACGGCCGCCTCCCCCCTGCCCCGACCACCGACAATGGCCGTCGCCAGGGCTATACGGTGGAGGAAATGCTGCACATGCGCGAGGTACTGGGCGCCTCCCCCGCCCGCGCGCCGCTCGACATCCCGGCGATCATCGCGGTGCAGAACTTCAAGGGCGGCGTCGGCAAATCGACCGTGACCACCCATCTGGCCCATTATTTCGCGGTCCAGGGCTACCGCGTGCTGGTCGTCGATTGCGACAGCCAGGCGACGACGACGACCCTGTTCGGCTTCAATCCGCATTTCAACGTCACCCGCGAAGAGACGCTCTACCCCTATCTGTCGATCGACCCGACCCAGACCGACCTGGCCTATGCGGTCAAGCCGACGCCCTGGCCCAATGTCGACCTGATCCCGTCGAACCTGGAACTGTTCGACGTGGAATACGAGCTGGCTGCAGCGGGCAGCGATGGCGGCTCGGTGCTGGCCGCGCGCTTCCGCAAGCTGAAGCGCGGGCTGGCCGACCTGGCGCGGAATTACGACGTGGTGCTGCTCGATCCGCCCCCTGCCCTGGGCACGATCAGCTTGGCGGTGATGCAGGCGGCCAATGCGCTGCTGGTGCCGATGGCCGCGACGACGCCCGATTTCTGCTCGACGGTGCAGTTCCTGTCAATGATGGACCAGGTGCTCAACCAGCTGACCGGGGCCGGGATAGAGGTCGATTACCAGTTCGTCCGGCTGATCTGTTCCAAGTTCGACGGCAACGACCCCAGCCATGCCATGGTCCGCGCGATCATGGAGCAGAGCTTCGGCCCCGCGCTGCTCCCCGTGCCGATTCTTGAGTCGGCCGAGATCAGCCATGCCGCGATGCGGATGATGACCGTGTACGAACTGGAAAAGCCGATCGGCACGCCCAAGACTCACAAGCGATGCCGCGCCAATCTGGACGAGGCGATGCGTCAGGTCGAGCAGCTGGTCCGCCAGAGCTGGGGCCGGGTCGAGCCCGCCAGCGAAGAGGCGGTGATCCATGCGGCGGCTTGATCGGGTTCCCCTTTCCTACATGACAATGTTCTGCCTATGTTCCGGGCGGGAGGTATAAAATGGCGCGTAAACAATCCGATTATCTGGCGGCTCTGCTGGCGGAGGAAGAAGCGGAGGCCCCTGCCCCGGTTCGTGAGGCTGTGGCGGAACGCAGCCGTGGCACGACGCTGTTGGGGCGTGAATCCGCGCTCGCCCGCGTAGCCAGCGGCGAGGTGCGACAGGTCACGCAGCTGCTGCTCGATCCGGCGCGGGTGAAGATCTGGTCGGGCAATGCCCGCAATTACGACCTGCTGACCGAGGCGCATTGCCGCGAGCTGATCGACTCGATCATCGCCGAAGGGGGGCAGAAGGTGCCCGCCGTCGTGCGCCGGATCGAGGGCGACCCCGATCACGATTACGAGGTGATTGCGGGCACGCGGCGCCACTGGTCGATCAGCTGGCTGCGCGCGAATAGCTATCCCGACATGGTCTTCGTGGCGCAGGTCGCGCAGCTGGACGACGAGGCCGCGTTCCGCCTCGCCGACCTGGAGAACCGGGCGCGGGCCGATGTCTCGGACTTCGAACGGGCGCGCAACTACCTTTCCGCGCTGACGACCCATTACGGCAACCATCAGACCCGCATGGCCGAGCGGCTAAAGCTGTCCAAGGGCTGGCTGTCCAAGATGCTGAAGGTCGCCGCGCTGCCCGACGAGGTGGTCGGCGCCTTCGCCTCGCCGCATGAGGTGCAGCTCAAGCCCGGCTATGCGCTGGCGCAGGCGATGCAGGACCCCATGGAAGCGTCCGCGATCATAGGCGTGGCCCAGTATATCGCGCGCCAACAGGCCGAGCGGCGCGAGGACGGCCTGCCCCCCATTGCCGCCAGCGAGGTGCTCCACCGCCTGTTGACCGCGCGCAAGATGATGCTGGGCGAGGACGGCGAGCCGGAGCGGTACAGCTATCACAACCGCTATGGCCGCCCCGTGCTGTCGGTCCAGTCGGCCAATCGCCAGGGCGTGACGGTGCGGCTGCACGCCGGTTCTGGCGCGGATGTCGAGGAAATCGTGAAGGCGCTGCGTGATGCTCTGGAGCATCTCGAACAGACGGGCAGGGGGCTTCAGCCTTGATGTTTCCCCGGGGAAACATGTGCCGAGACATGCGCATGAGCACCAAGCCCAAGGACGGATCGGCCGAACAGTTCGAGCTGTTCCTGCCCTATCTCGCCGACCTGCCGCTGCGCGACCAGCGCGAGATGATGGAGCGGCCTTTCTTCAGCCTGGCCAAGTCGAAACGCGTCAAGCCCATCGACTACCGTTCGCCCGACGGCAAGCTGTGGGTGCATGTGTCGGGCAATCCCGATTACGGCATGGCGACGATCTGGGACGCCGACATCCTGATCTATTGCGCCTCGATGCTGGCCGACATGGCGCGGCGGGGTATCAACGACGTTCCGCGCAAGCTGCACCTAATGCCCTATGACCTGTTGCGGGCCATCGGCCGCCAGCCGACGGGGCGCGCCTATGAGTTGCTGGGCCAGGCGCTCGATCGGCTGGTGTCGACCACGGTCAAGACCAATATCCGCGCCGAGAACCGGCGCGAGGCGACGTTCAGCTGGCTCGACGGCTGGACGCAGCTGGTCGACGAAAAGACCGAACGCTCGCGCGGCATGACCATCGAGCTGTCCAGCTGGTTCTACGAAGGCGTTTTGATGACGGGCGGCGTGTTGTCGATCGACCGCGCCTATTTCGACATTTCGGGCGGCCGCGAGCGCTGGCTGTACAAGGTCGCGCGCAAACATGCCGGCGGGGCAGGGGAGGGGGGCTTCGCCATCTCCATGCCGACCCTGTTCGAGAAATCGGGGGCCGAGGGGCAATATCGCCGCTTCAAGTTCGAGATCGCCAAGATCGCCGAACGCAACGAGCTGCCCGGCTATGCCCTGACGCTCGAACAGACCGAGGGCAAGCGCGAGCCTAGCCTGCTGATGCGGAGGCGCACAGAAGGGGAGGGGGCCACGCCAGCCGTCCGTGCGCCGAAGAAGCCCAAGGCTGCTGCCGCCCCTCAGCCCAAGGCACCGACGCCGGAAGACACTCCGCCGCCCCCCGCCGACCGCGACCTGGATGCCAGCGCGCTGATCCGTCGCAGCGTCAAGAGCCTGTCGACCCGTTCGACCTTCGGGGAAATCACCGACGCTACCTTGGCGCTGCTGCGCTCCGAATGTCCCGGCTGGGACTATCAGACCCTCCACGCCGAATTCAAAGCTTGGGTCGAGGGCGATCCCGCCCGCACGCCCGTCAGCTACCAGAACGCCTTCATCGGCTATGTGCGCCGCTTCGACGCCAAGAACCGGCATCTGCTCCGCTGACGATAGGGGAGGGGGGTGCGCGGATGAGGCCCCTCCCCAACTTTTTGCCGCTAAAATTGGGATGCAACGCGGATGCGCAGCCCATACGCGTTCCCGAAATATCGCGTGTTCAATCATCGTTACGATCGCGCGTCCCGGCGGGTCGCAACTTTGAACCTCACCATGCGGGATAGGCCGAAAACTGATTCAAACCGACCCGCTCCAACGGCGTCCGTCACGCCTTTTCGAAATATCGGGAACGGGCAACGATACTCCCGGAACGCTCGGGCGATACATCGGGAACGCCCATCACGATATTTCGGGAACAGATACTCGATATGTCAGGAACGCGAAGGTCCCGAAAAAGCGAGCAAATCCGGCGTTTTAGCCTGTGGAAAACAGGGCTTAACCCTTTAAATCTGATCTAACGTTCTAACCCTTTGGATATGTTTTTTGAGCTTTTTTGAAGAGGTTGATGAGTTTTCTGAATCAGTCGCTTTTCCGCTTTCGGTTCGCCGTCTAACGATTCACAAAGAGCCATGCCGATCGCACGCGAACATCGCTGGCTCTACCCGATCGACTGGCGCGAACTGTCCGCCCTGATCCGCTTCCACCGCGCCAAGGGGCGATGCGAGCATTGCGGACGCCCCCACGGCCGCGACGTCGTGCATCTCGGCGACCGAACTTGCTGGGACGAAACCCGCGCCCGCTGGCGCGACGGCCGGGGCAGGGGGGTAAGGTCACTGCCCAGCCCCACCGCCATGATCCACGCGCAACCGGGCCTGACAGGCATCGCCCCACCCCTGCCGTTCCGCCGAACCCGCGTGACCCTGGCCAGTGCGCATCTCAATCATGACCCCGGCGACAACCGCCCGCGTAACTTGGCCGCGCTCTGCCAGTCCTGTCACATGCGCCACGACGCGGAGGAGCACCGCCGACGGCGGCTGCGGAATCGGTTCCGGTCCAGTGCTATTCGCGATCTCTTCGCCTGATCTTCTCACGTTTAAACGGACATCGATGATAGGCTCTGTGGGAGACGAGCGGCCGACCAGAGATTGAGATAGTGGCTGAGGTGGGTATTGTGCCCACGATGCTGCGTCGCTGGCAGCGCAAGCAGTAAGAGAGCAGCGGCCCGCCAGCCATACCGGCGGCAAGCCGCCAGTAGCGACAATGGCGTAAACAGTGGATCAGGCGTCCAAGATCGTGCGGTTGCGATGTAAGTTGGATCGGGCGCGGGTTCCCGCCATGCACGACCGACAGCCGTCACTGTCTGCCGATTGCCCCGATCCTTCCGGAGCAAACTTCGTAGCGACTACGCCGAACCGAATCTGGGGTCGCGTCCGTCAATGTGGTGTAAAATCGGGTGTGGCCACTGGGCTGCATTTTCAGGCGGCCTTGGGTGTAATCTGTAGCGGCTGTGCCTCCTCGATCATTGGTGTGGCAAGGGCGGCCATGCCC
>NZ_JANZXB010000033.1:0-2500 GCF_025371035.1 Sphingomonas sp. LC-1 | reverse complement strand
CCCGGCGATCTATGCATGACCAGGATGAAGGTGCGGTAACACGCACTGGAGGTCCGAACCGATTAACGTTGAAAAGTTACCGGATGAGTTGTGCTTAGGGGTGAAAGGCCAATCAAGCCGGGAAATAGCTGGTTCTCCGCGAAAACTATTGAGGTAGTGCCTCGAGCGGACACCATAGGGGGTAGAGCACTGGATGGTTGCGGGGGTCGCGAGATCTACCAATACTAACCAAACTCCGAATACCTATGAGTGATACTCGGGAGACAGACGGCGGGTGCTAAGGTCCGTCGTCAAAAGGGAAACAGCCCTGACCTACAGCTAAGGTCCCCAAGTCGTGTCTAAGTGGGAAAGCATGTGGAAATCCCAAAACAACCAGGAGGTTGGCTTAGAAGCAGCCATCCTTTAAAGAAAGCGTAACAGCTCACTGGTCTAAACAAGGGTTTCTGCGGCGAAGATGTAACGGGGCTCAAGACACGCACCGAAGCTTAGGGTGTACACTTTGTGTACGCGGTAGCGGAGCGTTCCGTAAGCCTGCGAAGCGATCTGGTAATGGGTCGTGGAGGTATCGGAAGTGCGAATGCAGACATGAGTAGCGATAAAGAGGGTGAGATGCCCTCTCGCCGAAAGACCAAGGGTTCCTGCGCAAGGCTAATCCGCGCAGGGTGAGCCGGCCCCTAAGACGAGCCCGAAGGGGGTAGTCGATGGGAACCACGTTAATATTCGTGGGCCTGGTGGTGTGTGACGGATCTCGTGTGTTGTACGTCCTTATCGGATTGGACGTGCCTCGAAGAGGTCCCGGGAAATAGCCCCACCGTATAGACCGTACCCGAAACCGACACAGGTGGTCAGGTAGAGTATACCAAGGCGCTTGAGAGAAGTGTCCTGAAGGAACTCGGCAAATTGCCTCCGTACCTTCGGAAGAAGGAGGCCCCATGTAAGCGCAAGCTCTCATGGGGGGCACAGGCCAGGGGGTAGCGACTGTTTAGCAAAAACACAGGGCTCTGCTAAGTCGGCTTCAAGACGACGTATAGGGCCTGACGCCTGCCCGGTGCCTGAAGGTTAAGTGGAGGAGTGCAAGCTCTGAAATGAAGCCCAGGTAAACGGCGGCCGTAACTATAACGGTCCTAAGGTAGCGAAATTCCTTGTCGGGTAAGTTCCGACCTGCACGAATGGCGTAACGACTTCCCCACTGTCTCCAGGACATGCTCAGCGAAATTGAATTCTCCGTGAAGATGCGGAGTACCCGCGGTTAGACGGAAAGACCCCGTGCACCTTTACTGCAGCTTCAGAGTGGCATTGGACAAGAACTGTGTAGCATAGGTGGGAGGCTTTGAAGCATTGGCGCCAGCCGATGTGGAGCCATAGGTGAAATACCACCCTGTTGTTGTTTAATGTCTAACCTCGTACCGTGAAACCGGTACAGGGACCCTCTGTGGCGGGTAGTTTGACTGGGGCGGTCGCCTCCTAAAGAGTAACGGAGGCGCGCGAAGGTTGGCTCAGGCCGGTTGGAAACCGGCTGTTAGAGTGCAATGGCATAAGCCAGCCTGACTGCGAGACTGACAAGTCGAGCAGAGACGAAAGTCGGTCATAGTGATCCGGTGGTCCCTCGTGGAAGGGCCATCGCTCAACGGATAAAAGGTACGCCGGGGATAACAGGCTGATAACCCCCAAGAGCTCATATCGACGGGGTTGTTTGGCACCTCGATGTCGGCTCATCACATCCTGGGGCTGGAGCAGGTCCCAAGGGTTTGGCTGTTCGCCAATTAAAGTGGTACGTGAGCTGGGTTCAGAACGTCGCGAGACAGTTTGGTCCCTATCTGCCGTGGGCGTCGAAATTTGAGAGGAGTTGACCCTAGTACGAGAGGACCGGGTTGAACGTACCTCTGGTGTACCTGTCGTCGTGCCAACGGCGCAGCAGGGTAGCTATGTACGGACGGGATAACCGCTGAAAGCATCTAAGCGGGAAGCCTCCCTCAAGATAAGATTTCTCAGGACGGTCGAAGACCACGACCTTGATAGATCGGATGTGGAAGTGCGGTAACGCATGGAGCTAACCGATACTAATTGTCCTATTCGCGCTTGAGAGCTCCACACCCCCACCATCAGCCCTGGGCTAGATGGCAGGGTGCGGTCATTATCAAGCCAGGTGCATCGATTTTATACCCAATCCCCCGAAGCGAGGTCTCCTCCCCTCGGGGCCCCCATCAAGTACCTCTTGATGGGGATTGTTATTCGCGGACTCTATTGCCTGGTGGCCATAGCGTCGGTGTCCCACCCGATCCCATCCCGAACTCGGCCGTGAAACCCGACTGCGCCAATGGTACTACTGCTCAAGCAGTGGAAGAGTAGGGCGTCGCCAGGCATTACAGCCCGCGAATACAAAAACCCATTCACTTGTCCTTGCCCCTATACCCAGTGTCGCGGGGTGGAGCAGCCCGGTAGCTCGTCAGGCTCATAACCTGAAGGCCGCAGGTTCAAATCCTGCCCCCGCAACCAACGC
>NZ_JANZXB010000032.1 GCF_025371035.1 Sphingomonas sp. LC-1 | reverse complement strand
CTCCCCGACAATCAACCTGAGACATAGGTCTTGCCAGCGGCAATCAAACACACCAAAACGACCTCGTCGCGATCAGCGCTTCTCATCCTGATCGTCGCTAACTTCTCATCCAGATCGTCGCGCTACATCCGCGTTACGACCGCCCTTCAGCAGCTTCCGCTGCTCGATGTTCTGCTGAAAGTGGACGACCCCGTATATTTGCCCCACGAATGCGCCCTCGGCGGCACCGGGGATGTGGAAGAACTCTTCGCGCTCACCTGCCCAGTCACGCAGGGTCTCAACCGGCCCATCGACGCACTCACGGCGCACCTCCCGCGTGGAGATGATGCGCCCGTCCGCGACCAGTCCGTCGAAGCGATCCCACAGGGTGGGGAAGCGGCGGGGGTAGTAGTTCTTGAACAGCGTCGAGAGGGGCGAGGTGTCGAAGACGTACATCAAGCAGCCCCCCGGCTGAAATACTCCTCAAGGGCGCCGACGTGGCGCGGCTTTGTGTCGAGGAAGTCCGCCAGCTGCCCTTCGTCGATTCGGTTCTGGTGGTACTGCGACAGCGCCAGGGCAACGTACTCCCGCCCGAGATACGCTAGCTTTGTCCAGTACGGGTTGCCCCCCGGCGCGCGCTCGACCTGACGCTGCGCATTCCACCGTTCGACGGCTCGGTCGTACTGATTCTGGGCGATCCTCCCGTGGTCGAGCAGGCGGCGGAAGATGACCTCTCTGCTGACGTGGAACTGGGCTGCGAGGGCCTCCGCGGTCGCCTCGGTAGCCTGCCTACCCGCCATCGCGCGCTGGAACGCGTCTTCAGGCATGAGGAGGTGCGCCGCAAAGCTGTTGCAGATCACCTCAATCTGCCTTGCATCACCAGCGAGGCGCTCGACGTAGCGGTCCCGAACCTTGTCGATGCCGCTGGTGTGGAAGACGAGGTGCGCCAACTCGTGGAAGTAGGTGAAAATCTGCCGCGTCTTGGTCGAACTGTTGTTCGCGTAGATGATCGGGAACTCGTCGTCGTAGAGGCAGAACCCGGAGAAGTCGTCCGCTCGGAACGCGTCTTTGAAGACGAACACGCCCACGTTGAGCAGCGCGGTCCGCCACTCCTTGAGCGCCGCGTCGTCACCACGCCAAGCCTGTTGCTGCTTCACGGGCACGCCGATGTAGTCCCTCACCGTGGCGGCCATCTCGGCGATGTCCACGTCGGGTGCGAACCGCAGGTCCCGCGTAATCATACGGTCGGCCGGGTTCCGCCCTTGGGTGAGCTCCGCCAGGTTGATCTGCATGGCCTTCGCCTTGCGCATCAACATGCGGACCCGGCTCGGCAGGCGCTCCAGCTCAGCCTCCGGCAGCGTGCGGAAGGTCTCGTTGATCGAGGGTACGTCAGGTGGATCGGGGAAGAAGAAGACCGCGATCGGGACCTTGAGGGTGTCCGACAGCTGCTCCAGCTGCGGGTACGTCGGGGCGGACGCACCCGCCTCCCAGTCGGCTATACGCTTGAACTTCTGCGCGGCCTCGTCACGGCTCAGCCCCGCCCGCTGGCGTGCCCACACGAGGAGGGCTGGGTTGATGGGAATCTGCTCGGCCATTGCGCCGGAGGTTATAACCGAGGGCGGCGTTCTTCCTATGGCAAAGATTGCGCCACTTACCCGGCTCTTACGCGTGGCCAGCTGCCGTCTCGTTAGCGACGCAAAAGCAATTGCCTAGCGTGACACTGCGCCTGATTGGAGGTTAGACTGCCAGCTAATGGGCAGTTGAACGGAGGCGCAATTGGCACGACCTGAAATACCGAACATGCGCATGTGGCCACGCAACCTCAGCACGTCGCAATATGGCGGACTCTCAACCTCGCAGTATGGAGGAATGTCGACGTCGCAATATGGTGGTGCGTCAACGTCCCAATACGGCGGGCTCTCCACATCTCAATATGGTGGGATGTCAACTTCGCAATACGGTGGGTTGTCCACTTCACAGTACGGCGGTCTATCGACCTCGCAGTACGGTGGCTTGTCCACCTCCCAATACGGGGGACTGTCAACCAGCCAGTACGGTGGATTATCAACCTCGCAAGGGGGAGGCATGTCGACCTCGTCGAGCTTCGTTTATAAGAGCAACATACCACCTTGGCCGCACTTCCTGCGAGAAATTGAGAAACGAGGCCTTGGCCAGGCAGCTGCGCTGATCCGATCCCGCCTTCCTCAACAACTTTGGCCGGAGAACTTCTTCAAGTACTAACGACGGCGCCCCACACCCTAGGATTGCAGGTGCGGGACGCTGCCGATGGGCGCGGCGGCGGGAGTCTAGCACCACTGCGTCCACTAGGCCGGATCGACATTCAGGATTCCCAAAGCTGTTGAAGGCTGATTCATAGGCATCCGTGTGGAGACGCGGAGCGAGCGATGGGGATCAAGCGGTACGAGTTGAGCGAGGCGCAATGGTTGCGGATCGCATCGCTGGTTCCGGGCAAGACGACCGATCCCGGCCGAACGGGTGCAGATAACCGATTGTTCGTAAACGGATGTTTGTGGGTGCTGCGCTCTGGCGCCCATTGGTGCGATCTTCCGGAACGCTATGGCAAGTGGAAGACGGTACACCGGCGTTTCAGCCGATGGTGTCATGCCGGCGTCTGGGAGCGGGTGTTCGAGGCGCTGACGGCGGATCGCGACAACCAGTATCTGATGATCGACAGCACCATCGTTCGCGCCCACCAGCAGGCGGCAACCGGAAAAGGGGGGCCAAGGATCAGGCGTTGGGGCGTTCCCGAGGTGGACTGACGACCAAGGTCCACATGCTCGCCGATACGTTCGGCCGGCCCTTGCGCTTTCGCATCACGCCTGGGCAAGCCAGCGACATCGCCTCGGCACCTGAACTGCTCGAGGGCCAGCGCGGCAAAGCAGTACTCGCCGACAAGGCCTATGACGGCAACGACTTGCGCAGCCAGATCGCAGCGATGGGCGCCGAGGCGGTGATCCCCTCCAAGCGCAACCGCAAGGTCGTCATCCCGCACGATGACGGCATATACAAGCATCGCAACCAGATCGAGAGATGCTTCAGTCGCCTCAAGCATTTCCGCCGCTTCGCAACCCGCTACGACCGACGCGTCATCCACTTCACCGGCTTCGTCCACCTCGCCGCCGCCATGATCTGGCTACGCTGAATGTCGATCCGGCCTAGGTCGGTCACTGGCCCGTGCCCGCGACCGACTGTCTCTAGATCACCTCTTTGCACGGGTCGCACATGCGCACCCGCGCTACGTCGGCGGAGAAGTACGGGCGGCGACAGCGGAGACACGACCGCCAGCCGACGTGCCTGACCACGCGGGGCGGGTGTCGGTCGGTGTCCAGCACCGGCTCGCGCCGGGCGCCGCCGTCCCAGGGCCACTGCCGCGCCTCCACGAACCCTAGCCCGTCCGCGCCCCGCGTCCGCACCGTAGGCCGCTGCTCGGGTGTGCTGGGCGGTGCCACCGGCACCGCAGGTGCGCACGCCCCGCTGCGCCTGCGCCACAGCGCCAGCCACTCGGGTACCCGGCTCGCCTAACGCCTTTCTCGCGTCCGGAAGATAGGCCATGCGCACCAGCGCCTGGGCATTTTCGAGGTTAATCAACTAGCTGAAATGAACGGCGGCTTTCGGCCTCGCGAGAGATGCCGCCAAACCACCTCTTCGAGGGCGCGTAGCTGACGGCCGGTGGCGTCTGAACGAACGGCCGCTCACGCCGCCTCAGCGCTCGAAAGCGGCCGGGCTGTAATCCACCAGTTTTGAGCAGTCCTACCGACATCATGAGGTCGGTGGTCAAACTGCCTTATAGGACAATGTGTCGTTCATTTCTGATAACTCGGATGGATAGGTCGAACCCCGCCCCCGGCGACATTTGCCAGGACGGGGTGAGTGAACGCGATCAACCGGTCCTGCAGTTCTATCGCCAGGTAATCCGGGTGCCAGCCAAAGACCGCAGACTTACCGCCCTGCCCGCGTTCGATCCTCGATAGCTGCGACGCGGATATGCCGCTGTAACGCGACAGGTCCGACAGGCGCCATCCCAATGCGATGCGCCCCACCCTCAATGCTCGGCAAAGATTGTCGCGCTGCAAATCCTGCAGCGTGTCAGGTTCTCGCCTAGTTGATGAGCGCGTCACACCGGGCTCGGCAACATCAGGCCAGTCAATCATGAAAATGTCCATGATCGCCAGCAGCGTCTCAGAGCGTGGCCAAGCACGGTCATGCTCAATCCGCGACAGTGCTACTCTGCTTATGCCGACGCGGTGTGCAAAGACCTTAGGCGGCAGGGGCGCATCGGTGCCGGTGCCGGCCAGCCGGTGCGCCCGGATGATCTGGCCGAGGTTGTCCTTGAGCCTGGCATAGCCAGGCGGGAGGCGCATCCGGGCGGGCTTTCGAGGAGCCATCGAAATACAATCTAACGATTGTGTATCGTTGATGCACGCCTGAATTTTGCCTTCCTATCACCGCCCCATGGCCATTGTGCGGATCTCGTGGGTGAAAAATGCAGAAAGCGAGAAGGCGTTGGCCGAACTCGTGCAGCTGCTCGCCCGGCAGCTGGCGGCAGAACACCGCCACACCGCGTCTTCCGCACGGCCCCCAACAGAAAAGGCTTCATGCTCATGACCATTTCCGGCCAACGTCGCGTCGCATTGTACGGCAGACATTCGACCGCCCTGCAAACGGCCACGTCGTCCGATGATCAGGTTGCGGCGTGTGCGCCGCTCGTCAATTTACTTAATGGCAGGGTCGTAGCAACCTGGCTCGATCCAGAGATTTCAGGCTATCGGCGCGATCGCCCTGGACTGAAAGGGCTGCTTGCGGCCGTCGAGGCGGGCGAGGTCGACCTCATTGTATGCGAGTCACTCGACCGGCTGGCGCGTGACGCGGAGGACGTGGCCTGGCTGGGCAAGAAGCTGCCCTATCACCGCGTCCAGCTGCATACGATCAGCGAAGGCCAGGTCGACGAGATCAAGTTCGCCGTTGCAGGCCTGATGGGCGCGATCTTCCTCAAACACCTTGTCGACAAGACTTTGCGCGGCATGGAAGCGGCGGTCCTGGCAGGGCGTTTCGCCGGGGGCCGCGCTTATGGCTACAAGCGTGTCATCCAGCTCGATGCGAAAGGCGAACTCGTCCGTGGGCTGCTCGCGATCGACGAGGCAAAGGCAGACATGGTTCGCCAAATTTACCAGTGGTTCGCTGGCGGCTTGTCTTGCATCCAGATCGCCACCCGCCTGAATGATGAGGGTATTCCAGGACCTCGTGGCGGGCTGTGGAATGCCTCGACCATCCGGGGCGACCCAAAGAAGCTGGTCGGCATCCTCAACAACCCCCTCTACACGGGACGGCTTGTCTGGAAGCGTCGACACTGGCGCCGCGATCCGGACTCGGAGAAGCGCGAACGGCGCTACCAGCTTCGAGACCCCAGCGAGTGGATCGAAGTGGCGGTCCCGGACCTCCGCATCGTCGATGATAGTGACTTCGAGGCGGTGCAGGCGGAATTGAACGCCCGCAAGCGCACCACCACGTCGCTGCCGGTGGCCCGGGGTAATCGCAACAGGCATCTGCTATCCGGCCTGATCCGATGCAGTTGCTGCGGGTCCAACTACACGATCAGCGGCAAGGACTATTATCGCTGCGCCAGTCAGAAGGAGCGTGGCACCTGTGACAACAGGCTATCGGTCCGCAAGGGGCCCCTGGAAGAGGCAAGCCTGACGGCTATCCAGCACCACCTGCTCACCGAAGACCATGTACGCCTGTTCATTGCGGAATATGAGCGCGAAGCCACGCGACTTGCCCGGATCGACAGCCATGAGGCTGACACGGCCAGGATCCGGCGGCAGCAACTCGAGCGCGAACTCGGCAATCTGTACGAAAATCTGCTGGCGGGTATCGCGACCCCTGCCCTGCGTCAGATGATCGACGAACGGGAGACGGAGAAGGCCCGCCTGATCTCGCGAACTGCTACCGTCGACAGAGGGGTGGTCTCGCCTCCCTCGCTTCCAACGCCATCCGTTCTGCAGGCTCAGTTTCGGGCGCGGATCGCCGCCCTGCGCAGCACGCTGGAAGATCCTGCGGTCCGCGGGCAGGCCGCATCAATCATGTCGCGGCTTATCGAAAGCGTGACGATCTATCCGGATGAACCGGAGGGTCCCGCAGCGGAGGTGGTGGCCAGGGTAGCGTCGCTGGTGACGTATGCCCTAAACGACAACGCCGCCCTGGAGGGCGGCGTATCGAGTTCTATAGCGTTGGTTGCGGGGGCAGGATTTGAACCTGCGGCCTTCAGGTTATGAGCCTGACGAGCTACCGGGCTGCTCCACCCCGCGACACTGGGTATAGGGGCAAGGACAAGTGAATGGGTTTTTGTATTCG
>NZ_JANZXB010000031.1 GCF_025371035.1 Sphingomonas sp. LC-1 | reverse complement strand
GCACCAGAAACGGCGACACCGCCATATCCGGCCTCCGGTTCCGCTTCGCTCCACCTCCGTCCGGATATGGCGGCGATGAGCTTAATGCACTAACAAACCAATCGGTCCACTCGGTGGGGGCAGATCACTCGTCCGCTATTTAGCAAAGCCGCACGCCGACGTGAATATGGCCGCTTCGGATCAGCGTTGAACGTACAAGCTCTCCGTTTGGCGGGTTAATCGCTGCGGCTGACGCTATCTTATGTCCATAGCAGGTCGACTGTCAGTCCCGATACACCATCCATATGGGGAGGCTTGTGGGCAGCGGGCAGGGCTGAGGCTCGGCACCTCGTCCGCTGTCCATATGAATGAATGGCAGAAGGTGGGGAGCCGAAAAGAGGCCGCGAATGACTGGATGTGGGTCTGCTCAGACCTCGGACCGCTCCACTAATTCGGTGCACGCTGCCACACCCGGGCCCGGAGATGCGCTACGCCAGTTCCTGAACGAGCTCGCGCGCAACACCAGCGTCTACCAAAGTCTGGCTGCGTCGCTGGGAACCGTTAGCCAGCACGGCAGCCCGAGCTGCACCGCGATCACTGCCGAGGGCCAGCGGCTCCTCCTGCACGCGCAGGATGCCGGCATCCTGCGCCGCGATGCCGGTTTTGACGACATCGTCTGCGTGGGGAGCGCCATCGCGATCGCCGTGGAACAGGACAGCGCATCGGCGAACCCCATCGCCCATCTTGTCGATCTCCTTCTTTACGGCTCGCACGTTCGGTGATGGGAGCCGCCGTTCGTTCGGATGGAGACGCAGCCACTGGCGTACTATCGAGCGGCACGCGACAGGGCGAGGGTGTCCTCGAGCATTTGAAACCGGGTGACGACGCCATCGGAGATGGTCAGCACGATCGCGAATTGCGATGCCATCACCTTGCCCGTTGCCTTGATCCGCGTCTGAAGTGCGCCAACGATCGCGGCGCGGTCGTCGCTGGCCAGGATATCGTCGACATCGAACGACAGCGGCTCGGTCAGCGCACGCAGGTCGCGCAGGAAGTCGACCATCGCCTGACGCCCCGTCCGCTGCCCGATCCACGGCATGGCATCGGCATCGCCTTGAACCTCGAACACTAGGTCCTCCGCAAAAGGCGCGGCAATTTCCTCGGGGTCACGGCCTTGCCCGATGCCCTCCAGCAGCGTTCGGGCGATCTCGATATTTCGTTGCGGGCTCATGGCCATTCTCCAAATCATGGAAGGCGATACGCCCTCGGTGTCAGGCAGCCTTCGCGCGCTGCCTCGGCGAGCCGACGAATTGATCGCGGTGATCACGCACGAAGGCGGTGAAGTCGTGTGGCGGGGTGCCGGTCAGCCGTTCGATCTCGAAGGTAGGATCGATGTCGTGATGCCCGGCGACGACGTCGGCGAACTGGGCGACGAGGCCCTTGGTCATCCAGCGTGAATTGCCGGTCACGCGCAGCAGCGCGGCGAACAATGGATTGGGCAAGTCGAGATAGCGGACCCTGCGCCCCGCGACCGTGCCGAGGCACTCGGCCGCCGCCTTCATGTCGAGCGTTTCTGGACCCGTGAGGAAATAGGTCGCGCGGGCATGACCGTCCTGGCTCAGGACCGTGGCGGCGACCCGCGCCACGTCGCGGGTGTCGACCCATGACACGGACCCCTTGCCTGCGACCTGCGGCAGGAAGCCCTTGGCGATAGCATCCTTGAACCACAGGAAGTTCTGCATGAACGCAGTGGGCTTCAGGATCGTCCATTCGACCCTCGACGCACGCAGATGATGGTCGATCCGGGCGTGCGTCCGCGCCCAGGGCACAGTCGAGCGGATATTGGCGTCGGAAGCCGACAGCTTGACGATGCGGCGGACGCCGGCCTGGCGAGCAGCGTCGATCCCAGCGATTTCCTGCTCGAACTGGCGCTGGTTGGGCGGCGTGATCAGGAACATCGTGTCAATGCCCCTCATCGCGACTGGCAACGTCTCAGACCGGTCAAAATCGCCGAGCACCGCGTCGGTCCCTTTTTTTCGAAAGGCGTCTACCTGCGCCTGCTGGCGGGCCATCGCGCGGAACGGCGTGCCTGCCTGGCCTAGCAAGCGGCAGATTTCACCGCCGATGCCACCGGTTGCACCGGAAATGAGGATCATGATGAGGGTCCTTTCCGAGATGTCGAGGGAGCGTCCCGCTCGTCGAGGCGCTCAGAGATGATGGCGACCATTGCCTGAAGCGTGGTAATGGCATCACGGATGCGGGCCGGTCCGATCTCATCGACGATCGCCCTATCGATCGGCGCGACGGCGTTCTCGGCGCCTGCCACCGCCTCGCTCCCGGCCGTCGTCAGCGTGACGAGCTTGGCGCGGAGGTGCTGCGGATTGGGCTGGAACGCCACCAAACCCATCTCCGCGAGAAGATCGACGATCCGTTGCACCGCCTGCCGGGTCAGCCCCATCGATCGCGCGATCGACGCGACCGTCAGCGGCGTTGGCGAATAGCGCAGCGCCGCGAGCACCTGCCACCAAGCACTGGTGAGGTCGAGATGCTCGACTAGCGTATTGCCGGCACTCACTAGGCGCCCGTTGGCAGCGAAAATGGCAAGTGCGAGCTCGCGTGCTTCCGTAGGAGTGTCGTTCATGCGATATGCACAACTCAAAATGACAGTATATTGTCATAACGAGAGGTGAACGTGATCGTTCCGCTTGAAACATCGTCAGCCTGCCGATGGCCCCTGGGCGGAGCATGCACCCGGGCTTGTGATCGTGAAGCGCCCTCGAGGAATGCCGGTAACGTGCAGCGGAACTACCTGTGCTGCCTTATCAGGTTTTCCGCTTCGCCATCGTTGTCGGGACGGGCCTTGTGAGGTCGTGCAGAAAGCGGTTTATCAGGCATCGGCGGCTGCCTCGAACCTGAACGAACGTCGGAAATAGGGTGCCTTGTAGAACGCTCCCAATGTCTGGTTGTGGGTCGTGGCGGCAGGAGGACAGGGCGGCCGCTCGCCCAATTGCAGCCATTCCAAAGTGGGGGCATGATCGGGCGATGATCCTAATTGTAGCGTCGTTGCTGTTGGCCGATCCTGCTAAACAGCTTGTAGCGTTCCCGTTCGCTGAAGGACCTGCGGCGGAGGTCAGCGAGATGAAGGCAGCCATTGCAAAGTGTCATGCCCCTGCAAAAATAGTTCAATCAGGTGATAGGACCACTGTGACACTAGCAATTACCCGATCGGAACGCGCATCAAACTGCTTGTCCGCTTGGATCGCTAAACACCCTGATGTTGGCTTCGTTAAATATGGATTTATCGGTCGCGAACAGCAGTAAGTCTGCGCCTCCGAACGGGCGCTATCGCCCGTTGCGGACATCGCAAAACGCGATACCATCCGGCAATGAACGAAGCGAACGTGGCTGGCATACTCCTGGCATTGATCTCAGCCGTCGTGCTCGGAATCGGGCTCGCAACAGGTGCGATGCCAATCAATTACAAGGCATTAGATACAACCCGAAGCAATTCTCCCGCCGTATTTTGGGGACTTTCAGCCTTTTCGGCAATGCTTAGTCTGTTGGGGATCGCAATTGCCCTTCGGCATTTTGGCAAATGACCGTTTTTCACACATCCTGGACGGGCCGCTCTCGTTCAAAAAGCAGACAGTGTGAGAGCATGATGATAGCGGTGGTTCATCACAGGCTTTTTCTAATCCAGGGGTTTCGATGCGCCCGTACACCTTGGACCGGTTGAACCCGCAGACCACATCGCGGTCCCTCGCCACGCTTTGCCGCACGCTCCTCGGCACGGCATTGCCCTTCCTGCTGATTGGCACCAACGCGTCGGCACAGTCTGACCCTCAACTCACAAAGATCCTGATGGCGGCAAAGCAGGGAACGCAGGCCCCCTCAATGGGAACTGTCGTCATTCGCGACGGTAAGGTCGTAGCCTCAGCGGTGACCGGCGTGCGCCGAACGGATCGAGCCGGCGATACGCGGATTCGCGATAGCTGGATCATTGGGTCAACCGGTAAACCACAAACTGCTGCGATGATCGCGCGCCTCGTCGATCGCGGGGTCCTGACGTGGAACACGCCTCTGTCTGCGATGCTGCCGGAACTAGCCGACCAAATGCGACCAGAGTACCGGGTGGTGACGCTGGTTCAGTTGCTTTCGCACCATGCCGGGCTACCCGAAAACGTCGGGGACATGACATTTATCGAAGGCTTCCTGACCGACAAGCGACCGCTCAACGTGCAGCGCCTCGCCTATGTCGCTCGAGCTCTAGGCGAGGCTCCGGCATATCTACCTGGAAGTGATTTTGGTTATAGCAATAGCGGTTTCCTCATTGCTGCAGCCATTGCCGAGCGTGCAACCGGCAAGACGTACGAGGCCCTGATGCGCCGCGAGGTCTTCCAGCCGCTTGGCATGTCCACCGCTGGCTTTGGACCGACCCCTGCCGGACACCCTACGGGTCATGAGGCTGACAAGCCTGTCGGACCCAGCAACTCGGCTATGTTCGCACCCGCCGGCAACCTTCACATGTCGGTGGGGGATTGGGCGAGGTTCTGTGTGGATCAACTCGCTGGAGCTAAGGGCAAGGGCACGCTCCTATCTCCAGCCTCGTATCATGTGATGCAGACCGCACAGCCTAACGGCCCCACCGGGCTCGATTGGGGTGTTCAAACCTCTATTGCGGGTAGAAAAGGACCCGTTCTCGTTCACAGTGGATCTGACGGCTATTGGTTCGCTTACGCGGTCCTCTTCCCCGCGAGTGGCAACGGCGTGCTCGTGATCGATAACGCGTCGCAGAAAATGGGCGGTGATGCTGCAGGAATGGCTGCGCTCAAGGAAATCCTGCCTACATTAGCGCCGGCCAAGTAGGCAGCGGACAGAGCCAACGGCCGCCAAAGTCCGCTTGATTAGCGAACGTTCGGTGCCGTCCGCTCTCCACCAATGGGCGACACGCAGCCAGCACTGGGGGCACTGCCCCGATTTCGCGAGATGAACGAATGGCAGAAAGCGGGAAGCGGTCTGGCAGCTTCGAATGTCGCCTTTTGGGTCATGCCGCGAGAATGGTAAATCAGCGGGGAAGGAGCAGGGGTGCACCGCCGCCAAGCGAGACATGTGCGTCGACGTTTGTACGTACTAGCACCAGTCCGGGGACGGCGAAACTGATCGCGACTCCCTCAATCTGCTCGAACGGTGGCATCTTCCGAAATGCGATCGGGCGATTTTTTTCGATGGTATAAAGCCCGTCTCCGCCCGCTAGCCACAAGCAATTATCAGCCGTCGTCAGTGTATAAAATGGTACGGTTTGGAAAGGCAGCTTCGGTGGATCGGCGGGCCAAGTTGTTTGCAAGGTGTATGGCTTGTAGTAGAGGCGTCGGAACTTATCGCCGCACGCCTCAACCACCTGTCCGCTCGGAAAGAAGTGGACGAGGCCGACGGTGACGACGACGCAGCCAGGACGACCAGGTTCGTGTCCCACACCGTTGATCGGGCCGCCCAGCCCGGGCACTTCGCTCACCGTCCCGGTGTCAGGATCAATGCGCTCGAGGCTGCCACCCCACTCTCCCATTGCGAGACCCAAGAGAAGCGTCGAGCCAGTATCTAAGGGTGCTGTTCGCACGATAGGACCGCTGAGCGGCTTGGAAAGACGGAGTGCGCTTTGCCGCCCGCCTGCTATAACCGCGATGCGGGTCCGACTGACAGCAATCATCCGCTGATCTGTACAGCTAAAAGCGTGGGCAGCTTCGCCATTGAGGTCGAGGCGTTGCATTGGCTGCCACGAACGACCTTCAAGGCGGAACAACTGACCATCTTTGCCGAGGAGGACTGGCCTCGAGCTCGCAACGCACATGTCGGTTGCAGGTCTGGGCGTTACTTCAGGACGGCGGCTGGTCTCCCCCGGTGCGACACTCGAGAGCGTGCCGCGCTCTGTAAGCAGCCAAAGGCGGTCGGAGGCCCACACCGCCCGTTTAATGAAGCGATCCTGTTCGTGCTGCTTATCCTCCGGGGCGCGAGCCGCAGGAGCTATCTCAGCGCGTACTGCCTCCTGATGCTCGCGCACGATAGCGGCAGCCACTGGCTCGGCCGGGACACGAAAGCGTGTTGATGGGATAGCTCTGGTGCTGATCGAGACCAGCTGCGAACCCAGCAGATCGATCGGTGCGCCTCGAGCGATGACTCGGCGGAAGCTGGATCGCTCCGGACTGTGAGCGTCCGGGAAGCTGCTGTCCTGCATAACTGTTAGGCGCTGGTGACCGAGCGCGAGCAAAGCCAATCTAGGATTGCGACTGATCACCAGTGGCTGCTGCGCGACAATCAAGGTGAGAACAGCGCGACAATCTAGATGAGAATGGCGGGGGTGTGTCTGTCGGGACGAGGGGCGAAGCCCCGAGGAGCGACAGACACACC
>NZ_JANZXB010000030.1 GCF_025371035.1 Sphingomonas sp. LC-1 | reverse complement strand
GCACGATCTCAACTTCACGCAGCTTGCCGATGATCTCTTCCGGCTTGTGCTTCTTGCTCGGCATTCAATGTCCCTTTCGCGGTCCAGACTATCATAGTCTCTGGGCCACTCAGCGGGGGGCAGATCAAGGGTCGATGGTGCTGTATCGGGTCTCACACGGCCGGACGTTGCATTGACTTGAAGCGGCCTTGGCAGCGCATCCTATAAGCTTTCACAAATCGTCCGTCCCTACGGCGCCTCGCGGGACACCGCCATCGGGTCGGCTGGAGAGCATCATCGCTGGCGATGCGAGCTTACGGCATTTCAAGTCTCGAAAAGGTACCGTCGCGCAACATGGTGTGCATGATGACGGTGAGGCGGCGGGCTAGTGCGACCGGGCTTTCTCGGGAAAGAACGGCCGCACTCGCTCGATCTGTTCGTCCGTCAGCCAAAGCAGGACGTTCAATCCGGTCTTCTTGCCGAGCCTGGATCTGATCGCCACGCTGACATCATTGGGTCTCGATCCAAAGCCCAACAAGTTCGTCCGCTCCGATAGCGTTTAGCGCAGATTGCCGTTCTTCCTTCCATTCCAACGAGAGGATCGACGCTCCTTGCGCGAGGCGGGCGGTGCCACCGTCAGAACCGCAGCCGCAACTCGGCCAGCAGTGTCCGCGGCTCGCCGGGGAAGCTGCCGCTCTGCAACGTGAAACCGGATGCGGCGTAGCGCTTGTCAAACAGGTTATCGACACGCAGCATTAACTCCGCAATGCCCAGCGACTTGGTCAGCGACGCATCGAAGATCATGTATGGCTGCACGTCCTGCCCCGACAGGTTGATCCGCCGCGAGAGATACTCGCCGCCGATGCCGATCGCCGCGCCGATCGGGGCGACCTGGTAGCGCGTCCAGAAGCCGAGCTGATGCTGCGGCGCGTTGGCGAAGCGGTCGCCGACCGCGTTGGTCAGCGACTGACCGGCGACCGTTCCGGTGATGCGGGTGTCGTTATAAGCGTAGTTGGCTAGCAGTACCCAGTTCGGGGTCACGTCCGTGGCGAGGTCGATCTCGAAACCCTTGCTCGTCACCTCGCCGAGGGGGCGGAGCTGGTCCACGCCGTTGACCGGGGACAGGTTAGGATCGACCTGCAGCATGTTGCGCCGGACGATGCGATAGACTGCGGCATTGGCCTGCAATCGGCCGCCCATCAGCACCGACTTCACGCCGCCCTCGATCTGATTGCCGGTGACCGGGGCGAAGGGGCCGCCCGCGTTGGTATCCTGGCTGGCGGGGGCCTGCGGTTCGAAGCTGCCCGACCAGCTCGCATAGAGCGACACGTCGGGACGCGGCTTGAGGATCGCACCGCCGCGATAGGTGAAGCGACCGGCGCTATATGCCAAGCTCGTCACGCGCCCGGCTCTGCTGGTCGCCGCTCCGTCGTCGAACATGTCGTAGCGCACGCCACCGACCAGCAGCAGCGCGTCGGTGATCCCGATCTGGTCCTGCAGATAGGCGCCCTTGCGCTTGGTACGGATGTCGCTCGTATCGAAGGCCAGGGCCGCAGCGGCCGCGACGTCGCGGGCGGCATAGCTATAGACCGGCTTGCTAAGGCTCAGTGATGTGACGCCGCTGCGCAGGATGCGAGAAAGGAGGACGCTCGTCTCGTCGTACCAGTCGCCGCCCGCCTGGAACTTGTGCGCCATGCCGGCAATCTCGACCTTGGCGGTGCTGTTGATCATGAAGGACAGGCCCTCGACGTCGCGGATCTGGTCGCGGAACTCGCGCGCGATCAGGTCGGTGCTGCCTTTCACGAACCCGCGCGGCTCGTGATATTGCTGCGTCTCGGTCGCCTTGAAATATCGCACGCCGGCATCGAACGTCACCGCCTCCCCGATGGCGGTAGCATAGCGCGCCTGATAGGCCTGCGACTTGAGGTGGAGGAAGTCGGTCGGCTCGTTGGCGTTCCAGCGAATGTCGCCGAGGAAATTGCCCTTGTCGTCCACCGGCACTCCGCGCAGGCGGTTGGCACGAAGAAAATTGTCGTAGATCGTCGCCTGCACCGTCAAAATGCCATCCGTGTTGGTGCGGAACGACAGCCCACCATCGCCGATCAGTGAGGTGTTCTTCATGTTGTAGCGGAACGGCTTCATCGCTTCGTAGAAGCCGCCGAGGCGATAGGTGACCACACCGTCCGTATCGATCCGACCCGTCGCTTCCGAGGAAATACCGGCTCGATCGTAGCTGCCGAGCGTCGCGACGGTGCGCAGCGCGGGCGTCTCTTTCGGCGTCTTCAACACATAGTTGATGATACCGCCGGGCGAGCCGGGTCCGAAGAACAGGCCCGCTGGCCCCTTCAGCACCTCGACACGGCTGATCGTGAACAGTTGCGGCACCGAGAAGCCGATAAAGGGATTGCCGCGCTGGCCATCGTAGAAGGACTGGTCCTGCCGGAAGCCGCGGAAGGTTGTGCCAGCGTAGCTGAAGGCGCTGATGCCGGAGATGTTGCGATAGATGTCGGTTACGTCGCGCGCCCCCTGATCGGTGAACAGGTCGGCGTTGATGACCTGCAACGCCTGAGGGATGTTGAGGGGGTCTTCGGCGGCCTTGCCCACGGTCGTTGTGTCGACCCGATACAGATGCTGCGCCCGGCCGGTGACGATGATGTCGCCGGGCGGCAGGCCATCGTCGGCGATCCCCGACATGTCATTTGCCGCCGTTTGTGCCATGGCCGGCGCGCACGCCATCGCAGCCGCAAACGCAGCCGTTCCCTTCCACCAAATCATGTCCCGCCCCTTTATCGCTATCGACTCGCAATAACGAGAACATGTTTGGGATGCAAGCTTGACCCGTTGAGGTGGGAAGGTGCGCGGTAGAATCCGCTGGCTTCCGCACAGCTTTGATGTCGCCGAAGACCGGCTGGTTCGAACTCATGCCCTCCCTTCGAGAACACGATCCCGCTCAACACGCGTCGATTATCCACATGCGGCTTGCCGTGGTTCCCATCGCGGTTCTAATTTCAGCCCGCCGCAGATCGTCCTTCGGGAGAATTGGAAAGCCGCTACGTCATCACTCACGGACGTTCGCGAGGGGTATCAGTGTCCCGATTGCTGCCGTTCGTTCCCATTGGCACATACCGATTTCGTCAGCATGAATGCCTTATCCACACTCTATTGCCAGGGCCGCCAGCGTCCGAGCGACGGCCGCCTTATCGCGCATTTCTCGTTCGACATTCTGCTGCAGCTCGCTGGCTAACGCGCGAGTGACCTCCCGAGCGTCGGGAAGCATCTGGCCCAGTGCAGCCAGCACCTTGAAGGTACGTATCGCGACTTCTTCTTCCCCTGCACCCTCGCGAATGATCGGCGCAAAGCCCGCTCTGATCAGTTCGTCGATGGATGGGCGGGGCATGTATACAGGCGGCAGGTCGCCGTCCGACACCACTCCATTCGCCGGCAGTTCGTTCAAGGTTCGAAGGATCGCATTCAGAACCTCGATCGCGGTACCAGGATCGTTCGTGGCGGGTGCGAGCGCTCGCGCGGCGATCTCACCCAATGCAATCAGGCCAAGGCGGGGATCGTGGACGAAATCGCGGTGCCGCTCGATCATGAAGGCCTGCGCCAGTTCGTGATCGTGTTCGTCCTCGCGGCCTCCAACCACGTGGAGAAGCGGACGACCCCTGTGTACCAATGTGCCGGGAATGGTCGCCACATGGAGGACGAGGCCAGAGCGCCGAGCCTGTGCCGCGAGACGGTCGAAGTCGATATGCGTCACATAACCGATCGTTTCAGACAGGACCGGTCGTGCGTCGGTCGGAACCGATATCGGCGGTCTACCGCCGCCATGGGGATTGTCGGCGAACGCGACCATGGCCGACCGCGCCGCATCTTCGACCCGGTCTATCACGTCTGACATGCGTCCGAATGCCGCGAGGTGTGCGATCCAGCGTAAAAGGGTAACGACCACCAACGCCACGAGGAGAACGGTGGCGATCAACAGCAGCACACGCCCCTGCCCGCCGTACAACCGCGTCTGCAAGCCGATGATGCCGACGATCGCAAAGATAAACGCGCCGAGAAACGTGGAGAGAGCGTTCTGCGACATGCGATCGGAGATCAGCAATTGCGTGGCACGCGGCGTCGCCAGCTGCGTGGCGGACGAATAAGCGCTGACCATCGCGGTTAGCGAGAAGGTGGTGACGGCCAGCATGGACGAGGCCATGATCTCCAACACGGTGCCGACCGCATTCTGGCCGATGTCGCCGGTGAAATGGTAAGGTACCGCGCGCGCAACGATCCCGGCAAAGGCAGCGACCACCACGCTTGCGGCGCTGATCAGCGCCGCGCGGAACCAGATCTTGCTGGCGGCACGCCGAACGAGCCAGCCGATGCGAGCCTTGGATATCACCGGGCCTCCTATCCTTTTTTGCAATCGATGCGACCTAAATCGCAGACGATCATTATGGCTCCCTCACCCGGACACGGGCATGGAGATCGATCGAGGTTCGAGGACATGCCATGAAGGATGGACGGAGCGATACGCAAGCGTCCCGCGGTACCTATCCCCGAACGCACCCCGGCCTCACGAACTCGTGCATCGGCGGCATGGGGTAAAATCAGAAGCGGCTGGTTCGCTCGAAAGCCGGGTGAGACCCGATATGTTGCTGATCGATTGCTGCCCCCCTGAGCGTTTCGGATCAGCGCCAGGACGCTCGTTCGCGTGGTGTGTCGTGGGGGTCAATGGATGTAGCTGGATGGGACGGTCGCCGTTCCCATAGGTCCGACTACGGCTGCTTACATTGCCTGAGGAGCGTCCAAGAGAACACCGGAGAGAAAAATAGTGACGGCACGTTCGATAACACGCTGCAATGCGCTATCGACCGGTGGGGCTGACAAGCCAAGAGCGGCGTCGCGCAGGATATCGGCCACGACCATCGAGACCAGCATCATCGCGGTGCCGTCCGGGTCGTCAATGGTCATCCGCCCTACCAAGGCATAGGCGGCAAGTTGGTCGGCGAGCGGCCTGATGCCATAGGTCTTGATTGTTTCGATGTAGATACGAGCGACGTCGGGGAACTGCGCGCCTTCGCTCATGACGAGGCGGTAGGAGGTTATGCCTTCGTCCGAGAAGGCGAGATGGCAGAACGCCGTCAGATAGCCCGTCAACCATTCCCTGGGCGGCGCATCGGGGTTGGGCGGTCCGGCCGTCGCGGCCAGTTCGCCAACCACAGAGCGGATCACCGCGAACAGCAGCGCCTCCTTCGAGGCCACATGTCGATAGATCGTCTTTTTCGACATCATCGCGGCCGTCGCGATCCGCCCGACATTGGCCTTGGAAAAACCGTGACGGCCAAATTCCGCGCGTGCGCTTTCCAAGAGGCGGGGCGGCAGACGGTCGGTCAGAGTCGCTTCATCCATCCTCATCCGATACGCCTATTTCGACAAAAAGAGCACCTTGGAAACCGATGGGTTTCCAACTCCGATGTGGGCTCCTACATAGCGGAGGAGGAGCAAACCGATGGGTCGTCGACACGATCGTCCGAACGCCGGGTCGATCGCCGATGCCGCCGTCATCATCTGGAGGCACTGAACGATGGCCACCATTCCGCAGCCCAAAGGCTATCCCCTGATCGGCAACATTGCCGAGCTCGATCCCAAGGCTCCGGTACAAAGCCTGATGCGCCTGGCGCGCGAACATGGCCCGCTGTTCCGCATCGAGATGTTCGGACGTGGCCTGGTGATCGTGGGCAACCAGGCTTTGACCGAGGAGCTGTGCGACGAGGCCCGCTTCAAAAAGGCGCTGCACCGTCCGTTGCAGGAGGCGCGCTATGTCGGCGGAGACGGCCTGTTCACCGCGCATGACGAGGAGCCGAACTGGGGCAAGGCGCACCGCCTACTTATGCCCGCCTTCGGTCCGCTCGGGCTGCGTTCGATGTTCGACCGCATGTATGACATCGCCGAGCAGATGATGGTGCGGTGGGAGCGGTTCGGCGAGAGCGCCACCATCGACGTGGCCGACAATATGACGCGGCTGACACTCGACACGATCGCGTTGTGCGCTTTCGATTATCGTTTCAACAGCTTCTACCAGGACGCGATGCACCCCTTCGTCGCGGCGATGGTGGGCGCACTTGAGGAATCGGGGCGACGGTCACGGCTGCCGCCGGGCGCGGGCAAGCTGATGCTGCTGCGCAATCGCCGGTTCGAGGCCGATATCAGGATCCTGCGCGACGTCTCCAACCGGCTGATCGAGGAGCGCCGTGGCGATCCACGTCTGGGCGAACGCGGCGACCTGCTGGACCGGATGCTGACGGCGCGGGATCCCGAGACCGGCGAGATGCTGAGCCGCGAGAATATCGGCTATCAGATGATCACCTTTCTGGTGGCCGGGCATGAGACGACCAGCGGGCTGCTCAGCTTCGCCACCTGGCTGCTGCTCACCCATCCCGAGGCGCTCGCCAAGGCGCAGGCCCATGTCGATGCCGTGCTCGGCGGTAACGCACCGACGATTGCTGCGCGACAATCAAGGTGAGAACAGCGCGACAATCTAGATGAGAATGGCGGGGGTGTGTCTGTCGGGACGAGGGGCGAAGCCCCGAGGAGCGACAGACACACCCCCGCAAGCGTCTTTTCTTTT
>NZ_JANZXB010000003.1 GCF_025371035.1 Sphingomonas sp. LC-1 | reverse complement strand
GGTGGGGTGACCGGCGCTGTTTGGGGGGGCGCGCGCCCCCCCCCCCCCCCCCCCCCCCCCCCCCCCGGCGAACGGCGAAGGCCGGGGCCCAGATGCCACCAAGCTGGTGGAAATCCCGATAGGTCGGCCCAACTGGACCCCGGCCTTCGCCGGGGTGGTCCGGTCGAGTTAGGGTGATCGCGCTATGACGAATCAGCCCACCCCGCTCCTTGGTGCGACGCCGGTCCCCGGCAGCACCCGCTTCGCCGTCCGCTCAACCGCCGAGCGGGTGGAACTATGCCTGTTCGACGGCGCGCAGGAAGGCCGCGTCGCCATGACCCGCGACGGCGATGTCTGGAGCGTTATCGTCCCCGGCGCCGACCACCTCTACGGCTACCGCACACACGGCGAGTACGACCCGGCGCGCAATCTATGGTTAGACCCCGCCAAGCTGCTGGTCGATCCTTATGCGCTCGAACTCGACCGTCCCTTTGCGCAATCCCCCCGCCTCACCCAGTTTGGCGAGGACACCGCCGACATCGTGCCGCGTGCCCGTGTCGTCGCCTCGCTGACCGCCACCCCCGCCCCGCCGCTGTTCCAGCCGGGCGGGCTGATCTACGAAGTCAATGTGCGCGGCTTCACGATGCGCCATCCCGCCATTCCGCCCGAACAACGCGGCACCTTGGCGGCGCTCGCGCATCCGGCGGTGCTCGACCATTTGCGCAAACTGGGAGTGGCGGCGGTCGAATTGATGCCGATCACCGCCGCGATCGACGAGCGCCATTTGCCGCCTCTGGGGCTGCGCAATGCCTGGGGCTATAATCCGGTCGTGCCGATGGCGCTTTGTCCGGAGCGGGTGCCGGGCGGCGTCACCGAGCTGGTCGCCACCATCGCGGCGCTGCGCGAAGCGGGGATCGGCGTCATCCTCGACCTCGTCTTCAACCATATGGGCGAAAGCGACGTTCACGGAGGCACCCTGTCCTTCCGGGGGCTCGATCCGGATGCCTATGCGCGGGCGGCGGACGGCACGCTCATCAACGATGCGGGGACTGGCAACACGCTCGACGCCAGCCGCCCGAACATCCGCGCGATGATCATCGACACGCTTCGTCATTTCGCACGCGCTGGAGTCGACGGCTTCCGCTTCGACCTGGCGCCAGTGCTGGCGCGCGGGCCAGGGTTCGATCCGCAAGCACCGATCTTTGCGGAAATCGCCGCCGATCCCATCCTATCGACCCGTGTGATGATCGCAGAGCCCTGGGACATCGGCCCCGGCGGCTATCAGCTTGGGAATTTCCCCGAGCATTGGCTGGAATGGAACGACCGCTATCGCGACCAGGTGCGGCACTTTTGGCGCGGCGACGGGCGTAGCGGCGATCTGGCGACGCGCGTGGCGGGATCGGCGGATGTGTTCACCGGATCGTCGAGCCGTTCGGTCAATTTCGTCGCGGCACATGACGGCTTCACCCTGGCCGATCTCGTCGCCTATGCCGGGCGGCACAACCAGGCCAATGGCGAGGATAATCGCGACGGGCATGGCGACGAGGTGTCGTGGAACCATGGTGTCGAGGGGCCAAGCGACGATCCCGCCATCCGCGAGGCGCGGGCGCGATCGGTCCGGTCGATGCTCGCCACGTTGTTCCTGTCGCGCGGCACCCCCATGCTGACCGCCGGGGACGAGTTCGGGCGCAGCCAGTTGGGGAACAACAACGGCTATGCGCAGGATAACGAGACGACCTGGCTCGACTGGGAGAACCGCGACGGAGCGCTGGAGGATTTCGTCGCGGCGCTGAGCGCCTTTCGTCGCGACACGCCGCTCGACTGGACGGGCTGGCTGGCGGATGCGCAGTGGCGCACCTTGTCTGGCGATCCGATGACGCCGGGGGATTGGAACGGCGACGGCTTCCTGCTGCATCTGGCCATTGGCGGGCAGAGCCTGATCCTCCGCTTCGACGCCAGGCGCGGCGTCACCGCCGTCCGGGGCGCCGCCATCGCAAGCTAGGGCGTCGCCATCGGCCCCATCAGATTGTGGTTCAGATGCCCCATGATCCAGATCGAGCCCAACAGCACCAGCGCGACGATCAGCACCCCGAACAGCAACGCCAGCACATTGTTGGTATTGTCCGGCCCGGTCGTGATGTGGAGGAAGAAGACGAGGTGAACCCCCATCTGTCCGATCGCCAGCGCGACCAGCGCGGCGGGCACGGCGGGCGCCCAGACGATGTCCATCTGCACCAGCGCGAAGGACGCCGCCGTCAGGATCGCCGCCGCGACCAGGCCCACGACATAGCTGCGGACGCCGCCGACGATCGAATCCCGTTCGGTCTGTTCGCCCGGCGCGGTTTCGTCGCGCGCCATTTCCTCGTCGGGCCGCTCGCTCATCCGCGCACTCCCATCAGATAGACCATGGTGAACAGCGCCACCCAGATGATGTCGAGCGCATGCCAGAACAGGCTGAAGCACAGGATACGGCGCAGCACGTCCTCACGAAATCCCTTGGCATAAGCCTGCGCCATCATCGTCGTCAGCCAGAGCAGGCCAAGCGTCACGTGAAGGCCATGCCACCCGACCAGGGCAAAAAAGGCCGAGAGAAAGCCGCTGCGCGCCGGTCCATGGCCTTCGCCGATCAGGTGGAGGAACTCATAGGCCTCCAGCGCCAGGAACCCCGCGCCGAGCAATCCCGTCGCCGCCATGGCGATCTGGAACCAGCGCATGTCGCGCGCCAGCGTCGCGATTCCCGCCATCCCGCACGCGAAACTGGACAGGAGGAGGAGCAACGTCTCCGTCTCGACCAGCTTCAGCTCGAATATGTCCTTGCCCGAAGGACCACCCGCCGTCGCGTCGACCAGCACCGCATAGGCGGCGAAGAAACAGGCGAACAGGATGAAGTCCGACAGCAGGAAGATCCAAAAACCATAGGAAACCACGACCCGCTTGGGCGCGGGTCCGTCCGGATTGGGCTCGCTTCCCCGACCCCATTTGTTGGGGTCATGCGTTTGCGCCGTCTGGCTCATGCCACCCCCTTGCTCATGACAGCGCCTCTTCCGGCAGATCGAGCAGGGTCGCCTTGCTGCGGCGGCGGGTCTGGTCCAGCCGTTCGACCTCCTCGACCGGGATCTCATACTCGGCCTTGTCGCGCCAGGCGAAGATGACGAACGTCCCCCAGGCGCCGAAGAAGCCCAGGATCACCAGCCACCAGATATGCCAGATCAGCGCGAAACCCATGACGGTGGCGAAGAAGGCGGTGACGATCCCGGTCGGCGAGTTGCGCGGCATCTCGATCGGCTCATAATCGGGGCGGTCGGACAGGCGGCGATTCTCGCGCGCCTTGGCCTTGATCCCCCAATAGGCCTCCTCGCCCTTCACATCGGGCAGAACCGCGAAGTTGAAGGCGGGCGGCGGCGAGGTGGTGATCCACTCCAGCGTGCGCCCGTCCCACGGGTCGCCGCTCTCATCGACCCGGTCTTTCCGGGTCTTGATCGAGACATAGAGCATCATGACCTGGCAGGCGATACCGCCCAGGATCAGCAGCGCCCCGACGCCCGCCGCGATCAGCCAGGGATGCCAGCCGGGCACGTCATAATGCTGCATCCGCCGCGTCATGCCCATCAGGCCGAGGACATAGAGCGGCATGAAGGCGAGGTAGAAACCGCTCAGCCACAACCAGAAGGCGCGTTTCCCCCAAGTCTCGTCCAGCGTGAAACCGAACATCTTGGGAAACCAGAAGGTGAAGCCCGCAAAGGCCCCGAACAGCACGCCGCCGATGATGACATTGTGGAAATGCGCGACCAGGAACAGCGAGTTGTGCAGCACGAAATCGGCGGGCGGCACCGCCAGCATCACCCCCGTCATGCCGCCGATCACGAAGGTCACGATGAACCCGATCGACCACAGCATCATCGACGTATAGCGGATGCGTCCGCCATACATGGTGAACAGCCAGTTGAAGACCTTCACCCCCGTCGGTACCGCGATGATCATCGTGGTGATGCCGAAAAAGCCGTTCACATCGGCCCCGGCTCCCATGGTGAAGAAATGGTGCAGCCACACCATGAAGGACAGGATGCAGATGACCATGGTCGCGATGACCATCGATCGGTAACCGAACAGCGGCTTGGACGAGAAGGTCGAGATCACTTCGGAAAAGATGCCGAAGGCGGGCAGGATCAGGATATAAACCTCCGGGTGCCCCCAGGCCCAGATGAGGTTGACGAACATCATCTGGTTGCCGCCCGCTTCCGGCGTGAAGAAGTGGAAGCCCAGATAGCGGTCGAGGATCAGCATGCCGAGGCAGGCGGTCAGCACCGGAAAGGCTGCAACGATCAGCAGGTTGGACGCCAGCGACGTCCAGGTGAACATCGGCATCCGGCTATAGCCCATGCCCGGCGCGCGCATCTTCAGGATGGTGGTGACCATGTTGACGCCCGCCAGTAGCGTCCCCATTCCCGATATTTGCAGCGCCCAGAGATAATAATCGACGCCGACGCCGGGCGAAAAGCGCAGTTCCGATAGCGGCGGATAGACCAGCCAGCCTGTCTTGGCGAACTCGCCGATGACCAGGCTCATATTGATGAGCAGCGCGCCGCTGCACGTCAGCCAGAAGCTCACCGAATTGAGCGTCGGGAACGCCACGTCGCGCACGCCGAGTTGCAGCGGGACGACGAAATTCATCAGCCCGATCATGAATGGCATCGCCACGAAGAAGATCATGATCGTGCCATGCGCCGAGAAGATCTGGTCGTAATGGTCGGGCGGCAGATAGCCCTCATTGCCATAGGCGAGCGCCTGTTGCGACCGCATCAGCAGCGCGTCGGAAAAGCCGCGCAACAGCATCACGCCCGCCAGCAGGCAATACATCACGCCGATCCGCTTATGGTCGACGCTGGTGATCCACTCGCTCCACAGATAGGGGATATGGCCACGCCGCCATACCCAGAAGAGGACGCCCAGCAGGACCGCACCGATCACCCCCGCCGACACCAGCGGCAGCGGTTCGTGGAACGGGATCGAGTCCCAGCCGAGCTTGCCAGTGAAGCTCATTGCTCGCGCCCGTCCTTGGCTTGTTCGCCCTCTGGCGCGCCGTTGCGCATCACGATCTGGTCGTAGAGGCCGGGCTGGAGCCGGGGATAGCTGGCGGGGCGGACATTGCGGCTGGGATGCGCCATGGCGACGAACTCGGGCCAGTCGAGCGTCTTGCCCTTCCCGGCTTTGGCGGTCGCCACGAAGCGGTCGAAATCGCCCTGCGGCACCGCATCGACGAAGAAGTCCATATCGGCAAAGCCCTCCCCGCTATAATGCGCCGACAGCCCGCGATAGCGGCCCGCCTTGTCCGCGCGCAGATGGAGTGTCGAGTCCATCCCCGACATGGCATAGATCTGGCTGCCCAATTGCGGCACGAAGAAGCTGTTCATCACGCCCGCCGAGGTGATGCGGAACTTCACCGGCGTACCGACCGGCACGACCAGCCGATTGATGGTCGCGATCCCCTGCTCGGGATAGAGGAACAGCCATTTCCAGTCGGTCGCGACGACCTCCACGGTCATTGCCTTGGCCTTTGACGCGATGGGTTTCGGCGGGTCGAGATCATGGCTGCCGATCCAGGCGATGCCACCCAGGAACATGATGGCAAGTGCGGGCACCGACCAGACCAGCAGTTCCAGCCGCCCCGAATAGGCCCATTCGGGCAGATGCTTGGCCCGCGTGTTGCTGGCGCGGAACCACCAGCCGAACACGAAGGCCAGCACGATCACCGGCACCACGATTGCCAGCATCACCGCCAGCGCATTGAAGAATATGCTTCGCTCGCCCGCCGCGATCGGCCCGGCTGGGTTCAGGATGCCGGGCTCGCACGCCGACAGAAGAGTGCATAGCGCAACGCACGCGAAACGCGCGGGAAAATGGGCTAGGCGCGGCTCACATGGCATTCAGCCGGTGAACGGCGGGGCCCCGCTTTCGTTCCGCACCGGAAACGGGAGGTCAGGCGGCGAGGCGTCGCCCATCGCTGTCGCCGGAGTCATTGGCCGGGCGGTGCGACCCGACGGCACGCCGCGCGGAACGCCGCACGATCAGGCGCTGCACCATTGGCCAACGCGCCAGCATCGAGGAGGACAGGACCGCCGCCATGGCCAGTTCGGCCACACCGCCCCATTCGATCGCAGAGGCGAGCATCACCAGATCGCCCATCGGCCCGGCCGCCGCGGCGAGCATGCGAATCTCGTCCATCTCGAACCAGACTGCAAACCCGAGCAGCGCCACCCCTAGCGCCATTATCGCCCAATGCCCCAGCCGAATGCGATTCAGCAGCCGCGCCGGTGCCTCGACCAGACACTCCGCCAGCCAGCGGCTCACCGGCAAGGTCGGACAATAGCGGAGCAGTATCGTCAGACCCAGAAGCATCATCGCAGCCGCCATTGCGATCCCCCCGTTTTGATGCCCATGCCTCCCCGCCGGATCCCGGCCATTCGCCGGAACGGAGGAGTCGGCTTGCGATCCTTACACTATGGGTACGAAACGCCCATGCCACCAGAGGCGTGACGGGGGCACTCCCTCGCGTCTATGGTCCTGCCATGACCATGCGCAGCGCCCTGTTCCTCCCAGCCTCCAACTCCCGCGCCCTCGCCAAGGCCCGCACGCTGCCCACCGATGCGGTCATTCTAGACCTGGAGGATGCGGTCGCCCCCGACGCCAAGTCGGGCGCGCGCGAGGCGGCAGTGGCGGCGGTGCGCGAAGGCGGCTTTGGTGAGCGGGTGCTGGTCGTACGGACGAACGGCCTCGACACTCCCCATGCGACGGACGATTTGGCCGCGCTGGCCAAGGCGCGTCCGGCGGCGGTGCTGATTCCGAAGGTCGACGACGTCGCAACGCTGGCCGCCGCACGGGCGGCGCTGGGGGCGGACGTGCCGCTATGGGCGATGATCGAAACATGTCGCGGTATCCTGTCGCTGGGCACGATTGCGCAGGCAGCGAAGGAGTTGGGGCTGACCGCCCTGATTGCGGGGACGAACGATCTGGCGAAGGAGATGCGCCTGCCCTCCCCCCCCGCGCCCGAGGCTTTGCTGCCCTTGCGTGTCCAGATCGTCGTCGCCGCCCGGAGCACCGGGCTGATCGTGCTGGACGGCGTCTGCAATGCCCTCGACGCACCCGATCGGCTGGCGGCGGAATGTGCCGAAGGGCGGCGTCTGGGCTTCGACGGCAAGACGCTGATCCATCCCAACCAGATTGCCGCGGCGAATGCGGGCTTCGGCCCGGACGCGGCCGAGATCGCCTGGGCGCGGAGGGTGGTGGAGGCCTTCGCCGATCCCGAGCAAGCGGTGCTGGGCGCGATCCGGCTGGATGGGCAAATGGTCGAACGCCTGCACTTGGCCGAAGCCGAGCGAATCTTAGCGCTTGTCCAGCGATCGGCCGAATAATCTGCCCTCACCCTTCCCACCCGCTATCGCGGGCGGGCCCCTTCCCTCTCCCGCCGGGGGAGGGAGGGAGGCGCAAAGCGCCGGAAGGGTGAGGGTGTGTCGGCTTATTCCAGCTCCAAGATCACCGCATCGACGGCGAGGCTGTCGCCGGTTTTGGCGGTGATGGTCTTGACGATGCCGGTCTTGGCGGCGCGCAGGATGTTTTCCATCTTCATGGCCTCGACGACGGCGAGCGGCTGTCCCGCCTCGACCTTGTCGCCCTCGGCCACGTCGAGGCGGACGAGCAGGCCCGGCATCGGCGCGATCAGGAACTTCGACAGGTCGGGCGGGACCTTCTCGATCAAATGCTGCGCATAAGCCGCGGCGCGGGCGGGCAGGACGCGGATGGTGTGGCTGGCCCCGCGGGTGGTCAGGCGGAAGCCGGTGCGGGTCTTGGCGATGCGGACGTGAAGGGTTTCGCCCGCTTCGTCCTCGACCGCGATCATCCGGTCGCCGGGCGAATAGGCGATGGCGAGGTCGAGCTCCGCGCCGTCGACGCTGAGACTCTCGGTCGAGACGTGGACCGCATGGTCCTTGCCCCCGATCCGCACCGTCCAGTCGGCCGGCGGTTGCAGCCGGTGGCCGAGCTGGCCGTCGATCCGCCGGGCCCGGTCCGCCTCGGCGGTGGCGGCGAAGGCGGCGACGGCGGCGAGCATCCGGGTCAGGTCCGCGCTTGCGGGTGCGCCGTGGAAGCCTTCGGGATATTCCTCGGCGATGAAGCCGGTGGTGAGCGCGCCCGCACGGAAGCGCGGATGCTGCATCAGTGCGGAAACGAAGTCGATGTTCGTCCCCGGTCCGACGATCTCGAACGCGTCGAGGGCTGCGATCTGCGCGTCGATCGCGGCCTCGCGGGTCGGTGCCCAGGTGACGAGCTTGGCGATCATGGGATCGTAGAACATGCTGACCTCGCCGCCCTCGGCGACGCCGTCGTCGACGCGCACGCGGACGTCGTCATCGGCATGTTCGGCGGGCGGATTGTAGCGCACCAACCGCCCGGTCGAGGGCAGGAAGCCGCGATACGGGTCCTCGGCATAGACGCGGTTCTCGATCGCCCAGCCGGTCAGCGTCACATCGTCCTGGCCGAACGCCAGCGGCTCGCCTGCCGCGACGCGGATCATCTGCTCGACCAGATCGAGCCCGGTGATCTCTTCGGTGACGGGATGCTCGACCTGGAGCCGGGTGTTCATTTCGAGGAAGTAGAAGCTCTCGCCCGTCGGGTCCGCACCCGAGACGATCAGCTCGACGGTCCCGGCCGAATAATAGCCGACCGCGCGCGCCAGCGCGACCGCCTGCTCGCCCATGGCGCGGCGCATTGCGGGGGTGACGAAGGGCGAGGGCGCTTCCTCGACCACCTTCTGGTGGCGGCGCTGGACCGAGCATTCGCGCTCGCCGAGATAGACGATATTGCCATGCTGGTCGCCCAGCACCTGGATCTCGATATGGCGGGGGCTCTCGATGAACTTCTCGATGAAGACGCGGTCGTCGCCGAAGCTGGCGAGGCCTTCGCGCTTGGTCGCCTCGAAGCCTTCGCGCACGTCCGCTTCCGACCAGGCGAGCCGCATGCCCTTGCCGCCGCCACCGGCACTCGCCTTCATCATCACCGGAAAGCCGATGTCGGTCGCGATCCGCACCGCTTCCTCGGTATCGGCGATCTCGCCCAGATAGCCGGGAACGACATTGACCCCGGCCGCCTTGGCGAGCTTCTTCGACTCGATCTTGTCGCCCATCGCGGCGATGGCGTTCGGCGGCGGGCCGATAAAGGCGACACCCGCCTCGGCACAGGCGCGCGCGAAGCTCTCCCGCTCGGACAGGAAGCCGTAACCGGGGTGGATGGCATCCGCGCCGGTCGCGTGCGCGGCGGCGAGGATCAGTTCGGCTTTGAGATAGCTTTCGGCGGCGGGCGCTGGCCCCAGACGCACCGATTCATCGGCCAGCCGGACATGGGGTGCACCCGCATCGGCATCCGAATAGACCGCGACCGTGGCGATGCCCAGGCTGCGGGCGGTACGGATCACCCGGCACGCGATTTCCCCGCGATTGGCGATCAGGATTTTCTGGAACACGGGGATACCTCTCCTTTTATGTCGTTGGTCCGTGTCGCCTGTTCCCCGGCAAAGGCCGGGGTCCAGTTTCCGAGACGCTGATGACGCGCCGTGCCGCCTCGGGGGGAGGCCTCTGCCACGCGCCATCGATGGTTCACCGCCACTGGGCCCCGGCCTTCGCCGGGGAACAGGGCGGTGGAAGCCTCACTCCGCCGCTTCCAGTTCCACCTTGCACTCCGCCGCCATGGGGGTGAGCCCGAGCCGGGCGAAGAGTGCGGCATCCTTGTCGTCGCCCGCATTGCCCGCGGTCAGCAGCTTGTCGCCGGTGAAGATCGAATTGGCCCCCGCCAGGAAGCACAAAGCCTGGGTCGCATCCGACATGCTCTCGCGCCCCGCCGACAGGCGGACCATCGAATGCGGCATGGTGATGCGCGCGACCGCCACGGTGCGAACGAATTCGATATCGTCGATCTTGGCGAGCGGCGTGTCGGCCAGCATATCGCCCAGCACCGTGCCCTTGACCGGCACCAGCGCGTTCACCGGCACGCTGCCCGGATGCACCGGCAGGGTGGCGAGCGCATGGATGAAGCCGACCCGGTCGCCGCGCGTCTCGCCCATGCCGACGATGCCGCCGCAGCACACGTTGATGCCGGCATCGCGGACATGCTCCAGCGTCTCCAACCGCTCGCCGAAGCTGCGCGTGGTGATGACGTCGCCGTAACGCTCGGGCGAGGTGTCAATATTATGGTTGTAATAGTCGAGCCCCGCCTCGGCCAGCGTCTGCGCCTGTGCATCGGTGAGCATGCCCAGCGTCATGCAGGTTTCCATGCCCATGGCGCGCACGCCCTTCACCATCTCGACGATGGCGGGCATGTCGCGGTCCTTGGGGTTACGCCAGGCCGCGCCCATGCAAAAGCGCGTCGAGCCGTGATCCTTGGCCTGCGCCGCCGCCTGCAGCACCGCGCGCGGGTCCATCAGCTTGGTCGCCTTCAGCCCGGTATCAGCATGCGCCGACTGGCTGCAATAGCCGCAATCCTCGGGGCAGCCGCCGGTCTTGATCGACAGCAGCGTCGACAACTGAACCTGATCGGCGGCATGATGCGCGCGGTGCACCTCGGCGGCGCGGAACAGCAGCTCGGTGAAAGGCAGGTCGAACAGCGCGGCGATCTCGGCGCGGGTCCAGTCGGTGCGCGGGGTTGCCGTCTCGGCGCTCAGCGCGGTGGTCGTCGTCATCACGTGTCGTCCTGTCATTCGCCCGTTTCCGGCGGCATGTTATGGCCCAGCAGCCTCAGCACATCCTCGGCCGCTTTCACAAGATTGGTGCCGGGGCCGAAAATAGCCTGCACCCCGGCATCGTATAGCGCCTGATAATCCTGTGCCGGAATAACGCCACCCGCGATAACCTTGATATCGGCGCGACCCGCGTCGCGAATATGGCCGATCAGTTCGGGGATCAGCGTCTTGTGGCCCGCCGCAAGGCTGGACGCGCCAACCACATCGACATCGTGGGTGAGCGCGACCTGGGCGGCTTCCTCCGGCGTCTGGAAGAGCGCGCCCGGCACCACCTCGAACCCCAGGTCACCGAACATGGACGACACGAGATTGGCACCCCGGTCATGCCCATCCTGACCCATCTTGGCGACGAACAGCCGGGGCTTGCGCCCCAGACGCCGTTCGACCGCCTCGACCCCGCGCAGCAGGCGGGCCCAGCGTTCGTCCTCGCCATACGCGCCGCCGTACACGCCGGAGACCGGGGTCGGCTGCGTGCCATAGCGGCCGAACACATCCTCCAGCGCGGCGGAGATTTCGCCCAGCGTGGCCCGCGCCCGTGCCGCCTCGACGGCCAGCGCGAGGAGGTTCGACCCCATTCCTCCCCCGGCGGGGGAGGTGGCAGCGGCGTCGCGCAGTGCATCCAGCGCCGAGCGGCACGCCGCCTCGTCGCGCGCGGCCTTGACCGCCGCGATCCGCGCGACCTGGGCCCCGCGCACCGCATGATTGTCGATATCGAGGATCTCCACCGGCGCTTCGTCGGCCAGCCGGTACTTGTTCACCCCGACGATCACATCCTCGCCCCGGTCGACCTTGGCGGCGCGGGCGGCGGATGCCTCCTCGATCATCGCCTTGGGCCAGCCCGCCGCAACCGCCTTGGCCATGCCGCCTTCCGCCTCGATCCGCTCGATCAGCGCCCAGGCGCCGTCGACCAGCGACTGGGTCAGGCTCTCGACATAATAGCTGCCGCCGAGCGGATCGACGACGCGTGTCATCCCCGTCTCTTCCTGCAGCACGATCTGCGTGTTGCGCGCGATCCGGGCGGAGAAGTCGGTGGGCAGCGCGATCGCCTCGTCCAGCGCGTTGGTGTGGAGCGACTGGGTGCCGCCGAGCATCGCCGCCATGGCCTCGATCGTGGTGCGGATGACGTTGTTATACGGGTCCTGCTCGGTCAGCGACACGCCCGACGTCTGGCAGTGCGTCCGCAGCATCTTGGAGCGTTCGTCCTTCGCGCCCAGTTGCGTCATCGCCCGGTGCCACAGCACCCGCGCGGCGCGCAGCTTGGCGACCTCCATGAAGAAGTTCATGCCGATCGCAAAGAAGAAGGACAGGCGCCCGGCGAACTTATCGATGTCGAGGCCCGAGGCCACGCCATATTTCACATATTCCATGCCGTCGGCGATGGTGAAGGCCAGCTCCTGGAGCTGCGTCGCCCCGGCCTCCTGCATGTGATAGCCGCTGATCGAGATACTGTTGAACTTGGGCATCTCGGCGGATGTGTAGGCGAAGATGTCCGAGATGATCCGCATCGAGGGTTCGGGCGGGTAGATATAGGTGTTGCGGACCATGAACTCCTTGAGGATGTCGTTCTGGATGGTCCCTTCCAGTTTCGACCGGTGAACCCCCTGTTCCTCGGCCGCGACGATGAAGAAGGCCAGCACCGGGATCACCGCGCCGTTCATCGTCATGCTCACCGACATGGCATCCAAGGGAATGCCGTCGAACAGGATCTTCATATCCTCGACCGTGTCGATCGCGACCCCCGCCTTGCCGACATCGCCGGTCACGCGGGGATGGTCGCTGTCATAGCCCCGGTGGGTGGCCAGATCGAAGGCGACCGACAGCCCCTTCTGCCCCGCCGCCAGATTACGCCGGTAAAAGGCGTTGGACTCCTCAGCGGTCGAGAAGCCCGCATATTGCCGGATCGTCCAAGGGCGACCCGCATACATGCTCGCCCGCACCCCACGCGTGAACGGCGCGAAGCCCGGGAGGCCGGGGTCGGCCTTCACATCATCCGCGGTGTAGAGCGGCTTGACCGTGATCCCCTCCGGCGTCTCCCATGACAGGTCGCGGCCCTTCACCTCCTTGGCGGCAAGCGCTTCCCAGTCGGACCTGTCAGGGCGTTCGGCCATCGGCCACTCCTCATTTGCTCTTATTTTGTTTCACTAGAGCGAAATCATCGTGCGCGCGCAAGAGGTGGTGCCCTATCGCCCCAGGAAGCGCGGCGGACGCCTTTCGAAAAAGGCCCGGCCGCCTTCTTCGCCATCATGCGTGGCGCGGGCGCTGCGCTGGTCCTCGGCCTCACGGGTCAGCGCGGTGGCATAGTCGCTGTCAAATCCGGCATGAAGCGCGCGACGCATCAGACCCAAGGCAACGCTCGGCCCCGCCGCCAGCCGCTCGGCCAATGCGAAGGCTTCCGAATCGAGCGCATCGTCCGCGACGACTCTGTGGATCATCCCCCAGTCGAGCGCCTTGTCCGCCGGCACCCGCTCGCCCAGCATCATCATTTCGGCGGCTCGCGCCCGCCCGATCAGGCGCGGCAGCATCCAACTCGCTCCGCCATCGGGGACCATGCCGATATTGACGAAGGCGTGGAGGAAATAGGCGCTCTCGCTCGCGACGCAGAAATCGGCGGCCAGCGCCAGGCTGCATCCGATCCCTGCCGCCGCCCCGCGCACCGCGCTGACCAGCGGAATGGGCAGTTCGGCGAGCGTCAGGAACAGCGGATTGAAATGATCGACCAGTGCGCGGTGCACCGTCTCCGGGCCGATAGCGCCGCCCGAAATATCCGCTCCCGAGCAGAAAGCCTTGCCCGATCCCGTCAGCAGAACGGCGCGGGCATCGCCCCGCTCCGCCAATGCCTCGCCGATCCGATCGAACAGTTCGGGGGGTGCGGCATTGAGGCGGTCGGGACGATTGAGCGTCAGGACTAAGACGCCGCCCCGACGCTCGGCCAGCAGCATGGGCTCGGTCAATGCCCTTCCCCCGGCGTTTCCATAAATTCGACCAGCACCCCGCCCATGTCGCGCGGATGCAGGAACACGACCGGGGTGCCGTGCGCGCCGATGCGCGGCTGACCCAATAGGGTCGCACCCTTGGCCTGAAGATCGGCGACGGCGACGGCCATGTCAGCAACCTCGAAGCAGATATGATGCTGTCCCCCCGCCGGGTTCTTCCTGAGGAAGTTGGCGATGGGGGAGCTTTCGTCCAGCGGCTGGATCAGCTCGATCTGCGTGTTGGGCGCATCGATGAAGCACACCCGCACGCCCTGCGCTGGCAGGTCGAACGGCGCGCCGATCGCCTCCGCGCCGAGCAGGTCGCGATAGGTTTCAACTGTCTTCTCGATGGAAGGCGTGGCGATGCCGATATGGTTGAGGTAGCCGAGTGTCATCCTGCTCCAAAACTCCCGTCGGCGAGTTGCTTGAAAAACTCGATCCGCCCATCAAGCGCACCTTCATAACAGTCTAGCTCGCGATCACTAATTGACGAATTAGACCCGCCACCGAACGATGCGCGCAACTTACAGTCATTTAAAACGAATTTCTTCCAAGCATCTTGCGACCGCTGGAAATATATGGGGTCACTCCGGTTATCCTGGCGTCCAAATTTCATATAATTGCGCCGTACCGATGCCAAAGCTTTGGGATAAAGAGCGGTAAGTTGGAGTTCCTTTTTCTTCACACGCCTGTCAACGTACGTGCGCGCCATATCAGGATCAACATTGCTGCACGAAAGCCGGTTTGGTGTCGATGACACTGCTCCCGCCATTGGAACAACAGCAAAAAACGTCAAGATGAGCAGCTCACAGCGGCAGGTTGTCATGCTTCTTCCACGGATTGGCGAGGTCCTTGTTGCGCAGCTTGCGCAGGCCCAGCGCGATCCGCCTGCGGGTAGAATGTGGCTGGATCACCTCGTCGACAAAGCCCTTGGACGCCGCCACGAACGGGTTGGCGAAGCGCGCCTCATATTCGGCGGTGCGTTCGGCGATTTCTTCCGGCGTCTTGCCCCGGAAGATGATCTCGACCGCGCCCTTGGCCCCCATCACTGCGATCTCGGCGGTCGGCCAGGCATAGTTGAGGTCGCCGCGTAAGTGCTTGGACGCCATCACGTCGTATGCGCCGCCATAGGCCTTGCGCGTGATGACCGTGATCTTCGGCACCGTCGCCTCGGCATAGGCGAAGAGCAGCTTCGCGCCATGCTTGATGATGCCGTTATGCTCTTGGCTCGTACCGGGCAGGAAGCCGGGTACGTCGACAAAGGTCACGATCGGAATCTCAAACGCATCGCAGAAGCGCACGAAGCGCGCCGCCTTGCGGCTGGCATTGATGTCGAGCACCCCCGCCAGCACCATCGGCTGGTTGGCGACGAAGCCGACCGTCCGCCCCTCGATCCGGCCGAAGCCGGTGATGATGTTGGCGCCGTGGGCCGGCTGCACCTCGAAGAAATCGCCTTCGTCCACGACCTTGGCGATCAGCTCGTGCATGTCATAGGGCTGGTTGGCCGAAGCGGGGATCAGCGTGTCGAGGCTTTCCTCGATGCGGTCCCACGCATCCGCCGTCGGCCGCTCTGGCACGCCCTCGCGATTGTTGGCGGGCAGGAAGTCGATGAAGTCGCGCGCCGCCAGCAGCGCCTCGATATCGTCCTCGAACGCCACATCCGCGACGCCGGTCTTGGTCGTGTGGGTCACCGCACCGCCCAGCGCTTCCTGCGTCACCACCTCGTTGGTCACCGTCTTCACCACATCGGGGCCGGTGACGAACATGTAGCTCGAGTCCTTCACCATGAAGATGAAGTCGGTCATCGCCGGGCTATAGACCGCGCCGCCCGCGCACGGCCCCATGATGAGCGAAAGCTGCGGCACCACGCCGCTGGCCAGCACATTGCGCTGGAACACCTCGGCATAGCCCCCCAGCGACGCCACGCCCTCCTGGATGCGCGCGCCGCCCGAATCGTTCAGGCCGATGACCGGCGCGCCGACCTTCATCGCCATATCCATGATCTTGCAGATTTTCTGCGCATGGCGTTCGGACAGCGAGCCGCCGAACACGGTGAAGTCCTGGCTGAAGACGAACACCAGCCGCCCGTTGATCGTGCCCGAACCCGTCACCACGCCGTCGCCGGGGACGATCTGTTCGGTCATGCCGAAGTCGGTGCAGTTATGCTCGACGAACATGTCGAGCTCCTCGAAGCTCCCTTCGTCCAGCAGCACGTCGAGCCGCTCGCGCGCGGTCAGCTTGCCCTTGGCGTGCTGCGCGGCGACGCGCTTCTCGCCACCACCGGCCCGCGCGGCCGCGCGGCGGCGTTCCAGTTCGACCATCGTCGATGCCATGACCTCTCCTTGTGTCTTTGGGCGGGTTATGCCCGAGAGGCGGGACGACGGTCAAATATCGAGCGCCCAGCCGTCGCGCCCCTTGGGATCGAACGGAGCGTTGGGCACGAACCGCTCTTTGGCTGCCCGCAACCGCAACACACTCCAGTCGCCGCGCCGATCGACCGTCTCCAGCGCGCAACCGCATGCCTCATAGGCCGCAACCACATCGGCGCGCTGCGTCTCCAGCAGTCCGGCGAGCACCAGGGTCGCCCCGGGGCCGGCGATCGCCGCCAGTTCCGGCGCCATCGAGATCAACGGCCCGGCCAGGATATTGGCGATGACAAGGTCATAGGGCGATGCGGCCATGATCGGGTCGGCCAGCGCGCCGTCCGCGACGATCAGTTCCACCCCATCGACGCCGTTGATCGCGGCATTCTCGGCCGTCACGTCGATCGCGATGGGATCGATATCGGTCGCCACCACCTTCGCACTCGGCCAGAGATGCCGCACGGCGAAGGCGAGCAACCCGGTGCCGGTGCCGACATCGATCGCATTCGCCACCGGTTCCCCGGCCATGGCATCAAGCATGGCGAGGCAGCCGCTGGTCGTCTCGTGATGCCCGGTGCCGAAGGCGCGGCCCGCCGGGATGTGGAACCCGCGCTTCCCCTGGGGCACGGCCTCGTCACCGGTATGGACGAAGAAGCGCCCGACCGACAAAGGCTCCAGCCCCGCCTGGCTCATCGTGACCCAGTCCTGCGCCGCCAAATGCTCGACGGTGGCGGGATGGTCGCCCGCGCTGGGCACCAGGGCGCGAATCGCGTCGATGGTCGCCGAATCGGGTTCCGCCTCGAAATAGGCGTCGAGCCGCCAATGCTCGCGGTCGTCCTCCACCTCCTCGGTGGTCATGATGACGGCATCGATCGCCAGATCGTCGGCCGCGTCGATCGCCTCCGCCTCGTCGCGGGTGCAGGGCAGGGTCAGCTTCCAGCTGTCAGCGGACATAGCTGGCTCCATTGATGTCGAGGACCGCGCCGGTCATCGATGGCGGTGCATCGGTGCACAGGAAACGGACGGCGGCGGCGACCTCTTCTGGCGATGCCACCCGGCCGAGCGGAATATCGGCGAGCAGCTTGTCGCCGCCCCGGCTGGCCAGATAATCGTCGGCCATGCCCGTCATGGTGAAACCCGGGCATACGGCAAAGGCGAGAATCCCCTGCGCCGCATAGCCCCGCGCGATGGTCTTGGTCATCGCAACCATGCCGCCCTTGGACGCGGCATAATGCCAGTGCGACGGGGAATCGCCACGATAGGCGGCGCGGCTGGCAATGTTGACGATGCGTCCCCCGACGCCGCGTTCCTGCCAGTGGAGCACCGCCAGGCGGCAAAGCTCCGCCGACGCGGTCAGATTGACCTGCATGGTGCGGGCCCAGCTTTCGGACCAGTCGTCCGCGTCGAGCGGACTTGCCTCGAAGATACCGGCATTGTTGACCAATATGTCGATCGCCCCGCCCGCCTGCTGCAGCGCCGCCGCCCATAGCCTGGCGGGCGCGTCCGGTTGGGACAGGTCCTCGGCGATGCCGCTGCGCGTGCCATGGCCCAGCACGCGGACGCCGGGCAGTTCGCCCAGCGCCGTGGCGATCGCCGCGCCGATGCCGCGGCTGCTCCCCGTTACCAATATCGTCGTCATACCCCGCCCGTGCCGGGCGCGGGCGGATGCGTCAACCGGCATCCCGACTTCCTCACCCTGCGAGGGGAGATGTCAGGGCAACGCTCCAACGGAGGCATGTCGCGCTATCGCAAGCCCCCCAGCTCCCCCCCCACTTCGCGCCGGGAGAAAAGCGGAATTACGCGGCGACGCGGGCCACGAACTGGGTCGCGCTGGTCTTCAACTCGCCCAGTTGCGTGTCGAGATTGTCGAAGCCGCGCCCGACCCGGTCAATCTCCTGTGCGACATGCTCGGTATCCTGACGGATCGCGGCGATGGTGTGCGACATCGAGTCGGCGGCCAGCGCGGTTTCGTCGACGGCGGCGGTGATCGCGGTCACCGTCTGCGCCTGTGCCTCCATCGCATGGCGGATCCGCTCGGCAGAAGCCTGTACCTCATTGACCGTCGCCTTGATCGACGCATTGGTCTCGACCGTCGAGCGGGTCGCGGCCTGGATCGCGGCAATCTTGGTGGCGATGTCGTCGGTGGCGCGCGCGGTCTGGCTGGCGAGGCTCTTCACCTCCTGCGCGACCACGGCGAAGCCCCGGCCCGCATCGCCGGCGCGCGCGGCCTCGATCGTGGCGTTGAGCGCCAGCAAATTGGTCTGTCCGGCAATATCGCGGATCAGGCCCAGGATCGATTCGATCGACTTGGCGTGGTCGGACAGCATCTCGGACATGCCGACCGCCTGCCCCGCCTGGTCGGCGGCGCGGTTGGCGACATCGGCGGCCTGATCGACCTCGGTCCGCGCATCCTCGATCGCGCGGATCAGCCCGGCGGCAGTCTGCGCCGCTTCGCGCATCGCGACGGCGGACTGTTCGGCGGCGGCGGCCACCTCGCTCGACTTGCCCAGCATACCGCGGGTCGACAGCGAGGCGTCCTGCGCCTGGCGCCGCAAATCCTGTCCGCCGACCGACGCGGTTTCCACCACCGCGGCGATGCCGTTGCGGAAGTCGCCCGCCAGCCGCTCGCGCTGACGCTCGGCGCACCAGCTTGCAAAGCCCGCGAACAGCTCGACCGTCAGTTCGGTCTCCATGCCGTAAACCCGCAGCAGCGTATCGATCGCGATCAATCGACGTGGATCATCCTCGCCCATTTCCTCCAGCACGATCTTCAGCACCGCGCGGTCGCTGGCGCAGGACATGGCCAGCACCTCCATCGGCGCCACCCCGCCGGCATAGGCGGAGGCGATGGCCCGGCCCAGCGACTCGACCCATTCCCGCCCGGCGACATCGCAGAAGCGGTTGCGAAGATAGGCGCGGCCCGCGACCAGCTGGCGCTCGCGATCGAGCGGTGTCCATTCCGGGCGGCCCGGATTGGTCAGGCGCCAGTGATTCCAATAGGCGTCGGTCACCTCGTCGGCGCGCGGCTCGATCACCGGCCAGAGCTCGGCGGCGAGGCGAACGAGCGAGCGGTCGCCGCCGTCAAAGGCACGGACCCGCGCGTCGAGGTCGATATTCGCCGTGATGACCGTGGGCGGTGGCAGGTCGAAGTCCAAGACGTGGTTCCCCCATTCGAAATGCTTCGAATCTTTCCCGTCTATCCTGCGCGAAAAGGGTTAAGGGGGTGTTATCCGGTCGGATTGCTTCCTCGTCGCCACCAAAATGCGTTCGGAAGCGATTTCGAAGCCCGGGGAACGCCATTGTCGCCCAAAACTCGCTTACCGCGAATTTCCAAACGGAGTCTCACGGCTTGCATCCTGGCGGCGTCTTCACCATAGGCATATCCGCAAACCAGCCCGACTTTTGATTGTTCGAGGATCTGCCCTTGGCCGCCCGCAACACCGCACGCCCGCTTTCCCCGCATCTCCAGATCTGGAAATGGGGTCCCAACATGCTGGTCTCCATCCTGCACCGTGCCACCGGCACGGGCATGGCGACCGTGGGCACCCTGTTGCTTGTCTGGTTCCTGGCCGCCGTCGCCGCCGGGCCGGAAAGCTATGCGACCTTCCGCGACGTCTTCACCGTCGAGTCGGGCGGGCTCAACATCATCGGCTATGTCGTCGGCATCGGCCTGACCGCCTGCCTGTTCCAGCACATGGCCAACGGCATCCGCCACCTGTTCATGGATGTCGGCGCGGGCTTCGAACTGAAGTCGAACAAGCGTCAGGCGCAAGCCACCATCGTCTTCGCCGTCGTGATGACGGTGGCCTTCTGGCTCTATCTGGGGATCAAGTGATGCGTTCCGGAACCGCGATCGGCCGCGTGCGCGGCCTGGGCTCGGCCAAGTCGGGCACCCATCACTGGTTGAACCAGCGCCTGACGGCGGGCTCGAACTTCCTGCTGGTCGTCTGGCTGCTGATCTCGATCCTGCGCCAGCCCTCCTATGACTATGCCGCGATGCGGCTGTGGCTGGCCAATCCTTGGGCCGCCATTCCGATGGCGATGCTGGTCGCCTCGGTCTTCTATCACATGCGCCTCGGACTGCAGGTCGTGATCGAGGATTACGAGCAGGACCAGAACCGGGTCGCCATGCTCGTCGTCATGAACCTGTTCGTCTTCACGACCGCCGCCGTCGCCATCTTCTCGATCCTCAAGATCGCCTTCGGAGCCGCTGCATAATGTCCGCTGCCGCCTATAAGATCATCGACCATACCTATGACGCCGTCGTCGTGGGTGCGGGCGGCTCGGGCCTGCGCGCCACCATGGGCATCGCAGAAGCCGGTCTGAAGACCGCCTGCATCACCAAGGTGTTCCCGACTCGCAGCCACACCGTCGCCGCCCAGGGCGGCATCGCCGCTTCGCTCGGTAACATGGGTCCGGACCACTGGACCTGGCACATGTACGACACCGTCAAGGGATCGGACTGGTTGGGCGACCAGGACGCGATCGAATATCTGTGCCGCGAGGCGCCCGCCGCCGTGTACGAGCTGGAGCACGCCGGCGTGCCGTTCAGCCGTACCGAAGAAGGCAAGATCTATCAGCGCCCCTTCGGCGGCATGATGCAGAATATGGGCGAAGGTCCCCCTGCGCAGCGCACCTGCGCCGCCGCCGACCGGACCGGCCACGCCATGCTGCACGCGCTGTACCAGCAGTCGCTGAAGTATGACGCGGACTTCTTCATCGAATATTTCGCGCTCGACCTGATCATGGACGAGCAGGGCAATTGCCGCGGCGTGATCGCGCTGTGCATGGAAGACGGCTCGATCCACCGTTTCCGCGCGCACAATGTCGTGCTGGCGACCGGCGGCTATGGCCGCTGCTATTTCTCGGCCACCTCGGCACACACCTGCACGGGTGACGGCGGCGGCATGGTGCTGCGTGCGGGCCTGCCGCTCCAGGACATGGAGTTCGTGCAGTTCCACCCGACCGGCATCTACGGCGCGGGCGTCCTCATCACCGAGGGCGCGCGCGGTGAAGGCGGCTACCTCACCAACTCCGAGGGCGAGCGCTTCATGGAGCGCTATGCTCCGTCGGCCAAGGATCTCGCCAGCCGCGACGTCGTGTCGCGTTCGATGGCGATGGAAATCCGCGAAGGGCGCGGCGTCGGCAAGGAGGGGGATCATATCTACCTCCACCTCGACCATATCGACCCGAAGGTGCTGGCCGAGCGCCTGCCCGGCATTACCGAGACCGGCAAGATCTTCGCCGGTGTCGACCTGACCCGCCAGCCGCTGCCCGTTACGCCGACCGTCCACTATAACATGGGCGGCATTCCGACCAACTATCACGGCGAAGTCGTCCGTCTGAAAGACGGCAACCCGGATTCGGTCGTCCCCGGCCTGTTCGCGGTTGGCGAAGCGGCCTGCGTGTCGGTGCACGGCGCGAACCGCCTGGGCTCCAACTCGCTGATCGACCTTGTCGTGTTCGGCCGTGCGACCGGCCTGCGCATCAAGGACACGCTGAAGCCCGGCACGCCGCATGCGCCGCTGCCCAAGGGTTCGGAAGAGTTGGCGCTGGGTCGCCTGGATCACTTCCGCAACGCCGCTGGCGGCTCGACCACCGCGTCGGTACGCAGCGAGATGCAGAAGACGATGCAGCGCCACTGCGCCGTGTTCCGCACCGACGAGCTGCTGACCGAAGGCCGCCAGATGATCCGCGCGACCTATGACCGGATGAAGGACATCGGGATCAAGGATCGCTCGCTGATCTGGAACACCGATCTGGTCGAGACGCTGGAGCTGGACAACCTCATCAGCCAGGCGGTCGTGACGATGGAGTCGGCGCTGAACCGCAAGGAAAGCCGCGGCGCCCACGTGAACGAGGACTTCCCCGATCGCGACGACGCCAACTGGATGAAGCACACCGTCGCGACGTTCGACGGCTGGGGCGGCAAGGGCGGCGATGTCGCAATCGACTATCGCCCGGTCCATGATTACACGCTGACCGATGATATCGAGTATATCAAGCCGAAGAAGCGGGTCTACTAAGGCCCGGTTGTACGGTTCGAAAATGAGGGGCTGGCGAGCGATCGCCGGCCCTTTTTCTTGTTCCTCCCCTGCAAGGAGAGGGGACCAGCGAAGCTGGTGGAGGGGTATCCCCACTGATGACCGCGTCCCTCCTCGCAACCGGTGACACCCCTCCGTCAGGCCTGCGGCCTGCCACCTCCCCTTGCAGGGGAGGAAGGGACATCAACTGTAATCATTTCGCATGCGCAGCGGAACGTGAGCGGCGGGGATGGGTTCACTTGGCATGTCCGCATCCGCTATGCTCTCGCCCATGCTGGCCGACCTCGCCCCGCCCCCGCCCCGCCTGTCCGCCGAGGACAGCCTTTTCCTCGATTTCGACGGCACGCTCGTCGACCTCGCCGACAATCCCGAGGGGGTGCATGTCAGCACCGCGCTCGCCGATCGGCTGGACGCGCTGGCCGCGCATATGCCCGGCCGCCTCGCCATCGTCAGCGGCCGCTCGATCGCGCAACTCGATGCGCTGTTCGGCCCGCAGGCGCAGCATTTCACGCTGGCGGGCAGCCACGGCGCCGAGCGCCGCAGCCCCGAGCACGGCCATAGCCAACCCAAAAAGCCTGACCATCTCGCCACCGCGACCGAGGAGATGCGCGCGGTGGCCGAAGCGAACGACCTGTATTTCGAAACCAAGAGCTTCGGCGCTGGGCTGCATTACCGCCGCAACCCGGGCGCAGAGCCCCTCGCCCTGCGCGAAGCCACCGCGATCGCCGAACGCCATGGCCTGACCCTGCAACCCGGCAAGATGATGGTCGAGATCCGCCTGCCCGGCGACAAGGGCCAGGCGATCGAGACGCTGATGGAAAGTCCCACCATGCGCGGCACCATCCCCATCTTCTTCGGTGACGACGTGACCGACGAGGACGGCTTCGCCGCCGCCGCCGCGCTGGGCGGTGCCGGCGTGCTGGTCGGCCCGATGCGTCAGACCGCCGCCCGCTACCGCCTGCCCGATGTCGCCGCCGTCCACTCATGGCTCGCCCAAGCGCTGGAGAATGCCGAATAATGCAACAGGACATGAACCTCTGGCCGATCGGCAATTGCCAGGTCTCGGCGCTGATCGACGCGACCGGGCGTTTCGTCTGGGGCTGCGTGCCGCGGGTCGATGGCGACCCGGCTTTTTGCGCGCTGCTGGGCGATGGCGATCCGGAGACGGGCTATTGGTCGATCGAGCTGGAGGACCGGGTCTCGACCACGCAAGGCTATCTGCGCAACACCCCGATCCTGGTCACCACCCATATGGACGACAGGGGCAACGGCATCGAGATCACCGATTTCTGCCCGCGTTTCTCGCGCGAGGGCCGCGTCTATCGCCCGACCAGCTATGTGCGGATCGTGCGCCCCATCGGCTCGCCCCGCATCCGCATCGCGCTTCGCGTCGCGACCGACTGGGGTACCCCGACCGAGCGGACGCAGGGGTCCAACCATATCCGCTATCTGATGACGCAGCAGACGCTGCGCCTGACCACCGACGCGCCGGTCGGCCATATCGCCGCCGAACAATGGTTCCGGCTGGAACGCCCCATCCACATGTTCCTGGGCCCGGACGAGAGCTTCGCGGGTGTGCTGAGCGAGGCGAGCCGTGCCATGTTGGAGCGCACGACGCATGAATGGCATCACTGGGTGCGCGGGCTTGCGACCCCGGTCGAGTGGCAGGCCGTCGTCATCCGCGCGGCGATCACGCTGAAGCTGTGCCAGCATGAGGAAACCGGCGCGATCGTCGCCGCGCTAACCACCTCTTTGCCCGAACATGCCGATTCGGGGCGTAACTGGGATTATCGCTACTGCTGGATTCGTGACGCCTATTACACCGTGCAAGCGCTCAACCGGCTCGGCGCGCTCGACGTGCTGGAGGGGTATCTCGAATATCTCCGCAACATCGTAGACGCCGCACGCGGCGGGCATATCCAGCCGCTCTACGGCGTCGGCGGCGAGGCGACCCTGGTCGAGCGGATCGAGACCAAGCTCCCCGGCTACCGTGCCATGGGTCCGGTGCGGGTCGGCAACCAGGCCTATGAGCAGATTCAGCACGATGCTTACGGCCAGATCGTGCTGTCCGATGTGCAGGCCTTCTTCGACACGCGGCTGTTCCGCATGTCGGGGGTCGAGGATTTCCACTCGCTGGAACGCGTCGGCGAGCGCGCCTGGGCCAAGTACGACCAGCCCGATGCGGGGCTGTGGGAGTTGCGCACCAAGAGCCATGTCCACACCTATTCCGCCGCCATGTGCTGGGCCGCGTGCGACCGGTTGGCCAATGCCGCACAGGCGCTGGGGCTGGAGGAGCGGCGTGCCTTTTGGCAGGAGCGCGCCGACCTGATGCGCGAGACGATCGAGCAGGCGGCGTGGCGCCCCGAAACGCAGCGCATGTCGGCGACCTTCGGCGGCGACGATCTGGACGCCAGCATCATCCAGCTGCTCGACCTGCGCTTCCTGTCGCCCGACGATCCCCGTTTCCGCTCGACGCTCGACGCGGTGGAAAAGGGGCTGCGGCGGGGCAGCCATATGCTGCGCTATGCGACCGAGGATGATTTCGGCCTGCCCCATACCGCGTTCAACGTTTGCACCTTCTGGCTGATTGAAGCGTTATATGTGACCGGGCGTCATGCCGATGCCCGCGCGCTGTTCGAGGAGATGGTGGCGCGCTGCACCCCCGCCGGGCTTCTGTCCGAGGATATCGACCCGAATACGGGCGAGCTGTGGGGGAATTATCCGCAAACCTATTCGCTGGTCGGCCTGATCAACTGCGCCGTCCTGCTGAGTAAACCATGGAGTGCCGTGCGATGAGTCGCCTGATCGTCATCTCGAACCGGGTCCAGCCGCCCACCACCGGGCCGGGCGGAAATCAGGGCGGGCTGGCGGTCGCACTTCTTGCCGCCCTGCGCGAACAGGGCGGCATCTGGTTCGGCTGGTCGGGGGAGACCACCGAGGAATTCAGCGGCCATATCAACTTCCAGCAGGGCGGCGGCGTCACCACCGCGACCATCGACCTGGAAGAGCAGGATATCGACGAATATTATAACGGCTATGCCAACCGGACGCTGTGGCCGCTCTTCCATTATCGCATCGACCTGACCGAGTTCGAGCGCGACTTCGACTCCGGCTATGCGCGCGTCAACGAGCGTTTCGCCGATACGGTGCAGCCGCTGATCGAGCCCGACGATCTGGTCTGGGTGCATGACTATCACCTGATCCCGCTGGGCCGTGACCTGCGCAAGCGGGGGTTCAAGAACCGGATCGGCTTCTTCCTCCACATCCCCTGGCCGCCGGTGCGGCTGCTGATGTCGCTCCCCAGCCATCGCAAGCTGGTGGAATCGCTCTTCGCCTATGACGTGGTGGGTTTCCATACCGAGGACTGGCTGGACAGCTTCCGCGACTATGTGACCAAGGAGTTGGGCGGTACGCTGGGCGAGAATGGCGCGGTGACGTGGAACGGCCGCACCATCCAGGCGATCCGCGCGCCGATCGGCATCGAAACCAAGGAGTTCGAGGAAGCCGCCAGCGGCCACGACGCCCGTTTCGCGCGCGAACGCATGTATATGTCGGCGACCGGCCGCAGCCTGATCGTCGGGGTTGACCGGCTCGACTATTCCAAGGGGCTGGCCGAGCGCTTCCTGGGTTACGAACGCTTTCTCGCGCAGAATCCGGAACGGCGCGCGCTGGTCTATATGCTCCAGATCGCACCGCCCAGCCGCGAGAAGGTGAACACCTATCAGGAGATCCGCGCCAATCTCGATGCGCTGTCGGGGCGGATCAACGGCGAATATGCCGATATCGACTGGGTGCCGATCCGTTACGTCAACAAGGGGTTTCCGCGGCCGGTGCTGGCGGGCATCTATCGCGCGGCGCGGATCGGGCTGGTGACGCCGTTGCGCGACGGGATGAACTTGGTCGCCAAGGAATATGTCGCGGCGCAGGACCCCGAGGATCCCGGCGTGCTGATCCTGTCACGCTTTGCGGGCGCGGCCGAGCAGTTGAAGGACGCGGTCCTCATCAACCCCTATAGCGCCGAGGAAATGTCCGATGCGATCGTCCAGGCTCTGGCCATGCCGCGCGACGAACGCATCCGTCGCTGGGAAAGCCTGATCGACAATGTCCGGCGCGAAGACGTGTTCTGGTGGTGCGAACTGTTCCTGGCCGCGCTGCGCGGGGACGGGGCGAAGGACGAAGCCAAGGCGATCGAGGCGGCGGCGTCCTGATCCTCCCCGGGGGGGGGGGGCCCCGCCGGGGGGGGGGGGGGGGGGGCCATGGCCGTTTAGGACGTACCTAGAGGCACGCCCCCTCCACCAGCCTGCGGCTGGTCCCCCTCCCCGTGCCGGGGAGGAATATTGGATTGATGCTCCAACCGCCGCCGGGGCAGTGCCTCCGGCATTTCGCGCCGAATATATTCCAGCAGCCCCTCGCGAATCTCGCAGCGCAGATCGAACGCGATCGCCGCATCGCGCGCGGTCATCAGCCCGCGCACCTCGATCGAATCGGGCTTCACGTCGGTCACCTGCATGTTGAAGAAACGCCGGTCCCAGCGCGTGCTCGCCTCGACCAGTTCGCCCATCTTCTCACGCAACCGGGGAATGTCCGCCGACGGGTCGAGATACCAGAAGACCGATCCCAGCAACTGGCTGGTCTCGCGCGTCCAGTTCTGGAAGCTGTTCTCCAGGAACTTGGCGACCGGCACGACCAGCCGCCGCTCGTCCCAGATGCGCACCACGACGAAGGTCAGGTGAATCTGTTCGATCCGTCCCCATTCGTTATCGATGATGACCACGTCGTCGAGGCGGATCGGCTCGGTAAAAGCCATTTGCACGCCCGCGATCAGGTTCTTGAGCGCGGGCTGTGCCGCGGCACCGACGACCAGGCCCGCAATACCCGCCGAGGCCATCAGCGTGACGCCGATGGTGCGGATGCCCGGCACGCTCAACAGCATCAGGCAGACGGTCAGGAACACGATCAGGAAGATGCCGATCCGCCCCAATATCTGCGCGCGCGTCCGCTTTCGCCGGGCGCGCAGATTGTCCTCGACGCTGATGTCGGCGCGCAGGTAGACGACGCCCTGAAGCGCGCGCAGCCCCGCCACCGCCAGCCAGCCGAGAAGCGCCGGCACAGAGAAGCCCAGCACCTGCCGCCATATCTCCCGCCCGTCGCTGGACATGGGGACGAGGCGCATCGCGAAACTGACCGCTATGGCGATCGCCACCCAGCGCAAGGGCTGGCGGATATGGGCGAGGACGAGATCGTCGCTCTGGCTGGCGGTCCGCCGCGCGGCGTGCCCCGCGATCCGCATCGCGACGCTGTGGACCAGCACCGCGATCAGGATCGCGACCGCAATGATCGTCACGTGTTGAAGCCACAGCCATTCGGCCGGAATGTCGAGCGATCGAAGCCAGCGCATGGGGTGCTAAAGGGTCAAAGGGGCGAAGGTTCCTTTTGAGCCCCGGATTCCCTTGGCCTCCGACTTCGCTCAGGCTGAACGGAGCAAGTGCAGGGTCCAACTCCCAACCTCCGTTCTGCCTGAGCGAAGTCGAAGGCCACGCCCCACCCTCGCCCCAAACGAAAACGCCCCCCGACCAAGGCCGGAGGGCGTCTTCGTCAAACCCCGATCACCGCGCCGGGCGGACCGCGCCTGTGGGAGCAGGAGCCGGAGCCCCGGCGGGCGGCGGAGGCGGCGGTACGGGGGCGCCCTGCGGGGCCTGACCGTTCACCGGGGGCGGCGGCGGGGGCACCGCACCCGGTGCGCAACCACCCGGCGGCGGGGGCAGAGGAGCGCCGGGGCCACCCGGTGCGCCCGGACCACCGGGACCACCCGGACCACCGGGGGGCGGCGGCGGCGGGCCGTCACCACGCGGGCCACCGGGGCCGCCGGGACCGCGCGGACCACCCGGCGGGGGCGGCGGGGGGCCAACCGGGGTCACCGTCCCTTGCGGGTTGACCAGATACTGGGCGTGCATCACGCCGTCGTCATAGCGGCCCTGCACCATCACGTTGCTGCCGACGGCGGGCATCGCGTCACGGTTGCTGGCGACCATCGCGCGGCCGGTGGCGTCCTGCACCACGAAGCGGTCGCCAAAGACTTCGGCCACCCGCCCCTTGGCGGTGACAACGCCGCTGGTCGAGGCCAGCTTGGCGATCGGCGTCGGGTTGGACGGCGCCATGGTGACGGTCGGCCGGGTCATCGAGACGGCGGCAGCGCCACCGCCCGCGCCCAGTGCGATCAGCACGGCGGCCGCCGCAGCCAGCGGAGCCTTGCCCTGCAAACGGGGGGTCGGGATATGGAAACGAGACATTGTTCGATCTCCTTGGTTGATGCCCCCTTCTAGGTGATTCGGCCCGATGCCCGCTGAACCACGCGGTTCAGATTGGGTTTAAGCTGTGCGAGGATAGCGGCACGCGGGGCCATGAGGGGAAGACGAAAACGTCATGCGAATTCTGCTGGTCGAGGATGATCCCGCGCTGGGGCCCGCCATCGCGCGGGCGCTGCGCGCCGAACAATGCGCGGTCGATCTGTTCACCAGCGGCGTCGATGCGGGCCATGCGGGCGATACCGAACTCTATGACGCCGCCGTGCTCGACCTCGGCCTTCCCGACGGCGATGGCATGAGCGTGCTCAAGGCCTGGCGCGAGGCGGGGCGGGCGCTGCCGGTGCTGATCCTGACCGCGCGCGACGGCTGGTCGGACAAAGTGGCGGGGTTCAAGGCGGGCGCCGACGATTATCTGACCAAGCCCTTCCGCGTCGAGGAACTGGTCATGCGCCTGCGTGCGCTGGTTCGCCGCGCGGCGGGCCATGCCCAGCCGCGCCTGACCTGCGGCCCCCTCTCCTTCGACAGTCAGACCGGGCAGTTCGAGCTGGACGGCCTGCCACTGAAACTCACCGCCTTCGAATGGCGGGTGCTGTCGGCGCTGATGCTGCGCAAGGAGGCGGTGATTCCCCGGCTGGAACTGCTGGAGCGTGTCTATGAAGGCGACGCCGATGTCGATTCCAACAGCCTGGAAGTGATCGTCGGTCGGCTGCGCAAGAAGATTGGCGCGGACCTGATCGAAACGGTGCGCGGCATGGGCTATCGCCTGACCGCCGGGGATGCGGTGTGAGCGTCGCCCGGTTGATCCCCAAATCGATCCATGCCCGGATGGTCCTGATTTCCGGAGCCGCGATCCTCGTCGCGCTCCTGATCGCCGGATGGGGACTGGCGAGCGCGCTGGAAGGGATCGTCACGCGCGGGCTCGATCAGCGGCTCGATTCGGAAATCGCGGTTCTCGCCTCGGCGGTCGATGGCAGGGGGGCGGTCGACCGGGGCCGTATTGCCCAGCGGCGCGGGCTGCTGGAACCCGAACCCGGCTGGCGCTGGCGGATTGCGGGGCCAGACGGCATGATCGGATCGGGCGACTTTCCCCCGCTCCTCCCACCGCATCCACCGGGGCCGGATGGCGGACCACCCCCCGCCCTGCCACCGGGCCCCGCCCCGGTTCCCTCCCCCGTCGATCAACCCCATCCCGCCGATGGGCACACCGAACAGGGCGTGCGCGTTCATGCCCGTCAGATCACGATTCCCTCATTGCGTGGGCCGGTGACGATCACCGCCGCGGCCCCACGCGCCGTCGTCGCGCGACCGATCCGGGCGGCGCTGGTGCCGCTGCTCGCGATGCTGGCGGGGCTGGGCGCACTGCTTGCGGCGGCGAGCCTGATCCAGCTTCGCCTGGGCCTGCGCCCGCTGCGCCGTTTGCGCGAGGAGGTCGCCGCGATCCGCACCGGCGAACGCGCCCGCGTCGATGAAGATCAGCCCGCCGAACTCCGCCCGCTCGCCACCGAATTGAACGCACTGACTGCCGACAGCGAACGCGCGCTGGCGGCGGCGCGCGCCTCGGCGGCCAATCTGGCCCATGCGCTCAAGACCCCGGTGGCGACACTGGCGCTCGATCTGGCGGGCGATCCGCCCCGCGCCGAGCAGGTGGCGCGGATCGACGCCACCATCCGTCACCACCTCGCCCGCGCACGGGTGCAGCTTGGCGCGAGCAGGTCGTCCACCGCGCTCCGTCCCGCGATGGACGACCTGGCTCATGCGATTGCGCGCATCCATGCCGACCGGGGAATCACGATCTCCGCCGAGGCTGCCGAGGATGTCAGCGTCGCGATGGACGCGCATGATCTGGACGAGGTGGCGGGTAATCTGGTCGACAATGCCGCGCGCCACGCCCGGTCGAAGGTATCGATCGCGGCAACCGCCGAGGGACGACAGGTCCGCCTCTGCATCACCGATGACGGCCCCGGCATTCCGGAGGCCGACCGTATCCGCGCGACCCAGGCGGGCGCACGGCTGGACGAGCGCGGCGACGGGCACGGCTTCGGCCTGGCGATCGCGCGCGAACTGGCCGAACTGCACGGCGGCGAACTGATTCTGGACGAAGCGCCAGGCGGGGGGCTGGTCGCCTGCGTGCTGCTCCCCCGCGCCGCCGCAAAAGAATAGACAGGAGAGATATGATCGCCACCCGCTTCCGCCCGCTGGTCCTGATGCCCACCCTCGCCCTGCTGCTTCAGGGGCAGGCCATGCCCCCCTCGCCCGCCGATATTTACGGCCCGCTCTTCGGTGCGGTGCAGGAGGCGCAGGTGTTCCCCGACGGCAAGACCTTTGCCGACGCGGTTCCGCGCGAAAAGCCGGAGGCGATCCTTGCCGCCTATGCCCGCGAAAAGCCGCAGGGCAAGGCGGCGCTGACCGCGTTCGTCCGCCGTCATTTCTCGGTGCGCGGCGACGATCAGGCCCGGCCACCACTGCGCGACCGCATCCGCGAGCTTTGGCCCATTCTCGGTCGGGCGCCCTTCGCACCGGTACCGGGATCGTCCGCGCTGGGGCTGGATCATGGCTATGTCGTGCCGGGCGACCGGTTCCAGGAGATTTACTACTGGGACAGCTACTTCACCATGCTGGGGTTGAAGGCCGATGGCCAGACCCCGCTGATCGAGGCGATGCTTGCCGACTTCGTCGATCTGGTCGAGCGCTACGGCCATATCCCGAACGGCACGCGCAGCTATTATCTCAGCCGGTCGCAACCGCCCTTCCTTGCGATGATGCTGGACCTGTCGGACGATCGCGACCCCATACTGGCCGGGCGGCGGCTGAACGCGCTGATCCGCGAGCATGACTATTGGATGGCGGGCAGCCGCTGTCTGGATGCCAGCGGGGCGTGCGAACATGTGGTGAGGATGCCCGACGGCAGTCTGCTCAACCGCTATTGGGATGCGCGCGACACCCCGCGCGACGAAAGCTGGCGCGAAGACCGCGAAACGGCGCTCAAGGCCAAACCGCGCCCAGCCAGCGTGGTGCAACGCGATCTGCGCGCCGCGGCCGAATCGGGTTGGGACTTCAGCTCGCGCTGGCTGGCCGATCCGATGCGGCTGGAGACGATCCATACGACCGACATCGTGCCGGTCGATCTCAACAGCCTGTTATGTCTCAGCGAAACCCGGATCGCCGAGCGCGCCCAGGCGGCGGGGCGCGGCGAGATCGCGCAGCGCTTCCGGCGGCTGGCGGCGGCGCGCAAGGCGGCGATCGACCGTTATCTCTGGGTGGCGGCCGAGCGGCGCTTCGCCGACTGGGACCGGATCGCCCGGCGGCCCACCCCGGCGCGGACGGCGGTATCGCTCTTTCCGCTTTTCGTCGGCCATGCCAGCCCAGACCAGGCCAAGGCGGTCGCCGCCACGACCCGCGCGACCTTGCTTGGCGAGGGCGGCCTGCGCACCACCGGCATTCGCACCGGCCAGCAATGGGATTTGCCCAATGGCTGGGCCCCGCTGCAATGGGTCGCGGTCGAGGGGCTCGGTCGCTACGGCGAACAGGGACTGGCCAGGGACATCGCCCGCCGCTGGACCGCCACGGTCGCGCGCACCTATGCCGAAACGGGCAAGCTGTTGGAGAAATACGACGTCGAGGAGCGGCGGCCCGGCGGCGGCGGGGAATATCCGACGCAGGACGGGTTCGGCTGGACCAACGGCGTGACCGCGGCGATGCTCGACCGCTGGCCGGATTTGAAACCGGGGGAGGCAGGAGCGCAAAAAGACCCATCGGCCAAGCCATAAAAATCTCGCCTCCGTCCCTACATCGTGTAGCGGACGCGGCATGACCGACACTTCGCGCCCCGTCCTCGGTATCGACTTCGGCACCACCAACTCGGTCGTCGCACGGGCCGATGGAGGCGAGTCGCATCTGGTGCCGCTGAAAGGCCCCCAAGCCACCGACCCCGTCTTCCGCTCGGCGCTATGCTTCTGGGAGGATGACGGCATCGAGGTCGAGGCGGGGCCCTGGGCGATCGCCGAATATCTCGACTTTCCGGGTGGCAGCCGCTTCATCCAGTCGTTCAAGTCGGTCGCCGCCTCGCCCGTGTTCGAGCATGCCACCGTCTTCGACAAACGCTATCGGTTCGAGGAGCTGGGCCGCGTCTTTCTCGACCGTATGGCGGTGCGCAGCGGCGGGACGCTCGATGGGAAGGCGGCGCGGATCGTCGTCGGGCGGCCGGTCGAATATGCCGGGCACCGCCCCGACGAAGCGCTCGCCCGCCAGCGTTACGATGCGATGTTCGCGCGGCTGGGGGCGGAGATTCATTATGTCTACGAACCGCTGGGCGCGGCGTTCAGCTATGCCTCACGGATCACCGAGCCCGCGACCGTGCTGGTCGCCGATTTCGGTGGCGGTACCAGCGACTTTTCCGTTGTCCGCATCGCCGCCCCCGGCGCCGCGCGGCGTTGCGAGCCGCTGGGCCATGCCGGTGTCGGCATTGCCGGCGACCGGTTCGACCAGAGGCTGATCGATCACCTCGTCCTGCCGCTGCTGGGTGCGGGCGGCCGATATCGGTCGTTCGACAAGGTGCTGGAAATCCCGCGCGGCTATTTCGCCGATTTCGGCGACTGGTCGCGCCTTGCGCTGATGCGCAACCGCAAGACGCTGGCCGAACTGGAGAAGCTGCGCCGTTCCGCGCTCGACCCGGAGGCGATCGGACGGATGATCGCGATCATCGAGGAGGAACAGGGGTACCGGCTTTACGACGCGGTCGGACAGGTGAAGCGCGACCTGTCGGCGACGGAGGAGGCAAGGTTCCGGTTCGAAGGCGGCGGCCTGTCGATCGAGGCGGGTGTGAGCCGGAAGGATTTCGAAAGCTGGATTGCCCCCGATCTCGTGCGGATCGAACAGGCGGTCGACCGGGCGCTGACGGCAGCGGCGACCGGGCCGGAGCAGATCGATCAGGTGTTCCTGACCGGTGGCACCTCGTTGATGCCCGCGATCCGGCGGATGTTCGAGGCGCGCTTTGGGGGCGAAAAGATCGCGACCGGCGGCGAACTGACCTCGATCGCCCATGGCCTCGCGCTGATCGGCGAGCAGCCGGACATTACGGCCTGGGCGGTGTAAAAGCCTCAACAGGCCCCTCCGCTCGGTGGGAGGGGCCTGCCTGACGGCTGGGTTCAGAACCCCTTCTTCAGCGTCACGAACCACTGGCGCGGCGCGCCCGTGAGCAGCGTCTGGTTGTCGCCGCTGGCGGTGTAGCCACCGCTACCGACGGTTGCGATGTACCGCTTGTCGGTCAGATTGGTCACGCTGCCCTCGATCGAGAAGCCGCCCCATTCCGCCGGGAAACGATAGCCGATGCTGGCATCGACCAGCACGCGCCCATCGACCGACTGGTCGTTCAGATAGGTGAAGTAGCGCTTCGACATGTAATCCGCGCCGACACGGCCGAAGAAGCGGCTGTCGTCATAGACCAGCTCGCCCTTGATCATGTTCTGCGGCGTGTCGACGACATAGCGGCCCTTTTCGGCCAACAGATTGCCCGAACCGTCGCGGACCGTCTGCTGATAGGTCGCGTGGTTGTAGGAATAGCTGGCCAGTGCCGAGAAGGCCGAGGTCAGGCGGTAAAAGGCCGAGACCTCCGCGCCATAGCTTTCGACGCCGCCGACATTGTTCAGCGTCGGCGGAATGCCCTGGATCGCGGTGCCGATCGAATAGGTCAGCAGACGGTCGGAGAAGTCGATATAATAGCCCACCGCCGACAGCTGCAGGCCGCCGGTGCGATAGCGGACGCCGCCTTCGGCGGTCTTGGACTTTTCGGGGCGCACGGTGTTGGCGACCGCGTTGAACGCTGCCTGGCTGATCGAGAAGGGCGGCGCGGTCGCGGCGGCGATGAAGGCGCGCATATTCTCGGTATAGCTGGCGAAGACCTCCGCCTGGTTGCCTAGGTGCAGCACCGCGCCGATCTGCGGCAGGAACCAGTCTTGGCTCTTGATCCGGCCGCGCGCCAGCGTGCCCGCCAGCACATTGGCCTGGTTGCGCACGCGCATCCCCTTCCAACCGCCATTGATGGTCAGCTGGCCGATGTCGAGCGTGTCGCCGACCGAATATTGCAGCGTCTCGGTATCGTATTTGCCGTTCCACGTGGTCGACATCGGGTTACGCTGGTAATCCAGCGCATTGCGGTTCGGCGTCGCGGTGTCGGTCATGCCATAGAGGCGACGCGCCTGATGCAGCGTGTTGCTCTCATACCAGCCGGTCAGCTCCAGCTTGTTGGCGCCGGTGGTCAGCGCCAGCTTGGCGATCGTGCCGGCGCGGTCGAGGCTATACTCGGTCGTGCGGAACGACAGTGGCGCGGGGTTGGTGATCGGCGTGCCGTCCACATTGGGCGCACCCAGCTGGGTCGGGCTATAGGGCGTGATCCACGAACCCTGGCCCTTATTGTGATGGTAATAGCTGGTCGAGGTCAGCGACAGCGCCTCGGTCAGCTTGGCATCGAAGGTCACGCCACCCAGATAGTCGCGCCGCAGGCCCGCCGCGTCATAATAGCCGTCGTCTAGACCGATCCCGCTCGGCAGTCCGATGGCCACGCCCGCATAAGGCGCCGTGAATCCGGCCAGCGAACCGTTATTGGCCGCCGCATAGCGTGCCGCCGCCGCGCCGTTGGTCGCCTGCTTGGCATAGAGGATCGCAAGCGGATAATTGTTGGTGATGTTGTCGTTATAATAACCGCGACGCTTGATGATATCGAGGCTTAGGTCCTGATAGTCGTTCTCGCGACGGTCAGAGAAGTTGAAGAAGCCAGTGATCGAGCCGCGCGTGTCGAAATCCTTGACGATCTTGGCATTGGCCTGATGCTGACGCTGGCTGCCATAGCCCTTCCACTTGTCGGTGGTCAGATATGCGTAGCTCAGATAGCCCTTGAGCCCACCGCCCAGATCGCCGCTATCCGCACGGACAAAGGCGCGGACGGTGTCGTTGCTGCCATAGGTGCCCGATGCGGCGATCCCGGCGGTGTCCGACGGCGCGCGGCTGGTGAACTGGATGGTGCCGCCGAGGTTGCTGGTCGAGGCGGTGCCCAGCGCGCCCGCGCCCTGCGCGACGCTGGTCGAGGCGATGTTTTCCGAGATGATCGCGCGGCTGATGTGCAGGCCGTTGGTCGGGCCATAGCTCATATCGCCCAGCGGCACGCCGTCGAGGGTGAAGCCGAGCTGATTCTGGTTGAACCCGCGCAAGCTGATGCGGGTCGACCATTCATAAGCGCCGAACGGATCGGCGGACTGGAAATTGACGCCCGGCAGCTTCGAAATCGCCTTGAGCGGCGAGGTGCCCGGCGTCAGCCGGTCGAGATCGGCGGCGGTGATCGTCTGCACCTGACGACTCTGGCCGAAGCCGAGCACGACGACGTCACCCGACGCGCCCGCTTGATCGGCGTCGGTCGTGATGGGGTCGGCGACCACCGGGTCGCTCGCCGTGCCGGTAACAGCGGCCTGCGCGGGCAACCCCTGCGCCGCGACGCCGGGTGCGATCAGCGCGACCGTCGCGACACCGACCAGATACTTCACCATGATGTTTCGCCCCCAAATGGCTCGTTAACCCAATGAGGCGGGCGCATGGGGCCGGTGCGTGACATCATGGCGACAGCGTAATGACCGGTTTGTGACGGCCTACCGTTGTGGCTTCGCGGTCACGTACTTTTCCTCCCCTGCAAGGGGAGGGGGAGCAGCGAAGCTGGTGGAGGGGTGTCACCACTCGCGAGGATGGCGGAACCTCGCACAGTGGGACACCCCTCCGTCAGGGCTTCGCCCTGCCACCTCCCCTTGCAGGGGAGGAAAAAAAGGGGGCCGGACAGCCTATGCCGTCCAGCCCCCCTTTTGCTATCCTAAATGCCGAGGATCAGCGCGCGATGCCGCCCGCCGCCAGCACCGCCAGCGTGACCAGGTCACCGGCGGTCGAAGTCATCGGCGCGATCTGCACCGGCTTTTCCATACCGATCAGCATCGGGCCGATCATGCTGTCGCCGCCGAGTTCGCGCAGCAGCTTGGCCGAGATATTGGCCGACTGGAGACCCGGCATGATGAGGACGTTCGCCGGACCCGACAGGCGCGAGAAGGGGAAGTTCGCCATCTGCTTGGGGTTCAGCGCGACGTCGGGGGCCATGTCGCCTTCATATTCGAAACCGACCTGCCGCTTGTCGAGCACCGCCACGCCGTCGCGGATATTGTCGATCCACTGGCCCTCGGGATTGCCGAAGGTCGAATAGGACAGGAAGGCCACGCGCGGCTCATGCCCCATGCGGCGCGCCACCGCCGCGGTGCGCTCGGCGATGTCGGCCAGTTCCTCGGCGGAGGGGCGTTCGTTGACCGTGGTGTCGGCGATGAAGACGGTGTGGCTCTGCCCGACGAGCAGGTGGATGCCGAACGGCACCTTGCCGTCGACCGGATCGATGACCCGGCGAATCTCGCGGAAGCTCTGCGCATAGGTGCGGGTGATGCCGGTGATCATCGCATCCGCCATTCCCAGTTGCAGCATGACCGAACCGAAGATGTTGCGGTCCTGGTTGATCAGCCGCTCGGCATCGCGCTTCAGGTAACCGCGCCGCTGGAGCCGCTCATAGAGGAAGTCGACCATCTGCGGCACCATCTCCGAGGTGCGGCTGTTATGGACTTCATATTCCTTGGGGTTGGTGACGCCCAGCGCGGCCAGACGGTCATAAACGTCGTCGCGCCCGACCAGCACCGGAATGCCATAGCCACCCTCCTTGAAGGCGATGGCGGCGCGCAGCACCACCTCTTCCTCACCCTCGGCGAACAGCACACGCTTCGGGTGCGCCTTGGCGCCCTCATAGGCCAGCGTCAGGACCGAGGTGGTCGGGTTGAGACGCGCACGCAGCTTCTGGCGATAGGCGTCCATGTCGAGGATCGGCCGCGTCGCCACGCCCGAATCCATCGCCGCCTTCGCCACTGCCGAGGGGACCAGCTCCATCAGGCGCGGATCGAACGGCGCGGGGATGATATATTCGGGGCCGAAGCTGTGCTGCGTGCCATAGGCCAGCGCCACTTCCTCCGGCACCCGCTGCCGCGCCAGTTCGGCGATCGCGTTGGCGGCGGCGATCTTCATCTCGTCATTGATGCCGGTCGCGCGCACGTCGAGCGCACCGCGGAAGATGAAGGGGAAGCCGATGACGTTGTTGACCTGGTTCGGATAGTCCGACCGCCCGGTCGCGACGATCGCGTCGGGGCGCGCCGCCTTGGCGAGTTCGGGGCGGATTTCCGGTTCCGGGTTCGCCATCGCGAAGATGATCGGCGAGGGCGCCATGTCCTTGACCATTTCGGGCTTGAGCGCGCCCGCCGCCGAAAGCCCTAAGAACACGTCGGCGCCGTGCAGCGCTTCGGTCAGGGTGCGGCGGTCGGTGACGGCGGCGTGCGCCGACTGCCATTGGTTGATGTCGTCGCGGCCCTGATAGATGACGCCGGTGCGGTCGCACATGATGACATTGTCGTGGCGCACGCCCATCGCCTTCATCAGCTCGGTACAGGCGATCGCCGCTGCGCCCGCGCCGTTGACGACGACCTTGATCTCGTCCAGCCGCCGCTTGGTCAGCAGACAGGCGTTGATGAGACCCGCCGCGCAGATGATCGCGGTGCCGTGCTGGTCGTCATGGAAGACCGGGATGTTCATCCGCTCGCGCAGCGTCTGCTCGATGATGAAGCATTCGGGGGCCTTGATGTCTTCCAGGTTGATGCCGCCGAAGCTCGGCTCCATCAGCTCGATCGCGTCGATGATCCGGTCGACATCCTCGGTCTTCAGCTCGATATCGATCGAGTCGACATCGGCGAAGCGCTTGAAGAGCACCGCCTTGCCCTCCATCACCGGCTTGGAAGCGAGCGCGCCCAGATTGCCCAGCCCCAGGATCGCGGTGCCGTTCGAGATGACGGCGACCAGATTGCCCTTGGCCGTATAGTCATAGGCGGTGGCGGGATCGTCGGCGATCGCCTGAACCGGAACCGCGACGCCAGGCGAATAGGCCAGCGCCAGGTCGCGCTGCGTCGCCATCGGCTTGGACGCGATGATCTCGATCTTGCCGGGCCGTCCCTCGGAATGGAACAGCAGGGCCTCGCGCTCGGAGAACTGATCGGTGGGTTCGTCGGTCATGCGCGCGGCCTTCGATGCTGTGAATAGTGATGACGTTACGGCTCTTGAAGCTTTCGGACACGGCTGACAACCCTGTCACGTGCCACTTTTGCAGCCGAAGCCATCGGGTTTGCCGAAGCTAGAAGTTAAGCTGTTGCAGGTGCTTGCAATGCCGCACTGCACCATCGACGACAGGAAATACCGGCCAGGCCCGGGGGCCCCTCGCCAGCCCTTGGCCGCCCCGCTATAGCCCGACATCCATTCCACCAGTTCGGGTCGCCGCGATCGGCCTGGCCCTCTCGATCCTGCCGTTTTGATTCTGGAACAGACGCCTCGATGACCACCCCGACCCCGATGATGGCGCAATATCTGACGCTGAAGGCCGAGGCCGAGGATTGCCTGCTCTTCTATCGCATGGGCGATTTTTTCGAGCTGTTCTTCGACGATGCGCGGATCGCCTCGGGCGTGCTCGACATCGCGCTGACCTCGCGCGGGGAGCATGGGGGTGAGAAGATCCCGATGTGCGGCGTGCCGGTCCATGCCGCGACCGCCTATCTGCAACGGCTGATCAAGGCGGGTCACCGCGTCGCCATCGCCGAGCAGACCGAGACGCCCGCCGAGGCCAAGGCGCGCGGCGGGTCCAAGGCGCTGGTCGCGCGCGGCATCGTGCGCGTTGTGACCGCAGGCACGCTGACCGAGGAAGCGCTGCTCGACGCCAAGTGCGACAATTGGTGCGTCGCGATCGGCGAGGCGGGCGGCGCGGTGGCGCTGGCCGCCGCCGACATCTCGACCGGGCGGTTCGTGGTGATCGACGTGAAGGCGGATGCGCTGGGGGCCGAACTCGCGCGCCTGTCCGCCGCCGAAGTCGTCGCCGCCGAAAATGCCGCACACGCTGATGCCGCGACGAGCCTGCGCCCGTCCATGACCTTCGACAGCGGTCAAGGCGAGGATCGGCTCAAGCGGCTCTACGGCGTCGCGACACTGGACGGGTTCGGACAGTTCAGCCGAGCCGGACTGGCGGCAACGGGCGGTCTGGTCGCCTATCTCGACCATACGGCCAAGGGCGCCCTGCCCTTCCTGCGCCCACCGGTATTGATGCAGGCGGCTGGAGCCATGGCGATCGATGCGGCGACGCGCGAGAGCCTGGAGCTGACCCAGACCGCGAACGGCCAGCGCAAGGGCTCGTTGCTCGACGCGGTGGACCGGACGGTGACGGGCGCAGGCGCGCGCGCGCTGGCCGGTGATATCGGCGCGCCGTTGATGGACCGCGACGCGATCGAGGCCCGGCTCGACCTCGTGCAGCATTTCCATGACGATACCGCGCTTCGCGAGCGGCTTTGCGCGGCGCTGCGGGCGCTGCCCGATATCGGCCGGGCGATCGGGCGCATCGCAGCGGGGCGCGGCTCTCCCCGCGATCTGGGGCAGTTGCGCGACGGGCTCGACGGGGCCTGGGCATTGTCCGAACAGTTGAACGACGGTCCTCCCCTGTTGCGCGAGACGACGCCCCGCCTGCGCGGGCATGGCGAATTGATCGACCTGCTGCGCCGCGCGCTGGTCCCCTCCCCGCCGATCGAGGCAAGCGAGGGCGGCTATATCGCGGCGGGCTATGACGTCGCGCTCGACGATCTGCGCGACGCGGGCGCAGGCGGCCGCCGCGCCATCGCCGCGCTGGAGGCGGAGTTCCGCCAGAAGACCGGCATCACCGCGCTCAAGATCCGCCACAACGGCGTGCTCGGCTATCATGTCGAAGTGCCCGCACGCTCGGCCGATGCGCTGATGAAGCCGGACTCGGGCTTCACTCATCGCCAGACGCTGGCGGGCGTGGTTCGCTTCAACACGCCCGAGCTGCACGAGGTCGCCAGCAAGGTCGCACAGGCCGGTGCCCATGCGCTCGCCGCCGAGGCCGCGCATCTGGAGGAACTGACCGCCGCCGCGCTGGCCTCGCGCGAAGCCATCGCCGCGACGGCGGACGCGCTCGCCCGGCTCGACGTGGCGAGCGGCCTGGCCGAACGCGCGGTCGAGGGCGGCTGGGTGCGGCCCGAGTTGGTCGACCATAGCTGTTTCGAGGTGACGGGCGGCCGCCATCCGGTGGTCGAGGCGGCGGTGGCGCGCTCGGGCGAGCGGTTCGTCGCCAATGACTGTTCGCTGTCGGAGGCTTCGCGGCTCTGGCTGGTCACCGGCCCGAACATGGGCGGCAAGTCGACCTTCCTGCGCCAAAACGCATTGATCGCGGTGTTGGCGCAGGCCGGCTCCTATGTCCCGGCCACCCAGGCGAAGATCGGGCTGGTCGACCGGCTGTTCAGCCGGGTCGGCGCGTCGGACAATCTCGCGCGCGGGCGCTCCACCTTCATGGTCGAGATGGTCGAGACCGCCGCGATCCTGGCACAGGCGACCCCGCGCAGCTTCGTCATCCTGGACGAAGTGGGGCGCGGCACCTCCACCTATGACGGCCTCGCCATCGCCTGGGCGGTGGTCGAGGCGATCCACGAGGATAATCGCTGCCGCTGCCTGTTCGCGACCCATTATCACGAACTGACCCGGCTGGCGGAACGCTGCGAGGCGCTGTCGCTCCACCATGTCCGCGCGCGCGAGTGGAAGGGCGAGCTGGTCCTGCTGCACGAGGTGTCCGAAGGCCCGGCGGATCGCTCCTATGGCCTGGCCGTCGCACGCCTTGCGGGCATGCCGCCGATGACGGTCGCGCGTGCGAAGGCAGTGCTCGCCAAGCTGGAGGCGGGCCGGGCCAAGACCGGCGGGCTGGCGGCGGGGCTGGACGACCTCCCCCTCTTCGCCGCCGCCGCGCAGGCCGAGGAGGAACAGTGCGACGCGATCCGGGCCGAGGTGGAGAAGCTGGATGTCGACAGCCTGTCGCCGCGCGAGGCGCTGGATGCGCTGTACAAGTTGAAAGCACTGGCGCGGGAGGGGTAACCCGCTCCCGTCTTCCACCCCGGCGGAGGCCGGGGTCCAGTTGCGATGGACAATCGGGGTCGAAGCTTGCCTCCCCCGCACCGAATAGTGCGCCACCGGCCTAGTGAAGCCTGGGCCCCGGCCTTCGCCGGGGTCGAAGAAGATTGAGGAGCACACTCACTCACCGCCGTTCAGCCTGAGCGAAGTCGAAGGCCACGCCCCATCGCCTCGCCGCGAGCGTCGCCCGTGCCCTTCGACTTCGCTCCGTACGAACGGCCGTCAAGGCACCCCAAACATCACAAAATCTCAGGAAAGTGGGGAGCTTCTGTTGCCCGGTGCTCCCCGTACCGCTGGAATCCGATTCTGTTGCCCGGTTCGGTCCAACCGCGCTATTTTGGAGTAACTTCAGGCCGTGAGGCCCTCAATTACGCCGCAATCGCGAGTGCTTCGTTATCGTTGGCACTTGTGTGTATGGGCCGTTGCGGTGGTCCCATTCCGAACGAAAACAGCGCTTTTCAACACACGTCGATCCTGGTTCGGCCCCGTCAGAAACGGTGTCCAGATACACCACCTTTTATGGTGGAGCCGCCGGGTACTGCCCCCGGGTCCGCTGCGTCTATTACTCGCCGCAGTTTATCGTCATAGCCGGGTGAAACCCGGCAAGGAGCGATATAGGAAGCCGAACAAGATTACGCAAATGCCTTTCGCTCGCCGCATTTTAGGTCCATGGGGGACCCATGTTGACCCAGCGGTCCCGTTATGCGCTCCGCGCGATGCTGTTCCTGGCGGAAATGCCGCCCGCCGGTCCGCCGACCTCGATGACGCGCATCGCGACCGAGGCGAATGTGCCGCGCAAATTCCTGGAACTGATCCTCGCCGATCTGAAGGGCGCGCAGTTGCTCGACAGCCAGCGGGGCAAGATGGGCGGATACCGTCTGGCACGGCCCGCCCACTTGATCTCGCTGGGCGACATCATCCGCACGATCGAGGGACCGCTCGCGCTGGTCCCCTGTGTCAGCCGCACCGCATATCGTCCTTGCAACGACTGCAAGAGCGAGGCGGACTGCGCCATTCGCCACGCGATGATGCGGGTGCGGGACGAGACGGCGCGGATTCTCGACGGCACCAGCCTCGCGGATGCGACCGCCAAGAAGCTGGCGGCGGCGTAAACGTCTTCACCTCACCCAACCCCGCGCCACCCCGGCGAAGGCCGGGGTCCAGCTGGAATGAAGTGGCGGCAGCGGGACAAGTTCGCCTCCCACGCAAGGTTGTCACGTCCCACAGCCTTGATGGCAACTGGGCCCCGGCCTTCGCCGGGGAACACCAATCTTCTGATTTGAACGCTCAGGAACGCCGTGCGCGCAGTTCGTCGCGAATTTCACGAAGCAGCGCGATGTCGGTCGGCTCCGCCTTGGGCTCTGCGGCGGCCTGTGCCTTTTCCTTCTCGAAGAGCGCCGTCGCGCGATTCACCGTGCGGACCAGCAGGAAGATGATGAAGGCGACGATGACGAAATTGACCGCCTGAGTCACGAACGCGCCGTAACCCAGCAGCGGCACCCCCGCCTTCTTCAGCGCGGCATAGTCGCTCAGCGAGCCGGTATAATTGGCCGGAATCGGGCCCATGCGCAGGAAATAGCTGGAGAAATCCAGCCCGCCAAAGACCTTGCCGATGATCGGCATCAGCACGTCATCGGTCAGCGAGGTCACGATCTTGCTGAATGCCGCGCCGATGATGACGGCCACGGCCAGGTCCAGCACATTGCCTCGCGCGATGAAGGCACGAAATTCCTTGAGCATCGCCAACTCCCTCTGTTCGATGAAGTTTACGCTATCGTCGCTTTTGCCCTTCGCCAAGAGACACGCGCGTCTTATATGACCGAGACAGTTGACGGAGGAATATTCGAATGCGTCGTCCCGTTCTTGCCCTGACCCCGGTCGTGATGGCCGTCGCCCTGTCCGGCTGCGGCATGAACAGCGTGCCCACGGCAGAGGAAAATGCGAAGGCGAAATGGGCCGACGTCCAGGCCGCCTATCAGCGCCGCGCCAACCTGATCCCCAATCTGGAGGCGACGGTGAAGGGCGCCGCCGCGTCCGAAAAGGCGATCCTGACCGATGTGGTCAACGCCCGCGCCAAGGCGACCTCGGTCCAGGTCAGCGCCGACGACCTGTCGGACCCCGCCAAGATGCAGCAGTTCGCGGCGGCCCAGGGCCAGCTCAGCGGTTCGCTCGGCCGGCTGCTCGCCAATGTCGAGGCCTATCCGAACCTGAAGAGCCAGGACAATTTCCAGACCTTCATGAGCCAGCTCGAGGGGACCGAGAACCGCATCAACATCGCGATCCGCGACTATAACGGCGCGGTTCAGGAATATAACACCCGCATCCGCACCTTCCCCGACGCGATCGGGGCGAAGGTCTTCTACGGCGCCAAGCCGATCACCCCCTATCAGGCGACGACGCCGGGGGCCGAGAATGCGCCCAAGGTGAATTTCGGCAGCTGATCACGCACTCATGACCCGGTTCACCCGGTTGCTTCGCCCGGTCCTCGGGCTCTGGCTGATCCTCTGCGCCGTCCCCGTGATGGCGCAGAGCTTTCCCAAGTTCGACGGCCTGGTCGTCGATGCGGCGAACAAGATCGACCCCGCCACCAAGGCGCAGCTCGAACAGAAGCTGGAAGCGCTGCAAAAGGATACCGGCCGCCAGCTGGTGGTCGCAACCATCCCCGATCTTCAGGGTTATCCGATCGAGGATTATGGCTATCGGCTGGGTCGGGCCTGGGGTGTCGGCCTGAAGGATGCGGATAATGGCGCGATCCTGTTCGTCGCGCCCAATGAGGGCAAGGGCCAGCGCGGCCCCCGGCTGGAGGTCGGACGCGGGCTGGAGCCGATCCTGACCGACGCCTGGTCGTCCCAGATGATCCGCACCCTGATGATCCCGCGCCTGCGTGAGTCGAGCGATATATCGGGCGCGCTGAATGCCGGCGCGGACGCGGTGATCGCGCAGCTCCGCGCCTCGCCCGAGGAAGCCCAGGCCAAGGTGGCCGAGGCGGCGAAGCAATTTGACCGGCAACACCGGCGCGGCGGCGGCGATTCCAACGGTTTTCTGATCCTGATCGTCCTGGTCATCTTCATCGGCGGCTTCGTCCTGCTGTCCATCCTGCGCCGCAAGCAGGGCCAGCGTTTCCACGATGACGACGATGACGATCGCGGCGGTGGCGGGCGACGCGGTGGAGGCGGCTGGCCGATCATTCTCTGGGGGCCCGGCTGGGGCAGCGGTGGCGGATCGGGCGGCGGCTGGAGTTCGGGTGGATCGTCGGGCGGCGGCAGCGACGGATCGTGGTTCGGCGGTGGCTTTACCGGCGGCGGCGGCGGGGATTTCGGCGGCGGCGGCGCTTCGGGGGATTGGTGAGATGTTGAGCGAAGCCGATAGCGATCTGGTCACCGCCGCCGTGGCGCGCGCCGAGGCCGCGACCGATGCCGAGATCGTGACCATTGTCGCCCCCCGATCGGACGACTATCGCGACGTGGCGCTGTGGTTCGCTGCCGCCGCGATGCTGCTGGTGCCGCTGTTCGCCGCGCTGTTTCCGGGCCTGGGCCTGAAGCTGCTCGCGCTGGTGCATGACGGATGGAGCGAAGCGGGCGAGGATCTGGTCCTGGGCGTGCTGATGATCGCGCAGATCGTGATTTTCGCGGTCGTCGTCGCGGCGCTGGGGCCGGTGAAGCGCCGGATCGCGCTGGTCCCCAAAAGCGTCCGCCATGCCCGCGTCCGCGCGCGCGCCGTCCTGCTCTTCCGCGTCTCGGCCGAGCGGCGGACCGACAGCCGCTACGGCGTGCTGCTCTATCTTTCCGAGGACGAGCATATGGCGGAGATCGTCGCCGACTCCGGCCTGACCGGCAAGGTCGGACCGGAAACCTGGGGCCGCGCCATGGCGGTGATGCTGCCCCATGTCGCGAAGGGCCGCGTCGGTGAGGGGTTGAACGCGGCGGTCGAGCGGATCGGGCTTGTGCTCGCCGAGCATTTCCCCAAGACGGCGGCCGATACCAACGAATTGCCGGACAGACCCATTTCGCTATGACCGATCCCCGTATGGACGCCCCCCTCGAAACCATGGCCGAGGGACGGTTCCTGGCGCTGCGCAAGCGCGGCACATGGGAATATGCCGACCGCCCCCGCGACATCCGCGCCGCCGTCATCCTCGCGATCGACGGCGACCATATCCTGCTGGTCGAACAATTCCGCGTCCCCCTGGGCGCGCCGTGCCTGGAAATGCCCGCCGGGCTGATCGGTGACGAGACCGCGGGCGAGGCCGTACTGGACGGCGCGGCGCGCGAGTTAGAAGAGGAAACTGGCTATCGCCCTTCGCGGATCGAGCCGCTGGGCGAATTCTGCTCCTCGCCCGGCATGACGTCGGAACGCTTCACCCTAGTCCGCGCGACCGGCTTGGTGAGGGTCGGCGAGGGCGGCGGCGATTCGGATGAGCAGATTAGCGTGCACCGGGTGAAGCTGTCGGAGGTTCAGGCCTTCATGGCCGAACGACGTGCGGCGGGCGTGGTGATGGATGCCAAGCTGCTCTTGCTGCTGGGGGGCGGCATCCTGGGCTTTTGATTTCACGCGAAGCCGCGAAGGCGCGAAGAGAAGAAGGTTGGTTCGCGCGGAGACGCGGAGACGCGGGGATGTCGTATTCGCGACAGCGAAATATCTCTTCAACCAGCTGTTTGTGGTGCGCATCCGATGCCGCCGGACACGTCACCTCCGCGCTCTCTGCGCCTCTGCGCGAACCCATTCCGACAATCTTCGCGTCATCGCGGCTTCGCGAAAACTCATCGCGACACGCCGCAACGGACGGGAAGGCGCCAGGAAACTTTGTTCGCGCAGAGGCGCGGAGGGCGCAGAGAGGGATTGCTCGCGGAGGCGACACGCCGCTCCAATGGATCGGTTGTGATGCGATCCCGATGCCGCCGGGCGCGACACCTCCGCGTCTCCGCGCGAGCCAACCTTCTCAAGCGCTACGCGCGAAAGAAAAGCGCCCCGGCCTTGACCGGAGCGCTCGAACCTCAACGAAAATTGTCGGCGTAGCTTTGCAGCTTGAGCGTCTTTTGCGGCGTCGGCACGACATGATGGTCGAGCCCCTCGCGCTGGCAATAGGCGATCGCCTCTTCCAGCGTCGCGAAGGTCAGGCGAACCTGCTCCCGCGTATCGCCGCTGCCGGCCCAGCCGGTCAGGGGATCGGGCTTTTTCGCCTCGGTGGATTCGAATTCGAGTTGCCAGCGATCGGTCCGGTACTTGCCGGATTGCATCGCGTTCTTGGGGCGCTGGAAGATGCGAGCAGTGGCCATAATCCACGTCCCTTATCGCGAACCGGCGGCTCTTGCATCCGCCTTTTTCGTGCGCAGCGTCGCGGAGGCCGCGGCGGGGTCGTCGGGCCAGGGATGGCGGGGGTAGCGGCCGCGCATTTCCTTGGCCACCGCGCTCCAGCTTCCCGCCCAGAAACCGGGCAGGTCGCGCGTCGTCTGGATCGGGCGACCGGCTGGCGAGGTCAGGCTGAGGACCAGCGGCACCCGCTCGGTGCCGATCACCGGATGCTCGGCCAGGCCGAACAGCGCCTGGACGCGCAGCTCCACCCTGGGGCCACCTTCCGCCGCATAATCAATCACATGGCTGCTGCCCGCCGGGCTGGTGAACTGGGCCGGCGCCATCGAATCGATTCGCCGTTGGTCGTTCCAGTCGATCAGGTTGCGGATCGCCTCGGTCAGCGCGCCGGGGGCGATCGCATCCAGCCGCCTCTTGCCCGCCACCAGCGCGGGCAGCCAGTCGTCCAGCCGCGCGATCAGGGTCGCATCGTCCAGCGCCACCCCGGCATAGGTCGCCCGCGCGCGATAGGCCCCCGCCCCGTCGCTCCATGGCAACAGCGACAGGCCATGCGTCCGCACCCCCTCGACCAGCGCCTCCGCGATCGCCTCGGGGGAAGCGCCCGAATCGGGTCCGCTCGACAGGCGCAGCCCGCCCAGCCGCCGTTCGCGCAACGCCTCGACGCCGCCGGTCACGGGGTTGAAGGTGACGGTGCGCCGCGTCTCGATCCGATCGGCGAACAGCGCCTCGACGGTGGCGAGGTCGAGCGGCGCGGCGGACAGGATGCGCGCGCCCGAGGCCGCGCCTTGAGTCTCGCCGACCGCCAGCCATTCCGAACTCGCCAGCCCCGAGGCGGGGTCGAGCCGGAAGCCCCTGCCCCCGACGCTCGCCCAATTTTCGCCGGTCGCGTCGCGCCGCCGCGCGACCCGGTCGGGATAGGCCAGCGCCAGGCAGACGCCCGCCGGATGGTCCCACGCCTCGCGCTCGACCGGCCTGGGGGCCAGGCTGGTCCAGCGTTTCGCCATCTGGCGCGCCGCCTCCGCCTTGGGACCGCGCTCGGTCCGCCAGCGTCGCAGGCGTTGTTCGACATCGACATCCTGCCCCCCGATGCCACGCTCGCCCAGCAGCACCGCGACCTCGGCGGCGGTGGCGGCCAGGCCCCGCTCCCCGCTACGAATCAGCATATGCGCCAGACGCGGCGGCATCGGCAGTTTCGCGATCGCCTTGCCGTGCGCGGTCGGGCGGCCGGTGTCGTCCAGCGCCTCCAGCACGGTCAGCCGCGCACGCGCCTCGGCGACGGCCGCCTCGGGCGGCGGGTCGAGCCAGGGGAGTGCGCGTGGATCACCCACCCCCCAGAGCGCGGTGCCGAGCAGCAGCGCCGACAGGTCCGCCTCCAATATTTCGGGCGGATCGAAGCGCGGCAGCCCCGCCGTGGCGGCCTCCTCCCACAGGCGATAGGCGACGCCGGGCGACTGGCGCGCGGCGCGGCCCGCACGCTGGGTGACGGCGGCCTGGCTGGCGCGCTCGGTGACCAGCCGGGTCATCCCCGCCGCGCGGTCGTAGCGCGGGCGGCGCGCCAGCCCCGAATCGACCACGATCCGCACCCCGTCGAGCGTCAGGCTGGTCTCCGCGATCGAGGTGGCGAGGACGATGCGCCGCCGCCCCTCTGGATCGCGCCGGATCGCCGCGCGCTGCGCCGCCGGGTCCAGCGAGCCGTGGAGTTCATGGACCGCGATTCCGGCGGGCAGGCTCGCCAGCCGCTCGGCGGTGCGCGCGATCTCGGCGGTGCCGGGCAGGAAGGCCAGGATGTCGCCCTCCGCCTCATCGGCCAGCGCGCGGCGGATGGCGGCGGCGACCGAATCCTCGATCCGCGCCTCCGCCGCCCGGCCGAGATGGCGAAGCGTCAGCGGATGGCTTCGTCCTTCACTCTCGATGACGGGCGCGTCGCCCATCAGGCTGGAGAAGCGGCGACCGTCGAGCGTCGCGGACATCGCGACCAGCCGCAGGTCGGGACGCAGGCCCGCTTGCGCATCCAGCGCCAGCGCGAGGCCGAAATCGCCGTCGAGGCTGCGTTCGTGCACCTCGTCGAACAGCACCGCCGAGACGCCCGCCAACTCGGGATCGGCCTGAATGCGCGCGACGAAGATGCCCTCGGTCACCACGGTCACGCGGGTCGCGGCGCTGACCCTAGTATCCATGCGGGTGGCATAGCCGAAGGTGCGGCCGACCGGCTCCCCGGCCAGCGCGGCCATGCGTTCGGCGGCGGCGCGGGCGGCAAGGCGGCGGGGGGAAAGGAGCAGGACCTCCCCGGTGCACCAGGGCTGGTCGAGGAGAGCGGGCGCGACGGCGGTGGTCTTGCCCGCGCCCGGCGGCGCGACGAGGACGGCGTTGGGAGCGGCCGCGAGCGCGGTCAGCAGGTCGGGCAGGACGGCGGTGACGGGTAAGGTCATCGGCTTGCGATAGGGGGTTTGCCGGGCGGGGTGAAGGACCTCGCCCCAATTCCCCACCCCCGTTCAGGCTGAGCGAAGTCGAAGCCCATGCCTGGGCATTTGCCCAGTGGACAGGCTTTCCCTTGGCCTTCGACCACGCTCAGGCTGAACGGGGGGATGCCTTATCCGCAAAGCCGTTCCCGGCGAAGGCCGGGGCCCAGGCTCCACCAAGCCAGAGGCGCGCCACGCAACGCGGGGGAGGCAAACCGCCTCGCGCCTTCGATAATCCACCGCAACTGGGCCCCGGCCTTCGCCGGGGAACGACCTCAATACGCCCGCGCGACCGCGAACTCGACCGCTTCGATCATCGCCGCCTTGGCGGGGCTATCGGCAAAGCCCTTGATCGCCTCGATCGCCAGCCCGCCATAATGGCGCGCGCGCGCCATCGTGTCGTCGACCGCACGGCTCTTGCGGACCAGCGCGATGGCATGGGCGAAGTCCTCGTCTGAGGTGCGCCGTCCCTCGACCGCGTCCTTCCAGAACTGGCGTTCCTCGTCATTCGCGCGCGCATAGGCCAGGATCACCGGCAGGGTCATCTTGCCCTCGCGGAAATCATCGCCCGCATCCTTGCCCATGGTTCCGGCGTCGGAGACATAATCGATCGCATCGTCGATCAGCTGGAACGCGATGCCCAGGTTGCGGCCATAGGCCTCCAGCGCCAGCTCCTCCGCCTCAGGCCGCTCGGCGACGACCGCCGCGATGCGGCAGGCGGCGGCGAACAGCGCGGCGGTCTTGGCGTCGATGATCGAGAGGTAACGCTCTTCGGGCAGGCCCACCTGCCGCACCGCGGTCAGCTGGTTCACCTCGCCCTCGGCGATCACCGCCGAGGCGCCCGACAGGATGTTCAGCACCTTCAGGCTGCCCGCATCGACCATCAACTGGAAGGAGCGGCTGAACAGGAAGTCGCCGACCAGCACGCTCGCCGGATTGCCCCAGATGATGTTGGCCGTCCGCCGCCCGCGCCGCAGGTCGGAGCCGTCCACCACGTCGTCGTGCAGCAGCGTCGCGGTGTGGATGAACTCCACCGCCGCGGCCAGCACATGGTGGCTGCTCCCCTGATACCCCAGCAGCTGCGCGCTCGCGAGCGTCAGCATCGGGCGCATCCGCTTGCCGCCGCCCGAGATCAGGTGGCCGGCCAGTTGCGGGATCAGCGGAATCTCCGACCGCATCCGGTCGATGATGACCTGGTTCACGGCGTTCATGTCGTCCGCCACCAGCCGGATCATCGGGTCCAGCGAGGGCGCGGGCTTGGCGAGGCGGGTGGCGGTTACGGTCATGGGCAGGTAAGAGCCTCTGGCGACAACGCTTGCCGAACGCAAGCCTAAGCGCGAAAGGGCCAGCGCGAATTCATGTGCCGCGCGCATGCCAGAGGGAGATATGCCAACCATGTCCGACACCGTGCTGACCGGTTATCGCCAGTCGATCGACAATATCGACGCCGCGCTGGTCTTCATGCTGGCCGAGCGGTTCAAGGTTACCCAGGCGGTGGGTCGCTACAAGGCCGAGAACGAACTCCCCCCCGCCGACCCCGGCCGAGAGGACGCCCAGATCGCCCGTCTTCGCCAATTGGCGAGCGATGCGCAGCTCGATCCGGAGTTTTCCGAGAAATTCCTGCGCTTCATCATCGATGAGGTGATCCGCCACCATGAAAAGCTGCGTGGCTGATGGCCTTTCTTCTCGCGATCGAGGGTGCCGACGGCGCTGGGAAAGCCACGGCGACCGCCGCCGTCACCGAGCGGCTGAACGCCGCCGGGCTGTCGGCGGCCGCGCTGTCCTTCCCCCGCTATGCCGAGACGATCGGCGGCTGGGCGCTGGGCGAATATCTGGCGGGGCGCCTGCCCCATGCCGCTGCGCCCGAGACGGCGGCGACCCTCTATGCGCTCGACCGATTCGAATCGCGGCCGCATCTGATCGAACTCGCGGAAGCCCATGACGTCATCGTGTTCGATCGCTATATCGCATCCAACATGGCCTATCAGGCCGCGCAGGTGCCCCCCGAGCGGGCCGAGGCGCTGCTGCAATGGATCGAGCGGTTGGAAACGGTCCAGTTCTGCCTCCCCGCGCCGCATCTGTCGGTCTATCTCGACACCCCGCTGGACGTGGCGCGCGACCTGATCGCCCGCAAGCGCAAGCGGAGCTACACCGACGACACCTATGACGCCTATGAGGCCGATCTGGGGCTTCAGGCGCGGGTGCGGGCCAATTACGTGGCGATGGCGGACGGCGCGATGCTGGGCGAATGGACGACGGTGTCGACCGTGGCGCATGGGACTTTGCGCGATCCGGGGGAGATTGCCGACGAGATTACCGCGCTGGTGACGGGACGGCTGGGGTAAGCTTTTATTTCGCGCGAAGCCGCGAAGGCGCGAGGAGAAAGAGGAGGGTTCGCGCGGAGGCGCAGAGAACGCGGAGATGTCGTACGCTTCGGGTGACGCAGCCCTTCTTCCTCATATGAATATGACCGAAGAAAGGATTGCGCGCGGTCGCACGCGATCGATCTCTGCGTCCTCCGCGCCTCCGCGCGAAATCGGGATCTTTGCGGCTTTGCGCGAACAAAATTTGTGTGGGCTAGCGCCCCTCAATTCGACGCGCGAATCGTCCCTGCCAGCGGTGCGAAGCGGGCGACCTGCTGGCCGACCAACCGCAACTGCCCGTCCACCGAGGCATCGTTGATCCGGCCATCCTCATCGAACCGCGTCTGCTGCGAATTCACCGCCGCCGCGAAGGGCGTCGGCCAGCCGCGCAGCGCATGGACGATCGAGCGCAGCGCCGCGATGGTCGATCCCGTCGCCTGCCAGCCATAGGCGGTGGCGATCAGCCCGACCGGCAAATCCGCGAGATAGGGTCTATCGTCCTTCGCCGTCTCTTCGAGAAGATCGAGCGCGTTCTTCACCAGCCCCGAGATGCTGCCATGATAGCCCGGGCTGGCGATGATGATCGCCGAGGCCTGGCGCACCGTCTCGACAAAGACCTGCTCCGCCGCGGTTCGCTCGGCCGCGCGCGGATTGTAGAGCGGCAGGCGCGCCAGATCCTCGCCGCCGAAGACATGGGTGCGGAACCCCTCGTCGGCGGCGGCCGTCATCGCGATGCGAAGCGCGCGCTCGGTCGAGGAGACGCTGCCGATCGTGCCGCCGATACCGACGACGAGCGGAGAGGAGGAAGGACTGGCCATGTTCGCCTTTCACCCCGGACCGGGCGGCTGGGCAAGGGTTAAGTTTCGACAAGCCCGCCCGACGGCGCGATGATGGGCCCGCATCAGGGGAAAGCGTCGGCGGCGCGTTACGCGATCAGTCCCACCAGAAGAACCACCAGTTCGTCGTCATCAATCCGGCGGCGAGATTGGACAGCGTGCCCGCCCCCTGCTCGATGACGTCGGGGCAATATTCATACATTTCGCGCGCCAGCCGCAGGGCCTCCACCCGATCCCGTGGTCGGGTCCTGACCCGGATGTTCATCGTGTCGCCGTTGATCCCAACCAGTTCGGCACCATAGCGCCGATTCCAGTCGTGCAGCGCCGCGACATGATATTCCGATGGCGGACAGGCATTCCAATTGCCCCAGCGCAGATAGGCGGGCGCTTCCCATGCGTGCGAAGTCGGCAGCATCATGATGTGCACCAGGTCACGAACCTGGCCGGATGCCCCGTCCTCGATCACGAACAATCCCGGCTCTTCGGGACCGTCCCCGACGTTCCTGGGCCATTCGCCGACCGGGGCCCGCAAATCCTCCCCGCCATTCTCAATCGACCAACGGTCGAAATCCGCCGGAAAACGAAGAACGTCGGCCGCCGCGACGATTTGGGCCGGCGTGCGCGGAGGCGGGCGGTTCGCGGGCCCGCCCGACATGGCCGGGTCATCGATCGAGAACTGCTCGGCGATCCGCTCCAGATCCTCGTCCCCGCCGATCACCACCGGCCAGCCTCGTCCGGCGCCTATGAGCCGCTCCCACTCCGCCAGCGCGTTCCGGCCGGGCACGGTGATCCGCTCATAGGTCAGCTCCGCCATCATCCGCTGGTGCATCGCCTCATAGCGGGTGCGCTGTTCGGGCGTGAGGTGGGAAAGATCGTCCGTCATCTGTCCACTCCCCATCGGCCAAGACGCACCGAGCAGCGCGCTCATCGCTAGCCCACCGATCATCCACCGCCGCGTCGGTTCCATGGCGTGCAGCTTGGCATGTCGATGCGCACGCCCGCAATCGATTCCGGCGGCCCCGGCAAAAATCCCGATCGGCATATTCGGGGCTGGCACGCCCGCCCCCAGGGGGTAGAAGATCGATATAAAAGCATAACAAGAGGACCGGACGGGGCATGACGAAACACCTCCCCTGGATTGCGCTGGCGATCGTCGGAGCGGGCGCCTTGGGCGTCGTGGCGACGGTGCGCGGAGAACCGATCAACGCCTTGTGGATCGTGGCCGCCGCCGTCTCGGTCTATCTGATCGCCTATCGTTATTATGCGCTGTTCATCGCGCGGGTGATCGGCATCGACCCCAGCCGCCCCACTCCGGCGATCCGCCGCGCCGACGGCCTGGACTATGTCGCGACCGACCGGACGGTGCTGTTCGGCCATCACTTCGCGGCGATCGCGGGCGCGGGGCCGCTGGTGGGGCCGGTGCTGGCGGCGCAGATGGGCTATCTGCCGGGCACGCTGTGGATTCTCGCGGGCGTCGTGCTGGCGGGGGCAGTGCAGGATTTCTTGGTCCTGTTCCTGTCGATGCGGCGCGACGGGCGGTCGCTTGGCGAGTTGATCCGCATGGAGATGGGGCCGGTCGCGGGTACCATCGCGCTGTTCGGCGCCTTCATGATCATGGTCATCATCCTGGCCGTGCTGGCGCTGATCGTCGTGCGTGCGCTGGCGGAAAGCCCCTGGGGGCTGTTCACCGTGGCGGCGACCGTGCCGCTGGCGATGCTTATGGGCGGCTATACCCGCTGGGTGCGGCCGGGGAAGATCGGCGAGGTGTCGATCATCGGCTTCATCGGCCTGATCCTCGCCATCGTCTATGGCCAGTCGATCGCCGAGTCGGCCGTCCTCGCGCCGCTCTTCACCTTCACGCCGGTCCAGCTCTGCTTCCTGCTGATCGGCTATGGCGCGGTCGCCTCGGTGCTGCCGGTGTGGCTGCTGCTCGCACCGCGCGACTATCTGTCGACCTTCCTCAAGATCGGCGCGATCGTGGCGCTGGCGATCGGCATCGTCATCATGGCGCCGCCGCTGAAGATGCCCGCGCTGACCCAGTTCATCGACGGCAGCGGGCCGGTCTGGGCGGGGCCGCTCTTCCCCTTCCTGTTCATCACCATCGCCTGCGGCGCGGTGTCGGGCTTCCACGCGCTGATCGCCAGCGGCACCACCCCCAAGCTGATCGCCAGCGAGAAGGACGCGCCGTTCATCGGGTACGGCGCGATGCTGATGGAAAGCGCGGTGGCGATCATGGCCTTGGTCGCCGCCTCGATTCTCGATCCGGGCGTCTATTTCGCGATGAACGCGCCTGCCGCCGTGCTGGGCACCGACCCGGCCAGCGCCGCCGCCGCCGTGACCGCGATGGGCTTTCCGATCTCGGCCGACACGCTGACGCAGGTGGCCAAGGATGTGGGCGAGCATACAATCATCTCCCGCGCAGGGGGAGCGCCGACGCTGGCGGTGGCGATGGCGGAGATCTTCAGCCATCTGTTCGGCGGACAGGCGATGAAGGCCTTCTGGTATCACTTCGCCATATTGTTCGAGGCGCTGTTCATCCTGACCGCCGTCGACGCAGGGACCCGCGCCGGGCGATTCATGCTCCAGGACCTGATCGGCCTCGTCGTCCCCAGCTTCCGGGGGTCGAGCAAGGTCGCGCCGGGCCTGATCGCGACGGCTTTGTGCGTCGCGGCCTGGGGCTTCTTCCTCTATCAAGGCGTGACCGATCCGCTGGGTGGGGTGAACACCTTGTGGCCGCTGTTCGGCATCTCCAACCAGATGCTGGCGGCCGTGGCGCTGATGCTGTCCACCGTCGTGCTGTTCCGCATGAAGAAGGACCGCTACGCCTGGATCACCGTGATCCCGACCATCTGGCTGCTCGCCTGCACGCTGACCGCCGGGTGGTTGAAGATCTTCTCCGCCGACCCGCGCGTCGGTTTCCTGGCGCATGCCGACAAGTTCTCCGGTGCGGCGGCGGAAGGCAAGATACTGCCGCCCGCCAAGACCATGGCGGAGATGGGGCGGATCGTCTTCAACGACCGGATCGACGCGGGGCTGTGCGCGATCTTCCTGGGCGTGGTGCTGGCGATCTTGGTCTATGCAGTGCGGACATGCCTGATCGCGCGCCGGATCGACCGGCCGAGCATCAGCGAAATCCCGCCCGAGATGGCGGCGGCCGAATGAGCTGGCTCGCCCGCCTGCGCGAGATCGGCAACGCCATGGTCGGGATGCCCAGCTATGACGCCTATGTGGCGCATATGGCGGCGAAGCATCCCGACCGGGAGCCGATGGACGAGGTGACGTTCTTCCGCGAGCGGCAACAGGCGCGCTATGGCGGCAAGAATGGCGGGCGTTGCTGTTGATCGTTCACGCAAAGCCGCAATGGCGCGAAGAAGAAGGTTGGTTCGCGCGGAGGCGCGGAGACGCGGAGGGGAATAATGCTCCCATCCGTTCAGCCCGAGCGCAGTCGAAGGCCACGGGATGACGTCCGCCACGGATCGGGATCACTAACGCTCTGCGGATCGAAGGCCTTTGGGGTGATGCCTTCCCTTAGCCTTCGACTTCGCTCAGGCTGAACGGAGGGAGGATAAAGGTCCTTTCCCCCTCTGCGTCCTCCGCGCCTCTGCGCGAACAACAAATCTCCGCGCCTCCGCGTCTCCGTGCGAACCAAAACCCTTCGCGTCCTCGCGGCTTCGTGCGAACCATAAACCCCCACCCGCCCCAACCCTTGCCTTTTCCCCGAGCCACAGCTACATCGCACCCCCATCCGAACAGCGCGGACGGACCTTTCGTCGCAGGCCCCTTGGGTCAGCGACGGCGGACCCATGCCTCGCTGACAATATTTCAATGCAGGTGCGGGAACGGCACGAGTGGCGAAGACGACCCCCATCGAATTCTTCAACCAGGTCAAGACCGAGACCAAGAAGGTCGTCTGGCCGACGCGGCGCGAGACGGTGATGACCGGCGTGATGGTGGTCGTGATGACCACGATCCTGGCCATCTTCTTCCTGGCGGTCGACTCGTTCTTCGAGACGCTGGTCCGCACCCTGCTGTCGCTCGCGAAGTAAAAGGGTTCCCATGGCGCGCTGGTACATCATCCACGCTTATTCCGGTTTCGAGGGCAAGGTCCGCGACTCGATCATGGCCGAGGCGACCCGTCTGGGCCTTGACCATCTGGTCGACCAGATCGAGGTGCCGACCGAGACCGTGACCGAGGCCCGTCGCGGCAAGAAGATCGCGGTCGAGCGCAAGTTCATGCCCGGCTACGTGCTGGCCAAGCTGGACATGACCGACCAGGTCTATCACCTCGTCAAGAACACGCCGAAGGTGACCGGCTTCCTGGGCGCGATGGGCAAGCCGCAGGCGATCAGCGAGGGCGAAGCCACGCGGATGCTGAATTCCAAGGAAGAGGCCGCCGCCGCCCCGAAGCACAAGGTCAAGGTCGATTACGAGATCGGCGATGCGGTCAAGGTGCTGGAAGGCCCCTTCGCCAGCTTCAACGGCGTGGTCGAGGAACTGGATTTCGACAAATCCAAGGTCAAGGTGTCGGTGTCGATCTTCGGTCGCGCGACCCCGGTGGAACTGGATTTCGAGCAGGTCGAACGTTCGAAATAAGGTCGGACCATCCGATGAAACAGGGCCGGGGCGGCAACGCCACCGGCCCTTTTTCATATCCGGCCACGTTCCCAACGTCCGTTCAGGCTGAGCGAAGGCGAAGCCCACGCCCCGCCCCCGCCGCGAAGCGAATCCCGTGCACTTCGACTTCGCTCATTGCGAACGGACGTTGGGTAAGAAAAAGTGCGCCCCTTACAATGTCGCGCTGTCCGCCACCTGCCGGAACGCCGCCACGCCGCTGTCGAAATAATGCAATCGCGGCGCCTCGAAGGTGATCAGATACAGCTTGCCACCGATCATCGCCCCGCGTCCTTCACCCTTGCGCGGCAGGTCCTCGTTGGGCCGGGTGAAGCTATAGGTGAAGCGGATGCCGGGCTTGCCGGCAAAGGCCATCGGCTCCATCCCCTCGACGGTGAACAGAGGCGTGTCGAGCGCGATGCGATAGCTGTTCTCGACCAGCGTCGGAATGTCCGTGACCAGCATCGTCGCCTTGACGCGCGGCAGCGGCTTGGTGCGCTTGCTGACCTCGCGGAACAGCGTCTGTTCGGGCTCGATGCCGCCATAGAAGGTCAGGTCGTTCAGCAGGTCGCCATCGAAGGTCCAGCTTTCTGAATTGCGGCCGGGCCGCGCGCCCAGCTTGTTCCACTCGACCGAGGGCGTCACCGTCAGCACCGACTTGGCAACCGCCACCAGCTGCCCCGCCGGGATCAGCCGATTACCGGCAAGCACCGGCGCCGCGACCAGCGCCAGTCCGATCGCCGCGATCCTCAAACCCTTCATTGCACGCCCCCTTCCCCGATCAACATCGCCATCGCCGCGCGGTCGTTCGCCTGCGGTGCGCGTTCCAGATAGGTTTTCAGCGCGGCGCGCCCTGCCGCCTCCTGCTGCCCCCGCAGCAGCGACAGACCCAGGCCACGCCAGGCGACCGGATCGGTACATCCCGCATTGATCGCCTGCTGATAGAATTGCGCCGCACTGACCAGGTCGCGCGGATTGCCCCGCTCGCGATAGAGTTCGCCGCGAGTCAGCAACAGGTCGGGCGTCCATGCGCCCGCCGCCAGTTCGCCGAGCAGGTACTCCGACCCGCCGAAATCGTTAAGCTTGATCTGGTCGGCCAGGAAGGTCGCGCGCCATGGCTTCATCGCGGTCAGGAACGCATCGCGCGCTTCGTCGCCACGATCGGCTTCCATGCCCGCCGCTTCACGTAGATAGATCGCGCGGGAGAGTTCGGTCGGATGGTCGGCGAAGAAACCCGCGGAGTAATGATGGGTGACACGGCGCTTGCGGCCCAGCGCCGTCGCGTCCTCCTCCGCCATCAGCCGCTCCCAGATGTGCGAAGCGGCCAGTGGTCGATACCCCGCCGCCGTCAGATAGCGCAGGCCCATCAGATCGGCCTCGGTCTCCTGCGCGCGGCTATAGGCGAAGTGGAGCCGGATCAGGCTGATGGGCAAGGTGCTGTAAGGCGAAATCACGCCCGTCCAGGCGATGATGTCGCCGATCGTCCGCCCCCGGCGAAACGTCTTCAGCCCATGGCGCATCTCGAAATGCCCGAATTCGTGGCCGAGCACGGCCGCCAGTTCGGCCTCGTCACGAAAGCGGAGCAGCGCGCCGGTCCACACGACCATCATGCCGTTGGGGGCCATGAACGCATTGAAATAGGGCGCGCGCACGACATAGATCCGCACGCCGCGACAGCGATCCTCACCCACCGAGCGGCAAAGAACCTTGCTCACATAGGCATTCAGGCCCTCATCCCGGATCACGGCCGGCGAGTCGCGCAGATCGCGCTCGGCCTCGTCCGCTTGCTGCCACAGCCCGCGCTCGTCGACCGTGGTCGGCGTATAGGCCGCGCCATAGGGCGGCAGCGGCGCCAGCCTGTCCGCGCCGCCCGCCCCCAGGGCCGCGCCCGCAAGCGCGGCGGCGATCATCCATCCGGCCATGCCGACCTCTCCTTCAGCGCGCGGCAGTCTTGGTCGGAACAGGGGGTGCGGCGGGCGATTCGGTCGGTTTGCCCGGGAAGCCCTCAAGCAACTGCGACACCCGCTTCGCCGCCCCCTCCGGCGTGCGGACATCGCCGCCCATGGCGAGGTCGGCGTTCAGCCAGACCAGATCGCCGGTCTTCAGGTCGATCAGCCCGGCATAGCCCTTATGCACCCCGGAACTCACTCCGACCCCGGCCACCCCGGCGGCGAACAGCTGAAGCAGCTTGCGCCCCGTCGAGCCATAATGGTCCTCGGTCGTTACGAAGAGCGCATAATCCGCCCCCTGCACGCCCGGCAGGCTGGCGACCTCGGGCCCAATCGACCACAGGAAGCTGTCGTCCCGCTTCTTGGTGGGCAGGCGATTGCCGGGAAAGAACTGATAGGTTTTGACCGAGTCGGCCAGTGCGGTGAACAGCGCGCGATACTCATGCGCCGTGGCCCCCCCCTGCCCGACGGGCTCGACATGGTTGACGACCCGGTTGCCCAGCCGGCCCTGCGCATCGGCCAGCGCCTTGCCCAGATTCTCGCGAGCCTGGTCGGTCCAGTCGGCATTGGGTTCGTAGGAACCGCCGGTCGATTGCGCGCCGACCGCTATTTCGGGCCGCATCAGAACGATGGTCGCGGTGCCGGGTGCCAGCGTGAAACCGGGCTTGTTGCCGGTCTTTTCCTGCGCCGCCAAGGGCGCGGCGACCATCGTCAGCGCCACCGCAAAGGCCAGCGCGCCCATTCCCCGTCGCATATATCGAACCCCCGTTCGAGATGGCGGAACCGGCCGCTCCCTCGGCCGAATCGTCCATCATGCGGGGAACATGACATGGCCGGATCGGCCACGACAAGCGCATTCCCCGCCTTGCCATTCCCCCCCTTTTCGGCTATCGGCCCGCGCTTCCCTAGCATTATGCGACGGAACCCTTGCGGGAGGGTGCGCTGGCGTTCGCCTTCGTGCCCGTCACGACCGCTAGACTCGAAAAGAGAGTGACATGGCAAAGAAGATTACCGGCTATATCAAGCTGCAGGTCCCTGCAGGCGCCGCCAACCCCTCGCCGCCGATTGGCCCGGCGCTGGGTCAGCGCGGTGTGAACATCATGGAATTCTGCAAGGCGTTCAACGCGCAGACCGGTGAAGTCGAGAAGGGCACGCCCCTGCCCACCGTCATCACCGTCTATGCCGACCGTTCGTTCTCGTTCGAGACGAAGACCGCGCCTGCGACCTACCTCATCAAGAAGGCGGCCAACCTGAAGTCGGGCTCGAAGGAGCCGGGCAAGGTGTCGGCGGGCAAGATCGCGCGCTCGAAGCTCGCGGAAATCGCCCAGGTCAAGATGAAGGACCTGAACGCTAACGATATCGAGGCTGCGACCAAGATCATCGAAGGCTCCGCCCGCGCGATGGGCCTCGAAGTGGTGGAGGGCTAAGATCATGGCGAAGCTGACCAAGAAGCAGAAGGCCGTCCAGATCGATTCCGAGAAGCTGCACGGCATCGACGAAGCGATCACGCTGGCTCGTACCAACGCGACCTCGAAGTTCGACGAGACGATCGAAGTCGCCGTCAACCTGGGCGTTGACCCGCGTCACGCCGACCAGATGGTCCGCGGCGTCGTCACCCTGCCCAAGGGCACCGGCAAGACCGTTCGCGTCGGCGTATTCGCCAAGGGCGCGAAGGCCGACGAAGCACGCGCCGCTGGCGCCGACGTCGTGGGCGCCGAGGACCTGATGGAAACCATCCAGGGCGGCACCATCGACTTCGATCGCTGCATCGCGACCCCGGACATGATGGGCGTCGTCGGTCGCCTCGGCAAGGTGCTGGGCCCCAAGGGCCTGATGCCGAACCCGAAGCTGGGCACCGTGACCATGAACGTCGCCGAAGCCGTCAAGGCGGCCAAGGGCGGTCAGGTCGAGTACCGTGTCGAAAAGGCCGGCATCATCCACTCGGGCATCGGCAAGGCGTCGTTCCCGGCGGAAGATCTGCGCGCCAACTTCGACGCGCTGGTCGACGCTCTCATCAAGGCCAAGCCGTCGGGCGCGAAGGGCAAGTATGTCCGCAAGATCGCCGTCTCGTCGACGATGGGCCGCGGCATCAAGGTGAACGTCTCGGAAGTTCCGGGCGCGTAATCCTCGCCGCAGCCGTCTGGCTGACAGGATCAGGGGGTCGGAACTTCGGTTCCGGCCCCTTTTTCGTTTTGGGGTGGCGGTGATGGCGGGATCGCCCAGGCACCCCTAAACCGGTTCAGCATGAGCGAAGTCGAAGGCCACGCATCAGTCTCACTGCGCTCATATCCCATGCCGTTCGACCTCGCTCATTGCGAACGTAGGGCGGGCTTGGTGGCGGACAAGACGCGCATCAATCCCAACCCTCAAGGGGGGGGCTCATGGGGCCATGCCATGACCGCCCCATTGGTTTTGGTCAGTCCAAAACGTCACTCTCAACGTGGCAGGTCATCATCCCGCGCCGGAATCGCGCCCGAACGCATGACCGTCCACCCGGCCAGCCTGTGCCCACGCAGCGCCGCCTCGGCCGGGGAAAGCCCCTCCAGACGCGCCGCCAGATACCCAGCATTGAACGCATCCCCCGCACCGCTGGTATCGCGCGGCGACAGGCGCTCGGGCGGCGGCACGGTGCCGACATCGCTTAACAAACAGCCATCCGCGCCCAGCTTCACCACGACCTCTCCGGCGCCGAGCCCCTGCCAATGCGCCTGCACGTCCGCCGCCGAGGTCGCACCGTTGAGCATCGCCTCATCCTCCAGCGTCGGCAGGCCAATGTCGCAGGTGGACACGGCGCGCCGACACAGATCCTGCGCCTCGTGCCGGTCCCGGAACAAGCGAGGACGGTAATTGCCGTCGAACGCCACCCGCCCACCGCGCGCGCGAACCCGATCGGCCAAGGCGATCAGCCGGTCGCGTCCCTCATCGTCCAGTATCGCCAGCGTGATCAGCGAGAAGAGCAACAGGTCGGCCTGCTCCACCGCTGCCATCACCGCCTCCGCACCGGGCAGCGACAGGGTCCGGCGCGCCGCACTTTCCCCACGCCAATAGGCGAAGCTGCGCTCGCCGCTGGCATCGGTCGAAATGGCGTAGAGCCCGGGCATCCGCGTCGGGTCTCGCCGGATCAGCGAGGTATCGATCCCCTCCCCGGCCCACTCGCGTAGCAGCCCGTCGCTGAACGGATCCTCACCCAGCGCGGTGACATAGCGGACATCCTGCCCGAGCCGCGCGAGATGAATGGCGGTGTTGAGCGTATCGCCACCATAGCCGAGCCGCCACAGATCGCCCTCGGCGCGCGACAGCTCGACCATCCCCTCGCCCACGATCACGATCCGCATGCTCATTCTCTCCCAAGGCTGACGCCGATGTCATTACCGGATAGTGGCAAGGCCAAAATTTGTAACTGGTCAATCAGAATAGCCGATGCTACCGCTAACGGCGAAAAATGTGGCGTACAGGACGGGGATGGCGACGTGTTGATGATCCAGTCTATGCGGTGGTTCGGGCCCGCCGACCCCATAGCCTTGTCCCATATCCGCCAAGCCGGTGCCACGGAAGTCGTGACCGCGCTGCACGAGATTCCCAACGGCATGGTCTGGCCGCGCGAGGCGATCGCGGAACGCCGTGCGACGATCGAGGCCGCCGGTCTGGGCTGGTCGACGGTCGAGAGCCTGCCTGTTCATGACGCGATCAAGCGCGGCCAGATGACCGACGACTTGGTGCGGGCCTATGGCGACAGCCTGCGCAATCTCGCGGCGGAGGGTATCCGCACCGTCACCTATAATTTCATGCCGCTGCTCGACTGGACCCGGACCGATCTGGACTGGGCATTGCCCGACGGTGCGACGGCGCTGCGCTTCGAATGGGCGGCGGTGGCGGCCTATGACATTCATATCCTGCGCCGTCCGGGGGCCGAGGCGGATTATTCGGAGACCGTCCGCGCCGCCGCCGCCGATCGCTTTGCCGCGATGACGCCCGAGCAGCGGCACCGACTGGAGCGCACGATCATCGCAGGGTTGCCGGGCAGCGAGGAGAGCTTTGACTCGCCCGCCTTTCTGCGTGCGATCGACAGCTATGCCGGAATCGATGCCGAGCAGCTGCGCACCAACCATATCGCCTTTCTGCGGGCGGTCTGTCCGATCGCCGAAGAGGTCGGCATTACGCTTGTCGTCCATCCCGACGATCCCCCCTTCCCCATTTTCGGCCTGCCGCGCGTGGTCAGCACCGCCGCCGATCTGGATCAGCTTTATGCCGCCGTCCCGTCGGTGGCGAACGGGCTGTGCTTCTGCACCGGATCGTTCGGCGCGCGACCGGACAATGACCTGCCCGCGATGGTCCGCCGTTTCGCCGACCGCATCGACTTCTTCCACCTCCGCTCGGTCGCCTGGGAAGCGGGCGAGCGCAACTTCCACGAGGCCGAGCATCTGGGCGGCCATGCCCGCATGACCCGGGTGATGCAGGCGATCGTCGAAATCTCGCACGCGCAGGGCCGCGCCATCGTGATGCGTCCCGACCATGGCCACCGGATGATGGACGACCTTCATCGCACCTCCAATCCCGGCTATTCGCTGTTGGGCCGGATGCGCGGGCTGGCCGAGTTGCGCGGGCTGGAGCGCGGGATCGTCCATATGCTGGGCCTGAACGCGGCGGCGGCATCGGCCGAACTGGAGATGATCGCATGACCCGTCCGCTGGACCTGCACCCCGACCGGCTGTTTCCCGCCGACCCGACGCTGCGCGGCATCGCCCGGACGCTCTATGCCGAGGTTGCCGGCCTGCCGATCATCAGCCCGCACGGCCATACCGATCCGCGCTGGTTCGCGACCGACGAACCCTGGCGCGACGCCAGCGACCTGCTGCTCGCGCCCGATCATTACATCTTCCGCATGCTCTACAGCCAAGGCATCGCGCTGGACGATCTGGGCATCCCGCATCGCGGCGGCCGCCCCGCCACTGATCCGCGCGCGGCGTGGAAGCTGTTCGCGTCCCATTATCATCTGTTCCGCGGCACGCCGTCGCGCATGTGGCTCGACCATGTCTTTGCCGAGGTTTTCGGCATCGACGTCGCGCTGGAGGAAGCGACCGCCGACCGCTATTTCGATGCGATCGGCGAGGCGCTGGCCACTCCCGCCTTCCGCCCCCGCGCGCTGTTCGAGCGGTTCCGGATCGAATGCCTGGCGACGACCGAAGGCGCCGACGATCCGCTGGTCCATCATCAGGCGATCCGCGACTCCGGCTGGCAAGGCCGAGTCATCACCACCTATCGCCCCGACAGCGTCATCGATGTCGAGCATGAGCAGTTTACCGGCGCGATGCAGCGTTTCGCCGAGCTGACCGGTGAGGATGTGTATAGCTGGTCGGGCTATCTCGCCGCCCATGCCAAGCGCCGGGCCGCGTTCCGCGCGCTGGGCGCGACCGCGACGGATCATGGCCACCCCACGGCGGCGACCGCGAACCTGTCCACGGCCGAATGCGAGGCGCTGTTCGCGCGTATCGTCGGCGGCGGCTGGACGCCCGCCGATGCCGAACTCTTCCGCGCGCAGATGCTGACCGAGATGGCGAAGATGAGCGTCGCGGACGGCATGACGATGCAGATCCACCCCGGATCCTATCGCAACCACAATGCGGGTCTCTTCGCCAGCCATGGCCGAGACAAGGGTGCGGACATGCCGATGCGCACCGATTACGTCCATGCGTTGAAGCCCATGCTCGACGTGGTCGGCAACGAGCGCGACCTGACCATCATCCTCTTCACGCTGGACGAGAGCGTCTATGCGCGCGAGCTCGCGCCGCTGGCCGGCCATTATCCCTGCCTGAAGCTGGGCCCCGCCTGGTGGTTCCATGACAGCCCGGAGGGGATGCGCCGGTTCCGCGAGATGACGACCGAGACGGCGGGCTTCTACAATACGGTCGGGTTCAACGACGACACCCGCGCCTTCCTGTCGATCCCGGCACGGCATGACGTGGCACGGCGAGTCGATTGCGCCTTCCTCGCGCGGCTCGTCGCCGAGCACCGGCTGGAGGTGGATGAAGCGGTCGAACTCGCCCATGCGCTCACCAACGGCCTGGTTCGCGCGGCGTATAAGCTGTGAGCCGGCTGAGCGAGGCGACCATCGCCGCCCTACCCGGAAGCGTCGCACGGCCCGGTTATGACCGGGCAGGCCAGCGGATCGGGATCGTCCATATCGGCCTCGGCGCGTTCCACCGGGCACATCAGGCGGTCTATACCGACGATGCGATGGCGGCGGGGGACCGCGACTGGGGCATTGCGGCCGCGTCGCTGCGCTCCTCGGGCGTGCATGACCAGGTGGCGCCGCAGGACGGCCTCTATACGGTCACCGAACGGTCGAGCGAGGGCGAGGCGGTCCGGCTGATCGGCGCGATCCGCGACGTCACGGTGGCCGCGAAAGCGCCGGAGCGGCTGGCGGCATGGCTGGCCTTCCCCGACGCACGGGTCGTCACCCTGACCGTCACCGAAAAGGGCTATTGGCGGCGGCCCGATGGCGCGACCGATCTGGCGGGCATCGTTGCGGACGGAAACAGCATCTACCACCATCTCGCCCGCGCCGTGGTCGCGCGGCGGGCGGCGGGACTGGGCCCGTTGACGCTGGTAAGCTGCGACAACCTGCCCGACAATGGCCGCGTCCTGCGGGACGGGCTGGCGGCGTTCCTCGACTATCAGGACCATGGCGCGGACCGCCGCTGGTTCGAGCGCGAGTGGCGCTGTCCCAACACCATGGTCGACCGGATCGTCCCCGCCGTCACCGACACCGATCGCGCACGGGTCGAGGCCATGCTGGGCATGCGCGACGAAGCCGCCGTCTTTACCGAACCCTATCGCCAATGGGTGATCGAGGATGATTTCGCGGGCGACCGCCCCCGCTGGGACGTGGGCGGGGCGCAATTCGTCGCCGATGTCGCCCCCTATGAGACCGCGAAGCTGCGGATGCTCAACGGTGCGCATTCCGCGCTCGCCTATCTCGGGTTGGAGCGCGGGCATAGCTTCGTGCATCAGGCGGTCGCCGACCCAGCGATCCGACCGATCGTCGAAACGCTGATGCGGGTCGAGGCAGCGGGCAGCTTCGCCCCCGCCAACGGCCAGGCGCTGGAACCCTATGCCGACGCGCTGCTCGCGCGCTTCGGCAACACCACGCTGGAGCATCGCCTGTCGCAGATCGCGAGCGACGGATCGCAAAAGGTGGGACCACGCTGGCTCGCCTCGCTGGCGGCGCATGGCGAAAAGGGTGAGGTCGCGCCTGCGACGCTGACCGCGCTGGCGGCGTGGCTGCGCTTCATCCGGACCGGCAACGACGCCTCACCGGATCCGCGCCGGGCGGAACTGGCCGCGCTCTGGGATCAGGGCGATGCAGCGCAGGTGGTGGAGGCCCTGTTCGGGTCCGGCGGTTCGATGGCGGGGATGTGGCAGCCGACCGAGACGCAGCGGGCGGCACTTTTGCGGGACATTGAGGGGTAAATCCCCCCCAGGTCTGGCGGAGGGGTGTCAACGCCGGCGATGTCACGCTTCGCCGGCGTCCATGCCCCCTCCTCCACCGCTTCGCGACAGTCCCTCCCCACCTGCGATGGGGAGGATCGGGGTTACTGGCCGTCCTTGGGCGCTTCCTCGGCGGGGGCTTCGCTGGGGGTGTCCTTGGACGTACGCTGAACGCGGGAGGTCATGCCGGTAGCAGAGGCGTCGTCCATCATCTGCTGATCGACGGTCCGCTCGGGCGGCGGGGGCGGTGGCGTATCCTCGGCGGCGGTGTTGGTGGTCTCGACCGGTTCGGCGTCGTTGGTCATGATCGGCGCCTCGTCTTCCACCGGCACATTCTCGACCACGCTCGCGTCATTCTCCACCGGCACGGGCGGGTCTTCCGACGAGCGCGAGCACCCGGCCAACGTCGGCAGCAGCAGCCCGGCCGCGAGCAGTGCCATGGCCCGCTTGTTGGTCATCCTGATCATATCGGTCCCTTTCAATCCTTGGTCGATTGCGCACGCTCGGCGGAGCGTGCCTCGATCTTGCTGGCGAGTTGCGCGTCCCAGCTATAGGGGTCCTCGCGGAAACCCACCTGTCCGTCCGCATTGGCGAAGGCGGTCCAGTAGAGCAGATAGACCGCCACCGGCTCCGCCATGGTCGCCCGCACCGTCTTGCCCGAGGCGAGCACCGCATCGACCTGCGCCGGTTGCCATTCGGGCGTGGTCTTCAGCATCAACGCGGCAAGGTCGGCGGGCTTTTCCAGCCGGACACAGCCATGGCTGGCCAGCCGGTCGAACTTCGAAAAGCCCGATTGCGCGGGCGTGTCGTGCAGATAGACGGCGAAGTCATTGGGGAAATCGAACTTGAACCGCCCCAGCGCGCTCTTCTCGGACGATTGCTGCAACCGCTTGGTGCCGTCGCCATTGTCGATCACGCGAAACCCGGCGCGCTTCAGATAGCCGGGATTGGCCCGCTCCTTAGGCCATAATTCCTTGTTCGCGATCGAACTGGGCACGTTCCATGGCGGGTTCAACACGATGCTGCGGATGGTGGAGACCAGCATCGGCGTCTCGTTGCCCGGACGGCCCGTCACCGCCTTCATCGACATGACGGGATTGTCGCCGTCGAACACGGTCAGCACGGCGGCGGCGATGTTCACCTGAACACGCTTGGCCTCCAATTGCTGCGGCAACCAGCGCCAGCGTTCCATATTCGCCATGATCTGGCGAATCCGCTGCGACACCGGCACGTTGAGCGCGGCGACCGTCTGCGCGCCCACGGTGCCGACCGGGTTCAGGCCATAGCGGCGCTGCGCCCGGCGGACCGCGGCCAGCAGATCCTCGTCGAATTTCTCGCCGGTCGGGCTGACCGCCGGGTCCTCCATCGCCAGGCGCTTGCGCAACGCCACGACCTGCGGCCCGCTCGTCCCGAAATTGATGGTGGTGGCGGACAGCGGCGACCAGCCCCCCGCCGCCGCCATCTCGCGATAACGCGCCAGCCCCTTCACCAGCGCGTCATAGCCCGCATAGGGGGGCGGCAAGGACGCGATCCAAGCCGCCAGCCGGTCGCTGCGCACCGCGTCGGCAAAGCCCGGCAACGGATCGAACGCCTGCGGCCGGATGCCCCAATCTTTGGTGAAGTCGGCGGTATCGAGCCGACCGACATGCACGGCATGCGCATAGTCGAGCGCGACGCGGGTCAGCGCGGCGGGCGACAAGCTGGACAGGTCGCGCGGCGGCCCCTGGCGCAACCCCTGGGCCACTTCGGCCTTGGCGACCAGCGTGGCGAGCTGGCGGACCTGCGAGTCGCTCAGCTTCGGAACGGCGACAGGGGGAGCGATGGTCTGCGGCACCGGCTGGACGGTGGCGGAAGGCGATGTCTGAGTCTGGGCGGGCGTGCCGGGCAGCATCACCGGGGGCGGCGCGACTTGCGCCATCAGGGGCGTGGCAACCAGCGACCCTGCCGCCAGCGAGCCGAGCAGCCGGGCGAGCGATGGGCCAAAAACGAAGGAATGCGATGCGGTCATGTCGGTATGATAGCCCCTATTCGTCGGAATGTCGTCGCCGGAGCGCGCGCTTACCGCACGCAATCCTACGCCAAGCTGAACCGCGCGGGGAAAATGTCGGGCAAATCCAGGGTAGTGAACGGGTCAATTCGCCGCCTTGCGCCCGAAAACGTAACCGAGACCCAGCAATAGCGCGCGCGTGTCGGTCACCCGCTGATTGACGCCGATCGCCAGCGGGCTGCGGATCGTGGTGCGGATATGGCTGTCCTGCACCAGCCCGCGTGCGGTCAGCGAGGCAGTCCAGCGCGGCGAGACGGTGTGACGCCACACCAGATTCACCGCACCCGTGCCGCTTCGCTCCCCCAGCGGGAGCAGTTCCGGCCCCTGTCGATTGGCATCGAGGTGCAGCTTGTCCCGCCTGGTCGCGTCCCAATCCACCGACGCCTGAACCGACCAGCCGAGCAGGGACGCTCGATAGGGGCCGAAATCATCGTCCCGGGCGATCCGGTCGGATCGGACATTGCCGCTCAGGCTATAGCGGATGGTCTTGCCGATCGGCCCCGACAGCACGACCTCGCCCCCGATTGAGCGCCGGACGCCGTTGTTGCGGACGGTGCGCAACAGGACATTGTCCGCCCCGAACCGGTAATCGTCGCCGATCAACCGATCGGTCCGGCGGAGATAGAGGGTGGCCGTCGCCTGAAATCCCGAATGGTCGATGCCATATTCGGCCTCCGCCGTGTCGATGTCCTGTGGGCGGAGGAGCGGATTGCCACGCGACTGATTCTGGGGATCGACGGTGAATAGGACCGGGTTCAGGTCGCTGGGGTCCAGCCTGTCCCGCGAACGCGAGAGACGTAGCGCCAGGTGATCGCGACCCATGTCGCGCGTGACGGACAGGCGATGCGCGAATCCCGCGACCCGGCGGCGCACGGGTTGCGATGGCTGCTCCGTCGAAACCGCGACCCGGACGTCCTCCAGCCGGCTGCCCGCCTCCACGGCCCAATCGTCTTCGCGATAGGTGATGGCGGCGTGGACGGCGGCGATATGCTGCACTCCTTCGAACCGGGACAGCGTGGGATAGGGGAGGATCGCGTTTTGCAGAGGATCGAAGCTCACCTGCCCGTTCGCCACCCAATCCGCCTCGCGCTTGCCCTCCGCACCTGCCCGCAACTTCCAGGACCGGGACAGCGGCAGATCATAGTCCATGGCGACCCGGTCGATCACCGACAGCATCCGGAACACGACCCGCTCCCCCATGGCGGGGCGAACCGGCATGTCGTAAACGGTGGTGAAGGGGCGGTCCGCGCGCAGTCCCGTCTCCTCATGCTGTGCCTCGATCGACAGCGAGCCATGGGTGTCGGACGGCTTTTCCCGGTAATAGAGGCTCAGGTCCCGTTCGTCGTTGCGATAGGTCCCCGCCCTCACCCGGCGATAGAGGCTGTCCGGCTCGCCCTGCCCGACGGAGTCGCGATGCTCCTCGAAGATGCGGTTGATCGGGCTTCCTTCCGACAGGGTCGTCTCGACCCCGATCTCGCCCTTATCGGTCAGGGCGTAGGACAGGCTGGCCGTCAGATTGGCCGAGCGGCTGTGCGTCGGGCTATAGCGGGACCGGGTCACGAAACGCCGCGCCACCCGGCCGTCGCGATCCAGCAGGAGGCGGTCGTCATCGACCGTCATCAAGCGCACATCGTCGCGTAGCGCCATATCGATCGACGCCTTGACCCGTCCGGCTTGCACGGTGGCGTTGCCTGACAGGGTGCGGCGGCCGCGATCGCCGACATTGCCGGTCACCCGTCCCCGAACCCCCTCCCCTCGTGCCTTTTTCATCACGAGGTTCAGGATCATCCCGCCTTGCGCATCATAGCGGACCGAAGGGTTGGTCAGCAGTTCGACCGATGCGATCGATCCCCCCGACAGAGCCTCCAGCGCCGCGCCGCGATCGGGTCCGTTCAGCGCGGCGGAGGGGCGGCCATCGACGAAGATCCGGACCTTCGCATCGCCGCGGATCGTCACCCGGCCATCCGGCGCGACATGGACCGAGGGCACAGTGTTGAGAAGATCGGCCGCCGTGCCCGCCACGCCCTGCGCATGGTCGCCGGTCGAATAGACGACGCCCTCCAGCGTGCGCTTCGCGGGCAGGCGGCGCCCACTGACCACGATGTCCTTCCGATCGGGCTTGTCGCCGTTCGGGTCGGTCGTGTCCTGCGCCGCCAGGGTCTGCGGTACGAGCAGCAACAGGGGCGAGGTCGTCAGGACGATGCAGCGCCATCGCCATTTCCGATGCCCCGGTCGTCGGGCAATCGTCCGGGCACGATGATCCGTTGCACGCACGAACGGCATCTTGGCAGACCTGTCGCAAGGGGGTGGGCCCCGTCATGGGGATGTCCTTGCCTAGCCCGTTGCCGCGCGCACCACTAACGATCAATTGTCCGGGAAGACCCCAATTTTCCTCATATCGCCGGGGGAAGCCATGCCGGTTCGAACTGCGGCTGCCGGGGAGAGAGCGGTGCAATGCGGCGCAAGGCGCCCACGTTGAGCAGCCTGACCCGTTGCCCCGACCGCGAGATCAGCCCTTCCATCTCCAGCGAGCGGATCGTGCGGTTCACATGCACGGCGGTCAGCCCCAGCAGGTCGCCGATGATCTCCTGCGTCAGGGGCAGGACGAAACCGTCATCCTCCACCAGACCGATCGGGGTCAGTCGCGCATGGAGATCGACCAGAAACCGGGACAGCTGTTCGCGCGCCGACGCCTTGCCCGTCACGGCCAGCGCATCCATCAGCGCCAGACGCTCCATTTGCGTCGCGACCGTGAACATCGCGGCCAGGCGGGGCAGTTCGGTATAAAGCCGCCCCAGCCGTTCATAGGGGACGAACGCCGTCACCGCCTCGGTAATCGCGGTCAGCGTGTCCGCCGCGCGGGGCAGGACCATGCTCGGCGTGGCCAGCATATCGCCGGGCAGATGTACCTTCTGCACCAGTCGATTGCCGCTGCGCAGCAGGATGGAGGAACTCACCCATCCCTTGATAAGCAGGTAGATGCCCCGGATGGCATCGCCCTCGCGTTGGAATGTCTCGCCACGCCGCCGGACGACCTCGTCGTCACCCAGGGCGAGAAGCGCCTGCTCCTCCCTGGGGGTCAGATTGGCAAAAGCGCTGTAGCGGTGGATCGGGTACGCTATGCCTGTTTCCTTTCGAGTGCCAAAGGCGGTCGAAAAGGGGCAAATCCACGACCGCAACCGTAACGATAGCCATATCGTCGCGGGTCGTCCTGTGCCTACATCAATCACATAGCGGAAACGTCTCGGTCTGGACCGGTGGCCACGCGGCACGCGCCCCGCCCTGTCTCGCCCGCCGCCTCGACCCGGCGGGATTATGCCAATGCTATGCGAAAGGCGAAAATCCGTCTCGAAATGCTATGTCGCGGACGATAGCTGGATCGCCACGACAAGGATTGTGGCATGGCGGCATGGCATCGATCGCGACGCGCGGATGGCGCGTTGCGGGGCGGCGGACTGATTTTATGGGTGATCGCCTATGCGGCGATGACCCGTCTTCGCGCGGGGCACCCCTCCCTGGTGTCACCCGGTGCAATGGCACTGGCGCTGGCGACAATCGGCTTTCTGGGGGCCAGCGCCGGAACCGCACTGGTCATGCTGGGCCGCCACCTGTTCGATGAGGTGGAGGTCAGTGCACGCTGGCGGACAGGGACCTCGCCCCGCGCGGTGGAGGAGACACGGCATGACTGACCAAGTGTCGCCGATCGGCGATCCGCGATGGTCCCGCATCGTCGACGCGCTGTCACATCTGCGCGCGCATCGTCGTCATGCGGTGCGAATTATCGACGCGGATTGTGCGGGCGGTGCCTTGCTGATCGCGGCAACCCGCCAGGCGCGATCGCTGGGCTTCACCGCGATCGAGGGGCTTGGCATCGACCCGTCGCCCCAGGCAATCGGTCGCGCGCGGGCGGCGGCGCGACGGCTGGGCGACCCGGCGATCGGGCTCGACTTCCAGCGTGCCGAGGGGGTGCAAGCTCTGGCGAAAGAGGCCGACTTTCCCGCCGACATCCTGTTATGCCACGCCACCAGCATCCCGGCCGCGCTTGCGGCGGCGGGCGATCTGGTGATCGGCGACCAGGCAAATGCCAATGGCGGGAAGCATTTCCGATGACCTGTCGCGATCTCTGCTGGAAAGCCGGGGGCCTCGCACTGACCGGCTTGGCCTGTACCCTGTGCCTGGTGCTCGACAGATCGCCATGGCAGATGCTGCTCTTTCCACTGGCATTGCTGGGACTGCCACTGATGATTCACGGCAAGCGGGTCGGCCAGATGGTCCGTGCCGAGCGACGCGGCCATGCGCATACCGCCGATCTGGTCCATGCCGCGCGGCTCCGCCGCCGCGCCGAGGGTCGAGATCTGTCCGGCCGCTGATCGGTTTGCCGAGGTAAATTCAGACGCCTTTTCAGGTGTTTTTACGCCCATGTCGCGGCATGGTGAGGCGGTTCCGGGGGCTGCGTCGTTCTCCATGCGATGACTATCGCCAAGCCATGGCTTCCGCCGCCATCAGCACCGCACCGATCCGGTGCCGTTACAATCCTCTGGCACTCTTGCCTCCCTTTCCGTACCCAATCGCGCTTGCGAATGACTGACGGAAAGCGATTTGGGCCCTGGCCCGGATGCGATAGGCATCGCCCAGGAGATTGATATGCGACGATTGATCAACCGGGTGCGACGAATCCGTCAGGCCGACGATCAGATTTCCTCCCGGGTTCGCGCGGTGCTGGTCGAATCACTCTATGCGTCCCCGCGCTCTCTGGTCATCGGGGCCCTGACCAGCAGCGCGATCGCCGTGGTCGTCGCCATCGCCAGCCAGGATGACTGGCTGATCGCCTGTGCCTGGGGCATCGCACTGGTCGCGCTGGTCCGGATCGTCGACACCTTCTGGACCCGCCGCACCGCCACGACACGCCAGCAGGAGCGGGGCTATCGCCTCGGCGCGCTGAGCTATGCCGCGTTGCTGGGGGTATTCGGGCTGCTGACCCTGACCCGGACCGATGACGGGGTACTGCACCTGCTGTCGGTCACCACCGCCATCGGCTATGCGGCGGGGATTGCCGGGCGGAATGCCGGACGGCCGTTGATCGCGCTGTCGCAGCTCTGCTGTGCCTCGCTGCCGCTTTCCATCGGGCTGCTCATACCGCTGGAGCCGCTCAAGGCGCTGCTGGCATTGGTGATCCTGTTGTTCGTCGTCGCGATGATGGACATCACGCAACAGACCTATGCCGAAATCCTGCGCGCCACCGTCGCGTCCGAGGAAAAGGCCGCACTCGCCGAACATCATGCGCAGATGGCGCGGCGGGACGACCTGACCGGGGTGTCCAACCGCACCGCCTTTCGCGAGCATTTCGAGGAGAGGCTGCGCAGCCTGTCCGGCTCGGGCGACAAGCTGGCGCTGCTCTGGCTCGATCTCGACCGCTTCAAGGAGGTGAACGATTCCTTCGGCCATCTGGCGGGCAATGCCCTGCTCGTCGCGGTCGCGCGGCGGTTAACTGCGCAATTCGGGCAGGCGGGGCTCGTCGCGCGGCTGGGCGGGGACGAATTCGCCGTCTTGTGCCACATCAGCCATGCCGATGCGGCGGAAGGGATCGGCAAGACCGTGCTCGATCTGGTGCGTCACCCCGTGGCGTTCAGCGGCAATATGCTGCGCACCTCCGCCTCGATCGGCATGGCGATCGCGCCCGATGACGGCGACGATGCCGACACGCTGCTGAAGAATGCCGATCTGGCGCTGTATCGCGCCAAGGAGAATGGGCGCGGGCGATTCTTCCTCTACGAACCCCTGATGGACGAGAAGATCGAGCGCCGCCGGCAATTGGCCGCCGCCATGGACGGCGCGCTGGAGCGGGGGGAATTCCGCCTGCTGTTCCAGCCGATCTTTCGTCTGGAGGGGGGTGACATCACCTCCTGCGAAACGCTGTTGCGCTGGAACAGTCCGCAGTTCGGCCCGGTCTCGCCCGCCGAGTTCATTCCCATTGCCGAGGAGAATGGCCTGATCGTCCCGATCGGCGACTGGGTGCTGCGTCGGGCCTGTCTGGCGGCCAATGGCTGGCCGCCCGAGGTCACCGTCGCGGTCAATCTGTCCCCCGTGCAACTGCGTACCCCCGAGCTGCACAAAGCCGTGAAGCGCGCCCTGGACGCAAGCGGCCTTCCCCCGCAACGCCTGACCCTGGAGGTTACGGAGACGGTGCTGCTCGACGATGTCGAACGGTCGATCGAGGCCCTGACCGCGCTCAACCGGATACATGTCTGCACGACGCTGGACGATTTCGGGACCGGCTATTCCTCGCTCAGCTATCTTACCCAGTTTCCGTTCCAGACGCTCAAGATCGACCGGTCCTTCGTCATCGATCTAGAGCATAATCCCGCCTCGGTCGCGATCGTCCAGACGATCGTCGAACTCGCCGCCAAGCTGGGCATGCGGACGGTGGCGGAGGGGGTGGAGACGCCCGCGCAGCTGGAGCAACTGCGCCGGACGCGGTGCGATTCGGTCCAGGGCTTCCTGCTGGCCAGACCGATGCCGGCGGACAGGCTGTCGGCGCTGTTCGCCGGCATGGAGCTAGAGGATGGTGGCCCCGGGAAAGCATCCGCGATTCCCGGGGCCGGTTGATCAGGCCTCGGCCTTTTCGCGCAGGCGGGTCTGCGCGGCGACCAGCCGCTCCATCCGCTTCAGATCACCCTCGGTCAGCCGCAGGGCCGCATCGGCCCATAGTTCGACCACGGCCTCCAGTTCCTCCAACGGCAGCGGATTGACCGCGCGCGACGCCTCATAGATGGCGCAATGCGCGCTGTGCCGCCGATGGTTCTGGCGGATATAGTCGGCGACCATCCGCCGCCCCTCGCCCGGTTCGGCCAGGTTGTGGACGAGTCCCATATCGTACAGCTCCTCCGCGCTATAGGTCCGGCCGCTCATGATCATCCGCTCGGCCCGCGCCGCGCCCAGCCGCCGCGACAGGAAGCAGTGCGCGCCCATGCCGGGGAACAGGCCGAACAGCGTCTCGGGCAGGCCGAAGCTGGTCCCCCGTTCGGCGATAACGACATGGAAGGACAGCAGCGCCTCGAACCCGCCGCCCAGCGCATCGCCCTCGACCAGACCGATGGTGACGATCGGTCGCTCCAGCCCGCGCATATTGCGATGGAGGATACGGACGCAGGTGCGGCCATATCCGACCAGCGCGTCGTGGTTGCGATCCCGGATCGCCTGGGCGAACAGGTTCAGGTCGCCGCCCAGCGAGAATATGCCCGGAAAGCTCGATCCCAGCACCAGATAGCGGATCGGCATCGTGCCGCCATCGGCGGCCTTGGCGATCGCCTCCTGCCAGCGGACAAAGTCGCGCAACAGGTCCGCATTGAAGCTGGGCCGGGTCCGCGCCCGCATGTCGGTCCACAAGGTCTGGGTATCGGGGTCGTAGCGGGTGTCGAGTTGTTCGAGGCGAAACGATGCCGCGATCCCGTCGTCATCACCGTTCGGGCCATGGCGTTGGGCGACACGCAGATCTCGATGCTCCGTCGCCATCTTGAAGTCATAAGCGGTCATGAATTTTACTTTCGACATGCAGCACCATGCTGCACGTCGAAGATAGGCCGGGCGGCCTGGGACGCCGTCTGGAAAGCGACGTATCCGAAAGGACTTAGGGGCGCCTTACGTCACCCTCTTCCGGCCGGGGGGCAGGGCTTTCTCAAGAGGGTCGGCACCCGCCATTGGCCGGGCTGCCGGTTGCGAATAGGGTTAAGTCGTCACCACGCGCGGCAGCCCCCATGGATCGGCGGCCATGGACTCCCCCGCCATCGGTTCGGCTGACGGGTGACCATAGAGATAGCCCTGCCCCAACTGACAGCCCAGTTGCTTCAGGCGCAGCGCCTGGACCTCGTTCTCGATCCCTTCCGCGACGACCACCTTGCCCAGGCCACCGCCCAGACCGACGATCGCATGCACGATGGCCAGCGTCCCGCCATCCGTCTCGTCGATCCCCGCGACGAAGGACCTGTCGATCTTGATGCGATCGACCGGCAATTGCCGAAGATGGACCAGCGAGGCATAGCCGGTACCGAAATCGTCGAGCGCGATACAGACGCCCGCGTCATGCAAGGTACGCAGATTCGCCAGGATGCTGTCCGCCGCCCGGTCGAGCATCACGCCTTCGGTCACTTCGACGCAGAGCCGGTCCGGCGCGATGCCGTAATGCGCCAGCCGGTCGAGCACCGCGCGCGCGCCGCGTGGCCCCGCCAACTGGGCCGAGGTGAAATTGACGCTGAGCATGCCCAACCGCTCGCCCTGTTCGCGCAGCGCGGTCAGCGCGAGTTCCAGCACATGCTCCTGGATCATCAGGCCGATCCGCTCGGCGACCAGCACATCGGCGAAGCGATCCGGGGCCAACAGCCCGTGCCGAGGATGGCGCCACCGCAACAACGCCTCGTGCCCGCACACCGCCTCCGTTTCCAGCGAGACGATCGGCTGCATGTAAAGCGCGAACTCGCCGCGTTGGATCGCCGCCTCGGAATCCTCGATAAAGGCGGTCTGCAGGTCCCGCAGCGAACGCTGCAACGGATCGTACCGGGTATAGCGCCCGCGACCGAGCCGCTTGGCGGTGTAGAGCGCCAGGTCGGCATTTTGATAGAGCAGGTCGAGCGCTCGCGCATCTTCCGGGAAACGCGCCGCGCCGATGCTGAGCGACAGGGTGCGGTCGCGATCCTCGGCATGCCAGACATCGCCCTGAAGCGCCATCGCCGCGTCGGCCAGAGCGGCCTCGTCGCCATGGCTGCCGGGGCATAATATGGCGAATTCGTCGCCACCGATCCGTGCGATCCGGGTTCCCGGCCACGCCCGCGTCGTCTCGACCAACGCCGCCCCGACATGCTGCAACAAACGGTCCCCCACCGCATGGCCCAGCCGGTCGTTTACGTCCTTCATGTAATCGACATCGACCAGGAACAGGCTGAACGCGGTGCCGCTGGACATCCATTCATAGGACTGATGCTGAAAGGCCGAGCGGTTTCCCAGCCCGGTCAGGAAATCGGTCTGCGCCGCCAGCCGCAATGTCTTGGTTTCCGCCATATCGACCTCGCGGCGCTGGCGGCTCAACTCCAGTTCCTGGCGGATCAGGCGGAACCGGTCGGCGATCGCCAGCGACAAGACCAGAGCCTCGAAAGCGAGGGCGGCAAAGGTCCCCATGTCGACCAGGTCATTCTGTGGCGCAAAGCCCAGATTTCGAGCCAGACGGGCCAGAAAGACGCCGATCACCGGGCCCCAGCCGATCAGATAGAACCAGACGACCCGGCTGCCGCGCCGCGCCGCGATCCAGCACGACAGGGCGAGCAGCGCTGCGGTGGCCGCGATGGCATAATTGAGCAGTCGGTCGGTCAGCCCTGGCGGCACCCACCAGTCCGCCGCCGCCACGAAGCCCAACACCGCCCCCGTCACGGCCAGGGTCCGCCCCGCCATGGCGAAGCGGCGGCTCAGCGCCCCCTCTTCGATCACGGCGAAGAAGAACATGTTCCCCGCCGCGACCATCAAGCCGACCAGGACCAGGTTCAGCCGCACCGCGAGCGGGCCGATCAGCCATGGAACGATGAACGCCGCCGTGTTCGTCCAGATCAAACCATAGGCCAGGGCGACACTGACCCACAGCAGATACCAGCGCTGGAACGCGGGGCGCTGCCCCGTATGGATCACCAGATTGTAGAGCAGCGCGGACAAGAGCGTCCCGGTGAACAGCCCCATCAGCAGAAGCCAGTGAATATCGCCCCCGGTCATCCTGACGCCCGGCCGCGCCTCCAGCTTTCGCATCAACGACAGCTCGTCGATGTTGCGAAAGCCCAGATACAGGCCGCGGACATCGCGTCCCGGCGTCGGGACCACGAAGCGCAACAACCCGCCTGGCGCGCCATGGCCGTCCAGGCCGGAGGGCCCGCGCTCGATCCGGACCGCGCCGTCGCGCCCCACGACCAGCAGGGCGATACGATCGAACCGGGTCTGATCGATCAACATATCCCAGCGTGGTGGCAGCGTGGCCAATCCCGACGGATCGAGACGAAGCCACAGCCACGGCGTCCCCCGCGTCGGGGCGTCGGCACCGCAGACATAGCGCGCCTCGGTGATGCTGGCGGTTCGGGTGCCATCGGGCAGCGCGGCACTGCAGGCCGATCGACGCAGGTCGACGGTCGTGGCCGACGCCGTTCCCGGCATCAACCCCGTCAGGAGCATCAGCAGCGCAAGCGCTACCGCTCTGATGTCCCATGCCACTTTCGCGGCCCCCATTTACTCACCCGCCCACAACCCGCTCTAAGCAGGACTTAATTAGATTAAGGCAAGTGTAAAATCGGTTACCGTCTTAACCATTGCGTAAAGCGGGCCGCATCCGCCCTATCGCGACGAAGGTGCCGCCCTGCCCGCCGCGTCGATCTCTGCCCCCCAGGGATCGGCGCTGGCGACCGCCTTTCCATCGGCTCCGAAGTCCATGATCCGGTCGCTGGCGCGGGCATAGCGTGGCCATTGCGGCAGCCCCGCCGCATTGGGATTGCCGGTCTTGGCGAACTGGGTGAGATAGCGGCTCATCACCCGCCCCATGTCGCGGTCCCGCATTGTCGTCGCCGCGCCATATTTGATCGCGGTGGTGTCGAAGAAGAAGGGAATATCAGTCGCATGCTGCGCGCCCGGCTGGCTCACCGAACTCGCGACATAGGAAAAGCGATATTCCCATACGGGCACGCCCTTGTCGGCGACGACGCCCGCCACCTCACGGGCTCCGGCGACCATGAATCCAGTCTTTCCCCCTATATCCGCCCCCGTCGCGCCGACGATCATCGGCACGCGGGCGAAGCGGTCCTCGGCATAGGCCTTGCCCAGATCGACCATCACCCTGCCATCGGCAAAGGGCCCCATATTGGTCGGCGGGCCGGGTTGGGGCCGGAACAGCGCCATCATGTTCAGGCCGTCGGTCACCGCCTCGGCGCTCAGCGCGCGTAGCCTGTCCAACGCATCGGGGCTGTCGGGATCGATACTCTTGGACCGGGCGAAATTCTCTCCGATCCGTTCGGCATCGGCCAGTGTCTTGCCGTCCGACCGGCCATTGCCGCCCGACATCACGAAGACCTTGCTGAACAGCCCCCGCGCCAGCGGCGAGGTGTTGAGCATGTGCACCGACATGCCGCCTGCGCTCTCTCCGACGATGGTGACGTTCGACGGGTCGCCGCCGAACGCCGCCGCATTGCGCTGCACCCATTGCAGCGCCGCGATCTGGTCCATGATGCCGTAATTACCCAGCCGGCCCTCATCGGCGTTCGCCTTGGTCAGTTGCGGCAGGGCGAAGGTGCCGAACCGGCCTACCCGGTAGTTGAAGCTGACGACCATGACTCCCTGCCTGGCCAGTTCCGCCCCCGAATAGGTCGGTGGCGACGCCCCGCCGTTCACGAAGCCGCCGCCATAGATCCACACCAGGATCGGCAGCTTCCCCCGCGCCGCCACCGGCTTCCAGACATTGGCGTAAAGACAGTCCTCCGCCGGGGCCGTACCCAGCGGCGCGGCATCGCTGGGGAACGGCACCTGCATACAGTCCGGCGCATAGGCGGTGGCGTCCCGAACGCCCTGCCATGCGGCGGCGGGCTGCGGCGCACGCCAGCGAAGCGGCCCGACCGGCGCGGCGGCGAAGGGAATCCCCTTCCAACTCGCCACCCCGTCCGCCACGCCACCCCGCACGGCACCGCGATCGGTGGAAATGACGGGGGCGGAAGCCGGCACCTGCGCGGCCAATGGCGCGGCCAGGACGATCGTCGCCGCCATGGCGGCCTTCAGGAACATCGTCATCACATCCTCCCCCTCATGATGCGCTTTTTCGAAGCGCCGACATTGGCGCGATAGTTCGCCACGCTTTTCCGTAGGATAGAACCCAAACGCGCCCCATGGAAAGGGGGATCGACTTCCGGCGAGCCGGACGGAATCGACCCGAGCCCTTTGGATCGATTCATTCGCTGTGAGAAAATCCCGGTCAGGTCTGGCAGGTGCCGGACGAGGGAATCCGCAGACATCGAACACAGAGAAGGCGCCGTGCCTGCTTCGGCCAGGGCGCCGCCGCGGCCCAGCTACATTTCAGCGGAATAGTGACCGGCCGCTGGATCAGGACGATGCCGTGCATCATTGGGCTATGCCCTTCCCCGCCAGAACATTGCGCCGGAAGGTGGGCAATCAGTCCAAAAATATCTCACCAGCGCATCAAGGCATTTTAATCGTTTGCAAAGCCTCCGGTGGTAGTGAGCGTCCCTGACAAAGAGGAGGGGATTAGGTGCTTCGTCACAAGCTATTCATTTCGGCCATTCCGTTCGCGCTATTGGTTCCGGGGCATGCTCAAGCGCAGACTGCACAGGCTGACAAACCGGCCGAGAAGAGCGCACTCAATAAGGATGTGGTCGTCACCGCCGTGGCGCGGGGGCGCGATCGTCTGGACAGCGCCATCTCGACCAGCTCGCTCGGCGCGGCCGAGATCCTGAAGGCGGCGCCGCGTTCGACCGCCGAGATCTTCCGCAACATCCCCGGCATCCGATCGGAAAGCTCGGGCGGCGACGGCAATGCCAATATCTCGATCCGTGGCCTGCCGATCGCGTCGGGCGGCGCCAAGTTCCTGCAATTGCAGGAGGACGGCCTGCCGGTGCTGGAGTTCGGCGACATCACCTTCGGCAATGCCGACATCTTTCTGCGTGCCGATATGAACGTGTCGTCGGTCGACGCCATTCGCGGCGGTTCCGCCTCGACCTTCTCATCCAACTCGCCCGGCGGGGTCATCAACATGATCTCCAAGACCGGCGAGGTGCCGGGCGGCGCGATCATGGCGACGGCGGGTCTGGACTATGGCGAATACCGGCTCGACTTCGATTATGGGGCCAAGCTCTCCGACACGCTGCGCTTCCATATCGGCGGCTTCTATCATCAGGGCGAGGGGCCGCGCCGGGTCGGTTATGACGGCACCAAGGGCGGCCAGATCAAGCTGAACGTCACCAAGGAGTTCAGCGGCGGCTATATCCGCTTCTACGGCAAGTTCCTCAACGATCGGTCGGCGGCCTATCTGCCCAATCCGGTGCGCGTGACCGGCACCAACGCCAATCCGCGATACGAGAATGTCCCGGGATTCGACATCGCCCGCGACGCGCTGCTGTCGCGCTACGACACCAGCAACGTGACGCTGGACGGGCAGAATAATCCGGTGGTCGACGACAAGCGCGACGGCCAGCATCCGGTGGTCAACGCCTTCGGGGTCGAGACGCGCTTCGACGTGTCGGGTTGGACCGTGACCGACCGGTTCCGCTATGCCGATGTCTCGGGCCGGTTCATCTCGAACTTCCCCTCGGCGGTGGACAGCGCGGCGGCGACCGCGACGGCGCTGGGCGGCGCGGGGGCGACGCTGCGCTATGCCAGCGGGCCGAATAGCGGGCAGGCGATCACCAACCTGTCGGGGCTGAACGGCAACGGCCTGCTCGCGCGCGTGGTGGTGTTCGACACCAAGCTCAACAGCCTGGACAATGTCACCAACGACCTGCGCGCCAGCCGCGTCTATACCATCGGCAAGGGTGAGTTGACGACCACCGCCGGTTTCTACAAGTCGCGCCAGACGATCGACACCGACTGGCTATGGACCTCGACGCTGATGGACGTGCGCGGCGACGGGCGCGCGGCGCTGGTCGACGTGGTCAATGCCGCAGGGGTGCCACAGACGCAGAACGGCTATTATGCGTTCGGGGCGGACTATTTCGGCGGCTGCTGTCGCCGCAGCTACCGCGTCGATTACAACGTCAATGCGCCGTTCGGATCGCTGAACTACAAGATCGGGCGCTTCGCGCTGGGCGCCAGCGTCCGCTACGACTTCGGCAATGCGCAAGGGTCGATCTTCGGGTCGGATCTGGGCGGCGGTCGCGTCGGCGCCACGGCGCGCGACATGAACGGCGACGGCGTGATCTCGGCGGCCGAGCGGCGCGTGGCGGTGATCCCGCTGACCAGCCCGGCGCCGGTCGATTACAGCTGGCACTATCTGTCCTATTCCTCGGGGATCAACTTCCGCGTGTCGGAGCCGTTCGCGATGTTCGTCCGCTATAGCCGGGGCGCGCGTGCCAATGCCGACCGGCTGTTGTTCGGTCCGGCGGTCAGCACGACCGACGGCCATCTGATCAACAAGGACGCGGCGGTCGACTATGTGCGCCAGGCCGAGCTGGGCCTGAAATATCGCAAGAACGGCATGTATGTGAACCTGACCGGCTTCTGGGCGCGCACCGAGGAGCAGAATTACGAGGCGACGCGTCAGGTCTTCATCGACCGCGAATATCGCGCCTATGGCCTGGAGCTGGACGGGGCGTATAGCGTCGGCCCGTTCAACATGACCGGCGGGGCGACCTGGACCGATGCCAAGATCGTCAGCGACGCGCTGAACCCCGGCGTGGTCGGTAATACCCCGCGCCGCCAAGCCCGGCTGATCTTCCAGGCGACGCCGCAGGTCGATCTGGACCGCATCACGATCGGCGCGAACGTGATCGGCACGACTAGCAGCTATGCGCAGGACAGCAATCAGTTGAAGCTGCCCGGCTATACGGTGGTCAACGCCTTTATGCAGTTCCGCGCCACCGACCGCATCCTGGTCTCGCTGAACAGCAACAACCTGTTCAACGCGCTGGGCTTTACCGAGGCGGAGGACGGCGTGATCCCGACCAACGGCATCGTGCGTGCGCGGGCCATCAACGCGCGGACGACCTCGCTGTCGGTGCGGGTCGGCTTCTGATAGAGATAGGGGCGCGGCCTGATAGCTGCGCCCCCTCCTATATCTGCATGTCGCGCGGAGCCGCCATGTCAGGGCATCCTTATCTCTTTGCCACGAAAAGGAAATTGTGACGCCAACTCCATGGTCGCGCCGTTCTGCAAGACGATAGGATCCAAACTCGTCTGGCGTACCGTCTTCTATACCATTGCCCAGGCCGAACAGCCAATTGCTCGCTATATCAACGGCTTTTGCAATTCCGTTCAGCGCCATTCCGCGCTCGATTGCCGCAGTACCGCGCAAATCGAGCGAACCGCGTTACGCTGAGCAAATGCCTTTCCGGTTAACCGGGGCAAGTCCAGCGTTAAAATTGTTGCGGTGTGAGGTAAGCGATTACGCTGCTTTTTACCTTCTCCATAACAAATCCAATATCATACCACCTCAATGCCAAATCTCGGCCTTTTAACACCCCAGTAACTCCATGGGTGATAGGCGCCCATCTATCGCAGCGCCGGTTCGTGGCGAGGGGAATGAAGGCGACGCAAGTCGCTGCTGCGTCAGAGGGGGAAATCAAGTGACTTCGATGAATTCTGCGTTCGGTAAACTGCGCCTGGGGATTTCGACCGCGGCATTGCTGACCGCGATCGCCGCTCCGGCCTATGGGCAGCAGGCGGCACCGGCACAGACGGCCGACACCGCCGACCAGAACGCCGCTGCACCCGCACCGGCCGAGCAGGACGTTCAGATCAAGCGGGCTGCCCCCGCTCCCGCCACGGCGCAAGGCGCCACGGTCATCGTGACCGGCACGCTGTTCCGCGATTCGAACGCCAGTTCGATCTCGCCCGTGACCGTGGTGAGTTCCAACGTAATGCAACGCGCGAACATCACGACCGCGCAGGACGCCATCCGTTCGGTTTCGGCAGACAGTGCCGGTTCGATCTCGACCGGTTTCCGCAACGGCTTTTCCGCCGGTGGCGCGGCGGTGTCGCTGCGCGGCCTGGGCGTGTCGTCGACCGTGGTGCTGATCGACGGTCTGCGCAACGCCAACTTCCCGCTGAACGATGACGGCCATAACGCCTATGTCGACCTGAATTCGATCCCGTTCAGCACCATCGAGCGTATCGAAGTGCTGAAGGACGGCGCGTCCTCGACCTATGGCGCGGACGCGATCGGCGGTGTGGTCAACCTCATCAGCAAGAAGAATGTCCAGGGCATTTCGGGTTCGGTCCAGGGCGGCACCACCGAAAAGGCCGATGGCGCCCATTACCGCGCCACGCTGACCGCCGGTATCGGCGATTATCGCGAGCAGGGCTTCAACTTCTACGTCAATGGTGAATACACCTATGACGGGTTCATCACCAACAACTCGCGCGGCTATCCGTTCAACACGCTGGACCTGCGTCCGAGCGGCCTGCAGGATCGGAACCGCAACGACGACTCGCTGCTGACCGCCAACCCGCAGGCGGTGGTCACCCGCGTTTCGCAGACCGATCTCAACAATCCGCTGTCGGGCCAGGTCGGCACGTCTCCGACCAATCAGTATCGCCTGCTCAACCCGAACGCCTGCCCCTTCGGCACTTTCACCGTGACCTCCGGCGCCGCACAGGGCACAGGCTGCGCGCACAACCTGCCAGCCGAATATTCGATCATCCAGCCGCGCCAGCAGCGTTATTCGACCACGGCGCGGCTGAACGTCCGTATCGCCGAGGGCTGGGAAGCGTTCGCCAGCGGCAGCTATTCGCATTCCGAAGTCGATATTCGCGGCACCCCGGCGGGCATCCGCCAGACCCAGCCTTTCGGCGGCTCGCCAGCGCTCGCGTCAAGCAGCCCGGGCATTGTCCTGCCTATGTATGTCTGCTCGGCGGGTGTGAACTGCGCCACCGCCGCCGACCGCCGCCTGAACCCGAACAACCCCTATGCCGTGGCGGGCGCCGACCCGACCCAGAATGCCGCACGTATCTATTACCTGTTCGGCGACATTCCCGCGGGCAGCCACCGCTATGTCGACGTTTTCCGCGCGACCTACGGCATTTCGGGCGATCTGGGCGATGGCTTCAAGTTCCGCCTGAACGGCGTCTATGCCCGTGACAATTTCGCAGTCACGCAGCGCGGCTTCATCAACATCCAGGGCCTGCTGAACGCGATCAACACCGGCGCCTACAACTTCGTCAATCCGGAACAGAATACGCAGGCCGTGCGCGACCAAGTATCGCCGGAGCGGACCACCCCGTCCTATTCGACGGTGGCGACGATCGGCGGTTCACTGCTGAAGTCGCTCATGGCGCTGCCGGGCGGCGACCTGAATGTCGGCGGCGGTTTCCAGGTCCGTCGCGAGACGCTGATGAACCGCAACCAGAATGCGGATCTGTCCTATTACGGCCTGAACACCTCGTCGGCCCAGGGTCGCCAGACCGTGACCGCCGGGTTCTTCGAAATCGACGCGCCCTTTGCACGCTCGTTCGACCTGAACGTCTCGGGCCGTTACGATCACTATTCGCAGGGCTATAGCCACTTCTCGCCGAAGATTGGCGCTAAGTTCACGCCGGTCCGCGAATTCTCGCTCCGCGCTACCTATTCGCAGGGCTTCCGCGCGCCGACTTTCGCGGAATATAACCCGGCGAGCAGCTATGCTGGTTTCTCGTCCTACACCCCACCCGACAGCTTCATCGCTGCGCATGCCGGCAGCCCGGCCTATACGACAACGTACAGCATCGGTAGCGCGGCGCAGGGCAAGGCGGATATCCTTCCGGAAGTATCGCGGAGCTTCACTGTCGGCACGATCCTCAATCCGGTTCCCTGGCTGAACCTCACGGTCGACTATTATAACATCCGCAAATCGAATCTGATCGTCAGCGGGCCGCTACGCGCCGAGGCGATCAAAGCCTATTATGGCCAGGCCAATGCGGCGGCCGGATGTGCGGCGCTGGCGGCGGTCGGTCAGGGCTACAAGTGCAACATCGTTGACGCGCCCGATCCCGTCAATCCGAACGCCCTGCCGCGTCTGCTGGTGTTCGACGTGCCATACGTCAACGCCAACTATATGGTCAGCTCGGGTATCGACATGCAGGCCAATGCAAACGTCCAACTGGCGAACGGCGTGAAATTCATCAGCCGTGTCGACGTGACCCGCGTTCTCCGCCTCGACCTCGTCACCCCGGCGGGCGTGGTGCAGAAATATGCGGGTACGCTGGGGCCGTACGAGCTGTCCTCGGGCGGCGGTACGCCCCGCATCCGCGGCAACTGGCAGAACACGATTGAAATCGGCAACTTCTCGCTTACGAGCACAACCTATTACGTCGGTCGGATCAAGCAGGTAGCGGCCGATCGCATTGATGCCGTAAACGGCGTAATCGATCTGTCGTGCAGAAACACGCTGGCGCCGGTCGTCGATCGTAAAACCGACTTCAACAACCAGTGCTATGTGCGGCCGTTCATCTACACGGACCTGAACATGGGCGTGCGGGTCAATGACGATTTCCGCTTCTTCTTCAGCATCCAGAACGTGACCAATGCCCGCGCTCCGCTGGCATCGGGTGCCTATGCCAGCAATCCCAACTATCTGAGCAGCTGGCATTACGCAGGCCTGGTCGGCCGTAACTTCAGCGCCGGCGCGAACTTCAACTTCTGATCTCGTCTGACGGGGCAAACCGCATCGGGGCGATATTCCATCGTCCCGATGCGTCTTGCCCATCCTACCCTTGCGACGTCATAGGCGACCGATGCACCCGGAATGTTCCAACACCATATATCCGGGTTCGGATGATCCGACCGCGCAGCCGAGCGAACTGTACCGACAGTCGCTCGTCATGCGGGCGATCGGCACGCCCTTCGTCGCCGATCTGCTGGCGGCGGTGGACCGACAGCTCGACAAGGCGCCCCTCAGCGCGGCGCTGATCCGGTCATGGGGCAATACCGCCGCATCCTCGGCGATCGCGATGCGGATCAACGCCGCGCTGCACGCCCTAGCCCGGCGTGGAGTGGAGCCCCAGCTGACCGCGCTATATGCCAGGAAGCATGACCGTTTCGACGAAGCGGTCGCACTGGCCTTGGCCAGCCATGACGAATTCCTGGTCGACTGGTTGCTGCGCGTGCCGCAGACCAACGAAATCGGCCGTGCGGCGGCCCTTCACGCCGCCCTGATGGTCCTGGCCCAGTCTCACGGCCATGATTTCGAGTTGTTCGAGATCGGCGCGAGCGCGGGGCTGAATCTCAATCTGGCGCGCTATGCCTATGACCTAGGCGGCGTCCGGACTGGCGAACCCAACTCGAGGGTGCGGATCGCTCCCGAATGGCGTGGTCCCCCGCCCCCCGACGCCGCCGTGACCGTCCATGCCGCTCGCGGCGTCGACCTCCATCCGCTCGACGTGAACGATCCGGCCGCATGCGAGCGGCTGGCTTCCTTCATCTTCGCCGACCAGCCCGAGCGCGCGCAGCGGCTGGACCGTGCCCTGGAGATCGCGCGCCAGCATCCGCCCCGGCTCGACACCGGGGATGCCACATCCTGGCTCGCGGAACAGCTGGCCGTTCCGGGGACGGATCATCGCCACCGCGTCGTCCTGCATTCCATGGTGCTGCAATATCTGAACGCGGAGGACCGCATGACCATCGAGGCGACCTTGCAGAAGGCCGGAGCGGCCGCGACCCCGGCCCGCCCCTTCGCGGCCATCGGCTTCGAATGGGACAAGGCGCGCGAACGGGTCGAGCTGCGCCTGCGCTCCTGGCCGGGCCATCAGGACCGGGTCGTGGCCCATTGCCATCCCTATGGCGCATGGATCGAGTGGATCGACGGATAGGTCAGCGTATCTGTTGGTAACGCTCCGTCACTTCACCCATAATTAACTTCACAATCCTAACAATTGTCGGACGGAATCAGGATTAACTCAGGATATGGCGATCAAGTATCGGGTGGTGACAGCGCCACTGTGTCTTACGGCATCCGCCATGGCGGATCCTATGCCTATGCCTGACGCCCTGAGCGCCCCGTTGAACAGCGGGTTTGGTAACGACAACCCGATCGATCCGCGCGGATCGTCCCCGGCCCGACCTGTTGAGAGAGACGCATAATGCTTGCGAGCATGAACATCCCCAAGAAGCTGGGTGTATCGTTCCTGATCGTCAGCCTGTCGGCCGCGATCATGACAATCGTGTTCTTCGTCAATATCTGGGAAATCCGAAGCGCGACCACGCGCAACAACCACGCTCAGGAGGTCTATGCCAAAGCGCTGACCTTGGAGACATCGATCCTGCGCGAAAACAGCCAGTTGCGCGGTTTCCTGGTCACGGCGGACAAGAGCTATCTCAAATCCTACGAAGAAGCGCGCAAGGAATATGACACGACCAGCCAAGAGCTGGCCGCGATGCTGACCGACCGGACCGAGCAGGAGCTGCTCGCCAAGTCCAATGCCGAGAAGACAAAGTGGCGGCGGACGTGGAGCGACCGGCTGACCGATTGGGTCAAGGAAGGGCGACGCGACGAAGCGCAGCAGGCGGTCCGCGACGCGGGGAAAGCCGTGCTGACCAGCGACATCGTGCTGCCGCTCCGCGCGATTCGCGAGCAGGAAACGGCAGCGATCGCCAGCAATGCCGCCTCGCAGGACAATGCGATCGGCACCGCCATCATCGCCCTAGTCCTGGGCGGCGTGATGCTGATCGGCGTCGTCATCACGCTTCAGATGGTCCTCAGCCGCAGCATCGCGCGACCGATCACCGCCCTCACCCGATTGATGGCCGAGCTTGCGCGCGGTCGCAACGACATCGAGGTACCGGGCAGCGAGCGCGGCGATGAACTGGGCGACATGGCCCGCGCCGTCGTCGTCTTCCGCGATGCCGCCAAGGCCAAGGTCAGCGACGACCGCGAACGCGAACTGGCCTTGCAAGCGATCGGCTCGGGCCTGCACAGCCTGTCCGAGGCGGACCTGACGGCTCGGCTGACCGACCTGCCCCCCTCCTTCCATCAGCTGGCCGCCGACTTTAATCGCGCCGTTCAGAATCTGTCCGGCCTGACCAGCGATGTGCGCGGCAGCGCAGGCACCATACGCTCGAATATCGAGGAAATCCGTCAGGCCACCGACCATCTCTCGGCGCGCAGCGAGCAGCAGGCCGCCAGCTTGCGCGAGACTGCGGCTGCGGTTGGGGAAATCACCCAAGGCGTTCGCGAAGGGGCCGCCAGCGCGGGCGAGGCCAATCGCGCCGTGACGGAAGCGCGCAACGAGGCCGAAAAGGGCGGCGAAATCGTCGCCAAGTCGATCACCGCCATGAACGGTATCGACCAGGCCAGCCGCGAGATCGTGGACATCATCACGGTCATCGACGGCATCGCCTTTCAGACCAATCTTCTTGCACTCAACGCGGGCGTCGAAGCGGCGCGGGCGGGCGATGCCGGCAAGGGCTTCGCCGTTGTCGCCTCCGAAGTCCGTGCGCTGGCGCAACGCTCGGCCGACGCGGCCTCGGACGTCAAGGCACGCATCCTTTCGGCCATCGAGCATGTTCGCTCGGGCGTGGTGCTGGTCGACGAAACCGGCAACGCGCTGCAACGGATCATCAGTAAGGTTTCGGACGTCAGCACCGTCGTGGACGTGATCGCCCGCTCTTCCGAACAGCAGGCACATAGCCTGGGCCAGGTGAATATCGCGATCGGCGAGATCGACTCTGTGACCCAGCAGAACGCCGCAATGGTCGAGGAGTCGACTGCAGCGGCCAGCCTGTTGGCACAGGAATGCGGGACGCTCATGGCATCGGTGATGCGGTTCAACGTCGATACGGCGTCCACAGCGCGATCGCAGGCGCGCTACCGCCCGGACGATTTCCGCCACTCACAACCGAGCCGCGCAGCCTGATGACGCCGCTGGTGCCGGTGTCCGAATAGCGCATATTCGCGTTCCGGCATAAGTTCGCTCAATAACGCATCCGCAAACGCTGGTACGACAGCGTCACTGGCTACAGATATGCTTTGTCCCGATCGCGACTACCGCGTGCGAGATATTGACGGACGCACTCGCTTTCAGGTCGCCGGTCAATTTGGCTTGGATGATGGGATTTCTGGCCATCATGGGTATGGTCGCGAACATCGGTTGAGATCGCCGATGCTTTATGGCCATGGCCCTGCTGGATCGCATCTTCGCCCATCCCTCATATTTGGCGGGCATGAGCAAAGAACCAATGACCGCCGCAGTTCGCGCTCGAACGCCTACGACAAGCAGACGGTGAGGGACCGAAAGGTGGCACGCAGCCATCTCATCAGCCTTAAACGGCTAAATTATCAATATAGTGGATGAGAATAGATGGCGCACCCGACAGGATTCGAACCTGTGGCCTCTGCCTTCGGAGGGCAGCGCTCTATCCAGCTGAGCTACGGGTGCGTGGGCGAGCCGACTAGCATCGTGCAGACCACCACGCCAGCCTTTTTATGACGCCGTCGCCGCTTTTCCGCCTTTGGGGACGGGCGCGGGGGTCTTGTGGCGGTAGGCGCACAGGTCCTCGACCGGGCAGCGCCAACATTCGGGGCGCCGCGCCTTGCAGATATAACGGCCATGCAGGATCAGCCAGTGATGCGCGTGAACCCGAAACGGCGCGGGCGTCGCCTTGTCGAGCCGGAGTTCGACCGCCAGCGGGGTCTTGCCCTTGGCCAGGCCGGTACGGTTGCAGACGCGGAAGATATGGGTGTCGACCGCGAAGGTTTCGTGTCCGAAGGCGACGTTGAGCACGACATTGGCGGTCTTGCGCCCGACGCCCGGCAGCCGCTCCAGCGCTTCGCGATCCTCGGGCACCTCGCCGCCATAATTGTCGACCAGCATCCGCGACAGCGCGATGACGTTCTTGGCCTTGGTGTTGAACAGGCCGATCGTCTTGATATGCTGCTTCAGCCCATCCTCGCCCAGCGCGAGCATCTTTTCGGGCGTGTCGACGTCGGCGAACAGCGCGCGCGTCGCCTTGTTCACCCCGACATCGGTCGCCTGCGCCGACAGCGCGACCGCGACGACCAGCGTATAGGGGTTGCGGAATTCCAACTCGGTCTCGGGATGCGGATTGGCCTCCGCGAGACGGTGATAGAATTCGACGATCTCGGCCTTTTTCACGAAGGCGTCCTTACAGGCCCAGCACGTCGCCCATGCGATACCGCCCCGGCGCCTGGGTCGCGAGCCACAGCGCCGCGCGCACCGCGCCGCGCGCGAAAATGCTGCGATCCTGCGCGAAATGGCCCAGCGTCACCCGCTCGCCCTCGCCCGCGAAGATCACCTCATGATCGCCGATCACCGAGCCGCCGCGCAGCGCCGCCATGCCGATCGTCCCTTCGGTCCGTGCGCCCACCAGCCCGGCACGCCCATCGACGCGGAGTTCGGACAGGCTGCTCCCCCGCCCCGCCGCCGCCGCCTCGCCCAGCAGCAACGCGGTGCCGGAGGGCGCATCGACCTTGTGCCGGTGATGCATCTCGGTGATCTCGATGTCCCAGTCGGTGCCCAACCGCGCCGCCGCCTCACGCACCAGATTGGCGAGCAGCGTGATACCCAGCGAGGTATTGCCGGTTTGCAGCACCGCGATCTCGGTCGCCGCCTCGTCGATCGCGGCATGCTGTGCGGGCGACAGACCGGTGGTGCCGATCACGATCGGGGTCCGCGCCGCCCGCGCCGCCGCCAGATGCGCATCGAGCGCGCCGGTGATCGAAAAGTCGACCAGCACGTCCGCCCGTGCCGCCAACAGGGTCGGATCGTCATGCGAATCGCATCCCCCGGCCAGGGTCGCGCCCTCCCCCTCGATCAGTTCGGCGATGGCCCGGCCCATGCGTCCCGCGCTGCCGTAAATGCCGATTGCCGTCATGCCGTGTGATGTCCTTTTCGAGAGGGGTGGTGATGGTCGGTGCGGCGCTCCTTGGCACAGGTCACGCCAAGGGGAAACCGCTCGCTTGAACGCGCGGTGACCGGCTATGGGCCATGGGCGATGGCGACTTCGGACGCATTTTCCCGAATGCCGGGCCTGTGCGGCGCAACTGCGGAGATTGGGGGCGTTTTGGGTCGTACGCGCCGCGCTCACGCGCTACCGTCGTCGCCGTCATGACCAGCATCGCCAATATCGTCATCCTCACCGGCGCGGGCATTTCCGCCGAATCCGGCATCGCCACCTTTCGCGGGCCGGGTGGGCTTTGGGAAGGACACCGGGTCGAGGATGTGTGTACGCCGGAGGCTCTCGCCGCCGATCCGGCGCTGGTACACCGCTTCTACGACTTGCGGCGGGCGGCGCTGTCGAAGGTCAGCCCCAATGCGGCGCATGAGGCTTTGGCGCGGCTCGACCGCGAATGGCCGGGCGCGTTGCTGATCGTCACGCAGAATGTCGACGACCTGCACGAGCGGGCGGGGGCGACCCGGCTCCTGCACATGCACGGCGCGCTGAAACAGGCGCTGTGCGCGGCGTGCGGAGAACGGTTCGAGTGGTATGACGCGTTGCCGCCCGGCACGCCGTGCCCCGCCTGCGCCGCGCCCGCCTTGCGACCCGATATCGTGTTCTTCGGCGAAATCCCCTATCAGATGGAGCGGATCGAGGCGGCGCTGGCCGAGGCCGATCTGTTCGTGTCGATCGGGACGTCGGGCGCCGTCTATCCGGCGGCGGGGTTCGTGCGGATGGCCAGCGCCTATGGCGCGGAGACGCTGGAGCTCAATCTCGATCGATCGGACGGAAGCGGCTGGTTCGACGAAAGCCGCCTGGGCCCCGCCGGGCAATTGGTGCCCCAATGGGTGGAGCAGATGCTCAGCCGCCGACCGGCACGATGACCTCGCGCGCGCGCGGGCCCAGCCGCGCGACCGCCGCATCCTGAAGCCCGCGCGCGGTCACCAGCACGCCGAAGGCACGCGGATCGGGCTTGTTGAACAGCAGGGGCTGGCCCAGTGCATCGGCCACCCCCGCCCCCGCTTCCGACGCGATCAGCGCGGCGGCGGCAATGTCCCACTCATTGCCCCAGCGCAGCGTCGCGACCAGATCGGCCTCGTCCGAGGCGACCATGGCGATGCGCAGCGCGATCGAATTGGGCTTGAAGACGGCGACGAGATCGCGGTCGGCCTTGGGCAGCGCGTCGACCGGCACACGCGCGCCGGGCATCTGCCGACAATAGCCCGCGCTGAGCGTTCGCCCGTTGCGGGTCGCGCCCGCCCCCGCCTGCGCCAGCCATAGCTCGCCGCGCGCGGGAGCGGCGAGTACGCCGATGACCGGCCGTCCATCCTCGACCAGCGCGACCGAGACCGCCCAACCCTCGCGCCCGCGAATATAGTCGCGGGTTCCATCGATCGGGTCGACCACCCAGACGCGCCGCGCGGCCAGCCGATCGGGCCTGTCGGCCGTCTCCTCGGACAGCCAGCCCGCTTCCGGGATCAGCGCGGTCAGTCGCGCAAACAGCATCCGGTCGACATCCAGATCGACCTCGCACACCGGGCTGCCCGGCGTCTTTTCCCATTGGCGGAAATCGGTGCGCCAGCGGGCGAGCGCCATCGCCGCCGCCTCGCGCGCCGCCGCCACGACGGCCGGGATCAGCTCAGCCGCTGGCAACCGTCATTCCATCGATGCGCAGCGTTGGCACGTTGACGCCGTAGCGGAATTCCAGATCATTAGCCGGCGTCATGGCAAGGAACATGTCTTTCAGATTACCTGCCACGGTGAACTCCGCAACCGGCTCCGCGATCCGTCCTCCGACGATGCGAAAGCCCGCCGCGCCCCGGCTGTAATCGCCGGTGACGGGATTGACGCCGCTGCCGATCAGCTCGGTGACATAGACGCCATCGGCAATGTCGCCGATCAACGTATCGACCGGCACGCGGCCCGCCACCATATAAAGGTTGCTGGTCGATACGCCCGGCGCGCCCGCGGTGCCGCGCGCCGCATGGCCGGTCGGCTCCAACCCCAATTGCCGCGCCGAGGCCGAATCGAGCAGCCATGTTTCCAGCACCCCATCCTCGACGATCGCGGTCGGCGACACCGCCAGCCCCTCTCCATCGAAGGGGCGCGAACGAAGGCCGTGCGGGCGGTGAGGATCGTCCTCGATCCGGATACCCTCCGCCATCACCCGCTCACCCAGCCGGTCGAGCAGGAAGCTGGTACGCCGCGTGATCGCGCTACCCGCAATGGCGGAGACGAGATGGCCGACCAGCGACGATCCGACGCGCGGGTCGAACACCACCGGCATCGCCCCACTGGCGATCCGGCCCGGATCGAGCCGCGCCACCGTCCGTTCGCCCGCGCGGGCGCCGATCGCCTCGGGGCTTTCGAGCAGCCGACGCAGGCGCGCGCCATGATGCGCATAGTCGCGCTGCATCCCCGCGCCTTCGCCCGCGACCACGCTGACCGACAGGCCATAGCCGGTTGCGGCATAGCCCGCCGCAAAGCCGTGGCTGGTCGCCAATGCCGTGACCACGCGCGAGGCAGAGGCCCCGCCCCCTTCGGAATTGGTCACGCCCGGTACCGCCCGCGCGGCTTCCTCGGCCGCGAGGGCGGCGGCGCGCAGCGTTTCCGGCGCGATCTCGCCGCCATCGTCCAGATCGAGCATCGGCGGGGCACCGTGCAGCAACCGTTCTTCGGGGGCCAGGCCCGCCCAGCGATCCTCGGGCGCTTCGCGCGCCATCGCGACGGCACGCTCCACCGCCCGATCCATCGCATCGCCCGATAGGTCCGAAGTCGAAACGCTGGCCGAGCGCCGCCCGACAAATACGCGCAGGCCCAGCTCCTCGCTCTCCGACCGTCCCACATCCTCCAGCGCGCCCAGCCGGACCGACACTTCCAGCGCGGCATCGGCGGCGAAGATGGCATCGGCGGCATCCGCTCCGGCGGCACGAGCGCGGGCGACGATATCGGCGGCCCGATCGCGGGCCTGTTCGGGGGTCAGCATGGCATGGGACTTAAGGGCGGGCGGGCGGGGATGCCAGCCCCGGCGTTCGGTTCGATGCCGATTGCGGTCGGACCGGCGGTGCTTGGCGTAGTTCGCCCCCCGACGTCATCCGATGTCGCATTGGTCGAATGGCCTTGCCCGATCGGCCCGCCTGAACCCCTGCCCCGTCGAGCGCGTTGTGGCGCGATGACCCAAGACACCCAACTCGCGCCCCGGCGGGCCACGACGTCGCAAAAGGCGGTGTTGCGCCTGGCGGCCGGACGCCGTCTGCGCCTTCGCGCCAAGGTCGAGGTGACGAGTAGCGGCCTGCTCGCGATCGGCGGGCTGGTCTCCTCGATCCTGCTTTCCACTGCGATCCTGGTCGGTGTTGCGACTCGCCACGGGCCAGGACGCTCCGAACGATAGGCGTCAGACCGGCGCGGCGTCGGCTCCCGCTCCATAATGGTGCCAGGTGAAGATCGCCAAGGCGCTTCGGTGCGGGCGAAAGGCCTCGGCGAGTTCGCGGACCAGCTTTTCCGAAGGGCGCGCGTCATGGCCCAATATCCGGCCCATTTCGATCTGCACCGCCAGATCGCCCGCCGGCCATATGTCGGTCCGCCCCTCCGCGAACAGCAGATAGACCTCCGCCGACCAGCGGCCGATCCCCTTCACCGCGACCAGTTGCGCAATCGCCTCTTCATCGTCCTCGGGCAGGTCCGCCAGGTTCAGGCGTCCGCTCGTCACCTCGTCCGCCAGGCTGCGCAGATAGCCGGCCTTCTGCCGCGAGATGCCCGCACCGCGCAGTTCCTCGTCGGTGACGCCGTGCATCCGCGTCGGGTCGCTGGCATCGCCCAGCAATTCGTTCAGCCGCCGCCAATGCGCATCCGCCGAGGCGACCGATACCTGCTGGCCCAATATGGTGCGGACCAGTGTCGCATAGCCGCGCGCCCGGATTCGCGGTGCGGGATAGCCGATCCGGTCCAGCGCGGCGGCGATGGCGGGCGAAGATGCGGCCAGCGCATCCATGCTTTCGCGAATCTGTTCGGCGCTCAGCCCCATGATGCTTGATCCGCGCGTTCTGGCCCGGCAAGACCGCGACCGACAAGGAGAATGGACATGCCCAAGCTTATCGTCGTGACGCGCGACGGGGAAGAACGCGAAATCGACGGCGAGGCCGGTCTGTCGGTGATGGAGGTCATCCGCGACGCCGGGGTGGACGAATTGCTGGCGTTGTGCGGCGGGTGCTGTTCCTGCGCGACCTGCCATGTGCATGTCGATCCCGATTTCGCCGGCTCGCTGCCTGCGATCGGGCCGGACGAGGACGACCTGCTCGATTCGACCAGCGACCGAAATGCGACGTCGCGCCTGTCGTGCCAGTTGCCGTTCGGCGACGCGCAGGACGGGATGCGGGTGCGGATCGCGGCCGAGGATTGATCGGGCATTTCCCGTAAACGTCGGAGGGCGGGGTTTCGGCCCCGCCCTTTTTTTCACGCGGAGACGCGGAGGCGCGGAGATGTCCGGTGCGCTGCGATCGAACCCCGCCTTACGACCGGAAGACCAGGCTGCAGCGGTGATAGCGGACTGGCCTTACGGCCGGACACGCCATCTCCGCGTCTCCGCGCGAACCTGCGTCCCATGGCCTTCGACTTCGCTCAGGCCGAACGGAGGGTGGGAGTGGCGGCTACCGTCCAATCGGCCAGAGCTACAAACCCCCTTCAGGCTGGGCGCTCACCACCAACACACGCTCTGCGCGATCAAGAAAGGCAGCAGGACCAACCCACCGCCCCGAAAATCACCGCGCCGCCACCGCGTACAGCGCGATCGCCGCTGCGTTGGAGACGTTCAGGCTCTCCACCTTCGAGCTGATCGGCAGCTTGGCGAGCTCGTCGCAATGCGCCTCGGTATTCTGGCGCATCCCCTCGCCTTCCGCGCCCAGCACGATGCAAATGCGCTGCGTCCCCATCGCCTGCGCCAGTGTTTGGTTGGCATGGCCGGTCAGGCCGATCCGCCAGAAGCCCGCCTCCGCAATTTCCTCCAGCGCGCGGGCGAGGTTCACCACGCGAGTCCACGGCACCGTCTCCAGGGCACCGCTGGCCGAGCGCGCGACCGTGCCCGATTCGGGTGGCGCGTGCCGATCCTGGGTCACGATGCCCAGCGCGTCGAAGGCGGCGGCCGAGCGCAGGATCGCGCCCACATTGTGCGGATCGGTCACCTGGTCGAGTACCACCAGCGGCCGCTGATCGTCCTGTCCTTCATGCAACAGATCGCCCAGCCAGATATCCTCCAGCGGATCGACCTCGGCCACCAGCCCCTGATGCGGCGCGTCGGAGGGGACTAGGCGCCCCAGATCGGCCGCATCGGCATAGGTGATCGGCACCACGGGCGGCAGGTCGAGCGCGGCCAGCGCCTCACGCGTGCCCCAGATCTTGCGCACCGTGCGGTTGGGGTTGGCGAGCGCCGCCGTCACCGCATGCCGCCCCCAGAAGCGCGGGCGGTTGGCGGAGGCTTGGCTGGGGCGATGTCCTCGGCGTGCCATCAGTCGTTGGTATCCGTGTAGTCAAAGGGCTTGGTCGTCGCCGGTTGGGTCGGAACCGGCGGGCGCGGCAACGCCTTGTCCGCATTCGCCGCCGCGAGCAAGACCCCCGCGAGCACCACGGACGCCTGACGCATGTCCTCGCCCTTCAAATGGTCGAAGGTATCGGCCGAGCTGTGGTGGATGCGGCTGCCATAATCCAGCGGGTCCTGGATGAACTGGAAACCCTGCACGCCGACCGCCTGCATGAAGACATGGTCGGTGCCGCCCGTCGTCCGCTGCACGACATTGCCCGCCCCCAGCGAGGCATAGGGCGACAGCCATTCCTTCAGCATCGGCACCGCCGCCGGGTTGTTCTCGGCATAGAGGCCGCGCAGCTTGCCCGAGCCATTGTCGATGTTGAAATAGGCCGCCAGATCACCGTAACCCGGCTTGGGCGTGATCGGCCAGCGATTGGTCCAGCCATAATAGCGCTTCAGGCCCGTCTGCGGCGCATCGCCCGGTCGTCCGCGCGTCGCCAGATGCTGCTCGACATAAGCCATCGAGCCGAGAATGCCCTGCTCCTCGCCCGACCAGAGCGCGAAGCGGATGGTGCGCCGGGGCCGCTGGCCGGTGGCGGCGAGGATGCGCGCGGCCTCCATCACCATCGCGCTGCCCGCCGCATTGTCGGCCGCGCCGTCGCCCGCGACCCAGCTGTCGAGATGCGCGCCGGCCATCACATAGCCCGCCTTGGGATCGGTGCCGGGGATTTCGGCGATGATGTTGTAGGCATTCTCGTCGCTGTCGTCATAGCGGACGTCGCTCAGCACCTCGATCGTCGGTGCGGGGCCCAGCTTGGCCAGCCGCGCGAGGCGGCGAAAATCCTCCGCCGCCAGTTCGATGCCCGGCACCGCCGGCGTTTCGCCGCGCCCGAACAGATAGCCCTCGCCGTGCAGCAGCTTGCCGTCGCGATAGCTCTGCGTGACATAGGCGACCGCCCCTTCCGCCTTTAGGAACGCATCCAGCTTCTGCGCGAAGTCGAGCCGCTTCATCCGGCGATCGGCGCTTTCGGGGTCGTGCTCGGGCTGGACGTAGAGGTCGAGCTTGGCAATGTCCTCGCCGGTCAGGCGACGGAAGGGCGCGGAGCCGGGTTCGTCTCCGGTCCCGGGCATCGAGACCATGACGATCTTGCCGCGTAACTGGCCGCGCCACTTGTCGAAATCCCGCTCGCGCTTCATCGGCGCGACGATCACGGGGGCGGTGACCGCGCCATTGGTCGCGGGCGTCCAGGCGATCGGGATGGCGGTCAGTTGCAGCGGACGGGGCGACACCATCCGTACGCTCGCCCGCTCGATCGACCAGCCGCGCCCGAACGCAAAGCCTTCCTTATGGACGTTCTTCAGGCCCCATTTGGCGAACTGCTCGGCGGTCCACCCTTCTGCGGTGCGCATCGCGGGGCTGTTGGTCATGCGCGGACCGATCACATCGGTCAGATGCTCGGCGGTCTGCATCACCTGGCTATGGTTCATGCCCTCGTCGATCAGGCGATTGGCGGCGCCGCGATCCTGCGCAACGGCGGCGGCAACAGGCATGAGGGCGACCGCCGCGACGGCGGCGAGCAAGCAAACGCGCATAGGTGATGGATTCCCCGGAAACTTCGTTATGGGACAGAGGCTATGTCCCGATCGCCGGACATGCAAGCAAGCGGATCATCCGGGGTCCGCGCAAAAACGCACAAAACGGCGTTGACAGCCGCGCCCAGCTTCGGCATTGGGCCCGCCTCGCTCCGGTGGAGCGACACCCCGGAAGGGTGGCCGAGTGGTTAAAGGCAGCAGACTGTAAATCTGCCCGCGTGAGCGTACACTGGTTCGAATCCAGTCCCTTCCACCATCCCCGCCTATCGGCTAGGGTCCGATTACGGCGCCGGATATGAGCGGGTATAGCACAATGGTAGTGCAGCAGCCTTCCAAGCTGAATACACGGGTTCGATTCCCGTTACCCGCTCCATCACTACAGTACATCACGCTGAATGCGCGGGGGCTTGTGTCCAGCGGGAAGATTTAGCGCCATCGCGCGCCGGATGGCCAAGCCCGCAACCCCTTGATAATGCGGGTCCGCGCCTTGACGCTTACGTCAATACGCGTCATCCGCCGCGTCCTATTGGCGTCGGAACAGAAAGAGTTACGGGATATGGCATCGGTCAATTTCGACATTCCCCATGAACTGGGTCGTGCCGAGGCGCGCCGCCGCATCGAACAGGGGTTGCCCAAGCTGGAGTCCAAGATTCCCGGCGGCGGTCAGGTGACGTCCGAATGGCCGGCCGACGACCGGCTGATGCTGACCATCATCGCCATGGGGCAGACGGTGAAGGCCGATATGGCGATCGGCGACGGCGCGATCACCGGCACGGTCGCGATTCCGATGATGCTGTCGATGATGGCCGGCCCGATCGGCGAGTTCGTGAAGACCAGCGCCGAAAAGATGCTCTCCAAGGCCTGAAACCGGCCGACACTCGCGCCCTTCCCGCCTTGCAGGGCAGGAAGGGATGCTCCGTCGGGCGGAGGCCGAACCGGGCCAGGTCGCACAAGTTCCACGGGAGTCGGCGGACAAAAGGCCCGATGCGGAACAGCACTTCCCTCTTGCCGGGTGCGGCGCGACACGCCACCATTTCCGGCGATGCCCACCCTTCCCGCCGTCACCACCATTGCCCAGACCATCCAGTTGTCGCTGGCCCCCGTCTTCATGCTCGCCGCGATCGGGCAGTTGCTGAACGTGCTCGCCGGGCGGCTGGCGCGGGTCATCGACCGGGCACGCGGGCTGGAAATGATGATCCACAAGCTCGATGACGGGCCGGAGCGGTTGCGCCACAAATGGGAGCTGCGGCTGCTCGACCGGCGTATGTCGATCATCAACGCCGCGCTCTTCCTGGCGGTGTCGAGCGCGGTCATGGCGTGCATCGTCATCGCGGTCCTGTTCATCGCCAATCTCGGCAAATTCCACATCGGAACCTGGATCGCGCTGGCCTTCATCATGGCGGTGACCCTGCTGATCCTGTGCCTGATCGCCTTCATGATCGAGGTCCGAATTTCGCTGCGTGCGATCCATGTGCGCAAGGAAATCCTGGATTGATCGGCGCCAGGACCGAACGGCTGCTGCTGCAACTGGTCGTCGCGGTTGCCTGTCTGGTGCCGCTGTCGATCGGGGGGATCAGCGTGGCGAAGGGGCCCGGCTGGCTGGGTCATCCGCCTGCCATACCCACCGATCTGGACAGCCAGTTCCGCTATGTCTCGGGGATATTTCTGGGCTTGGGGCTGGCCTTCGTCACCTGCATCCCCGCGATCGAGCGAAAGGGCGCGCGGTTCCGCCTGCTCGGCCTGCTCGTCGTCGCGGGCGGGCTGGCGCGGGCACTGTCCTGGGCCATGGTCGGTGCGCCCTCGATCGGGCATCAGCTGGGATTGACCATGGAACTGGGCGTCGTCCCGCTTCTTATGCTGTGGCAGGGTCGCGTTTCGCGTATCTATCGCTGATTTCAGGAGCTTCGAGATGCGCGTTTCCCACCGGGCCTTTTCCCCCACCGGCGGCATATCGGCTATCGGCCAGGCTGGGCGGCCGATCATCGCATGAGAGTTGTGCGATGGATCGCCAAGGGGCTCGCCCTGATCCTGATACTCATCGGCCTCGCCGCGACGATCGTGCCGCATTATCTCGATCGCCTCTATTATGAAGGGCCGGAGAGCGGCCATTATGACGGAAAGCGCTTCTTCAACCCCGATGGCGATGCCGACACCTTTCGGATGCCGTCGCGCGGCGGGCGGAGCGGGTTTCTTTGGCGGCAACTGACCGGTGACGACGGACGCCCCGTCTGGCCCGAAACGGTGCCGGTCCGCCCCTCCCGACCCGAGGCACGGGTTCAGGGACAGCGCATGGTCGCGACCTGGATCGGGCACGCGACGGTGCTGGTGCAGACCCAGGGCCTCAACATCCTGACCGACCCCATCTATGCCGAGCGGGCCGGTCCCTTCGGCTTCGGCCCCAAACGGGTCGCGCAGCCGGGCGTGGCGTTCGACGATCTCCCCAGGATCGATCTCGTCGTCATCAGCCACAATCATTATGACCATCTCGACCAGGCGACGCTGAAAAAGCTTTGGCAGCGCGACCGGCCGCTGGTCGTCACCAGCCTGGGCAATGACAGCGTGATCGGACAGGTCGGTGTCCCCGCCATCGCGCTCGACTGGGGGCGCGAAAAGGCGATCCGGCCGGGTGTGTCGGTGGTCGTGACCCGCAACCATCATTGGGGCAGCCGCTGGTTCGCCGACCGCAATCGGGCGCTCTGGTCGAGTTTCGTCGTGAAGCTGCCGGGCGGGAACATCTTCTTTGCGGGGGACACCGGCATGGGCGACGGACGCTGGCCCGAGGAAGCGGCAAAGCTCGGTCCGGTGCGGTTGGCGCTGTTGCCGATCGGCGCATTCCGCTTCGTGCCTGGGCAGATGTCGGCAGGGAGCCATATCGGCCCACCACAGGCGGTACAGATTTTCGAGCGGCTGGGCGCTTCGACCGCGATCCCGATCCATTGGGGGACGTTCCGTCTCTCCTATGAGGCCTATGACACGCCGCCCAAGCTGCTTGATGCGGCGATGCGGTGCTCGGGCGCGCAGGGGCAGTTTGCGGCGGTTCGGCTGGGTGAGCCGGTGGAAATCGCGCCTTTCCGCGCGGCGGGCGCGGGGCGGACAGGCGATGCCACGATGAAGGCTTGCCTCGACACGCCGCAGGTTCGGGCTTTGCGATAGGCCAAGGGACTCCCTTGGCCTTCGACTGCACTCAGGCTGAACGGCGGGTAAGAATAGAGCGGGATGCAAACGCCCGTTCAGGCTAAGCGAAGTCGAAGCCCACGCCCCAATGCCGGAACCACTGGAACAAAAGCGCAACCGGACCCATATTCCCCCCATGGCGATCCAGATCCGCACCACCCTCGATGAGCCCGAAACCGGGGTCAGCTTCATCCCCCACCGTCCGTCGCGCCCCGAAAAGGCCGAAGGGGGCAAGCGTTTCGAGTTGGTCACCGACTATACCGCCAATGGCGACCAGCCGGCCGCTATTCGCGAACTGACCGCCGCGGCGCGCGCGGGCGACAAGGACCAGGTCCTGCTGGGCGTCACCGGCTCGGGCAAGACCTTCACCATGGCCAAGGTGATCGAGGAGTTGCAACGCCCCGCGCTGATCCTGGCGCCCAACAAGATCCTGGCGGCGCAGCTCTATGGGGAGTTCAAGAACTTTTTCCCCAACAACGCGGTCGAATATTTCGTCAGCTATTACGATTATTACCAGCCAGAGGCCTATGTGCCCCGGTCCGACACCTATATCGAGAAGGAAAGCTCGATCAACGAGTCGATCGACCGGATGCGCCACTCGGCGACGCGCGCGCTGCTGGAGCGCGACGACGTCATCATCGTCGCCTCGGTGTCGTGCCTCTATGGTATCGGTTCGGTCGAAACCTATTCGGCGATGATCTTCGACCTGAAGAAGGGTCAGAGCGTCGACCAGCGCGAGATCATCCGCAAGCTCGTCGCGCTTCAGTACAAGCGCAACGACGCCGCCTTCATGCGCGGCAATTTCCGGGTGAAGGGCGACAATCTTGAAATCTTCCCGTCGCATTATGAGGATTCGGCCTGGCGTATCTCGTTCTTCGGGGACGAAATCGAGGAGATTGTTGAGTTCGACCCGCTGACCGGCAAGAAGGTCGCGCATCTCAACTCGGTGCGCATCTACGCCAATAGCCACTATGTGACGCCGGGCCCGACGATGAAGCAGGCGGTCGAGGCGATCAAATTCGAGCTAACCGAACGGCTGAAGGAGCTGGAAATCGAGGGCAAGCTGCTGGAGCGCCAGCGGCTGGAGCAGCGGACCAATTTCGACCTGGAGATGATCGCCGCCACGGGCAGCTGCAACGGCATCGAGAATTACAGCCGCTTCCTGACCGGTCGCCTGCCCGGCGAGCCGCCGCCCACCCTGTTTGAGTATCTCCCCGAAAATGCGGTGCTGTTCGTCGACGAGAGCCATGTCACCATCGGCCAGATCAACGGCATGTCGCGCGGCGACCATCGGCGCAAGATCACGCTGGCCGAATATGGCTTCCGCCTGCCCTCCGCGATCGACAACCGGCCGTTGCGCTTCAACGAATGGGACGCGATGCGCCCGCAGACGGTCAGCGTCTCGGCCACGCCCGGCAATTGGGAAATGGAGCAGACAGGCGGCGTCTTTGTCGAACAGGTCATCCGCCCCACCGGCCTGATCGATCCGCCGGTCGAGATCAAGCCGGTCGAGGAACAGGTTCAGGACCTGATCATCGAGGCGCGCAAGACGACCGAGCTCGGCTATCGCACCCTCGTCACCACGCTGACCAAGCGGATGGCGGAGGACCTGACCGAATATATGCACGAGGCGGGGATCAAGGTCCGCTACATGCACTCCGACGTCGAGACGCTGGAGCGTATCGAGCTGATCCGCGACTTGCGGCTGGGCGTCTATGACGTACTGATCGGCATCAACCTGCTGCGCGAGGGGTTGGATATTCCCGAATGCGGGCTGGTCGCGATCCTCGACGCCGACAAGGAAGGCTTCCTGCGCTCCGAAACCTCGCTGATCCAGACGATCGGGCGCGCGGCGCGCAACGTCGATGGCCGCGTGATCCTCTATGCCGACCGGATCACCGGATCGATGGAACGCGCCATGTCGGAGACGTCACGGCGTCGCGAGAAGCAGATGGCCTATAATGCCGAACATGGCATCACACCGCAGACGATCCGCCGCCAGATCGGCGACATCATCGCGCATGTGGCGTCGGGCGATCAGGTGACCGTGCCGATCGACGAGGACCGTCCGCATATGGTCGGCCACAATCTGCGCGCCTATATCGAGGAACTCGAAAAGAAGATGCGCAAGGCCGCCGCCGACCTCGAATTCGAGGAAGCGGGCCGCTTGCGCGACGAAATCCGGCAGTTGGAGAATGAAGAACTGGGCCTGCCCGTCCACGAGCAGAAAGCCCCGATCATGGGCCGCTCCAACGAGGGCAAGCCGGGGACGCGCAAGACGCGGTTCGGGAAGAGCAAGAAGTTCGCCAGCGGGCGCAAAGCGAACTGACGCACCTGCTACAAAATAGTACTATTAGTGCTATTGATCGATCGCATGCCGATGCTATCCTGCACGCCGAAAGGATCGACATGCAGAGCATTGATGTGGATTTCGCCGTGTGGAAGGCACTGACCGCCCTGCGACGCGATGAAGCGCACAGCTACAATGATGTGCTCCGCGCTTTGTTGAACTTGCCAGCGGGCGAGGCGTCAGAGGCGATCACTGGTACAGGTCAAGAGGAGGAGGGATGCTATCTCAGCGGTCGATGGATGCCCAACGGCACGCAGCTTCGCGCGCAGTACAAGGGCCGGACGCATGAAGCGACAATCCAGAGCGGTCAGTTGACCGACGCAAGCGGTCTTGCGCATTCTTCGGCCTCGGCGGCGGCAAAGGCCGTCACATCGACCAACGTCAATGGTCTGATGTTCTGGTCCGTCAAAAGACCGGGTGACGAGACATGGCGTCGACTGGGTAACCTTCCGAAAAGATGGTGACGGGTGTGGACGGCCCCCAGTCACGAACCCGAAGCTATTGGCATGTGGCCGTTCAACCCATGCTCAGATTCTCGGTGCCGACGCCATAATATCCGGCGACGCGATCCGCATAAGCCTGGTCGAACACAGGCGCATTGTTGGCCCAGCTCGGTCCGCCCTCCAGCAGGCGACGATCGACGGTGATGACATATTGGTCGCCCACCGGATCGAACTGCAACAGGCTGAACGGCACGGGATAGAAGCTCTTGCCCATGCCCAGGAATCCGCCCAGCGCCAGCACCGCATGGGTCGCGCGGCCCGAGCGCTTATGGACCATGAAGGCATGGACCGCGCCGATCGTGTCGCCATCGCGGCTTTCCAGCTTCAACGTACCCGAGACATTGGACTGAACCAGGATCAGGGTCGGCGTGTCGTGATCGGCCATTCTTAATCTCCGTTTATCGCCCATCCAAACCCGTCAGAGCGAGGCCCGGTTCCGATGCCCGCCGCATCGGCACGGTCCGCCGCAGCATGGGGTTGAGCCGCGCGGCGCGCTTGCCCATAGGCTGGGCGCGATGCGTCGCCTGTCCCTTGCTTCCCTAGCCCCGACGATGGTCGTGGCCGCCGCCCTGTCCGGCTGTATCCCCGCCACGCCGCGTCCCGAGGCGCCGCCGCCCGCACGGACCGCGCCACAGCCCGCCCTGCCCGCGCCGCGCGCCGTTCTGGGTGCGGATTGGCGCGACTGGCCGCTTACGCCTGGCGACTGGCGGTATCAGCGGACCGCGCAAGGCTCGGTCGCGGTGTTCGGCGCGGCGGGTATGCCCCGGCTTTCGCTGAGCTGCGATCCGCGCGCGCGGCAGATCCGGCTCGATCGTCCGGCTGCGGTCGCCGGGGCGGTCACGATTCGCACTTCCAGCCTGACCCGGACGCTGACCCTGCGCGCGGCTGCGACCGGCGCGGAAACGACAATCGCCGCCAATGATTCGCTGCTCGACGCCATGGCGTTCAGCCGGGGGCGGTTCACCGTCGAGCAGAGCGGCCACATGCCGCTGGTCATTCCCGCTTATGCCGAGATCGGGCGTGTGATCGAAGATTGTCGGGGATGAGTCCCGGCCGTTTGGCGGGCGCAAGATGCTCGGACAAACATCGTTGCATTACAAGTCTTGTTTATCGCTTTCCGACTACGCACATTGCGATTGCGCACTTTGAAAGGGCGCGTTGGCTATCCACTAGCGAAAGGAGGTGATCCGATGTCTCATGGTTCAGCAAGGGGGTCGGTTCAGTTCGTTCGGGGGGCCGGTCTCTGACATTGATGGATGCGGTCGGGGGGTATTTTCCCCCAATCAACGGTCGCATCTGGATGTCATGAGGCCCGCATGGTCTCCCGGGCTGGAGCTCTCCGGCCGCTGACCATGTTTAGGGGTTGCCGGGTCGTCGTGATGACGCCCCGGCAGCCTCTTTTCATTTGGGGGGTAAGGCACGCCATAGATGCCACCCCCGCATAGGCTGAGGTCTTCGGGCGACATTCCGACTTCCGGGCCAATCGACATTCATGCCCTTCTTCACCTCGCAGGACGCGCCGCATGTCCGACGGGGGGGGGTATCGCGCCAGAGAGGAATTTGGCCAAACGCCGTTCGGCGCTTCGCACGATCCCCTCCCCTCTCGCCGAGGATCGTTGCGGAACTTGCCCTGGCATTCGCCCGACGCACCACCCCGGCAAAGGCCGGGCTCCACTTAAGCCGCGACCGGAGTGACGTGTCAGCGCCCCCTCAGCCGAATTCCGGCCTGGGCGGTGCGTCAGTCCGTCTTTTCCTCGCGATATTTCATTTCCAGGAAGCGGCCGCGCGTCGAAAGGCTATCGAGGTCGGCCTGGGCCAGACGCTGGGTCATGTCGCCAATCTCCTGTTCGATCAGCTTCAATCCGTCGACCAGCTGCGCGTCCGGCGTCCGCCCATTGCGCTCGACCCGGCGCAACGGCTCGGGCACCCGCTCATAGTCGCGTAGAAAGGCGGGGAGTTGTTCCCCGATCAGGCGACGGACCTCCATTGCCTCGGCAGTGTCATTGTCGACCCCCGCCAGTTGCGGCGACAGCGTGTCGAGCCGCTGGCCGATTCGGTCGACCAGTTGCACGGCGGGCGCGGGCAGCAATGGGCGCTGCGCCTCCAGCCAGCGTTCGGTCTGCGCGGGCAACGCCTTGATATCAACCTGCGCCAGCTTGGCCGGGGTCGGCGCGCGCGCGGCGGGGGCCAGGGCGATGGCAAGCGTCACCGCGATCATCAGCATCATCGCAGCCAGTGCCCCGAAAATGCCGATGCCGCCCGGCAGGATCAGGCCCGTCACCATCGCCGCGATCAGGATGGCGGCATTGGCGATAGCGATCAGGATCACCCGCTGCACGGCCGAGCGGGCGCGGCGTCGCACCCGCTTGACGGTCTGCTGCGCAGTGCCGCGATAATCCTGCGAGATGCGCGCCATCACTTCGCGCGCACGCTCGATCTGGGCATCGACCTCGTTCGAGCGGGGTGTGGTCACGGGCTTACAGCGCCTCCAGCTTGAACGACGACGATGCGCCGCCGGTCAGTTGCGGGTTTTGCGCCCCCTCGGCCCGCGCGATATAGCCCTTCGACTTCTCGACCTCGTTGCCCAGCGTCGTGACGGTGGTCTTCATCGAATCGAGTGCCTTCAGCTTGAAGCTGTCGATCGCGTCCATCGTGTCATAGATATTCTGGAAGGCGCGTTGCAGCGTCTCCAGCGGGATGGTCGAGGCCGCCGCCTGCTCGTGAATCTGCGCGGTCTGGCTGCGCAGCAGCTTGCCGGTCGAATCGATGATGTTGGCGGTGGTCGAGTTGAGCGCGGTGATCTGGTCGAGCACCAGCTTCTGATTGGCTAGCGCCTGCGCCACGGTGACCGCGGTGCGCAAAGCCGAGACGGTGGTGGTCGAGGCGCGGTCGACGCCCTTCACCAGCTCGACATTGTTCTTCTTGACCAGATCGAGCGCCAGATAGCCCTGCACCGTGACCGCCATCTGGGTCAGCAGGTCCTGAGTCCGCTGGCGCGTGTAGAACAAGGCGGTCTCGCGGATCGCCTTGGCTTTGGCGGGATCGGTGTGATCCAGCTCGTTGGCCGTATCCTCCAGCTTGGCGTCCATCGTCTTGGACAGATGGATCATCTGCTCCAGCCGCCCCATGGCCGACCAGAGGTTCGCCCGCTCGGTATCGATCGCGGCATTGTCCATCAGCAGTTCGTCACGGCCCGAGGACAGGCTCTTCAGGATCGCGGCGATATGCGTCTGCGACGAGCGATAGCCGTCGAAATAGTCGCGCATCTTGTTGCCGAAGGGCAGGATGCCGAGCAGCTTGCGCGGTGCCGAGAGATTGCCCTGCCGACCGGGATCGAGGCTTTCGACCACGCGGCGCAACTCGGTCAGGTCCTTGCCCACGCCGGTTTCGCCGTCCATCGCCTTGACCGGGCGGTCGAGGAAGCGGTTGGACTGGCTGGCCGCCTCGCGGATTTCCTTCTGCCCCATGGCGGTGATCGCATCGACGCGGCGCCCGAATTCGGGGCTGTTCACATCCTGCGCGATCAGCTCGGCGACGAAGCCGTCGACCTTCTGCTCGAGCTGGCTGCGCGTCTTGTCGTCCACGGGCACAAGCCCGGCGGCCTGGGACGGCGCGACCGTCGGCACGGGATCGGGCGGCGTGAGAGTCAGCCCCTTTTCCTGGGTCGCGGTGTCGGCGGTCGTGGCCATTCTCAAAGTCTCCAAATGCCTTGCCCCTAGTGTGGAGGGGATGGGCGCATGGTTCAAGTGTATTATAGGGCTAATACTATAGGACGTCTCTGCACGGCTTTCCCCTTCCCCGTCCAGCGTGAGCGAGGTTTGGGAGGACGGTCGCCCCCCCTCAGGCGTCGAACAACCCGTCCTGCGACCCGACCGGCGGGTTGAGACCCAGATGCTTCCACCCCCCGGCATTTAGGATTCGCCCCCGCGCCGTCCGCGCGAGCAGGCCGAGCTGGATCAGATAGGGCTCGATCACCTCCTCGATCGTGTCGCGCGGCTCGGACAGTCCGGCGGCGAGCGTCTCCACCCCCACCGGGCCGCCACGATACACATCGGCGATCATCGTCAGATAGCGCCGGTCCATCGCATCCAGCCCCAGCGCATCGACCTCCAGCCGGTTGAGCGCCTGGTCCGCCGCCGCCGCATGGACGATGTCATGTCCCGCAACGCTGGCAAAGTCGCGCACCCGGCGCAGCAACCGCCCGGCGATACGCGGCGTACCCCGCGAACGCCGCGCCACCTCCATCGCGCCATCCTCGGCGATCGGCAGGTCGAGCAGCCGCGCGGCACGGGTGACGACGCGGGTCAGTTCCTCGACCGTGTAGAATTGCAGCCGGACCGGAATGCCGAAACGATCCCGAAGCGGCGTGGTCAACAACCCCTGCCGCGTCGTCGCCCCCACCAGGGTGAAGCGCGGCAGATCGATCCGCACCGATCGTGCGGACGGTCCCTCGCCGATCATCAGGTCGAGGACGCGGTCCTCCATCGCCGGGTACAAGACTTCCTCGACCGCCGGTTGCAGACGGTGGATCTCGTCGATGAAGAGCACGTCGCCGTCCTCGAGATTGGTCAGCAGCGCGGCGAGGTCACCCGACTTGGCGATGACCGGGCCGGAAGTCGCGCGGAAACCCACGCCCATCTCGCGCGCGATGATCTGCGCCAGCGTCGTCTTGCCCAGCCCCGGCGGGCCAAAGAACAGGACATGGTCGAGCGCATCGCCGCGCCCGCGCGCCGCCTGGATGAAGACGCGCAGATTGTCGCGCGCCGCCTGCTGCCCGACGAACTCGTCCAGGCTTTTGGGACGGAGCGCGGCATCGACATCCTCGGGACGACGGCTGGCGGACAGAAGGCGGTCTTGGTCGGTCACGCGCGCTGCCCTAGCGAGCGGGCGGCGGGGTTGTCGAGCAAAGCGATGATGGCGACGTCAGCGAACATTGCACGAACATAGCAGGGGATAGGCGACAGGGACAGCCGCCGCAGCGACCGCACCAAACCTAGGTAGCGGACTTACCGCAGAATCGCGCTACAACAGATGCCATGCCGCAGGACATTTTTCTGGCAACCGCCATTCCGCCCGCCCTGGAAATCGCACTGGCCGAACGCTTCACGCTTCACCGCGACACGCCTCCACCGACCGCCCGCGTCATTGTCGGCGGCGGCATGATGACGGTCGATGCCGCGCTGCTCGATCAACTGCCGGCGTTGCAGATCATCGCGGTGCACGGAGTGGGTTTCGACGGGATCGACCGCGAAGCCGTCGCCGCACGCGGCATCCGGATCGCGATCACCCCCGATGCGCTGACCGACGATGTCGCGGATCAGGCCATTGCGCTGTGGCTGGCGGTCGATCGGCGGATCGCCGCCAATGACCGGGCCTTGCGGATGGGCAATTGGACGGTGCCGCTGGGCCGCCGGGCGACGGGGCGGCGGATCGGCATTTTCGGGCTGGGGCGGATCGGCCAGGCCATCGCCAGACGCGCCGAGCCCTTTGCCGCAGAGATCCTATACACTGCCCGCTCGGCCAAGCCGGTGGCGTGGCGCTACGTCCCCGAACTGGCGCAACTGGCGGAAGAGAGCGACGTGCTGATCCTCGCTGCGCCCGGTGGCACGGAGACGCACGGGGCGGTGGATGCGGAGGTGCTGGACCGGCTGGGTGCCGATGGCGTGCTGGTCAATATCGCACGCGGGAGCCTGGTCGACGAGGAGGCGCTGATCGCCGCGCTGGAGAGCCACCGGATCGCCGGGGCGGGGCTGGACGTGTTCGCCGACGAACCCGAGGTGCCCTATGCTCTGCGGCGGATGAACCATGTCGTGCTCGCTCCGCACCAGGGGAGCGCGACACGCGAGGGGCGGGCGGAAATGGCGCAGATGGTGATCGCCAATCTGGAGGCCCATTTCGACGGGCAGGAGCCGCCGGGGTTACTGGATTAACGAAGGCGCTTGGCCTTTTGGCCTCGACCCCCGCGTTACTTCGCCGCCTTGCGCAATGCCAGGCGAACCAGCGCATCGAGCGAGGCCGTCGCGCCCAATTCCTCTTCCGCCGCCGCCACCGCCGCGCTTGCCTCGGCGGGACGGAAGCCCAGGTTGAGCAGCGCGGACACCGCATCGGCCCCTGCTCCGACCGGTGCGGCCATGCCGCCACCCGATCCCGGTGCCAGCACGATCCCGCCGACCTTGTCCTTCAACTCCATGACGATCCGCTGGGCAAGCTTCGGTCCGACACCGTTGGCGCGGGCCACCATCGCCTTGTCGCCGCTGGCGATCGCACGCATCAGGTCGGCGGGCTCCAGCGCCGACAGGATCGCCAGCGCCACGCGCGACCCCACGCCCTGCACGCCGGTCAGCAAGCGAAACCAGTCGCGCTCGTCGGCGCTGGCGAAACCGACCAGGCGGATCGAATCCTCCGACACCAGCATCTCGGTATGCAGCATCGCCGCCTCGCCCACCGGGCCGATGGCAGACAGGGTGCGCGCCGAAGCGCCGACCAGATAGCCCACACCGCCGACATCGATCACCGCATGGTCGATACCGGTGGAGTCCAAACGTCCCTTGAGATGCGCGATCATGGCGTAGGGTTAGAACAAAACGGGGATTTCGTCACCCACTTCGATGAGACGCGAATCTGATTCACGCGAAGTCGCGATGACGCGAAGGAATAGATTTTCGCGCGGAGGCGCGGAGGACGCAGAGGTTTTTCGCCCGCCGCGCCAGCGGCCCTACAATCTCGATCGGTGCGTGAAGCGGATAATGCGCCAAACAGGTCGCCACCTCCGCGATCTCTGCGCCTCCGCGCGAAACCACCTTCTTCGCGGCATCGCGGCTTCGCGTGAACCGAAATTCCTAAACCGCCGAAGCCCGCCGCTGCATCGCCCGCGCACTTGCCAGATGGTGCGCATGGGTGATCGCCACCGCCAGCGCGTCCGCCGCGTCGGGGCCGGTCAGCTTCACGCCCGGCAGCAGATGGCCGACCATCGCCTGCACCTGCTTCTTGTCCGCGCCGCCGGTGCCGACCGTCGCCTTCTTGACGATGCTGGGGTGATATTCACCGACCACCAGCCCCGCCTGCGCCGCCGCGAGCAACACGATGCCACGCGCTTGCCCCAGTTTCAGCGTGGACTGCGCATTGCTGTTGCCCAGCACCTCTTCCACCGCCGCGCCGTCGGGCTGTTGCTGGCGGATCACGTCGTAGAGCGCGGCGTGCAGGTTCGCGAGGCGGCGGGGGAGCACCATCGACGGCTCGGTCTTGATTTGGCCGTTGGCGACGTGGCGCAGGCGGTTGCCCTCCACCGCGATCACCCCCCAGCCGGTGGTGCCGAGGCCGGGATCGAGGCCGAGGATGATGGCGGGGGGTACGGTCATGGGTCGCCTTGAGAGGGGTGATCTATGGTCCTGCCCCTCCACCACCGGTTTCACCCGGCGGTTTCCCTCCCCAGACTCTGTCTGGGGAGGATCAGGGTTCAGGCCAGCTTTTCCATCACTTCGTCGGAGACTTCGTAATTGCCCCAGACGGTCTGGACGTCATCGTCATCGTCCAGCGTGTCGATCAGCTTGAACAGCGTCGCCGCCGCCGCTTCGTCGACCGAGACCATGGTCTGCGGACGCCATGCGAGCTTGGCGCCTTCCGCCTCGCCCAGCACGGGCTCCAGCGCCTTGGCGACTTCGTGCAGATCGCCCTGCGCGGTCCAGATCTCGTGGCCGTCTTCCGACGAGGTCACGTCTTCGGCACCGGCCTCCAACGCCGCCTCGAACACCTTTTCGGCGTCGCCCGCGCTGGCGGGATAGTTGATCAGGCCCATCCGATCGAAACCATGGCTGACCGAACCACCGGCACCCAGGTTGCCGCCATTCTTCGATACCGCGGTGCGGACATTGGTCGCGGTGCGGTTGCGATTGTCGGTCAGCGCCTCGATGATCAGGCTGACGCCGCCGGGGCCGAAGCCCTCGTACCGGACTTCTTCGTAATTCTCTCCGTCGCCGCGCGAAGCCTTGTCGATCGCGCGCGCGATATTGTCCTTGGGCATCGACGCCGCCTTGGCCGCGTTGACGGCGGCGCGCAGACGCGGGTTCATGTCCGGGTCGGGCGTGCCCATCTTCGCCGCGACGGTGATTTCGCGGGAGAGCTTGGAGAATGCCGCCGAGCGCTTCTTATCCTGCGCGCCCTTGCGGTGCATGATGTTCTTGAATTTGCTGTGGCCTGCCATCGGTGCCTCTTGATATGATCGCGCTCTCTACGACCGCGACAGGGCCTTTGCCAACCCGTCGATCTTCGCCTCCAGACTATCGAGCCGTTCGGTGACCGCGTTGTCCAGCTTATGGTGCAGCCGCAATATGTCGATCTCGGCGCGCAAATTGGTGCGATAGTCGAGGCTGGCGGCCAGCCGATCCTTGGCCGACTGCCGATTCTGGCTCATCATGATGACCGGCGCCTGGATCGCCGCCAGCGTCGAGAGCATCAGGTTGAGGAAGATGTAGGGATAGGGATCGAAGACCAGCCCGAAATGGCTGAGCACGTCCGAGTTCAGCAGCATCCACCCGAGCAGGATCACCGAGAAGGTGATGATGAAGCCCCAGCTTCCCCCGACCGCCGCGACCCGGTCCGCCAGCCTTTCGCCCCAGGTCGAGGTCTCGTCCGCGACATCGGCGGCGTCGCGCGCGCTGAGATTGCCCGACTCGATATCGGCAATGACCTGGGCCTCTTCCTCATCCAGTTCGTGCGCGGGCTTGCCCAGCGTGCGGCGGGCGATTTCGGCGGCGGTCGACAGGGCCATGGGCGAAGGGCTCCGTTCAGGGAATCAAATGCCTTGCTCCTTGGGGCGTTGATCGGCCAAACGCCAGAGTCATGACGGTACGCGTGGATATGGGAACCGATGAGCGTGGCTCGTCGGTGCCGATCGATCTTGAGGAACTGCTGGCGACCCGCCTGCTGGTGCAGGGCAATTCGGGGTCGGGAAAGTCGCATCTGCTGCGCCGGTTGCTGGAAAAGTCGGCGGGCCAGGTGCAACAGGTGGTGATCGATCCCGAAGGCGATTTCGTCACCCTGTCCAAGGCCTATGGCCATGTCGTGATCGAGGCGGGCGACTATGCCGAGCGGGAGGTCGGACGCTTCGCCACGCGGATTCGCGAACATCGCGCCTCGGTGGTCCTAAGCCTGGAGGGGCTGGAGATTGAGGGGCAGATGCGCTGTGCCGCGACCTTCCTCAACGCGCTGTTCGACGCCCCGCGCGAGCATTGGTACCCCGCGCTGGTCGTGGTGGACGAGGCGCAGTTGTTCGCCCCCACCACCGGCGGCGAGGTGACCGAAGAGGTCCGCCGCGCCTCGCTCGCCGCCATGACCAATTTAATGTGTCGTGGGCGCAAGCGTGGCCTCGCGGGCGTGATCGCGACCCAGCGACTCGCCAAGCTCGCCAAGAACGTTGCCGCAGAGGCGTCCAACTTTCTGATGGGCCGCACCTTTCTCGACATCGACATGGCGCGCGCGGCCGACCTGCTGGGCATGGAGCGGCGGCAGGCCGACTCGATCCGCGATCTGGCGCGCGGCACCTTTCTGGCGCTCGGCCCCGCCGTCTCGCGTCGACCGATCACGGTTAAGATCGGCGCGGTCGAAACCTCGGCCCGCTCGGGCAGTCCCAAGCTGACCCCCCTGCCCGATGCGCCGCCGCCGGACCTGCAGGAACTGCTCTTCGCGCCGGTCGAGGAAGCACCGACCCTGCCCATGACCTTCGACCCGCGCCCGCGCCGGGTGCCCGCCGAGGAACTGATGGCCGATCTCGGCCGCCCGCCTTTGCCCACCACCGCCGCGCCACCCGCGCCGGAAATGGACGAAGGCGAAGTCGAGGCGATCTATGAACAGGTGCTGCGCGCGATCGTCGAGGACCCCGAATCGACCTTCCGCCCCGCCTCGGTCCTGTTCCAGGACTTTCAGGTGCGATGCCGCATGGCAGGGCTGGCCCGGCCACCGCTCGACCTGAACGGCTTTGCCCGCCGCCTGTCCTGCGCGCGGGCGGGGATTTTCGACGTCAACGATCCCGACTGGCAGGAAGCACTGGCGCTGGCCGGGATGCTGCCCGACGACATGCTGGGCGCGTTCCTGCTGGTCGCGCGCGCGGCGCGTGAGGGCCTGCCCTGCCCGCCGGATACCAAGATCGCCGAGACCTATGGCACCAGTTCGCTGGGCCGGGTGAAGCGGCTGATCGCCTATATCGAGAGCCGCGACCTGTTCGTGTGCCGCACCGACCTGACGGGGAAGCGGTCGATCACGATTCCGCGATTGGGCTGGACGACCCAGGCAGCGGAGATGGGGTGAGCGGTTCGCGTGGCCTTCGACTTCGCTCAGGCTGAACGGAGGTTGGGGAAGGGCAATCCTTCATATTGTCGCGAAGATTAGGGCTTGGGAGCCGAAGCCTTGTCCTTCAGTCGTGGCACCCAGATTGTGCACGACAGTCCTGGCACCAATGGCCTGCCATCCGGCATCCGCACGCGCTTGAAACAGCCCCCCAGAGGAAATTCACGCCCCAGCCATTTGCCCTCTGGGGTGTCCTGCTCATAAGATTCGATCCTATACCGCTCCAGGAACGCCCATAGCTTTTCCGCCGCCTCTCCGGCACAGATGTATTTGTGGCTTTCTTCGGTGTCACTGACGTAACCCGCATCAACGGCCTCCCCCAGACACGCTTCCATAAAAATCGGCATCTGTTCCGGGAAGGGCTTGTCGATCGCAGCGGAAAGCAGCGCGAAAGGGAGGATCAGCATAATGAAACAAGACATGCCCGATCACCCCACCGCCATCAAGCACCACCCCCGTTCAGCCTGAGCGAAGTCGAAGGCTACGCCCCACCGCCGCCACAAACAAAAAGGGCGGCGGAGCACTAGCCCCGCCGCCCTTCGCATTCTGAAACCGGAAAACCGGGATCAGATCATGCCCAGCGCCTTCATATACACTTCGAGGATGGCTTCCTCTTCCTGATATTCCTCACGCTTCTTCTTGCGGATCTGCATGATCTTCTTGATCGCCTTGGGGTCGTACCCGCGCGCCTTGGCTTCGGCGAAGACGTCCTTGATGTCGTCCGAAATGCCCTTCTTCTCTTCTTCCAGCCGCTCGGCCCGCTCGATCAGCAGGCGCAGCTCGTCGGCCGTCACATTGCCGCTGCTGTCGTAATTGTCGTCCGCCATCGTCTTAACCCTCTGAATACCGATAGGCCCGCATGACCGAATCCATGTCGCGGCCCGTACCTGCCCCCTCAATCAAGCGAAGGTCGGTCTGGCGCGGCCGGATCAGGCCCCATGTCGGGATCGGCGGCGGGTCTAGGCGCTTAACGCGACATGCTCAAGCGGGCATGTTCGTCAGGCGTTCTTCTTCACGCTTTCGGCCATGCGCGCCAGCTGCTCGGGCGTCGCTTCGCCCTGATGCTGCGCCTTCCACTGGTCATAGGGCATGCCATAGATCGCTTCGCGCGCGGTCGCCTTGTCGACCCCTGCGGCCTCGCCCACCCAGTCGGACAGGCAGTTGCGGCAAAAGCCCGCCAGCCCCATCAGGTCGACATTCTGCGCATCGGTCCGGTGGCGCAGATGCAGGACCAGCCGCCGAAAGGCCGCCGCCGCCGCATTGTCATCGATTGCATTCAACGCATCCACTGCATCGGCCATATTCGTCTCTCCAAGGTTGATCGCGCCGCATTAGGCTTTAGGACGCACCCAGAAAAGAAGCAGGATGTAAGATGACCCAGGCCCTCCCCCCGCGTTCGCGAAAAGTCCGCGTTCTTGCCACGCTTGGCCCGGCCAGCAGCGATCCCGAAATGATCGCCACCCTGTTTCAGGCAGGGGCCGACGCCTTCCGAATCAATATGAGCCATGGCGACCAGCAGTCCAAGGTTCCGCTGATCCAGGCGATCCGCGCGCTCGAGGAGCGGTTCGGTCGCCCGACCACGATCCTCGCCGATCTTCAGGGCCCCAAGCTGCGCGTCGGCAAGTTCGCCGAAGGCAAGGTGACGCTGGAAACCGGCAGCACCTTCGTGCTCGACCGCGATCCGACGCCGGGCGACGCCACCCGTGTCGAACTGCCCCACAAGGAGATCTTCGCCGCGATCGAGCCGGGCGCGCGCCTGCTTCTCGACGACGGCAAGCTGGTGCTGCGCGTCGCCTTCCACGACGATCAGAAGATCACCACCCTGGTCGAGGTCGGCGGCGCGCTGTCGAACAACAAGGGGCTGAACGTTCCCGACGTGGTGCTGCCCATGGCCGCGCTGACCGAGAAGGACCGTTCGGACCTGGCCTTCGCGGTCGAACAGGGCGTCGACTGGATCGCGCTGTCCTTCGTCCAGCGGCCCGAGGATCTGATGGAGGCGCGCGGCCTGATCAAGGGGCGCGCCGCGCTGCTCGCCAAGATCGAGAAGCCGCAGGCGATCGACCGGCTGGAGGAAATCGTCGAGCAGTGCGACGGCGTGATGGTCGCACGCGGCGACCTGGGCGTCGAGCTGCCGCCCCAGGCCGTCCCGCCGCTCCAGAAGCGCATCGTCGAGGTGTCGCGCCGCATGGGCCGCCCGGTCGTCGTCGCGACCCAGATGCTCGAGTCGATGATCCAGAGCCCTTCGCCCACCCGCGCCGAGGTGTCGGACGTGGCGACCGCCATCTATGACGGCGCCGACGCGATCATGCTGTCGGCCGAATCGGCGGCGGGTGCATGGCCGGTCGAATCGGTCGCGATGATGAACGCGATCGGCGTGTCGGTGGAAAGCGATCCCGGTCACGGCGAGCGCGTCCACTTCACCGCGATGACTCCCGACCCGACCACCGCCGATGCACTGGCGGAGGCGGCCGCACGGATCACCAATACCGTGTCGTCCAAGGCGATCATCTGCTTCACCTCCAGCGGCTCGACCGCCCGGCGCGTGGCGCGGGAGCGTCCCCTGGTGCCGATCCTGGTCCTGACCCCGCGGCTGGAGACGGCACGTCGCCTGGGCCTGCTCTGGGGCTGTCACGCGGTGCATACCCGTGACGTCGAGTCGTTCGAAGAGATGGTCGCCAAGTCCAAGCGCATGGCGCTGCGCCATGGCATCGCCGAAGCGGGCAATCAGGTCGTGCTGATGGCGGGCGTCCCGTTCCGCACGCCGGGCTCGACCAATGTGCTGCACGTCACCCGGATCATGGGCGACGAACTGGCGAGCTACGGGGATCGCAGCGAAGAGGCGTAAGCCACTTAATTACCCGGTGAGATGGCCGGGATAAGGGAATCGGGGCGGCAGCGCGAACAGCGCCTGCCGCCCCTTTTCAATCGGTGTGGCGACGAACTGGTCGCCGGCACGTTGGTGGCCGCCGATCAGCTTATATCTACGATTCGGGCCAGCTTGCCGTCCGCGATCGCCAAGAACGAAGCACCTCGCATCGCGATCGGCCTGAACGATGGCAGTGCGCACCGCCTGATGACGGGTGACGAACATCGACGCGGCCTGCTCCGCCAGCGTGGCAAAGGCCGCCCGGCCCTCGATCCTCATGCTTTGATCGGCATTGGAGACATTCTCGAACACCACGCCCTCGTCCACACAGGCCACCAGTGCGGCGACGTCCTAGCGGTTATACGCGGCAAGATAGCGTTGAATGACGGCAGGCAGCGTCACAGACCATGTCCCTTCTTCCCGAAGCGCAGCCGCCCAACATGATTCCGGGCGGCAAGCCCGCGCTTGTCCTCGATATTGGAAGATGCCACGCGGCATCGGTTCACTTGGACGGACCCGACCTGACGTATCAGGCCGGGCGATTAAATCGTCCGATGGTCGCGATCGCGATGTGAACCGGGTGGGTCATGATGCGATTATGCCAGCTTGGGCGGGATTGTCGAGATCGTCGCCGATCGTTCGGGCCGCCTATATCAGCGGCAGGAACAGCTCCGCCACCGCCTCATGCTCCGCGACGTCCGGAAAGAGGCTCAGGCGCTGGCAGTAGAGCGGGAAATCGCGCGCTTCTTCTCCGCTTTCCGGTAGCCAGTCGCGGTAAAGATATAATGCAGCGGGCTCCAGATTGTCGGTGTTGCCGACGACGCGCAGCACGGCGCATCGTCCGCCGGGAATGAGCCCCGCCTCGATCCGCTCACCATGCGCTTCGATCGGTCGTTCGATCCCGACGCACAAATCCATGCGATACTCGGCCGGGGGTGTGGTTCGCGGGTCCGAGTGGAAGATATTGAAGGTCGGGCTGGTCTTGGGCGACAAACCGCACGCTTTGCGCCAGGCGATGAAACGCTGGATGGTCGCGCCGATCGTCATCGGATCGCCGCGATGCTCCAGGATCGCCACCGGCATCGGGGGCACGTCACGGATCGTCACATCGTCAGCGGTGTAGTGGGTCTGCATGAGCTTGCTCCTCGCTTTGTCGAGTGGCCCGAAGGCCCCAAGCCACGGCTCCCATTCGGGAGTCTTACGGAAAGACGATGGCGATTGGCCGAACCGCTGCCGAAAGGCGCGGGCAAAGGCATCGGGTGCATCATAACCGGCATCCATCGCGATATCCGTAATGCTCTCCCCATCACGATAGGCCAGCCGATAGGATGCCCGTTTCATGCGGGCGAGCTGGATGTAGCGATGTAGAGTGAGCCCGAAGGTCGCCGAGAACTGCCGGTGGAAGTGGAATTTCGAGAAGGCAGCAATGCCGCTGATCCTATCCAGATCCAGCTCGTCATCGAGATGCCGGTCGATATGATCCAGCACCCGTTGCATCCGCCCATGGTAGTTGCGAAGCGCCGCCCTCATCGTCCTGTCCTCCGTGGCGATGACAGCTAGACCTTCGTCTCGAAACCGCGCTCGACCGATCTTGCGCTTCACGCATAGCAGAAGGGGCGGACATCTTGCGATGCCCGCCCCCCTTTCATCATCCGGTGACAACCGATCAGATGTGGATCGGCTTGCCCTGCACCGCCATGGCGGCTTCCTTGAGCGCCTCGGCATGGGTCGGGTGCGCGTGGCAGGTATAGGCGATGTCTTCCGACGTTGCGCCGAATTCCATCGCCTGGGCGGCCTGCGCGATCATTGTGCCGGCCAGCGAGGAGATGATCCACACGCCCAGCACGCGGTCGGTCTTGGCGTCGGCGATGACCTTCACGAAGCCGTCGGTGTCGCGGTTGGTCTTGGCGCGGCTGTTCGCCATGAAGGGGAACTTGCCGACCTTCACTTCGCCCTTTTCCTTGGCGGCCTCTTCCGACAAGCCGACGCCGGCGATTTCGGGCATGGTGTAGACGACGCTGGGGATGACGTCGTGGTTCACGATGCCGGTCTGGCCCGCGATGTTCTCGGCCACCGCGACGCCTTCGTCCTCGGCCTTGTGGGCGAGCATCAGGCCCGGCGCCACGTCGCCAATCGCCCAGATGCCGTCGACATTGGTCGCGAAGTCATGGTCGATGGCGACCTGACCGCGATCGGTCAGCTTCACGCCGGCGGCCTCCAGGTTCAGGCCGTCGATGTTCGGCTTGCGGCCGATCGCGACCAGCACGGCATCGGCCGACAGCGTTTCCGCCGCACCGCCAGCCGCCGGTTCGACCGATACGGTCGCGCGATCGCCCTCGACGGTGACGCCGGTCACCTTGGTCGAGGTCTTCAGCTCCATGCCCTGCTTCTTGAACAGCTTGGCCGATTCCTTGCGGACCTCGCCGTCGAAGCCGGGGAGGATCTGGTCGAGATATTCGACGACCGTGACCTTGGCTCCCAGACGACGCCAGACCGAGCCCAGCTCAAGCCCGATCACGCCGCCGCCGATGACGACCAGATGCTCGGGCACCTTGGGCAGCGCCAGCGCGCCGGTCGAGTCGACCACGACCTTCTGGTCGATCTCGACGCCCGGCAGCGGGGTCACGACCGAGCCGGTCGCGATCACGATGTCGCGCGCGGTGACGGTTTGGTCGCCGACCGTGACCGTGCTCGAATCCTGGAACGCGGCCTTACCCTTCAGCCAGGTGACCTTGTTCTTCTTGAACAGATATTCGATGCCGCCGGTCAGCTCGCCGACCGCCTTGGCCTTTTCGGCATGCATCTGGTCGAGGTTGAGCTTCGCGCCCTCGATCTCGACACCGAACTTCGCAAGGGCACCATGCGACGCTTCCTCGAACAGTTCGGAGGCGTGGAGCAGCGCCTTGGACGGGATGCAGCCGACATTGAGGCAGGTGCCGCCCAGCGTCTCGCGCGACTCGGCGCACGCGGTCTTCAGGCCCAGCTGCGCCGCGCGGATCGCCGCAACATAGCCGCCGGGGCCAGCGCCGATCACCAGGACGTCATAGTCATACTCAGCCATTTGTCTCTCCCGTTCCCCGGCCTTCGGGGTCCAGCCTGCGGGCGCACCCGCCTTCACACAGCAATAACGGACCCTCGCCGGTGCAAGGGTCCGTATAGGTCACAAACCGATCAGAGGTCGATCAGGATGCGGGTCGGGTCCTGGATCGCGTTCTTCAACGCGACCAGGAAGGTCACCGCCTCGCGGCCGTCGATGATGCGATGGTCATAGGACAGCGCCAGGTACATCATCGGGCGGATGACGATCTGGCCGTCGACGACGACCGGGCGCTCCTCGATGCGGTGGAGGCCCAGCACCGCCGACTGGGGCGGGTTAATGATCGGGGTCGACATCAGCGAGCCGAACACGCCGCCGTTCGAGATGGTGAAGGTGCCGCCCTTCATCTCTTCCATCTTCAGCGTCCCGTCCTTGGCGCGCTTGCCGAAGTCGCCGATCGTCTTTTCGATGCCCGCGACCGTCAGGTCCTGCGCATCGCGGATCACCGGCACGACCAGGCCGTTCGGGGCCGAGACGGCGACCGAGATGTCGGCATAGTCGTGATAGACGATCTCATCGCCCTCGATCGAGGCGTTGACCGAAGGAATGTCCTTCAGCGCCATGGTCGCGGCCTTCACGAAGAAGCCCATGAAGCCCAGGCGGACGCCATGCTTCTTCTCGAACAGGTCCTTATACTTGGCGCGCGCCTCGATCACCGCGGTCATGTCGACGTCGTTGAACGTCGTCAGCATCGCGGCGGTGTTCTGCGCTTCCTTCAGGCGCTTGGCGATCGTCTGACGCAGGCGCGTCATCTTCACGCGCTCTTCCTTGCGCGCCGAACCGGCGGGGGCAGCAGCCGGAGCAGCGGCGGCCGGGGCCGGGGCGCTCGACTTGTTCGCGGCGGCGGCGGCGACGTCTTCCTTGGTGATGCGGCCGTCCTTGCCGGTGCCCTTGATCGTCGCGGGGTCGAGGCCATGCTCGAGCACCGCACGGCGCACCGACGGCGAGAGCGCTGCGGGCGAGTCGCTCGACTCGTCAGCGGCCGGCGCAGCGGCAGGTGCCGGAGCGGCAGCCGCCGGAGCTGCGGTCACGGCAGGCGTCGCCGCTTCGGTCTTGGCCGGAGCCGAGCCACCCGCATCGACGGTCGCCAGCAGCGCGCCGACCTGCACCGTGTCGCCGACCTTCACGGCATGCTCGCCCATGACACCCGCCACCGGCGAGGGCACTTCGACCGAGACCTTGTCGGTCTCCAGGCTCGCGATCGGCTCGTCCACCGCCACCGCGTCACCCGGCTGCTTCAGCCATTCGCCCAGCGTCGCTTCGGAGATCGATTCGCCCAGTACCGGGACCAGAACTTCAGTCGCCATTTCCATTTCCTCCGCCCGGTCCATCGACCGGGGCTCTTACGCGGGCGGGCAAAGCGCCCGCGCCAGATTTCATCCCTCCCCGGCCCCTGAAGGACCGGGGAATTCGGTTAAGTGTCAGTCCGCCGCCGCCGTGGTCGGCTTGGCGGTGGTGTTGCTGCCCTCGGCGCGCGTCCGGCGGATTTCCTCGCGGACATTGTGGCCCAGCGCATCGGCGACCAGCGCGCCCTGCTCGGCGGTGTGGCGCTTCATCAGGCCGGTGGCGGGCGATGCCGCCGCCGCACGACCCGCATAACGGGCGCGCTTCACGCTCGCACCGGCCTCGGCCAACGCTTCCTCGATCAGCGGCTCGACGAAGAACCAGTAACCGTTGTTCTTCGGCTCTTCCTGCGCCCAGACCACGTCCTGCAGGTTCGGCATGCGAGCGATCCGCTTGGCGAGCGCGTCGCTCGGGAACGGATAGAGCTGCTCGACGCGCACGATCTGGGTCGTGGTGTCGCCCGCCGCGTCGCGTGCCTCGATCAGGTCATAGGCGACCTTGCCGGTGCACAGGACCAGACGCGTCGTCGCCTCGTCGGCGGCACCGTTGGTGTCCGACAGCAGACGGCGGAAGTGGCTCTCGCCCTGGAATTCCTCGGCCTTCGACACCGCCAGCTTGTGACGCAGCAGCGACTTGGGGGTGAAGACGATCAGCGGCTTGCGGAAGTTACGGTGCATCTGGCGGCGCAACAGGTGGAAATAGTTGGCCGGGGTGGTGCAGTTCGCAACCTGGATATTGTCGTTGGCGCAAGACTGGAGGAAGCGCTCGGGACGGGCCGACGAGTGCTCCGGCCCCTGGCCTTCATAGCCATGCGGCAGCAGCATCACGAGGCCGTTGGCGCGCAGCCACTTGGACTCGCCGCTCGTAATGAACTGGTCGATCATGATCTGCGCGCCGTTGACGAAGTCGCCGAACTGCGCCTCCCACAGCACCAGCGTCTTCGGATCGGCGAGCGCATAGCCATATTCGAAGCCCAGCACGCCGTACTCGGACAGCGGGCTGTCCAGCACCTCGAAGCTGCCATGCTCGACCGTCTTCAGCGGCACGTACTTGTGCTCGTCGGCCTGGTCGACCCAGACCGCATGACGCTGCGAGAAGGTGCCGCGCCCCGAATCCTGGCCCGACAGACGCACGCCGTAACCTTCCGACAGCAGCGAACCGAAGGCCAAAGCCTCGCCGGTCGCCCAGTCGAAATTCTCGGACGTCGCGAACATCTGCCGCTTGGCGTCGAGCACGCGGTTCAGAGTCTTGTGGACCTGCAAGCCTTCCGGGATCGTGGTCAGCGTGCGGCCGATCGCGTCGAACAGCTTCTTGTCGAGGCCGGTCTCCACGTTGCGGCGACCCTGGTCGGTTTCCTTGGGTGCCGACAGACCCGACCAGCGACCGGCGAACCAGTCAGCCTTGTTGGGCTTGTAGCCCTGGCCCGCCTCGAACTCGCCATCGCAGCGCGTGGTATACTGCTTGATATTCTCGTCGACCCAGGCCTGATCGACCACGCCCTCGGACACGAGACGCTTTGCATAGGTTTCGGCAACGCCGGGGTGCGAGCGGATCTTGTTGTACATCAGCGGCTGGGTGAAGCCCGGCTCATCGCCTTCATTGTGGCCGAAGCGGCGATAGCACCACATGTCGATCACGATGTCGCGGTGGAACTTCTGACGGAATTCGATCGCCATCTTGGTGGCGAAGGTCACCGCCTCGGGATCGTCACCATTGACATGGAAGACCGGCGCCTGAACGCCCTTGGCCACATCCGACGGATAGGGCGAGGAGCGCGCGAACTGCGGGCTGGTGGTGAAGCCCACCTGGTTGTTGATGATGAAGTGGACGCAGCCACCCGTGTTGTAGCCACGGATGCCCGAAAAGCCGAGGCACTCCCACACGATGCCCTGGCCCGCAAAGGCCGCGTCGCCGTGGATCAGGACCGGCACCGACGCCGAGTGATCGGTCAGGTCGTCCGCGATGGTCTGGATCGCGCGGGTCTTGCCCAGCACGACCGGGTTCACCGCCTCGAGGTGCGAGGGGTTGGCGACCAGCGACATATGGACCTTGTGGCCATCAAACTCACGGTCGGTCGAGGTGCCGAGGTGATACTTCACGTCGCCCGATCCGCCAATGTCATCGGGGTTGGCCGAACCACCGGCGAATTCGTGGAAGATCACGCGCAGCGGCTTGGCCATGACGTTGGCCAACACGTTCAGACGGCCGCGATGCGCCATGCCGAACACGATCTCGCGCACACCCATCTGGCCACCGTACTTGATGACCGATTCCAGCGCGGGGATCATCGACTCGCCGCCGTCCAGGCCGAAGCGCTTGGTGCCGACGTACTTCTTGCCGAGGAACTTTTCCCACTGCTCGGCCTCGATGACCTTGTTCAGGATGGCCTTCTTGCCATCGACGGTGAAGTCGATCGCCTTGTCCTGGCCTTCCATCCGGTCCTGAAGGAAGCGGCGCTCCTCCACATCCGCGATGTGCATGTACTCGAGGCCGATATTACCGCAATAATTCTTGCGCAGCGTGTCGACCAGCTCGCGAACGGTCGCCCATTCGAAGCCCATCGTGCCGCCCAGATAGACCTTGCGGTCGAGATCGGCGTCGGTGAAGCCGTGATATTCGGTCTTCAGGTCTTCCGGAAGCTCACGCAGGCCCGACAGGCCGAGCGGGTCGAGATTGGCAGCAAGATGGCCGCGCACCCGGTAGGTGCGGATCAGCATCTGCGCGCGGATCGCGTCGCCCGCCGCCTTGACGATGTCGGCGGTGGAGGGGGCCGCGGCCGCAGCGGCCGCCGGGGCGGGCTTGCCGCCCTTGGCAGGCTTGGGGGCCGGTTCCATCTGGGTCGGGTCGAGGCCCGCCGTCAGATCGTCGGTCGAGGTCAGCGGCCAGCGCTTGTTCTGCCAGCTGGGGGCGCCCACGCCCTGCTCCAGACCGTCGAAAAAGGTCCGCCAGCCCGCATCGACCGACGACGAGTCGGCCTGATACTTGGCATAGAGCGTTTCGATGAAAGCGGGGCTGACGCCCGCCGCGATTTCGCTGAATTCCTGGCCTTCGTAGCCCATGAGACGCTTCCTCGACCGCCCGTCTTCTTCATGATCGCCACCCCGGCACATCCGCCTGGGGTCCGCAGCCGCGAGCGGCCCGCCTGCCGCCACGGACCCCGGCGGGTGTGCCGGGGTGACGCGATACGCCTTACTTGTTCAGCACCGACAACAGGGTCGAGCCGAGCTCCGACGGGCTGGCCGCGACCTTGATCCCGGCCGCTTCCATCGCCGCGATCTTGTCCTCGGCACCGCCCTGGCCGCCCGACACGATCGCACCGGCATGGCCCATGCGACGACCCGGAGGCGCGGTGCGGCCCGCGATGAAGCCGGCCATCGGCTTCGAGCGGCCGCGCTTGGCCTCGTCACGCAGGAACTGCGCGGCTTCTTCTTCGGCCGAGCCGCCGATCTCGCCGATCATGATGATCGACTGGGTTTCGTCGTCGGCCAGGAACAGTTCCAGCACGTCGATGAAGTTGGTGCCGTTGACGGGATCGCCACCGATGCCGACCGCGGTCGTCTGACCCAGGCCAGCGTTCGAAGTCTGGAACACCGCCTCATAGGTCAGGGTTCCCGAACGCGACACGACGCCGACCGAGCCCTTCTTGAAGATCGAACCCGGCATGATGCCGATCTTGCACTCGCCCGGCGTCAGCACGCCTGGGCAGTTCGGGCCGATCAGGCGCGACTTCGAACCCGACAGGGCGCGCTTCACCTTGACCATGTCGAGGACCGGAATGCCCTCGGTGATCGCGACGATCAGCGGGATCTCGGCGTCGATGGCTTCCAGGATCGAGTCGGCCGCGAAGGGCGGCGGAACATAGATGACCGACGCATCGGCGCCCGTCTTCGACTTGGCTTCGGCGACGGTGTTGAAGACCGGCAGGCCGATATGCTCGGTGCCGCCCTTGCCCGGCGTCACGCCGCCGACCATCTGCGTGCCATAGGCCAGCGCCTGCTGGGTGTGGAACGTGCCGGTTTCACCCGTCATGCCCTGGGTGATGACCTTGGTGTTCTTGTTGACGAGGATGCTCATCTAACTTCTCTTCCTCTTGTTCCCCGGCGAAGGCCGGGGCCCAGTTGGGGAAACGATCATGGCAGTGCGATCCGGTCGTAAAGATCATCCCAGTCGGGATTGAGCCCTTCGATTTCCCGCAGCTTCCAGGCCCGCTTCCATTCTTTCATCCGCAGCTCGCGCTGCCGTGCTGATTCGATGCTCTCATGCGCCTCGAACCAGACGAGGCGATGACAGCGATGTTTTCGCGTGAACCCGGTAACCACCCCTTCGCGATGCTGAAGCACGCGCTGGGCGAGGTTGCTGGTCACACCGAGATAGAGCGTCCCGTTACGATCGCTGGCCATGATATAGACATAGCCCGGCCGCTCCATCTCAAACGCCTTCCCAACTGGGCCCCGGCCTCCGCCGGGGCACAATCAGCTGGATTACGCCAGGCTCTCGTCGATACCTTTGCAGGCGACGAGCAGTTCCTTGACCGCGTCGACCGAGACCTGAAGGTTCGCCTTCGCCTCATCCGACAGCTTGACCTCGACGACCTTCTCGACGCCGCCGGCGCCGATCACGACGGGCACGCCGACGTACAGATTGTCGATGCCATATTCACCCGACAGGTGCGCGGCGGCGGGCAGGATGCGCTTCTGGTCGTACAGATACGCCTCGGCCATCGCGATGCCGCTGGTGGCGGGCGCATAATAGGCCGAGCCCGTCTTGAGCAGCGCAACGATCTCCCCGCCGCCGCCGCGCGTACGCTTGACGATCTCTTCGACCTTTTCCTTGGTCGAGAAGCCCATCTCGATCAGGTCGCTGACCGGGATGCCGCTGACGGTCGAATATTCCAGGACCGGGACCATGGTGTCGCCGTGGCCGCCGAGCACGAAGGTGTTCACGTCCTTCACCGACACGCCGAACTCCTCGGCGAGGAAGTGCGAGAAGCGCGCCGAGTCGAGCACGCCCGCCATGCCGACGACCTTGTTCGCCGGGAGACCCGAGAATTCGCGCAGCGCCCAGACCATCGCGTCGAGCGGGTTGGTGATGCAGATCACGAAGGCGTCGGGCGCGTTGTCGCGGATGCCCTCGCCGACCGCCTTCATCACCTTCAGGTTGATGCCGAGCAGGTCGTCGCGGCTCATGCCGGGCTTGCGCGCGACACCGGCGGTGACGATGATGACATCGGCGCCCGCAATGTCGGCGTAATCGTTGGAACCCTTGATATTCGCGTCGAAGCCTTCGACCGGGCCGCACTGCGACAGGTCGAGCGCCTTGCCCTGGGGCACGCCCTCGACGACGTCGAACAGGACGATATCGCCCAGCCCCTTGAGCGCGGCGAGGTGCGCGAGCGTACCGCCGATATTACCGGCGCCGATCAGCGCGATCTTCTTGCGAGCCATTCCAATCCTACTCCGTAGTGGACGTGCGTGATTGGTCACGCGGCCTACGCCCATATGGGCGTCGGGGCAACCGTTAATCCACAGAGCTTAAGATTTTAAACGATAATGGTTCGCAAGTGCATTAGACTGTCACAACCCCGTCATCGGAGCCATGACCTTGCGCCAGATACTCCTCGGATCGCATCTCTTCGAGGCGGCTGATCGTGCGTTCAAACTCGAACCGCCCGTCCCCCGTTTCATAAAGTTCGGCAGGCTGGGCATCGGCTGCGGCGAGCAGCTTGACCTTGTGTTCATACAGCGCATCGATCAGTTGGACGAAGCGCGCGGCCTCGTTGCGATTCTCCGGCCCCAGCTTGGGGATTCCCACCAAGATGACGGTGTGGAAACGCCGCGCCACCGCCAGATAGTCCGCCGCCCCCCGCGCCTCTCCGCACAGCCGCTTGAACGAGAAGACCGCGACGCCCTTCAGCGCCTTGGGGACATGCAGCACGCGCCCACCGACCTTCAGATCCTCCGAGGGCACATGCGCGGCATCCTCGACCGGATAGTCGGTCAGGCGGAAGAACGCCGCCGAGAGCGTCATCGTCGCCTTCGGCCCATTGGGTACCATCCAGGTATCCAGCCGCCCCAACCGGTCGCGCCGGTAATCGGTCGGCCCGTTGAGCGCCAGCACGTCCAGCCGCGCCTCGATCAGCGCGATGAAGGGCAGGAAATGCTCGCGGTTGAGACCGTTCTTGTAGAGGTCCTTGGGCGGCCGATTGGAGGTGGTGACGATCGTCACCCCCGCCTCGATCAGCGCGGTGAACAGCCGCGACAAGATCATCGCGTCGGGGCTGTTGGTCACCATCATCTCGTCGAACGCCAGCAGTCGGACTTCCTCGGCCAGCGCGGCGGCGACGGGGGCGATCGGGTCGCCCGCCTGCTTGGCCCGCTCGGTGGCGATACGGGCATGGACCTCCAGCATAAACTCGGCAAAATGGACCCGGCGCTTGGCCTCGACCGCCACATGGTCGAAGAACAGGTCCATCAGCATCGACTTGCCGCGCCCGACATCGCCCCAGAGATACACGCCCTTGGGCGCGGGGGCGCTTTTACCCGTCAGGCGAGCAAGAAAGCCGGACTTGCGCGGGGTTTCAAGTTCGGTGGCGAGTTGTTCGAGTCGGGCGGCGGCGGTGGCCTGTTCGGGATCGGGGCGGAGCTCTTCGGCGGAGACCATGCGGCGATAGGCGTTGAGGATGTCGGGCATATTAGGGGCGATGTCTGCCTCTGGTCCGGATGCGTCAACCCCCTCCGCCCTCACCCTTCCCACCCGCTTCGCGGGCGGGCCCCTTCCCTCTCCCCGCGGGAGAGGGAGGGGGCGCGTTAGCGCCGGAAGGGTGAGGGTATCCGGCGATTCCCACCGGCCACGAAAAAAGGGGGCCGTTTCCGACCCCCTTTCCGTTTCCGTCGAACCAACCGGATCAGATGATCCGCTCGGCCTCCATCTTCTTGATTTCCGCGATCGCCTTGGCCGGGTTCAAACCCTTGGGGCAGACATTCGCACAGTTCATGATCGTGTGGCAGCGGTACAGGCGGAAGGGATCCTCCAGCTCGTCCAGACGCTCGCCGGTCATCTCGTCGCGGCTGTCGGCCAGCCAGCGATAGGCCTGGAGCAGGATCGCCGGGCCCAAGAACTTGTCGCTGTTCCACCAATAGCTGGGGCACGAGGTCGAGCAGCAGGCGCACAGGATGCACTCGTACAGGCCGTCGAGCTTGGCGCGGTCGTCGGGCGACTGGAGCCGCTCCTTGCCCGAGGGCGCGGGCGACACGGTCTGCAGCCACGGCTTGATCGAGGCATATTGCGCGTAGAAATGGGTGAAGTCGGGGACCAGGTCCTTGACCACGTCCATGTGCGGCAGCGGGGTGATCTGGACGGTGCCCTTCACATCCTCGATCGCGGTGGTGCAGGCCAGGCCGTTGCGACCATCGATGTTCATCGCGCACGATCCGCAAATACCCTCGCGGCACGAACGACGGAAGGTCAGCGAGCTGTCCTGCTCGGCCTTCATCTTGATCAGCGCGTCGAGCACCATCGGACCGCATTCGTCGAGATCGATCTCGAACGTGTCGTAACGCGGATTCTGGCCCGAGTCGGGATCGTAGCGATAGACCTTGAACTTTTTCAGACGGCCGCCGGTGGTCGCCTTATGCGTTTCGCCCTTCTTGATGACGCTGTTCTTCGGCAGGGCAAATTCGGCCATGGTCACAAACCCGCTGGATAGGCCGACAGGCATGTCGGCAAAGGATCGCCCCCGCCGATACATGACAGGGGCGCTTGTCGCAAATGTCTTGACCGATTTAGGCGCTGCTTCAGATCACATCAAGAACGAGGCCCAGCTCGCGCGCCTCCTCGGCGTCGATATACCAGTTGCTCCTCGCCTTTTCCTGCAGCGTCTCGAAGGTCACCTTCGATCCGTTGACGATCGCGCGGAAGCCCTCCTCCTGGATCAGCACCGACTGCTCGATCTCGTGCAGCTTGGCCTTCAGCACCACGGGCAGGTTGGTGAGCGGGCCAGACAGGTCGATGCTGCCGCTCATCTGCCGCTCGTGCAGCATCAAACGGGTTCCGCGCGTCAGGAAACGATGCTCGACCGGAAAGGCCGACATCAGGGTCGCGCCCGCCGAATAGACCGCGACCTTGCCCAGGAACAGCGTGTCGCGGCCCGTATAATCCCTCAGCAGCCGGATCGAGTCGCCCATCGCCCGCGCAATCTCCGGATCGCCGCCCAGCGTGGTGATCGACACCACCAGCGGGCCATCGGTAGGCGCAGCATCGAGCTGGTCTTTGAAGCCGGCATACATCACCTCGTCCACCGTGCCGTAAAGCTGGATGTGCGGGCGGGCGAGCAGCGGATAGTTTACCGCATTGTTGGGCTGGTCATGCATGGTGCAGCGAACCGGGAGCGGGGGCGAAGGTTCCGCGTCGTCAGTTCGGGCGTGGCCTTCGACTTCGCTCAGGCTGAACGGAGGTTGGTATCCAGCCCTCGCCCCCTCTGCTCAGATCCCACTCTCCACAGCCGTTCAAGCTGAGCCCTTCGGCTGGCTGGCAAGCCAGCCGCTCAGGATAAACTTCGGCGCTTTGCGCCGAAGTCGAAGCCCAAGGGAATCCCTACCCGGTCTTCGCCCGAGCATAGGCCTGCGTCCCGCGCGTCACCACGTCATCCCCGTCCACGATCTCGGCCACCGGAATATCCGGCAACGCCTTGATCTCCGTATAGAGCGGGGCGAAATCCGTCTCCAGCGTGGTGCGCAGCAGTTCCTCGTAACTCGGGATCACGAAATAATTCTGCTGGAAATCGTCGATCCGATACTGGGTCCGCATCACGCGGGCGAGGTCGAAGCCGATCCGGTTGGGGCTCGGGTCCTCCAGCGCGAAGCGGCTTTCCGAATAGCTCGACACGATGCCTGCGCCATAGATGCGCAGGTCCCCGTCCTCACGTACCAGCCCGAACTCGACCGTGTACCAATAGAGTCGCCCGAGATATTTCAGCGCATCCATCCCCAGCGCGCGTTGCCCGCCGCGCCCATAGGCGGCGAGATAATCGGCGAAGACCGGGTCGGCCAGCATCGGCACATGGCCGAACACGTCGTGAAAAACGTCGGGTTCCTGAAGATAATCGAGCTGGTCGGGCCGCCGGATGAAATTGCCCGCGACGAAGCGGCGATTGGCCATATGGTCAAAGAACACATCGTCGGGCACCAGCCCCGGCACCGCCACCACCTGCCACCCGGTCAGCGTCATCAGCCGTTCGGACAATTCCTCGAAATCGGGAATGCCTGGCCGCGACAGCTTGAGCACGTCGAGACCGCGCAGATACGCCTCCGACGCGCGACCGGGGAGCAGTTTGGATTGGCGCGCGAACAGCGTATCCCAGGTCGCATGATCCTCCGCCGTATAATGCTCCCATCCTTGCGGGATGGTCCAGTCGGCCCCTGCTCCTTCAGGCGGGGCGGCAAGAACATGGGTATCCTGAGCCATAAGCGGAGCCTATCATGAGGATGGTGACAAATGAAACCATATCGTGGCGACGGGTGGGCCAGGTTGCAAGGGGGGCGCTGGCAGCCGTGGCGCTGCTCCTGGCCTGCTATCTCGCGGCGGGCCTGACCCTGGGGGCAATCCCTCGCCAGACCGTCGCGATGCCTGCCGCCGGGCCGGATGCGGTCACCATCTTCGTCGAATCGAGCGCGATCCACACCGCGATCATCGTGCCCAAACAGGCGGCAGGGGTGAACTGGCGCGACTGGGCGCGGCCGCAGGATTTGCGCGATCCGCGCTATGCGGGCTTTCCCTATCTCGCCATCGGCTGGGGTGAGGCGGGCTTCTTTCGCGAAACGCCGCATTGGCGCGATGTTCGGCCGGGGACGATCCTGCGCGCTGCGCTGGGCAGCGCGCGGACGCTGATCCATGTCGACCATCTGCCGCTCCCCCGCGCCAATGGCGACGATGTGCGGATGATCCGCCTGTCGCCCGAGGCGTATCGCCGCATGGTCGCGTTCATCCAGGCAAGCTGGCGGAGCGATGGCGCACATTATCCTGGCTATGACGTGTACGATGTCTTTTACGAGGCGAAGGGGCGGTACAGCGCGGCTCACACCTGCAACAGTTGGACCGGCGACGCGCTGGCGGCGGCGGGGGTGCGGATGGGGTGGTGGACGCCTTTCCCCTGGACGGTGATGCATTGGCTGTGATCCGGCCCCCGTCCAAGGCGCTCTGGGCCGCCGAACTGCCGCGTGCCCTATGGATGGGTGCGACCTGGTGGCGGCACCGCGCGGAGCTGGCCGCCGCGCCGCGTGGCGACGGGCGGACGGTGATGCTGCTGCCCGGCCTGGGCAATGACGACCTGTCGAACATCGTGCTTCGGCGCTATCTCGCCGCCAAGGGCTACCGCGTCCATGGCTGGGGACTGGGCCGCAACCTGGGCGTGCGCAGCATCGGACGGGACGCCGGGCGGCTGATCGCGCGGCTCGAGTCGCTGGCCGATAACGGCCCGGTCACGCTGATCGGCGTCAGCCTGGGCGGGATCATCGCGCGGATGGCGGCGCAGGCTCGGCCCGATCTGGTCGCGGGCGTCGTGACCATCGCCTCGCCCTATATGGGGCCGGCGCGGGCGACCAATGTCTGGCGCGCCTTCGAGCTTCTGACGGGCGAGCGGGTCGACGATCCGGCGGTTATCGCGCGGGGCGCGGTGATCGCGGGGCCGCTCCCCTGCCCTGCGGCGGCGATCTGGAGCCGGAGCGACGGGCTCGTCTCCGGCCGGATCTGTCGCGACGACACGATCCCGGCGGTCGAGGTCCGCTCCAGCCATTTATGGGTGCAGCACCGGCCGCAGGTGCTGGCGGCGGTGGCGACCCTCCTGGCGGGATGGCCGCCCGTCAGCGATCAGTAACCGGCGCGATAGCCGTCATAGCCCTGCTGACTGGGTTGGCCCTGCTGACCCTGCTGGCACTGCTCGGGGTGCTTGCGGCACTGCTTTTCATAGTCCCGCCGCTCACGGCCTTCGCGCGCTTCCTGCTTGCGCATCTTGCGACCGTAATTGCGGTCGGCCTCGTCCTGGCTGGTCGTCGTCCAGTCGACCACCTGCCCCGCCGCTTGGAACGGTGCCTTCACGACGCTGGCAACCGTCTTCACACAGCCTCCGGTCGCCAGTGGCAGGGTCAGAACGGCGAGTTTCAGGACGAGGTTACGCATGGTCACAGGGTCTTTCAGCGGGTGCGCACGACGGCGTTGCGCGATTCTACCCCGATTTGCGGGAAATCGGTGAAGAATCCGTCGATGCCCTGACCCAGCGCGGCGCGAATCTCGCCCGCGACATCGCCATGCGCCTTGGGATCGGTGCCTTGGCGGAAGGCGGGGCGGACGAACTGATTCTCCGCGCGGTAGGTCCAGGGATGCACCCGCAGCCCCGCTGCATGCGCGTCGGCCACCAGCGTCGTCGCCGCATCGCCCTTCCACAGCATCGCCTTGTCCGGGCCGATCCCCCAGGCATAGGTCGCGACCTGGCGAAGCCCTTCGGGCGTCATCATCGCGGCATAGCTGGGCGCGGCGCCATCCGCCGGACCGCCCTCGCCCGCGACCAGCTGGATCAGGCGGATGCCGGTCGTTGTCTTGAGATGCTGGAGGTTCTTCACCTCGAACGACTGGATGAAGACGGGCGCATCGGCAGTCTTCCACCCCGCCTTATCGAGCGCGGCGACCAGCGGCGCGTCGGTGCCCTTGCCGATCGAGGCGAAATAGGTCGGATGCTTGGTCTCGGGATAGATGGCGATGGTCCGCCCCAACTCCTTTGACCGCTGCTTGGCGAGCGCGATGATCTCTTCCAGGGTAGGGATCTGGAATTGCCCGTCATAAGCCGTCGAGCGGAATTGCGGCAGGCGTTCGCGGGCACGCAGCGTCTTCAATTCGGCCAGCGTGAAATCCTCGGTAAACCAGCCGGTTTCGCTCTGCCCATCGATCGTCTTCGTCGTCTTGCGATCGGCGAATTCGGGGTGCGCCGCGACATCGGTCGTCCCCGAAATCTCGTTTTCATGCCGCGCGACGAGGTGACCGTCCTTGGTCGGCACCAGATCGGGCTCGATCACGTCCGCACCTTCCCGGATCGCCAGGTCATAGGCGGCCAGCGTATGCTCAGGCCGCTCCCCGCTGGCCCCGCGATGCGCGATGACGATGGGAGACGAGAGCGGTTTCGACCAATCGGCGGACATGGCCTCAGACTGCCCCAAGACCAAGGCGGCGGCAATGAGAGTGGTTCGCAAAGGGAAACGCAGGGAAATCATGGCGTTTGTTCATCCAACTGTAATCCCAAGGGGATGGCGCGATGCATTTCACAATCAATGGTCAATCGCATGACATCGAGGTCGATGTCCGCACCTCGCTGCTCGATCTATGCCGCGAACATCTGGGGCTGACGGGTTCCAAGAAAGGCTGCGATCATGGCCAATGCGGCGCCTGCACGATGCTGGTCGACGGGCGGCGGATCAATAGCTGCCTGACGCTGGCGGTGATGCATCAGGATGACGAGATTACCACGATCGAGGGTCTGGGCCAGCCGGGCAATCTTCACCCCCTGCAGGATGCGTTCGTGCGGCATGACGGGTTCCAGTGCGGCTATTGCACGCCGGGCCAAATCTGTTCGGCGGTCGGCATGCTCGACGAGGTGAAGAAGGGCTGGCCGAGCCATGTCACCGAAGACCTTGGCCATGCCGAACTGACCGTGGAAGAAATCTCCGAGCGGATGAGCGGCAATCTGTGCCGCTGCGCCGCCTACCCCAACATCGTCGACGCGATCCGCGAAGTCGCCGGGGAAGGCGACCGCAATCCCAATGAGGAAGTCGGCCGGGAGGTCGCGGCATGAAGCTGTTCGACTATGCCCGCGCCGACTCGATCGGCACCGCCACCCGCGACGGCGCGGTGCCGGGTGCGCGCTTCATCGCAGGCGGCACCAACCTGCTCGACCTGATGAAATTGCAGGTCGAGACGCCCGACACGCTGATCGACATCAGCCGCCTCGCCCTGACCGAGATCGAGGCGCGCGAGGATGGCGGCCTGACCATCGGCGCGCTGGTGCCCAATAGCGACCTCGCCGCCGACCCCCGCGTGATCGAACGCTATCCGGTCCTGTCGCGCGCGCTGCTGGCGGGAGCCTCGGGGCAGTTGCGCAACAAGGCGTCGACCGGGGGCAATCTGCTCCAGCGGACGCGCTGCTATTATTTCTACGACCCCGCCACCCCGTGCAACAAGCGCGATCCGGGCAGCGGCTGTTCGGCGATCGGCGGCGAAAACCGTATCCTCGCCATCCTCGGCACCTCGGACCAGTGCATCGCGACGCATCCCAGCGACATGGCGGTCGCAATGCGCGCGCTGGAGGCGGTCATCATCACCCAGAAACCAGACGGCGACCGCCGCCGGATCGCGATCGGCGACTTCTATCGCCTGCCAGGCAGCACGCCCGAGATCGAGACCGTGCTGGAGCCGGGCGAACTCATCACCCATGTTGAGCTGCCCCCCGCCCCTGCGGGCCGCCAGACCTATCGCAAGGTGCGCGACCGCGCCTCCTATGCCTTCGCGCTGGTGTCGATCGCCGGGATCGTCGCGGTCGAGAATGGCAGGATCGCCTCGGTCCGGCTGGCGTTCGGTGGTCTTGGCCCGATGCCATGGCGCAACGAGGCGGTGGAGGCCGCGCTGGTCGGACAGGAGCCCACCGACGCCGCCTTCCACGCCGCCGCCGATGCGCTGCTGGCCGACGCCAAGGGCTATGGCTCGAACGACTTCAAGATTCCGCTGACGCGCCGCACTTTGGTCGCGACGCTCCGTGAACTGACGCAGGAGGGCTGATCCCATGTTCGGATTCGGCAAGGACGACACGCATTCGCTGACCATGAATCAGCCGCATCCCGACAGCCTGCTCGATACGGGCGTGCAAGGGGTGATTTCCAAACCGCTCGACCGGGTAGACGGGCCGAAAAAGGTGACGGGCACCGCCACCTATGCCGCCGAATATGCCATAGAAAACTGTGCGCATGGCGTGCTGGTCAGCGCCACGAAGGGCCATGCCAAGGTCAAGTCGATCGACGCCGAAGCGGTGAAGGCCATCCCCGGCGTGATCGACGTCATTACCGACTATGCCAGTTTCATCCGCAACCCGCAGCAAGGCGGCGAGACCGAGGCCCCGACGCAAGGGGTCCGCACGGTAGATTATTTCGGCGAGATCATCGCCATCGTCATCGCCGAAAGCTTCGAGGTCGCGCGTGATGCCGCCAAGCGGCTGAAGGTCGACTATGAGCCGCTCGACGGCAATTTCGACTATGAAGCGAACAAGGATCAGGCCGAACCCGCCCCCGACGGCCTGATCAAGGGCCATTATGACCAGGGCGATTTCGACAAGGCGTTCGAAAATGCCGCGGTCAAGGTCGACGTCACCTACACCACCCCCAGCCAGAACTCGGCCGCGATGGAGCCGCATGCCTCGATCGCGGTGTGGGAAGAGGGGGCGCTGACGCTGTACGGCGCGTACCAGATGCCGACCTCGGACGCGCAGCAGCTCGCCAAGGCATTGGGCGTGTCGCAGTCCAAGGTGCGGATCATCTCGCGCTATATCGGCGGCGGCTTTGGGTCGAAGTTGGGCATCGCGCCCGAAAGCGTCGCCGCCGCCATCGCCGCCAAGCGGCTGAACCGCCCGGTCAAGGCGGTGATGCTGCGCCAGCAGGTGTTCGACGCCACCGTCCGCCGCTCCAATACCGAACAGCGGATGCGGCTGGGCGCCGAGGCGGGCGGCCGGATCGTCGCGCTGGGACATGAGGCGATCACCTCCAACCTGCCCGACGAGGATTTCTTCGAGCCCGTCGGGATCGGCACGCACTTCCTCTATGCGGGCGAGAATCGGCGGATCAACCATGACGTGGTGCGGCTGAACTGGCTGCTCTCCGGCTCGATGCGCGCGCCGGGCGAGGCGGTGGGCATGGTCGGCATGGAATGCGCCATGGACGAACTGGCCGAGAAGATCGGCATCGACCCGATCGATCTTCGCAAGATCAACGATCCCGAACAGGACCCCGAACTCAAGGTCCCCTATTCCTCGCGCAACCTGACCCGTTCGTTGGAAGAGGGCGCGAAGCATTTCGGCTGGGACCAGCGTCAGGCGGCCGGCCAGCGGCGCGAGGGCGATTGGCTGATCGGCATGGGCGTGGCGTCCGCCTGCCGCTCCAATCAGTTGCAGTTGTCCGCCGCCAAGGTCGAACTCCATCCGGACGGCAGCGCGACGGTCTCGTCGGCGATGACCGATATTGGCACGGGCAGCTATACCATCATGGCGCAGATCGCCGCCGAAATCCTCGGCTTGCCGGTCGAGCGTGTGACGATGGCGCTGGGCGATACCAACGATCCCCCTGCCGCCGGGTCGGGCGGATCCTGGGGCGCGGCTTCCGCCGGGTCGGCGGTCTATCTCGCCGCCGAGCGGGTGCGCGAGAAACTGGCCAAGGCGATGGGCGTGAAGGCCGATGATCTCACGCTCAAGGACGGCATGGCGATCGGAGACAATCGCTCGGTCCCGCTGAGCGAACTGGTCGGCAAGGACGGCCTGTCCGCGATTGGCGAGATCAAGCCGGGGAAGCAGGAAAAGCAGTTCCAGCAGGCCAGCTATGGCGCGCATTTCGCCGAGGTCGGCGTCAACGTCGTCACGGGCGAAGTGCGCGTGCGGCGGATGCTGGGCGTGTTTGCGGCGGGGCGCGTGCTCAACGCCAAGACCGCGCGCTCGCAATGCCTGGGCGGCATGACCTTCGGCATCGGCACCGCGCTGACCGAGGAACTCATCCACGACCCGCGCACCGGCAAGCTGGTCAACCATGACCTCGCGGAATATCATGTGCCGGTGAACGCCGACGTGCCCCAGTTGGAGGTGCATTTCCTCGACGAGCGGGACATCCATGCCAACCCGATCCACGCCAAGGGGATTGGCGAGCTGGGCATTTCCGGCGCGGCGCCGGCGGTGGTCAACGCCATCTACAACGCCACGGGCGTTCGGGTGCGCGAGATGCCGGTGACGCTCGACAAGCTGCTCGATCATCTCCCGGCGCTTTGATGAGCGACCATGACAGTGTCCTCGCCGCCGCCAGGGAATGGCGGGGCGAGCCGATGGCGATCGCGACGGTGGTGTCGACCTGGGGGTCGGCACCGCGTCCGCGTGGCAGCCATATGCTGGTCCATGCCGATGGCCGGTTCGAGGGATCGGTGTCGGGTGGCTGCGTCGAGAACGATATCCTCCACACCGCCGCGGAGGTGATCGCGGGCGCCCCGTTTCAGGTGAAGCGCTACGGCGTGGCGGATGCCTCCGCCTGGGAGGTCGGCCTGCCCTGCGGCGGCGAGATCGCGGTGATGGTGCAGCCCGTGTCAGCGGACGGCTTCGACCCCGAATTATTCGACCGGATCGGCGAAGCCCGCGAGCAGGGCCGCGCGCTCACCGTCATCACCGACCTCGCCACCGGTCATTCCGACCTGCGGCCGGTCGAGACGGGCGAGGTCTTCGCCAACCGCTACGACCCGCCGCGCCGCTTGCTGATCGTCGGGGCGGTGCAGATCGCACAGAGTCTGGCGCAGCTGGCGCAGACGCTGGGCATCGCCACCACCGTCATCGACCCGCGCGCGCGCTTCCTGACCGAAGAGCGTTTCCCCGGCGTCACGCTCGACGATCGCTGGCCCGACGAGGCGGTGGCGGCCTATGCGCCCGGTCCGGCGACCGCCGTGGTGACGCTCAGCCACGACACCAAGATCGACGACCCCGCGCTGGTCGCGGCGCTTGCCGCGGACACCGCCTATGTCGGTGCCTTGGGCAGTCGGCGCAGCCATGCGGCGCGGCGGGAGCGTCTGGCGGCGATGGGCGTTTCCCCCGAGGCGATCGACCGGATCGATGGCCCGGTCGGGCTGGACATCGGTGCGATCGGCCCGTCGGAGATCGCTCTGTCGATCGCGGCGGCGATGATAGGAGCCTTTCATGATCGACGCTGAAGATGTGGTGCTGGTCCTGCTGGCGGCGGGTCAGTCGAGCCGCTTCGGGATGGAGAACAAGCTGGAGGCGGAATTTCTCGGCAAGCCGGTGGGTTTCCACGTCACCACCGCGCTGGAGAGCATCCCCTTCGCCGACCGGATCGTCGTCACCGACGGATGCCAGCTCGACTTCGCCTCGCGCGGCTACCGCGTGATCCACAATGACGACATCGCCAAAGGCATGTCCTTCTCGCTGCATCTGGGCGTGCAGGAGGCGATCAAGTCCGGCCCCAAGGCGATCCTGATCGCACTGGCCGATATGCCGCGCGTGACGGCGGCGCATATCTATCGCCTGTTCGACGCCTTTGATGGACCCGACGCGGTCGTGGTGTCGAGCAATGGCGAGCATCCCACCCCGCCCGGCGTCTTCGGCGCGGGCCAGTTCGAGGCGCTGCTCGAACTGGAGGGTGATGAGGGCGGCCGCAAGCTGGTCGCCGGTGGACGGCATGTCGTGACCGCCCCCGCCGAGTTGATCGACATCGACACGCCCGAGGATCTGGAACGGCTACGCCAGCTCGTCCACGCGCCCGAGCGGATCACTCGTGCCGTAGAGCATCGATCGGATTGAGCGCCGCCGCGCGTCGTGCGGGGAAATAGCCGAACACCACCCCGATCACCGCCGAAATCGCAAAGGCGATGACGTTGATCTGCGGATCGAAGGTCCACGGCACCTGCATCAACGGCACCAGTGCGGCGATAATCGCCTGCGCCAGGATCAGGCCGATGATCCCGCCCAGGCAGGACAGCACCACCGCCTCGACCAGGAACTGCATCAGCACTTCGCGCGCGACCGCACCGATGGCCAGGCGAATGCCGATCTCGCGCGTCCGCTCGGTCACCGACACCAGCATGATGTTCATGATGCCGATGCCGCCGACCACCAGGCTGATCGCCGCCACCGCCGCGACGATCCGGGTCAGCATCGTCGTCGTGCTGGTCAGCGTGTCGCTGATCTGCTTGGTGTCGAAGATGTTGAAATCATCTTCCTTGCCGCCGGTGATGTTGCGCCGTTCGCGCAGCAGGTCGGTTAGCGAGGCCTGTACCGCGTTCGTCTGATAGGCCTGATCGATGCCGACCAGCATCAGGCGGATGTCGCGGCTGCCGGTGAAGCGGCGCTGCACCGCCTTGATCGGCATGAGCACCACATCGTCCTGATCGCCGAACCCGCCCTGCCCGCGCGTCGTCAGCACGCCGACCACATCGCAACTGATCGCGCCGATGCGGAAGCGCTTGCCGACCGCCTCGGTGCTGGGGAACAGGTTCTTGCGGACCGTATTGCCGATGATGCACACCGCCTTGCCCGACGCTTCCTCCGCCGGAGTCCAGAGCCGCCCCGATGCCAGCGGCCAGGGCTGCACCGTGAAATAGGCGAGCGTCGTACCGGTCACCGTGGTCGACCAGTTCGCGCCTTCATAAATCGCGGTCGCGGTCGTCTGGGCCTGGGGCGCGACCGCCGTCACGCCCGCGATCTGGTCGGCGATCGCCTCGACATCCTCGGGCTTGAAGTCGGGCGGACGCGGGCCGCCGCCGCCGCGCCCGAAGCCCTGGCCGGGCCGGACCTGAAGGATGTTGGTGCCCAGCGACGATATGGACTGCTGTACCGCGGCCGTGGTCGCCTTGCCCAGCGTCACCATCGTCACGACCGCGCCGACGCCGATGATGATGCCCAGCGTCGTCAGGAACGACCGCAGCATATGCCGCCGGATCGAGCGGATCGCGAGGAGAAGCGTGGTGCCGAACATCAGTGCATATCCGTCGCGGGCGCATCCGGCACCGGCATGGTGCCCGGCCTGTGCTGTGCCTCGATCCGATCGACCAGCCCGTCCTTAAAATGGATGACGGTGCGCGCGAACGCCGCCATGTCGGGTTCGTGCGTGACCATCAGCACGGTGATGCCGCTGTCCCGGTTGAGCCCGGTCAGCAACTCCATGATCTCCACCGAGCGTTCGGAATCGAGATTGCCGGTCGGCTCGTCGGCCAGCAGCACGTCGGGGCTGGTGACGATGGCGCGCGCGATCGCCACGCGCTGCTGCTGCCCGCCCGACAGTTCGGCGGGGGTATGATCCCACCATTGGTCGAGTCCCACCTTCTCCAGCGCCGCCATGCCGAGTTCGCGCCGCGTCTTCTTGTCCTCGCCCCGATAGAGCAGCGGCAGCTCGACATTCTCCAGCGCAGTGGTGCGCGACAGCAGGTTGAACCCCTGGAACACGAAGCCCAGATAGCGCCGCCGCAGCATCGCGCGCTGGTCGCGGTCCAGCGTCTCGACATGATGGCCGCGGAACAGGAAATTGCCGCCGCTCGGCACGTCGAGGCAGCCCAGAATGTTCATCGTGGTCGACTTGCCCGACCCCGAAGGCCCCATCACCGCGACGAAATCGCCGCCCGCAATGTCCAGATCGACGCCCTTCAGCGCCTGGAACTGGGTCGCGCCGCTACCATAGGTCTTGGTGACGCCGCGAAGCTGGATCAGGGGCGCATCAGCCACCACCGCCGCCCCCGCGCTGCCCCTGACGACGCTGACCACCCGCCGCCGGCGCGCTCTGGCCCGCCGCAAGCTGGCCGGTGATGACCTGCATCCCCGGCTTCAGGCCGCCCGACAATACTTCGGTCATCGATCCGTTGGTGTCGCCGGTGACGATCTGCACCGGCTGCGGCTTGCCGTCCGTACCTCGGACATAGACGGTCTGGGTCGCGCCGCGCTGGACGGTGGCGGTGCGCGCCGCCCGGTCGCGGCGCGGACGGAAGGTCAGCGAGCCCGCAATGCCGCCGCCACCCTGGCTCGCCCTATCGGACGGCTGGAAGCGCAATGCGGCATTGGGGATCAGCATGACGCCGCGCTTGTCCGAGGTCACGATATCGGCCGTCGCGGTCATACCGGGGCGGAGTTGCAGGTCGGGATTGGCGACGGTCAGATCGGCGGCATAGCTGACCACCTGTCCCGTGGTCGACGTGCTGCTGGCAGTCGAGGAGGTGGACGAGGTCGCCGCGCTGACCGTCAGGTTCGATCCCAGATCGACGCGGGTGATCGTCGCGGGAAAGGTCCGGCCCGGAAAGGCGTCGACGGTGAAATTGGCCTTTTGCCCGACCTTCACCTCGCCGACATCGGCCTCGTCGATCGCGACCTCCAGCTTCATCTGGGTCAGGTCTTCGGCGATGACGAACAGGGTCGGCGTGTTGAACGACGCCGCGACCGTCTGGCCGGGATCGACCTGCCGCGCCAGCACCACGCCCGACACGGGCGAGCGGATGATCGCACGCTGCCGCTGGGTCTGCGACTGGGCGAGCTGCGCACGCGCGGCGGCGACATTGGCTTCCGCGACGCGGAGCGCGGCGACCGCCCGCTGGGCATCGGCGCGCCCGGCCTGGAGTTCGGTGCCGGAGGGCACGCGGCCGTTGGACAGCTTGTAAACTTCCTCCAGCCGCCGCAGCTGCGCCTGCGATTCGGCCACGGTCGCGCGCGCCTGCGCCACCTGCGCCTGGTTGGCGGACAGCGTCGCCTGCGCCGCCCGGATCTGGTCGTCAATCTGTTCGGGATCGATCAGCGCCAGCGCCTCGCCCGCCTTCACCCGGTCGTTCACATCGACCACGACCTTCGTCACCAGACCCGACAGCTGCGAGCCGACCGTCACCTGGTTGGTCGGGGCGAGCTTGCCGGTGGCCGAGACGGTCACGGTCAGGTTGCCGCGCGAGACGGGGGCGGTGGCATAGCCCGCCTGGTCCGACCCGCCGAAACAGCTTTTCAGCAGCACCGCGAGCAGCACGACGCCCAGGATCACGACGCCCCACTGCACCCATTTGCGCCAGCGCGGTTGCGGCTTCACGCCCAGGAAATCGTCGAGAGTCTGATCGGCCATCAGCGGTTGTCCGGGGTTTGCGTCGCGCGCGGCGGCGCTTCGGGGGTGGTGCTGTCGTCCCATCCGCCGCCCAGCGCGGCGAACAGCGCGACCTGCGCGGTGGCGGCGTCCGAGCGCGCCTGGACCAGCCCGTTCTGGGCGCTCAGCAACGACGCCTCCTGCTGCGACAGGGTGGTGAAATCGGTCAGGCCCGTGCGATACTGGCTGCGCGCCAGGATCGCCGAGTTGCGCGCCGCGTCGAGCTGGATCGCGAACAGCCGCTCCCGCTCGCGCGCGGTGTTGAGTGCGACGATGGCGTTCTCGACATCCTCCAGCGCCAGCAGGACGGTGCCCTGATAGGCGGCATAGCTCTGATCGGCGAGCGCCTGGGCGTTGCGGACCTGGCTGCGCAGGCGGCCGCCGTTGAAGATCGCCTGGGTCAGCCCGGCGAACAGGCTGCCGGTGATCGCATCGCCCAGCGAGCCGATGCTGGTCGCCGCGGCGTTGATATTGCCGGAGATGGCGAGCGCGGGATAGAGCGCCGCCTGCGCCACGCCGATCCGCGCCGTGGCGGCGGCCAGGTTGCGCTCGGCCGCGCGGACATCCGGGCGGCGGCGCAATATGTCGGCCGGGATGCCGACGCCGATCACTGCCGGTCCGCTGGGGATCGGCCGCACCGCCTCCAGCCGCGCCTTGAGCGCACCGGGCGCCTGCGCGGTCAGCACGCCCAGGCGCGAGACGGCGGTATTATATTGCTGCTCCAGCGTCGGGATGGTCGCGGCGGTCTGCGCCCGCTGTCCCCGCGCCTGCTCGGCGTCGAGCGAGGACACCAGTCCCGCCCGCACCCGGAAGCCCGCAATCTCCAGATTGTCGTCCTGCAGCGCCAGGCTGGCCCGCGCATTGGCAAGCTGCGCCTGATAGGTCCGCGCGAGCACATAGTTGCGCGCCAGCTCGCTCTCGACGGTCAGCAGCGTCGCGGCATAGGTGAAGCCCGCGCCCTCATAGGTCGCGCGCGTCGCCTCCACGGTGCGGCGCAATTCGCCGAACAGGCCGACCTGATAGCTGGCGGACAGGCCGACAGTGAAGCTGTTGCTGCCGCCCCCGCCGGTATCGACCACCGTGCCATCGGGCAGCGTGAAGCTGCGCCCGCCGCCGCGCAGATTCTCGTTCCGCTGATAGCCGGTCGAACCGGACACGGTGGGCAGCAGCGAGGCGCGGCTCTGGATCAGGCTTTCGCGCGCCTGCCGCAATCGGGCGATGGCTTGCACGACATCCGTATTGGCGATCACCGCCTGCTCGACCAACTCGGCCAGCAACGGGTCGTTGAACGACCGCCACCACCGGCCAAGGTCCTGTGCCTGCGCGTTAGCTGCGGGTACCGACCAATTGGCGGGCACCCCCAGCTCTTGGGGAGCGGCGGGACGGTAATCGGGGCCGACCGTACAACCGGACAAGGCGGCTGTGGCCAGGAGAAGGACGCGGGCGCGAGGCTTCATGGCGGCGAACCTGCCCCGCCGTTACGGGCCCGTCCAGTGCGTTTATGTCGCAAAATGTGACGGATGGTGGAAATCGCCGTCATGAGGTGGCGTATATTTTTCCAGAGATTAGGTCCGGGGCCGAACAAAATCCTCCCCCGCACGGGGGAGGAGTATCGGGTTACCGCCCCACCCAGTCAGACACCTGCTGCGCCACCTGGTTCGCCGCCTGGTTCAGCGCGGGGCCGACGCTTTCGGCGTCGATCTTGCCGACCGGCACGCGTGCTTCGAAGCGACGCTTCTCGATGCTCGTCTGGCCGTCGCGCTGCAGGGCGGCGTCAAACATCACCACCGCCTCGCGCCGGGTCGCGTCCATGCCGAACTGGCGCAATTCGCCGCCCAGCCGATCGCCCGGATCGCCGATCGAATCGCGCGTCGACAGCACCACCCGGCCCGCCCGCGCGGTCAGCGTGTCCGCCATCAGCCGCGCGAACAGCCGCGTCGGCGGCTCGGCCCATTGCGCGTCCTTGACATAGGCGATGCTGGTCGCATCCTCCTGCACCGGCACGCGCGCGGTGGCGAGTTCCTGCGGCGCGCTGGGCACCTGGACGGTGATCGACTTGCCGCGCCCCGAATCCTGCGTCTGCCCCACCACGGGGGCCGACTGCGCCTGAAGCGTCAGCAGCGAGGGCGGCGGCTTGGCGCCGAAGCTGATGCAGCCCGCCAGCGGAAGCGAAGCCATCAGAACGATCAGCGGAGTCTTCATGACGGTCCTCATCGGCTTCCTCACTTGCCCTTATAGTCCGGCAGCTTCTGCTGCCCGATCAGCGACCCCGCGCCCTGCTGGTCGACCTTTTCGGCCACCGCCGACAGCGACTGGGTCATGACGCGCAGGTCCTTCACCAGACGATCCACCTCGGGCACCGTCTGCTTCGAGAAGGTCTGCAGGCCCGGCCGCGCATCGCCGATCGCCGAATTCAGCGTGTCGGCGCTCTTCTGGGCCGAAGCGATCGCCTTGTTCAGATTGACCATGGTCGGCTTGACGTCTTCGGCGAGCAGGCCGTTGGTCGTCGCCGCCAGCTGGCCGATTGACTGCGCCGCATCGCCCGCCTGCTGGATCGCCACGCGGGTTTGCGCCAGCGTCGCCGCGATCTCCGGCCCGCGATCGGCCAATGCATCGGTCAGGCGGTTGGTATTGTCGAGGATACCCGCGATCGACGCCTGGTTACGATCCGACAAGAGGCCGGTCAGCCGCTCGGTCAGCGTCGACAGCCGCTCCAGCAACTGCGGCGCGGAGTTCAGGATCGCGCCGATGCCGCCCTGCTTGGTCGGGATGACCGGCACGTCATAGGGGCAGACGGTCCGGTTCTCGGGCGTCGGGCAGGTGATCGGCGGCGCCCCCTTGCGCGCGCCATCGAGCGAGATGGTGCTGGTGCCCGTGAAGCTGGCCGAGATCGAGGCGGTGGTACCCTGGAGGATCGGCGTCTGCTCGTTGACCGCGACGCGAACCCGCACGAATTGCGGATCGGGACGCCACAGCGCGATCTCCTTCACCTGGCCCGAGGGCACACCCGAATAGGTGACCGCCGATCCCTTGGCCAAGCCATCGACCGACTGTCGGAAGAAGATGTCATATTCCTTCTCCGACGTACCGCCCAGCCGGGCGATCCAGACGGTGAAAAGCGCCAGCACGACGAGCAGGATCAGCACGACGGAGCCGACAAGGACGTGGTTCGAACGAGTTTCCATCAGCGTGTCCCTGGTTCGCCTCTCGCATGGGCATCGGCCTCACTCCCCTGCGAATGCTGGCCGGTGATATGGGCTTCGACTTCGGTCGGATGGCGCGCGGCGTCGGTGTCCGCCGAACGGGGCCGGATGTCGGCCACTTCATCCTTGGCGGCGATCGCGGCACGCCCGCGGGGCCCCTTGAAATATTCCTCGATCCACGGATGGTCGAGCGCGATCAGCTCGTCGATCGTCCCGACCGCGATCACCTTCTTGTCCGCCAGCACCGCCACCCGGTCGCAGATCGCATAGAGCGTATCGAGGTCATGGGTGATGAGGAAGACGGTCAGCCCCAGCGTCTTCTGGAGCGACGCGATCAACTGGTCGAACGCTGCCGCGCCGATCGGGTCGAGCCCCGCGGTCGGCTCGTCGAGGAAGAGCAGTTCGGGATCGAGCGCCAGCGCCCGCGCCAGACCGGCGCGCTTCTTCATGCCGCCCGACAGTTCGGCCGGATATTTGGGCCCGGCATCGGCCGGAAGGCCGGTCATCACGACCTTGTAGGACGCGATCTCATCCATCAGCGCCTGGGGCAGGTCGCGGTAGAATTCGCGCAACGGCACCGCGACATTCTCTGCCACGGTCAGCGTCGAGAACAAAGCGCCGCCCTGGAACAACACGCCCCAGCGCTTGCGCACATCGACCGCCTCGGTCGCTTCGCGCCCGATGGTCGGCTCGCCGAACACGGTGATGTCGCCCGCATCGGGGGTCTGGAGGCCGATGATCGTGCGCATCAGCACCGACTTGCCGGTGCCCGATCCGCCGACCACGCCCAGAATCTCGCCCTTGCGCACGTCCAGGTCGAGCCCGTCGTGAATCACCTGCTCGCCAAAGCTGTTGCGCAGGCCCCGGACCCTGATCAGATGTTCGTCCTGTTCGGCCATCAATCCCATCCGATCCAGGTGAAAAACACCGCGAAGAACGCGTCGAGCACGATCACCAGGAAGATCGCCTGCACCACCGCCGCCGTGGTGCGCAGGCCGACCTGCTCGGCGTCGGACTTGACCTGCATCCCCTGGAAACAGCCCGCGATCGCGATGATCGCGCCGAAAACCGGCGCCTTGATCAATCCCACATACAGGTCGGTGATCGGCACCACCTCGCGAATGCGGGCGATGAAGGTGATCGGGGGAATACCCAGCGACACCGCCGCCAGAAAGCATCCGCCGATCATCGCGATCAGCGACGAATAGAAACCGAGCAGTGGCATCAACGTGACCGCCGCCAGCGTGCGCGGCAGCACCAAGGCCTCCATCGGCGACACGCCGATGACGCGCATCGCGTCGATTTCCTCGGTCAGCTTCATCGTGCCGAGTTGCGCCGCAAAGGCCGAGCCGGAGCGGCCCGCGACCATGATCGCGGTCATCAGCACGCCCAGTTCGCGAAGCGTCAGGCGACCGACCAGATTGATCGTGAACACCTCCGCGCCGAATTGGCGAAGCTGTACCGCGCCCTGTTGCGCGATGACGATCCCGATCAGGAAGCTCATCAACCCGACGATCGCCAGCGCGGTGACGCCGACTGTCTCGAATTCATGCACCACCGCATTGAAGCGGAAACGACGCGGATGGCGGATCACGGCCAGCGCGGCCAGCACCGTCGCCCCCATGAAGCCGAGCAGGCCGTACAACGTCTTGAACGCGGCGACGACCGCGTCGCCCACCTCCCCCGCCACGCGGGTAAAGGGGCTGATCGCATGGGGCCGCATCGCCACGGGTTGATCCGCCTCGACCACCTTGTCGAGCAGATGGCGCTGATCCTCATCCAGCCCGTCGATCCGCGCATTGTTGCGCGCGGCGAAGCGGTGGACCAGCCAGGCGCCGACCGTGTCGATCCGCTCGACCTGCGACAGGTCGAGCCGCTGGACGGGTGCCTTCTCGCGGTCGAGCCGTTCCGGCAGGTCGCCCAGCGTCGCCAGCGATAGGCTGCCGGTAAAGCGCATCGCGCCACCGTTCGCCGGATCCAGCTGATAATCGGCCTTGGCGTTCATCACCTGCCTCTTTGAGCGAAAGCGAAGGTATCGACAAGGCGCTTCGTGGGAACGACGAATCGACCTCGACCGGTAATTAGACGTTTGCGTGACGTTTTCAAAGCAACCTGTCCACGGCGTGAAGGACCAGGCCGACGCTGCCGCCGACCAGCGTCCCGTTGATCCGGATATATTGCAGGTCGCGGCCCACCGCATTCTCCAACCGCGAGGTGACCGTGTCCGCATCCCATCCGCGCACCGTCTCCGACACCAGCCGGACGATGCCGTCGCCATAATCGGCCGCGACGCCCACCACCGCGCGGCGCACGAAACGGTTGATCGTCGCCGCCAGTCGCGGGTCGCCCTGAAGCGTCTGTCCCAGTTGGCGCAGCGTATCGCCCAGCCGCCCGGCGGTCACCGCCTGCGGATCGCGTGCCATGCGGAGCAGCGCCTCGCGCGCCTGTTCCCATAGTCCGTCAAGCCATCGCTGCATCGCCGGATTCGCGATCAGGTCGTTCTTCATCGACTCCACCCGCGCGCGCGTGTCCGGATCATATTGCAGGTCCCAGGCGAGCCGATCGAGACCTTCCTCGATCTTCAGGCGCAGCGGATGCTCGCGGTCCTCGGCGACATCGTGGAGCAGCTTGTGCAGTCCGTCGATCAGCTTGTCGGCCAGCGTCTCGTCCAGCCCGGTCCAGCGCAGGATCGCCCCGGCGCGTTCATGCACCATCGCCCGGACGATCGGCTCATTCGCCTCCAGCGCGCTCGCTGCCCAGCGCAGCACCGAGTCGAGCAGCGGCAGATGCCGCCCCTCGGCGATGGTGGCCTTGAGCAACTGTCCCAGGATCGGCGACACCTCGGTCGCACGGAGCCGGGAACCGATCCCCGCCTTGACCATGCCGCCCAGCCTTTGGGGATCGAAGGCGGTCAACATTTCGGCGAATAGCCGCGACGCGCCGCGCCGGATGCGCCCGCCCTCCTGCGGCGGCTGCGCCAGCCAGCGCCCCGCCGCGCCCGCCACGTCCAGCCGGTTCATGCGCCGCGCGACGACGCGGGGGATCAGGAAATTGGTGCGCAGGAAATTGGCGAGCGTGTCACCGATACGATCCTTGTTGCGCGGCACGATCGCCGTATGCGGGATGGGCAGCCCCAGCGGATGGCGGAACAGCGCGGTGACGGCGAACCAGTCGGCCAGTCCACCGACCATCGCCGCCTCGGCAAAGGCGCGGACGAAACCCCAGGCCGGATGCATCGGCTGCATCGCCCGCGATACCAGATAGAGCGCCGCCATAGCGACGAGCAGCCCGGTGGCCACGACCCGCATCTTCCGCAGGGCGGGTGGAACGGTCTGGCTACCCCCCGATCGCATCGCGACTTCCATCAATCAGAACAATCCGCGAGCGGCGGGTTTGTTCAAGGGGAATCTTTCCTAGGCGTAACGAAACGGGGCCGCTCTCCATTCCTTCCCTGCGAGGAGAGGTGGCGCGCGTTGCGCGCCTGAGGGGTGTTCCCCCCTCGACAACGCGACACCCCTCCGCCGGGCCTGCGGCGTGCCACCTCCCCTTCTAGGGGAGGAAAGCGCCCGTCACTCGGCCGGGCCGTAGCCCAGCTTGCCCGTCGCAGGCGGCAATGCGGGGCCGCCAGCCGGTCCCTCGATCACCGGCCCGCCGCCCAGTTCGTCGCCGGGCTTGTAGGTCAGCAGGCGCTTGCCGAGGCGCGGACCGATCCAGCGCTCGACTCCCACTGCCAGGCTGAATGCCGCAGGTACGATCAGCAGGGTCAGGATGGTCGACAGCGCCAGACCGCCGATCACCGTCACGCCCATCGGGCTGCGCCAGGATCCGTCGCCACCCAGCGACAAAGCGGTGGGGATCATGCCTGCGACCATCGCGACCGTGGTCATCACGATCGGCTGCGCGCGCTTGTGGCCCGCATCCAGCACCGCGTCGCGCACCGGCACGCCCTTGGCGATCTCCTCCAGCGCGAAGTCGATCAGCAGGATCGAGTTCTTGGCGACGATGCCCAACAGCATCAACAGGCCGATATAGACCGGCAGCGAGAGCGGATTGCCGGTGAAGTACAGCGCCAGCAACCCGCCCAGCGGCGCGAGCAGCAGCGAGGCCATGTTGACGAAGGGCGGCAGGAAGCGGCGATAGAGCAGGACCAGCACCGCGAAGACCATGAAGATCGCCGAGATGATCGCCGTGAAGAAGTTGGTCATCATCTCGTTCTGCATCTTGGCCTGGCCCAGCACCATTTCGCTGACCCCCATCGGCAGATTCTTCATGATCGGCAGGTCATGGACCTTCTTCATCGCGTCGCCGCTGATGACCCCCTTGGCCAGGTCGGCGCCCACCGTCACCTGACGCCGCTGGTTCACGCGGTCGATCTGGGTCGGCCCCGCGCCCAGTCCGATGTCGGCGACCACGCTCAGGGGCACCGAGCCGCCGGTCTGGGTCTGCACCGGCAGGTTCTGGATGGTCGAAAGCCGCGCGCGGGCATTCTGGTCCAGCGCGACGCGGATCGGCACCTGACGATCCGACAGCGAGAAGCGGGCCGAATTCTGGTCGATGTCGCCCAGCGTCGCGATGCGGATCGCGCTCGACAGCGCCTGCGTCGTCACGCCCAGATTGGCCGCGAGGTCGAGGCGCGGGCGGATGACGATCTCCGGCCGGTCGAGATTGCCGACGATACGCGGCGCGACCAGGCCGGGCACGGTCCCCATCTGCTCGACGATCTTGTTGGCGGTATCGCGCAGCACGGCGGGGTCGTCGCCGCCCAGGGTGATGGTCAGGTCGCGGCCGCTCGATCCCCAGCCGAATTGCGACTGGAACGACACGCGCGCATCGGGGATCGCCGCCAGTTCGGGAGCGAGCGAGCGTTCGAAGTCGGTGCTCTTCATCGAGCGATCCTCCTTCAACGTCGCGACCACCCGGCCATTGCCGACGCCGGTGCGCGAATAGACCGATTCGACATCGGGCTGCTTGCGCAGGAATTGCGCGACCCGCTTCACCACCTGATCGGTCTGGGCCAGCGTCGTGCCGGGCACCATCTCGATTTTGGCGACCGCCTGGTCATTGTCCTGCGGCGGCTGGAACGTCTTGGGGATGATCGCGAACATCGCGACGGTCAGCACGAAGGCGAGCACGCCGATGCCGATCACCCACAGGCGATGGTCGCGGAACCGCCCGAAGAACCGTCGGAAGACCCCACGCCGCACCCCATCCGTGGGCCGATCATAGCGCAGCGACCAGCGAAGCGTCGCCATATAGGCGTCCATCAGCCGACCTTCGCCATGGCTGGCATGGCCGGCGGATTTCAGGAAATAGGCGGCGATCATCGGCGTGATCATGCGCGCCACCGCCAGGCTCATCAGCACCGAAACGACGACGGTCAGGCCGAAATTCTTGAAATACTGGCCCGGCACGCCCGGCATGATCGACACGGGCAGGAACACCGCGACGATCGCCATGGTGGTGCCCAGCACGGCAAGGCCGATCTCGTCCGCCGCGTCGATCGACGCCTGATAGGCGGATTTGCCCATGCGCATGTGGCGCACGATATTCTCGATCTCCACGATCGCGTCATCGACCAGCACGCCCGCCACCAGGCTGAGCGCCAGCAGCGTCATCTGGTTGAGCGTGAAGTTCATCAGGTCCATGACCCAGAAGGTCGGGATCGCCGACAGCGGAATGGCCAGCGCCGAGATCACCGTCGCGCGCCAGTCGCGCAGGAACAGGAAGACGACGATCACCGCCAGCACCGCGCCCTCGATCATCGCATGGATGGCGCTTTCATATTGCTGTTCGGTATATTTGACGCTGTTCGAGCGGAGGACGAACTTCACCTCCGGATTGCGCTTTTCCAGTCCCTTCAGCTTCTCGACTGCCCCGTTATAGACGCTGACGTCCGAGGCGCCCTTGGCGCGCTGAAAGTCGAAGCTGATGACCTGCCGCCCGTCGACCGCCGCCTGCGAACGCTGCTCGGCATAGAGATCGCGGACCGTGGCGATATCGGCCAGCCGCACCGTGCGTCCGCCGCGCACGTTGATCTGGGTCTGGCCCAGGTCATAGGCGTTGCGCGCATTGCCCAGCACGCGGACCGCCTGCTCGGTGCCCGCAATCTCGGCCCGGCCACCGGCGGCGTTCAGGTTGGTCATGCGAAGCTGCGCATTGACCTCGCTGGCGGTCAGGCCCTGTGCCTGCAACTTCAGAGGGTCGAGGATGACGCGGATTTCGCGAGTCACGCCGCCGTTGCGGATGACCTTGGAAAGGCCGGGGACCGACAGCAGCTCTTTGGTGACGTTGTTGTCGATATACCAGCTGAGCTGTTCGGGCGTCATGTTGGACGCCACCGCCGAATAGCTGGCTAGATCGTTGTCGGTCGAATCGACGCGGATCACCTGCGGCTCGAGAATGCCGTCGGGCAGCATCGAGCGGATCTGGGTGATCGCGTCGCGCGCATCGCTGACCGCGCGATCAATCGGCGTGCCGATGTCGAGCTGGACCAGGGTCTGCGACGTGCCCTCGGTCACGGTCGAGGTGATCTGGTCGACGCCCTGCAGGTTCCGCAACGCCGCCTCGACCCGCTGGGTGACCTGCGTCTCCAGTTCGGTCGGTGCCGCACCCGGCTGGTTCACGACGACCACGACGATCGGGAAATCGATGTCGGGATCGTTGTTCACGTCCATCCGCATGAAGCTGACGATCCCCGCCAGCGTCAGCGCGACGAACAGGACGATCGGCGGAACCGGGTTCCGGATCGCCCAGGCGGAGATGTTGCGGAAACTCATGTCACTTGGCCTCCCGGCCTGCGAGAATCGGACGGACCAGCTGGCCAGCCGCCAGGAAGCCACCCGCCGAACGCACCACCCGCTCGTCGCCGTTCAGGCCCGATGCGATGGTCACGCCATCGTCCGATACCTGCCCGATCTTGATGTTGCGGCGCGCGACCTTGTTGTCGGAGCCGACGATATACACGAAACTGCCCTTGTCGTCGCTCTGGATCGCCGAGTCCGGCAGCACCGGCGCACGCCCCGCGCCGCCGCGGATCGTGGCGGAGGCGAAGCCGCCCGGACGCAGTTCGGGACTATAGGCCAGCGCGATGCGCGCAACGCCCTGACGCGTCTGCGGGTCGATGACCGGCGACACCTGCCACACCTCGCCGTTGAAGCTCTTGTCGCCGCCAACCGGGGTGACGGTGGCGGGCGCGCCGACATTCAGGCCGACCAAGTCCGATTCGGCAAGTTGCGCCCGCAACTCCATCTGGCCACCCATCGCCATGCGGAACAACACGCCCGAGCCCGAGCTGACGATCTGCCCCGGTTCGGCGGCGCGGGTCAGGATCAGTCCCTCGGCGGGAGCGCGAATGTCGAGGCGGCCGTTGCGCGCCTGCGCTTCCTTATACGTCGCCTGCGCCGCGCGGACGCGGGCGGCGGCGGCATCGCGGGTCGCAGCCCGGCGCTGAAGATCGGCCTTGGAGATGAAGCCGCGATCGACCAGTTGCTGCGCGCGGTCGAGCTCGGCCTGCGCGATCTGCTGATCCGACTGCGCCACCGCGACCTGGGCATTGAGCGCCGACGCGGTCTGGGTCTGCACCGAGCGATCGACCGTCGCCAGCACCTGTCCCGCGCGAACCCACTGGCCCGGTTCGACCAGGACGCGGGTGATCATGCCCCCCTCGCCTGCGACGCCGACCGGCATTTCCCGCCGCGCGGCCAGCGTCCCGGTCGCGGAGACGACGCGGCTGACCGTCTGCTGTCCGGGGACGACGACGGTGATGTTGGGAATCTGCGTGCTCGCGGACGCGCCCGCCGGCGAATCATGCTTCTTGCCGGCCAGCAGATACCAACCCAGCAGCGCCACGAGGACCAGCACCACCACGACCGGAATCCAACGGCGCCGCGCGGGTGCGGGGCCTTCCAGTGCCATGTGGCTGCCGCCGCCGATCGCCCCCGTTTCGTAATTCATGTTCGTCATCGATCCCCGATCCGCATCCTAATGTCGTGGCCCACGCCGCAGATGCGCCCAATTCACGGCTGTATTATAGAAATACATCACCATGCTCAAGGGACTTTGCCTATTGGAAGATTAAGGCGGCTCTAAGATGCGGCGGGCGCGTTCATCGCACGTTTCGGCGTGGTCGGCCAAAGGCTCGGCAGCATCAAAGGGAGTTGATGATGAAATTTTTCCTGTTCACCGCCGCACTGGCCCCGATCGCGGTCGCGTCGGGCGTCGCCGCCCAATCGCTACCCGCGCCGACCACGGTCGAGCCGCTGGTTCCGGCGGCCGGCACCGTGCTCGACGTCTCGGCGGAGGGGCGCACGACGCGCGTGCCCGACCTGGCGACGATCCGCGCGGGCGTGGTCAGCCAGGGTGCGACGGCGGCCGCCGCGCTGACCGACAATGCCCAGCGCATGGCGCGCGTGCTGGCGGCGGTGAGGCGGGCGGGCGTCGCCGACCGCGACATCCAGACCGCGACCGTCCAGCTCCAGCCGCAATATCGCTATGGCGAGAATGTCCCGCCGACCATCACCGGATACCAGGCGACCAACACGCTGAGCATCCGGTTCCGCGATGTCGCAAAGTCCGGCACGGTGCTGGATGCGCTGGTGGCGCAGGGCGCGAACCAGATTGACGGCCCCAACCTGTCGATCGACAAGCCCGATGCGGCGGTGGACGAGGCGCGGACCGATGCCGTCGCCAAGGCGCGCGCCCGGGCCGAGCTTTATGCCAAGGCGGCGGGAATGCGCGTCGCCCGGATCGTGTCGATCACCGAAAACGGCGCGGATGCAGGTGGTCCGGAGCGGCCGATGATGATGGCGCGTGCGATGGCCGCCGACGCCTCGGCCAAGACCAGCATCGCACCGGGCGAGCGGGACGTGACGGTCAATGTCTCGGTCCGCTTCCTGCTGAACTGATCGCGCGCCCCCTTCGCCCAACGGCGGGGGGGGGCGACGCCCGCCCCTGGTCGGGCCCGGACATTCGCCATACCCGACATACAAAAGAGGCCGCCCGGCATCCCGGACGGCCTCTTTGTTTCCGCTCGGAGCGTATGAGTGCTTAGCGCACCCGACCGCGACGAACGAGGTTCACGATCGCCAGCAGGACGACGGCGCCCAGCAGCGAAACGAGGAACGAATAGAGCGACAGACCAGCGTTGTTGATCGAGCCACCGGCAAAGATCAGGCCGCCGATGAACGCGCCGATGATGCCGACGACGATGTTCAGGAAGATGCCCTGCTGGGCGTCAGTACGCATGATGATGCTGGCCAGCCAGCCGATGACACCACCGATGATAAGCCACAGGATAATACCCATTGTCTTTCCCTCCGTTGGGCCCGCGAGCGGGACACGGGGGAAAGACGTGCGAATGGCGGTTATTGTTCCGTCCCCGTACCGTCAATTCGATGAACTGATTTCGCAAACGATTTGGATGTCAATATTTCTGCTGGCGTTCGTAGAGCGAGCGATAATGCTGGATGCGGGTCACCCGCAGGCCGGGCATGCCCGACCGATCGATGGCGCGCTGCCACCCGGCGAATTCCTCGACCGTCAGGCCATAGCGTTCGCAAACCTCGTCGACCGAGAGCAGTCCGCCATTCACCGCCGCGACCACCTCCGCCTTGCGACGGACCACCCAGCGGGTCGTGCTGGGCGGGGGAAGCGATTCGAGTGTCAGCGGTTCGCCGAGCGGCCCGATTACCTTGGCAGGCCGAATCTTCTGATTCTCGATCATCATACAACCTCTTTGGGGCTCCCTACCCCATGTCGTCTGTAAGGGACGTCCTGACGCAGGCCCTTCAACATCTCTTAAATCCGAAAGGTTAACGGTTTATTCATTCTTTCCCCACCGGGCCAGATATCGCGCCATCGGGCCGTTGAACGCGCCATCGAGCGGCGCGAACAGCGCCGGATCGGGGGCGGCACGGACGAAGCCCGCCTGCACCGCCGCCGTGCGGCTGGCAGCCTGCCGAGCCGTCGCACCGACCATCAGCACCGCCAGATCGGGCGGCAGCACCGTCAGTTCGGCATCCCGGTCAAAGCGGTTGAAGCTCAGGTCCAAAAGCGCAATCCATCCCGATCGTGAACCGCCCTGTTATCGGACGGATATGAAAGCCGGGTAAAGGGTGCTGGGGTTTTCGCACTTTTCTTGGGCCCCGACCCGATCCGCATGCCCCTGAACAGAGGCGCCTGCTTTGCAACCGTGGCGGGAAAAGCGTATGGGGCGTGCATGGAGCAGATGGTGGATTTTCAGCTTGGGGGCGATCCCCGGGCCCGTCGGATCGTGGTGGCGATGTCGGGCGGCGTGGACAGCTCGGTCGTCGCCGCGCTGGCCCATGCGACGGGGGCCGAAACCATCGGCGTGACCCTGCAACTCTATGACCATGGTGAGGCGGTCGGCCGCGCGGGTGCCTGCTGCGCCGGCCGCGACATTCGCGACGCGCGCGCGGTCTGCGACAGGCTGGGCATCGCACACTATGTCTTCGACCATGAGGACAGTTTCCGCACCCAGGTCGTCGATCGCTTCGCCGACGAGTATCTGGCCGGGCGGACGCCGATCCCGTGCGTCCAGTGCAATATGGGGCCGAAATTCACCGATCTGCTGAAGCTGGCGCGCGATCTGGGCGCGGATTGCCTGGCGACGGGCCATTATGTCCGGCGCGTCGCGGGGGTGAACGGTGCAGAGCTGCATCGCGGGGCCGATCCGGCACGCGACCAGAGCTATTTCCTGTTCGCGACGACGCAAGGCCAGCTCGACTTTCTACGCTTCCCGCTGGGGGCGCTGCCCAAGTCCCGCGTGCGGGAAATCGCCGCCGAACTGGGTCTTGGCGTCGCGGCCAAGCCCGATAGCCAGGACATCTGCTTCGTCCCCGATGGCGACTATGCGGGGCTGGTGAAGAAATTGCGTCCGGAATCGGATACGCGCGGCGACATCGTCGATCTGGCGGGCGCGAAGCTGGGCGAGCATCGCGGCCTGATCCACTATACGGTCGGCCAGCGGCGCGGGCTGGAAATCGGCGGCAGCCCCGAACCGCTATATGTCGTCCGGCTGGAGCCCGACACCAGGCGCGTCGTCGTCGGCCCGCGCAGTGCGCTGGCGGTCGAGGCGGCCCGGCTGACGGGCATGAACGTGCTGGGCCCGCTCGACGGTCCGCTCCTCGCCAAGGTCCGCTCCATGGCCAAGCCTGTTCCGGCGCGGATGGTCGGCGACCGCCTGGTCTTCGACACACCCGAATATGGCGTGTCGCCGGGGCAGGCGGCGGTGCTCTATGACGGCGACCGGGTGCTCGGCGGCGGCTGGATCGCGCAGACCGAGGCGGCACGGATCGCCGCCTGACGCGTTGATCCCGGCATGACCGGCCCCACCATCGAAGACCTGCGCCACCAGATGGAGGCGGCCGCCGAACGCCTCGATTTCGAGGAGGCGCGGGCCTTGCGCGACCGCATCAACCTGTTGCGCGGCGGGGCGGAGGATATGAGCGTCGACACCAGCGGCCTCACCCGGCAACAGCCGGGCGCCATGGGCCTGGGCACCAGCCAGTCCCGCCCCGAGCGCCCCGATGGCTGGGTGCCCCCGAAAAAGCCCGACCCGATGACCAAGGGTCGCGGGCGGCGACAGGGTCGATCCTAAGCCGCCAGGTCGAGACGGAAGAACTGGTTATGCGGGCTGGGCGAATAGTCCGCAAACGCTTCGCATGCCACGAACCCCGCGCTGCCGTACAGCGCGATGGCGGGCGCATAAAACGGCGCCGTCCCGGTTTCGAGGCTCAGGCGCGCATAGCCGCGTTGCCGTGCCTGTTCAATGATATGCGTCAGCACCCGTCGTCCCACGCCCCTGCGCCGTGCCGCCGGCGCGGCCCGCATCGACTTCACCTCGCCATGATCCGGCGCTAGCTGCTTCAGGGCGCCGAAGCCCATCAGGGTTTCCCCTTCCCACACCGTCCAGAAGGTCACGTCTGGCGCCGACAAGCCCGACGCGTCGAGCGCGAAGGAATATTCGGCCATTTCCCCTCGCAACTCGCGCAGGTGCAGCGCGAGCAGGTCCGCGACATAAGGCGCGCTCGGATCGTCCTGCCGTATTTCCATCATTCCCCCTTCGCTGTCGGCCAAATCCTACTCCCGTTCCATCTCTTGCCAAGCCCGATCCCTATGGCTGCTCGGCAGGAACGAAGCGAAGCACCCCGGTCAGCCTTGCCGGCGCATGGGTGTCGCTGGGGTGATTGATGCCGTCATTGACCGGCACTTCGGCGAAATCAAAGGGGGACAGGCCGTCCAGACAGGCGACGTTGACGCCATATTGATCGCGATTGGATCGCCTTTGATGATGGGTGTAGATGCCGCAGATCGAACAGAAGAAATGTTCGGCCACGCCCGTATTGAACCGATAGCGCGTCAGGCGATCCTCCCCGCCTAGGATCGTGATGCCGCCCATTTCGGCGGAGACGACCACGGCACCCCGCATCCGGCAATAGGAGCAATTGCAGCGCCGCACGCTATTGAGGCCGTCGCTGAGCGTCGCCTCGAAACGGACCGCACCGCAATGGCATTGTCCGGCCCAGCGATCCTTCCGCTCCTCAGCCATCACGACTTCGTCTCCCCTCATGGCGTCGGGACGAGATAATAGAGAGAAGGCGGTCCGATGCACCCCTCTTGCGCGCCGCGACCTGGCTTTCCCGTTAACGCCCCAGGGCGAAGGCTGCGCGATAGGCGGGCTTCACCGCCCCGGCGATCGCCCGCGTGACCGGCAACGTCACCTCATAGCTGCCCTCGGCATAGGAGCCCGCGACATAAGGGTCGGCAAGCAATCCGATGCGGTCGATCGCGCGGCCGTTGGTCGATCCCAGCAATATGGTCAGATCCTTGACCGGCGGACAGACATTCATCGAAGAGCCCTCGCCCTGATTGCGCCGCCGCTGTTCGATCCGAAGACGCGCGCAATAATCGATCCGCGTCGCGCTTTGCAGCGCGGCGAGCGAGACGAAAACCGCCTTGGTGTCCAACCGCCGCCCCGCCGCCTTGTCCCAGAGCAGCGCCGACGAAGCAGGCTGCCCATGCGCCCCGCCCGTATAGTCATAGCTGTCGCTCGACAGGCTGAGGAAACGCGGCGTGTCGGTCACGACCTTCCACGTCTTTTCATAGGAATAGGGCCGGAACGGAAAGCCGGAAGCCTTGGCCTCGCGCCGATCCGATGCGGCGTCGTGCGCCGTTTTCCGTCGGAGATTGGCCGCTTCGCCATCGAGCGTGCGCTTCAAGGCGGGGATGCGCGCGACGGCGGCGGGGTAACGATAGGCGAATTCATAATCCGCCGTCTTGGCGTGGCTCGCCACCGTCTGCGCGGCCAGCGGGGCCGTCATTCCGCATAACGCCAGCCCGATCATTACCTTGTGCATCGCCCATCTCCTCCCGGAGCGAATATGTCTGGACCAGTCGGGCTGTACGGACGATGACCGGCCGCGTTCGTCTTGTTCACGACATGCCAAGAACGTATATCGAACAAATGGCGCAACTCGACACTCGTGAGAAGCTGGCGATCCTGGCGGACGCCGCAAAATATGACGCCTCCTGCGCGTCTTCGGGCACGTCCAAGCGCGACAGCCGCGACGGCAAGGGGATCGGCTCGACCGAAGGGATGGGCATTTGCCACGCCTATGCGCCCGATGGCCGATGCATCTCGCTGTTGAAGATCCTGCTGACCAATAGCTGCATCTTCGACTGCCATTATTGCATCAATCGCAAGTCGTCCAACGTCCGCCGCGCGCGCTTCACCGCGCAGGAGGTGGTGAACCTCACCCTCGCCTTTTACCGGCGCAATTATATCGAGGGGCTGTTCCTCTCCTCGGGCATCATCAAATCGTCCAACTATACGATGGAGCAGATCGTCGAGGTCGCGCGGGCCCTGCGGGAGGATCATGGCTTTCGTGGCTATATCCATCTGAAGACGATCCCCGATGCCGATCCCGAATTGGTGCGGCTGGCGGGCGTTCATGCCGATCGCGTGTCGATCAATGTCGAATTGCCCACGGTCGGCGGGCTGAAGCGGCTCGCGCCCGAAAAGGACGCCGCCCGGATCGAAGGCGCGATGGCGGAGGTGAAGACCGCGATCGACGATCGGCAGGATGCGGCGAAGAAGTACAAGTCCGCCCCCGGCTTCGCCCCCGCCGGCCAGTCCACCCAGATGATCGTTGGTGCGGACGCCGCGACCGACCGCGACATCGTCGGGCGCGCGGCGACGCTCTATGACCGTTTCCGCCTGCGTCGCGTCTATTATTCGGCGTTCAGTCCGATCCCCGATGCGTCGGCCGTATTGCCGCTGCAACGGCCGCCCCTGATGCGCGAGCACCGGCTTTACCAGTCCGACTGGCTCATGCGCTTCTACGACTATCAGCCGCGCGAAGTGGCCGCCGCCGCCGATGAGGCGACGGGAATGCTGCCGCTCGACATCGATCCCAAGCTCGCTTGGGCGCTCAAATTCCGTCAGCATTTCCCGGTCGATGTGAACCGCGCGCCGCGCGAAATGCTGCTCCGCGTGCCGGGTCTCGGGGTGAAGGCGGTGGACCGGATCATCGCCAGCCGCAAATGGCGGCGATTGCGGCTGGAGGATATCGCGCGGCTGACCGTGTCGATCGCCAAATTGCGGCCTTTCCTGATCGCGGAGGACTGGTGGCCCGTCGCGCTGGCCGAGCAGGCGGACCTCCGGCCGCTGGTCAAGCCGCAGGTCAAACAGCTCGAACTTTTCGGCTGAGTGAGAGTGATTCGCGGGTGAAACGACCGCCGCGCTTCGGTGTTGGATGCGCGAAGGAGACAGGATCATGGCGACCGCAGACATCTATGCCGATCTGAAGCGCGATCACGACAAACAGCGCGAAATGCTCAAGGAACTGGCCGAGCTGAAGGGCGACGGGGCCAAGCGCAAGAAGCTGTTCGAGACCTTTCGTATCGAGATTCAGAGCCACGCGGCCGCTGAGGAGGAATCGCTCTACGCCACCATGCTGGGCGAACCCGAACTGCGCGACGATGCCCGCCATTCGGTGTCCGAGCATAAGGAGATCGACGATCTGCTCGGCGAGATGATGGACCTCGACTTCGCCTCGGACGAATGGGAATCCAAATTCTTCCACATGCGTCATCGCTATGAACATCATATCGACGAGGAAGAGGAAGAGATGTTCCCTGCCGCCGAGAAGGAGCTCGACGACGCGACCGAGCAGAAACTGGCGGAGATTTATGAAACCCGCAAACCCATCGAGGCGAAGGAGGCCAAGGCCAACCCGCCCGGCGGAGACGAACGCGATTGATACCGGATGCCATTGAATTCCTCCCCTGCAAGGGGAGGTGGCAGGCCGCAGGTCAGACGGAGGGGTGTTCCGGGTCGCGAGCAAAGCGTACCTTTTCAAGCGGTAACACCCTTCCACCATGCTGCGCATGGTTCCCCTCCCCTTACGGGGGAGGAATAGGGATCTTTCCATGCGCATCATAACCCTGCCCGCGCCCGATGACTTCGACGCCTGGCGTGAAGCGGCACGCGGGCTGATCGCCGACAGCGTGCCGCCCGATCAGGTCGTATGGCAGGTCGGCGATCAACCTGCCGATCTGTTCGGCTCGGTGGCCGACGACAGTCCGACCACCCCCGCCCCGCGCTTCACCGTCTCGCGCGGTTTTCTCGACCTTGCGCGCAGCGTGATCCTGTCCAACGACCAGGAACGTTTCGCGCTGCTTCACACCGCGCTCGACCGACTGCGGCGGCAGCCTCGGCTGATCGAGGATCAGGCCGATCCGCTGGTCCGTCGTCTCGACCGACTAGCCAAGGCGGTGCGCCGCGACATTCACAAGATGCGGGCGTTCCTGCGCTTCCGCGAGACCGAGGATGACGACGGCCCGCGCTATGTCGCCTGGTTCGAACCGGAGCATCATATCGTCCGGGCCAATGCGGCGTTCTTCGTCAACCGCTTCACCACGATGCGCTGGTCGATCCTGACACCCGAGGTGTCGCTCCATTGGGACGGCAAGACACTTGCCGAAGGACCGGGTGCCAGCAAGGCCGACGCGCCCGAGGGCGATCCGACCGAGGCGGTGTGGAAGACCTATTATGCCAGCATCTTCAACCCCGCGCGCGTGAAGATCGGCGCGATGTTGAAGGAGATGCCGCGCAAATACTGGAAAAACATGCCGGAAACCGCGTTGGTCCCGCAACTGATCGCAGGCGCGCAGGCACGGGAGACGGGCATGATCGACACGGCCAAGGTGGATGTCCGTTCGGGGCGCGGCGGCAATGCGCAAGCGGCTTGGGCGGCCCTCCGCGACGAGGCGATGGGCTGCACCCGCTGCCCGCTCTATGCGCCCGCAACGCAGACGGTGTTCGGCGAAGGCCCGGTGGACGCCGCGCTGATGTTCGTCGGCGAGCAGCCGGGCGACCAGGAGGATCTGGCGGGCTATCCCTTTGTCGGCCCGGCCGGACAGGTCTTCGACCGCGCGGTGGCGGAAGCCGGAATCGATCGTGCGAGGGCTTATGTCACCAACGCCGTCAAGCATTTCAAATTCGAACCGCGCGGCAAGCGTCGTATCCATAGCTCGCCCAATGCGGGCGAAATCCAGGCCTGTCGCTGGTGGGTGGAGCAGGAACGCCTGCTGATCCAGCCACAGGTGACGGTCGCGCTGGGGGCGACGGCGGCGCGATCGCTGTTCGGCAAGGTGATGACGATCGGGCGGGAGCGAGGCAGGGCGCTGACCCTGCCCGATGGCGGCACCGCGTTCATCACGGTGCACCCCAGCTTCCTGCTCCGCCTGCCCGATCCGGAGGCGAAGAAAGTCGAATATGCGCGGTTCGTGGAGGACTTGAAGCTGGCGGCGTCAGCGCTTCCGTAGCGCGGGGTACATTGTTGAGTGGTACCGCAACCACTTTTCACGACAGAGGCCGGGTGCCAGAGACACCCGGTCCCGTCGAACAATCAGCCGTGGCAGGTGCAACCGGCGTGGTCGCAGCCATTGCCGCCCTCATGATGCTGGGCGCAGGCATCGCTGCAGAAGCTGCGGCCCTCGGCCTCGATGGCATTGTTGACGCTGACGATGCAGACGCAGTCGGCGCACGCACACTTCACTTGATCGACGGTGACGGCCATTGGAATCACTCCTCATCTACGGATTCAGGTTCGAGCACATGGTCCATCATGTTGGTCAGCATGGTGCGGATATGGCAGTCGGGCAGCTCGTAAAGGACGTTGCGTCCCTGCCGGCTCTGCTTGAGCAGACGCCCGGCGCGCAGCAATCGCAGATGCTGCGAAACCAGGCTCTGGCTCACGCCTACCTCCTGCGTCAGCTCGCTCACGGTACGCGGCCCGTCCAGACACGCGACCACAAGCCTCAGCCGATTGGGTTCGCCGAGAAGACGAAACACATCGGCGAGCAACGCCCCTTCATCCGGTGTCATGCAAATATCAACATATGAACGCGTTCTAATATGTTCATATGAAAGTTGATGTCAATCAACATTCCGATGCGGGGCGCCTGAGTGGGCAGATTGCGGCGCCGTCCGTCACATCGTCCTCGGGTCCGGCCCGATCCGGCCGTCCTCATCGTCCAGCGCATCGATCGCCGCCATATCCTCGGCGTCCAGCGTCAGTCCGATCGCGGCGAAATTGTCCGCCATATGCGCCGCATCCGCCGCCTTGGGGATGACCGACAGGCCATGCGCCAGATGCCAGGCCAGCACGACCTGCGCCGCCGAGCGACCATGCTTGTCCGCGATCGCAGCGATCGCAGGCGCCTTCAGCAGTTCGCCGCCCTGGCCCAGCGGGCTCCAGCTCTGGGTCACGATGCCCTTCGCCGCATGATATTCGCGCGCCTCGCGCTGCTGGAACCGGGGATGCAGCTCGATCTGATTGACGGCGGGCACCACACCCGTCGCCTCGATGATCCGGTCGAGATGTTCGGGCAGGAAGTTCGACACGCCGATCGACCTGGCCTTGCCCGCCTCACGCAATGCGATCAGGCTTTGCCAGGCCTCGACATAATCGTCCTCGGCCGGAACCGGCCAGTGGATGAGATACAGGTCGACCGCGTCGACTCCCAACAGCGCCAGGCTTTCGTCCAGCGCCGCCCCGGCGTCGCGGTGGCGGTCGTTCCACAGCTTTGTGGTCAGAAAGGCGTCGGTATCGCGCAACCCCTCACCTACGCCGCGCTCATTGCCATAAAGGGCGGCGGTATCGATCAGCCGATAGCCGGTATCCCATCCGCGCCGCACGACCAGCGCGACCTGCGAGTCCGGGATCTGATAGGTACCAAGGCCCAGTCGGGGCATGGCGCGGCCGTCATTCAGGGTCAGCATCGTCATGCCGTCCCAAACCGACCGGCTTGCGCCCCGGTTCCGATTGACCACTGCGGCCGGATCGCGCAAGTCGCTGGCCCCATGGTCGAACAAATTCTTTCCGCGCTGGCGGGCTTTGCCATCTGGGTGATTTCCACCGGCGGCTATCTGGGCATCATGCTGCTGATGGCGATCGAGAGCGCGTGCATCCCGCTGCCGTCCGAGATCATCATGCCCTTCGCGGGCTATCTGGTGTCGACCGGGCAGTTCAACCTCTACCTCGCCGCGACGGCGGGGGCGCTGGGTTGCAATCTGGGCTCGATCGTCGCCTATGAGATCGGCAAGCGCGGCGGGCGTCCGGTTGCGGAGCGCTGGGGCAAATATCTGTTGATCGGTCCGGGCGAGCTCGACGCCGCGGATCGCTTCTTCGCGCGATATGGCTCGATCGCGGTGCTGATCGGGCGGCTATTGCCGGTCATCCGCACCTTCATCGCCTTTCCGGCGGGCGTGGCGCGGATGAAGCTCGTGCCCTTCCACCTCTACACCTTTCTGGGCAGCTGGCCCTTTTGTCTGGTGCTGGCGATCGTCGGGCGCGAACTGGGCGAGAAATGGGATTCGGACCCGCGCGTAAAGGCGTTCTTCCACCGCGCCGACCTGGCCATCGGGATCGTGCTGGTGGTGCTGATCGGCCTCTACGTCTGGCACCGCGTGCGCGGGCTCAAGCGCGCGCAGGACTGAACCAGCCAAAGGGCCAGCGGGATGGCCACCACAGCCCACAGGGCCAGGCCGTCCCACGTTCTCCAGCCCCACCATTCGGACGCCACGGTGCGAAGGTCGCCATAGCGGAAATGCTGCTGGATCACCGCGTCCCACCAGACCCAGCGGAATGCCGATGGCGCGAAGATTTCCGCCGCCGCGATGGTCATGTTGATCCCGATCGACACCAGCAGGATCGCGGCGTTCAGCCCCCGCAACCCAACCGAGCGCGTCGCCGCCCAGAAGGGGGCTAGCCCGAGCGCCGCCACCCCGGCCAGCGGCATGGCATGACGCGGCCCGGTCGCGTTGCCGCCGTCCCAATAGACATAGGCCGCGTTGATCAGCAGCGCGACCACCGCCACCCCGCCCGCCGTCAGCGCGAGGCCACGCGTTTCCCGCTCCTCCGCCAGTCGCCACAAGCCCATGGGCGCCAGAAGCAAGATCGGCGCGACCCAGATCAGCCCGCGTGTCGGCCCGGCCAATATCGCCCATAGCACCCCCGGATCGGGCAGGGTCAGGCCGAACAGTCCCTGATTCATCCCCTCGAACCCCACCACACCCGAATAGCCGATGCGGAACGGCGTCCCGAAGGCGAAGATATTATAGCCCAGCAGCGGCAACAGTCCGATCACGCCACCGGCGATCATCGGCCACAGCGCGGCAGGCCGACGGCGATGCCGCCAGACCGCCCATAAGCCGATCAGCGACCCGGCAAGCACCGCCTGATACTCGACCACCACGGCCCAGCCCAGCGCGAGCCCCGCCACCGCCAGCCACCGGCCTCCCCCTCGTTCGACGGCGGCCAGCGCGATGACGAACAGCGCCGCGACGCCGGCATGGCCCATCAATGTGGTCGAATAGCCCCAGATCGGGGTTCCAAGCGCATAGCCCAGGGCGGCGAACAGCGCCGCGACGCTTTGCCCGGTCACGCGCCACGCCAGGTCGAACAACAGCACCGACGCGATCGCGGTCAGCAGCGCCGATCCCAGCGCGGCGGCGACACGCGTCCGCAACCGCAGATAGCGAACGAAACCCTCGTCCCCCGCCGTCATCGCATGATGATCGGCCCGGTCGCCGGTGATGCCATCGACCAGTGCGACGGCGGGCAGCGCCATCAGGGTCATGCCCGGCGCCTTGTCGAGATAGGCATGGTCGCCGAACTGCGCCTTGTCGATGGTCAGCGGTGCCATGGGGTCGATCGTCGCCGTGCCATTCTCGACCATGCGGATCGCGGCGAACAGGCGCGTGGCGTTGTTGGGGTTAAGCTCCCACGATCCGAACCAGCTGGCGGAGAACCAGATCAGCAGGAACAGGCCGATCCGAATGCCGCTCAAGCCCTGCCACCTGCTCATCGCCAACCCCCTCGCCTTGCCGCCGCGCGCTATCCGGCTGGCTGCCGCGATGCAAGGCAAGCCATGCCATCAATGGAGGGGCGTCAGGCTTGCGCGATGGGCAGCGCGCTGGTCGATTTGATCTCCGACAGCGCCACGGTCGAATTGATTTCCTGCACCCCCGGCAGGTTCGACAGGCGCTCGAAGAACAACCGTTCATAGGATTCGATGTCCGCCGCGACGATACGCAGCATGAAGTCGACCGAGCCCATCAGGACATGGCATTCCATCACCTCGGGGATCTCGCGGATCGCGGCGGCGAACTGGTCCAGATTCGCGCGGCCATGCGCATTCAGCTTCACCTGCGCGAAGATCTGCGCCTTCAGCCCGACCTTCGCCCGATCGACCAGCGCCACGCGCCGCTTGATGATGCCATCCCGCTCCAGCCGATCGATCCGCCGCCAGCATGGGGAGGCGGACAGGCCGACCGCCTCGGCGATGGCGGCGGTGGACAGGCTGGCATCCTCCTGAAGCAGGGCGAGGATTCGCCGTTCCCAAATATCGAGGTCGTGCGGCATGTTCTTTCCGATAAATGAAGAATCTGGGTCATTTCAACCGGATTTCCTACTTGCGACCATCAAATGCGGCCAGTTTCGCCCGGTGTCATGCGCTATTCACTCTATTGCCAGACCATTCAGGGATCACACCATGTCGCTCACCACCCATCACCGTCAGGATCTGCCACCCGAAGAAGTGGTGACTTTCTACGACCGGGAAAGTGGTGCGCGGGGGATCATCGCGCTGCACTCGACCGCCCTGGGGCCGGCGGCGGGCGGATGCCGGCTGTGGCGCTATGCCGATCATCAGGCGGCCACGCTGGACGCACTGCGACTGGCCGAGGGCATGGCACTGAAGAATGCGCTGGCCGAGCTTCCCTTTGGCGGCGGCAAGGCGGTGATCTGCCTGCCCGATGGCCCCTTCGACCGTGCGGCGCTGTTCCGCGCCTTCGGCCGGGAGGTCGCTTCGCTCAAGGGCCGCTATGTCACCGCCGAGGATGTCGGGACCAGCGTTGCGGACATGAGCGAGGTTGCGACCCAGACGCACCATGTCGCGGGTTTGCCACCCAAGGGGGCGCAGCCGGGCGGCGATCCGTCGCCCTGGACCGCGCTGGGTGTGTTGCAGGCGATGCGTGCCGCCGTTCGGCACCGTCTGGGCGCGGAGCTTTCGGACATGACGGTGGCGGTGCAGGGGCTCGGCCATGTCGGCTTTGCCCTGTGCGAATTGCTGCACGAAGCGGGTGCGACGCTGATCGTCGCCGAGCCGCGCAGTGAGGTCGCCGCGCGCGCCGCCGACCGGTTCGGCGCGATGGTGATGAGCAGCCGCGCCTTGCTGTCGGCCCGCGCCGATGTGTTCGCCCCTTGCGCACTGGGCGGCGTGCTGAACGCGCAGAGCGTCGCCGATCTGAAGGCCAGCGTCGTATGCGGCGCGGCCAATAACCAGCTGGCCGACGACGCCATGGCCGAACGGCTGGCCGAGCGGGACATACTCTACGCGCCCGATTTCCTCGTCAATGCGGGTGGCATCGTCAATGTCGCGGGCGAATATCTGGGCTGGCGCAAGGCCGAGGTTCGCCGACGTGTCCTGGCCATCGGCATGCGGATGGGTGATACGCTGGCCCATGCCGCCAGCGCCGGATTGACCCCGCATCACGCGGCCCGCGCCATCGCGCAGGATCGCATGGCGCGCGGCCCACGGGTGCAGGCGCAGGCGGCTTAAGCGGCCCTTTGGCTTTCGACGTCGCTCAGGCCGGACGGAGGGTAGGATAGACGCCTGACCTCCGTTCACCCCGAGCGACGTCGCAGCGCACGTTCCGCCCCATGAACGACACCCATTCCGCCCCTGCAAGGGGAGATAGTGCAGGGATGCCCTCCTATCGGAAGCGTCCCCCCTCTGTCAGACTTGTGGCCGACCACCTCTCCATATGGGGGGAGAGGGGGCTTCAACCATCACGGATTCCGCGGTTCTTCGTCCCGCTTGCGCTGGGCATTGATCGCGCGGTTCTCACGGGCGCGCTGGACGAAGCACCCCGTCGCGCCGCCCGCGCCCACCGCCGAGCAACTGCCAATGCTGTTGACGCCGGTTCCCTCGTTCAGTGTGCCCGTCGCGCGCGCCGCCCAGCTTTCATTCTCGGGCGTCACCTGAAGCTCGCGCAGCTCCTTGGGAACGCGGAACTGCTCCTCGGCGCTACGGCGAACGCAGACCACGATCTCATTGCCGTTATTGTCGGTCGGGCAACGTTCATTGCCGAACAGGGTCAGCACGCCGTTGACCGGTGCATTGCGCGACACTTCCCCCGGCCCCTCGATCGGCCGGGCCTTGATCGCACCGGGCGCGGCGACCTGTTGCGCCAAAGCGGGTTCGCCCGCCGCGATCATGCCGAAACCCGCCAGCGCCACGAGGCGCCATGAACGGTGGAACATCCTCTCTCTCCCGCTCGTCCGGTGTCAGATCCGCTTGGCCGCGGCGATCGCGACCTTGCAGCCTGCCCGGATCAAACCATACATCACCGGATAGGCTATCGCCTCTTCCGCACCCGCGCCCAGCGCGTGGTCGCGATGCTCCAGTTCTTCGGCCTGGAAATCGGCGATCGCGTTCGACAATTCGGGGTCGCTATCGCCCAGTTCGTCGAGCTGCGCCTGATAATGTTTGTCGATCTCGGTCTCGACCGCCGCGGTGCAGGCCATCGCCGCCTTGGGGCTGATCGCCGCCGTGATCGCGCCCAGCGCAAAGCCCGCCTTGTCCCAGAAGGGCTGGAACAGGGTCGGGCGGACCCGGCGTTCGGCGATCATCCGGTCGAAAAAGGCGCGGTGCCGCTCCTCCTGCTCGGCCATGTGATGGATGGCGCGCGCAAAGGGGTGGCGGTCGCCCAACACGGCCAATTGCCCGGCGTAGATGCGGGTCGCGCCATATTCCCCGGCCTGGTCCACCCGGACCATCGCCTTCATCGGTTCGCGCCGGTCGCCCGGCATCCAGCGCAGCTGGCTCATCGTGCCTTCCTCATCAACACCAGGATCGCCGCCGCCCCGCCCAGCGAGAAGATCGCATTGAACCCGGCCAGCGAAATCCCGCCCAGGGTCCATTGCGCCACGTCGCAACGGATGACCGGCGCCTTCAGAATCGCGTTCAGCCGGTCGGCCGCGGAGCCACCCGTGAAATCCACCGTCGAAGTGCAGGCGGTGAAACCCTGCCACCAGCCATATTCGACTCCGGCATGGGCGACACCGATCACTCCCGACACTGCGATCAACAACGCGGCGAGGATGACAAGCGATCCCCGGATGCTGCGCTGGCCGACGAAGAAGGCGGCGAAGGCGGGCAGCAGCGCGGCATAATGCGGCCAGCGCTGCCAATGGCACATCTCGCATGGATAGAGGCCGCCGAACAACTGGCTGCTCCAGGCGCCGGCCAGCAGCGCGAGCGGGAGGAAGAAGGCGATGAGGTTGGCTAGCCTCTCGGCGCGGGTACGGGGCACGGCCATGGTCACTTCACCGGCGGCTTGGTGGCGGCGGCGACCTGGGTGGGTCCGCCCAGCCGCGCGATGGTCTTGAGCGCATAGTAAAGCTGGAAGTCCTCGACACCCTGCTTCTTCAGCGCCTCGGGCGTCATCGCGAAACGCGGATCGTCCTTGGTATCCTCTTCCAGGATCGCGTTATCCGCCTTCACCTCGTTGATCAGGTGGCGGCGCAGATCGGCCTCGCGGAAGACGGGGCGCGTCTTGTAATCGGGGTCGGAAATCTGCGGCACCTTGATATCGGGCTCGATCCCGCCCTCCTGCACCGACCGGCCCGACGGGGTGTAATAGCGCGCGGTGGTCAGGCGCAGTGCCGTCTCCGGCCCCAGCGGTAGCAGCGTCTGCACCGATCCCTTGCCGAAGCTGCGCTCGCCCATCACCAGCGCGCGGTGATGATCCTGGAGCGCACCCGCGACGATCTCGGAGGCCGAGGCGGTGCCCGAGTTGGTCAGGACGATCACCGGCAGGCCATGCGCGTCGTCGCCGGGCTTGGCATAATAGCGTTCGATGTCCGACTTCTCGCGGCCCCGCTGCGACACGATCTCGCCATGATCGAGGAAGGCGTCGCTGACCGCGATCGCCTGGGTCAGCAGACCGCCGCCATTGTCGCGCAGATCGACGACATAGCCGAGCGGCCGATGGCCCAGCGCCTTGTCGATCGCCATGATCGCCGCGCGCGTGTCGGCGCCCGTGTTCTCGGAGAAGGTGTTGATGTTGATATAACCGACATCGCCCTTCACTTCCCACTTCACCGGGCGCTGGACGATGACTTCGCGCGTCAAGGTCAGCTCGATCGGCTTGTCGCGACCGGGGCGGACGATGGTCAGCTTGATCTTGGTGCCGGGCTTGCCCCGCATCTGGCCGATCGCCTCGTCCAGCGACTGGCCATAGATCAGCTTGCCGTCGATATGGGTGATATAGTCGCCCGACTTCACGCCCGCGCGACCCGCCGGGGTATCCTCCTGCGGCGCGATGACCTTGATCGCGCCGTCCTCCATCGACACGGTCAGGCCCAGCCCGCCATAATTGCCCTCGGTCTGGATCTTCAGATTGTCGAAATCGAGCGCATCGACATAGCTGCTATGCGGATCGAGCGCGGCCAGCATCCCCTGGATCGCGCCCTTGATCAGCGTGTCGTCATCGACCTTGTCGACATAATCGGCCTTGATCCGGTTGTAGACGTCGAGAAACCGGTCGAACTGGCGGACGGTAGAACTGTCGACCGCCGCCATCGCGGAGGTGGTGATCGGCACCATGGCAAGCGCGCCGACGATGGCAGTAGCAGTCAGAAGCGGACGTTTCGGAAGCGTACGGGGCATCGAGGGTCCTGGACCAGAAAAGCGGTCCGCCTGTGTAGCGGGAAGCCGACCGCAATCAAAGCGCAACCGTGCTGAACGGGGGCCGAACGGCGGACGGGAAAAGGCGGGCGGCACGGCCCGCCAGCCCAACAGCCGTCCACGCTGGGCCAAGTCGAGGCACACGCCCCGCCCTCACCCCAGAATGGCGGCAATATCCATCGGTCGCCCATCCCGCCGCAGTTCGACGGTCACACGCGGATCGACCCCGCCCCGTCCACGTCCGGCTCGGCCCAGCACCGCACCCGCCTCGACCCGCTGGCCTGCCCGGACCGCGATGCCGCCCAAGCCGGTGACCAGGCTTGTCCAGCCCGCACCGTGATTGAGGATGACGATTCCGCCATAGCCCCGGAACGGCGCGGCATAGCGGACCTCGCCAGCGGCCGGAGCGACCACGGATGCATGGGGAACGGTGGTCAGGGTGATGCCCCGCGCCCGCACACCCGAATCCGAAATCTCGCCAAAGCCGCCCGCAACCTGTCCTGCGACCGGCAGGCGATAGGTGCCTGCCGCGATCGCCGGGCCCGCGACACCGGGCGCGAGCGGCCGAGCCATCGGCCCCGCCAGGGCGCGCAATTCGCTTTCGGTCGCACGGGCTTCGCCGCGTTCGGCCATGCGGTCGACGATGTCGCGCGCCGCCTCGCCCAATGCCAGGGCGCGGTTCGACTCGTCCACCGCCACCTGCCCCAGCGCATCGGCGCGCCCGCGATGACCGGCCTCCAGCCGCGCCAATGCCTGACGTTCGCCCTCCAGCTTGGTCGTGGTCGCCGCCAGCGCGCGGGCGGCCAGTGCGGCCTGGGCCCGCACGCGCCGGGTCGCGGCCAGTTCGGCCCGCACTGCCGCCGACCGCGCAGCGATGACCGGAGAAATGGTTCCGAAGATCGCCCGGACATGGGCCAGATCGGCGATCGAACCGGGCTGCGCCACCGCCGCGACCGGAGGACGCGCCGCCATGCTCTGCATCGCCGCCAAGAGATGCGCGAGCGGGGCCTGCGCCTCCGCCAGTCGCGCCCGTTGCTGCGCCAGCAGTCCGGCGACGAGATCGACCCGCGCGCGCGCCGCCGTCACGTCCGCTTCCGCCGCCACGACTCGGGCGGCCATGGCGCGCTCCTTGGCCTGGGCGATTGCGGCAGCATCGCGCTCCGCGCCCGCCTGTCGCTCCAGCGCCTGCGCACGCGCGCGCGCCGCCGCCGCGCCGGTGCGGGCATCGGCCAGCCGTCGCTGATCGCCGGCAATATCGGTCGCGCCGAGCAGCAGCAGAGCCGCCAGCGCCATTCCGCTACGCCAGCCCCCCGCCATGCTCACCCCTCGCGGTGGTAGGGGTGGTTGGCCAGGATGCTGGTCGCGCGGAACAACTGCTCGGCGAGCATCGCGCGCGCCATCATGTGCGGCCAGGTCGCGCGACCATAGGAAATGAGCAGGTCGGCACGCGCCCGGTCGGCATCATCGAACCCGTCCGCCGCGCCGATCATGAAGCGGCATTCGCGTACGCCATCGTCACGCCAGCGCTCGAGTCGCTTGGCAAAATCCATCGAGGACAGATTCTCGCCCTTTTCGTCCATCAGGACGAGACGCACCTGCCCCTCCAGCGGTGGAACCTTGCCGCCGGTGTCGGGCAGTTCGGTGATCTTGGTCGGCCAGCCGATTCGCTTGAGATAGCGATCGACCAGCTCGGCCTCGGGCGAACGGCCGATCCGCCCACGCGCGACGATATGCAGCAGCACGGGCGGTCTCTAAAGCGTCAGAGCTGGCGGTCGGCGGGACTCGGCATCGGGTTGCCGGCTCCGCCGGTTGGCGGAGTCGGCGCGTCGCCGAACGCCCACATACGTTCCAGATTGTAGAAGGTGCGGACCTCGGGCCGGAACAGGTGGACGATCACGTCGTTCGCGTCGATCAGCACCCAGTCGGCGGTCGGCAGACCTTCGATCCGCACCGAACGGCCGAACTCCGCCTTGATCTTCTCGGCGAGCTTCATCGCCATCGAGGCGACCTGCCGGGTCGAACGACCGCTGGCGATCACCATAAAGTCTGCGATCGACGACTTGCCCGCGAGCGGGATCGAAATCGTCTCCACCGCCTGGTCGTCGTCGAGCGAGGCGAGAATGAGGCGGTGCAGCGCCTCCACCTCAGCAGGATCGGACGGACGCGGCGATTGCGGGGAAGTGGCCAAGTGAGCTCCTGTTCAGGGGACGTTTCGGCCCATATGCCGAAACCAGTCCGGATCGCGGGCCCGAAGGCCCGTGGCGGAAGTCGGGTCGGGGCGGAAGCGCAACAGCACGAAGGCCGGCAAACTCCACATCGTCCAGTTCTTCGCCTGGTCCGGACGCCTCTGGAAACGCCTGAACCAGCCCAGCGCGGGTGTCGCGTGAGCGGCGGCATTGTACCCCGGACGGCCGATAACCGCAATCGGGATCGCGCGCGCAATCGATCGCCATCCGAGCCAGCGGTGAAATTGTTCCAGATTATCCTCGCCCATCAACCAGATGAAGCGATGGCCGGGGTAGCGGCGGGTGATCGCGCGCACCGTGTCCAACGTATAGCGGGTGTGCAGTTCCTGCTCGATCGCGCTGGCCCGGATCGGCGCGCGCCGAGCCATCCGCCGGGCCGATGCCAGCCGCGCGGCAAAGGGCGCCATGTCCCCCGCCCCATCCTTCAACGGATTGCCGGGGGAGACCAGCCACCACACTTCGTCGAGGTCGAGCGCGCGCATCGCGTCCAGCGTGATGCGGCGATGGCCACCATGCGCGGGATTGAACGACCCGCCGAGCAGGCCGATTTTCATCCTCGGATCTGGCCCCGCCCTCGCCCGATCCATTTATAGGTCGTCAGCCCCTCAAGGGCGACCGGCCCACGCGCATGGAGCCGCCCGGTGGCGATGCCGATCTCCGCGCCCAGTCCGAATTCGCTCCCGTCCGCGAACTGGGTCGAGGCGTTCCACAGCACGATGGCGCTGTCGACCTCGGCCAGGAAGCGCTCGGCCAGGGCCTCGTCCTCCGCAACGATCGCGTCGGTGTGGTGCGATCCGTGCGCGGCAATATGCGCCATCGCACCGTCCAGCCCATCGACCAGCGCGACGCTGGCGATCGCGTCGAGATATTCGGTGTCCCAATCCTCGGGCGTGGCAGCCTCCAGACCCGGAACGATCTCGCGCACATCGTCGTCGGCGCGCACCGTGCAACCGGCATCGACCAGGGCCGCGACCAGTTCGGCGGGGTGGCAATAAGCGCGGTCGATCAGCAACGTCTCCATCGCCCCGCAAATGCCGGTACGGCGCATCTTGGCATCGCGCACGATACGCGTCGCCATCGCATGATCGGCGGATCCATCGACATAGACATGGTTGATCCCGTCGAGATGCGCGAGCACCGGCACCTTCGCCTCGGCCTGTACCCGCGCGACCAGGCTCTTGCCACCGCGCGGGATCAGCAGGTCGATCAGCCCATCCGCCGCCAGCATCGCGCCCACCGCCGCACGGTCGGTGGTCGGGACCAGTTGCACCGCATCTGCCGGACCGCCCGCCGCCGTCCAGCCCTCGACAAAGGCGGCATGAAGCGCCCGATTGCTATGCACCGCTTCCGAGCCGCCACGCAGGATCGCGGCATTGCCCGCCATCGCGCACAGCGCGGCGGCATCGATGGTGACATTGGGGCGGCTCTCATAGACGATACCGATCACCCCGACCGGCACGCGGACGCGGGACAGGTTGAGTCCGTTGGGCCGGGTCCGCTCATCGATCCGCTCGCCCACCGGATCGGGCAGCGCCGCGACAGCCTCGACACCGGACACCACGCCCGCAATCCGCGCCTCGTCCAGCTTCAGCCGATCTAGCATGGCGGGGGAGAGGCCGTTGGCCGCACCGGCCGCCATGTCGCGTGCATTCGCCTGAAGGATGGTCGCGGTCGCCGCCCGGATCGCCTCTGCCCCGCTGCGCAGCGCAGCGGCCTTGGCGGCGGTCGGCATCTGCGCCAGCGTTCCGGCGGCGGAACGTGCGCGGCGTCCCATATCGGCGATCAGGGCGGCTATGTCGTGATGGTCGGCCATGACGGGTTCGCTATCACGGTCGGGGCGGGCGCGCCAAAACAAGATTCTTGGCGGGCTGCAAGCACAGATGCCCGGCCCGCACGCACGCCCCCTCGCCGGGGTCAGCGCGCGCCACAAAGAAAAACCCCGGCGCGACCAAGGCACCGGGGTTTTCCATCACTATCATCACGCCCGGAGCATCGATGCCCCGAGTCGCATCCGATCACTTGGGCGCGAGCACCATCAGCATCTGGCGGCCTTCCATGCGCGGATAGGCTTCGACCTTGGCAACCTCGGCCACCTGCTCGGCGACGCGCTGGAGCACGTTCATGCCGAGCTGGCCATGGCTCAGCTCGCGGCCACGGAAGCGCATGGTGACCTTCACCTTGTCGCCCTCGCCGATGAATTCGACCACCTTCTTCATCTTGGTGTCGTAATCATGGTCGTCGATGTTCGGACGCATCTTGATCTCCTTGATCTCCTGCGTCTTCTGCGACTTGCGGGCGAGATTCGCCTTCTTCTGCGCCTCGTACTTATATTTGCCGACGTCGAGGAACTTGGCGACGGGCGGATCGGCGTTGGGCGACACTTCGACCAGGTCGAGGCCGAGCTCCTGGGCCTGCGCCATCGCCTCGCGCGTGTACATCACGCCAAGGTTCTCGCCCTCATGGTCGATCACGCGAACCTTGGGGCTTTGAATCCACTCGTTGAACCGAGGACCGTTCATCGGCGGCGCCTGCATCGGACGGCGCATCATGGGAGGACGTATGGGTATTTCTCCTGTGGCAATTACGATTTCAATATAAGCGATCGGGCACAAATTTGAAAGGGCGAGACAAACGTCCCGCCCTTTCCTTTAGCTTATGAGGATTCAGCCGCGCAGATCGGGCGGAGTCGCCTCGGCCCGCAGCATGGCGATGGCCTCGTCCAGCGTCATCACCTCCTGCGCCTGGCTGCCCAGACGGCGGACGGCGACCTTGCCCTCCTCGGCCTCGCGCTTGCCGACGACCAGCAGCACGGGGACCTTGGCGACCGAGTGTTCGCGCACCTTGTAGTTGATCTTCTCGTTGCGCAGATCGGTCTCGACACGGATGCCCGCCGCCGCCAGCTTGGCCGCCGCCTCTTCCGCGTATCCGTCGGCATCCGACACGATGGTCGCGACCACCGCCTGGACGGGCGCGAGCCAGACGGGGAAGCGGCCCGCATAATGCTCGATCAGGATGCCGATGAACCGCTCATAGGAGCCGAAGATCGCGCGGTGGAGCATGATCGGACGGTGCCGCTCGCCATCCTCGCCGATATAGGACGCGTCGAGTCGCTCAGGGAGAACCCGGTCCGACTGGATGGTGCCGACCTGCCAGGTCCGGCCGATCGCGTCGGTCAGATGCCATTCCAGCTTAGGCGCATAGAAGGCGCCCTCGCCCGGCAGTTCTTCCCAGCCATATTGCTCGGTCGCGAGCCCCGCCGCGACGACCGCATTGCGCAGTTCCTCTTCGGCCTGGTCCCACATCTCCTCGGTGCCGAAACGCTTTTCGGGGCGCAGCGCCAGCTTGATCGAATAGGTGAAGCCGAAATCCTTGTAGATCCGGTCCGCCAGTTCGCAAAAGGCGCGGACTTCCTCGACGATCTGGTCCTCGCGGCAGAAGATATGCGCGTCGTCCTGGGTGAACTGGCGCACGCGCATCAGGCCGTGCAGCGCGCCGTGCGGCTCGTTGCGGTGGCAGCAGCCATTCTCATAAAGGCGCAGCGGCAGGTCGCGATACGACTTGATCCCCTGGCGGAAGATCAGGACGTGCGCCGGGCAGTTCATCGGCTTCAGCGCCATCCACTGCGCATCGTCCGACACCAGCGGGCCCTCGTCCTCGGTGTTGGGCACTTCGTCGGGGATGACGAACATATTTTCGCGATACTTGCCCCAATGGCCCGACTGCTCCCACTGGCGCGCGTCCATCACCTGCGGCGTCTTGACCTCGCGGTAGCCGGTCGAGTCGATCGCGCGACGCATATAGGCCTCCAGCTCGCGCCAGATGCGATAGCCCTTGGGATGCCAGAAGACCGAGCCATGCGCCTCCTGCTGGAGGTGGAACAGGTCCATCTCGTTGCCCAGCTTGCGATGGTCACGCTTGGCGGCCTCTTCCAGACGCGTCAGATGCTCGGCCAGCTGCTTTTTGTTGAGCCAGCCGGTGCCGTAGATGCGGCTCAGCATCGCGTTCTTCTGGTCGCCGCGCCAATAGGCGCCCGACACGCGGGTCAGCTTGAAGGCGTTGGGATCGAGCTTGCCGGTCGAAGCCAGATGCGGCCCCCGGCACATGTCGAGCCAGGCATCCTCGCCCTTGCCGGCGCGATAGACGGTCAGTTCCTCGGTGTCGGGTAGTTCGGCGGCCCATTCGGCCTTGAAGCTCTCGCCCTGCGCGGTCCAGCGCTCGATCAGCTGCTCGCGGGTCCAGACCTCGCGGATCAGCGGCTCGTCCTTGGCGATAATCTTGCGCATCTCGGCTTCGATCGCGGGCAGGTCCTCCTCGGTGAAGGGGCGATCCTTGGGGGCGAAGTCGTAATAGAAGCCATCGTCGGTCGCCGGACCGAAGGTGATCTGCGTTCCGGGGAACAGCGCCTGCACCGCCTCGGCCAGCACATGCGCATAATCGTGGCGCGCGAGTTCGAGCGCGTCGGCTTCGTCCTTCGCAGTCACCAGCGCCAGCGCGGAGTCGCCCTCGAACGGGCGCATGATGTCGCGCAGCTCACCATCGACGCGCGCGGCGATCGCCGCCTTGGCCAGACCCGGTCCGATCGCGGCGGCAATGTCCGCGGGAGTAGTTCCGGGCGCGACCTCACGGACGGAACCGTCGGGCAGCGTGATACGGAACATCGCGGACATGGATACTCTCTTCGATAAGGATAGGTGACGCACCGGCGGAGCCCGGCGCGGGGGCGCTCTATAGGGGAGAATGGCCGCGAGGTATATGGGGTGGCTGAGCGCCTATTGCACGCGGACGGCGGGCAGCATTTCCAGCGCCGGCCGGGCATACCAAAAGCCCTGGTGATAGCGCACACCCAGTTCGACCAGCGCGGCGGCCTCGGCCTCGGTTTCGATCCCTTCGGCGATCAGCAACGTGTCGAGTTCGCGGCACATGCCGACGATCGACCGGACGATCGCGCGCCGCCGCGCGTCGCTGTCAATGTCGCGCACCAGGGCCATGTCCAGCTTCACCTCGTCCGGGGCGAAGCGGACGAACCGGTCGAGCCCCGAATGCCCCGACCCGAAATCGTCGATCGCGACCGAAAAGCCGATCTGCTTATAGGTGTCGATGATCGAGGCGACGTGATCGGGCGAGCCCATTTCCTCGTTTTCGGTGAATTCGAAGATCAGGCGATCGATCGGCAAACCTTCGGCCTGGGCAGTACGCAGCGTCAACTGGATACAGGCCATCGGCGAATAGACGGCATTGGGCAGGAAGTTGATCGACAGTTTCGCATCAGCCGCCATGATCCCCGCGGCCATCGCCGTTTCGATCGCCTTGACCCGGCATGCCTGGTCGAACGAGTAGCGATTGGCCTCGTTCACCTGCGACAAGATGCTATAGGCGCTTGCGCCATCGGTGCCCCGGATCAGCGCTTCATAGGCGAAGGGGCGGCCGGTCGTCGTATCGACGATCGGCTGGAACGCCATCGCGAACGGGATCTCGAAATCGACACCGTCGCGGCATCCGCTGCATATTTTGCGCATTTCCATTCGGTTATCATAGAACCCAATGGTTAACGCCATTCCCCCTGGCAAAAGAAAAGGGCGGCGCCGGCCCGTCACCGACGCCGCCCCAGCCGGTCAGCGCCCGCCGCTATGACTGGCCTGCCCGCCCTTGGAGCCGGCTTCCGCCGCGCGCTCGGGGTCGTTCTTGAAGTTGCCGCCGCTTTCCTGACCGCCCTTGCGCCCGGCTTCGGAGGCCTTTTCGCGATCATTGGCAAAATTGCCCGGATTATTCTCGCGGCCGCCGCCGCCATTGCTGTCTGCCACTTTATCTCTCCTACTGCGCCCCCGGGCGGAAAGACGAAGCGACAGGACCTCAAGTTTCTAAAATTGCGTCAATAATAATATTCTGCATAACCGATGGATCATAATCTGATTTATGGACCGAAGCGGCAGCATGGATGCACCGCTTTACCCATATCATTATCGTCCGAAGACAAGAACGCACCGCTACATCACAAATATGGGACGACCATTGGCCGACCTCATGCAAGCGAGGATGGGATCACTGATCGATTGCGTAAGCCGCCATCAACCGGACATTCGTCTCGATCGGTTGCGGCGCCAAGTCGACCCGGATCGGGGCAGGAGGCGCAGGTGGTGCCGGTGGTGCCGGTGGCGCCGAGGGATAACCCGTTACGGCTTCCGGTGGGAGCATCTCGATCATGACTTCACGGTACTCGCTATCCTGCACGCGGATCAGCGGCCCCAACTTGCTGCCCGACCCCTCGGCGATCAGCGTCGCCTGCGTCCTGGCATTGGCCAGCGCGGCACGCATCGCCTGTTGCCGTGCGGTGGCATCGTTGCCCAGCCAGAACCGCGCAATGCTCGCCTGCAATCCGCCCAGACGTCCGATGAGGCCAACCAGCGTGCCCGCATCGGCAACGCGCGGCGTGACGACCGACACCGGCATCGTCGCGACATAGCCCAGGATCGCACATGGCCCGGTCGAGAGCTGTGGCGGACCATAGGAACTGGCATTGCATTCCCGCGAGCGGACCGGCGCGATGTCGAATTGCGACGCCCGAAACTCGACCGCACCGCGCAGCAGGCCTTGAACCCCGGCACGAATGGCCTGTGCCTGATCCCGCAGTTTGGCGGTCGCCTCGTCGGAGGTCACCCCCTCGCCGCGCACCATATAGCCGACCGTCACCCGGTCGGGCGGCGTACGCGCCGTACCCAAGGCTGACACCAGAATCTGGCGCGGCGGAAGTGCTTGCGTCTGCGCCAGTGCGCTCGTCGCCGACAGGCCCAGCAATCCGGCGAACAACGACGTTCTCATGGCCTTCCCCTCACACGATCCCGAACGGGACCAGATGATTGTCCTGGATATGCCCGACCCGAGCCCGCCCCAGATAGGGCACGCCCATCTCGCCGCACCAGCGCTGGATCATGAACTCCAGAGTCTCGCCCCATTCCGGGTCGTTGTCCTGTACGTTGCTGACCGCGCCCAGACGCACGCCCGCGACGCCCTTCAACTGGGTGGCATTGGCCATGGTGAACAGCATCCGGTCCACCGCATACATATGCTCGGACACTTCCTCGATGATCAGGACATGGTCGGTCAGGTCGGGTAGCCAGGGCGTGCCGATCAGCGCATGGAGGATCGACAGGTTGAACGCCGCCGCCGGGCGTTCATCGAGGCCGGGCTCCAGCCCCTGCCGGTCGCCGCCGGTCAGCCAGCCGAGCGAGCGCGCCACCGTCACGTCGCCGCCTTTGCGCCTGATGTCGCTCGCCATCGGCCCGTGCACCGGCCGCCCGATCCGCCGCGCGTACAGCGCCGCCAGCACGAAGCCGAGATCCGAGTAGCCGATATAGGTCTTGTGCCCCGCCGCCGCGTTCAGGTTCGGCATGACCCGCGACAGGATGCGGTTCGATCCATAGCCGCCGCGCAGGAACCAGATCGCGTCGATCCCGGGATCATTGGCGAATTCCAGAAAGGCCGAGGCGCGGCGCTCGTCACTGCCGGCGAAATGCCCGTCCTGTTCATAGCATTGCGGGTGAAAGACCAGGTCGACGTCGGGATAGGCGATCGCGGCGAACGCGCTGACCGGCGCTTCGGCGGCGGGGTTGCCGATGCTGGCGGGCGCCAGGATTCCGATCTTCATGTGCGCGCATTCCTCCGATCGGTCACCCGGCCGGGCATTGCCCTGCACGGCATATTTCCCGATAGCGTGTGCCGATGGACAACGGCAATTCCTGTTTTCTGGTGGGCATCGGCGGATCGGGGATGATGCCGCTTGCCATGATCTTGCGCGCACGGGGCTGGACGGTCGCGGGCTCCGACCGTGGGCTGGACCAGGGGCGGGTCGCGGCCAAGTTCGATGCGCTGCGCGCCGCCGGGATCGCGCTCTACCCCCAGGACGGATCGGGCGTGACCTCCGCCGATCAACTCGTCATCGCCTCCGCCGCGGTCGAGGAGACGGTGCCCGACATCGTCGCCGCCAACCGGCTGGGCTGTCCGCGCGCCAGCCGCGCCCGGATGCTGGCGAGCCTGTTCAACGAAAGCCGCCTGCCCATCGGCGTGGCGGGGACCAGCGGCAAATCGACCGTCACCGGCATGATCGCCTTCATCCTGCACGAGACGGGCCGCGATCCGACCGCGATGAACGGCGCGGTGATGAAGGATTTCGTTTCGCCCGACAGCCCCTTTGCCAGCGCCCTGGTCGGCGGCGGCGAGGCGTTCGTCAGCGAGGTGGACGAAAGCGACGGCTCAATCGCACTCTACGACCCGGCGATCGCGGTGCTGAACAATGTCAGCCTCGACCATAAGTCGCTGGAGGAATTGCGGGCCCTGTTCGGCGGGTTCGCGTCGCGTGCGCGCCATGTCGTCGCCAATGCGGGGGATGCGGAGACGGCGGCGCTGCTGGCCGACCTGCCCAACCTCACGACCTTCGCGGTCGAGGGCGCGGCCGACCTGGTGGCAGAGGCACTGAAGCCCGAACCCTTCGCCATCGGCTTCGACCTGGTGACCGGCGGTGCGGGCTATCATGTGCGGCTGTCGGTGCCGGGCCGCCACAATGTCTCCAACGCGCTGGCCGCGATCGGGGCAAGCGTGGCGGCGGGCGTCCCCCTGATCGACGCGATCCGCACGGTCGAGCGCTTCACCGGGCTCAAACGCCGGTTCGAGAAGGTCGGCGAGGCGAAGGGCGTGACCGTGATCGACGATTTCGGCCACAACCCCGACAAGATCGCCGCGACGCTCGATACGCTCCACGCCTTTCCGGGCCGCTTGCTGATGCTGTTCCAGCCGCATGGCTATGGCCCGCTCAAGGTCATGCGGCATGAGCTGGTCGACAGCATCGCCACTCGGATGAGGCCCGGCGACGTGCTCGCAATGCCCGACCCCGCCTATTTCGGCGGCACCGTCGCGCGCGAGGTGACCAGCGCCCACATCGTCGCCGATCTGCGGGAGCGCGGGGCCGATGCGCGTCATATCGCCGACCGGACGGCGGCGGCGGATGCGCTGGTCGCGGAGGCGCGCTCCGGCGACCGCATCATCGTGATGGGTGCGCGGGACGATACGCTCAGCCTGCTGGCGCAGGAAATGGTCGAGACGCTGGCCGCCAGGTAAAGGACGCTTGACGTAAGGCCTCCTTCACACTCGAAGGGGGTTCGTCATGCCTCCACTCTCCGCCGGATGCCGTTATCAGCATTGGGTCATCATCCTCGCCATCTCCATGTCGCGCGGCTGTTTCCGGTAGTATATCTGCTGGTTCGGCGGGCTCGGCCTGGGGGCGTGCGTCAACCGGGTCTTCGAAGGTCGTGTGGAATGAACAATCATCTCCGCACGCTTCGGGCCGAGCGCGGCTGGAGCCCGCAGGAACCGGCGGAGCGGCTGGAGATCGGCGGTCAGAGCGTCAATGCGATCGAGACGGGGCGCCACGCCCCCTCGCTCCCCCCCGACCTTCAGGATCGCCCAACTGTTCGGACTGGCGATCGAGGAGATTTTCGTCGGCCCGTCCAAGGGTTGATCGCTTTTCAGTGGGCCTGTTCGGGCGGCGACAGGAGTTGGCGTAGTTCCCCCAGCATCTTCCCCCACTGCCCGACCCGATCATAGCCATGCCGGAACCCCCTGTCGTCGACCGTCACCTTCAGATATCCTCCGAGCATATGGGAGGAAGGCGACAGCCCATCGGGTTCCTGACCCCGGCGCAACCGGTCCAGGAGCGCATCGACCTGCCCACTTGCCTGCGACGACAGGGCATAGTCCCGGACGGGATGTTCGCCGCAGGCGGGCGACGGAGCGCAGGCATAGGAGACGCGCCAGCCCCCGCCGCTACGCCGCGCGACGATACTCAACATCGTGTCCATCGGATCATGCCCGACATCGAGAATCTCGATCTGTCCGCGAGCGCTTTCGGGCGGGAGGCCGAGTTGGCGACGAATGGCGAGGTCGGTCGGTTCATGCGCCTCATTCGCCGCCGCGGCCGCTCCCGCACCGAGCAAGATCAGCGCCAGCCCTAGGAAACCGACCGTTGTGCGCCGCATGGTTCAGCCCCTATCGGCAATCGTCATCTACCGGACCAAGCCTCGCACCGTCGAGCCGGTCGAGACAATTGACAAAGGCGTCATTTGGTCAATTCCGATCACCATGATAGGATCGCCCCGAACGGCCATAGGGAGTTCCGATCCATGTTCCGTCGCCTGTTTCTCGATCATCCCGACAGCGTGGGTGAAAGCTATGTCCAGCATTTCGGCGTCGCGGCGCGCTTTGGCGGGATCATGATGTTGGGCGGGCTGGGCGCGCTGGTCCATGCGGTGGTGCCGGGGCTGTGCACCACGACCGGCAGCGACACGATCGCCCGGCTATATGCCGAGATGGTCGCCAAGCGGCGCAAGGTCCAGGCTGCGCAGGCGCAGATGAAGACCATCGAATATGTGATCTGAGGGGGGATTTGCCCCTCCACCACCGGGCCGCGCCCGGCGGTACCCCCTCCCCAAGCGAGTCTGGGGAGGATTGCAGGCCGAACGGGGATAGGAATTGGGCCTCGGGTTCCCATCACCCTCGCCGATCCCTAAATCCCCGTGATGACCGACACCCCAGCGCCCCGCCCCAATCTCGCCTATCACTGGACCGAGGGCACCGGCCCCGCGATCGTCTTCCTGCCCGGCTATGCCTCCGACATGCAGGGATCGAAGGCACTGGCGCTGGAGGCTTGGGCGCGTGCCGAGGGCCGTGCGTTCCTGCGCTTCGACTATGGCGGCTGCGGCCAGTCGGAGGGGGCGTTCGAGGATCAGGCGCTGGCCGACTGGCGCGATGATGTGCTGGCGATGCTCGACGATGTGGTGAAGGGTCCGGCGGTACTGGTCGGATCGTCGATGGGCGGCTGGCTGATGCTGCTCGCCGCGCGTGCGCGGCCCGAACAGGTCAAGGCTCTGGTCGGCATCGCGCCCGCGCCCGATTTCACCGACTGGGGTTTTTCGACCGAGGAGAAGATGGCGATCCTCCAGGCCGGTTGGCTGGAGCGCCCCAATCCCTACGGCCCCGCTCCCACCGTCTATACCCGCCGCTTCTGGTCGTCGGGGGAGGCCAACCGCCTGACCTTCGGACCGATCGCGTTCGACGGGCCGGTCCGGCTGTTGCAGGGCATGCAGGACAGCGATGTGCCATGGCACCGCACCACCCATCTGGCGCAGCTTTTCCGTTCAGCCGATGTGCAGACTCTGTTGATCAAGGACGGCGATCACCGCCTGTCGCGTGATGGCGACATCGCGCTGTTGATCCGCGCCGTGGAGGAAGTGTCGAGCCGCCTATGATCCTGTTCCCCCTCGCGCTCGCCGCCGCCGTCCAGACGGCCCCCAAAGCCAGCACCAGACCGCTGCCCAAACCGACCGCCCCAGCCGCTTCATTGCCCGACGATCCGCGCGAGGCCCGCTATCAGCGCTGCGTCGCCATGGCCGAGCGCAGCCCCGCCGCCGCGCGGTTGGAGGCGGGAAGCTGGACGCTGGCCGGCGGCGGCTATTTCGCGCAGCAATGCCTGGGACTGGCCTATACCACCGAGCGGCAATGGCCGGCGGCGGCGAATGCGTTCGAACAGGCGGCCCGCGCCGCCGAAATCGCACATGACGTCCGCGCCGCCAATTACTGGGCGCAGGCGGGCAATGCCTTTCTGGCGGCGGGCGACGCGACCAAGGCGCGCGCGGCGCTGGATGCGGCCCTGGCCTCGGGCAACCTGACCGGCTTTGCGCGCGGCGAGGCGCAACTCGACCGCGCCCGTGCGCTGGTTGCGGCGGGCAATCCCGCGGCGGCGCGGGTCGATCTGGACGCCGCGCTGGTCAGCGCCCCGGCCGATCCGCTCGCCTGGCTGTTGTCGGCAACGCTGGCGCGGCGGATGAAGGATTTGCCCCGCGCGCAAAAGGACATCGTCCAGGCGCTGGCCCGCTCCGCCGACGACCCCAGCGTCCAGTTGGAGGCGGGCAATATCGCCGCCACCGCCGGGGACGAGGCAGGCGCGCGAAAGGCGTGGAGCGAAGCCGCCCGGCTCGCCCCGCCCGACAGTCCGATCCGCGCCGAAACCGCCAAGGCGCTGGCGCAATTCCCGTCGCGTTGACCTTATCGCAGGTCAAGGCCGCCCGGAGTCATGCGGGCTAGGATGACGATCAATCAGGGGCGATCATCGAGGTCCGTGCCCGCCGATCCGCCCCCCGCGCCACAGCCAGGAGCTTTCATGCGCTATCTTCACACCATGATCCGCGTCAGCGACCTCGATGCGAGCATCCGCTTCTTCGACCTTTTGGGACTGAAGGAGGTTCGCCGCATCGACAATGAGGCCGGACGCTTCTCGCTGATCTTCCTGGCCGCGCCCGGCGACGAAGGGCGCGCCGAGGTCGAGCTGACGCATAATTGGGATCCCGAAATCTATACCGGCGGACGCAATTTCGGCCATCTCGCCTATCGCGTCGACGACATCTACGAGACGTGCCAGCGTTTGATGGATGCCGGGGTGACGATCAACCGCCCGCCGCGCGACGGGCATATGGCCTTCGTCAAGACGCCCGACGGCATCTCGATCGAACTGCTACAGGACGGTGCGCTGCCTCCGGCCGAACCTTGGGTCTCGATGCCGAACGTCGGAAGCTGGTAAGAGGCGTCCATGGAAATCGTCCGAGTCCCCGTCCTCAGCGACAATTACGCCTGGCTGCTCCACCATGCGGGCCACACCGTCGCGCTTGATCCGGGCGAGGCCGCGCCGGTCGCCGCCGCTGCGACGGCGCGCGGCTGGACCATCGGGCAGATCTGGCTGACCCATTGGCACCCCGATCATGTCGGCGGCGCGGAGGCGTTGCGCGCCCATGGCGCCACGGTCGCAGGCCCGGCGGCGGAAGCGGACAAGATCGCGGGGCTCGACACGCGGCTGGCGGAGGGTGACCGGATCACCATCGGCGGCGCGAGCGCCACCATCTGGTCGGTCCCGGGACATACGGCGGGGCATATCGCCTTCCATTTCGAGGACCGCGCGGTGATCTTCACCGGCGACACCCTGTTCGCCATGGGATGTGGTCGGCTGTTCGAAGGAACGGCGGAGCAGATGCACGGCAATATGCGCCGCTTCGCCGCACTTCCCGGCGACACGCGCGTCTATTGCGGGCACGAATATACGCTGTCGAATGCCCGTTTCGCAGCGGTGGCAGAGCCCGACAATGCCGCCATCGCCGAACGGCTGGTCGAGGTGACCGCGATGCGAGAACAGGGCGAGCCGACCATTCCGACGACCATCGCGCTGGAGCGGGCGACCAACCCCTTCCTCCGGTCGGTCGATCCGGCCGAGCTGGCGGAGCGGCGTGCAGCCAAGGACGCGTTCAAGGGTTGAGGGTAATGCTACAGGGGAATTTCGTGATGGAGGCTGAAAAATGCGTATCCTGACTTTGCTTCCCCTGACGACCATCGCCGTGGCGATCGCCGGGTGCACCCCCACCCCCGCCGAACGCGCGCGGATTGCGCAGGTCGCCGCGACCAACCAGGCCGATCTCGCCACCACCTTGCGCGGCCTGACCCCGGGCAAGCCGACCCAGTGCATCGGCCAATATACGACGCGCCAAGTGAACGCCTATGGCCCGACCATCGTCTATACGATCAGCCCACGCCTGAAATTCGTCAGCCAGACGGCGGGCGGGTGCGAGGGGATCGGGCAGCGTTCGCGCGGCGACATACTGGTCACGCGGACGACCACAGGCCAGCTCTGCTCGGGCGACATCGCGCAGACGGTCGACCGTAGTTCGGGCTTCTTCACCGGCAGTTGCAGCTTCGGGGAGTTCGTCCCCTATCGAAAGGAACGGTGATGCGCCGCCATGTCGCGACCGTCACCGCTCTGACGCTGGTGCTTACCCTGACGGCGGCCAAATCCGATCCCCTGGTCGGGCGCGTCGCCGGACCGCCTGCGCGGTGCGTCGATAGCAGCGTGGCCATGTCGGGCCCGTCGATCTACGACGACAATGTGATCGTCATCAACGGCGGCGGAAAACGCATGTGGAAGGCCAAGGTGCGCGGTCAGTGTCCGGGGCTCCGGCCGTTCAATACGCTGATCGTCGAGCGCTGGGGCTCGCAGATTTGCCGCAACGACCGGTTCCGGGTGTTGCAGCAGGGCATGTCGATCCCGTCGCAATATTGCTTCTTCGACGGGTTCGTACCTTACGACAAGGCCACGAAATAAGGCGGCAAATGGGGGGGGGCGGCGCATGACCGCGCCCCCCGATGGTCACAGGACGAAGCGGCTAAGGTCGGTGTTCCGCGCCACCGCCGCCAGTTGCTTGTCGACATAGGCTGCGTCGACGGTCAGAACCGTGCCCTGCCGATCCTCCGCCTCGAAGCTTACCTCCTCCAGCAGCTTCTCCATCACCGTCTGCAACCGCCGCGCGCCGATATTCTCGACTTGGCCGTTCACCTCCGCCGCGATCCGCGCAATCGCCGCGATACCATCCTCGGTAAAGGAAATTTCCACCCCCTCGGTGCCGATCAGCGCCTTGTACTGGGCGGGCAACGACGCTTTGGTGTCCGACAGGATCGCGACGAAATCGCTCTCGGTCAGCGCCTTCAGCTCGACCCGGATCGGCAATCGGCCCTGAAGCTCGGGCAAGAGGTCGGACGGCTTGGCGACATGGAAGGCTCCGCTCGCGATGAACAGGATATGGTCCGTCTTCATCGGGCCATATTTGGTCGAGATGGTCGTGCCCTCGATCAGCGGCAGCAGGTCGCGCTGCACGCCCTCGCGGCTGACCGAGCCGCCGCGCACGTCGCTGACCGCGATCTTGTCGATCTCGTCCAGGAAGACGATCCCGTTCGCCTCGGCATCCGCGAGCGCGGCGCGGCTGACCTCATCTTGGTCGAGCCGCTTGTCCGCCTCTTCCTCGACCAGCTTGGTCCAGGCCGCGCCGACCGTCAGCTTGCGGCGCTTGAGCGGCTGGCCACCGCCGAACGCCTTGCCCATCATCTCCGACAGGTTGATCATCTGCGGCGCGGCGCCCGGAATCTCGAACGGCATGGCCGGGGCCTGTTCCAGTTCGATCTCGATCTCGGTCTGGTCGAGATGGCCGTCGCGGAAGCGCTGGCGGAACGCCTCGCGCGTTGCCTGGCTCGAATCCTTGCCAACCAAAGCGTCGAGCAGGCGGTTCATCGCCGCCTCTTCCGCCTTGTCCTTCACCGCGACCCGACGGCGTTCCTTTTCCAGCCGGATGGCTTCCTCGACCAGGTCGCGCGCGATCTGCTCGACGTCGCGGCCGACATAGCCGACCTCGGTGAACTTGGTCGCCTCGACCTTGACGAAGGGCGCATCGGCCAGCTTGGCCAGACGGCGGCTGATCTCGGTCTTGCCGCACCCGGTCGGGCCGATCATCAGGATGTTCTTGGGCGTCACCTCGTCGCGCAGGTCCGCGCCCAGCCGCTGGCGACGCCAGCGGTTGCGCATGGCGACGGCAACGGCGCGCTTGGCGTCGGCCTGGCCGATGATATGCGCGTCGAGCGCGGCGACGATCGCCTTGGGGGTCAACTGGTCGTTCATGGGAACCCTAAATTACTGCGCGCCGTCGATGGCTTCGAGCGTGACGCGGTCATTGGTGTAGACACAGACTTCGGCGGCGATCGCCATCGCCTTGCGCGCGATCGTCTCGGCATCCTGTTCGTAATCGACGAGCGCCCGCGCCGCGGCGAGCGCGTAATTGCCGCCCGAGCCGATCGCGCAAATGCCGTTCTCGGGCTCCAGCACGTCGCCATTGCCGGTCAGGATCAGCGTCACGTCCTTGTCGGCGACGATCATCATCGCCTCCAGGTTGCGCAGGAACTTGTCGGTCCGCCAGTCCTTAGCGAGCTCGACCGCCGCGCGCAGCAACTGGCCGTTATGACGCTCCAGCTTCGCCTCCAGCCGCTCGAACAGGGTAAAGGCATCCGCCGTCGCCCCCGCAAAGCCGCCGATGACCGAGCCGTCGCCCAGCCGCCGGACCTTGCGCGCGTTGGGCTTCATGACCGTCTGGCCCATCGAAACCTGACCGTCCCCGGCCACCACCACCCGGCCGCCACGGCGCACCGAGCAAATCGTCGTGCCATGCCAGGTGGGCATGGCGTGTTCATTCCCGCTCATGCGCGGCGATATGGATGCGAGCGGGCGCGGGTTCAATATTGCCCGGTATGGCGCACGCCGCTAATCCTTGATCCGCGTCGCGCGTGACACGGTGAATCTGCCAGCCGTAGGACGGGGAAACCCGGATCGCGTTGTGGGGGCCGGCAGTTCCCACCGCCCGACGTACTCACCCCCCTTTTTGCCTAGGCGAAGTTGAAGGCTATGCCCAACCGGCGAGGCTGGGCTCATTTTCCTCCCCTGCAAGGGGAGGTGGCAGGCCGAAGGCCTGACGGAGGGGTGTCGCCCATGGAGAGGTTGGACCGTCTCGCGACCAGCGACACCCCTCCACCAGCTTCGCTGGTCCCCCTCCCCTTGCAGGGAAGGAATGAGACTGCGCGGCTTTCGACTTCGCTCAGGCTGAATGGATGTCGGGAGCTACTCGCCCAGCTTCTCGATCTTGTCCTTCAGGGCGGCGAGTTCGGCCTTGAGCGCGGCCATCTCGTCATCCTTGCCGGCCGCCGGCGCGGGCGTCGGGGTCGGTGCGGGCGAGACCGCACCCGGCTTGAACCCCTGCGTGGCAGCCTCGAACATCGCCAGGTTGCGCTTGGCGAGGTCGGCGAAGGGCGTGTTGGCGAAGGCGCCCTCGACCGCCGACTTGAACTGTTCCTGGTTGCGGCGGAAGCTGTCCATCGACGCCTCCAGATAGCCGGGCACCATCGCCTGCATCGAGTCGCCGTACATGGAGATCAACTGGCGCAGGAAATTGACCGGCAGCATCGTCTCGCCCCGGCTTTCCTCTTCCATGATGATCTGGGTCAGGACATTATGGGTGATGTCCTCGTCGGTCTTGGCGTCGACGACCTTGAAGTCACGGCCCGCGCGGATCATCGCCGCCAGATGATCGAGCGTGATGTAGGAGGAGGTTTCGGTATTGTAGAGCCGCCGGTTCGCATATTTCTTGACGATCACGACGCCGTCCGCTGCCTGCTTCTTCATCGATCCCCGCCTTTCATGATTTTGGTGTAGCCTAACGCCATGGATTTCGCATCGCAACACGGTCCGCGCCCCTTGCCGCTGTTCCTGGCGATGTTGCGCAGCGAGGCCGCGGAAAATCCCGATCTGGTGCAGCGCGCCATGGATGGATTGCGGCGGTTCCAGGTGGCGAAACGCGAACGGCCGATGCGCGCGCTGCCCGTCCGGCGGCGGCGCGGACGGGTGCGGTTGCGCGATGCAGGAGGCGAAGGACGGCCGGTGCTGTTCATCCCCTCGCTTATCAACCCGCCATCGATCCTCGATCTGTCGCGTGACCGCTCGCTGATCCGCTGGTTGCGCGGGCAAGGCTTCCATCCCTGGCTGATCGACTGGGGGACGCCGGGCGCGAAGGATCGCGACGTGGATGTGGCGGGCCATGTCGAGCGATTCCTGCTTCCCCTGATCGCGACATTCCCCGAGCCGCCGGTGCTGGTCGGCTATTGCCTGGGGGGGACCCTCGCGATGGCGGCGGCGGCGCGGAGCAAGGTAGCCGGGCTCGCCGCCATCGCAGCACCCTGGCATTTCAGCGGCTATGGCGACGAGGCGCGGGCCGCCATGGCCGCGCAATGGGCCGTGATCAAGCCGATGTCCGAGACGCTGGGCCTGGTGCCGATGGAGGCGTTGCAGGCGGGGTTCTGGCGGCTCGATCCGGCACGCACCATCGCCAAATATGCCGCCTTCGCCGACCTCGATCCGCGTAGCGACGCCGCGCGCCGCTTCATCCGGCTGGAGGACTGGGCCAACCAAGGCGCCCCCCTGCCCCATGCCTTCGGCCTGGAGCTGTTCGAGCACCTGATCGCCGAAGATCGTCCCGGTCAGGGACAATGGCGTGTCGGCGGCGCGATCGTCACACCATCGCAATGCGACGCCCCTAGCGTCGAGTTCGTCGCCACCGCCGACCGGATCGTTCCCGCCGCCACAGCCATTGAACTGTCCGACCGGCGAGCGGGTGGCACGGGCCATGTCGGCATGGTCGTCGGCGGTCGTGCGGAACAACAGCTTTGGCAACCGCTGGCCGACTGGATCGCGGGCCTGCCTGCCCCCAGATAGAGTGTAAGTAGAGAGGAGCCTTCATGACCGAGATCGTCATTACCGCCGCCAAGCGTACCCCCGTGGGCAGCTTCCTGGGCGCCTTCGCCGCCACGCCCGCGCATGAACTGGGCCGGGTGGCGATCACCGCCGCGCTCGAACAGGCGGGCATCAAGGGCGAGGATGTGTCCGAGGTCATCCTGGGCCAGGTGCTGACCGCCGCGCAGGGCCAGAACCCCGCGCGCCAGGCGTCGATGGCGGCGGGCATTCCCAAGGAAGTGCCGGCTTATGGCGTGAACCAGGTCTGCGGCTCGGGCCTCCGCGCGGTCGCGCTGGGGCTTCAGGCGATCGCCAACGGCGATGCGACGATCGTCGTTGCGGGCGGCCAGGAATCCATGTCGCTCTCGCCCCACGCCCAGACGATGCGCGGCGGCACCAAGATGGGCCCGCTGACCATGGTCGACACCATGGTGCATGACGGCCTGACCGATGCCTTTGCCGGCTATCACATGGGCATCACCGCCGAAAATCTGGCCGAACAATATCAGGTGACGCGCGACGATCAGGACCAGTTCGCGGTCCGCTCTCAGAATCTGGCCGAAAAGGCGCGGGGCGAAGGCCGGTTCAAGGATGAGATCGCGCCCGTCACCATCAAGACCCGCAAGGGTGAGACGGTGGTGGCCGACGACGAATATATCCGCGCCGGCGCCACCATCGAGAGCGTCTCGGGCGTCCGCCCTGCCTTTAAGAAGGACGGCACCGTGACCGCCGCCAATGCCTCGGGCCTGAACGATGGAGCCGCCGCGCTCGTCCTGATGAGCCGCGAGGAGGCCGAGAAGCGCGGCACGCCGGTGCTGGCGACGATCAAGAGCTGGGCCTCGGCGGGCGTCGACCCGTCGGTGATGGGCATCGGCCCCGTCCCGGCCACCAAGCGCGCGCTGGAAAAGGCGGGCTGGAGCGTCGGCGACCTCGATCTGATCGAGGCCAACGAAGCCTTTGCCGCCCAGGCGCTCTCGGTCGGCAAGGAACTCGGCTTTGATCCCGACAAGGTCAACGTCAATGGCGGCGCGATCGCGCTGGGTCACCCGATCGGCGCCAGCGGCGCGCGCGTGCTCACGACGCTGATCTATGAAATGCAGAAGCGCGACGCGAAAAAGGGCTTGGCCACGCTGTGCATCGGCGGCGGCATGGGAATCGCGATGTGCGTTGAACGCTGAGGCTTTCGCCTCGACCCAATCCGATCGGACTTGCGGGGGTATGACGGGTGCGTCGTACCCCCGCATTATATTGGGCAGCAGGCTTTCGGAAGCCTTCGCGCCGGGTGTCGACGACAATCCGCAAATAGCCTCAAAGCGTATTGCTGTAATAATACAATAATATTGCGAATGTGAATCTGGGGCGTTTGCCGAATTCCGTGACGTTCTCGCGTCGCCAACAAAAGTTTCTTAAAATTGCGCAACTTAGCGCAAAGATGCAGTTTAGTGACAAACCTGTCACCAACCTGCCACATCTTCGTCACAAATTACGGCTTCCGTTCGGTATCACCTTGTTTTTGATCGAATAATTTCTTTCCCTTGGCGCAGCGGACGCAATGATCCGCGTACAAGGGGGTAAAATAGAATGAAGATGCGTACCCTGCTGGGAGCGTCGGCGCTCGCCAGCACTCTGACGCTTTTGCCGGTTGCCGCTTTTGCGCAAACCAGCACCACCTCGACCACCGCGCCGGAGGTCCAGGAAGAGGATGCGGACACGACGTCGGACGCGGCGACGCCCGGCAATCGCGCTGGCGGCGGCGATGTCATCGTCACCGGCTCGCGTATCCGCCTGACCAACAAGTTCGACGCGGCCATCCCGGTCGAGACGGTCAACGCCGCCGAACTGCTGGGCACGCGCGGCGACGTTTCGCTGGGCGACGCGATCAGCCAGTTGCCGCAGCTCCGCAGCACCTTCACCCAGGCGAACTCGACCGGCTCGATCGGCACGGCCGGTATCAACCTGCTCGATCTGCGCGGCCTGGGCACGGCGCGAACGCTGACGCTGGTCAATGGTCGCCGTGTCGTGACGGCGGTGCCGGGCGCCTACACGCCGGACGTGAACACCATTCCGTTCGACCTTCTCGACGGTGTCGACATCATCACCGGGGGCCAGTCGGCAGTCTATGGATCGGACGCGATCGCGGGTGTCGTCAACTTCCGTCTGAAGCGCGATTTCGAGGGCACGCGTTTGCGCGCCCAGAGCGGCGTGACCAGCTATGGCGATCGCGGCACCTATCTGGTCAGCGGGATCACCGGCGCGAACTTCGCCGAGGGTCGTTTCAACCTGACCGTCTCGGCCGAATATTCGAAGAGCAACCCGGTCTTCTACGACCAGCGTGACTATCTCGGTGCTTATGGCGGCACGCCGGGCTTCATCACGACGCAGATCACGAACGCACCGAACCGCAATTTCGACGGCATCCCCAATACCGGATACGTGCCGCGCGGCATCGTGTTCGGCAACCGCTCGATCGGCGGTACGGTCGTGACCGCCTGCCCGACGACGGCCACCGCCGCCAATGCGGCCCAGCGCGCGGCCATCTGCACCGGGCAAAACTCACCCACCGGCAGCCCGATCGCCTATAATTATCTGTTCCAGCCGGACGGCTCGCTGTTGCGCGATTCGCCGTCCACGACCGGCCTGGTCGACAACCGTGCAATTGGCGGCGGCGTCCTGGGCGGCGGCACCGCGACCGGCGTCGAAGGCGCGATGCTGATGCCGGGTCTCGACCGTTTCCTGGCGAACATCCTGCTCAACGGCGACATCTCGCCCGCGTTCAAGCCGTTCGTCGAGTTCAGCTTCGCCAACGTCAAGGCGACGCAGCAGTCGACCCAGCCCACCTTCACCGGCGGCACGCTGACCAGCACGTTCAGCGTCAACAATCCGTTCCTGACGCCAGCGGCGCGCGCGACGCTGGGAACGATCCTGGCACCGGGCGCCACCTCGTTCACGCTCAACCGCTTCAACAACGATCTGGGCACCCGCGCCGAGTTCCATACCCGTCGCACCTATCGCGGTGTCGTCGGCGTGCGCGGCGACCTGACCCCAACGGGCGATCTCTATTACGAGGTTGCGGGCAATTACGGCCGTACCGAGAATTTCTATCGCACCGGCGGCAACGTGCTGCTCGCCAATTATCGCAATGCGGTCAACGCGGTCGTGGCACCCGGCAACTATGCGGGCTCCAACTTCGTCCTGAACTCGCAAGGCCAGCGCGTGGTCTGCGCGGTCAATGCCAATGCCAGCACGGCGGACGACGCCCCCAACTGCGTGCCGTTGAACCTGTTCGGCCAGAATGCGGCCGATCCGCGCGCGGTCAACTACATCATGCATACCTCCACCCGTAACCAGTGGGCGGAGCAAATCGATGCGACCGCGTTCATCTCGGGCAATACGGGTTCGTTCTTCAACCTGCCCGGCGGTCCAGTCGGTTTCTCGTTCGGCGGGGAATATCGCCGGGAGGACGCCTTCTCCGGCCAGGATGCGATCACGGCGGCAGGCCTGACCTTCCTGAATCCGGCGGCGACGTTCGATCCGCCCGCGGTCAACATCAAGGAAGCGTATGGCGAACTTCGGCTGCCGCTGTTGGCCAATATCCCGTTCATTCAGGAACTGACGGTCGAAGGCGCGGGTCGCGTCTCCGACTATGGCGGCCAGACGGGATCGGTCTGGGCGTGGAATGCGGGCCTGATCTGGGCGCCGGTGCGCGACTTGCGCTTCCGTGGCACCTATTCGCGTTCGGTCCGTGCGCCGAACCTGAGCAACCTCTACGCCACGCAATCGACGACCTTCGTCTCGGTCGCCGATCCTTGCGACCAGCCCGGCGGCAACAACGCCAACAACAACATCACCTCGAATCCGAACCGCGTCCGCAACTGCGCGGCGGCGGGCATCCCGACGACGATCACCTTCACCGATCCGACGACCGGTGCACAGTTGGTGCGTCCTTGGACCAACCAGTCGCCATCGACCCTGCCGGGCGTCAACCAGGGCAATCTGAACCTGACCCCCGAGGTCGGGAACAGCTTTACCCTGGGTCTGCTGTATCAGCCGCAGCAGGTTCGCGGCTTGGTCTTCAAGGTGGATTATTATAACATCCGCGTGTCGAACGTGATCTCGGGCCTGACCGGCCAGCAGATCATCAACCGCTGCTATGACGACGCCAGCGGTATCGACAATCCCTTCTGCGCAGCGGTGTTCCGTCGTCAGTCGGCCGATCCCGTTCAGAACGGCACCTTCCTGGGCCAGACCGGGCGCACGATCGACCAGACGCAGTTCTCCTTCTCGCAGGCGGGCAACGGCATCAGCTTCATCAACCAGCCGTATAATTTTGCGGCGCTGAAGACCAAGGGCATCGACTTCGACGTCCAATATGCCAAGCGTTTCAGCGAGAACGCATCGCTGAACGCCAATCTGACGGTCAGCTATGTCATCAATCGCCTGAGCTATTCCTATATCGCGGAGCCGGATCGCTACGACCGGTTCGACAGCACGCTGGGCGATCCCAATTGGCAGGGCCGTTTCAACCTGAACGGCAAGGTCGGCTTGGTCGATTTCGGCTATACCGCCCGCTATATCGGTCGCCAGATCGTCTCGGGCCTGTCCTATGAGACGTTCTTCGCCTCGCAAGGGCGTCCGGCGCTCAATCCGGATGCGCGGCCGTTCGTCTATTACAGCCCAATCGTCTATCACGACGCCCGGATCGGGGTGAATGCGACCGACAAGTTCCGCCTCTATATGGGCGTGGACAACATCACCAACCAGCTGCCGCCCTATGACCTGACGGGCACGGGCAATGACGCGATCTATCCGAATATCGGTCGCTTCCTGTACGCTGGCGTGGAAGCGCGCTTCTAAGACTGACGGTTACCCACAGCCTTGGGGGGTCGCCTCGAAAGAGGCGGCCCTTTTTTTATGCCCGCGCGAAACGCTGGGCCAGGCCGGTCAGCAGCTCATATTGCGACACGCCGGACAGGGCCGAAGCGACGGCCAGGTCATAGTCCATGCGCAACCAGTCGCCCTCCGCCAGCTCGGGCCGCGCGGTGACGTCGATCGCGAGCAGGTCCATCGACACGCGGCCCAATAGGGGCAGGCTGACACCCTCGGCCAGCGCCATCCCCCGCCCCGACAGCGCACGCCGATACCCATCGGCATAGCCCAGATTCAGGATTGCGACCTCGGTATCGGCCGGGGCCGTCCAGGTCGCGTTATAGCCGACCGACTCCCCGGCGCGCACGGTGCGGCGTTGCAGGATCTGTGCCTCCGGACAGGCGACCTGCCGCAGATGTTCCGCCATTTCGGGGCGCGGCACGCCGCCATAGAGGGCGAGCCCGGGTCGGGTCAGATCGAAATGATAGTCGTCGCCCAGACCGATTCCCGCCGAATTGGCGAGGCTCATCCGCCGTGCGCCGGTCCGCCCTTTCAAGCCGGCAAAGGCTGCCCGCTGATCCGCGTTCATCGGCACATCCTCGTCGGCGCAGGCGAGGTGGCTGAGCAGCGTCTCGATCTCCAGCCCGTCGAGCAGGCCTTCGCCCACCGCCCGGACCGAGACGCCCAGCCGGTTGATGCCGGTATCGACCATCACGTCGCAACGCCCCCCGCCGCTCTCGCGCCAGCGGGCGATCTGTTCGGGGCTGTTGAGGACGGGGCGCGCGACACCGGCGCGTGCCGCCTCGACATCCTCGGCGCGCAGCCCGTGGAGCACCGACACGCTCAGCCCCAGCGGCGCCAGCGCCAGCGCCTCCGCCCAATTGGCGACGAAGAAGTCGCGGCACCCCGCCCCGGCCAGCGTCTTCGCGACCAGCGACGCGCCCAGGCCATAGCCATTGGCCTTCACCGCGGCGCCGCACGCCGCCGCACCGCTCAATCGGTCGAGCGCCTGCCAGTTGGACACAAGCGCATCGCGGTCGACATGCAGGCGGAGGGGAGCGGCTATATCCATCACCCACCGGGCTTTAGGCCGCATTGCCGGGTGGGAAAAGGCGGGTTCGGTTTTTCCAGGCCCATCCCATCATCCGTTCAGCCGGAGCGAAGTCGAAGGCCGCGCCAAGTCCTCGCCATAAGCCCGTGGCGGGGGATTCCCTTGGCCTTCGGCTTCGCCCAGGCTGAACTCGCGTAGGATCAGGGGCGTTATCGCAGAATGCGGATGATCCCGGAAAAATCTACCGGCGGCTGTTCCTCGCCGACGAATGCGGCGTAGAGTTCGGCCGCGCGCTCACCCATCGGCGTGGTCGCGCCCGCGTCGTGGGCGGCCGCCATCGCCAGCTTCAGATCCTTGAGCATCAACGCCGCTGCGAAGCCGCCCTGATAGTCATGATCGGCGGGTGTCTCCGGCCCGACGCCGGGCACCGGGCAATATTTGGTCATCGACCAGCTCTGCCCTGACGAAACCGAGGCGATATCATAGAAAGTCTGCGCGTCCAGCCCCAGCTTCTCGGCCAGCACGAACGCCTCGCATGTCGCGATCATCGTCGCGCCGAGCAGCATGTTGTTGCAGATCTTGGCCGCCTGCCCGGCACCGTTGCCGCCGGCATGGATCACCGCCTGTCCCATCGCCGACAGGAACGGTTCGGCCCGTTCAAAGGCTTTCTGCGCGCCACCGACCATGAAGGTCAGCGTCCCCGCCCTGGCCGCCGCGATCCCGCCCGATACGGGGGCATCGACCGCCATCATGCCCTTGGCCTGCGCGGCCTCGGCAACCCTCCGCGCGGTGGCGACGTCGATGGTGGAGCAGTCGATCAGGATGGCGGAGGGCGGTGCGGCGGCGAACACGGCGTCGGCATAGACGCGCTCGACATGGGTTCCGGCGGGCAGCATCGTCACCACCGCCTCGACGCCTTCCATGGCCGCGACCGCGCTGTCCACGGGCAGGCACCCAGCCGCCTTCGCCGCCGCCAGCGCATCCGCCGACAGGTCGAAGGCGCGGACGTCATGCCCCGCCTTCGCCAGATTGGCGGCCATCCCGCCGCCCATATTGCCAAGGCCGATAAAGGCGATCCGCGCCATAGATGCTCTCCTAATGTCGTCGACTGCGAGGCCGGGTTATTTCCCGGTCCAGTTGGGCGTGCGCTTTTCCACGAATGCCGCCATGCCTTCCTTCTGGTCGGCCGAGCCGAACAGGCCATGGAACAGCCGCCGCTCGAACTGCACGCCTTGCGCCAGCCCCATGTCGAAGGCGGCGTTGACCATCTCCTTGTTGGCGCGCACCGCGATCGGGGCCATTCCGGCGATCGTCGCGGCGGTCTTCATCGCATCCTCGACCAGATCGGCGGCGGGCACGATGCGCGCGACGAGTCCGGCACGCTCGGCTTCCTCGGCGTCCATCATCCGGCCGGTCAGGCACATCTCCATCGCCTTGGCCTTGCCGACCGCATGCGCCAGTCGCTGCGACCCGCCCATGCCGGGCGTCACGCCCAGCTTGATCTCGGGCTGACCGAACTTGGCGGTGTCGGCGGCCAGGATGAAGTCGCACATCATCGCCAACTCGCATCCGCCGCCCAGCGCGTAGCCCGCGACCGCCGCGATGATCGGCTTGCGGGTACGGGTGAAGTCGTCCCAGCCGGAGAAATGGTTGCCGCCATACATGGCGGCGAAGTCCATCTCCTGCATCTCCTTGATGTCCGCCCCCGCCGCGAACGCCTTGGGGCTGCCGGTGATGACGGCGCAGCGCTGATCGGGATCGGCGTCATAGGCGCGCATCACGTCCAGCAATTCGGTCAGCAATTCGGCATTGAGCGCGTTGAGCGCCTGCGGCCGGTTGAGCGTCACCAGGGTCACCGCTTCGCGGCGCTCGACGATCAGGGTGTTGTAATCGGTCATGCTCGTCCTCTTCAGCGATCGTCGGGGGTCCAGGCCTGCGCATCCGGCAGCGGTGCGAAGATATGGTCGATCATCGTATCGGTGACGCCTTCCGGGGTCGCCGGGTTCCAGCGCGGGGCATTGTCCTTGTCCACGATCAGCGCGCGGACGCCCTCGATGAAGTCGGGCCGCTGCACGACATGGGACGCGACGGCATATTCGCGGCGCATCTCGTCGGCGAACTCGGTGGTCAGTCCGCCCTCGTGGAGCAGACGCAGAGAGACCTTGCAGGCCTGCGGGGATTTGGTGCGGAGTATGGCCAATTGCTGCGCCGCCCATTCGCCGCCATCGGCTTCCAAGGCTGCGAGTATGTCCTCCAGCGTATCGGCGGCGAAAAGCCGATCAATGTCCCCCGCCCGCTCCATGATCTTCGCCTCGGGCGCGGGAGTGGACAGGCGGTCGAGCGTTGCGGCGATGTCCTGCGGCATGGCGACGATGGCGGCCTTGGCCTCCTCCACAGCCGATGAGGACAGATAATGGGTGGCAAGACCCAAGGCATGGGCCTCCGCTCCGTCCAGCCGATGCCCGGTCAGCGCCAGGAACACCCCCATCCGCCCGGGCAAGCGCGAGAGATACCAGCCGCCGCCGACATCGGGGAACAGGCCGATGCCCGTCTCCGGCATGGCGAACCGGGTATTTTCGGTCGCGACCCGAAAGCGCGCTGGCGCGGAAATGCCGACACCGCCACCCATGGTGATCCCGTCCATGACGGCGAAGATCGGCTTGGCATAGGCGAACAGCCGGTGGTTCATCCGATATTCGGCATGGAAGAAGCCACGCGCTGCCTCGCCATCGCCCGCCCCGCTTTCGGCGAGCAACCGGATGTCCCCGCCCGCGCAAAAGCCACGCCCTTCGGCATGGTCGATGATGATCGCCTCGACGCCTAAGTCACCGCGCCAGTCCTCCAGTGCGGCCAGCACGCCCTCGCACATCTCGCGGGTCAGTGCGTGGATCGCCCTCGGCCGGTTGAGCCGCAGCCGCCCGACCGGGCCTTCGCGGGTGACGATCAGATCCTGGGTCATACCCGTCCTTCTATCCTCTTCTTAGACCCCGGCGAAGGTCGGGGCCCAGATGCCGCGTATCACGTGGCGCGCCACCGGCCGGATGGCAACTGGACCCCGGCCTCTGCCGGGGTGGTGCCAGGCGGGCGGATCAGTCCTTCAACAAATCCCGCCCGACGATCATCCGCATCACCTGGTTGGTCCCTTCCAGGATCGAATGCACGCGCAGGTCGCGCCAGAAGCGTTCAATCGGGTAATCCATCAGATAGCCGTAACCGCCATGGAGTTGCAGCGCCCGGTCGACCACCGAGGATCCGGTATCGGTCGCCAGCCGCTTGGCCATGGCGGCGAAGCGCGTCTTGTCGGGCGCACCCGCCGTGACCTTGGCGGCGGCGAGATAGAGCAGCGCCCGCGCCGCTTCCAATTCGGTCGCCATGTCGGCCAGGGTGAACTGGGTATTCTGGAACTCGGCGATCGCTTTCCCGAACTGGCGGCGGTCCTTCACGTAAGACACCGACTCGTCCAGACAGCGCTGCGCGCCCCCCAGCGAGCAGGCGCCGATGTTCAGCCGCCCGCCGTCCAGCCCCATCATCGCGATGCGGAAGCCCTCACCCTCGGCGCCCAGGCGGTTGGCGACCGGCACGCGGACATGGTCGAACATCACCTGCCGCGTCGGCTGCGCATGCCAGCCCAGCTTGCGCTCGTTCGCACCGAACGAGACGCCGGGCATGTCCTTGTCGATCACCAGACAGGAAATGCCCTTGGGCCCCTCCTCCCCGGTGCGGACCATCGTGACATAGACCTCATTCTCGCCGCCGCCCGAAATGAACTGCTTGGAGCCCGAGACGACATAATGGTCGCCATCCCGCACCGCGCGGGTCTTGAGCGCCGCCGCGTCGGAGCCCGAACCCGGCTCGGTCAGGCAATAGCTGGCCATGCGTTCCATGGTGACGAGATCGGGCAGATAGCGCCCCTTCACATCCGCATCGCCGAAGCGGTCGATCATCCACGACGCCATGTTGTGGATCGAGATGAAGGCCGAGGTGGAGGGACAGCCATAGGCCATGGCCTCCATGATGAGCGCCGCCTCCAGCCGTCCGAGCGCGATGCCGCCCGATTCCTCGGACACGTAAATCGCGGCGAAACCGAGTTCGGCGGCTTCGCGGATCGTGTCGCGCGGGAAGATATGCTTCTCGTCCCATTCGGCGGCGAAGGGGGTGATGCGGTCGGCGGTGAAGCGACGCGCCAGTTCCTGGATCTCGCGCTGCTCGTCGGTCAGGTCGAATTGGGTCATATCGGCCTCAACCCATGGTCGGGATGACGAAGGCGTTGCCGCCATCGGGTGCGCCGTCCGGCCAGCGCTGCGTCACTGTCTTCACCTTCGTCCAGAAGCGGACGCCTTCCATGCCGTGCTGGTTCACGTCGCCAAAGGCCGAACGTTTCCATCCGCCGAAGCTGTGATAGGCCACGGGCACCGGGATCGGCACGTTGATGCCGACCATGCCGACCTCGACACGCGCGGCGAATTCGCGCGCGGCATGGCCGTTGCGGGTGAAAATGGCGACGCCGTTACCGTACTGGTGCTCGCTCGGCAGGCGCACCGCCGTCTCGAAATCGGGCGCGCGGACGATCTGGAGCACGGGGCCGAAGATTTCCTCGCGATAGCTCTGCATGGCGGGCGTCACCCGGTCGAACAGCGACGGGCCGATGAAGAAGCCCTCCTCATAGCCTTGCAACTTGAAGCCGCGCCCGTCGACCACCAGCTCCGCGCCCTCGTCGACGCCGGTCTGGATCCAGTCCTCGACGCGGCGTTTGTGCGCAGCATTGACGACCGGGCCGTAATGCGCCTGCGCATCGGTCGAGACGCCGACCCGCAACGCATCGATCGCGGGGATCAGCTTTTCTCGAAGCGCATCCGCGGTTTTCTCCCCCACCGGCACGACGACGGGCAGCGCCATGCACCGTTCGCCCGCCGAGCCGAAGGCCGCGCCCGAAAGGTCGGCGACCACCTGGTCCAGATCGGCGTCGGGCATGACGATGCCGTGGTTCTTGGCCCCGCCCATCGCCTGGACGCGCTTGCCCGCCGCGACCCCGCGGCCGTAGACATAATGCGCGATGTCGGACGAACCGACGAAGCTGACCGCCCCGATCGCCGGATGGTCCAGGATCGCATCGACCATCGCCTTGTCGCCGTGGACGACCTGCAGGATGCCCTCGGGCGCGCCCGCCTCGCGCATCAGTTCGGCCAGGCGGACGGGGACAGAGGGATCGCGTTCCGACGGCTTCAGGATGAAGGCGTTTCCGCAGGCGATGGCGACGCCGAACATCCACATCGGGATCATCGCGGGGAAGTTGAACGGCGTGATGCCCGCCCCGATGCCCAGCGGCATGCGCATCGAATAGACGTCGATGCCCGGCCCCGCGCCTTGGGTATATTCGCCCTTCAGCGCGTGGGGGATGCCGCAGGCGAACTCGATCACCTCCAGCCCGCGCTGGATGTCGCCTTTCGCGTCGGCGATCACCTTGCCATGTTCGGAGGAGAGCAGATGCGCGAGCGCGTCCATATTCTGCTCGACCAGTTCCTTGAAGCGGAACATCACGCGCGCCCGGCGTTGCGGATTGGTTGCGGCCCAGGCCGGTTGCGCGGCTTGCGCAGCGGCGACGGCATGGTCCAGCACGGCGGCATCGCCCAATGCCACACGAGCCTGGACCTGGCCGCTATTGGGGTCGAAGACATCGCCATGACGGGCGGTGGCACTATCGGTCGCGGCAAGTCCACCGGCGACCATATGGTCGATCACGCGCATAATCTCTCCAGTCGCGGGTCTGATGCCCGACTCCTTCACTTGTAATTATATTGCTCCGGCCTGAAATCCAAGTCGCGTCCGAACAAAAGCGGCAAAGCCCCCCGCGAACCGCGTCTCAGCATGACCTGTTGAGCCACCACGACGCCCCGGCGCCGATCGCCGCCGCAGCCGATGCCCCGACAAGGGCCACCACGCCCCATAGGGGAAACAGCCAGGCACCCAGAACTGCCCCCAGCAGGAACCCGGCCCATAGCGCCAGATAGGGCACCCATGCCCAACGGCCACGCCCCGCGATCATCCGCGCCAGATGCTGCCCGATCTTGACCAGCGTTCCGGTCATATAGGTGACGCCGATGCTGACCTCTCCGTCCCGCTCGAAGGTCGCGTTGAGCGCCCCCATGGCGACGACCATCGCCATTGCGGCCCTTCCGTCGGACCCGGCAGCGACGGCCAGAAGCATCGCGACCAGCAGCAGGACCGCGACCTGTCCATGGCGGGGCAGGGCCAGTCGGATCAGCGTGCCGACCATCACCCCGCCAACGAACAGGCCGATCAGCAAGGCAAGGATCGAGGCCGCAGCCGAAGGCCGCCCCGTCGGCACCACAAGATGCACCGCGAGCATCGTGCCATTGCCGCTCATGAAGGAGACGAAATAGCCGCCCAGATGCTGGAAGCCGATCGAGTCGACATATCCCGCCAACAGCGCCAGACCGGTTGCGAGGGGCCAGAAGCGTCGATCGGATCGGATCATGGCCACGCGTTATAGCAGCGGGAAACCGCGCCGGCACTCCCCGTCATCCGCGCGCGACATTCGGAGGATGCCGGATCGAATCCGCGACCTCCTGCGTTCGGGCGGCTCCAGCTTTGGGAGAGAGCACGGCCGGGGCGCTTGTGGAGATATGGTTGGCTGTATCGGCGCTGTCGTCGCTGGTCATCCTGTCGCTGGCCATCGGGCACAGCGATCTGCGCGTGGCGCGATGTCTACGCCCGAAAGCGGCAAGGCTCGGCAAGGTAACCGCTAGGCGGCGCCCCGCGCTTCGCTGAACGCTATGGTGCGAAACCGACGCCGCCAGCCATTCCCTTGGGCCAAATCAGATCAGGTGGAATAACCGGTGCAACAGGCTCGGGCGGCGCGACCGCATCGCCATATAGCGCGCGCGATCATCGGCAAAGCGACGATAAAGCGCATCCAAACGCTCCTCGCGCGGAAGGTCGGAAATGCGCGGTGGCGGCATATGACTGGCCATGATTACCCCCTCCTGTTGAGCCGTTCGATTTCAACGACGAATGGGGTCATTGGTTCCGTTTCGATGACAATGCGGTCACCGCCCAGGTAGACGTCCATGCCTGCTCCATCCTCCGCACATTCGATCGGCAGCATCAGGGGGGACGGGTTCCGTCGCCCGTTACATGAACGTCTCGTAAGATTTCCGTAAGGGGTGCGTCAGGGCATGGCCCCTATCGCCCGGTGCAATATCCAGTCCTTCGCGCCGAAAGAAGCCGATGCACGCCAACCCTGCCGACGAAACGCTACCCGAAACCCGTCGCCTCTCCTCCGCGCAGCAATGGCGCTGGGTCGGAATCGCCGCCGCCGTGCTGGTGGGTGCGCTGATCCTGATCACGGCCATCGGCAAGCTGACCCATAAGGAAGAGGTTCCCCCCGCCCCGCCGCCGGCCGGCACGCTGCGCCTGTCCAAGGAGCAATTGGCCGTGATGCCGATGATGCGCGTCGGGCTGGGTGCGTCGGGCGACCAGACGATGGCGACCGGCGCGATCACCGTCGATGCCACCCGCTCGACCCCGGTGCTGATGCCCTATGCCGGGCAGGTGGTGCGCGTGCTGGCCGATGCGGGCCAGGTGGTGCGCCAGGGTCAGCCGCTGCTGATGATCAAGACCAGCGATTTCGTCGATGCGCGCTCCGGCTTGTTCTCGGCCCAGGCCGCCTATCAGAACGCCCAGGCCCAGCTCGTCGCGGCGCAGCGCAATGCCGACCGCCAGCAGCAAATCTATGAAACCGCGGGCGGCGCGCTGAAGGATTATCAGCAGGCCAAGGTCGACCTCGCCGCTGCCCAGGCGACCGCGCGCACCGCCGCCGCCTCGCTGGGCGCCGCGCGCGACAAGCTGGCGATCCTCGGCAAGTCGCAGGGCGAGATCAACCGGCTGGAGAATACGGGCCAGGGTTCGGGCATCCACGACATCACCACGCTGGTCGCGCCGATCAGCGGTGTCGTCGCCTCGCGCGATGTCGCGCCCGGCCAATATGTCTCGCAGGGCGGCGACAAGCCGGTGATGACCATCACCGACCCCTCGCGCGTCTGGCTGGTCGCGCAGGTGGCCGAGAGCGATGCCGAAAATGTCCGCGTCGGCGATCCCGTCGAAGTGACCACGCCCGCCATCCCCGGCCGCGTCTTCCACGCCACCATCGACCTGGTCGGTGCCGCGCTCGATCCGGAAACCCATCGCCTGCCGGTTCGCGCCTCCATCCCCAACCCGGACAAGGCGCTCAAGCCGCAGATGTTCGCCAGCTTCGCGATCAAGCATCTGAACGCCGGCGAGGCGATCCGCGTCCCCGCCGCCGCCGTGATCCATGAGGGCGACAATGCCCGTGTCTGGGTGGTCCGGCCCGATGGCCTGCTCGTCGCGCGCGATGTGCAGACCGGTGATTCCGCAGGCGGCCTCGTCACCATCACGTCGGGCCTGAAGCCGGGCGAGAAGATTGTCACCTCGGGCGCGCTGTTCGTCAACGAAGCGGGGATCGGCGAGTAATGAACCGCATCGTCGACTTTGCGCTGCGTCAGCGACTGCTGATCGTCGGCCTGTTCTTCGCGATGATCGTCGCTGGCGTCATCGGCTTCATCAACCTCAACATCGAAGCCTATCCCGATCCGGTGCCCCCGATGGTCGAGGTCATCACCCAGACGCAAGGGTTGTCGGCCGAGGAGATGGAGCGCAACGTCACCATCCCGATCGAGGTCCAGATGGCGGGCATCCCGCATCTGACCGCGATCCGCGCGATCAGCCTGTTCGGCCTGTCGGACATCAAGATCCAGTTCACCTACGACTATACCAACGAACAGGCGCGGCAGCAGGTCATCAACCGCCTGTCGCAGCTGCCGCCGCTGGCCGGTGGGGCGCAGCCGACGCTGTCGCCGACCTCGCCAGTGGGCGAGATCTATCGCTACCGCATCGCGGCGCCCAAGGGCTATTCGGTGATGGACCTGAAGACGCTGCAGGACTGGGTGCTCCAGCGCCGGTTCAAGCGGATTCCGGGCGTGATCGACGTGACCGGCTGGGGCGGCAAGCTGCGCGCCTATGACGTGGTGATCGACCAGAACCGGCTGAACGCGCACGGCGTCACCGTCGCTCAGGTGCTGGCGGCGCTGTCCAAGAGCGATGGCAATGTCGGTGGCCAGACGATCAACTTCGGCGAACAGGCCGCGATCGTGCGCGGCATCGGCCTGATCCAGTCGCCCGATGCGATCCAGAACGTCCTGGTCGGCCAGGCGGGCGGCGCGCCCGTGCTCATCAAGGACGTGGCGACCGTCAAGGTCGGCAACGCGCCGCGCATGGGCATCGCCGGTTACAACAATGACGACGACATCGTGCAGGGCATCGTCCTGATGCAGCGCGGCGCCCAGTCGATGCCGACGATCAAGGCCGTGCAGGCCGAGGTCGCCAACATCAACGACAGCGGTGTGCTGCCCCCGGGCGTCCATCTGGAGCGGATCTATGACCGGTCCGACCTGATCAACCTGACCATCCATACCGTCATGGAAAACATGGTGGTGGGTATCATCCTGATCTTCGCGCTCCAGTGGCTGTTCCTCGGCAATCTGCGCTCGGCGATCATCGTGGCGGCCACCATCCCCTTCGCGCTGGCCTTCGCGATCCTGATCCTGGTGTTGCAGGGGGAAAGTGCGAACCTGCTGTCGGTCGGCGCGCTCGACTTCGGCCTGGTGGTCGATGCCTGCGTCATCATGGTGGAGAATATCTTCCGCCACATGGTCGAACGCTCCGCCGCCGTGGAGAGCGGCCAGGGCCGCTACACCATGGCCAGCCGCTTCGGCGCGGTGCTGGGCGCCTCGTCCGAGGTCAGCCGCGGCATCTTCTTCGCCGCCGCGATCATCATCGCCAGCTTCCTGCCGCTGTTCACCCTGACCGGTGTGGAAGGTCACATCTTCGGTCCGATGGCCAAGACCTACGCCTATGCGATCAGCGGCGGCCTGCTGGCGACCTTCACCGTCGCGCCGGTGCTCTCGACGCTGCTGCTGCCGGACAAGCTGGCCGAGACCGAGACCTTCATCGTCGGCCGCTTGCGCCGCGTCTATGAACCCGCCGCGTCCTTCGCGCTGCGCAACAAGATCGTGACGATCGGCGGCGCGGTGCTGATGCTGGGTCTCGCGGTGGTCGGCGTGCGGTCGCTAGGCATCGAGTTCCTGCCGCACCTCGAAGAAGGCAATATGTACATCCGCGCCACCCTCCCCTCCTCGATCAGCCTGGAAGCTGGCGAGAAGGTGACCAATGAGGTGCGCAAGATCATCGCCAGCTATCCGGAAACCACAGCGGTCCTGTCCGCCCATGGCCGCCCGGACGACGGTACCGACGCGACCGGCTTCTTCAACGTCGAGTTCTTCGTGCCGCTGAAGCCCTTCGATACGTGGCCGTCGGGCGTGACCAAGGAGAAGCTGATCGACGAACTGTCGGCCCGCCTCGCCAAGAAATATCCCGGCGTCGACTTCTCCTTCTCTCAGATCATCGAGGACAATGTCGAGGAAGCCGCCTCGGGTGTGAAGGGCGCCAATTCGATCAAGCTGTTCGGCCCCGATCTGGTGACCCTGGAAAAGCTGGCCAACCAGATCAAGGCGCAGATGGCCAAGGTGAAGGGCATCGAGGATCTCGGCGTGTTCGAAATCCTGGGCCAGCCGACCGTGCGGATCGATGTCGATCGCGCCAAGGCGGCCCGCTATGGCCTGACGCCCGACGACATCAACTCGACCGTTGCGGCGGCGATCGGTGGCCAGTCGCCCGCCGACCTCTATGAGCCCGGCACCGACCGCCACTTCCCGATCATCGTGCGGTTGCAACCGACCCAGCGCGACTCGCTGGAATCGGTGCGCAACATCACGATCGGCGCGCCTAGCCCCGACGGCAACGGGACCATCCAGGTGCCGCTGTCCGAGGTCGCGAATGTCAAGCTGACCAGCGGTGCCTCGTTCATCTATCGCGAGCATCAGGAGCGCTACGTCCCGATCAAATTCTCGGTGCGTGGTCGCGATCTGGGCGGCGCGGTCGAGGAGGCGCGCGCGCGGATCAACCAGAATGTCCATCTGCCGCCGGGCTATCATCTGGAATGGGCAGGCGAGCTGGATAACCTGAAGAACGCGATCGCTCGCCTCGAGATCGTGGTCCCGATCAGCCTCGTGCTCATCCTGCTGCTGCTCTATGCCAATTTCGGCTCGATGCGCGACAGCCTGCTCGCCTTCTCCGCGATCCCGATGGCGGTCGTGGGCGGCGTGCTGGCCCTGGCGCTGACCGGTACGGCGTTCAGCATCTCGGCGGCGATCGGCTTTGTGGCCTTGTTCGGCATCGCGGTGATGGACGGGATTCTGGTCGTCACCACCTTCAACAACGCGATCGACGAGGGCGCGCCGCGCGAGAATGCGCTGGCCACCACCGTCAAGAACAGCCTGCGTCCCGTCGTCATGACCTGTCTGGTCGCCGCGATCGGCCTGCTGCCCGCTGCGCTCTCGCACGGGATCGGCAGCCAGGTGCAAAAGCCCCTCGCGCTGGTCGTGGTGGGCGGCATGACGCTGGCCCCGGTGCTGATCCTGCTGGTCCTGCCGGTGCTCATCAGCCGCTATTCGACCCGCCTGCCGCTGTCGCAGCGCAAGAAGAAGCATGATCCGATGGTCGACGACCAGGACGATACCACCACTCCTGAATCCGGGGTTCCGGCATGAAGCGTTTCCTGACCCTGCCGCTGCTCGCCTGTGTCTCGGCGTGCGCCGTCGGCCCGCATGACCTGGATGCCCATGCCAGCCTGCCGCCAATGACGCCTGCGCCAGTGATCGCCCCGGCCAGCGGCCCGGCGCAGACGGTGTCCGCGCAAGTCGCACCCGAATGGTGGCATGCCTTCGGCAATGCGCAGCTCGATGCGCTGGTCGCCGAGGCGCTGGCGCACAATAACGATGTGGGCGTCGCAGGGGCCTCGCTGCGGCAAGCGCAGGAACAGGCGCGGGCGACGCGCGGATCGCTGCTCTTCCCGCAAGGGGGGCTGAGCTATCAGGCGCAGCGGACCCGCATATCCAACGCGCTGTCACCTGCGGTCGCGGATCCGAACCAGCAGCTTTACACGCTGCACACCGCGCAGGTCAGCGTATCCTATGACGTGGATGCGTTCGGCGGCAACCGGGCGCAGGTGCGCTCCGCCGTCGCTCGCGCCGAAGTCGAGCGGCATCAGCTCGACGCGGCGCGGATGACGGTGGCCGCCAACCTCGTCACCGCGCTGATCGAGCGGGCGAGTCTGGCCGAACAGATCGCCGCCGCGCAAACGGCTGTCCAGGTCAATCGCGACATCCTGTCGGCGCTGCAACAGCGCCAGCGGCTGGGTGCGGTGGGCGCGTCGGACGTGTCGACGCAACAGGCCGCGCTTGCCACCGCCGAAGGTGCCCTGCCCCCCTTGGTCCGCGCTGAGGCAGCCCAGCGGACCATCATCGCGACGCTGATCGGGCGTGCCCCGGGATCGGCCCTGCCGCCGCTGCCGGACCTGTCGCAGCTGACCCTGCCGACCGAACTGCCCGCGATCGTGCCATCCGATCTGGTCCATCGGCGTCCCGACATATTGGCCGCCGAAGCGCAGTTGCAGGGCGCCGGGGCCGATGTCGGCGCGGCCATCGCGGCGCGCCTTCCCAGCATTCAGCTTTCGGCCAATGCGGGTGGCTCGGCGCAGAATTTCGGCGACATGTTCAAGAGCGGCAATCCCTTCTGGGCGCTGCTCGGCGGAATCACCCAGCCGCTGTTCCATGCGAACGCGCTTCGCCACCAGCAAAAGGCAGCGGAAGCCGCGCTGGAGGGGGCCAAGGCGCAGTACCGCGCGGCGGTGCTCCAGGCGTTCGGCAATGTCGCGGACTCGCTGACCGGGCTCTCCACCGACGCCCAGGCACTCGACGCGGCGCAGCGGGCGAGCAACGCGGCGGGACAGGCGCTGACCTTCGCACGGCGGCAGCTCGCGCTGGGCGATGTGGGGACGTTGCAACTGCTCAACGCGACGGTGACCGATGCCCAGGCGCGGTCGCAGCTGATCCAGGCCAAGGCGGCGCGGATGACCGACACGGTCGCGCTGTTCCAGGCGGCCGGGGGGCCGGTTACGGGGTCGTGAGGTGAGGTGCGATGAGGTGATGGGGGTGGGCTGACGCCATTCATCCCCCACCTCCGTTCAGCCTGAGCGAAGTCGAAGGCCACGGGGTTAGTTCGCGCAGAGGCGCGGAGGACGCGGAGAACGCGCTCTCTGAATCAACGCCTTCCCTTGATATCTTTTTCCCTTCCCCGGCGAAGGCTGGGGCCCAGCTGCCATGCATTTGAAGGCGCGCTGCGTCGGTACGTGGGAGCCCTCACTGGCGCACCGCGACTGGACCCCGGCATACGCCGGGGTGGTGGCAGGGTTGACGATCGGACATGTTACCTCTGCGTCCTCCGCGCCTCTGCGCGAAACCAATCTGCTTCACTCAGGCTGAAGTGCAAAGAAAACGGGGAGGACCTTCGCCCTCCCCTTCCTATCAGAACAACCGGGTCAGCAGGTAGAAGCCCGCCCCCATCGCGGCGGAAGCGGGGATGGTGATGATCCAGGCGATCACCACATTGCCCGCCACACCCCAGCGCACTGCCGAGGCGCGCCGCGCCACGCCCGCGCCGATGATCGAGCCGGTGATGGTATGCGTGGTCGACACCGGAATACCCAGCGCCGAGGCCGCGAAGATCACGATCGATCCCGCGGTCGAGGCGCTGAAACCCTGATGCTGCGACAGCTTGGTGATCCGGGTGCCCATCGTCTCGATGATCCGCCAGCCGCCGGTCATCGTGCCCAGCGCGATCGCGAAGTAACAGGCGATGGCGACCCAGTGCGGCACTTCGAACGGGCCCGACAGGCGCCCGGTCGAATAGAGGAGGACGGTGATGATCCCCATCGTCTTCTGCGCGTCGTTCAGGCCGTGGCTGAGCGAATAGGCCGCCGACGAGACGAGGTGCATCGCGCGGAAGCTGCGCTCCGCCTGTCCCGCGCTCGACCGGCGCATCGCCCAGCTGCTCACCAGCATGACCAGCATCGCCAGGAACATGCCCAGCATCGGCGACAGCACGATGGCGAGCAGCGTCTTGTTCAGCCCCGCCCACTTCACCGCGTCCATGCCCGCATGGGCGACGCCCGCGCCGACCAGCCCGCCGACCAGCGCATGGCTGCTCGACGAGGGGATGCCGCGCAGCCAGGTGATGACGTTCCACGCCATCGCCCCGCCCAGTGCGCCGAAGATCACGGCAGGCGTCACGATGCTCTGGTCGATCAGCCCCTTGCCGATCGTCTCTGCCACCTTGTGAAGGCTGGGAAAGGCCACGGTCAGGAAATAGGCCGCGAAGTTGAAGAACGCCGCGAAGCCCACCGCCGCGACCGGCGACAGAAGGCGCGTCGCCACCACGGTCGCGATCGAATTGGCCGCGTCGTGCAGCCCGTTGAGATAATCGAACGCCAGCGCGACCAGGATCAGGCCGACCAGCAGCGGAAAGGCGAGTTCGTGCATGTCCCTCGCCTCAGGCGTGGTCGATGACGATGCCGTCGATCTCGTCGGCGACATCCTCGAACGCGTCGAGGATGCGCTCCAGATGCTTGTACACTTCCTTCTCGATCACGAAGCGCAGCGTGTCGCGCTCGCCGCATTCCTCCAGCGTGCGCTTCAGGCCCGCCGCGTGCATCTCGTCGGCACGGCCCTCCAGGCGGACCAGCTCCTCGGTCAGCGCGTGCAGGCGATCGCCGTTGCGCGCGACGTCGCGCATCAGCGGCATCGCCTCGACGGTCAGCTTGGCCGCCTCGACCGCGACCGCCGCCATCTCGCGCATCTCGGGCGCGAAGCTGGTCAGCCGGTACAGGCCGATCGCGGTGGCGGCGGCGTGCATCTCGTCGATCGTGTCGTCCATCGATCCGATCAGCGAGGTGATCGAGGCGCGGTCGAACGGCGTCAGGAAGGTCGAGCGGACCGAGGTCAGCACCTGACGCGTGATCTCGTCGGCGTCATGCTCACGCGCGGCGACGACGGCGATCTCGTCGGCGGTGCCGTTCTTCGCGTCGAAAATGCGGACGGTGGCTTCGGCCCCCGCCAGGATGGTGGCGGCTTGCGCCTCGAACAGCTCGAAGAAATTCCCCGTCTTCGGCAGGAGGCGTTGGAACCAGGCGAACATCAGTCGGTAAACCCCGATAGTGATCCGATATCGTGCGCATTCTCTGCGCATGGCCGATCGGGCCACGGCGACACGCCGGACCGAAAAAGGTCATGAACCCGAGACTGCACGAACGCCGCCCCCCTGACCAGCCACGACGTCCACGTCAAGCAAAACCCTGTTACAACAATGTGACACTGGGCGCTCATGGCATGACCGGCGGATGGTAGGTCAGGGTGAAAGACAGCGCCCAGAGCAACCCCAGAACGACCGGCAGATGGACGATCAGTTGCAGGAAACTGAACCCGACAATGTCGCGTGCCTTCAGACCCAATATGCCCAGAAGCGGCAGCATCCAGAACGGGTTGATCAGATTGGGCAGAGCCTCCGCCGCATTGTAGATCTGCACGGCCCAGCCGAGATGGACATGGAGTTCATTGGCCGCCTGCATCACATAGGGTGCCTCCAGAAGCCATTTGCCGCCGCCTGAGGGAATGAAGAATCCCAGGATCGCCGAATAGGCCCCCATGGTCAGCGGAAAGGAGCCCGGCGTGTTGAGCGCGACGAAGGCATGGGCGATCCGGTCGGCGACTCCGATACCGGCCGCGTTCTTCGCGCTGGTCAGCATCGCGGCGATCGCGGCATAGAAGGGATATTGGATCAGGATGCCCGCCGTTGCCGGAACCGCGCGGGACAGCGCGGTCAGAAAGCGCCGGGGCCGCCAGTGCAGCACCAGCCCCGCCATCAGGAACAGGAAGTTATAGGTGTTGAGGTTGGAGATCGCGATCATCCAGTCCTGCCGCGCGAACTCCTGGACCAGCCAGCCCACCGCCAGCGCCCCGATCAGCATGGTGACCAGCGGCGCATGGTCCAGCCACTCGCCCGGCTGGGTGGGCGGGGGCAGGTCGTCATCCTCGCGCGCAGGATCGATGCCCATGTCCTGCGCGGTCATCGCGGCGTCACGCCCCGGTGCGGAGGCCATGGCGATCGCGGTCGACAGCAGGATCAGCACGCCCGCGATCAGCATCGACTGCCACAGGAAGATGGACTGGCTGAACGGAATGACCCCGGTGATGGGCAGCAGCGCGGGCGGCAGGCTGGCCGGATTGGCCTGCAACTGCGCCGAAGACGAGGACAGCCCCATCGCCCAGGTCGCGCCCAGCCCCAGATAGGCCGCCGCCCCCGCCGCGCGATAGTCCATCCGCAGGTCCGTCCGCCGCGCACAGGCGCGCGCCAGCAGCCCGCCGAAGATCAGGCTCAACCCCCAGCTCGCCAGTGAGGAGATCATGGTGGCCAGTGCGATCATCCCGATCGCGCCGCGTGCGGTGCGCGGCCGCCGCGCCAGCCAGTCGATCAGCCGCTGCACGGGGCCCGAGGTCGCGACGACGTAGCCGCCGATCGTCACGAACGCCATCTGCATGGTGAAGGGGATCAGCGTCCAGAACCCATCGCCGAAGCTCTTGGTCACGGCGGGGAGCGACGCGCCATTGGCCAGCGCCGCCACTGCGACCACGATCACCGCGATGGCGACGAAGATGAAGGCATCGGGAAACCAGCGCTCGGCCCAGGCGGTGAAGCGCAGCGCCAGCCGGGCCAGCGCGCCATCGCGGGTCCGCATTCCGCCCTCTTCCATGCCACCCCCGATGGTTTCGCACCGTCGCGACGGCGAAGGCCGCCAGGCGCTGCCTGTCCGTTCGATACATCATGCGCTTCGCGACCCGACAGGGCAACATTATCCGATGACTGTGCTTTTGGCGCATCACCTCTGTCACGCGAGCGCCATAATGCGCCCCTAACGGCTCCGCCCACCGGGAGTATTGAGTAGTCGGGCGGCACGTAACCGCCCACCGGAGCTGGGGAATAATATGAAGTCGGTTATCAAGACCGCGGCGCTGCTGGGCGCTGCGTGGGGAACGCTGGCGGCCGTACCGGCCATCGCACAGACCGCCGATCAGGGCGCGGGCACAACCACCGCGACCGGGGATCAGGCCGCACCGCAGGAGGGTCTCGGCGAAATCACCGTCACCGCCGAGCGTCGTTCGGAAAACCTGAATCGGGTTCCGGTATCGGTCGGCGTCGTCGGCGGCCAGGACCTGCGCGCCTTCCAGCAAGGCGGCGAAGACATTCTCGCGCTGTCGGGCCGCGTCCCCGGCCTTTATGCGGAGACCACCACGGGCCGTATCTTCCCGCGCTTCTATATCCGCGGCTTGGGCAATATCGACTTCTATCTCGGCGCGTCGCAGCCTGTGTCGATCATCCAGGACGATGTCGTCCTCGAGCATGTCGTCCTGAAGTCGAACCCGGTGTTCGACGTCGATCAGGTCGAAGTGCTGCGTGGTCCGCAAGGGTCCCTGTTCGGCCGCAACACGACGGCGGGCATCATCAAGTTCGACACGATCAAGCCGACGCAGAGCTTCCAGAGCCGCGCCACCGCCTCGATCGGCAGCTACAACACGATCAGCATGGACGCCGGTGTCGGCGGTCCGCTGATCCGCGACGTGCTGGCGTTCCGCCTGTCGGCCCTGGTGCAGCACCGCGACAACTGGGTCGACAATGTCTATTCGGGGCCCAGCGCCGATGGCACGCTGACCCCGAAGAAGGACGCGATGGGCGGCTTTACCGAGCGCGACGTTCGCCTCCAGCTGCTCTTCACGCCGACCGACACGCTGTCGTTCAACCTCGCCGGTCATGCACGCTGGTATGACGGCACCTCGACCCTATTCCATCGCGGCGCACTGAAGAAGGGTTCGCGCGACGTGTCGGCCGAGCCGCGCGACCAGGTCGCACTGGACGAAGGGCGCGGCAATCCGCAGTCCTATGACACGCAGGGCGCCTCGCTGCGCGCCGCCTGGGATCTGGGCGCGGCCGAGCTGACCTCGATCACCGCCTATGAGACCACGGCCGGTTTCAGCAAGGGCGACACCGATGGCGGCGCGGCGGCCAACTTCCCGGTCAACGGCGTGGCCAATGGCTATGGCCTCAGCCAGGGTCAGGTCCGGGGTCTCGACCAGTGGACGCAGGAAGTCCGCCTCGCCTCGACCTCGGGTGGCCCGTTCAAGTGGCAGTTCGGCGGCATCTATTTCGACAGCCGCGACATCACCGACTTCTATCAACGCGCCTTCCTGATCGGGGCCAATCCGAACAACTGGGTCCGCCTGCACGACGTCAACACCTCCTGGGGGCTGTTCGGGCAGGTCAGCTATCAGGCGACCGATCGCCTGACCCTGACCGCCGGTGGCCGCGTCAGCGAGGATACCAAGCGCACCCAGTTGCTGCGCACCGCCGACAGCGCCGCAGGAGTCTCGACCTATCGCGGTCGTCGCGACGTGCGCCTGTCGGACACCAAGCCGAGCTGGGACCTGTCGGCGCTGTATGAAGTCACGCCTGAACTGAACGTCTATGTCCGCGCGGCCGAAGGCTTCCGTGGCCCGACAATCCAGGGTCGCTCGGCGGTGTTCAACTCCGACTTCACCACCGCGAACTCGGAAACCAACCTGTCGTTCGAGACCGGCTTCAAGTCGAAGCTGTTCAACAACACGCTGCGCCTGAACGCCGCCGCCTTTGCCTATCGCGTGAAGGGCATCCAGCTGAACGGCAACGATTCGGACGGCAACGGCGTGCTGTTCAACGCCGACAAGGCGGTCGCCTACGGCATGGAGGCCGATGCACAGTGGTTGCCGGTGCGCAACCTGGCGCTGTCGGCGGGCCTCAGCCTGCTGCACTCGGAGATTCGCGACAAGCGCGTCTTCGCCCAGACCTGCGGCCTGAACGGCGTGCAGGTGTGCACCGTGCTCGACCCGTTCGTCACCCGCCGCGTGTTCGGCGCGAACGCCTATTTCGCGCAGATCGACGGCAACCCGCTGCCCAACGCGCCCGAGTACAATCTGAACCTGGCGGCCAAGTACGACATGCCGCTGGAGGGTGGTGGCAAGGCGTTCATCAGCACCGACTGGAACCTGCAGGGCTATACGAACTTCGTCCTGTACCGGACCAAGGAGTTCACCTCGAACGGCAATTTCGAGGGTGGCCTGAGCATCGGCTATACCGCGCCGAACGACGACTGGAGCCTGTCGGTATTCGCGCGCAACATCACGAACGAGAAGAACCTGAAGGGCGTGATCGAGAACTATATGGCGGCCGTGTTCAACGAACCGCGCATCATCGGCATCTCGTTCAGCGGCAAGTATCGCTGATCGGCATGACCGGTTGATGGGAAAGGCCCGTCCCTCGGCGTGAGGGGCGGGCCTTTTCTTATGCCGTTATCCCAAGGTCCGTTCAGCCTGAGCGAAGTCGAAGGCCACGCCCCTCACCGGCCCCCAACCTTGGCCCGCGCATGACGCTCGGCATGGGCGAGCAGCGTGTCCAGATCCTCTCGCGCGATGTCGAAGCTTTCGTGCATGTCTTCCAGCGCGGCGTCGACATCCTCGGGCCGGATCAGGGCGACAGGCGTGGGCGGGATCACCGCCGGCTCGTGTGGATAGCTGCGCCCCGTTGCGCGGTGGAAGAACATGCCCAACGCCACCAGCGCGATCGAGTTGATCGCGACCGGTGCGAAGGCGAAGGCGAAGCCCGCCGCATGGATGCCCTGGCTTCCGATCACAGCGGTCAGCGCCGCCGCCCCACCCGGCGGATGCAGGCAACGCGCCAGCGACATGACCAGGATCGCCCCGCCCACCGCGCAGCCCGCCGCCAGCGGGAGCGAGGGGATCGCCTGAAACATCGCCACCCCGACCAGCGTCGACAGGACATTGCCCCCGACCACCGACCAGGGCTGCGCCAGCGGACTGCTCGGAACGGCGAAGACCAGCACGGCGGACGCCCCCAGCGGCGCGACGATGATCGGCAGGTCGGGGCCGAGCGGCGGCAATCCGCCGCACACGACAATGGTCAGGGCGATGCCGATCACCGCCCCGATACAGGCGATCAGCCGCCCCGGCCATGTGGCTCCGGCCAACAATAGTCTGAAGAAGCGCATGAGCGTGCGTCTATGCCCGCGCGACCATCCTCGCCACCGCCAAAGCCTTGGTACAGACCTATTTTCTCTTCGCGATCAGACCTCTGCCAGGAACGCCACGCCTGGAATGGCGAGGCTCTGCCCCGTTGCGGTCAATCGCCCGTCCCGGCCGATACGAAAGGCATTGACCGTCCCCGACCGCTCATTGGCGACCAGCATCTCGCGTCGTCCCTCGCGCAACAGGAAGAAACGCGGCCAGTTGCCGCCGGTCGGGACATGCTGCACCAGCGTGGGCTCGCCCCTGGCGTCGAGGGAGAAGACGGTGATGCTGTTCGCCCCGCGATTGGAGACGTAGAGCGTCCGCCCGGCACGATCGATCGCGATATGCGCGGCATAGGATGCGGGACCACCCTCGGGCACCAGCGCGTGCTCGCCCGCTGTGCGGAACCGGCCATCGGGCAGGGCGTCAAGGACGAACAGCCGCGTCTGCAACTCGCACGCGACATAAGCCCGCGCCAGGGTCGGATGGCGGACCATATGACGCGGCCCCGCGCCCGCCGGCGCGCTCCAAGCCACGACCGGTTCGGCGAGGGTTCGCGCGGCGGGATCGAAGCGATAGGCGAAAATGGCATCCGCCCCCAGATCGACCGCATGCAGCCAGCGCCGATCGGGGCTGAACCCCACCCAATGCGCATGCGGCCCGGCCTGGCGCTCGGCGTTCGGGCCCTTGCCCCGATGCTGGAAGATCTGTGCCTCACCCGGCGCACCGGTCCGCCGGTCGAGCCGGTAGAAGGCGACCGACCCGCTGGAATAATTGGCGACCGCCAGACAGGCCGAGGAGCGGTCGAGCACGGCGTGACACGGGTCTGCGCCACCGGTCGAGGCCCCGCCCCGCGACCGCCAGCCGGGGCCATAGGCAGCGACCCGTCCCTCCGCCTGTTCGCGCAAGAGGTAAAAGGCGCCGCCCGGACCGTTCCCCACGCCATAGGAGGCATTGACGATGTCCGCCACGGGACGCCCGACGCGTCCGTTCGCGATCGGATACAGGCCCTTGCCACCCTCATTGGCATAGGTGCCCGCGATCAGGCGATCGCTGCCCGGTCCTTGTGCCAGTGCAGGCTCGATCGCCGTGCTCAGCCCGATCGCGGCCACCCCGACCATGATCTCGCGTCGTGTGGTCGTCATGCCTCTCCCCTTTTTTCGTCGCCCCTTCAAACGACAAAGGGGGCGGGAAGGCAATCACCTTCCCGCCCCCTGGGCCCTGCGATGCGATCAACGATTATTGGCAGCCGATCAGATTGCGACCACGCCGCCGTCATTCTTGGTGATGACGATGGTCGCCGAACGCGGGCGGATCGTCGCCGCCGCGCTGCCGCCCTGGCTGTCGGGCCAGTTGCTGGTCGGTGCCGACGGGGTCGTCGCGCCCTCGCCCGGATGCTGGATGTTGACGAAGACCGAGGTACCGTCCGGCGTCGAGTGGATACCGGTGATCTCGCACTGCTTCGGCCCCACCAGGAAACGCTTCAGCGTGACGCCCGGTGCCTTGCCGATCCGCGTGGTGACGGTGGCCGAGGCCCCGCCCGCGCTGCTCGTCACCGAACGCGTGCCGCCGTCACCGACCCGGCCGGGAATTGCGGCCAGCATCATGCAGTTGGTGACGTCGGTGAAGGCGCCGTCATCGGTCTGGATCCACATCACCGGCGTCGCCTGGCCAGCGACATTGCTCGGCAGGCTGAACCACAGGCCGTCGGGCGAGGAGAAGTCGTTGGTCGCATCGAGCCCCGACAGGTTGATATTGGTCGGGTCCAGATCCGCGCCCGCGCCAAAGGCATAGACGTCCCAAGTGAAGCTGGTCGCTTCGGTCGTGTCGCCGGTCTCGCGGAGGCGGATGATGTGGCCATTGCGGTTGCCGACCGAGGTCGAGGGCGGATCGACATAGGCGCGCGGATTCGCCGCATCGACACTGGTCTGACTGCCCGACGCGACCGGCTTGCGCGAGCTGTTGTTGGTCAGCGTGCAATACATCTCGCCGGTCGCCGGATTGACCGCGGTCCATTCCGGGCGGTCCATCTTGGTCGCGCCCAGCGCATCGCCCGCCAGACGGGTGTTGATCAGGACATCGGCCTGGTCGGCGAAGGGATAGACGCTGTTCGACGCGGTCAGTCCGTTCTGGCCGAACACCAGCGGCATCCACTGGCCGGTGCCGTCCGCATTGAACTTGGCGACATAGAGCGTGCCGTTGTCGAGATATTTGTCGCCCACCGCCAGACGGTCGCTGGCGCTCGCATCCGAGGCGTTCCACGGCGTCGCCGAGACGAACTTGTAGATATATTCGTTCTGCGCGTCGTCGCCCATGTAGAAGGCGGGGCGGACACCCGCGATCATCCGGCCGCTCTGGCAACCTTCATGGTTCATACGGCCGAGCGCGGTGCGCTTGCGCGGGGTCGAGTTCGGGTTGAACGGATCGATCTCGACCACCCAGCCGAACTGGAATGGCTCGTGGCGGAAATCGGCCGTGCCATCGGCGGCGAGCGCAGCATTGGCGGTCGCGTTCCAGCGGCGGAAGATGGTGCTCGACGCGTCCGACGGCGTCACCGTGGTCCAGCCATAATTGCCCGAGCGGCCTTCGCTGATGCCATAGCGGGCGAGCGAGGTGTTCTGCTTGGGCGTCGTCGCGGTGCGCACGGCCGCGTCACCGGTCGCCCGGCGGAAATAGCCTGCCCAATTCTCTTCATTGGTCAGGTAGGTATTCCACGCCATCGTGCCGTTGGCGCAGTTGTTGATCGTTCCGCGCCCCATGGTGCCATCGGCCGAATAGGCCGTCTTCAGCCACGCGCTGCCCTTGACCGGACCGCTGAATGCCATCGGGGTGTTGGGCGTGATACGACGGTTCAGCGCGGAGGCCTGGACATAGGTCCAGCCGCTGCTGCTCCGCGTCACCTCGATCACGGAGACGCCGTGGCACTCGATTTCCTTGATCGCCTCGCCTTCGGGGCGGGGCACCGGGGTCTGACCGTTGACGTGCAGATACTGCTCGCTGATATTCTCATGGTTGAGAACCAGAAGGCCGCGCGTGCTGTTATTCGGGTCTGGATTGGTGCCCGATGCCGCCAGGCCGAAATAGCTCATGCCGTCATGATGGTCGCCTGCGCGCTGCGCGAAATTGGTATCGGTGCCGTTATTGGCATAGGCCGCGACACCCGAGGCGATCGGATCGCCCAGACGATAGAGCACGGTCACGCTATAGCCCGAAGGCACGGTGACGACGTCGGCCAGGCTGTGCGGGACGGCAGTGAAGTCGAGCGTGATCGGCGTAACGGTGACGGTCACGCTGTTGTTCGTGACCAAACCGTCGCGGCTGGTGATCTCCAGATTGAAGCCGAGCTGGGTCGCGGTGGCGACCGCAGGCGCGCGGAACGAGGCGACCAGTTGATTGGCGTTGGTCAGCGTGACCGAGGGGCCTGCCGTCTGGCTCCAGTTCACATTGGCGACCTGCCCGCTGCCCACCGTGCCGGTCAGAGTGACGGGACGCCCCGCCGCGACGCTGGCGGTGCTGCCCGCGGCGGTGGCGGTGACGGCTTGCGGATTCTCGTCGTCGCACCCTGCCAGCAACATGCCGCCGAACAACGCCGTCGTCATCGCCGATACGCCGTGGCGCAGCGTCTGGCGGCGCGACAGGCGGGTGGCGATCAGGTCACTCATATGCGTATTGGCGGAGCGGTTGGTATCGATGTCGCCATCGTCATAGGCGATCAGGCTGTTGATATCCGACATGGAATGTCCCCCGGGCACCGCGCGAGGAAAGGCGCGGTCTCTCATGCGCCGTTTGCCGTCCAACCAAGTCATTCCGGCTTCATTTCGGCGTCATGTCGGTGACGCCGGAATGACGCCAGTATGACATGGGCGTCATTATGGCCTGGCGCTTGACTCCCCGCGCCGATCCGGCTAGGCGCACCCCCGCATCCGAATGGGCTTGCCTGTTCGGATTCCGTCCAAGACAGCAGGTGCCGGGGAATATGCCCTGGCTTAATCTCCTGCCGAGACGGGGAAAAGGATTTTGCCGGTCGCTCCAGCATCGCTGGTCACGTCCGGTCTGCCCCGCGTTACTCTGACGCGTCGGTTGCCCATTCCCCATCGCTGGACACCCCGAGGGGTGGTCACACCCCCCGGTCAAGCAACCGGGATGACCGTTCGCGGTCGTTCCAACCATGGAGAATGGCATGGATCGCGATCAAAAGAGCCAGGCCGTCGCCGAACTGAACCGCAACTTCAACGAGGTTGGCGTGGTGGTCATCACCCGCAACCACGGCATGACCGTCGCCCAGTCGACGGCCCTGCGCACGAAGATGCGGGAAGCCGGCGCGTCCTACAAGGTCTCGAAGAACCGGCTTGCCAAGATCGCAGCCCAGGGCACCGACTATGCCGGTGTCGCTGACATGCTGACGGGTCCCGTCGGCATTGCCAGCTCGATCGATCCCGTGGCCGCCGCCAAGGTGGCCGTGGAATTCGCCAAGACGACCGACAAGTTCGAGATCGTCGGCGGATCGATGGGTGCGAATGTCCTTGATGTCGCAGGCGTGCAGGCGCTGGCGACTCTGCCCTCGCTGGACGAGCTCCGGGCGAAGCTGGTTGGTCTTATCGTCGCTCCGGCGACGAAGCTGGCCACCATCACCCAGGCTCCCGCGGCGCAGATCGCCCGCGTCCTCGCGGCTTATGCCGACAAGGACAAGGAAGCCGCCTGAACTTCGGGCGAATACGACGATTTGAACTGACACACTCGGGCCATTTTAGACGGCCCGTATTGGAGATAAGAACATGGCAGACCTGAACGCGCTGGTTGACCAGCTGAGCGAGCTGACCGTCCTCGAGGCCGCTGAGCTCTCGAAGATGCTCGAAGAGAAGTGGGGCGTCTCGGCCGCTGCGGCCGTTGCCGCTGCTCCTGCTGCTGGCGGCGCTGCTGCTCCGGCCGCTGAAGAGAAGACCGAGTTCGACGTGATCCTCACCGGCGACGGTGGCAAGAAGATCAACGTCATCAAGGAAGTCCGTGCGATCACCGGCCTGGGCCTGACCGAAGCCAAGGCGCTGGTCGAAGGCGCTCCGAAGCCCGTCAAGGAAGGCATTGCCAAGGACGAGGCCGAGAAGATCAAGAAGCAGCTCGAAGAAGCCGGCGCGACCGTCGAGCTCAAGTAATCGGACTGCGGGGGGCAACCTCCGCACCCGTTCGCTTGGCGAGCTAAAGAAAGGGCGGCCCCTTCGCGGGGGTCGCCCTTTTCTTTTGCGCGGCGCCACCAAGCCAGAGGCGCGCCACCGCCCCCACATCGGGGCGGTCGGCATTCCCATCCTACCCTGCGACCCGGCTCCATGGGCGCGCCGCGCGCATGTCCAGCCGGCACATATTCTTCAGCCCATGCCGCCGGATATAGATCATCGCCCGTGCATCATAATCCGCCGCGCCTGGGTCGTCGAAATGCCAGTCGGGGGGGTTAAAAGTCGAAAAGCCGTTTACCGTCGGCACCCGCCATTGCTCGGCCAGGAACATCGCATCGACATTGTGCGGATAGAGCGCGTTCAGCTCCGCATTGACATAGAGGCGCTCGCCCACCCGCGTCGCCACCACGTAAAAGCCATCGCATCCCGCCGGTGGCGGCGGAATCGCATCGAGCGCCGTACGCTGAATCCGGCGGCTGAGTTGTGCGGCCGTCTCCGCCGTCAGATTTTCCGCGAACAGGAGCGCGACGATCGCCCCCGCCCACAAGGGTCGCGACCGCATCAGCGCGGCGGCGCGCGCCCGCCAGGCGCTCACCACGATCAGGAGGAACGGCAGCGTCAGCCAAAGCTGATAGCGGGACACGACCCGCATCCCCTTCGCCCCCGGCACCAGGAAGAAGACCAGGTTCCAGGGCGACACCTTCCCGAATTGCAGCGTCAGCATCCAGGCGACGATCATCGCCAGTGCAAAGGCGCGCCATAGGGTGGAGGCCACGGTGCCGTCCATCATGCGGCGACGCATGACGATTCCCCATGCCGCGACGATCAGCAAACCGCACAGGATGGGCGGGATCCCGACCTCATGCTCTCCGCGCAGCACACGGCCCGGCAAGGCGGGATCCTGCGGCATTGCCTCATGAACCATCGCCAACAACGGGCGGAACAGCCAGCCCCAGAGGTAATTGTCCGGACCGACATTGATCATGTCGATGACCGGGGTGATCAGATAGCCCAGCATATCGTCATAGGCCTCGCCCCCCGTTTCGTGCAGCTTGGGCAGATAGACGATGAGGAAAGGCAGAATCAGGATCGCGAAAGCGCCCATTCCCCAGGCGATCACGCCCGCATGGGCCCGGATCAGCCGCCACAATGCCGCGGGTCGGGCATGACCGGTCAGGATGCTCCAGCACAGCACGAACAGGCAGGCCGAGAAGATGGTGAACCAGGCCATGTAATAAGAGGTCATCAGCCATGCCGCCATCAGCGCCGCCAGCGCCACCGCCTGTGCGCGTGCGGGGCCGCCCCGCCCCTCGGCCTCCGCTCGCACGCACCTGATCGCCAGCATCATCGCCAGGGGCAGCAAGCCGACGCTCTGCAACTGTGCATGAACGGCCTGCAGCCCGATATTGCTCGCGATCGTCCAGGATAGCGCGACGAACAGCCCCGCCTTTCGCCCCCAGCCCAGGCTTCGGACGACCAGCGCATAGGCAAAGACGAAGCCGATCGTCTTGAAGGTCAGGATGTTCAGCGTATCGGCATGAAAGGGATCGACGAAGATCCGCCAGAAGGAATAGACGAGGCCATAGAGGAAATAGCCGTCATTATACCCCAGCGTGCCGCGATAGGGGTGAAAGTAGAGCGTGCTATCCCATGCCGACACGCCGTGCAGCACGTTGCGCCAATGTTCGAGGATGGTCATCTCGATCATCGCATCCGCCCGGTCCCCGAACCCCAGATCGAAACCGCTGGCGATCGGCACGCGGAAGACGATGAGCATCGCGATCACATAGGCCAAGGCAAACGCCACCATGGCGGTGACGCGCGACGCGCCCCCGTGCGGTGCCGACAAGGGAGAAGGCTGAGGGGATGGCGATCGATCCATGCCGGTCGCCTATGGATCCGGATCGTCCCTGTCGAGCCCACTGATCGCCCCCTGGGTACCCGTTTGGACGGGACCGTATCGTAACCCCATGGTTTTGCGAAAAGCCTTGCCATCGAAAAAATCAGGCCAAGAATAGGCGCAGCATCTCTTCGAGGGCCTGCCCCGTGTCCACGCCACGCCTCGCTTCCGCCATGTTGCCCGGTTCGCTCCGCTGGCTGACGATGGCGAGCGCGCCGTGGCTGATCGCATCGTCCGCGACCCGCTATGATTGGTCGACGGCCGACCTGTCCTATCTCGATGGCTCGCCCTATCGTGCCGAAGCCGCACCGTCGCAGGCCCTGTGTCGAAAGCTGATCGACCGCGAACCCGCGGCGTCCGAACGGCCGAGCGCAGCGCAGGCGACGGCGCTGAAGGACTGCGACAGCGAGGCCCTGCTCTATGGCATCGGGCGACCGGCCGATCCGATGGCGGCACGGCAGTGCGCCATGCTGGAACGTGACAGTGGGAGCGATAAGCCCAATCCCTATTTCACCGGTCCCGGCATTCTGGCGGTCGCCTATGCCAATGGCTGGGGCGGCCCGCGTGACATTGAGCGGGCGATCCACATGGCCTGCGGAATCGACGACGCGCCCGCCGCGACACAGGATCGGATCGCAAATCTGTCCAGGCTGTCCAACGCGTCGGGTGCCAAGCCCTTCGACATTTGCGCCGACGCCAGCAGTGGCGCGAGCGGTGGCCTCTGCGCTTCGCATGATGCGCGGCTGCAGGACCAGAGCCGGGCCCGCACCATCGCAATATGGCAACGCTCCTGGACGGCGTCTCGCCGCACCGCGTTCGACCGAGCTTATGCCAACATGGCCGACTATGCCCGGACGGCCCATGACCTCGATTGCTTCAGGGGCACGGCGGCGGCGGAGTGCACGATCCGCGGCACCCAGAAAGACCTTGATCGCTTCCTCGCCAAGGTCGGTGCCCTGCTCGGCCGCAACCCGCCTCCGCCCGTACCGCCCATCGAGGCGCGAACCAACGCCGCCACGGCCGCCGATCGGTGGGCGAAGCAAGTGGCCGAACTCGATAAGGACGACCGCCCGGACTTTCAGGAAAACGGTCGCAAGACGGTTGCTGCCCGCGCCCGATTCGAACGCGATCTGCTCGCCTTTGCCGCAACCATCCCCGGCACAACGCCCCATCGGACGCGCCAGTTGTTCTCGGACCTGTAGGATCGGGGCAGCGACTCGCTTCCGACACCGGCCGGCAGCGGTGAACCGTCACGCCATGGTTTCTTGCAAGAGGTCTCTTCGAAAGCGACCGCCTATTCCCTGACACGCCTCACCGGCCAATGCAGGTATCCGGTTTGGCGTCGACCAGCGCTCCAAACCAAATTCCCGACCTTCGCCAAGTGGGAAGAAGGGTGCAACCGTCGCCCTAGCGACCATAGCTACCCATCTCGCCAAAGGAGGGTGTCCAGGCAAGCCAAGGCGACGATCCTGACGCTGACGCCCCGCTCAAGACCCCGAAATCCCGGAAGATTTACTCCGCCGCCTCGATCACGGCCGTCGTGTCTGGCTGGCTGTACACGCGGTCCAGATAATGGTTGGCGATGATATAATGGGCTCGAACCGCTGCCGGATGGGTCGCTTTCTGGGCCAGTTCGAGTTCGGTTTCGGCACGCTGGTAGAAATAGTCTTCGTCAATCTCGGGGGACGTCATTTCAGGTCTCCGGGACCCGTCGGCGTGCCAATAACCCGCGCGCCTCCGGGATCTTCTCCAATATTTGTATATGGTTGGGAGGGTGTTTCGGTTCCCATTCCGGAGCTTTCCACACCCTCCATTCGGCGCAAATCCGCCATTTTCGTCGCAATGCGTCATGCCCGCCCGGCCCGGTCGGCGTCTCTATCAAAGGATAAAGCGTCGCCCATAAAAAACCGCCGCCCGGTTTCCCGGACGGCAGCCTTTCGTTTTCAATCCCTTAGCCGGATCAGTCGTTCAGATACTCACCGGCATCCGCATCGGTGCCGTGACCCGAAGGCGCAACCTCTGCCAGCGGGTCGTTGCCGGTACCGACGTCCTCACGCGGCGAACGAGCATTTTCCGCTGCCCGCTGCTCGGCGGCGCTGACCGGTGCGATGATCGCCTCGGCCAGCTTGCGCTGCTGGGCGCGGAGCGCGGCATCGCGGCTGGAGGCCGCCACGCGCAGGCGGTTCATGCCAGCGCCGGTACCCGCCGGGATCAGGCGGCCGACGATGACATTCTCCTTCAGGCCCATCAGCGTGTCCTGCTTGCCCTGGACCGCCGCCTCGGTGAGGACGCGGGTGGTCTCCTGGAACGACGCCGCCGAGATGAAGCTGCGGGTCTGCAGCGACGCCTTGGTGATGCCGAGCAGGACGGGCTTGCCCTGCGCACGCGCCTGGTTCGCGTCGAGCTTGTCGTTGATCGCGTCCATTTCCTCGCGATCGACCTGCTCGCCCTTCAGCAGCGTGGTGTCGCCGCCATCGGTGATCTCGACCTTCTGCAGCATCTGACGAACGATCGTCTCGATGTGCTTGTCGTTGATCTTCACGCCCTGGAGTCGATACACTTCCTGGATTTCGCTGACCAGATATTCGGCCAGCGGCTCCACGCCCATCGTTTCCAGAATGTCGTGCGGATCGGGCGAGCCGCCGATCAGGTTGTCGCCACGCTTGACGTAGTCGCCTTCCTGAACGTCGATCACCTTCGACTTGGGCACCAGATACTCGACGACCTCGCCGCCATCCTCGGGCTGGATGCCGATTTTGCGCTTCGCCTTGTAATCCTTGCCGAACACGACACGGCCCGAGACCTTGGCGATGATCGCCGAGTCCTTGGGAACGCGTGCCTCGAACAGCTCGGCGACGCGCGGCAGACCGCCGGTGATGTCGCGGGTCTTGGCCGACTCGCGAGCGACACGGGCCAGAACGTCACCGCCCTGCACCTGCGCACCGTCCTCGACCGAGAGCGTCGCACCCGGCGCCAGCATGTAGCGGCCGGCCTCGCCCGAATTGTCGTCGAGCAGGGTCATGCGCGGACGCAGATCCTCCTTCGACTTGGTCGAGGCGCGGTACTCGGTGACGACGCGCTGGGCGATACCCGTCGCTTCGTCGACCTGCTCGGTCAGGGTCTTGCCCTCGATGAGGTCCTGGAACTTCACCGTACCGGGGTTTTCCGTGATCACCGGCATGGTGAACGGATCCCACTCGGCCATGCGGTCGCCCTTCGACACGATGTGACCATCGTCGAACAGCACGTACGCACCGTAGGGGATACGATCCACCGACAGCTCGCGGCCGTCCATGTCGACGATCGCGATCTCACCCGAACGGCTCAGCACCACGCGACGACCACGCTGGTCGACGATCAGACGCAGGTCGCGGAACTGGACGACACCGTCCACCGCTGCTTCCAGGTTCGACTGCTCGTTCAGCTGCGCCGCGCCACCGATGTGGAAGGTACGCATGGTCAGCTGCGTACCCGGCTCACCGATCGACTGCGCCGCGATGACGCCGACCGCTTCGCCGATGTTCACCGGCGTACCGCGGGCGAGGTCACGGCCATAGCATTTGCCGCACACCCCGACCTTCGATTCGCAGACCAGCGGGCTGCGGATCTTGACCGACTGGGTGTTCGCCGCCTCGATCTTGGCCACCATCGGCTCGTCGAGCAGGACGCCCGATGCGATGATGACTTCGCCGGTCTTGGCGTTGACGATTTCCTCGGCCGTGGTGCGGCCCAGGATACGCTCGCCGAGCGAGGCGATGGTCGAACCGCCCTGCACGATTGCCTTCATCTCGAGGGCGCGGGTCGTGCCGCAATCCTCTTCGATGATGACGCAGTCCTGCGACACGTCGACCAGACGGCGGGTCAGGTAACCCGAGTTCGCCGTCTTCAGTGCCGTGTCGGCCAGGCCCTTACGCGCGCCGTGGGTCGAGTTGAAGTATTCAAGAACGGTCAGACCTTCCTTGAAGTTCGAGATGATCGGCGTTTCGATGATCTCGCCCGACGGCTTGGCCATCAGGCCGCGCATGCCCGCCAGCTGCTTGATCTGCGCGGGGCTACCACGCGCGCCCGAGTGGGCCATCATGTAGATCGAGTTGATCGGCTTTTCGCGGCCGGTCATCGGACCGTCCTCATAATGCCGGACCGCCTTGATCTCGTTCATCATCGAGTTCGCGACCTGGTCGCCGCAACGGCTCCAGGCGTCGATCACCTTGTTGTACTTCTCCTGCTGCGTGATCAGGCCGTCCTGATACTGCTGCTCGAAGTCCTTCACCTGCTCGCGCGTCTCGTCGACCAGACGATCCTTGTCCGGCGCGATGATCATGTCGTCCTTGCCGAACGAGATGCCGGCGCGGAACGCGTGACGGAAGCCCAGCGCCATGATCGCGTCGGCGAACAGCACGGTCTCCTTCTGGCCGGTGTGACGATACACCTCGTCGATCACCTCGCCGACGTCCTTCTTGGTCAGGACGCGGTTGACGATGTCGAAGGGCACCTTGTGGCTCTTGGGCAGGCACTCGCCCAGCAGCATGCGACCCGGCGTGGTCTCATAGCGCTTGAGATACTGCTCGCCATTCTCATCGGTCTGCGGAACGCGACTGATGATCTTGGTGTGCAGCGTGACGGCACCGGCGAAGAGGGCCTGATGGACCTCCTCCATGTCCGCCAGCATCATGCCCTCGCCCGGTTCCTTCTGCTTTTCGAGCGAAAGGTAGTACAGGCCCAGCACCATGTCCTGCGACGGCACGATGATCGGCTTGCCGTTGGCGGGCGACAGGATGTTGTTGGTCGACATCATCAGGACGCGCGCTTCCAGCTGCGCTTCGAGCGACAGCGGGACGTGAACGGCCATCTGGTCGCCGTCGAAGTCGGCGTTGAACGCCGAGCAGACCAGCGGGTGAAGCTGGATCGCCTTGCCCTCGATCAGCACCGGCTCGAACGCCTGGATGCCCAGACGGTGAAGCGTCGGCGCACGGTTCAGCATGACCGGGTGCTCGCGGATCACCTCGTCCAGGATGTCCCAGACTTCCTTGCGCTCCTTCTCGACCCACTTCTTGGCCTGCTTCAGGGTCATCGACAGACCCTTGGCGTCCAGACGGGCATAGATGAACGGCTTGAACAGCTCGAGCGCCATCTTCTTCGGCAGGCCGCACTGGTGCAGCTTCAGCTCCGGACCGGTCACGATGACCGAACGGCCCGAATAGTCGACGCGCTTGCCGAGAAGGTTCTGACGGAAGCGGCCCTGCTTGCCCTTCAGCATGTCGGACAGCGACTTCAGCGGACGCTTGTTGGCGCCCGTGATCGTGCGGCCGCGACGGCCGTTATCGAACAGCGCGTCGACCGCTTCCTGCAACATGCGCTTTTCGTTGCGGACGATGATGTCCGGCGCACGCAGCTCCATCAGGCGCTTCAGGCGGTTGTTGCGGTTGATGACGCGGCGATACAGGTCGTTCAGGTCCGAGGTCGCGAAGCGGCCACCGTCCAGCGGCACCAGCGGGCGCAGCTCGGGCGGGATGACCGGGATCACTTCCAGGATCATCCATTCGGGACGGTTGCCCGATTCGATGAAGCTCTCGACGACCTTCAGGCGCTTGATGATCTTCTTGGGCTTCAGCTCCGACTTGGTCGTCGCCAGCTCTTCCAGAAGCTGCACGCGCTCGCCCTCGAGGTCGAGGCTTTCGAGCATGATGCGGACCGCTTCCGCGCCGATCCCGGCAGAGAAGGCGTCCTCGCCATATTCATCCTGCGCGTCGAGCAGTTCGTCCTCGGTGAGAAGCTGATACTTCTCCAGCGGGGTCAGGCCCGGCTCGATGACGATATAGGCTTCGAAGTACAGCACGCGCTCGAGCTGCTTGAGCTGCATGTCGAGCAGCAGGCCGATGCGCGACGGCAGCGACTTCAGGAACCAGATGTGCGCGACGGGCGCCGCCAGTTCGATATGGCCCATCCGCTCGCGGCGGACCTTCGACACCGTGACTTCGACACCGCACTTTTCGCAGACGATGCCCTTGTACTTCATGCGCTTGTACTTGCCGCACAAGCATTCGTAATCCTTGATCGGACCGAAGATGCGCGCGCAGAACAGGCCGTCACGTTCCGGCTTGAACGTGCGATAGTTGATCGTCTCGGGCTTCTTGATCTCGCCGAACGACCAGGAGCGGATCTTATCGGGCGACGCGATACCGATCTGAATCTGGTCGAAGGTTTCCGGCTTGGCCACCGGATTGGCGAAGTTGGTCAGTTCGTTCATTTTGCTTTCCTCACAGGGAGGGAAAATTCATCGGGCGAGCGAGAAAGGCGCCGGCGGGGCGGGTGGCCCCACCGGCTCCGTTTCTTACTCCGCCGCCTCGGCCAGACCGTCGTCCTGGGCGTCTTCCATCGACTTGAGGTCGACGTTGAGACCCAGCGAGCGCATTTCCTTGACCAGCACGTTGAAGCTCTCCGGGATGCCCGCCTCGAAGGTATCGTCGCCCTTGACGATCGCCTCGTAGACCTTGGTGCGGCCGACCACGTCGTCCGACTTCACCGTCAGCATTTCCTGGAGCGTGTACGCCGCGCCATAAGCCTGCAGCGCCCACACTTCCATCTCACCGAAGCGCTGGCCACCGAACTGCGCCTTACCACCCAGCGGCTGCTGGGTAACGAGCGAGTACGGCCCGATCGAACGCGCGTGGATCTTGTCGTCGACCAGGTGGTGGAGCTTCAGCATGTAGATGATGCCCACGGTCACCTTGCGGTCGAACTGATCGCCGGTGCGCCCGTCGAACAGGTCCGACTGGCCCGAGGTGTGAAGGCCCGCCAGCTCCAGCATCGCCGACACGTCGCTCTCGCGCGCGCCGTCGAACACCGGGGTCCCCATCGGCACGCCGGTGCGAATGTTCTGGACCAGCTCGGCCACTTCCTCATCGTCCCGGTTCTGGATGTCTTCGGCATAGTGATCGCCGTAGATTTCCACGAGCCGCGACTTCACCGCTTCCGGCACCGCGCCCGGCTTGGCGTCGGGGTTGGCTTCGCGCCAATCCTCGAGCTGCGCCGCGACCTGCATACCCAAGTTGCGCGCCGCCCAGCCCAGGTGGGTCTCGAAGATCTGACCGACGTTCATGCGCGACGGCACGCCCAGCGGGTTCAGCACGAGATCGACCGGCGTACCGTCCGCAAGGAAGGGCATATCCTCCTGCGGCAGGATGCGGCTGATGACGCCCTTATTGCCGTGACGGCCGGCCATCTTGTCGCCCGGCTGCAGCTTGCGCTTCACCGCGACGAAGACCTTGACCATCTTCAGCACGCCCGGCGGCAGCTCGTCACCACGCTCCAGCTTGTCGCGGCGGTCATGGAACTTGTCCGTGATCCGCTTGGCGGCTTCGTCATACTGCGCCTTGACCGCTTCCAGATCGCTCTGGCGCGCGTCGTCGGCGACGGCGAACTTCCACCATTCGTGACGATCGACCGATTCCAGCACCTCGGCATCGATGACGATGCCCTTCTTCACGCCCTTGGGCGCGGCAGTGGCGGTCTGGTCGAGCAGCATCTCGCGCAGGCGGCTCCAGGTCGCCCGGTTGAGGATCGTGCGCTCGTCATCGGCGTCCTTCTTCAGACGCTCGATCTCCTCGCGCTCGATCGCCATCGCGCGCTCGTCCTTGTCGATGCCGTGACGATTGAAGACGCGCACGTCGACGATCGTACCGGCCACGCCCGGCGGCAGGCGAAGCGAGGTGTCGCGCACGTCGCTGGCCTTTTCACCGAAGATCGCGCGGAGGAGCTTTTCTTCCGGCGTCATCGGCGATTCGCCCTTCGGCGTGATCTTGCCGACCAGGATGTCGCCCGGCTCCACCTCGGCCCCGACATAGACGATGCCCGCCTCGTCGAGGTTGCGCAGCGCCTCTTCACCCACGTTCGGAATGTCGCGGGTGATGTCTTCCGGCCCGAGCTTGGTGTCGCGCGCCATGACTTCGAACTCGTCGATATGGATCGACGTGAACACGTCGTCCTTCACGATCCGCTCGGAGATGAGGATCGAGTCCTCATAATTGTAGCCGTTCCAGGGCATGAACGCGACGAGCGCGTTACGGCCCAGCGCCAGCTCACCGAACTCGGTTGAGGGGCCGTCGGCGATCACGTCGCCCGCCTTCACGACGTCGCCCACCTTCACCAGCGGACGCTGGTTGATGCAGGTCGACTGGTTCGAACGCTGGAACTTCATCAGCGTGTAGATGTCGACGCCCGACTTGCCCGCATCGACCTCGCCGGTCGCGCGAACCACGATACGCGACGCATCGACCTGGTCGACGATACCGGCGCGCTTCGCCGCGATCGCCGCGCCCGAGTCGCGGGCCACCGTCTCTTCCATGCCGGTGCCGACGAAGGGCGCTTCCGCCTTCACCAGCGGCACGGCCTGACGCTGCATGTTCGAGCCCATGAGCGCGCGGTTGGCGTCGTCGTTTTCCAGGAACGGAATGAGCGAGGCGGCGACCGAGACGAGCTGCTTGGGGCTGACGTCCATCAGCGTGATCTGATCGGGCAGCGCCATCAGGAACTCGCCCGCCTGACGCGCCGAGACCAGATCCTCGGTGAAGCGGTTGTCCGCATCCGTCGCAGCCGAAGCCTGTGCGACGGTGTGCTTCTGCTCCTCCATCGCCGACAGGTACACGACCTCGTCGGTCACCTTGCCGTCGATCACCTTGCGGTACGGCGTCTCGATGAAGCCGTACTTGTTGACGCGGGCGAAGGTCGACAGCGAGTTGATCAGACCGATGTTCGGGCCTTCCGGCGTTTCGATCGGGCAGATACGGCCATAGTGCGTCGGGTGAACGTCGCGGACTTCGAAGCCCGCACGCTCACGCGTCAGACCGCCCGGCCCGAGCGCCGAGACGCGACGCTTGTGCGTCACTTCGGAGAGCGGGTTGGTCTGGTCCATGAACTGCGACAGCTGCGACGAGCCGAAGAACTCGCGCACCGCGGCGACCGCGGGCTTGGCGTTGATCAGGTCGTTCGGCATCACCGTCGACACGTCGACCGACGACATGCGCTCCTTGACCGCACGTTCCATGCGCAGCAGGCCGACGCGATACTGGTTCTCCAGCAGCTCGCCCACCGAACGCACGCGGCGGTTGCCAAGATTGTCGATATCGTCGATCTCGCCCTTGCCGTCCTTCAGATCGACCAGCGTCTTGACGACCGAGAGGATATCCTCGGTGCGCAGCGTGGTGACCGTATCCGGGCAGTCGAGGTCGAGGCGCATGTTCAGCTTGACGCGACCCACGGCCGACAGGTCGTAGCGATCGGGATCGAAGAACAGGCCGGAGAACAGCGCTTCCGCGGTTTCCAGCGTCGGCGGCTCGCCGGGGCGCATGACGCGGTAGATGTCCGACAGCGCCTGCTCGCGCTCTTCGGCCTTGTCGGCCTTCAGCGTGTTGCGGATCCAGGGACCGGTCGCGACATGGTCGATGTCGAGCAGCTCGATCGTGTCGACGCCCGCCTTGTCCAACGCTTCGAGGTTCTCGGCGCTGATCTCGTCACCGGCTTCGACGTAGATTTCGCCGGTCTGCTCGTTGATCAGGTCATAGGCCGAATAGCGGCCGAAGATTTCCTCGGTCGGGATCAGCAGCTGCGACAGGCCGTCCTTGGCCGCCTTGTTGGCGGCGCGGGGCGAAATCTTCTGACCGGCGGGGAACACCACCTCGCCCGAGCTGGCGTCGACGATGTCGAACATCGGCTTGGCACCGCGCCAGTTCTCGGCCTGGAACGGGATCTTCCAGCCGCCATCGCCGCGAACGAAGGTCAGGCGGTTGTAGAAATAGTTGAGGATCTCTTCCGAGTTCATGCCCAGCGCATAGAGCAGCGCCGTCACCGGCAGCTTGCGCTTGCGGTCGATACGGACGTTGACGATGTCCTTGGCGTCGAACTCGAAGTCCAACCACGAGCCGCGATACGGAATCACGCGCGCGGCGAACAGATACTTGCCCGAGGCATGGGTCTTGCCGCGGTCATGGTCGAACAGCACGCCCGGCGAACGGTGCATCTGGCTGACGATGACGCGCTCGGTGCCGTTGATGAAGAAGGTGCCGTTCTCCGTCATCAGGGGCATGTCGCCCATGTAGACGTCCTGCTCCTTGATATCGATGACCGACTTGGCTTCGGTGTCGGGATCGACCTCGAACGCGGTCAGGCGCAGCGTGACGCGCATCGGCGCGGCATAGGTGATGCCCCGCTGGCGGCATTCTTCCACGTCGAACTTCGGGTCCTCGAGGACGTAATCGTCGAAGTCGAGATAGGCGGTGCCCGCGAAATCCTGGATCGGGAAGACGCTGCGCAGCGTCTTTTCCAGCCCCGAGACATGGCCCGTGGACTTGTCCGAGCGCAGGAACTGCTCGTAGCTTTCGCGCTGAACCTCGATCAGGTTCGGCATCTGCACCACTTCGTGGATGTCGCCGAATACCTTGCGGATACGCCGCTTGGCGGTGCCGCCATCGCCCTTGCGCGGGGCGGAGCCGCTGTCGATCGCCTTGGTTGCCATGGGTCTGTCTGCCTCGTCAGCCATAAATCACTGCCCGGATGCCTCCGGACCAGACGCAACGACAGACGCCGAAAGGCCGCTCGCAAATATCTGCGGCGGCATCCGGCGTCCGTTAAACCAGCAATCCTCCATTCGACCGACACGCTGCGCGAAGGCGCATCATTTCCCGAAGATTGTGGTGAGTAACCGCGATATAGGAGCGATACCTCCCGGTGTCAAACCCGCCACGCACCCGCGCGGGGAAAGTTCCCGGAAAGCGCGCGATCAGGGCGGCTCTGCCATATATTGGCCGCATATCGCGGTACACAAGGGCTTGCATCCGCCGGTCTCACCGGGCACGGCTTAGCGGTCGGGCCCGTGGCCCGAACGGCCGGTGAAGACTATAGTTACCACGAGGAATGCCTTTCATGACATCGTCCGGGCCGCGTCGCATCGCGCGCCTCCTTGCCCTGACGCTGGCGCCGGTGCTCGCTCCGATGCTGGCCGCGCCCGCCCTCGCCCAGACCGCGCCCCAGGATGGCGACGCCGCCGCCCGCCCCTCCACCAATGGACTGGACGGGTTCAGCCTGAGCCCGCGCACCACCACCCCGTCGGGCACCCAGACGCCTGTGCCGACGCCGCCCACGCCACGCCTCGTCCTGCCGAGCCAGGCCACGCCGGAGCCGACCCCGACCCCGCGCGCCACGCCGACTCCGCGTCCCACGCCACGCGCCACCCCGGCTCCAGCGCCCAGCCCGACCCCGGTCGAGGCGCCGACGCCCGCCCCCTCGCCGGAGCCGCCCGCGACCCGCTTGCCCGACCCCGAAACGCCGATTGGCGTTCAACCCGATCCGGGCGCGGAGGGGATGACGATCACCAATGGCCAGACGGCCAATCCCGCCATCGTCGCCCCCGGCACCGCCGCGCCGGAGGCGGGCGAGCCCGAGCGTGACCTTCCCTTCTGGCCGCTGCTGATCGGTACGGGGCTGGCCGCGCTCGCCATCGGCCTGTGGCTGGGCCGCCGCAGCCGTCGTCCCCAAGCCCTGCCCGCACCGACGATCGCCCCCGCCGCGCCGCCCGCCGATCGCCCGGCCGAATCCGCCGCGCCCCGCGCGCCACAACCTGCCGCGCAGCCGGTCCCGGCCCAGCCTGCCGCCCCGCCGCTGCCGCCCGAACCCAGCTTCCTGTCGGTCGAGGCACGCCCGTTGCGCGTTGGACTGAACATGCTGACCGCGACGATCGAGGCGGAGGTGACGGTGCGCAACACCGGCGCGACGCCGATCGGGCGGGTCGCGGTCGATCTGCGGCTGCTCAGCGCGCATGCCGGGCTCGACGCCCAGTTGATCGAACTCGCGCGCCAGCCGCAGGGCCGCCCGATCGTGCCGCCCTTCGTCCTGGCCGCCGGCGAAAGCCGCACGGTGCGCGGCGTCACCGCCCTGCCGCGCGAGGCGATCCATGTGATCGATGCCGCCGGACGCCCGATGTTCGTGCCCATCTTGGCCGCCGCCGCGCATACCGACTGGGGCGTATCGCGCTGCGCCTATGCGGTCGGGCTGGAGCGGACCGATTCATCCAAGCTGTCGCCGATCTGGCTGGATCAGCCGGGGCGGATGTACGATCAGGTCGCGGCCAGGCCGCATGTCATGAAGGGGTGAAGCCGGGGTCGAGGCGTCAGCTTCGACCTGCGCGGCGCCTTTGGATCAACCCGCCCGCATATCCTCGGTAATGACGTGCGGCGCGGTCTCGCCGAAGCGACGGACCAGCGTCTCGAAACCCTGACCCTCGATGCGGATTTCGTTGAAGGCGGGCGGCGTCTTGCGCGTTCGCTTGGACAGGGTGCCCGCGCCAATCATCCGGATGATCCAGCCATGGCGGTCCACCGGCACGTCGAACGGGTCGTGGACATGCCCCGACAGCACCGCATGCGCGCCCGCCGCCGCCAATTGCGTCAATGCCTCGTCGCCATTGCGGGTCTTGGCGGTCCCCTTGGTGCCGCCCTCGATCAAGGGGTGATGCGCGGCGACCAGGATCAGATGATCTTTGGGCGCTTGTTCGATCAGCGCGAGCGCTCGGCGAAGCGAGCTGAGGCTGACCCGCCCTTTCGACCAGTTCCACCGCCACTGCGCCCGCGCCGTGGTCTTGAGCGGCACCACCGTCACGCCCGGCAGGTCGAGCGGCTTCTCGATCATCCGCTCCACCGCCGCATAGCGTTGATAGGGCGCGAAGAACCGGCGGAACGGGTCCCAATAATAGGGGATGTCGTGATTGCCGACCTCGACCGTCACCGGCACGCCCAGCGATTGCAGCCACTCGCCGCCCGCCTGGAATTCGCGCTTGGTCGCCCGCATCGTCAGGTCGCCGGTCATGATGACCGCATCGGGCTTTTCCACCGCGACCCGTTCGGCGAACCAAGCGAGCGCGGCGGGGTCTTCGGCACCGAAATGCACGTCGCTGACATGAAATAGGCGGATCATGCCGCGCGTCCTAGCCTTTGCGGGCGCATCACGGCAACTCGGCCAGTTCGCGCGGCTCGTGCATCGGGCAGCCATTCACCCGGCCGCGATACTCGGCCGAGAAGCGATAGGTATCCTTGCGCGCGCGGTTGATGTTGCCCAGCGGCCGGTGCGCCGCCAGTCCGTGCCAGATGCTGTAGGACAGCGCATCGTCGATCGCATTGGTCTCGCCGTCGCGCCAGCTGATCTGCGGGGCGGCGGTGAAGGTCGCGACGGTGACATAGGGGCTGTCTTCTTCGCTCCACTCGGCGGTCGCATCCTCGATCGGCATGGCGTCGAGATCGCGATTGAGCTGGACGCGCAACTCCCACTGGCCGCCTTGCTCGATCATCACCTCGCGAACCACTTCACGCAGCGCATCGGGGCGGTCCTGCGTGTCGACCGTATCGCCGGTCAACTGGGTCAAGGCGGGGCTGACCGGGAACAGCGCGAACTTGGCAATATGGTCACCGTACCGGAACGGCGTCTGGCTGTAATAGGTCTCGCCCAGCGGGTGGGCCTGCTTGGCCCCGCCCAGCGTCTTGAGCGTCGCGCTCTCGATCCCGACCGTCTCCAGCGTCGCCTCGACCCCGCGCAGGATGCCCGACAGCAGTTTCTTGCCGCCCTCGAACTTGTCGGTGGTGGAAGCCAGCATCTTCAGATTCTTGGCAAAGGCGTCCGCGGTCGGCGCGGTGAAGACCGGTGCATTGGCCATCACGAAATCCTGGGTCGCATCGCCTTCTGAGCCGGGCAGCCGCTCGCCCTCGACCCCGATCACCTTCAGCGCCAGCCCGCGCGGCAGGCCGATCGCATCGTCCAATATGTCGCCCGGATTGGTTGAGATGCGCGCCACCGCGTCATACTTGCCGGGCGTCGCGAACAGCCCCTGCGCCAGTTCGGCGGGGAGAGTGTCGTGGACCTTCAGCTTGCCCCGGATGATGCCATGCGCCTTGGCATGGACCGCGCGGACGCCGTGGCCATAGTCGTTGGACGTGGTGTCGAGGATATGTTCGAACGACTGTTTCATCTGGTCGACGGTTTCGCCCTCTTCGGGCTTCACGTCTTCGACCTGGGGGGTGAATGGGACGGGGGTCTTCATGGGGGCTCTCCCTGCAAGCCTCCTCCAACCCATGTTGCCCGATAGCGTTCCTTGCGGGGAATGGGACGTGCCCGTCGCCAAAGCCCCCGCGCCGGGGAATAAAGCGCGATCTTCCCCCCGCCCCGACGATCCGCTAACCGGGCCGACATGGCCTTTTATCATCCGCTCCTCTTCGCCCTCGATGCCGAGCGCGCCCATGGTCTGACGGTTTCGATGCTGTCGCGCTGGGGGTCGCTGGGCGCACCGATGGGGACCGATCCGGCGCGCTATCCCCGGCTGGCGACGCGGGTGGCGGGGATCGACTTCGCCAATCCGCTGGGGTTGGCGGCGGGCGTCGACAAGAATGGCGAGGCGATCGACGGCTTTTTCGGCCTGGGCTTCGGCATGGTCGAGATCGGCACGCTGACCCCCAAGCCCCAGCCCGGCAACCCGAAACCCCGTCTGTTCCGGCTGGTCGAGGACAAGGCCGTCGTCAACCGCTACGGCTTCAACAATGGCGGGCTGGACGCCGGGCTGGCGCGTGCCAAGGCGGCGAAGCGCAAGGGCGTGCTGGGCATCAATGTCGGCGCGAACAAGGATGCCGCCGATCGTATCGCGGACTATCGCCACGGCGTGACCCAGGCCGCGCCGATCGCGGATTATGTGACGATCAACATCTCAAGCCCCAACACGCCGGGCCTGCGCGACCTGCAACACGGGCCCGCACTGGCGGAGTTGCTGGCGGCGTCGCGCACGGCGGCGGGCTCCGTGCCGCTGTTCCTCAAGGTCGCGCCCGACCTCGACCCCGGCCAGATCGACGAGATCGCCCGCGCTGCGATCGATCACCGGCTGGATGCGATCATCATCGGTAATACGACCATCACCCGCCCCGATGTGACGAGCGCCAACGCGGCCGAAACCGGCGGCTTGTCGGGCCGCCCCCTCGCCCCGCTCGCCCGCGCGCGACTGGCCGATTTCCGCAAGGCGACCGGGGCTGCGATGACGCTGATCGCGGCGGGGGGCATCGATAGCGGGGCAGAGGCCTATGCCCGCATCCGGGCGGGGGCGAGCCTGGTGCAGCTCTATTCGGCCTTGGTCTATGAAGGCCCCGGCCTTGCGGCCCGCGTGCTGGCCGATCTCGACGCCCTTCTCGCCCGTGACGGCTTTGCGAGCGTGGCGGAGGCGGTCGGCGCCTGACGTTACGGCTTGGCGGCGGCCGATCCTTGCCGCTAGGATCGGCGGCATGAAGCACTGGCTCCTTTCCGTGGCGGCGCTCGCGCTGGCCCCCGCCGCCATTCTGAACGCCGCGCCGGTCGAGGCCCGAAAGCCCGCCCCCAAAGCCCCGACGACCGGCATGGTCAGCGCCGCCGACCCGCGTGCGGCCGCCGCCGGGGTCGAGATTCTGCGGGCCGGGGGGACCGCCACTGACGCGGCGATCGCCACCATGCTGGCGCTCAACGTGGTCGAGCCGCAAAGTTCCGGCATCGGCGGCGGCAGCTATTGGGTCCGCCATGCCGCGAAGGATGGGCGGATCGACAGCATCGATGCGCGCGAAACCGCGCCGATGGCCGCCACCCCCGATTGGTTCTACGGCCCAGACGGTCGCCCGCTATCCCATGCCGAGGCGGTTCCCGGCGGCCGCAGCGTCGGCGTGCCCGGCGCGCTGCGCGGCATGGCGCTAGCCCATGCCCAAGGCGGCAAGCTGCCCTGGGCACGGCTGTTCCAACCCGCGATCCGGCTGGCGCGCCAGGGCTTTGCACTAACCCCGCGCCTCCAGATCGCGCTCACCCGCTATGGCGCACATGTCGATGCCCCCACCCGTGCACGGCTGACCGGGCCGGACGGACAGGTGCTGCCGCTGGGCAGCATCATCCGCAATCCCGAACAGGCCGCGCTGCTGGAGCGGATCGCCACGCTCGGCCCCGACAGCTTCTATGTCGGACCGCAGGCGCAGAAGCTGGTCACAACCGTCAACACCGCCCAGCGCAACCCGTCGAAGATGACGACGGGCGACCTAGCCTCCTATGCGGCCAAGCCCCGCCCGCCGCTTTGCGCGACCTATCGCGGCTATCGCATTTGCAGCATGGCCCCGTCCTCGGGCGGCGGGTCGACCATGTTGTCGATCCTGAAGCTGCTCGAACGCTTCGACATGGCCAAGCTGGGCAAGGATTCGCCGGAAGCCTGGCATCTGTTCGCCGAGGCCTCGCGCCTCGCCTATGCCGATCGCGACATGTATCTGGGCGATCCCGATTATGTCCGGGTGCCGCTGAAGGGGTTGTTCGACCCTGCCTATATCGCCGACCGCTCCGCGCTGATTGCGCCCGACCGGACCATGGCGTCGGTCTCGCCCGGCACGCCCCCCGGCGCGCCGGCACGCGTGCGAGCGCCGGTCAGCGAGGTGCCCGGCACCACCGACCTCGTCACGGTGGACGCGGCAGGCAATGTCGTCGAGGTAACGACCACCATCGAGGGCTCGTTCGGATCGGGCCTGTCGGTCGACGGCACCATGCTCAACAACGAGCTGACCGATTTCGACATCGTGCCGGTCAAGGACGGCGATCTGGTCGCCAACCGGGTCGAGGGCGGCAAGCGCCCGCGCAGTTCCATGTCGCCGACCATCGTCTATGGTCCCGACGGCAAGGTCCGGCTGGCGATCGGTGCGGCGGGCGGCTCCACCATCATCGCGCAGGTCGCCAAGGCGATCATCGGCGTCATCGACTGGAAGCTGAGCGCGCAGGACGCCATCGCACAAGGGTTGCTCTTCGCGCCGTACAAGGTCGCCACGGTCGAGCGCGGCACCTCGCTGGAGGCGCTCGTCCCCGGTCTGCAGGCGTTGGGGGAGACGGTGACGGTCGCCCCGCTGGGCCTGAAGGCCAATGCGATCGAGCGCGTCGGCAACCGCTGGGTCGGCGCCGCCGATCCGCGCAGCGAGGGGGTGGCGATCGACGTGACCGGTCGAACCACCGTCATCCAAAGGATCGGCGACAAGCCGGGCCGCCCGGCCGAGTAAGCGCCACGCAAGCAAACAAAGAGCCCGATCGCGCGTTGGAAACGGCGATACGGGCCGGTGGGAGAGTCATATGCGAACGCTCGAATATTTCCCCAATCTCGTCAGCATGTTCTTCACCCGCGCCGCGGAGAAGGGCGATGCGCCCTTCCTCTGGCGCAAGGAAGCGGGCGAATGGCGCGCGATCAGCTGGGCCGAGGCGGCGCGGCAGGTGGCGAGCCTGTCGGCGGCGCTGCGCGCCACCGGCTTGCAGCGCGGCGACCGGGTGATGCTGGTGTCCGAGAACCGCCCCGAATGGTGCATCGCCGACCTCGCCGTCATGGCCGCGGGCTGCGTCACCGTCCCGACCTACACGACCAATACCGAGCGCGATCATACGCACATCATCGAGAATTCGGGCGCGCGCGCGATCATCGTCTCGACCCAGAAGCTGGCGACGACGCTGATGCCCGCCGCTTTGCGCTCCAACCACGTCCAGACGGTGATCGGCATCGAGGCGCTCAGGCTGGGACCGAGCCAGATCGAATGCCATCAATATGACGCGATGATCGCCAAGCATCCGGCCGATCCGCAGCAGGTCGCCGCACAGGCCGATTTCACCCGCGAGGATCTGGCCTGCATCATCTACACTTCGGGCACCGGCGGCGCGCCGCGCGGGGTGATGCAGCATCATGGCGCGATCCTGCACAATTGCGCGGGATGCAGCGCGGTGATCGCGGAGGATTTCGGCTGGGACGACGAGGTCTTCCTGTCCTTCCTCCCCCTGTCCCACGCCTATGAGCATACCGGCGGCCAGCATTTCCCCATCTCGCTGGGCGGACAGATCTATTATGCCGAGGGTCTCGACAAGCTGGCCGCCAATATCGAGGAGGTCCGCCCGACGATCATGTTCGTCGTGCCCCGCCTGTTCGAGGTGCTGCACACCCGCATCGCCAAGGCGATCGAAAAGAAGGGCGGTCTTGGCGCGCGTCTGCTCGACCAGGCGCTGGCACTGGGCGCGCGCAGCTATGACGGCAAGCTGCGACTGATCGACCGGCCCGCGCAACTGGCGGTGGCGACGCTATTCAAGCCCAAGATCGCCAAGAAGTTCGGCGGGCGATTAAAGGCGATGGTGTCGGGCGGCGCGCCGCTGAACCCCGAGATCGGGCTGTTCTTCCACTCGATCGGCCTCACCTTGCTGCAAGGCTATGGCCAGACCGAGGCCGCCCCCGTCATCGCCTGCAACCGACCGCGCGCGGGGGTGCGGATGGAGACGGTCGGGCCGCCGCTGGCGGATACCGAGGTGCGGATCGCCGAGGACGGCGAAATCCTGGTGCGCGGCGAGCTGGTCATGCACGGCTATTGGCGCAACCCGGTCGAAACCGATCGGGTGCTCAAGGACGGCTGGCTCCACACCGGCGATATCGGCGAGTTCGACGCCGCCGGTCGCCTGCGCATCACCGACCGCAAGAAGGACCTGATCATCAACGACAAGGGCGAGAATGTCGCCCCCCAGAAGGTCGAGGGGATGCTGACCCTTCAGCCCGAAATCGGGCAGGCGATGATCGCGGGCGATCGACGACCCTATATGGTGGCTCTCATCGTGCCCGATGCGGAATGGACCGCCGAATGGTGCGCCAAGTCGGGCACGGGCTGCAACCGCGCCGCTCTGGACGACGATCTGGATTTCCGCGCGGCCATCTCGGCAGCAATCGATCGGGTCAATCGCGACCTGTCCGTGACCGAGCGCATCCGCCGCTTCATCATCGCCGACGAACCCTTCTCGATCGAGAACGAACAGCTGACTCCGTCGCTGAAAATCCGTCGCCACGTCCTGCGCGAGGTCTATGGGGAGCGGCTCGACGCGCTTTACAGGAATTGATCGGTCATCCCGACGAAGGCCGGGACGACCGATCACGACGTCACGCCGGGGTCAGCAGCCCTTCCTTGGCGATCTTGTCGCGCCACACCAGCGGCGCGAGCGTGTGGACATTCTGGCCTTCGGAATCGACCGCGACGGTGACGGGGAAGTTCTCCACGTCGAATTCGTAGATCGCCTCCATCCCCAGATCCTCGAAGCCGACGACCTTCGAGCCCTTGATCGCGCGCGCGACGAGATAGGCCGCGCCGCCGACCGCCATCAGATAGGCGGACTGGTATTCGCGGATCGCGTCGGTCGCCGCCGGCCCACGCTCGGCCTTGCCGACCATCGCCAGCAGGCCCTGGTCGAGCATCATGCGGGTGAACTTGTCCATGCGGGTCGCGGTCGTCGGGCCTGCCGGGCCCACCACTTCCTCGCCGACCGGATCGACGGGTCCGACATAATAGATGACGCGGCCACGGAATTCGACCGGCAGTTCCTCACCACGGTCGAGCATGTCCTTGATCCGCTTGTGCGCGGCGTCGCGGCCGGTCAGCATCTTGCCGTTGAGGAGCAGCCGATCGCCATGCTTCCAGCTCTTCACCTCTTCCGCCGTCAGCGTGTCGAGCTCGACCCGCTTGGCGGTCTGCAGGTCGGGCTTCCAGTCGACCTTGGGCCATTCCTCCAGCTTGGGCGCTTCCAGATAGACCGGGCCGGAGCCGTCCAGCGTGAAATGCGCATGGCGCGTGGCCGCACAGTTCGGGATCATCGCGACGGGCTTGGACGCGGCGTGCGTCGGCCAGTCGAGGATCTTGACGTCGAGGATGGTGGACAGGCCACCCAACCCCTGCGCACCGATGCCCAGCGCATTGACCTTGTCGAACAGCTCGATGCGCAGCGCCTCGATATCATTACGCGGCCCACGCTCCTTGAGCTGGCCCATGTCGATCGCGCCCATCAGCGATTCCTTGGCGAGCAGCACCGCCTTTTCCGCCGTGCCGCCGATGCCGATGCCCAGCATGCCGGGCGGGCACCAGCCCGCGCCCATTTGCGGCACCATTTCGAGCACCCAGTCGACGATCGAGTCGGACGGGTTCATCATCTTGAACTTCGACTTGTTCTCCGACCCGCCGCCCTTGGCCGCGACGTCGACCGTCACCTTGTCGCCCGGCACCATCTCGACATGGAGGACCGAGGGCGTGTTGTCCTTGGTGTTGCGGCGCGTGAAGGCGGGGTCGGCGAGGATCGAGGCGCGCAGCTTGTTCTCCGGGTGGAGATAGGCGCGGCGCACGCCCTCATCGACGACCTCCTGCAACGACCGGTCGCCCGACAGGCGGCAATCCTGGCCCCATTTGACGAAGACGGTGACGATGCCGGTGTCCTGGCAGATGGGGCGATGCCCCTCGGCACACATGCGGCTGTTGGTCAGGATCTGCGCGATGGCATCCTTGGCCGCCGGGCTCTTCTCCGCCTCATAGGCTTTGCCCAGCGCGCGGATATAATCCATCGGGTGGTAATAGCTGATGAACTGGAGCGCGTCGGCCACGCTCTCGATCAGGTCGGTGTCGCGGATCAGGGTCGTCATGACCGGCCTTTTGCGCCAGCGGCGCGGCGCGCGCAACGCCAAGATGCACGCTCAGGCGACGACGACTTCAATCATTTTTAACACCACATATGGCACGAATGGACCCTGTTCCCCGGGGATCGCAAATCGCGCATGTCGTCCGACACCACCGACCAAATACCGTTTCTGGCCCTGATCGGTCTCGTCGAGGACAATGACGAGTTCCTGGTCGCTTTGCATCTCCATCGCCTGAAGTTGCTGTGCCGGACATGGCCGATGGCGATCGCGCAGAATCTGGCGGCGATCGGAGTGATTCTAGGGCTCAGCGCCCTGAACGATCCACATGCGATGCTGGTCGACAAGGCGGCGGCGTCCGGGCCGATCCTGTTGGTGGCGATGCTGATCGGGGCCATGCTCCATCATGGCATCTCGCGGCAGAAGCCGCTCTATCGGCTGAAGCAGAATCTCAGCCTGTCGAGTCTGATTCTCGCCCTGTCGACCGCGCCCCTGCTCTTCATCGTGGCGCATGCCCATCATGGCGCAAGCGGATGGGGATCGACGATGGCCCTCGCCTGCGCGATCTGGGTGACGGCGGCAATGCTGAATCCGGTACGCGCGGCCTTGATCGGCTATTCCTTCGGCCTGGCGTTCCTGGCCCCGATCGCGGCGCTGGCCTGGGGCATCCCGGTCCTGCCCATCCTGGCCGGCGTCATACCGGCCATGCTGGTGCTGGTGCTGAAGGCGCGGTGCATGGGGAAGCTCGACTATGAAACCGCGCGCGCCCGTGCCCGCGAATTCGGCCAGGGGGTGCAGGCGGTCAAGATGATCGCCGAATTCGAGGAGCATGGCACCGGTTGGTTCTGGGAGACCGATCGGCGGGGGCGGCTGACCTATTTGTCGCAGAAGGTCGCCGACGATCTGGGTGCGTCGGGCATCGAGTCAAAGGGACGGATACTGACCGAGCTGTTCCAGATGGATCCCTCCGCGCCGGGCACCGAGCGGACGCTGTCGTTCCACATCGCCTCGCGCACCAGCTTTTCCGACTATACCGTCTGTGCGGTGGCCGATGGAGCGGTCACGGAACGCTGGTGGTCGATCTCCGGGCGCCCGATCATCGACAGCGTCGGGCGATTCCGCGGGTTCATCGGCTCGGGCTCCGACCTGACCGAGAAGCGCCGGTCGGAGGCGGAGATCACCCGCCTCGCGCTGTTCGACAGCCTGACCGGGCTGGCCAATCGACAGCGGATGAAGCTGTCGCTCGACAAGACGCTGAAACAGTCGACCCATCCCTATCGCCCGACCGCGCTGTTCCTGATGGACCTCGACCGGTTCAAGGCGGTCAACGACACGCTCGGCCATCCGGCGGGCGATCTGCTGTTGCAACAGGTCGCGCGGCGACTGGAGCGGGTGGTCGGCGATGTCGGGCTGGTCGGGCGGCTGGGCGGCGACGAGTTCCAGATCCTGCTGCCCGGTATCGATGCGCGCGACCGGCTGGCCTCGCTCGCCAATGAGATCATCGCGACGCTGTCGCACCCCTATGAAATCCAGGGCAATGAGGTGACGATCGGCTGTTCGATCGGCATCGCCATCGCCCCCCAGGACGGGGCGGATTCGCAGACGCTGATCCGCAACGCCGATCTCGGGCTGTATGCGGCCAAAGGCGACGGGCGCGGCGTCCACCGCTTCTACGCCGAGGCGATGCTGGAGGGCGCGCGCAGCCGCAAGCGGATGGAGGAAGACCTGCGCCTCGCCATCGCGCAGGGGCAGTTCCGCCTGGCCTATCAACCGGTGGTGTCGACGCGCGATTCCCAGGTCGTCGGCTATGAGGCGCTGCTCCGCTGGAACCACCCGACCCAGGGTGAGATTTCGCCCGCGCAGTTCGTGCCGGTGGCCGAGGAATGCGGGTTGATCGAACAGATCGGCGAATGGGTGATGCGCACCGCCTGTACCGAGGCGGCAAGCTGGCCCCGTCCCGCGCGGGTGGCGGTCAACGTCTCGTCGATCCAGTTCGCCAAGCCGCATCTGCCCGCACTCGTCGCACAGGCGTTGGCCCAGTCGGGCCTCGCCCCGTCGCGGCTGGAGCTGGAAATCACCGAGAGCGTCTTCCTGACCGACAATCAGGAATCGGAACGCCAGTTCGCCGCGCTCAAGGCGCTGGGCATTCGGCTGGCGCTCGACGATTTCGGGACGGGCTATTCCTCGCTCGGCTATCTGCGCCATGCGCCGTTCGACAAGATCAAGATCGACCAGTCCTTCGTGCGCGGCGCGATCCGTACCGGCAGCCGCAACGCCGCGATCATCCGCGCGATCGTGACGCTGGCCGATACGCTGGGCATGGAGACCACCGCCGAGGGGGTCGAGATCCAGGACGAGATCGAACTGATCCGCGATCTGGGGTGCAGCCATATCCAGGGCTATGTCTATGGCCGCCCCGGCGATTCGTCGGAGGTGCACCGGACGCTGGGCGAGCAGGATGGCCGGGCCGAGCCGGTCGGGCTCAAATCGCTCCGCCGCCCACGCGTGAAGATCCTGCGTACCGCGCAGATCCAGTCGGGCAGCGCGATGATCGACGTACGCATCCGCGACCTGTCCAACACCGGCACGATGGTGGAGGGCCTGCCCCCCGCCTATATCGTATGCGGCGCGGCGGTGGGTGTGCGCATCGGCGGGGAGAAATTCCTGCGCGGCTATATAAGGTGGGAGCGCGAGGGCCGCGTCGGCATCGCCTTCGCCGCGCCCTTGCCCGATGATCACCCCTGGCTGGAAACCGGCGAGGCCGAGGAACACCAGCGTCATATCGCCTGATACGCCCCGAACGTCGCGGGATAGGAACACGCCCCTGCACGTTCGCGCCCCATGACATCCCCCGCCCCCACGCCCGAAGCCGCCTCGCCCCGCATACCGGCGCTCAGCCTGATCTTCGGCTATGGCCCGGCGCTGGTCCTGCCGCTCGCCGCGCTGGCCGCCTGGGTGCAGCTTCCCTTGGCGCTTCTGGTCGGGCAGATCTGGGGCGCCGCGATCCTGATCTTCCTGGCGGGCGTCACGCGCGGGTTAAGCTTTTTCACTCCCGGCGGCCCGCACATTTCGCAGATGCTGACGATGATGCTTCGCTTCTCGCTGGGCCTGGTGGCGCTGATCGCGGGGCCATCGACGGGATTTGCCCTATTGATTCTGGGCTATGCGTCGATCGCGCTGACCGACCCCTGGATCGCGCGGTGGGGCGGGGCGCCACGGCATTTCGCACGGCTTCGCCCCCCACAGATGGTGGTCGCCTTGGCCGGGCTGATCGCGCTGTTCCTGCTGTCGATCGGCTGACCGCCAGCCGCAAAAAAAGTTTTTTGGGGCTTGCGCTTCACGAACCCCGCAGCAATCCACGCGTCGCGGCTTTCGCACGGTCCCAGGCCCCTTCCATTCGTCGCAACCAACCCCCTCGCCAGGCTTTAACCTCTTGCGATGGTCGCCGGGATTTTCCACTATGGATTGTGGAAGAGGCCGGGGGTGGCCCCAAGCACTGGTAGTAGGGGTCATGCTCACCAAGCATGACGGAGATGGGAAACAGGGCCCGGAACCGGGGCTTTTGGAACCGTCTCGCCCATGCTGCCATGACGCCTGCGCGTCGTGCCGGGGCCATGCCGACGACCCGAACGGGACAAGAACAAGGGAGCGGCATCGATGATGGATTTCAGGGATAGCCGGGATAGCGACATGACGACTGATATGCTTGAGAAAATGGCCGCGGCGGACACCAGCCCGGCACCGGCCCCGACGCCCGCCGATACCAAGTCGGTGCGCCCGCAGCCCTATCCGGTCGAGGTCGACCATGCCCGCGATGCGCGGCTGACCGATTTCGGCAAGGAAACGCTGAACGACCGCTACCTCCTGCCCGGCGAAAGCTATCAGGACCTGTTCGTGCGCGTCGCCTCGGCCTATGCCGACAATGCCGAGCACGCCCAGCGACTGTACGACTATATCTCGAAGCTGTGGTTCATGCCCGCGACGCCCGTCCTGTCGAACGGCGGCACGGGTCGCGGCCTGCCGATCAGCTGCTACCTCAACTCGGTGCCCGACAGCCTGGACGGCATCGTCACCACCTGGAACGAGAATGTCTGGCTCGCCTCGCGCGGCGGCGGCATCGGCACCTATTGGGGCCAGGTGCGCGGCATCGGCGAGCCGGTCGGCCTGAACGGCAAGACCAGCGGCATCATCCCCTTTGTCCGCGTGATGGACTCGCTGACGCTGGCGATCAGCCAGGGTTCGCTGCGTCGTGGCTCGGCCGCCTGCTATCTCGACATCTCGCACCCCGAGATCGAAGAGTTCCTAGAGATCCGGAAACCCTCGGGCGACTTCAACCGCAAGGCGCTGAACTTGCACCACGGCGTGCTGATCCCCGACGCCTTCATGGAGGCGGTGCGCGACGGCGCCGAATGGCATCTCAAGAGCCCGAAGACCGGCGAGGTCCGCGCCACGGTCGACGCGCGCGCGCTGTTCCAGAAGCTGGTCGAGACCCGCTTGGCGACCGGCGAGCCGTACATCGTGTTCGCCGACCATGTGAACAAGAACATGCCCAAGCACCACCGCGAGCTGGGGCTGAAGGTGTCGACCTCGAACCTGTGTTCGGAAATCACTTTGCCGACCGGCATCGACCATAAGGGCAAGGACCGCACCGCCGTCTGCTGCCTGTCGTCGCTGAACCTGGAAACCTGGGACGAGTGGAAGGACGACAAGCAGTTCATCGAGGACGTGATGCGCTTCCTCGACAACGTCCTTCAGGACTATATCGACCGCCACGAGCCGGGCATGGAGCGTGCCGCCTATTCGGCCGGGCGCGAACGCTCGGTGGGCCTGGGCGTGATGGGCTTCCACAGCTTCCTGCAGGCGCGCGGCATCCCCTTCGAGGGCGCGATGGCCAAGTCATGGAACCTGCGGATGTTCAAGCACATCAACGCGCAGGTGAACCAGGCGTCGATGACCCTGGCGGTCGAGCGCGGGCCCTGCCCCGACGCGGCCGATGTCGGCGTGATGGAGCGTTTCAGCTGCAAGATGGCGATCGCGCCGACCGCGTCGATCTCGATCATCTGCGGCGGCACCAGCGCGTGCATCGAGCCAATCCCGGCGAACATCTATACCCACAAGACGCTGTCGGGTTCGTTCTCGGTCAAGAATCCCTATCTCGAAAAGATCCTGATCGCGAAGTCGAAGAATTCCGACGCAGTGTGGAACTCGATCCTCGAGCATGGTGGCTCGGTCCAGCATCTCGACTTCCTGAGCCAGGAAGAGAAGGACACGTTCAAGACCTCGTTCGAGATCGACCAGCGCTGGCTGCTCGAACTGGCGGGGGATCGCACACCCTATATCGACCAGGCGCAGTCGCTGAACCTGTTCATCCCGGCGGATGTGGAGAAGTGGGACCTGCTGATGCTCCACTTCCGCGCGTGGGAGCTGGGCATCAAGTCGCTTTATTATCTCCGCTCCAAATCGGTGCAGCGTGCCGGTTTTGCCGGGTCGGGCGGCGTTGAGGCGGACAACACGATCAGCGCACCCAAGTTCGAAATCGGCGAGACCACCGATTACGACGAGTGCTTGGCGTGCCAGTGAGGCAGGAGCAATGCTGATCGCCTGACGGGAAGGCAGAGCCATGGCCCCTCATTCTTCCAATCCTCCCTCTCCCCTTGTGGGAGAGGGAAGGGGCCCGCGGCCGCAGGCCGTGGGAAGGGTGAGGGGCAATGCCCTAGGCCTGACCAAGCGCCAGCTGCTTCCGGCAACCACGGTCAACCGATCGCGTGAGCTGCGCCAAAATGCTGGCGAACCCGAACGTCGACTATGGCGAGCGCTGCGTGAGGCGTTGCCCGACCTGAAGTTTCGCCGTCAGGTTCCGATGGGCCCGTACCACGCCGATTTCTGTTCCCACGCGGTACGGTTGATGGTCGAACTCGATGGCGACGACCACGCAATGAAACCGGAACGCGACGCCGCGCGCACCCGTTTCCTAGAACACGAAGGCTATGACGTGATCCGCTTCGCCAATGCCGATGTGATGACCAACCTCGACGGCGTCGTGGCGGCAATCGGCGCACGGGTCGCGTATAAGCAAAAGGGCCGTCCGTAATGGACAGCCCCCTCACCCTCCCACGACCTTCGGTCGCGGGCCCCTCCCTCTCCCACAAGGGGAGAGGGGTTGAGGAATCACTCCGCCTCTTCGAACTGGTCGACGGCGTTCTGCGCGGTCGCCGACAGGCGGACCTGATCGCCCTCGACCTCGGCGACCAAGCCGATCGGCAGGTAATGATGCTTGGCGCCCTGCCCGTCTTCGGTCTGGGGGCTGTCGTTCTTGGTCAGCTTGATGCGGTCGCCCTGAACGTGATCGACGGTGCCGACATGGACGCCGTCCGCACCGATGACTTCCGCATGTTCCTTGATCTGACTGACATCGACCATTTTGAGTCTCCTGTGTTGGGTTCGATTTCGGAACGCGCAACACCGGAATTGGTCGCATGACATCGGCGTTCATCATGTACGCGGTGGCCGGAATACTGGCCGGGATCGGCATAGGGCTGCTGCTTGCCCTGCGTCGTCCGCAGGAGCCCGCGCGCATTTATGTTTATCGCATGGCCGGAATCATGGCGCTGGCGGCCGCGATCGTGCTCGGCTTTTCGGCGACCGCACTGCGGCAGTGGAGCATGGGGACATGACCGTGATCGAGCGGCTCCTAGCCCTGATCGCGGCGGTGGCGGTGGTCGGCTTCATCGTTCTGGGCTTCCAAACCTATGCCGATGCCGATCTCGGCCAATGTTTCCTCGAAGCCCGTGGCCGCCGCGCCAGCTTCATCCGTCATTATCTTTGTAGCCCCTATCTGCTGGCGGGCCGTCCCCGTGACTGGTTCGCCTTTGTCTGGCTCTGGTCGTTCCCCGTGACGATCGCTGCCTTTTCCGTTTCCGCATGGCGCCACCCGCGTTGTGCATTCCGCACCAACACCATTCGTCCGGAGTAACCCCGATGCCTCTCCTCCAAGCCTCCAAGCAGTATAAGCCCTTCGAATACCCCTGGGCGTTCGAATTCTGGAAGCGCCAGCAACAGCTCCACTGGCTGCCCGAAGAGGTGCCGCTGGGCGAGGATTGCCGCGACTGGGCGCAGAAGCTGACCGATCACGAGCGCAACCTGCTGACCCAGATCTTCCGCTTCTTCACCCAGGCGGACGTCGAGGTGCAGGACTGCTATCACGAGAAATATGGCCGGGTGTTCAAGCCGACCGAGATCAAGATGATGCTGACCGCCTTCTCCAACATGGAGACGGTGCACATCGCGGCGTACAGCCATCTGCTCGACACGATCGGTATGCCCGAAAGCGAATATGGCGCCTTCCTCGAATATGCCGAGATGAAGGACAAGCATGACTACATGCAGAATTTCGGCGTCGACAGCGACGAGGACATCGCCCGCACGCTGGCGATGTTCGGCGGCTTCACCGAGGGCGTCCAGCTGTTCGCGTCCTTCGCGATGCTGATGAACTTCCCGCGCTTCAACAAGATGAAGGGCATGGGCCAGATCGTCAGCTGGTCGGTGCGCGACGAGAGCCTGCACTGCGAAGGCATCATCCGCATGTTCCACGCCTTCTGCCAGGAGCGCCAGTGCCTGACCAAGGCGGTCAAGGACGACATCGCCGATGTGTGCCAGACGACGATCCGCCTGGAGGATAATTTCATCGACCTCGCCTTTGAAATGGGCCCGGTCGAGGGGATGAAGCCCAAGGAGATCAAGAAGTATATCCGCTACATCGCCGACTGGCGCCTCGGCCAGCTGGGCCTGAAGCCGATCTACATGATCGACGAGCATCCGCTGCCCTGGCTGACCCCGCTGCTCAACGGCGTGGAGCATGCCAACTTCTTCGAGACCCGGGCCACCGAATATTCGAAGGCGGCGACGCGCGGCCAGTGGAACGACGTCTGGGACGCGTTCGACACGCGGCAAAAGGCCAAGACCGCCAAGGCGGCGAACGAGGAGCCGGGCGAAACCGGCGACATGTTCTCGGCGGCAGGCGTCGCGGCGGAGTGATAGTCGAAAGGGCGGGCTTCGGTCCGCCCTTTTTTGTTCACGCGATGACGCGATGGCGCGAAGAAGGTCGGTTCGCGCAGAGGCGCGGAGGGCGCGGAGGAAAGAAGGCAGGAGGAGGATCTCCTCACATCCGTTCAGCCTGAGCGTAGTCGAAGGCCAAGGGATACCGTCTCCCCACCGCCCTTACGGCCGCAGGCCAAACTCGAAATTTCATAGTGTGACAGGCGTTATCCCGTGGCCTTCGACTACGCTCAGGCTGAACGGAGATTGAGGAGTTGGCCGCGCGCCCAAATGATCTCCGCGCCCTCGGCGCCTCTGCGCGAACCACACCTCTTCGCGTCTTCGCGCGAACCAAAATCACCGCGCCGCCCGCGTCGGCGCATGGAAATCCGCCGGTTTCCCGGCAATCCATCGCAGGAATCGCGCTATCTCCGGATGCGCGCGCAGCACTGCGAAGTCCGAAAACCCCCGCGCCAGTTCCGCATTGGAAAAGGTCGCATGGATGGTCCGGTGACAGATGGGATGGACCGGTACCGTCTCACGCCCGCCTTCGCTCTTGGGAACGGGATGGTGCCATTCCACCTTCACCCCCAGCGCACGGTCGCACAGCGCGCAGGATCGCGGCGGTGTCCGCTCTACCCGTTCGGCGGCGGCCATCAGCCCCGCCTTTCGCTTCACCCGTCCGACCATCGCCACGGATATGGGGAGGCATAGCGCAAAGGAAAACGGGGCCCGGCATTGCTGCCGAACCCCGCCACCTTAAGCCAACTGGATCCCGATGGGATCAGAAGTGTGCGACGACACCCGCCATCGGGCGGAACGAATGTGCGTCGTCGAAGGTCGAAACTTCCATGCGGAGACGCAGGCCCGAATTGCCGGTCAGACCGCCCAGACCGATGTCCTTCGGGCCGACTTCCGCGCCGACGCCGTACACGGTGCCGTGATAGTCACGCTTCAGGTCGCCAGCGACGCCCGGCGCGAAGTTGTGGAAGTTGTTCCAGCGATAGCCGACCTTGCCGTAGAACAGGCCGCTCTCACCGGCGCGGAAGCCCGCGCGGCCATAGGCGCCATACTGCCAGTCGATGTCGCCCGACACGCCCTTGGCGACCGAACCCTCGGCACCGATGAAGACCGGGCCTAGCGGAACGTTGGCACCGACGATGCCCTCGACCAGCGCGCCGTCCAGGTTATAGCCCTTGGGCTGCGCAGGGATGCCGGCGACCGACTGGCGATCGAACTGCTCCCAGCCGCCCATGATCGCGACGTACGGCTCGATACCGAAGGCGCGGGTGCCGTCGGGAGCGGTCGCGGTGTCGGTGGCCGGAGCCGCCGTGGTGTTCATGTCCTGGGCCATGGCAGGCACGGCGACGAACGCAGCCGCCGCAGCGGCGACGAGGGAAAGCTTACGCATACGAGATACCCTTCTCTTATTCTATGTGGGGCGGCGGATCGAACCGCTCAGCCCAGGCCCGCTTAACCGGCAAATGAGCCAGGAGTTGCACGGGAAACGCGAATTCTGGTCGGCTTCCGCAAAGCTGTGCCAAGAAAGTCACAGTTCCTGTCACTTAGATGAACCAATTGGGGCAGAATGGGGCGATCACGGTTTTCAGCCATTTTTCGGCCTTTTTTGTTGGGCTGAGCTCAGCGGACTGCGGTGCAGCGAAGCGAATCGCCGGTGGGCCGTGTCAAAACAACCTCACCCCCCTTGCCGCGAAGGTCATGACCGAAGCCCGCATAGTGGATGCCCGAGGCGACCGGCTGTCCCGCCAGGCGCACCTCCAGATCGCCGTCCAGGCGCAGCAACGCGCTATCGTCGCGATTGTCGAAACGCATCCAGAACCGACTGCCATTTTCGCACTGGAAATTCGTCGAGACCATCGGCGGCATGGCCGAGCGGGGATCGGGCATGGTCGAGCATCCGACCAGCACGATCCCTCCCGCCGCCAGCGCCACGGGCAACCGCGTCATGGCCGCAGCGCGGCGTCGTCGGCTTCGTCGATATCGCCATCGGCGACGCTATCGTCCTCGAAATCCTCTTGGAGATCGTCCTCGTCGATATCCTCGGCATCCATGTCGACCGAGGCATCGCTTTCGCCCACCTCTTCGGAATCCATGTCGAGTTCGTCGATCGGCTCGTCCTCCACCGTATCGTCGCCCAGATCGGGTTCGATATCGGTCAACAGCACGCCGTCCGTCGGTCCGTTGCGCGTCGCCTCCAGAATCTCGGCACGCTGGCTCTCGTCATAGCCTTCTTCGTCCCAGCCATCATCGCCGGGTCCCTGGCTGGGAACCTGATGTCCGCCCATGCTTGCCTCCTGTCCTGGGTGTCGGAAGCAAAAACGGTGGGGCGGGCCGGGCGGTTCCCGCCGGGCCTGCGTTACTGGGGCCGGAACATCCGCCCGCGTTCGGTCAGGGCCACCACGGCGAAGGCCGCACATCCGGCGATTAGGAAGCCCAGCGTCAGCGGCCGCGTCGTCCCGTCAAAAGCCTGTCCGATCCCCGCCCCGATCAGCGAGCCGATGGTGACGCTGGTAAAGCCCTGTACGCTGGATGCGGTGCCCGCGATCCGCCCCATATTCTCCATCGCCATCGAGGAGAAATTGGAGGTCGCCAGACCGAAACACGCCATGGTGATCGCCTGGAGCACGGCAAAGACGATCAGCGTTTCGCCAAAGAATTGCGCGACCGCGAGATGGATCGCCGACACGATGATCAGGATGGTCACCGAACTATGGCTGATCAACCGCGTGCCCAGCCGCATGACGATCCGCGAGTTGAGCAGGTTCGCCGCCGCCATCGTGACCGAGGTGGTGGCGAAGATCAGCGCGAGCAGCTTTTCGCGCCCGAACGTCTCCGCCATGATCGGCTGCACCGAATTGAGATAGCCATAGAGCGCCGCCATCAGGGCGGTCGCCGCCAGCGTATAGCCGAGCGACAGCCGGTCACTCAGCGTCTCACGCCAGCCATCGAGGATACGCGACAGCGAGATGGGGAGTTGCGCCTCGGGCGACAGCGTCTCGGGCATCCGGACCGCGAACCAGCCGAGCACCAGCGCCGCCAGCCCCGCGATGGTCCAGAAGATCAGCCGCCAATTGCCGAACAGCAGCACCAGTTCCCCAAAGGCCGGGGCCAGGATCGGCACGATCATGAACACCATGAAGGCGATCGACATGACCTGCGCCATGGCGCGCCCGTGATAGCAGTCGCGGACCAGCGCCACCGTCGCCACCCGCGTCGCGGCGATCGCCGCCCCCGCACAGACGCGCGCGACCAGCAACAGCGTAAAGCTGCCCGCCATCGCCGCCGCGCCATTGGCGATGATATAGATGACCAGCGCGACGATCAGCACCCGCCGCCGCCCATAGCGATCGGCCAGCGGTCCATGGACGAGCTGCGCCACCCCGAATCCGATCAGGAAGGCGGTGACGACGAAAGGCCGTGCGGCCGCCGAAGCGCCCAACGCCTCGCCGATGGCCGGCAGCGCGGGGAGCATCGAATCGATCCCCAGCGCGGTCAACGCCATCAGCGCCGCGATCAAAAGGACGAATTCGACAAAGCCGATCGGCGCGCCGGGCGGCTCGGCCGCGACGGACGCCGCCGGAGCAGCGGAACGGGTTTCGGACATGATGTTGGTCACATAAGGGCGTTTGATTGGCAGGGGAACCGGAAAACCCGCTTCGATATCCAATGTTGCCGAGCAGAGGGGAAAAGATCGTCATCGACGCGCCGGTCCGCCGGATCGGCGATGCTGGCACCGGTGACGCACCTGCCCGACGCCGATCTTTCCTGTTCGCCATGACGATGAAAGCGGAGGTGGCGGCGGCATTCAGCGCACCGTCAGCTTGTGCGGCACAATCTCCGCGCTCAATTGTATCAGCGTTACGGAATGCCAGAAGGAGTTTTGCCGCCATGATCACCCCGCATCGTATCGGCCTGGCCCTGCCGCTTCTTGCTGCACTGGCGCTGTCGGGTTGCGACCGGCCCACCGATGGGACGTCGGTGACGATCAACAGTTCGGACGGAGAGACGCTGGCCGCCGTCGATGGCCGGTCGGGCGAGGTCAAGCTGGCACTGCCCGGCTTCACGGGTGCGTTCAAGCTGCCCAAAGTGTCGCTGGAGGCGGATAATTTCGAGCTGAACGGCGTCCATCTCTATCCGGGGTCGAAGATCCGCAACGTCGATGTCGGCAATGGCCGCGACAAGGCGTTCGTCATGACCTTCGACAGTCCCGCCGATCCCGCCACGGTGCGCGACTGGTTCCGCGAGAAGATGGGCGAGGCCGACTTCACGTTGAGCGATCAGGGCGGCGTGCTGGTCGGCAAGACGGCGGAGGAAAAGCCGTTCCGCGTCGATCTTCGCCCTGCTGGTGGCGACCGATCGACGGGAACGATCACGCTGGGCGGATAAGCGGCCCTGTTCGGACGTCCCAAGCGCGCTATAAAGATGACAGCTTGTTAGATTTTCTGGACATATTGCCATGACCGACACCCGCTCCGCCGAGGTTCCGACGCTCAGCCTCGCCGATCAGGACCGCGATCCCGAGGGCTTTGCCGCCGCCCTTGGCGAATCGTTCGAGCGGTTCGGTTTCGCGATCGTCGCGGATCATGGCGTGCCGGCCGACCTGATCGACCGGGCCTGGGCGCAGACCAAGGCGCTGTTCGACCTGCCTGAGGAAGAAAAGCGCGGCTATCACGTCCCCGGCGGCGGCGGCGCGCGCGGTTATACCCCGTTCAAGACCGAGATCGCCAAGGATGCCAAGGTCGTCGACCTCAAGGAATTTTGGCATGTTGGCCGCGAACTGCCCGAGGGACATCGCTATGCCGACCGGATGCCCGCCAATATCTGGCCCGAGCGGCCCGAGGGGTTCCGCGAGGATTTCATCCGGCTCTTCGCGGCGTTCGATCGCGCGGGCGACCGGCTGTTGTCCGCCATCGCGCGGCACCTGAAGCTCGATCCGCACTGGTTCGCCCCTGCGGTGAAGGACGGCAACTCGGTCCTCCGCCTGCTCCATTATCCGCCGATCCCCGCCGATGCCGAGGGTGTGCGGGCGGGCGCGCATGAGGACATCAACCTCATCACCCTGTTGCTGGGCGCCGAGGAAGCGGGGCTGGAACTGCTCGACCGCGATTCGGGCGAATGGCTGGCGATCCGTCCGCCAGATGGTGCGATGGTGGTCAATGTCGGCGACATGCTCCAGCGGCTGACCAACCATGTGCTGCCTTCGACCACGCACCGGGTCGTCAACCCGCCGGTCGAGCGGCGTGGCTTCTCGCGCTATTCGATGCCCTTCTTCCTGCACCCCGCGCCCGACTTCCTGATCAAGACGCTGCCCGGTACGGTGAGCGAGGGGCATCCGGATCGCTATCCGGAGCCGATCACCGCGCACGACTATCTGTTCGAGCGGCTGGTCGAGATCGGGCTGATCAAGAAGTAAAGGCCAGGCGAGGCGGAGGGGTGCAACCGCTTTGGACGCCCCCTCCGTCAGGCCTTCCGCCTGCCACCTCCCCCTTGCGGGGGAGGATTTTCCTATCCCAGAATATGCATGAGCAGCGGCTGCCCGACCAGGCTCTGGCTCCCGCGCAACCGCTCCAGTGCCTGGGCGACCGCGCGCTCCGGCCCCTCATGGGTCACGATCGCGATCATCACGCCGCCATCCGCCGCCTCGCCACGCTGGATCAGGCTTTCGATCGACACGCCGGCATCGCGCATCGCCGCGGCGATCTCGGCCAGCACGCCGACTTTGTCCTGCACCGTGAAGCGCAGATAGGCCCGCCCGCGCCGCTCGCCGCTATCGGCCTTGGCCGCAGGGGTGAGTTCGTGCGCGGGCATGGCGAAGGACGCACCATATTCACCGCGCGCGATGTCGATCAGGTCGGCGACGACCGCGCTGGCGGTCGGGCCATCGCCCGCACCCGCGCCCTGGAACAGCAGGCGACCGACGAAATTGCCCTCCGCCACCACCGCATTGGTCGAGCCGGTGACATGCGCCAGCGGATGGTCGAGCGGCACCAGATGGGGATGCACCCGCTGGAACAGCCCGTTCGCCCCTTCCTCCGCCACGCCGACGAGCCGCACGCGATAGCCGAGCGAGGCGGCCTGCGCGATGTCGGCGGCGAGCACATGCCGCACGCCGCCGATCGCGACATCGCCGAACGCGGGCTGCGTGCCGAAGGCGATCGCCGCCAGGATCGACAGCTTGTGCGCGGCATCCACCCCGTCAATGTCGAAGCTGGGATCGGCCTCGGCATAGCCCAGCGCTTGCGCTTCCGCCAAAACCTCCGCGAAGTCGCGGCCTTCGGCTTCCATCTTGGACAGGATGAAATTGCAGGTGCCGTTGAGGATGCCATAGACGCGCGCGATGGCATTGGCCGCCGCGCCTTCGCGCAGCCCCTTGATGACCGGGATGCCGCCCGCCACCGCCGCCTCGAACTTCAGCGCCGCCTTGGACGCCTCCGCCTTCCGCGCCAGTTCCAGCCCGTGATGCGCCAGCATCGCCTTGTTGGCGGTCACGAAGCCACGCCCGGCATCGAGCGCGGTCCGCGCTAGCGTCAGCGCGGGCCCGTCCGATCCGCCGATCAGCTCGACCACCACGTCCGCATCCTCGCGCGCGGCGAGCGCGGCGGTGTCGTCCACCCATTCGAAGCGCGACAGGTCGACGCCCCGGTCCTTGGTCCGGTCGCGAGCGGAGACGGCGACGATCTCGATGGGGCGACCGGCGCGCCGGGTAATCAGCTCACGGTTCGCGTCGAGCAGGCGAATGACGCCGCCCCCCACCGTGCCGAGTCCCGCCAAAGCCACCCGCAATGCGTCGCCCATATCGTCTTCCTGTATCCGAGCGTTCGTAGAGCCCTGGCGGGTAGCGGATAGAAATGGTCGCTGTCGAGCCATGAGGCGACCTTTTATTGCTCGAAACCTGTGATCGCGCTAAAGGCCGTCCATGACTCCCCCCGATTTCGTGGTCATCGACGTCGAAACCGCCTGTTCGCGTACCAGCAGCATCTGCCAGATCGGTATCGTCGGCTATGCGGCGGGCGTGGAGGTGCTAGCCTATGAAACGCTGGTCGATCCGTGCGACGAGTTCAGCAGCTTCAACATCGGCATCCACGGCATCACCGCCGATCATGTGCTGGGCAAACCGACCTTCGCGCATCTGCATCCCGAACTGGCGGAGCATCTGGGCGGGAGGGTGACGGTGGCGCATTCGGGGTTCGACAAGGGCGCGCTGGGTCGCGCGTGCGAGCGCGATGCCCTGCCCCCGATCGCGGCGCGCTGGCTGGACAGCGTGACCATCGCCAGACGGGCCTGGCCCGAACTGCCCAATCACAAGCTCAACACGCTGGCGGCGTTCCTGGAACTGGAGCATCGCCACCATGACGCGCTTAGCGATGCACGCGCCGCCGGGCAGGTGGTATTGCGCGCCATGGCGCAGACCGGGCTGACGCTGGCCGACTGGTTTACCCCGCCCCCCTCGGCACGCGCCCGGGCACGGCGACAGGCGGGCGGCTGATCACCGTCGATCCTGCCGATCGGCGATGGGAGGAGCCGCGCTTACAGAGCGTGGTGGTCAGCGGTCGGACATTGCCCCTGCCCGGCCATCGCTTGGCGGCTTCCCCTTCCCAGCCTGGCCAGGGAGAGGAACGGCATTCCCCTGCTGCCGTCAGGGTTCGAGATGCCCCTGCGGCCCCGGCCCGTCGAGCGCGATGGGGACGCGGTGGCTCTTGTCGCGGGACTTGTCGACCAGCTTGCTGATTCCGATCCGCGCCTCATTGGCGAGGAGAAGGGCGGGGCCGAGGATATTCACCCCGGTCTGGCATCCCCATTGCGTCGCCGCGCAGGGCGTGCCCGACGCCCGCAGCGCCCCGATACCGGTCAGTTGCGGATTGGACGGCACCGGCCCCGCCGGCACCTCATCGGGCACATCCGGAATACGGTCGTCCGCCTGCCGCCGTCCGCAGACGATGACATCCTCCCTGGTTCCCGCAGAGGGCGGACAGGGATCGCGCGCCAGGATCGAAAAACGTTCGCTTCCCGATCCCGTTGGCGGCGGCGCGGCGGGTGTCGCCTGAAGGGCGATCAGCAACAGGGCGATCATCGCGTGGCTCTCCTCGACGTCATGGCGCGGGCTTGCGCAGCGTCGGCCCATGGCCGCCGCGCGGATTGGTGTCCATCGTCACCCCCGCAAGACCACCCCCCACCTGGAAGGGCGACAAGTCCTTCAACGGGGTGCTGCGCGCAAGCAGGCGGGTCCGCTCCTCCATCACGCCCTCGTGGCGGGGATCGCCCGGCTCCGGCGGTATCTCGAAGGGCATGCGGAACCGATCGGCATTGCGGCGACCGCATACGGTGATGTCGGTTGCATTGGGATCATACACGCAGCGCCGCCGGATACCGGTCATCTCGCTCGTCTTCGCGATGATCGCGTCGACCGATGGAGACGGCGCGGGCACTGTGTCCTGACCCGGCACCGCCATCACCAACATGGCCCATATCATCGCCACCATGACACCCTCCCGGCATCGCGTTCGCCCGGACCATGAGGTCACGGACACATGGCGTCCTATCCCGTCCGCCATGCGAAGCCGATAATGTCATTACGCCTGTGTCATTTTTAGGGCGTCAATCGATTTGCGTGCGGAACAGAGTCCGTGGCTTGCTGAGGCAATATTTGTCGCCGACCACCGCGCAATAGGTGCCGTCATTGGCGAAGGCCCGCGCCTTCGAATCGATCGGAACGCTATGATCCTGCGAAAGGCGATAGGGCGAAGGGCGCACTGTTCCGGCGCAGCCTCCGGACGCACAGTTGGGCGTCAGGCGCGGCAATGGCATCGCATGGCCGCCATGCGCCTGCGGCGCGGCCAATATCAGCAGGATCGGCACCGGCACCATCGCAATTCTCCCCTGTTCTCTTCGTTCAGTTGTGGCCGACCGGCTCCACGCCCAGCCGGGGAATCTCGATCGCGGGACAGCGATTCATCACCACCTTCAGCCCGGCGGCCTCGGCGCGCGCGGCGGCCTCCTCGTTGACGACGCCCAACTGCATCCAGATCGCCTTCGCCCCGATCGCGATCGCCTCGTCCACGATGGGGCCGACCGCATCGGAGCGGCGGAAGATGTCGACGATGTCGATCGGATCGCCCAACTGGCCGAGCTCGCGAAAGACGAACTCGCCATGGACATGCTCGCCGGTGATCTGTGGATTGACCGGGATCACGCGATAGCCATGATCCTGCATCCGCTTCATCACGCCATAGGACGGACGGTCTGGCCGATCGGACGCGCCGACCAGCGCAATAGTGCGCGCGTCCTGCAACAGGATGCGAATATCGTCGTCATCGGTCAGCGGCATGGATGGTCCCCTTTGCGGACCGCCCACCCGGCATTTCGCACATACGGGATACAGACGGTCTAGCCGCTTCCAACGCCCCGAAGACGCGCCGGTTTCATGCCCGGGACAGCCAATCCGCCACCGCTTCGGCCAGCGGTGCGAAGACACTATCCCCTTCCCCCGCCGCCGGGGGCTGCCCCGCGTCCGAGGCGGTGCGAATCGCGATGGTCAGCGGCACCCGGCCCAGGAACGGGATGCCCAGTTCCTTCGCCGCCGCTTCCGCCCCGCCCGATCCGAACGGATCGGAAATGCCGCCGCAATGGGGGCAGCAATAGCCCGCCATATTCTCGACCAAGCCGATGATCGGCACCCCCGCCTTGGTGAACAGATCGATGGCGCGCCGCGCATCGATCAGGGCCAGATCCTGCGGGGTCGAGACGATCACCGCCCCCGCCGGGCGGTGCTTCTGCACCATGGTCAGCTGCACGTCGCCCGTGCCCGGCGGCAAGTCGAGCACCAGCAGTTCGGTCGCGCCCCAGTCGCCATCGACCAACTGGCTCAGCGCCCCCGCCGCCATCGGCCCGCGCCAGGCGATCGCCTTGTCCGGCTCGACCAATTGCCCCATCGAGAGGAGGGACACGCCGTAAGGCGTCGGCACCGGTTGCAGCTTGCCGTCCTGCGCCACCGGCTTCACCCCCTCCGCCGCCATCAACCGGGGCTGGGAGGGGCCATAGATATCCGCATCGACCAGCCCGGTCTTCATGCCCCGGCGCGCCAGGGCGATGGCGAGATTGGCCGCCAAGGTGGACTTGCCGACCCCGCCCTTGCCGCTGGCGACGGCGATGATCCGACGCTCCCGCTTCTCGGCGGTCAGGACGACGCGCACATCCTCCGCGCCCGACTGGATCGCGGCGGCCTTCACCTCGTCCTCCAGCGCCTGCCGCCCCGCCCCGTCGAGCCCCGTCGTGTCGAGCACGACGCCCGCCCGCGCGCCCTCCATCCGCACATTCGCGCGCTTGCCCGCAACTGCGGCGACCGCCGCCCTTACCGTCTCGATGATACTCATCAGGCGCAGATAGGATGCGATACGCGGCTTGGCACTGTTTTTGTCGGCGAACCGTTCCTATAACGATGAACATGAGAAAGCTGACGGGCCGGTTTCAACGCCCCCCCATTCTAGCCGCCGAAACGCCGAAGGGCCCCTGGGGCGGGTCCGGCGAGGACTCCGATGGCGGCCCCCGCAACCCCTGGGCTGTCCCCCCGGGCGGCCGCAAGGCCTCGGCCAAGCCCACCGCGCTGGATGAATTCATCCGCAAGGCGCGCGGTTCGGGTGGTGGCGGTCCGGGTGAAGGGCCCGGCGGAACGGGGGGCGGCTTCGGCGGCATCCCCGGCGCGCCCGGCGGACGCACCCTTTGGGCGATCGGCGCGGCGATCTTGGTGGGCATCTGGGTGCTTTATACCTCGATCCACCCGATCGGCCCGCAGCAGCGCGGCGTCGTCACCTATTTCGGCCGCTATACCGGCACGCTGGAGCCCGGCATCCAGCTGACCGCCCCGGCTCCCTTCGCCAGCGTCCGGGTGCTGGACGTGCAGAAAATCCGTACCGAGAATTTCCCCGAGGGATCGGCGGCGAATCTGGTACTGACCGGCGATCAGAACATCATCGACCTGACCTATTCGGTACGCTGGGACATCGCCAATCCGCGCGACTACGCCTTCCGCCTTGCCCAGCCGCAGGAAACCGTCCGCGCCGCCGCCGAAAGCGCGATGCGCGCGGTGATCGCGCAGACCACGCTGGACCAGGCGCTGGGTTCGGGGCGCACCACCATCGAGCAGCGCGTGCAGGAACTGACCCAGTCTATCCTCAACGAATATCGCTCGGGCGTCCGTATCCAGGGCGTCGCGATCAAGCAGGCCGCCCCGCCGCAACAGATCGTCGATGACTTCAACAAGGTGACGGCGGCGCAGCAGCGCGCGGTCGCCGATGTGAACCAGGCGCGCTCTTATGCGCAGCAGGTGATCGCGCGCGCCCAGGGTGAGGCGGCGCAGTTCGACAAGATGTACGAACAATATCGCCTTGCCCCCGAAGTGACCCGCCGCCGCATGTATTACGAGACCATGGAGGCCGTGCTGGCCAAGTCGGACAAGACCATCGTCGAGACACCAAGCGTCGTGCCCTATCTGCCGCTGTCCAAGGCGCGCCCCACCGCCCCGCCGCCGCCTGACATCGCGACATCCGCCACCCCGGCACAGGGAGGCGGCCAGTGAACGGCCTGACCCTTCGCAATCCGATCGTGCTGGGCGTCGCCCTGCTGGTCGCGGTGATCCTGGCGGCGGCGACCTTCGCCATCGTGCCCGAGACGAAGCAGGCGGTCGTCTATCGCTTCGAACAGCCCCGGCGAATCGTCAACGGCTATCGTCCGAACGAGGAACTGGGCCATAGCGGCGCCGGGTTGATCGCGCGGATCCCGTTCGTCGATCGCATCGTGTGGGTCGACAAGCGGGTACTCGACCTCGACTTGGAAAAGACTCAGGTGCTGTCGACCGACCAGCTTCGCATGAATGTCGATGCCTTTGCCCGTTTCCGCGTGATCGACCCGCGCCGGATGCTGGCGACGGCGGGCAGCGAGGACGGGGTCATCAACCAGCTTCGCCCGACCTTCGGCTCGGCGCTGCGCAACGAACTGGGCAAGCGGCGCTCGTCCGAACTGCTCAGCCCCGAGCGCGGGCAGGTGATGGACGCGATCCAGGTCCGGCTCGACCGCATCGCGCGCCAGTACGGCGTGCAGATCGTCGATGTCCGCATCAAGGAAGCCGAACTGCCGCCCGGCACCCCGCTGGAAAGCGCGCTCAGCCGGATGCAGACCGCCCGCCAGCAGGAGGCGATCACCATCGCCGCACAGGGACAAAAGCAGGCGCAGATCGTCCGTGCCGATGCCGATGCGCAGGCCGCGCAGATCTATGCCCAGGCATTCGGCAAGGATCCGGGTTTCTATGATTTCTATCGCGCCATGCAGTCCTATCGCCACACCTTCGGCGCGGACGGCAGCACGCAGGAACATGGGAACACCCAGATCATTCTCTCGCCTGAGAACAGCTATCTGAAGGAATTCACCGCGCCGGGCCGGTAAGTGATTTCCACCTTTCGGCCCGTTCATATTCAAGCGATGTTCAGCAAAATCGTGACATATAGGCCACGGTCAAACTGAATTTTCTTCTTTGAGAGGACCCTAGCCCAGTGCGCTACGCCTACGCCATTACCAGTGCGCTTCTCCTCGGTGGCGCGACCGCGACCCTGGCCCTTCAGCCCGGGACCGCGCAGGTCGCGCAGAACGAACCGGGTGCGATCCAGGCCGTCGCACCGCGCGCCGGTGCGCCGATGAGCTTCGCCGACATGGTCGCCAAGCTGCAACCCGCCGTCGTCAACATCTCCACCAAGCAGTCGATCACCGTCAAGCAGCAGGCGAACCCGTTCGCCGGCACGCCGTTCGAAGGGTTTTTCGGCCAGTTCGGCGGCCAGGCCGGACCGCAGCCGCAAAAGCGTGAAGGCGCTTCGTTGGGCTCGGGCTTCCTGATCTCGCCCGATGGTTACATCGTCACCAACAACCATGTGATCGCGCCGGGCGCGCAGGGTGCATCGGTCGATTCGATCACCGTCACCCTCAACGACCGCAAGGAATATACCGCCAAGGTCGTCGGCCGCGACGAGACGTCGGACCTCGCCGTCCTGAAGATCGACGGCCAGAACCTGCCCTTCGTCCGCTTCGGCGATTCGTCGCGCGCGCGGCCCGGCGACTGGGTGCTGGCGATCGGCCAGCCCTTCGGTCTGTCGAGCACCGTCACCGCCGGCATCGTCTCGGCGGTGCACCGCGTCACCGGCCAGGGCGGCGCGAACGACCGCTTCATCCAGACCGACGCCGCGATCAACCAGGGCAATTCCGGTGGCCCGATGTTCGACATGAATGGCAACGTCATCGGCATCAACAGCCAGATCTATTCGCAGTCGGGCGGCAATATCGGCATCGGCTTCGCCATTCCGGCGGAGGATGCCAAGCCGATCATCGACCGGCTGATGAAGGGTCAGAAGATCGAGCGCGGCTATCTGGGCGTCCAGATCGGCGGGCCGGTCAATGACGATGTCGCCGCATCGCTGGGCGTGCCCAAGGGCCAGGGCGAGATCATCGCCAAGGTCGAGCCGAACGGTCCCGCCGCCAAGGCCGGTCTGAAGGCGTTCGACGTGGTGACCAAGGTCAACGGCCAGGCGGTGACGCCCGAGCAGACCCTGTCCTATCTGATCGCCAACGTCCCGCCGGGCGGCCGTGTCCAGTTGGAGGTGCTGCGTGCCGGCAAGCCGGTGTCGCTGACCGCAACCGCCGCGACCCGCCCGTCGAACGAGGAACTCCGCTCGACCCTGGGCGATGGCTCGGACGCGTTCCCCGACAATGACGATGATGCACAGGTGGCGCCTACGGCGGGCGGCGGGCTGGGCCTGTCGGTCCAGCCGCTGACCCCGGCCATCGCTCGGGCGATCAACGTCGATCCCTCGACCCAGGGCGTCGTCATCGCGGCGGTCGATCCGTCGAGCGATGCCGCGTCGAAGCTGAAGCGAGGCGATGTCGTCACCGCGATCAACGGCACCGCCGTCCGCACCGCCGCCGACATCCAGCGGATCGTCGCCGAGGCCAAGGCGGCGGGCCGTCCGCAGGTGCTGGCCCAGATCACCCGTGCCCGCATTGCGGGTGCGCTGATCCCGCTGCGCATCAAGTAAATCCCCTTGTTCTTCCCTTTCCCGGCAGGAAAGGGAGGGGCGAGGACGGCGAAAGCCGATCATGAAAAGGGCCGTTGCATCCTCGCTATGCAGCGGCCTTTTTCTATTCCTGTTCGCATCCATCGCGGTAAGATGTGGGCATGGACGGCATCTTCATCGGCATGGGCGGCGGCAAGCCGCAGGCGATCGACCTCAAGCGCGCGAACCGGCACGGGCTGATCGCGGGCGCGACCGGCACCGGCAAGACGGTGACGTTGCAGACCATGGTCGAGGGCTTCTCGCGCGCCGGGGTTCCCAGCTTCGTCGCCGATGTGAAGGGTGACCTGTCGGGCCTGGGGCTGGCCGGATCGGCGCTGGGCAAGACCCATGCCGCCTTCGCTGCGCGCGCCGCCGAGCTGGGCATGACCGATTGGGCCTATGACGCGGCCCCGGTGCAGTTCTGGGATTTGTTCGGGCGTCAGGGGCACCCCGTCCGCGCCACCGTATCGGAAATGGGCCCGCTGCTGCTCGCGCGGATGATGGGGCTGAACGAGACGCAGGAGGGCGTGTTGACCATCGCCTTCCATCTCGCGGACAAGGAGGGGCTGCTGCTCCTCGACCTGGACGATCTCCAGGCGATGCTGGCCGAATGCGCCGCGCGGGCCGAGGAATTGACCACCACCTATGGCAATGTGTCGAAACAGTCGGTCGGCGCGATCCAGCGCGCGCTGCTGCAATTGCGCACGCAGGGGGGCGAACATTTCTTCGGCGAACCTGCGCTGGAACTCACCGACCTGATCGTCACCGACGATTCGGGGCGCGGCGTCGTCAACATCCTGGCCGCCGACCAGTTGATGGCGAGCCCCAAGCTTTACGCCACCTTCCTCCTCTGGCTGCTGTCCGAACTGTTCGAGCAGCTGCCCGAGATCGGCGATCCCGACAAACCCAAGCTCGTCTTCTTCTTCGACGAGGCGCATCTGCTGTTCGACGATGCCGCGCCCGCCCTGGTCGACACGATCGAGCGGGTGGTGCGGTTGATCCGGTCCAAGGGCGTCGGCGTCTATTTCATCACCCAGAACCCGATCGACGTGCCCGACAAGATCGCAGGCCAGTTGGGCAACCGGGTGCAGCATGCGCTGCGCGCCTTCACCCCGCGCGACCAGGCCGCGGTCCGCTCCGCCGCCGAGACGTTCCGCGCCAATCCGGGCGTCGACGTGGCGAGCGCGATCACCGAGTTGAAGGTGGGCGAAGCGCTGGTTTCGCTGCTCCAGCCCGATGGCTCCCCCTCTCCGGTCGAGCGGACGATGATCGCCCCGCCGCGCAACCGGGTCGGCCCCGCGACCCCGGAGGAGCGCAAGCTGCTGATCGAGACCGACGCGGTCGGCGCGAAATACGATCAGGCGATCGACCGCGAATCGGCGGAAGAACTGCTTGCGGCCAAGACACAGGAAGCTGCTGCTGCGGCGGCGGCGGCCCGGGCGCAGACCGAAGCGGACAAACAGGCCGCACAGGCCGCCAAGGCGGACGCGAAAGCCGCCAAGGAAGCCGAACGCGCGCGCATCGCCGAGCAACGCGAGGCGGCCAACTCCCCTTGGGCCAAGATGGCGACCAGCGCGGCGCGCTCGGCCAGTTCGTCGATCGGGCGACAGGTGGCCAATGAGATCGGCAAGCAGGTGTTCGGCAGCGGCTCGCGCCGGCGCTCGAACAGCGGTGGGGGGATTGTCGGTGCGGTGGTGCGCGGCGTGCTGGGGAATCTGTTCCGGGGGTAGTCCCGTCCACGCCACCGCCTAACCCCGACCCCCGTTCGGCCTCGACGATGCCGAAGGCCGAGGGAAACCACCCACCGCAAAGTTCGCCGCCACCCCGGCGAAGGCCGGGGTCCAGCTGCGATGCGCTGTCGAAGGCGCGAGGCCTTTGCCTCCTTGCGCTCGCCGGATTTGGCGGCACCTGAACCCCGGCCTCCGCCGGGGCGAGCGCTTGAGACAGCCGGATTCCCTTGGCCTTCGACTTCGCTCAGGCTGAACGGGGGTTGGGTAATTGGCCCCCGCCCCGCTCCCGCTAAGCGAAGTCGAAGCGCACCCCCTTCCCCTCGACCCGACATGAAATGCTAGGCGAGCGCGCCGCACTCTGCCACATCTGCGCGCATGAGCCGCACGCCCACCGTCGCCCGCCCCGTTGCCGAACTCACCCTTCGCGGTATCGCGCTGGGCGGGATCATCACCCTGCTGTTCACCGCCGCTAATGTCTATCTGGGGCTGAAGGTCGGGCTGACCTTCGCCACCTCGATCCCGGCAGCGGTCATCTCGATGGCGATCCTGCGCTATCTGCCGAACAGTTCGATGCTCGAAAACAACATCGTCCAGACGGTCGCCTCGGCGGCGGGGACGCTGGCGGCGATCATCTTCGTGCTGCCGGGCCTGGTCATGATCGGATGGTGGCAGGGCTTTCCCTATCTCCTGACCGCCGGAATCACTGCGACGGGGGGCATATTGGGCGTGATGTTCTCGGTGCCGCTCCGCCGCGCGCTGGTGGTCGATACCGACCTGCCCTACCCCGAAGGACGCGCCGCCGCCGAGGTGCTGAGGGTCGGTGCGGGCAGCCGCGAGGGCGAGGCGGAAAGCGCCATCGGCTTGCGCCTGATCGTCACCAACGCCCTCGCCTCCGCTGGGTTCGCGATCCTGACCCAGACCAAGCTGGCGGCCGCCGAAGCGGCCATCTTCTTCCGCACCGGGGCGGGCGCGACCGGGATCGCGGGCGGCCTGTCCTTTGCGCTGGTCGGGGTCGGGCATCTGGTCGGCCTGTCGGTCGGCTGCGCGATGCTGGCGGGCATTGCGATCGGTTGGTGGGTGGCGCTGCCCATCCTGACCGCCATGGCCCCCTCCACCGGGCCGGTCGCCGAATGGGCGAGCGGCGTGTTCAGCCGCGACGTGCGCTTCCTGGGCGCGGGCGTGATCGGGGTCGCGGCGATCTGGACGCTCCTCAAGATCATCGGGCCGGTGATCGGCGGCATCCGCTCCTCGCTCGCCGCCGCCTCGGCCAAGCGCGACGGCGCGGTGCTGGCGGTGGGCGAGCGCGACCTGCCGATCGGAATCGTCGCCGCCGTCGCGCTGGCGACGCTGGTGCCGATCGCCGGGCTGCTCTGGTCGGTGATCGCGGGCGGGCCGCTGGCCGCATCGGGCGTCGCGCTGATCGGCGGGGCCTTGCTGTTCATCCTGCTGATCGGCCTCGTGATCGCGGCGGTGTGCGGATACATGGCGGGCCTGATCGGCGCGTCGAACAGCCCGGTGTCGGGGATCGGCATCCTCTCGGTCCTGGCTGCCGCATTGTTGCTGGTAGGACTGTTCGGGCGCGGCACGCCGCCCGAAACCACGCAGGCGCTGGTCGCCTATGCGCTGATCGTCACCGGCGTCGTGTTCGGCGTCGCGACCATCTCCAACGACAATCTTCAGGATCTGAAGACCGGCGAACTGGTCGGCGCGACGCCGTGGAAACAGCAGGTGGCGCTGGTCATCGGCGTCGTCTTCGGCAGCCTGGTCATTCCCCCCGTCCTCGACCTGCTCAATGCGACGCTGGGCTTTGCCGGTACGCCGGGCGCGGGGCCGAACGCCCTGTCCGCCCCTCAGGCCGCGCTGATCTCGGCATTGGCCAAGGGCGTGCTGGGCGGTGATCTCAACTGGACGATGATCGGCATCGGCGCGGTTGTGGGCGTCGGCGTGATCCTGGTCGACGAGGTGCTGGGCAAGCTCGGCTGGATTCGCCTGCCTCCGCTGGGCGTCGGGCTGGGCATCTACCTGCCGATGACCGCGACGCTGCCGGTCGTGCTGGGGGCGCTAATCGGCCATGTCTATGACCGCTGGGCACGGCGGAGCGGCAATCCCGAAGCGGCCGAGCGGCTGGGCGTGCTGGCCGCCACGGGGATGATCGTGGGCGAAAGCCTGTGGGGCGTCGGCTTTGCGGGGATCGTCTACCTGACCAACTCGGACGCGCCGCTGGCCCTTGTCGGTGACGGGTTCGCGACCCCCGCGCTGATCGGGGGGACGCTGGCGTTCCTGGGAATCGTGGCGGCGCTGTATCGCAATACGCGCCGCCAGGTCATAGGCTTGCCGCCAGCGGCACGCTGACGCCTATCACAAGAGCGAACACCATTCCTTCCCCGTAAGGGGAGGTGGCAGGGCGCAGCGCTGACCGAGGGGGTGTCTCGGTGAAAGGGGCGGGCCTCGCTTCCCCGAGGTCACACCCCTCTACCATGTTCGCACGGCCTCCCCTCCCCCCTACAGGGAAGGAATAGAGGGCGGCCGTCGGATCGTTACATTGCCGCCAGCAATTCGCTGATCTTCACGAAGGCGAAGCCGATCGAGCTGTCCGCGATGCCGTAGGGCAGGAACAGCGAATCGCCGTGCCGGATCGCGCCGCAGGAATAGACCACATTGGGCACATAGCCCTCGCGATCCTGATCCTTGGCGGCGAGGATCGGCAGTTTCGTCCGGCCCAGCACCTTGGACGGATCGTCCTTGTCGAGCAGCGCGGCGCCGATCGAATATTTGCGCATCGCGCCGACGCCGTGGGTCAACAGCAACCAGCCCTCGTCCACCTCGATGGGCGGGCCGCAATTGCCGATCTGCACCAGCTCCCACGGATAGACCGGGGTCAGGATCTTCTCGCCCTCGTCCCAATGGGTCAGCGAGTCGGACTTGAGCAGGAACAGATTCTCGCCGTCCTGCCGCCCCATCATCATATATTGGCCCGCCACCTTGCGCGGGAACAGCGCCATGCCCTTGTTCCGCGCCGCCGAGCCGGTCATCGGCACCAGATCGAACGCGCGGAAATCGCGGGTGCGCATCAGTTCGGACTGGATGCCCGAGCCGTCATAGGCGGTATAGGTGCCGATCCATTCCACCGCGCCATCGTCATGCGTGAACTGGACGATCCGCATATCCTCCAGCCCCTTGGACTGGGCCTGGGTGATCGGGAAGATGACCGTGCCCGACAGCGTCGAGTCGCGGTGGCGATGCACGGTGATCGGGCCGCTAGGCGCATCCTCTTCGCCCCAGCCGTGCACGTCGGTCGCCGTCGCGAAAGGCGGCTCGGGCGCGAGGCGAAGCTGGTTCTGGTCGTTGATGATGCCTTCGCGAAAGGCGACCGATGAGATATGCCCCTCGCCCACCGCGCGCATCGACATCAGGATGCGCTGCGACCCTGGCTGGATGCCGGTCTGGTCGAAATGCGGCACCGCCGACGGGTTCATCAGCGCCGCGGCGGCGTAGCTGTATTCGTGGCAGAAATAGGCGCCGATCAGCTGGCGCTTCTCGTCCCCGATCTTCGACCCGTCGAGCTTCAGTAGATCCTCGATCTGGTCGTAACGGGTCATGAAGACGCGCCGCGTCTGCCAGTGCCGCGCCTCGAAATCCTTCAGCACGGTCTCCAGCTGGTCGCGCGCTTCCTGCGGCGTCATCGCCAGCACTTCGCCGACCAGCCGCTCGGTCCGGCTGGGCGGTGCCCCGTTGCCGCCGCCCCAGGCAATATGGAACGGCCGCACGACGACGCGGGAAGGATCGGCATGAAGCCGCAGCCGGTGGTTGAACAAATCCATCGCGCTACCGTCTCGCCACTTTAACCAAAAACGCTTGTCCCATCCCCTTTGCGCAAGGCGTTTCAGGCGATGTGACGATCGGCTCCTGCCATGGTTGTGGCGGAATGGCAAAGGCTAGCAATGGCGCAATTCGCCAGTTGCAGCGCAAGGATCGATTCGGCGCCCTGGTTGCGGTTGAGCCCGGTCGGCATCAACCCGTCGAAACAACCGCCGTCATGCGCGGTCGCCAGCGGCAGGTCGAGGTCGTTGGCCCCCAGGAACCAGCCATAGGCCCGCTCGGCTTCGGCAATCCAGCGCGGATCGCGCGTGGCGGCATAGGCCGAATGACAGGCCTCGACCGTCGCCTGCGCCTCCAGCGGCTGCTGGTCGAACTGCAACGGTTCGGCATAGGGGCGACCGAAGCTCTCGCTGCCGACCGCGCGGAAGCGGCCTTCAGGCGAGGTCTGCTTGGCGACGATCCATTCGAGCGTCGAAATGCCGCAATCGATCAGGTCCTGCCGCCCCAGCGCACGTCCCGCCTCGATCAGCGCCTGCGGCACGCGGGCATTGTCATAGGCGAGCACGATCTCGAACCACTGCCATTCGGGCCGCCGTGCCTCTTCCAGCAGGGCGAGATGCAGGTCGGGCATCTTTTCCAGGATCGAGCGGGCAAGCTGATGTCCCGGCCGGGCCTCCAGCATCGCGGCGGCGCCCAGCATCGCAAAGGCCTGGGCCCGCAGCGATCCCAGATCCAGCGCCAGCGAGGCGGTGGCATCGAACCACATCTGCGCCCAGTCGCGATGCTTGGCGAGTTGCGCATCGCGCGCGGTGATGCCCAGCGCCCAGAGGGTGCGGCCATTGGAGTCTTCCGACCCCACATCCTCGCACCAGCTCCGGTCGAAGCGCATGAAGTTGCGATAACGGCGCGCTTCCGGGTTCCAGGCATATTGCAGGAACGAGGCGTAGATGGTCGTCCACTTGTCGCGCGTGACGGGGTCGATGTCCGGCGCCTGCGTCATGAAGATCAGCGCGCGGGCATTGTCGTCGATGCAATAGCCATGGCGGCGATCGGGCACCGAATAGATGGCGTGCTGCAACATGCCGGTCGAATCGCTCATCCGCTCGACGGCGGAGAGGTCGGGCGATAGCGGCTTGATCGCGCTATGCTGCCCCGTCGCGATCCGGCGAGGGCGGGTGGTGATCGCGGTGCCGATCTGCTTGATCGCCCCTTCGGCCAGACGCGGCCAGATCATGGTACGGCCACGAGCATAGGCACGGCGGGAGATATGATCGCGGGCGCGCTCGTCGGTCAGCAGCCGGTCGATGTCGCGCGCAAAGGCCTGGACATCGCCAAAGGGTACCAGCACGCCATGCTCGTCCGCCAGAATCTCGGTCGCATGGACATAAGGCGTGGAGATCACCGCCTTGCCCACGCCCACGGCGTAGGACAGCGTCCCGCTCGTGATCTGGGCGGGGTTGGTATAGGGAGTGGCGTAGATGTCCGCCGCCTGGAGGTAATCGAGCAGCTCGTCATGCTCGACAAAGGCGTCGATGAATTCGACATTGTCCGACACGCCCAAAGTCGCCGCCAGCGCCTTCAGCCGGTCGCGATACGCCTCGCCCTCATGCGCGATCAGATTGGGATGCGTCGCACCCAGTACGACGTAGAGGAGTTCGGGATGGTTCTCCGCCACCGCCGGGAGAGCCTCGATGATCGTCTCGATCCCCTTGTTCGGCGCGAGCAGGCCAAAGGTCAGCACGACCTTGCGGCCTTCCCAGCCGAAACGCGGTTTCAGCGCGTCGGGCGACATGAGTTCGCGATCGGGCACGCCGTGCGGGATCATCGCGATCTGGCGCGGATCGGCGCCATAGACCCGCTTGAGGATGTCGCAGCCCTTGTCGGCCATGACGATGATCTTGGCGCAACGGCGGAGCAGCCCCTCCATCACCCGTCGCTCGTCGGCCGAGGGCTTTTCGAGCACCGTGTGGAGCGTGGCGATCACCGGCAGCGTGGTGCGGTCGAGCAGCGCGAGCAGGTGCTCGCCCGCCGCGCCGCCATAAATGCCATATTCGTGCTGGACCCAGATGGCCTGCGCGCCGCTCGCCTCGATCCGGCGGGCCATGTCGATATAGGCCGAGCGCTCATTCTGCGGAATGGCGGCCGTCACCGCCGGGGGATAGGCGTAACGGCCGGGATGATCGTCCATCGCATAGACGTCGACCGCCAGATTGGGATAGCGATCGCGAAGGGCCGAATAGACGTCGGTGGTGAATGTCGCGAGCCCGCATTGCCGGGGCAGGAAGTTTCCGATCAGCGCCAGTCGTTCGATCACGGTTCCGTTCGCATCCGCCATATTGCCAGTCCTTGAAGCACGACATGTCGGGGCGGGTTTCCCACCGGACACATCGTTTCAAGGTTAACCCGCATTTGGCAGGAAGGTTGCAGACCGTATTACATATTTGCTGCACCGCAACCGTGTCTGGCGACCGGGCGCTGCAAAGGCCCGGTCTGCCGACGAAAAGGGTCGCTCAGGACCCTATTGCGAGGCGGAATATCCTATCGAAAGGGATTGTGCCGGGGCGATGGCTTCTTGCCGTCGAACATCCGGTACAGCGTCCATTCCTCAACGATCTTCTTGCCAGACAGATAGCACAGACCGACCTGCGCCTTGTCCGGCAGGGTCGCGATAACCGAACGCCCACCCATTTTGCCGCAGAAGACCGAAGCAGGATTGGATATGGCCTGTGCCGTGGCCGGTGCCGCAAGCACGAGGCAGACAGGGGCAAGGGCGGCGATCGTCAACGTGGTCTTCACGACGGGTCCTCTATCTATGAGGCGACCCGTTTATCATGACACGCTGAACGACCGCTGACCGGCCCGGCCGAGGGCCGTCAGCCCCGGCCGCGATAGCCCGCGACGCCCTGGTCGGGCAGCCAGAGATCGGCGGGCGGGGCCGACGACTGCCAGAACACGTCGATCGGGATACCGCCGCGCGGATACCAATATCCGCCGATGCGCAGCCAGACCGGCTTCATCTCCTCGAACAGGCGCTCGCCGATGCCGACGGTGCAATCCTCGTGGAAACCGGCATGGTTGCGAAAGCTGCCCAGGAACAATTTCAGCGACTTGGACTCGACGATTGACTCGCCGGGCACATAGTCGATGACGAGATGCGCGAAGTCCGGCTGCCCCGTCACCGGGCAGAGCGAAGTGAACTCCGGCGCGGCGAACCGGATCAGATAGGTACGCCCCGGTCGGGGGTTGGGAACATAATCGAGCACTGCCTCTTCCGGGGAAGCGGGCAGCGTGCTGGTCTGGCCGAGATGCTTCATGAAAGGCCATGTAGGATAGCCATGCCCAAATCGCCAACGCTGATCCCCATTCTCGGCGACCAATTGTCGATGGATCTTTCGGCCTTGGACGGCGCGGACCCGAAACGCTCGGTCCTGCTGATGATGGAGGTGGCGGATGAGACGGGCTATGTCCGCCATCACAAGGCCAAGATCGCCTATATCCTGTCCGCCATGCGCCACCATGCCGAGGCGTTGCGAGAGGCGGGCTGGACGGTCGATTACGTCCGGCTGGACGACGCCGACAATGCGGGCAGCTTCACCGGCGAGGTCGCGCGCGCGGTCGAACGCCACAGCCCCGAGCGGATCGTCGTCACCCAGGCGGGAGAATGGCGCGTCGCCGCCATGCTGGAGGCGTGGGAAACGATCTTCGGCATTCCCGTCGACATCCGCCCCGACACCCGCTTCATCGCGACCCAGGCCGAATTCGAACAATGGGCGGAGGACCGCAAGGAACTCCGCATGGAGTATTTCTACCGGCTGATGCGGCGCAAGACCGGGCTGCTGATGAAGGGCGACAAGCCCGAGGGCGGAAAATGGAATTACGACGCCGATAATCGCAAGCCCGCGCCCAAAAAGGACGTTCCACCCGAACCCCTGCGCTTCGCCCCCGACCGGATCACCCGCGAGGTGCTGGAGATGGTCGCCGCACGGTTCGGCAACCATCCCGGCTCGCTCGACGGCTTCGCCTATGCGACCACGGCGGAGGACGCGCAGAAGCAGGCCGAGGCGTTCATGGCGAACGGCCTGCCCAAATTCGGCGACTATCAGGATGCGATGCTGACCGGACAGCACCAGCTCTGGCACTCGGTGCTGTCGCCCTATATCAATTCTGGGCTGCTCGACCCGCTCGAGCTCTGCCGGATGGCGGAAGGGGAATATGAGGACGGCCGTGTCAGCCTCAATTCGGTCGAGGGCTATATCCGCCAGATCATCGGCTGGCGCGAATATGTGCGCGGGCTCTACTGGCATGTCGGGCCGGACTATGTGAACCGCAACGCCCTGCGCGCGACCCGGCCGCTGCCCGGCTTCTACTGGACGGGCGAGACCGACATGCACTGCATGGCCGAGGCGCTGGGCCAGACGCTCGACACCGCCCATGCCCATCACATCCAGCGGCTGATGGTGACGGGCAATTTCGCCATCCTGATCGGCGCGGACCCGGCGGAGGTGCATCGCTGGTATCTGGAAATCTATATCGATGCCTATGAATGGGTCGAGCTGCCCAATGTCGTGGGCATGAGCCAATTCGCCGATGGCGGCATCATCGCCTCCAAGCCCTATGTCTCGTCGGGGGCCTATATCAACCGCATGTCGGATTATTGCGGGGCGTGCCGCTATGACGTGAAGCAGCGGGTGGGTGAGGACGCCTGCCCGTTCAACGCGCTCTATTGGGATTTCCTGGCGCGGCACGAGGAGCGTTTCGGCGAAAATCCACGCATGGCAATGCCCTATCGCAACTGGAACCGGATGGCGGAGGAAGACCGTAAGGCGATCCGGGCGCAGGCGGCGGGATTTCTGGAGGGGTTGGGGTGATTCCCTTTGCCATCGACTTCGCTCAGGCTGAACGAGCGAGGGAGAAAGTATTCCACAACCTCCGTTCAGCCTGAGCGAAGTCGAAGGCCACGCCCCCCCGCCAGCCGGTAGGGATGCGCGCTCGCGCTTGCGACCCCGCCCCCAACGCGCCTAGGTACGGACCCACCGACCGAGGAGCCCAGGATGCCGCCACTCATCACCCCGGAAGACCTCGCCTCGATGGCGGGCGAAGCGGATGTGCGCATCCTCGACGTCACCCATTTCCTCGACGATCCCGGCGACGCGAAGGCACGGCGCGGGTTCGAGGACGGGCATATTCCCGGCGCGCGCTTCCTGGCGCTGGGGGGGCTGGCCGATCCCGACAGCGACCTGCCGATGACCCTGCCCATGGCCGAGCATTTCGCCCATGCGATGAGCGAGGCGGGCGTCGGCCATGCCGACCGGATCGTCCTCTACGACCGCTCCCCGCTGCACAGCGCGGCGCGGGCCTGGTGGATGCTGACGCTGTTCGGCGCGAAGTCGGTCGCCCTGCTCGATGGCGGGCTGGAGGCTTGGACCGCCGCGGGGCATCCGGTCATGACGGGCCCGGCAAGCGCGGTCGATACGCCCGGCCTGTTCGTCGCCCATGCCGATCTGGCCCGGCTGCGCACGCTCCGCGAAGTCCATGCCCATGTCGATGCCGGGGACGCCCAGATCGTCGATGCCCGCTCGCCCGGCCGCTTCGCCGGTGCCGAACCCGAACCCCGCCCCGGTGTCGAGCCGGGCCATATTCCGACCGCGCTGAACCTGCCCTATTCGCGCCTGTTCGAGGCGGATGGCCGGTGGAAGTCGCCTGACGCCATCGCGGCCGAATTCGCCGCCGTCGGGGTCGATCCGACCAGGCCGATGGTCGCCACCTGCGGCTCCGGCATCACCGCCTGCGTCCTCGCCTTCGGCGCCGAGCGGATCGGCGGGATGATGCCAGTCTATGACGGCAGCTGGACCGAATGGGGCTCCGACCCCAGCACCCCCAAAGCGAAAGACGCGTGACGCCGATGACCGACGACGACCTGCCCATCAAGCCCGCCACCCGTCTCGTCCAGGCGGGCCGCCGCGCGGAATGGACGAAGGGCGTGGTCAACGTCCCCGTCTGGCGCGGGTCGACCGTACTGTACGATAACGTCGCGCATATGCGCAGCGTGGGGGCGGGCAACCTGCATGAAAAGCTGTTCTATGGCCGCAAGGGCCTGCCCACCCAATGGTCGCTCGCCGATGCACTGACCAGCCTGGAGCCCGGCGCGGAGGCGACCTTCCTCTATCCCTCGGGTGTGGCGGCGATCGCGGCGGCGTTGCTGTCGGTCCTGTCGCCGGGCGACGAGCTGCTGCTGGTCGACAGCGCTTATGACCCGACGCGCGGGCTCGCCACCGGATTGCTGGCGCGGATGGGGATCACCACGCGCTTCTACGACCCGCTGGTCGGGGCGGGCATTGCCGAGCTGATCGGTCCGGCGACCCGCGCGATCTTCCTCGAAAGCCCCGGCTCGCTCAGCTTCGAGGTACAGGACATTCCCGCCATCGTCGCGGTCGCCAAGGAACGCGGGATCACCACGATCCTCGACAATACCTGGGCGACGCCGCTCTTCTTCCCGGCGATCGAAAAGGGCATTGACCTGACAGTGCTGGCCTGCACCAAATATGTCGTCGGCCATTCGGACGCGATGCTGGGCTCGGTGACGGCGGCCCCGTCGCACTGGACCGCACTTCGCGATGCCAGCTTCCAGCTGGGGCAGGTCGCCAGTCCCGACGACGCCTATCTGGGCAGCCGGGGCTTACGCACCATGGGGGTGCGGCTGGCGCAGCACCAGCAAAGCGCGCTGACCATCGCGAAATGGCTCGCCGAACAGCCGGGGGTCGCCCAGGTGCTGCACCCCGCGCTCCCCTCCTGCCCCGGCCATGGGATATTCGCGCGCGATTTCCTGGGGTCGAGCGGGCTGTTCGCCTTCGTCCTCGACGGCGGCAACGATGCGGCGCGCACCGCGATGCTCGACGGGCTGGCGCATTTCGGACTGGGGTTCAGCTGGGGCGGTTATGAAAGCCTGGCCATCCCCGCCGATCCGCACCGCTATCGCAGCGTCACCAAACGCGAATTCGCCGGGCCTTTGATCCGGTTGCAGATCGGGCTGGAGGACACCGACGACCTGATCGCCGACCTCGACCGGGGGCTGGCCCGCTTCCGGGCCGCACGCGGATGACGCTGATCGAATGGCTCCAGGCGAGCGGCATCGAACTGCCGACCCGCATGGAGGCCATGGAAGCCGGAATCGCCTCCGCCCTGACGCTGGCGATGCTGGCTGGCGGGGTGATTGCGGGACGCAGGATCGGCCCGCACGTCGCCGGGCTGGTCCAACGCTTTGCGGTCGCACATGGCGAGCCGTTGCACGCGCGCATCTGTGCGATCACCCGGCATCTGACTGCCGCGTTCCTGCTGATGACGCTGGGCGCGATCTGGCCCTGGGAATCGCTGGCGGGGGTTCCGATCGGTCTGGCGCTGGGCGCGTCGGTGGCGCGGGCGGGGTTCCAGTTGCTGCGCGGGCTGAACCTGCCGCGCTGGCTGGCCTGGGTCTTCGCGATCGTCTGTTTCGTGGCGCTGTTCAGTCGCGAGATCGGCGGGCTGGAGCCGGTCACCCGGCTGGCCGAACAGATCGGCTTCACCGTGGGCTCGCGGCGATTCTCGGTCATGCTGCTGGTGACGATGCTGGTCACCGTGGTCACGATCCTGGCCGTGACCCGCGCAGTCACCCGAATCACCGAGCAATGGATCGGCCATGCGCGCGGGCTCGACCCCACGCAGAAACTCCTGGCGCAGAAGCTCGCCAGCATCGCGATCGTCGTCATCGCCTTTTTCTTCGCGATGGATCTGCTGGAGATCGACCTGACCAGCTTGGCGCTCTTCTCGGGCGGGTTCGGTCTGGCGATCGGCTTCGGCTTGCAGAAGACGATCGGCAATCTGATCGCGGGGATCATCCTGTTGATGGATCGCTCGATCAAGCCGGGCGACGTCATCGCGCTGCAAAGCGAGATCGGCTGGGTCAACAAGATCGGCGTGCGCGCCGTTTCGATCATCACCCGCGACGGCAAGGAGCATCTGATTCCCAACGAGAATCTGATGACGCAGGAGGTGGAGAACTGGTCCTATTCCGACCGCAACGTCCGCGTCCGCATTCCCGTATCCATCGCCTATGACAATGACCTGAAGCTGGCCCAGGAACTGATGCTGCGCGCCGCCCGCGAATCACCGCGCGTGCTCAAAAGCCCCAAGCCGACCGTCTGGCTGATGAGCTTCGGCGACCATGCGCTCCAGCACGAGATATTGGCATGGATCAGCGACCCCGAGAGCGGCGTCGGCAATGTCCGTTCCGATGTGCTCAACCGCTTGTGGTTCCTGTTCAAGGAGCATGGCATCGGCCTGCCCTATCCGCAGCGGGACATCCATATCCGCTCGCTGCCGGGCGGGGTGCGGCATGAAAATTTAGGCGGATAACCTGTGTTATTCGCGCAACATCCCGTCACATGAAAGCCATTTGGCGTTAGATTATACTTGTGCGGCGCATCATGCCCTGCCAATCCTTCGGTCCTCGCAACGGATGACGGCTCGCCGGGCTCGCCCCGACATATAGAAGCCGCACCGACGCGGGGTTGCAGGTGAGAACATCGAATTTCCGTCTGAAAGGGAAACGATGCGCTTCTCCACGATCCTCCTTGGCGGCCTCTCGCTGGTCGCCGCGACGCCCGCCTTTGCGCAGGACAGCGGCACCGAAACCGCACCGCCCTCACCCATCACGGTCAGCGGCAGCGCCGCGATCCTGACCGATTATCGTCTGCGCGGCGTGTCGCAGACCAACAAGAACGCCGCCGTCCAGGCCGCGCTGACCATCGCGCATGAAAGCGGCTTCTACATCGGCACCTTCGCGTCGAACCTGGCCGGCTGGGGCACGTTCGGCGGCGCGAACATGGAGCTGGACGGCATTGCCGGGTACAAGCACACCTATGGCACCGCGACCGCTGATGTCGGCGTCACCTGGTACACCTATCCGGGCGGCGCGTCGGAAACCGATGTGGTCGAATTCTTCGGTCGCCTGTCGGGCACCGCCGGTCCCGCCACGCTGACTGCCGGCGCCTATTATGCGCCCAAGCAGACCTCGCTGGGTAACTTCTCCAACACCTCGTACAGCCGGGGCCAGCGTTGGGATAACATCTATCTGACCGGCGACGGCGCGGTCGGCATTCCCAGCACGCCGATCACCGCCAAGGCGCATATCGGCTATTCGAAGGGCAATCCGGGCCTGGGCCCGAACGGCACCAGCCTGTCGCCGACCGGCAGCTATTGGGACTGGTCGCTGGGCGCCGATGTTGCGGCGTACAAGAACCTGACCTTCAACGTGTCGTACATCGACACCGACATCACCAAGTCGAAGGCGGCCTATATCCAGCCGAACTTCTCGCAATATCAGACGCCGGGGGGCGCCTCGATCTCGGATGCGACGGTGGTGTTCTCGTTGACGGCCGCATTCTAAACGACATGGCTTTTCGGGGGTGAAGGGGCGGTGCCGGGAACGGCGCCGCCCTTTTCCATTTATGCCCTGGCTTCCGCGGGATGGCCTCCATAGACTGGCCGCGCCGATCCGGGTTCGGGCGTGCCGCAGGCGCGGATCGTGGATCGTCCATCGAGTGGAGCGTCCGTCATGCCGCGTGCCTTACGCCTGATCGCCTTTATCTCCCCCATCGTGGCCACCTTCGGCGCAGGGCTGTCGGCTTTTCCCGGCCAGGCATCGGTTCCGGCTCCACCCACCGATCGCTCGCTGGTCGGCTGGACGCCCGGTGCGGTCCGCTGCGGGACCAGCATCGTCCCGGGGCAGCCCATCCGACGCCCGTGGAACGCGCTGGCCTGGGGCACGCCGCCATCGTCGGACAGCATCACCTATCGCTTCGACATCGACGCCAGCGGACGCCCGGTGTCGATCACGCGCGAGGCCCCGCGATTCATTCCTTTTGCTGAGGATGTCGGCCCCGCCTTGGCCGTCAGCCGGTTCGCCCCCGGCGCGCCGCAGCAGGGCTGCACCGTGACCTTCACCAAATGGAGCAGCACGCTGGCGCAGGCGGACGTGATCGAACTCATGTCCTATACGGTCCATCCCGACGCGGGCGTGCTGCCCAAGCCGGGCTGGGATCGCATCCGCAGCGTGGCGGGCAGCTGTTTCGACACGCCCTATCCCCAGCCGCTGGTGCGCCGCTTTCCCGATTTTGCGGCGCTCCCCGCAACTCCGGGCGTGCCGAGCTGGTCGATGATCGCCTATGACCTGAATGCGGGCGGTAAGCCGTTGCGGCCCCGCGTTTTCGCTGGCACCGGCAATGCCGCGCTCGACAAGGCATCGCTTGCCGCGATCCGCGGGTCGCGCTTCACCAGAGGCGCACGGACGGGCTGTTTCTATCCCTTCCGCCGGGCCCCCGCCAAGCTCGAAGCCCCGGCCATGCCGCAGGCGACTCACGACGCAAAAGTGGAGGGCGGCACCTGTCCCGACGAGCATGGCTGGGCCAGCCCGCCGCAATTGCGCTTCTCCGAACCGTGGCGCCGCCGCTCGATCGAGGGCTGGGCGGTGATCAGCTATGACGTCGCCACCTGGGGCGAGTTGGGCAATATGAAGGTCATCGCCGCCCAACCATCCAGCGAATTCGGCGAGCAGGCGATGAACGTCCTGCGCACCGCCCGCTTCGCCCCCTCGGCGCAGGGCTATGTCGGTTGTGTCGACCGGGTGAAGTTCGTGATGGGGCCGGAGAATAAGTCCGCCATCAATGACGACGGCGAAGGCACACCGCTGCCGCCTGCCTATTGAGCATGGAAAAGGGGCCGGGAAGCATCCGCCTCCGGCCCCTTTTCACCACATCCATCGGGATCAGTTGGTGGCGGCGCGCGCGTCCTGACCGTCGCCTTCGGGTGCGGCGACGATGTCGCGGGTGGTCGCGCCCTTGTCGACCACATTGGTCGCCGGATCGCCGACCGACGAGCGGATGCCCGGATCGGCGCTGTCGGCCCCGGCATTCTGCACCAGACCATATTCCGACTGGCTGCGCGCCGCCTGACCACCGAACAGCGCGTCCAGCGTCTGCTGCTGGCCGCTGCGGGCCTGGACCGGCGCGGCGCCCGGCTGCGGCGGAACCAGCGCGAAATCGGGCGGGATGATCAGCGAGGGCTGACGCGCGACGGCGAATTCGTCGGGACGCGCCCGGTCGAGGCCGCGCCCGGCCCCACATCCCGTCAGCAACGCGGCGCAGGACAGACCTGCGATGACGGGCACCAACTTACGCATTGCTCTTCTCCACAGGAGCGGGCCGGTCGCGCACGAGAAGCGCGCGCGCCAGCAGAACCAGAACGCCTATCGTAATCGCCGCATCGGCGACATTGAAGACCAAAAAGGGGCGCCACTCGCCGAAGTGCAGATCGGCGAAGTCGACGACATAGCCGAGGCGCACCCGGTCGAGGATATTGCCCAGCGCCCCGCCCAGCACGCACCCCAGCGCGACCTGGTCGACCGGGTTGCGTTCGCGGGTCATCCAGAAGGCCACCGCCAGCGCGATCGCGCCGGTCATCGCGACCAGCGCCCAACGCGAGGCGTTGCTGTCGGCGGTCAGCAACCCCAGCGAAATGCCGAAATTGGGTACGAAGCGCAGGTTGAAGATCGGCGCGATCTCACGCACGTCGCCGAGCGACCGCAGGCCCATCGGCCCGGTGATCGCCCATTTGATGACCTGATCGAGCAGGAACAGCGCGACCGCCGTCACCAGCCCCAGCCGGGGGAACTTAGCCATGCGCGACCACCTCGGCGCAACGGCCGCACAGATCGCCATCGACCGCCACATCGGGCAGATGCCGCCAGCAGCGGCCGCATTTGTGCTTCGTGGTGCGTGTTACCGTCACCGCATCGGCCAGCGCCACATCGGCGACGATGAACGCCTCCGCCAGCGCCTGGGACTCGAGCGGCAGCGACGGCACCGTCACCTCGGCCTCATTGGACGACCGTACCGTCTTTTCGCGGCGCAGCGGTTCGATCGCCTCCGTCACCTGCGCGCGAAGCCCGCGAGTCTCGGTCCAGCGCGCTATCAACGCCTCGTCCTCGCCCAGTTCGGGCAGCACCGGCCATTCGAGCAGATGGACCGAACCATCTTCCGACGGGAAGCGCGACTGCCACACTTCCTCCGCGGTAAAGCACAGGATCGGCGCGGCATAGCGGACCAGCGCATGGAACAGGATGTCGAGCACGGTGCGATAGCTGCGCCGCTTCGGATCGGTCGCGGCATCGCAATAGAGCGAGTCCTTGCGGATATCGAAGAAGAAGGCCGACAGGTCCTCATTCGCGAAATCGGTCAGCGCGCGCAGATAGCGGTTGAACTCATAGGCGTCGGCCGCACGACGCAGCTCGATGTCGAGGGCGGTCAGGCGGGCGAGGACGTACCGCTCCAGCTCGGGCATCGCGTCGAACGAGATGCGCTCTTCTTCCGTGAATCCGTCGAGCGCGCCGAGCAGATAGCGGAAGGTGTTGCGCAGCTTGCGATAGCTGTCCGAGGCGGTGGCGAGCACCTCCTTGCCGATGCGCACATCCTCGAAATAATCGGTCGAGGCCGTCCAAATGCGCAGGATGTCGGCGCCCGACTCGCCGATGATCTTCAACGGATCGACGACATTGCCCAGCGACTTGGACATTTTACGGCCCTGCCCGTCGAGCGCGAAGCCGTGGGTCAGCACCGCGTCGTAAGGCGCACGACCGCGCGTTCCGCACGACTCGAGCAGCGACGACTGGAACCAGCCGCGATGCTGGTCCGAGCCCTCAAGATACAGGTTCGCGCGCGTACCCTCGCCATAGCGCGCCTCGATGACGAAGGCATGGGTCGAGCCGGAGTCGAACCACACGTCGAGAATGTCGTTGACGGGCTCGTAATCGGCCAGGGCGTAATCGGCCCCGAGCAGTGACTGATGGTCGGCGGTGAACCAGGCGTCCGCCCCGCCCTCGCGGAAGGCGGCGATGATGCGGGCGTTGACCGACTTGTCGTTCAGATATTCGCCGGTCTGGCGGTTCACATAAAGCGCGATCGGCACGCCCCAGGCACGCTGGCGGCTGATGACCCAGTCGGGACGCCCCTCCACCATCGACCGGATGCGGTTGCGGCTGCGCTCGGGCACCCAGCGGGTCCGCTCGATCGCGTCGAGCGCGGTTTCGCGCAGCGTCGCACCGTTGCTCGCCGGCAGGGTGAGGAGCGGCGTCACGCCCGAGATCGGATCGACATTCGCCATCGCCACCGTGGGATCGAACGTCGCCTCGGCCCGGTCCATCGGGATGAACCATTGCGGCGTCGCGCGGAAAATCACCTTGGCCTTGGAACGCCAGCTATGCGGATAGCTGTGCTGGAAATCGTCCGACGCCGACAGCAGCGCGCCGACTTCGCGCAGGTCCGAACAGATCGGCCCTTCGGCGGAGACGAACTTCTTGTTGATGACGCTGCCCTGGCCGCCCAGCCAGGCCCAGTCGGGGCGATAGGTGCCGTCGCCCTGCACGGCGAAGACCGGGTCGATGCCATGCGCCTTGCAAAGCAGGAAGTCGTCCTCGCCGTGATCGGGGGCCATGTGGACCAGGCCCGTACCTGCGTCGGTGGTGACGAACTCGCCCGCCAGGAACGGGCGGGGCTTGGCGAAGAAGCCGCCCAGCGCGTGCATCGGGTGCTTGGCCGTCGCGCCTTCCAGCACCGGCCCCTTCACCAGACCGATAAAGCCCTTCATCGTGATGCCGGTGCGCTTGATGAAGGCGGGCAGCAGCGGCTCGGCAACCAGATAGCGGCGGCCATCGCATTCGAAGTGCAGATAGTCGATCGCCTCGCCATAGCTCAGCGCCTGGTTGACCGGGATCGTCCAGGGGGTCGTCGTCCAGATGACCGCCAGCGCGCCGACCAGATCGGGATATTCGGGGCAGGATGCGACCTCGAACCCGACATCGATCTGGGTCGATACGATGTCTTCATATTCGACCTCGGCCTCGGCCAGCGCGGTCTTTTCGACCGGCGACCACATCACCGGCTTGGCGCCGCGATAGAGCTGGCCCGATTCGGCGAACTTCAACAGCTCGCCCGCGATCACCGCCTCGGCGTCATAGGTCATGGTCAGATAGGGGTTGGCCCAGTCGCCCATGATGCCCAGTCGCTCGAACTGCGCCTTTTGCGTGCCGACCCAACTGTCCGCATAGGCGCGGCACTCGGCGCGGAACTGCGCGACGGGCACCTCGTCCTTGTTCAGCTTCTTGGCGCGATACGCCTCTTCGACCTTCCACTCGATCGGCAGGCCGTGGCAGTCCCATCCGGGGACGTAAGGCGCGTCCTTGCCCATCAGGCTCTGCGAGCGGACGATGATGTCCTTCAGCACCTTGTTGAGCGCATGGCCCATGTGAATGTCGCCATTCGCATAGGGCGGACCGTCATGCAGGATGAACCGCTCGCGCCCCACCCGCTCGCGGCGAAGGCGGTCGTACAGCCCCATTCTGGCCCAGCGATCCAGAATCGCCGGTTCCTTGGCGGCAAGCCCCGCCTTCATGGGGAAATCGGTCTTCGGCAGGAAGACGGTGTCGCGATAATCGGGCGCGTCGGTCATAAGGGACACGCCCTTAGCGGGTTTAGGTTAACACGTCATGCCGGATTATGCGATGCCGGTATATGGGCCAACAGGGCGCGGGCCCGCGCGCAATCCGCGTCCATCTGCGCCACCAGGGCGTCCAGCGTATCGAACTTCGCCTCGGGCCGCAGATATTCGATCAACTCGACCGACAGCGCCTGGCCGTACAGACCCTCGGCAAAGTCGAAGAAATAGGGCTCCAGCAATTCCTTGGGCGGGTCGAAGCTGGGCCGGATGCCCAGATTGGCTGCGCCGTTCAGCACCCGTCCATCGGCCAGATGCCCGCGCACCGCATAGATGCCATAGGCGGGTCGCAGATATTGCCCCATGTCGAGATTGGCGGTCGGATAGCCGATCGTCCGGCCCAGCTTGTCGCCATGCTGTACCCTGCCCTCGATCGTGAAGGGCCGAGTCAGCAGCCGCGCCGCCGTGCGTGGATCGCCCGCAACTAACGCGGTGCGGATTCGACTCGAGGAGATCGTCTCGCCATCCAGCGACACCGGCGCGACCGCATCGGTGGAAAAGCCAAGCACCCGCCCCCATTCGCGCAAGGTGGCGATGTCACCGCTGCGTCCGCGACCGAAGGTGAAGTCTTCGCCCGTCACCACGCCGCCGACCCGCAACCGGCCGAGCAGGCGCTCCTCGACAAAGGCTCGTGCCGACAAGGCCGCCAGTTCGGCATCGAAGCGGAACACCAGCATCGCATCGGCCCCGGCCGCCGCGAACAGCCGCTCGCGCTGGTCGAGCGTGGTCAGCCGAAAGGGCGCGGCATCGGGTTTGAAATAGCGGATCGGATGCGGATCGAAGGTCGCGACCAGGGCGGGCCGTCCCTCCGCGCGGGCGCGCGCCACCGCGGCACCGACCACCGCCTGATGACCGAGATGGAATCCGTCGAAATTGCCCAGCGCGACGATACCGCCCGCCAGATGCGCCGGGATCGATTCCGCGCCGTCAACTCGCTGCATGGGCGCGCGCTATAGCAGGCCGGACCGAATTGGCTAGGCGCGCGACAGGACGCGGTTGCCGATCCCCTCGCCCGCCAGCATGCGCAGCCTTTCGGCACGGTCGAACGTCTCCTGCATCGGCACGCCGATCCCCACCGCGACCCCGGCGGACATGGTGACGACGCCGATCGGCTCGCCCGATCCGCGAAGCCGCAGCGTCCGGCGTTGCATCGCCGCGCGCGCCTCCTCCATCATCCCCGCCGCCATCGACAGGGGGCGACCACGCAGCACGAGGACGAACAAATTGCCCTGCCAGCGGATGATCTCCGCCCCTTCGCTCACCTGGCGCAGCGTGGCGACGAAGGCCCGCAGGACATTGTCGGCGACGGGACGACCATAGCGCTCGTTGATCCCCTCCAGATCGTCCAGGCTACAGGCCGCGATCACATAGCCATGCGGATCGGCCGCCAATCCCTCGATCAGCGCCCGCGCGCCCGTCCGGCTCATCACCCCGGTCAGCAGGTCGATGTCGTCACTGGGGGGCACCGATTCGATTCGGGTGCGCAGATGCGCGATGCTGCCCGACAATTCCTCCAGATCGCGCTCGGTCTTGGAAATGCGCGCGATCAACTGTTCCAGCAGCAGCGCGATCGCCGTCGAATCGGGGCCCAGATCATTGTCGCGGCGATGGGCGTGCGACAGGGCGGCGACGTCGCTGGTAAAATGGCCGGTGATCTGGCGCGCCTCGCTGGTCAGCGAGTCCAGCGCCTCGGCATGATCGCTGAGGTCCCGGTCGAGTTGCGCGCGGTCGGGCAACGGCTCGATCGCTTCATGCGCGCGGACCATCGGCATGAGCTTGCCGACATCCTCCTCGGTCAGACGGATACCGCCATCGGTACGGCGCGCGACCTCCTGTCCCAATGGGCCATAGGGATGGAGGACGGCCTGGAGCGCCAAGGCATAGCTGTTCGTCGTGCGGGCCAGTCGATGCTGATCGAGGAACAGCAACGCCTCGCGACTGGCGTCGAACAATCCCGGCGGATCGATGTTCAGCCCATTTCGGCCGTCGCCCTCCCAATCCATGATCATCATGCGGCATCCGCCCTAAAGATGATTGTCGGCCAAAGCCGCAATCTTTTCTCCTTATTCGATATTTACGATCGTTCAGGCCGCAATTGAAGACGGATGGCTAAAAAATTCAGGGAACGTCATTAACCGATCTTTACCATTGTCGGGGCCCCGTTACCTCGTCAGCGTCACAAAGGCATAGGCGGGACGGCCGTCCGAGGCAGGACAATGCTTTCTGTCAACTTCGCGCCAACCGATGAACGGGGGGACGACGGTATCCCCCTCCGCATCCATGTCGATCTCGGTCAGCTCGACCCGGTCGGCCTGCTCGCGAAACAGCGCAAAAATCTCCGCCCCGCCGATCACGGATATGGCGCCGTCCCCCGCCAGCGCCAGCGCGCCTGCGACATCATGTGCCACCTCTGCCCCCGGCGCGGACCAGCCACGGTCGCGGGTCAGGACGATGTGCCGCCGCCCCGGCAGCGGCGCGGGAAAGCTGTCAAAGGTCTTGCGGCCCATGATCATCGCCTGCCCCATGGTCAGCGCCTTGAAGTGTTTCAGATCGGCAGGCAGGTGCCAGGGCAATTGACCGTCGCGCCCGATCACGCCGTTGCGCGCGCGCGCCAGGACCAGCGTGATCATATCGCCACCGCCGCCTTGATATGGGGTTGCGCGACATAATCGTGCAGCACGAAATCCTCGGGCTCATACCCGTCGATCGCATCCGGGCGGCGCAGGATTTCCAGCCGTGGCAGTTCGCCTGGCTCTCGCGCCAACTGCGTCTGCGCCTGGTCCAGATGGTTCAGATAGAGGTGGCAATCGCCACCCGTCCAGATGAACTCGCCGACCTCCAGATCGCATTGCTGGGCCAGCATATGGGTCAGCAGGGCATAAGAGGCGATGTTGAATGGCACCCCCAGGAAGATATCCGCCGACCGCTGATAGAGTTGCAGCGACAGCCGGCCATTCGCGACATGGGTCTGGAACAGGCAGTGGCACGGTGCCAGCGCCATGGCATGGAGGTCGCCCGGGTTCCAGGCGGATACGATCTGGCGCCGCGACGCGGGTTGGGTACGGATTTGCTCTATCAGTTCAGCGATCTGGTCGATATGGCGACCGCCCGCCGTCGCCCAGTCGCGCCATTGTTTGCCATAAACCGGGCCGAGATTCCCCTGTTCATCCGCCCATTCATCCCAGATGCTGACCTTTCGCTCCTGCAACCAGCGGATATTGGTGTCCCCGCGCAGGAACCACAGCAGTTCGACGATGATCGAGCGCAGATGGAGTTTCTTGGTGGTCAGCACCGGGAAACCCCGGGCCAGGTCGAAACGCATTTGATGGCCGAAAACCGAAAGGGTGCCCGTACCGGTCCGGTCCATCTGCTGGACGCCGTGGGTCAGCACCCGGTCCATGAGGTCGAGATATTGCCGCATGACCTGGGCCTAGCGCCGTGCGGCGCGAACGCCAAGCCGCGCCGGAACGGAGCGGGACGAAGATGCCCGGACGCGCGGCGCGAGGCAGAGCGTGAAATGTCGCTTTCCCGCCCCAGCCCACGCCAGATCAAAACCCGCGATGACGCGTTTCGACTGTTCGCGGGGCTGGCACGCGGACGGCAAGAGGCGTTCGGCGTCGCCTTTTTAAGTCGGGAACGGACCATATTGGGATTGCGCCACGCCTGGGGGCGTGAGGATTCGGTGGTGGTCCCCCTCGTCCGGATCGCGCGGGACGCGCTGCTGCTCGCCGCGCGCGCGGTGCTGATCGCGCATAGCCACCCCGATGGCGACACCTGCCCCAGCGTCGCCGACCTGGCCTTGACCCGGCGGCTGTCGCAGGGGCTGGGCGCCCTCGACGTGGTGCTGCTCGATCACCTGATCGTGACCAGTGCCAAGATCGTCAGCCTGCGCGAACAGGGGCTGCTCTAGGGCGGCCCCTGACGGCCCTGGACGGGTCGCGTCAAAAGCCGAACCGCACCCGCCCGACGATCCGGTCCCCCGAATGCCGCGCATCGGCCAGCAGGAAGGCGGAGGCGTCCCGCTCCGACACGTCGGTCCCGACATAGTCCAGCCCCAGCGTCACCGGCCCGGTCACATGCTCCACGCCCAGCCGCCAGTCGCTATAGTCGCCGCCGGGACGAAGCCGGGCAGAACGAAAGGCGTTGTCGACCTGCCCCGAGGAATGGCCGACGCCCGCCGACAGGGTCCAGGGCGTGCCGGGAATGCCCGCCTGCGCCCCGGCATGAATATAGAGATTGTCGCCGCCGATCGCATCCTGCGACGGCGCATAGTCCGCGCCCGCATCGACCTGTACTGGGCCCAGCGTATAGGCCGCCAAGCCGCCCAGTTCGACATAATCGGCGTCGAAGGCCGCACCGCCGAACACATGGCCCGTCACCCGCCCCCGCACGGTGACGGAGCCCAGCCTGGTGCCCGCGCCCAGCGTCAGGTCGCCGACCACGCCCGCCCCGCCATGCCGATCCGATTCGCGCAAGGCGACGACACGCCCGCTCGCCTCGAACGGCCCGCTGGTCACGAAAATATCGGCGGAGGGCGATACCCGCCCCCCGCTCCAGCTCAGGCCACGGCGATTCTCGTCGCTATTCAGCTCCACCCCGATCACGGGGCCCTGCTGCGCGCCGGCAGGCATGGCGGCCAGCATCGGAGCCACCGTGACGATGGCGGCCCACATGGTCTTCATATTGATCTTCATCCAGCGCGCGTCTCGGCATGAAGGCGGTCCATCTCGGCGCGCAGCAAGCCATGGTCCTCCTGTGCGACCGCCTGTAGATGGTCGCGGACCGAGTCCTGCCGCCGGGCAACCTCCTGCGCAATCGCGGTGCGGTTGGCGCTGCACCAGCCGGGACGACTGCCCTCGATCACCCCGTCACGGCTCGCGCTTCGCAACAGGGTCGCGCCGGTGCCGGCTTTCGCCTCGCGATGGACGGTGACGTTGGCGCTCCACTGGCACCGCAGCGTCGAGGGCCGACCGCCGGTGGCCACTGCGCCGATCTGCTTGTGGGTTACGCCGACATCGGCGCTGTAACGGACCGCGACCGGGCCGGAATGATGGTCCATCTGCATCCGATGTTCCAACGCCCCATCGGACGCCGCCATCGATCCCAGCATCAGCCCGGCCACCAAAAGCATGTTCATCATCGTCTCCATCTGCGGGGCCCCGACCCATGCTGGTCGGTGGCCTGTCGGCACCGATCAGCGCCGATAGCGGACAATGTATGACAAAATTTTCATGATTCAATCTGTCGCCGCAGCGGTGACTTAGTTTTCCTTCGCTCGGCAGGGGCGGATGGCGGCCGGTTCGGGACGCGGCCGGGTCGCCCGGAACGCGGCCAGATACCCGCCGGCCGAGGGCATGTTCTCGAACGAGACCTGGGTGAAGCCCACCGCCTCGAACTCGCATTTCAGCAGCGCGGGGGGCGTACCATGGGCACGGATGCGGCGATTGGCGTCGACCACCACGACCAGCCCGTCGGGCTTCAACGCCGGATAGAGCCGCCAGAGGAACTCATAAGGCTGCTCGATCTCATGATACATATGCACCATCAGCACCCGGTCGAAACTGTTCGGCGGCAGCTTGGGATCGGCGGGCTCGCCCAGCCGGACGCTGACATTGTCCAGCCGCTCGCGCGAGACCCGCTCGGCCAGCCGGTCGCGCCAGGCGGCGACGATGTCCTCGGCCAGGACGCGGCCGGTCTTGCCGACCCGCTGCGCCAGGCGGACGGTGTAATAGCCTTCGCCCGCGCCGATGTCGGCGACGGTCATGCCGGGATCGATCCGCGCCCGGTCCATCACCTGATCCGCCTCGCGCAGCCGGTCGCGCGCATCCTCGCTCGACCAGCGTGACGAGACGACATCGGCGACCGGCCGGTCCGCCGCCGGAAAGGGGCCGACCTTGTCGTCATCGTCGTCGCGCTGCTGGATCAGCGGTTTCGAGCCGTCGCACCCCGCCACCGCGCCCCCCAGCGCGATGATTAGTGCCGCCGCCATGATGGGCCCCCGCCGCCCCATCTTAATCGACGTCTTCCACGGCGACAGCCTCGCCGGTCACCCGCTGCGACAGCGCCGCTGCCATGAACGGGTCGAGATCGCCGTCCAGCACGTCGCCCGGCGCGGTCGAGGTGATGCCGGTGCGCAGGTCCTTCACCAGCTGATAGGGCTGGAGGACATAGGAACGGATCTGGTGACCCCAGCCGATATCGGTCTTGGTCGCGTTCTGCGCATTCGCCGCCGCCTCGCGCTCGGCCAGTTCGCGCTCGTACAGGCGGGCGCGAAGCTGGTTATACGCCTCCGCCTTGTTCTTGTGCTGCGACCGCTGATTCTGGCACTGAACCACGATCCCGGTGGGCAAGTGCGTGATACGCACCGCCGAGTCGGTGGTGTTGATGTGCTGACCACCCGCACCCGATGCGCGATAGGTGTCGATGCGCAGCTCGCTCTCGTTGATCTCGACTTCGATATTGTCGTCGATCACCGGATAGACCCAGACCGACGAGAAGCTGGTGTGCCGCCGCGCCGAGGAGTCATAGGGGCTGATGCGGACCAGCCGGTGGACGCCCGACTCCGTCTTGGCATAGCCATAGGCGTTCTCGCCTTTGACCAGCAGGGTCGCCGACTTGATGCCCGCCTGTTCGCCCGCATGATAGTCGATCAGCTCGACCTTCATGCCGTGCCGCTCCGCCCAGCGCGTATACATGCGCTGGAGCATTTCGGCCCAGTCCTGGCTCTCGGTGCCGCCCGCGCCCGAGTTGATCTCGATATAGGTGTCGTTGGCGTCGGCTTCGCCGGCCAGCAGCGCCTTGACCTTGTCCGCCTCTGCCCGCTTGGCGAGTTCGGCCAGGCTGGCGACGGCTTCCTTCTCCAGCTCCTCGTCGCCCTCCATCTCGGCCAGTTCGATCAGCTCGACCGTGCCCGACAGCTCGTTCTCGATCGCGCGGGTGGCGGTGATGGCTTCGTCCAGACGGCGACGCTCGCGCATCACCTCCTGCGCCTGTTTGGGGTCGTTCCACAGCGCCTGGTCCTCGACGCGCGCGTTCAACTCGTCCAGGCGGCGCAACGCGCGGTCCCAGTCGAGGAAGCGGCGCAGCAGCTCCAAAGCGTCCTTGATCGTATCGACATGAGCCTGCGCTTCAGCGCGCATGAATATTCTCCGAATCGGTCGTGCGTCCGCCCGGCGGGCGAACATGATCTATATGGGAAGCGGGCTAGTAGATTCCGCCTTCCCTTTGCAAGAAATCGCTGTCGCGCGGCGGCGCGGGCGTCGCCGGGCCGGTGGGGGTCGGCGGCGTTTCGACGGTCGCCTGGGTCCGGCGGGCGCGACGGCGCGGTTCGCTTTCGGGCTTGAAGGCTTCCCATATGACCGCGGGCTTGGGATCGTCGCCGGTCGGGAAGGTGCCATAGACCAGCCGTCCGCTCGACCGGTCGATCCGCACCATGCGAATGCCCGGCGGCGCGCGGAAGGGCAGCTTGTCGAGTCCCTCATAGGCCTTTTCGGCGAACTGACGGAAGATCGGCACCGCGATCGTCCCGCCCTGCGCATAGCCGCCCAGCGAACGCGGGTGGTCGTAACCGAGATACAAGCCGCCGACGAATTGCGGCGTGCCGCCGACGAACCAGACATCGGTCGGTCCATTGTTGGTGCCCGTCTTGCCGAACATCGGGCGGCCCAGATCGCGCAAGCCCGTCGCGGTGCCGCGCTGGATCACGCCCTCGGTGATATGGACCATCTGATAGGCGGTCATCGCGTCCAGCACCTGACGCTGACGAGAAATCGGGCGCGGCATTGGCTTGCCGTCATAATCGGCGGCGTTGCACCGATCGCAGGCATGCCAATTTTCCGGCCAGATCACCTTGCCGTGCCGGTCCTGGACGAAGTCGATCAGCGAGGGATCGCCGCCGCGCCCGTTATTGGCGAGGATCGCATAGGCGTTGACCATCTGCCCCACCGTCGTCTCGCCCGCGCCCAGCGCATAGGCGAGATAGGGCGGGAAGTCGCCGATCCCCATCTGCTTGATCATCGCGACGACATTCTTCATGCCCACGGTCGCGGCCGTCCGAACGGTCATCAGGTTGCGCGACTGCTCGATGCCCCAACGCATGGTATGCGGCCCGGCCCCGGCCGAATTGCCAAAGTTGCGGAAGCATTTCGTACCGAGATTCGCCCCCTGATCGACGCAGAAGGGGCCGTCGACGATGATCGAGGCGGGCGTCATCCCATGGTCGAGCGCGGCGGAATAGACGATCGGCTTGATCGTCGAGCCCGGCTGGCGCTGCGCCTGGGTGGCGCGGTTGAACGCCTGGAGCCGCGCGTCGAAGCCGCCCTGCATCGCCAGCACCCGGCCGCTGGCAGGTTCCTCGACCACGAAGCCGCCCGAGATGCGCGGGATCGAGCGCAGGCCGAACACGCTGCTCTCCGGCGCGACCGCAACGATGTCGCCGACCTTCAGCGCGCTGAACGCGGTCGCCGCCGTGCCCCGGCGCGGCATCTGCGCTAGGCTGCGCGGCAGCGTGCCGGTGCGGCCATTGGCGAAACCGATCGTCGCCTGCCCCGAATCCTTGGCGGTGACGATCCCGGCCCGCCAGTCGCGATAATCGAGACCGATATTGGTGTTCAGCAGCACCTGCTGCCAGTTGCCGTCCTCCACCTCTTCGTGGCGGATCGGCCCGGGCCAGCCACGCCCGGCGTCGAACCGGACGAGTCCGTCGCGCAGCGCCTCGGCCGCCAGATCCTGAAGCCGCGTATCGAGCGAAGTGCGCACCCACAGCCCGCCGTCATAGACGCTGTTCGGCCCGCTTTCGGCCTTTTCGCCATAGCGCTTGATCAACTGTCGGCGGACTTCCTCGACGAAATAGCCGCCGACCTGCGCATATTTGGGGGTCCGGCGCAGCACCGTGCCCAACGGCTCATCCATCGCCGCCTGATACTGCGCACGGGTGATGAAGTCGTTGCGCAACATCTCGCCCAGCACATAGGCGCGGCGCTCCAGCGCGCGGTCGGGGTGGCGGACGGGATCGTAATTGGATGGCCCCTTGGGCAGCAGCGCCAGATAGGCCATCTGCCCCAGCGTCAGCTCATCCAGTTCCTTGTCGAAATAAGCATGCGCCGCCGCCTCGACGCCAAAGGCGTTCCGCCCCAGCGCGATCTGGTTCAGATAGAGTTCCAGGATCTGCTGCTTGGTCAGCGCATTCTCGATCTTATAGGCGAGGATCGCCTCGCGGATCTTGCGCGTCGGGGAATAGGCGTTGCCGATCAGCAGATTCTTGGCGACCTGCTGGGTGATGGTCGATCCGCCGCGCGCGCGCCGGCCGGTGCCGAACTTCTTGGCATAATCGAGCACCGCACCCGCCAGCCCCGGATAATCGACGCCGCCATGCTCGAAGAAGCTCTTGTCCTCCGCCGCCAGAAAGGCGCGGATCAGCAGCGGCGGATATTCGCGGAACGACAATTCGACCCGGCGCTCGCGCGCATAGGACTGGATCGGCGCGCCGTCGATGCCACGGACATGGGTGGGCAGCGGCGGCTCATAGGCCTTGAGCGCATCGACCGAGGGCAGGTCGCGCATAAACAGGAACCAGAACACCCCCGCCCCGATCGCCAGGAGCAGCGCGAGCGCGGCGAGCAGCCGAACCCACCACCGCTTCCACAGGGGACGACGCGACGTTTCAGGGGTTGCGGGCGGGGAAGAAGGTTCGACGGCCATGGCTTTGCGCGGGACCGTGTAGCAGGTTCGCCCCCGCTTGCCACCCGCTTGACTTTACTTGGGCATCAGCAGCCGGGCGGTTCGTCGCGCGGCTCGCCCGGATCGGGATAGCGCGCGCCGACATGCGCCTCGCCTCGCGCCGCCGCCAGCCGTTCCTGCCGATGCCGCTCGGCATAGGCGGCCAGCCGCTCCGCATCGCGCGTGCCGTGGCAGGCGGGGCAGCTCACCCCCTCGACATAAAGCGGCGAGGCGAGGTCCTCCGGCCCAACGGGCATCCGGCACCCATGGCACAGCACGTGGCTTCCCTGCGCCAGCCCATGTCCGACCGCCACCCTGGCATCGAACACGAAGCATTCGCCCTGCCAGCGGCTCTGCGCCTCGGGCATGGTCTCCAGATATTTCAGGATGCCGCCATCGAGGTGGAAGACGTCCTCCACCCCTTCCGCCTTCAGGAAGGCGGTCGCCTTTTCGCAGCGTATGCCGCCGGTGCAGAACATCGCGACCCTGGACTTGCCCGCCATCAGCTCGTCGCGATTCTCGCGGAACCAGCGGGGGAAGTCGCGAAAGCTCTTCGTGCCGGGATCGACCGCACCGTCGAACGTGCCGATCGCCACCTCGTAATCGTTGCGCGTATCGATCAGGACGATCTGCGGATCGGCGATCAGCGCGTTCCACTCCTCGCCCGCGACATAGGTGCCGACCTCGCGCGTCGGGTCGATACCCTCGACACCCATCGACACGATCTCACGCTTCAACCGCACCTTCATCCGGTGGAACGGCATGGTCTCGGCGGTCGAGTCCTTATAATCCAGATCGGCACAGCCGGGCAGCGTGCAGATATGCGCAAGCAGCGCCTCGATGGCGTCGTGGGTGCCCGCGACAGTCCCGTTGATCCCCTCGTTCGCGAGCAGCAGCGTACCGCGAATCCCGTTGGCCTCGGCGACGGCGAGCAACGGTGCGCGCAGCGCGGCGGGGTCGGGGAAGCTGGCAAAACGATACAGGGCACAGACGCGGATCATGGCAGGGCCCTTACGCCGATCCGACGAGCGCGGCCAGATGCCTGCCCGGTGGGCCGTCATGAGACGAGGCCCTCTTTACCCGGCTTTACTCAGAATATCACCGGTCGAAGAGGCGGCTGGCGGCGTCGACTACAATGTCGCCCCCTACCGCGCCGCCATCCGCCGCGCGAAGTGAACCTCCACCGCCTGCAACACCGCCTGCGCGATCCGCTCCCGGCCATCCTTGCTGTCGAGAAAGGCCGCGTCCTGCATGTTGGAGATATAGCCCGTCTCGAACAGGATCGACGGCATGTCCGGCGCCTTGAGCACCATCAGCGAGGCCATGCGGTGGAAGGTCGGCTTGACCGGGATCAGCGGCTGCGCCTCGCGGCCCAGCAGGCGTGCGAAGCTGGCCGAGGCATTCATCGTCTCGCGCTGGGTCAGGTCGATCAGGATCGAGGAGACGTCGCTGTTCCCGCCCAGATCAACCCCCGCGATCACGTCCGCCTTGTTCTCGCGCGCCGCCAGCCGTGCGGCTTCCTTGTCCGAGGCGACGTCGGACAGGGTATAGGCGGTCGCGCCGCGCGCCTCGCCCGCGCCCGCACTGTCGCAGTGGATCGAGATGAACAGATCGGCATGCAGCCGCCGCGCAATGCCATAGCGCTCGCGGTGGAGGATATAACGGTCGTCCTCCCGCGTCAGGGCCGCGCGCACCCGCCCCGACGCGACCAGCGTATCGCGAATCGCCTTGGCGATGGCGAGCGTCACGTCCTTTTCGCGAAGCCCCGTCTGCGGATTGATCGCACCGGGATCGACCCCGCCATGGCCCGCATCGATCACCACCAGCGGGCGATTGTCCGCCCCCCGAACGCGCGGCAGGGGCAGTGTGCGCGAGGGGCTCGGCACGGGGACGGTCAGGGTGTAGTTCGGCTTGCGCTGAAAATGGAACGGGAAGAAGTCGAGCGCACCGGCAAAGCTCGCCTGGGTGTAGCCCTTGTTCACTGGCTTGAGGGTCAGCGACAATTGCCGCGCTTCGTCATCGAACCCGCCGTCGAAGATCGCCGCGTCCTGGGCCAGGGCGAAGGTCAGCCGGGTGACGCCCGGCCTGACCAAACTCTGAGTTAGCCCGCGTACCGCGCCCTCGCTGGCCGGAATCCTGCCCGGCGAAGCCCCGGTCACGTCGATCGCCACCCGGCGCGGCTCGTTCAGCATGACGCTGCGCGCACGCTTGACCGGCGAATCGAACCGGATAAGCAACTGCGCCCCCCGCACCACGACCTTCTGCACCGTGGCCGCGAACGCGCTGACGGGCGTGAGCAGCCCGAACAGAAAAGCAAACAGCATCAACACGACCCGGCAACCATGCCGCGCCCGCCCGCCGCTGGTCCAGCGAAAAGCCATTACCGCACACCCTTTTTGGCGACCTCATAGGTCGACAGTCGGGCATAATGGACCGTGGCTGACGCGGGACTTTCCACAATTGGTTAACCGGCAATTCGGCATTTTGGTCGCGGCAAAAACGGCAGATTCCCGCCTGTTGCGCAAACGTTCCGATGATGCTAGCAATCCGGTGGACCCCGGCCTCGATCACCTCTCCCAAACGATCGGGACGGGGCCATCTCCAAAAAGGACCGGGACGGCGATCCGATTCGCGCCCGGACCAATCAGGTTGACGCTCGCATGACGCATATGATCCACCCCGCTGACCGACCGGCCTTTGCCGGCGGGATCGCGGTGTCGTGGGTCCGCACCGGCCCCGTTGCCGGCGCTGTGGCTGCGGCCGACACGCATTCCGTTTTTTCCAGCGGACCGGCGCCCCGCGCCGCCGCCCACCTTATTTACCGCGCGCGACGGCTGCCACTGGGCCCGACGCGCGCGTGGAGACTTCATAATGACCACGCGTATGCTGATCGACGCACGCCACCGGGAAGAAACCCGCGTGGCCGTCGTCAAGGGTAACCGGATCGAGGAATTCGACTTCGAATCGGCCGAGCGCAAGCAGCTCAAGGGCAATATCTACCTCGCCAAGGTGACCCGCGTCGAACCGTCGCTGCAGGCGGCGTTCGTCGATTACGGCGGCAACCGTCACGGCTTCCTGGCCTTTTCGGAAATCCACCCCGACTATTACCAGATCCCCAAGGAAGATCGCGAAGCCCTGCTCCGCGAAGAGGCCGAGCATGCCGCCGAAGAGGCCGCGCTGCGCGCCGAACTCGACGCCGAGGATGAGGAGGATCTGGACGGCGAAGGCGAGGACGATCACGCCGACGACCATCACGACGACGAGGATGGTGACGCCGCCCCGCGCCCCAAAAAGTCGACCGTCAACGACGATCAGGTCGAGGCGCTGCGCCAGCGTCGCCAGAATCTGCGCCGCCGCTACAAGATCCAGGACGTCATCCATCGCCGCCAGGTGCTGCTGGTCCAGATCGTCAAGGAAGAGCGCGGCAACAAGGGCGCGGCGCTGACCACCTATCTGTCGCTGGCGGGCCGTTACTGCGTGCTGATGCCCAACACGTCGCATGGCGGCGGGATCAGCCGCAAGATTTCGAACGCGGCCGATCGCAAGCGGCTGAAGTCGATCATGGCGGACATGGCGCTGCCCTCGACCATGGGCTGCATCGTCCGCACCGCCGGGCTCCAGCGCACCAAGACCGAGATCAAGCGCGACTTCGACTATCTGGCGCGGCTGTGGGACGGCATCCGCGAAAAGACGCTGCATTCGTCGGCGCCCGCGCTGATCTATGGCGACAGCGACCTGATCAAGCGCGCGATCCGCGACATCTACAACCGCGAGATCGAGGAAGTGATCGTCGAGGGCGAGGAAGGCTATCGCCAGGCGAAGGACTTCATGCGCCTGCTGATGCCCGCCCATGCCCGCCGGGTGAAGCAATATGCCGACGCCGTGCCGCTGTTCCAGCGCGCGCATGTCGAGGATCAGCTCGCCGCGATGTACAATCCGGTCGTGCAGCTGAAATCGGGCGGCTATCTGGTCATCAACCCGACCGAGGCGCTGGTCTCGATCGACATCAACTCCGGCCGTTCGACCCGCGAACATAATATCGAGCAGACCGCAACCGCGACCAACCTGGAAGCCGCGCAGGAAATCGCGCGCCAGTTGCGTCTGCGAGACATGGCGGGCCTCGTCGTCATCGACTTCATCGACATGGACAACAACTCCAATGTCCGGAAGGTCGAGAAGGCGATGAAGGAGGCGCTGAAGAATGATCGCGCCCGTATCCAGGTCGGCCGCATCTCGTCGTTCGGCCTGATGGAGATGAGTCGCCAGCGGCTGCGCACCGGCGTGCTGGAAGCCTCGACCCGCCCCTGCCCGCATTGCGAGGGCACTGGCCTGGTCCGCACCGCGTCGTCGTCGGGTCTGTCGGCGCTGCGCCTGATCGAGGACGAGGCCGCACGCGGCCGCGGCTCGATCCTGACGCTGCGCGCCAGCCAGGAAGCCGCCGTCTATGTGCTGAACCGCAAGCGCGCGGACATCGCCGAGATCGAGGATCGCTACGGCGTGACCGTCGAGATCATCCCCGACCGCGAGGAAGAGGGCGCGCGCATGACGGTCGAGGCATCGGGCCCGCCGCCGGCCTATGCGCCCAAGATCGACATGCTCCTGCCCGTCGAGGAGGATGAGGACGATCTGATCGACGAGATCGAGGAGGAAGAAGAGGAAGAGGTCGAGGAAGAAGCGACCGAAGCCCCTGCGCCTCGCGAATCGCGTGAGGACGGTGAAGGCGGTGGCCGCAAGCGCCGTCGCCGTCGTCGCGGACGTCGCAATCGCGGCGGGGCGGAAGACGCCGTGCAGGGCGAAGAGGCCGATAATGGCGAGCACACCGAACTCGAAGAAACCGACGAGGTCGAGGACGAGACGGTCGAGGCGAACGACGTCGAGGCTGGTGAGGCCGAGACTGGCGAGACCGAAGCGGGCGAAGCGCGCGAAGGTGGCCGCCGCCGCCGGGGTCGTCGCGGTCGTCGCGGTGGCCGTCGCCAGGACAATGGCGCGACGGAGGCCGGTGAGGCTTCGACCGAAACCGCTGGCGAAAACGACGTCGCCGAAGCGCCGCTGTCCGTCGAAGAGCCGATCGAGGCGGGCGATGCCGCACCGGTGACGACGCCGCTCGCGGTGGCCGAGGCGGAGGCGACTGAAGCCCCCAAGACCCGCCGTCGCCCGCGCGCTCGCAAGGCCGCTCCGGCGGTGACCGAGACGGTCGAGACGCCGGTGGCGGAAGCCCCGATCGCCGAGCCGGTCGTCGAGGAAGCTCCTGCGGTCGCAGCGGAGGCGGAAGCCCCCGCCAAGCCCAAGCGCGTCCGCAAGAAGGCTGCCCCCAAGGTCGCCGCCGAGCCGGTCGTTGAAGAGGCCCCCGCCCCCGAAGCGGAAGTCCCCGCCAAGCCCAAGCGCGTCCGCAAGAAGGCCGCTCCGAAGGTCGCCGCCGAGCCGGTGGCCGAGGAAGCGCCTGCGGTCGAAGCCGAACCCGCTCCGGCGGCCGAACCGGCGGAAGCCGATGCGACCTCGTCCGAGACGCCGCGTCGCGGCTGGTGGCAGCGCACCTTCGGCGCCTGATCCCCGCCACTCTCAAACGCGAAACGCCCTCCTTCCCCGCGGAAGGGGGGCGTTTTGTTTGGGGAGGCCGCTCCTCGCGCCAATCGATCCGGCCCGAAGCCTATCACCGCTCCCCGATCGCCCGCGACGCGGTGCATAGCTTCGCCCGGCCTCCAAGCGGCATCGGCACCGGCGCGCTTGCCCCATGCGGGCCATCGCGAAACGCCAGCAGGCGAAAGACATGCGCGATGCCGCCCTGCTCGACCCAGACCAGCCACAGGTCGCGCACGCGATAGGCGCGCAGGAATCGCGTTCGCGGCGGTGAGCCGGGCGACACGATGTCGGATCCGTTGAACGGCGAACCCGCCTCTGCGACGGGGTCCCCTATCGCATGACGCAGAGCCTGCCGGACCGAAGGGGGAAGGTCGGCCATCCGCCGCATCTCGGGTCCCGCCCCCTTGATCGGGCAGCCTGGCAGGTCGGGCATGGGCGCGACCCATGGCCTGACCGGTCGATCGGCGATCATCGCCATCATCATCGTGCCACCCCTTTCGTTCGCCGGGCGTTCAGTCGCCCGATGCCAAGGCTGACCGGTCCCGCCCCAATTGCAAAGCCGGTTGTGTCCGCAGGCCGACCCGCCGATAGAGGAAGCATGAAGCGTCTGATCGCCGCCTTCGCCGCCACGATCCTGCTCTGGGCGCAACCCGCCGCCGCGCAGTCCATCTTGCGCGATGCCGAAACCGAATCGCTGTTCGCCGACATGTCCGCGCCGATGATCAAGGCGGCCGGGCTGTCCCCGCGTGACGTGAAGATCGTCCTGATCAACGACGATTCGATCAACGCCTTCGTCGCGGGCGGGCAGATCGTCTATGTCCATTCCGGCCTGCTCCAGGCGGCGGACAATGTGAACGAGGTCCAGGGCGTCGTCGCGCACGAGCTGGGCCATATCGCCGACGGCCATGTCATCCTCAGCGAGCAGGCGATGAAGCCCGCCATGAAGATGCAATTGCTGTCGATGGTGCTGGGCCTCGCCACCATCGCCATGGGCGGCGGTGCGGCGGGCATGGGCGTGCTCGCGGCGGGGCAGCAGGCGGCGATGGGCCAGGTACTGGCCTTCACCCGCAATCAGGAATCGGCCGCCGACGCGGCGGGCGCGCGCTACCTGACGACCGCGGGTGTGACCGGCAAGGGAATGCTGAGCTTCTTCAAGAAGTTGCAGAACCAGCAATATCGCTATGGCTATGTCAATATCGATCCGTTCGCCCAGACCCACCCGCTTTCTTCGACGCGTATCCAGGCGCTGACCGCCGATCTTCAGGCCTCACCCGCCTGGAACAAGCCGATCGACCCCAAATTGCAGGAACGCTTTCTGCGGGTGAAGGCCAAGCTGTACGGCTATATCTCGCCGCCCGAGACGACGTTGCAGAAATTCCCCGACAGCGACCAGTCGGTCTATGCGCATTATGCCCGCGCCTATGCCTATCACAAGGCCGCCTATCCCGACAAAGCCGATGCCGAGGCGAGCGCGCTGATCGCCAAGGATCCCAACGATCCCTATTTCCAGGAAATCCAGGGCCAGATCCTGCTGGAGGCGGGCAAGCCGCAGGACGCGCTGGCCCCCTTGCGCGCCGCGACCATGGGATCGGGCCAGAATGCGCTGATCGCCACCACCTTCGGCCATGCGCTGATCGCGACCGAGGACAAGCGCAACCTGCCCGAAGCGGTGAAGGTGCTGAAGGTCGCGGTCCAGCGGGACGAGGACAATCCGTTCGCCTGGGTCCAGCTCGGCACCGCCTATGAGCAGCTGGGCGACACGCCGCGCGCCGCGCTGGCCACCGCCGAGCGGGCCAGCATGATGGGCGACACGCGCACCGCCATCCAGAGCGCACGCTACGCGCTCGCCAACCTCACCCCCAACACGTCCGAATGGATTCGGGCGCAGGATATTGCCATGACCTCTGCCGACGCCGCCGCCAGTTCGAAGAAGAAGCGCCGCTAATGGGCGTGAAGACATTGGCCGCGGTGGCGGTCGTCGGTGGCCTGGTCGGCGGCGGCACCGCACTGGCGCTGGCCCCGCTGGTCGCGCCCGGCGGCGCATCGGGCGACAGCGTGCGCGCCTATCTGCTGGACCATCCCGAAATCATTCCGGAAGCGATGCAGCGGCTTCAGGATCGCGAACAGAGCAAGGCGGTGGCCGCCATCGGTGGCGACCTGACCAAGCCCTTCGGCAGCGCCTATACCGGCAATCCCAAGGGCGATGTGACGCTGGTCGAGTTCTACGACTATAATTGCGGCTATTGCCGGGCCAGCCTGCCGCTGCTCAAGCAATTGACGGACGCTGATCCCAAGCTCCGCATCGTCTATCGCGAATTGCCGATCCTCGCGCCGTCGAGCAAGGCCGCGGCGCGCGCCAGCCTGCTCGCCGCGGCGCAAGGCAAGTTCGCCGCATTCCATGACGCGCTCTACGCCGGGGGGCCGGTCAGCGACGCGACCATCGCGGCGGCGGCGGCCAAGGCGGGCGTCGACATGAGCAAGATGGCCGCCTTCCAGCCCCAGGCCGATGCCGAAATCCGGCGCAATCTCGAGGCTGCGGGACGATTGGGTCTGACCGGCACGCCGAGCTGGATCGTCGGCAACCGCATCCTGTCGGGTGCGCTGCCGCTCGAGGAATTGCAAAAGGCCATCGCCGCCGCGCGAAACGGTTGATAAAGCGGCGATCTTCCAACGGGGGACTGCCGCATGACCGACCCGATCCTGTCCGTCGAGGGCGTGACCAAGACCTATAAGAGCGGGGTGACCGCGCTCCAGCCGGTCGACCTGACCATCCGGCGCGGCGAGATTTTCGCGCTGCTCGGCCCCAATGGCGCGGGCAAGACGACGCTGATCTCGATCGTGTGCGGCATCGTCACCCCCTCTGCGGGCGCGATCCGCGTCGACGGGCATGACGCCCTGCGCGATTATAAGGGTGCGCGGCGGAAAATCGGGCTGGTGCCGCAGGAACTGTCGGTCGACATGTTCGAGCGGGTCATCGACACGGTCAATTTCAGCCGGGGCCTGTTCGGCAGGGCACCCAACCCCGCTTATGTCGAGCAGGTGCTGCGCGACCTGTCGCTGTGGGACAAGCGCCATGCCAAGCTGATGGAGTTGTCCGGCGGTATGAAGCGCCGGGTGCTGATCGCCAAGGCGCTGTCGCACGAACCCGACCTGCTGTTCCTCGACGAACCCACCGCGGGCGTCGATGTCGAGCTGCGCCGCGACATGTGGAAGCTGGTCCACCGTCTGCGCGAGCGCGGCGTCACCATCATCCTGACCACCCATTATATCGAGGAGGCCGAGGAAATGGCCGACCGGGTGGGCGTGATCGCCAAGGGCCGCCTGCTCCTGGTCGAGGAAAAGGCCGAGATGATGAAGAAGCTCGGCAAGCGCGAAATGGTGCTGACGCTGGCCGAGCCGATGGCGGCGATCCCGCCCGCGCTGGCCGAATGGCACCTGGCGCTGGAGGATGACGGCAAGCGGCTTCGCTACATCTTCGATGCGCGGGCCGAGCATACGGGCATCCCCTCGCTGTTGCGGATGCTGGGCGAACTGGGAATCGGGTTCGTCGATCTGGAAACCTACAAATCCTCGCTGGAGGATATTTTCGTCGATCTGGTCGAGGGGACGCGCGCATGAACCTGCATGGCATATGGGCGATCTATCGCTTCGAGATGGCGCGGTTCCGGCGGACCGTGTGGACCAGCCTGATGGTGCCGGTCATCACCACGACGCTGTACTTCGTGGTGTTCGGCACCGCGATCGGATCGGCAATGAACCAGGTGTCGGGCGTTCCTTATGGCGCGTTCATCGTGCCGGGGCTGATGCTGCTCTCCATCTTCTCGGAAAGCATCCTGAATGCGAGCCTGGGCATCTACATGCCCAAATTCACCGGTACCATGTACGAGATATTGTCCGCGCCGCTGTCACCGATCGAAACGGTGCTGGGCTATGTCGGCGCGGCGGCGAGCAAGTCGATGGTGATCGGGCTGGTCATCCTCGCCACCGCCTATCTGTTCGTCGACCTGTCGATCCTCCACCCGATCGCGATGATCTTCTATCTTCTGCTGGTGGCAGTGACCTTTTCGCTGTTCGGCTTCGCGATCGGCATCTGGGCGCGCGGGTTCGAGCAGTTGCAGGTCATTCCGCTGCTGATCGTCACGCCGCTGACCTTTCTGGGCGGTGCCTTCTACTCGGTGACGATCCTGCCCGAGCCATGGCGGACGGTGACGCTGTTCAACCCGGTCGTCTATCTGATCAACGGCTTCCGCTGGACCTTCTTCGGCACGTCGGACGTGACGCCGGGGGTCAGCCTGGGCGTGACGGGGCTGTTTCTGCTGGCATGTCTGGCGTGGATCGGCTGGATCTTCCGCACCGGCTGGCGGCTGAAGAACTGATCCTCTCGAACGTCGCCCCAGCGCAGGCTGGGGCCTCTGGCAAGCACACCGTTCCGCCTTCAACGGCGTAGCGTCCCGCTCAGCAATGGCGTGACGACGAGGCCGTTCAGGTCCACCAACACATGGACCAGCATCACCACCCACAAGGCCCCGGTCATCAGGTACAGCCCGGTCATCACCGCCCCCAGGGCGGTGGTGGCGATGATCCCGGCCCACCCCTGATAGCGATGCATCGCCCCGAACAGCAGGAGCGACGCCAGGAAACCGACCCCCGCCTGCCCCGTCACCATTGCGATCAACAGCGGTAGATAGAGGCGGAAAAACGCCTCTTCCGTCACGCCCGCCATCACGCTGAGCGCCGCGCCATATTTCAGTTCGCGCCGTTCGCGGGGAAGAAGGGCCGACACATCGCCCAGCGGCTTGCGCTTGCGCAGGCGTGCCAGCACCGCCGCCGCCACCAACCCGCCGACCGCACCGCCGATCAGCATCGGCCGTATCGCATCGTCGTCGTGGAAGATCGACGGCATCGCACCCGCCAGCCCGCCAAACTCGCCCGGCATGACCGCCATCGCATCCAGCCGCCCGAGCAGGAGCAGTCCGACCAGCACCGGCGCCAGAAAGGCGAGCGCCGAACGAGCCAGCCACAGCCGGAACCGCATCCGGCGCGAATGACCATCGTTCAGCGCCTTGAATCGCCGATACTCGCCCAGATCGCCCTTCTGAAACCACCATATCCCCGCCAGCGAGGCGAAGAGGAGGACGGCGGCGAGGATCATAGGCGATGCTGCCCCTTCACCCAGCGGACCGTGCCGGACGAGGCGCGCATCACGACGCTCTCGGTCGTCATCACTTTGGCGTGCCGCTTCACACCCGCCAGCAGCGAGCCATCGGTCACGCCGGTCGCCGCGAAGATGCAGTCGCCCTGCGCCAGTTCGGTCAGGTCATATTGCTTGTCGAGATCGGTCACGCCCCATTTATGCGCACGAGACCGCTCGGCGTCATTACGGAACAGCAGCCGCCCCTTGAACTGCCCCCCGACGCAGCGCAGCGCGGCGCAGGCCAGCACTCCCTCCGGCGCGCCGCCCGACCCCATATAGACGTCGATCGTCGTTTCCGGGTCGGTGGTCGCAATCACGCCCGCCACATCGCCATCACCGATCAGCACCACGCCGCAACCCAGCGACCGCAACTCGGCGAACAGCCCTTCGTGACGCGGACGGTCGAGCACGCAGACCACGATATCGCCGGGCTTCACCCCCTTGGCCTCGGCAATGGCGCGAATATTGTCGCTGGGGCTGCGATCCAGGTCGATGACGCCCGCCGGATAGCCGGGGCCGACCGCGATCTTGTCCATATAGACGTCGGGCGCGTTGAGCAGATGCCCCTTCTCCGCGATCGCCAGCACCGCCAGGCTGTTCGGCCCCGCCTTGGCGCAGATGGTCGTGCCCTCCAGCGGATCGAGCGCGATGTCGATCTCCGGCCCCTGACCGGTGCCGACCTTTTCGCCGATGAACAGCATCGGCGCCTCGTCGCGCTCGCCCTCACCGATGACGACGGTGCCGTCCATGTCGAGTTCGTTGAGCGCGGCGCGCATCGCCTCGACCGCAGCCGCATCGGCCGCCTTTTCGTCGCCCCGACCGACCAGCGTGGACGCGGCGATCGCCGCCGCCTCGGTCACCCGCACCATTTCTAAGACGAGGACCCGGTCGAGGACGTCGCTGGCGGTCTGATGGTCGATCTGGCTCATAACTCTCCTGACGCCAAGGCGTTTGTTGAACATGTTTTACATGCCTTATCGCGCCGAATGGACGAGGAACAGTCCGAAAGCTTCGACGCCTGCGGCGGAAAGGGTGATCGGGGCGTTTGACCGATCCATGTTGCATCCTCATGATCGCCCACCATGCCCGACCCGATGATCGTGCTCGACCATCTGTGCCGCCGCTATGGCGCGGTGACGGCGGTCGATCATGTGTCGTTGACGATCGCGCGCGGTACGTTCGTCGCGCTGGTCGGTGCGTCGGGATCGGGCAAATCGACTTTGCTGCGGACGATCAATCGGCTGGAAACACCCGATAGCGGTCGCGTCCTCATCGACGGACGCGACGTCATGGCGGAGCCGCCCCACGCCCTGCGCCGCCGAATCGGCTATGTCTTTCAACAGCATGGCCTGTTCCCCCACATGACGGTGGCGGGCAATATCGCGATCGGCTTCCGCCTGACCGGACGCACGACAGGCGGACGGGTGGAGGAGATGCTCGATCTGGTCGACCTGCCCCGCGATGTGGCGAACCGCATGCCCGATGCCCTGTCCGGCGGTCAGCGCCAGCGGGTCGCGATCGCCCGCGCCCTGGCGACCGAACCGCCGATCCTGTTGCTCGACGAAGCGCTGGGCGCGCTCGACCCGGTGACCCGCGATGCGGTGGCGGGGCGGTTGGTGGCGCTTCATGAAAGACTGGGGCTGACGACGCTGCTCGTCACCCATGACATGGCGGAGGCGCTGCTGACGGCGGACCGGGTGCTGGTGATGGAGCGCGGGCGGATCGTCGCCGACGCCACGCCCGCGCAACTGGTCGCGGGCGAAGGCGGCGCGGCGGCGCAAGCGCTGATGGCGGTGCCCCGGCACCAGGCCGAGCGGCTGGCGGCGCTGCGGGCATGAGCGGTTTCCTCGACGCCCTGTCGCGCATACCCCCGCTCCTCGCCCAGCATGTGCTGGTCAGCATGGCCGCGCTGCTGCTCGGCATCGTCATTGCGGTGCCGCTGGCCTTTGCCTGTGCGCGGCGACCGGGCCTGTCGCGGGTCGCGCTGGGCCTGGCAAGTCTGGTGCAGACCATTCCGGCGCTGGCCCTGCTTGCGCTCTTCTATCCCGTGCTGCTCAGCCTGTCGGGGTTGGTCGGCGGCGGGATACCGGCGCTGGGTTTCCTGCCGTCCTTGCTGGCGCTGACGCTGTATGCGCTGTTGCCGATCCTGCGAAACGGGGTGACGGGGCTGCTCGGGCTCGATCCGGCGGTGTTGCAGGCCGCCGACGCCGTGGGGATGACACGGGGCCAGAAGCTGCGTCTGGTCGAGGCCCCCCTGGTCGCGCCGGTGCTGGCGGCCGGTATCCGGACGGCGGCGGTGTGGACGATCGGCGCGGCCACGCTGTCCACCACGGTCGGGCAGCCGTCGCTCGGCGATATGATCTTTGCCGGGCTGCAGACCCAGGCCTGGACATTGGTGCTGGCCGGATGCGTGGCGGCGGCGGCGCTGGCGCTGGCAGTCGATGCGCTGATCGGGCTGATCGAGCGGGGTCTGGCACGTCGCAAGCGGGGCCTGTGGATCGGCGGGCTGGTCGCGCTGGCGCTCGGCTGCGGGCTGGCGACGCAACCGCTCTGGCCGCATCGGGGCGAGCCGCGCCGCGAGGTGGTGATCGGCGCCAAGAACTTTTCGGAGCAATATATCCTCGCCCGGCTGATCGGCGACCGTCTGACCCGTGCCGGCTATTCGGTCAGCTATCGCGACGGGCTGGGTTCGGCGGTGGCGTTCGAGGCGACGGCGGCGGGCCGGGTGGACGTCTATGTCGATTATGCGGGGACGCTGTGGACCACCGCGATGCACCGGCATGATTCCCCGGCTCGAAACGCGATGCTGGCGGCCCTCGAACAATGGACGGCGACCCGCGATGTCACGATGCTGGGGCCGCTGGGGTTCGAAAATGCCTATGCCTTTGCGATGAAGACGCCGCTGGCGAACCGGCTGGGCGTGCGCTCGCTGAGCGATCTGGCGGGGGTCGCGCCGCGCCTGAAACTGGGCAGCGATCTGGAATTTCTCGACCGGCCCGAATGGGCGGCGGTGCGCGATGCCTATGCGCTGCATTTCGCCGGCATGACGCCGTACAGCCCAACCTTCATGTACCGCGCGCTGGATAGCGGGCGGGCGGATGTCATCTCCGCCTTTTCCTCGGACGGGCGGATCGCGGCGGATCGACTGACGGTGCTGAGCGATCCGAAGCGGGCGATCCCCGGCTATGACGCGGTGTTGCTGGTGGCGAAGGATCGCGCCGGCGACTCGAAATTCGTGGAGGCGCTGCGCCCGATGCTGAACCGCATTCCGGTCGAGGCGATGCGCGAGGCGAACTACCGGGTCGACCGGAATGACGCGGCCAAGGAAAGCCCGGAAGCGGCGGCGCGGTGGCTGGCCAAGCGGGTGGGATTGTAATTTGGTTCACGCGAAGCCGCGAAGACGCGAAGCAGAAAAGATTTTGGTTCGCGCGGAGGCGCGGAGACGCGGAGGAGGGTCGCGCTGGGCGATCGTTCTGTTTTTTTCACAGGCAAATTAGGCAGGATGAAGGCTGTCGCCGTGCCCAACACCTCTGCGTTCTCCGCGCCTCCGCGCGAAACTCATTCTTCTTCGCGACTTCGCGGCTTCGCGTGAACCTTAAGCCCCTCCCGCAGGCGGGAGGGGCTTGCTAGAATCAGTCGCGCAGCAGGTCGTTGATGCTGGTCTTCGAGCGGGTCTGTGCATCGACGCGCTTGACGATCACCGCGCAGTACAGGCCCGGCTTGCCATCCACCGAAGGCGTCGTGCCGGGCACCACCACCGAATAAGGCGGCACATGGCCGCGGAAGACTTCGCCCGTCTCGCGATCGATGATCTTGGTCGAAGCGCCCAGATAGACGCCCATCGACAGCACCGCGCCCTCACCGACGCGAACGCCCTCGGCGACTTCGGCCCGCGCGCCGATGAACGCGCCGTCCTCGATGATGACCGGCCCCGCCTGCAGCGGCTCCAGCACGCCGCCGATGCCCGCGCCGCCCGACAGATGGACGTTCTTGCCGATCTGTGCGCAGCTGCCCACGGTCGCCCAAGTGTCGACCATCGTACCCTCACCGACATAGGCGCCGATATTGACGAAGCTGGGCATCAGAATCGCGCCCTTGGCGACATGCGCGCCGCGCCGCACGACCGAGCCGGGCACCGCGCGGAAGCCGGCAGCGCGGAATTCGGCTTCCGACCAGCCGCTGAACTTCGACGGCACCTTGTCGAACCAGTGGCCCGCACCGGGCCCGTTATCGATCAGGACATTGTCGTTGAGGCGGAACGACAGCAGCACCGCCTTTTTCAGCCACTGGTTGACCGTCCAGCCGCCATTGCCATCGGGCTCGGCGACGCGCGCCTCGCCCCGGTCGAGCAGTGCCAGCGCGCGGTCGACGGCGATCCGCGCCTCGCCCTGGGTGGCGAAATCCAGCTCGGCCCGGTTTTCCCAGGCAGCATCGATGGTGGCGGCCAGTTCGTGAGCCATCGTCAGTCCTCCAAAATGCTCGTCAGCCACGGCGTCAGCGCGTGGACGGTGTAGTCGATATGGTCGCGGGCGGCCTCGGGCCCCTGTTCGGAGCCGTTGTCGACCCACACGGTCGTCATCCCGATCGCCTTGGCGGGGATCAGGTTGCGCGCCATGTCCTCAAAGAAGATGGCACGGGTCGGATCGATGTCGAACGCCGCGCACAGCCCCGCATAGGCGGATGGCTGCGGCTTGGGGACGAGACCCATGGCGGTGATGTCGTGCACCGCCTCGAAATGGCTGCCCAGCCCCAGCCGGTCGAGCACCTTCAGCGCATAGGGCTTGTCGCCATTGGTGAAGACCAGCTTGCGCCCCGGCAGCTTGGCCAGCGCGGCGGCGAGCGGCGCGTCCTGTTCCAGCACGTCCATCTCGATATCGTGGACATAGGCCAGGAAAGCGGCGGGATCGACATCATGCTCGGCCATCAGCCCGGCCAGCGTCGTGCCGTGCGCATGGAAATATTCCTTCTGCACGCGGAACGCTTCGTCAGGCTCCAGCCCCAGCAGCTCGCCGACGAACGCGGTCATTCGCCGGTCGATATGCGCGAACAGATTGGCGCTCGCGGGATAGAGCGTATTGTCCAGATCGAAGATCCAGGCGTCGATATGGGCAAGGGCGGGCAGCATCGCGGCCAGCGTTTAGGCGCGCGGCCGAAGCGTCGCAAGCCGTGCATCGCGGATCGGGCCATCATCCGGGCCCGATCGTCCCGACTTGTCCTTTCCCCCCTCTCGCGCCCCCTTCGCACCGGGTCCAACCCGCTCTATGACAATCCGACAAGCCAAGGGCGCGGGGCGAAGGGTAAAATGGCGGGGATCGGTTCGGCGCGCGGAATGGCGATGGGGGGCATGGCCTGTGCCATGACGGCGATGCTGTCGGCCTGTGGCGGGGGTGGCGGCGTCCAGTCGACCCCGACACCCCCGACCGTCACGCCGACACCGACTCCATCCCCTACGCCGACGCCCACCCCGACACCGGCACCGACGCAGAATTACGACACGGCGGGCTACCGCGCGACGAGCGGCGCAGTGTCGATGAACGCGCTGGCCGCCTATCAGCGCGGGGCGACCGGCGCGGGCGTGACGCTAGGCGTGATCGATTCGGGGCTCGATACGCGGACCGGGCTGTTCACCGGACGAATTGCCAGCGCCTCGACCGATCTTGCGGGCACGCGGGGCACCGGGGACGAGGACGGGCATGGCACCGCCGTCACCTTCACCGCCGCGGGCGGACGCGGCGGCAACCGCGCCCAGGGCGTGGCGTTCGATTCGACCATCCTGGTCCTGCGCGCCGACGAGCCGGGCAGTTGCGGGACGAGCAGCGGCACCGATGGCGGGCTGGGCGGCAAATGCTCCTTCTCCTCCACCTCGATCGCGCGCGGGCTGGACGTCGCGCGGCAGGCGGGGGCCCGGGTGGTCAACATCTCGCTCGGCTCCAACGACACCCCGCCCTCCGCGCTGCTGGCCGCGATCAACCGGGCCACCGCCGCCGGAATGGTGATCGTCATCTCCGCCGGGAATGACGGCGAGTCCGATCCGACCTTGCTGGCGCAGATCGCGAACAATGATTCGGTGGCGCGCGGACAGGTCATCATCGCCGGATCGATCGGACAGAGCGGCACCATCTCTTCCTTCAGCAACCGGGCGGGTCAGTCCGCCGCCCATTATCTGACCGCGCTGGGCGAGCGGGTGGAGGCCCCGGATGCCAGCGGTACGCGGCTGCTCTGGTCGGGTACCTCCTTTGCCGCGCCGCAGATCACCGGCGCGGCCGCGCTGCTGGCCCAGGCCTTTCCCAACCTGACCGGGGCGCAGATCGCCGACCTGCTGCTTCGCACCGCGCGCGAGGCGGGGACCGGCGGTACCGACAGCGTCTATGGCCGGGGCACGCTGGACCTGACCGCCGCCTTCCAGCCGGTCGGCGCGATGAGTGTCGCGGGCGGCACCGCCGCGGTGTCGATGACGGTCAATGCGCGGCTTTCCCCCGCCATGGGCGATGCGCGGGTGCAGGGGCTGAACCTCGTCGCGCTGGACGGCTATGCCCGCGCCTATCAGGTCGATCTGTCCGCCACCGTGGCGCAGGCGAGCCCCCGTGCATTGCTCGCCCCCGCGCTGCTCGGCCGGATCGAGGGCGCAGCGGTCCGCGACGGCACCCGCACGGTTGCGCTGACCAGTGCGGTGCAGATGCCCGGCGAAGCCCGGCTGCGTGCCATCGTCCCCGCCGATGCGTCCGGCGCAACCCGCCGGATCGTCGCGGGCAGCGTGACCCAAATGCTCAGCCCGGACACGATGGTCGGGTTCGGCTTCGCCAGCGCCGGGGACGCGCTGATCTCCGGCTGGACGGGGCAGTCGGGCGCGGCCTTTCTGCTCGCGGATCCCGGCTTCGGCGTCGACCGAGCGCCCCGCGCCTCGGCCGCGCTGCATCACCGGCTGGGCGGACTGGGGGTGAGCATGATGGCCGAGAATGGCCGTTTCGCCGCCCCCGCCCCGGGGATGGTCCCGCCGACCTATGACCAGGCCAGCCTGGCAGTCGACCGCCCGCTGGGGCCGGTGGCGTTGATGATGGGCGTCACGCGACTGGCCGAGCGATCGACCGTGCTGGGCGGCTGGTTCGGCGGCGCGCTGGGACAGGCGCGGGGGACGAGCTGGTTCGCCGACACCTCCGCCCGGTGGAGCGATGCGGGCGGCGGCTGGGCGCTGGCGATGCGCTGGCGCAGCGGATGGACCCGCGCGGATGGCGGACTGGGCGGCGGGATGCTGGCCAGCCGGTCCTGGTCGGTCGAGGCGGGCAAGCGTGGCCTGTTCGGCGGCGACCAGCTCGACCTTCGCCTGTCCCAACCCTTGCGGGTGATGACCGGTGGGCTTGACCTGCGCCTGCCGTCGCATTGGGACTATGCCGGGGGACAGGTCGATGGCTGGACCACCAACCGCCTGTCGCTCGCCCCGACGGGCCGCGAGTTGTTGGCGGAGCTGCGCCATGCGGTGCCGCTGGGCGCCGGGCAATTGTCGACCCATATCTTCTGGCGGCGCGATTCCGGCCATATCGCCGCCCTGCCGCCCGAGCGCGGGATGGCGATGAAGTATGGCTTGACCTTCTGATACGCGGTCTTGGCTGGCGGGGGCGGCCGCGCATCCCCATCTAGCTGTCATGACACGCTATTCCTTGCTCGATCTGGTGCCCGTCATCGAAGGCGGCACCGTGGCGCAGGCGTTGGCCAACGCCGCCGACCTCGCCGCCCATGCGGAGGCAAGCGGCTTCCACCGATATTGGACCGCCGAGCATCACGGCATGACGGGCATTGCATCGGCCGCAACGGCCGTGGTGCTAGCGCATGTCGGTGCGGCGACCAGGACGATCCGGATCGGTGCGGGCGGCATCATGCTGCCCAATCACGCACCGCTGACCATCGCCGAGCAGTTCGGGACGCTCGATGCGCTGTTCCCCGGCCGGATCGACCTGGGGCTGGGCCGCGCGCCCGGATCGGACCAGCGCGTCGCCCGCGCGCTGCGCCGGACGCTGGACAGCGATCCCAACGCCTTCCCGCGCGACGTGATGGAGCTGCAAAGCTATTTCGCCGATGACGGCCAGACCGGCATCGTCGCGACGCCGGGCGCGGGGGCAAAGCCCCAAATGTGGATATTGGGGTCGAGCCTGTACGGCGCGCAACTCGCCGCCGCGCTGGGGCTTCCCTACGCCTTCGCCTCGCATTTCGCGCCCGACGCGCTGGACGATGCGCTGGCCATCTATCGGCGGGATTTCCGGCCCTCGGCGGTGCTGGACAAGCCCTATGCGATGGCGGGGTTCAACGTCTTCGCCGCCGATACCGATGAGGAAGCGGAATTGCTGGCGAGTTCGCAGCAACAAGCCTTCGTCGCCCTGCGCACCGGTCGCCCCGGCAAACTCCCCCCGCCCGTCCCCGGCTATCGCGATAGTCTCGGCGTACAAGGCGCGGCGATTCTCGGATCCGTCCTGTCCTGCTCGGCAATCGGCTCGCGGGAGACGGTAGAGCGTCAGCTTGCCGCCTTTGTCGAGCGGACCAAGGTCGATGAGGTGATGGTGGTGAGTGCGATCTTTGACCATGAGGCGCGCAAGCGCTCGATCGGCATTGCGGCGCGGGCGATGGATGCCCTGGAGACGGTGACGGCCTGATCCTGGAATTTCGCGCGGAGGCATGACGGCGCGAAGGAAATTTTGTTCGCGCGGAGGCGCGGAGAACGCGGAGGTGTCGTACCTGGCGGCACCGCCCGTCCTTCACCCCCACCGGCTCGTGAGGAAGTATCGAGCGTGCCGCTCGGCACACCCCCTCCGCGTTCTCCGCGCCTCCGCGCGAACCGGAAAGTCGGAAGGTGCTACCCCACCGCTGCCGGAAGGCGGAGCCGGACCAGCAGCCCGCCCAGATCCTCGCTTTCCTCCAGCGACACCGTGCCGCCGTAAATCTCCGCCACGTCGCGCACGATGGCGAGGCCCAGGCCGGTGCCGGGCTTGCCCGTGTCGAGCCGGACGCCGCGGTCGAAGATGCGGACGCGTTCGTTCTCGGGAATGCCGGTGCCGTCGTCCTCGACCAATATCTCGACGAACCCGGCCTGGGCTCCCACCGTCACGAAGACGCTGCCGCCGCCATATTTGGCCGCGTTCTCGACCAGATTGCCCAGCATCTCGTCTAGATCCTGCCGCTCGACATGGACCGCCAGGTCCTTGGGCCCGTCAATGTCGATACGGACATGGCGATAGAGGCGGCCCACGGCGCGCTCGACCGATTCCAGGCTGGGCCAGACATCCGCCCGGCTATGCGCGGAGCCGCGCCGCCCGACCGCACGGGCGCGGGCGAGATGGTGGTCCACCTGTCGCCGCATCGTCCGCGCCTCACGGATCACGGTCTCGGACAGATCTTCGGACTTGGCGGTCGCGGCGTTCATGATGACGGTCAGCGGCGTCTTGAGCGCATGGGCGAGATTGCCGGCATGACGCCGCGCTTCCTCGGCCTGCTTCTCGTTATGCTCGATCAGCGCGTTGAGTTCCTCGACCATCGGCGCCACTTCGTTGGGCATCGCATCGGAAATGCGATTGGCCCGCCCGGCGCGCATCTCGGCAATCTCCTCACGCACCCGGCGAAGCGGATAGAGGCCGTAAAAGGTCTGCATTGCGGCCATCAGCAACAGGCCGACTCCGAGCAGCGCGAAGCTGCGCACCAGGGTCCGGCGAAGCGCCCCGATCTGCGCATCGAGCCCCGTCGTGCGCTGCGCCACCTGGAACCGCCAGCGCACGTCCGATCCGGGCAGTTTCACATCGCGTTCGACGATGCGCAGCCGTTCATCGGGAAATTGGTTGCTGGTATAGACGTGGATCGTATCGTCATTGTGCGGCGTGCCATAGGCCAGATGCCGATCCCACAGCGACCGGGACGGAAAGGGATCATGCCCCTTGCCCGACACCTGCCAATAGACGCCCGATCCGGGTTCCAGAAAACCCTGATCGGCGGGTTCGCGATTGAACCAGACCTCGCCCTGCGAATCCACCGCGGCGGATACGAGCAGGGATTGCAGCACATAGGCCTGGCGATCGTCGAAATTCTGCGTGACCGCCGTCACCAGCACCCGGTCGAGTGCGAAACCGCCGCCGGTCAGCAGGACCAATATCCACGCCGCCGCGATCAGGATCATGCGACGCGACAGCGATCCCGTCCGCAGGGTCGGGCGCGAGGTGTGTCCGTCCTTCACGAGGAACTGGCCTTCAGGCCACCGCCCCTGCCGCGCCGCCCGCCGCCGGATCGTCCAGGCTGTATCCTAGGCCCCGGATGGTCGTGATCACATCCTGGCCCAGCTTCTTGCGGATACGCGTCACGAACACCTCGATCGTGTTCGAATCGCGGTCGAAATCCTGGTCATAGATATGCTCGATCAGCTCGGTACGGCTGACCACCTTGCCCTTGTGATGGAGCAGATAGGAGAGCAGCTTATATTCCTGCGCGGTCAGCTTCACCGGCTCGCCCGCGCGGGTGACCTTGCCCGAACGCGTGTCGAGGCGGACATCGCCTGCCGTCAGCTCGGACGAGGCATTGCCGCTGGCGCGGCGGATCAGCGCGCGGAGGCGGGCGATCAGTTCCTCGGTCTGGAACGGCTTGGCGACATAATCGTCGGCCCCAGCATCCAGCCCGGCGACCTTGTCCGACCAGCTGTCGCGCGCGGTCAGGACGAGGACCGGCGTGGTCTTGCCCTCCTTGCGCCACCGGTCGAGCACGGTCAGCCCGTCGATTTCGGGCAGACCCAGGTCGAGGACGATCGCATCGTAACTCTCGGTCGAGCCCAGGAAATGCCCCTCCTCGCCATCGGTGGCAAGGTCGATGGCATAGCCCGCCCCCTCCAGGGTGGACTTCAACTGCTGGCCGAGATTGGGCTCGTCCTCGACGATCAGAACGCGCATCGCAAAACTCCTATCATTCCCCTTTGGCGGAAGCGGCGGCGGTCAGCCGTCGGTCCGGCCGATGACCTTGCCGGTACGCCCGTCCACTTCCACCCAGATGACCGTTCCATTGCGCAGGAATTTGAGCGTGTAAATCTGTGCGCTCGCATCATAGTCGAAACCGATATATTGCGAATCGCGCATAGTGGGCACGACCCGCTGTTCGATTTCACGTAACGACAAATTGCCTTCCCGGCGCGCCTGGAACGCGCGCATCTGGTCACCGCGACGCTGATCGGGGGCCATTCCCATCAAAGGCTCAACCATCGGCGGCGAACCCATTGGTGCGGCAAGCAGAGCCAAAAGGACGGTCATCGACATGAAACTGGCATAGCGGGCAACCGTTGAACAGCCTCTGAATGGATCATACAGCGGCGCGACAGCGCGCGAGGCGCTTGCCCGGTTCCCCCCGCGCCCCTAACTGCAATGCCATCATGGCAGCACCCGTTCTTTCCTACGAAGACCTGGGCCTTGTTCAAGGCTCGGGCTGGCTCTTCCGGCATCTCGACATCCATATCGGTCCGCGCGACCGGCTGGCGCTGATCGGGCGTAACGGGGCGGGCAAATCGACGCTCCTGAAGCTGATCGCGGGGATCATCGATTCGGACGAGGGGCGGCGTATGATCGTGCCCGGCACCCATGTCGTTTATCTCGAGCAAGACCCCGACCTGACCGGCTGCGCCACGCTGATGGACTATGTCCTGTCGGGCGAAGGCGCGCCGGAAAGCTATGAGGCGGAGGCGATCGCCGGACAGCTCGGCATCGACCTTACCCGCGATGCCTCGACCGCCAGCGGCGGCGAGAAGCGGCGCGCGGCGATCGTGCGCGCGCTGGCGATGAATCCCGACGTGCTGCTGCTCGACGAGCCGACCAACCATCTCGACCTCGCAGCGATCGAATGGCTGGAGGACTGGCTGAAGCGCTTCACCGGCGCGTTCGTCGTCATCAGCCATGACCGCACCTTCCTGACCCGCCTCACCAAGTCGACGCTGTGGCTCGACCGCGGCCAGATGCGGCGCAACGAGGTGGGTTTCGGCGGCTTCGACGCCTGGACCGAACAGGTCTATGCCGAGGAACAGCGCGCCGCCGAGAAGCTCGACGCCAAGCTCAAGATCGAAGAGCATTGGCTCCACCGGGGCGTCACCGCGCGGCGCAAGCGCAACCAGGGCCGTCTGGAAAAGCTGCACCAGATGCGCGCCACCCGCGCCGCGATGATCGGGCCGCAGGGCGCGGCGAAGCTGGGCATCGCGTCGGACGATGTGAAGACCAAGGAGGTCATCAAGGCCGAGCATGTCACCAAGCGCTATGGCGACCGCACGATCATCAAGGACCTGAGCCTGAAGGTGACGCGCGGCGACCGGATCGGCCTGGTCGGCGCAAACGGCGCGGGCAAGACGACGCTGCTCAAGCTGCTGACCGGCGAGATCGAGCCGGACGAAGGCACGGTCTTCCTCGCCAAGACGCTGGACGGCGTCATCATCGACCAGCAGCGCAAGCTGATGGCCCCGGAAAAGCGGGTGCGCGAGGTGCTGGCGGACGGCGGCGACTGGATCGACGTGCGCGGGGTCCGCAAGCATATCCACGGCTATCTCAAGGAGTTCCTGTTCGACCCCTCGCTGGCCGAGGCGAAGATCGGGACACTGTCGGGCGGCGAGCGGTCGCGTCTGCTGCTCGCCCGCGAATTCGCCCGCGAATCCAATCTGCTGGTGCTCGACGAGCCGACCAACGATCTCGACCTGGAGACGCTCGACCTGCTTCAGGAGGTGATCGGCGACTATGACGGCACCGTCCTGATCGTCAGCCACGACCGCGACTTCCTCGACCGCACGGTGACGGTGACGCTGGGGCTCGACGGGTCGGGCACGGTCGATGTGGTGGCTGGCGGCTATGCCGATTGGGTCGCCAAGCGCAAACAGCCGACGGAAGCGAAGAAGGCCCCGGCCAAGGCCGCCCCCTCCCCCGCCGCCCCCGCACAGGCCAAGACCAAGCTGAGCTACAAGGACCAGCGCGACTACGAACTGCTGCCCAAGCGGGTCGAGGAACTGGAGTCGGGAATTGCACGCGACGAGGCGAAGCTCGCCGACCCCGACCTTTATGCCAAGGACCCCGCCCAGTTCGACCGGTTGATGAAGGCGATCGAAAAAGCGCGCGAGGAAAAGGACGCGGCCGAGATGCGTTGGCTGGAACTGGCCGAACAGGCGGAGGCGCTGGCGGGGTGACCCCCCGCCCCGCGCGCGTCAGTTGGTGATGCGCGCGGTCGCCACCGCATTCTGGAACAGCGCGTCGAGGGCGCTGTATATGTCCTGGTCGGTCGTGACCTTGGTATAGAGGCCGGCCGAGGCACAGGCCTTCAGCGCCGGTTCGACCTTGTAGAGATAGGGCGCGACCGCCGATTGCCCGAACCGGTTACCGGTCAGCGATTCCGGCAGATATTCCGTATAGAGCACCGCGATACGAACGCCGCGCGCCTTGATCATGTCGCATTTGGCGGTGTCGATCACGACCTCCGGCTGGTTGTTGGTCCGGCGTTCGTCGCGCACCCCGTCGGTGACGATGAACATCACCGCCTGCGGCGCATTTCTGTTGATCCCGGTGCCGGGGTCGGTGATCAACTGGCTGTTCATCTGTTCCATGGCGTCGCTGACCGCCGTGTCATTGTCCCCATAACCCGGATCGGTCGTCTTGCAGGCCGAGGTGGGGCACCCGTTCTTGTAGAATTGATAGGGGACCAGGTCCTGCGTGGTCTGCGCCGCATCGGCCATTCTGTCGGTTCGCCGCTGAAGAATGGAGAACGCACCCTGTCCGCGGAAGGTCGCGATCGCGATCCGATAGTCGGCGCCATTCTTGCTCGACGTGCTGGTGGCGTTCGCGGCGAGCTTGGACACCGCGCGTCCCTCCTCATCGATACGCAGGGGCAGGCCATAGGATTTGGCGACGCCGTACAGGTCCGTCATATTGCCGTTCCTGTCCCGCCCCATCGGCGTGCCGGTGACCGTATGACAGGCGAATTGGCAACCGCTCGAATTGCTGGCCGCGACCTTGGCCAATCCGGCGGTGGTGGTGGGCAGCGCCATCGAGTTGGACACGTCGAGCAGCATGTAGAAGTCGATATCCGGCGCGGTCGCGTTGGTCGTCGCCGACTTGCCCGAAATGGTCAGGTTGTTCAGCCCCATGACGCGGGCAAAGACGTTGCTCGATGTCGCGCGATAGCTGACCGTCGCGGTCCGGCGGCCACTGGCGTCGGTGGGGGCCTGGATCGTCAGGTTGGACAGCGTGATCCCGCTCGACTTTATCAGGGACGCCGATTGCAGCACGAAGAACTGCCGGGCGACATAGGCCGCATAGCCGTCATCCGCCTGCATCGCGCTCTTGCTGACCGCCAGCAGGGCGGCGGCGTCGGCAATGGCATTCAGCTTGGTCTGCGACTTCATGGCGCGGGCGTAATCGACCCCCATGCCGATCGAGCATGTCAGCGGCGCCAGTGCCAGCGCGAACATCATCATGACGTTGCCACGACGCTGGCGGAGCATGGTACGGAGCGAAAAGCTCCGGGTAAGGGCCATGGTCACAGACAGTCCGGACAATTGATCTGGTCGGTGTTGCGGGGGATCATGTAAAGCGAATCCTTGAGCGCCAGCGGCCCGATCGCCCCGAAGGAATTGGGCGGGCGGTAGGCATAAGTGACTTCGGCAAACAGGAAATAGGTGCCGTTCAGTCGCATTTCGGGCGGGATGGTGATCGCACTGCCGCGGACATAGGGCGCGATGTTCAGGCCCCGGCTCCACATCACGCTCGTCCGGCCGTCGACCGTCCCGACCTGGGTGACGCGGACCGTCGCCCCGCTCGCGGCATAGGGCAGCAGCACCTGCGTCGCGAGTTTCAGATTGTCGTCGACCTCGCGCGCGGAAATCTGGCTGGTGGTGTTCTGCGAGATCAGGTCGCTGGCCGCACGGGTGGCGATCGTCACCTTGCGGTTGCAGGCGATCCCGTCCTGAAGCTGAACTCCGCCCAGATACAGAACCAGCATCACCGGCAGGGTCAGCGCGAACTCGACCATCGCGACCCCGCGCCGGTCGCGCATGGCCGCGACGCGGCGCGACAGGCCCCGGATCACGTATAGGCCTCGGACTTGGAGACCGAGGTCGCCATCAGGACGGTCTGCCCACTGCCCTTGCCGGTCAGGTCGGCGTTCGGCGCGACCCGCATCGGCCAGAGATAGATGAAGCGGACCATGACCAGCGCCCCTTGCTCGCCCAGATCATAGGAAAAGCTGTTGGTCGGCTTTCCATTCGCATCGAAGGTCAGCGACATGGCATTGCTGCCCAGCGCGGTACCGGTCGCAGCACTCTTCACATCGACGTAAAGCCGCGCGCAGGACATGAACGAGGGCAGCGCGGCGCAGCCGTTCCGACGGAAGCGCTCGGCGAGTTGGGCCTGGGTCATGCCGGTGCCGCTGCCCTGTATGTCGCCGGCCTGGGCCTGGCCGGTGATGACGCTGCGCGCCGCGACCTCGACCGCGCTCTCCAGCGCCTCCTGCGCCAGATAGGCCAGGCTGGCCTGCATGATCGCGAGCAGCAGCGCGATGAACGGCGTCGCGACAAGCGCGAACTCGACGATCGTCGCCCCACGCGCATCGAAAAGGATCGAACGCGAAGGGCCGGAGCGACGGCGCGGGAGGGAGGGGAATGGCATGTCTGGGCAGGTCTCTTGCCTGCCCATATCGGTCACAACTCGTTAAAACTTCCGCAAGCGATCGCGGACCCGAAACGATTTTTTCGTTACGGACCCGATATTTCCGCCCTATCGAAGCGCACGGGCATAGAGCGCCAGCGTCCAGCCCATGGCCTGGAGAAACAGGGCCGGATCGTAACGCGGCCCCTCGTCGCGCAGGAAGGCGTGCTGCCCCGCCACCTCATGCCATTCGTACGAAGCGCCGACCTCTTCCAGCCGCGCACGGATCGTCTCACGCCCGGCATAGGGGACGTGCGGATCCTGCCGCCCCCAGACGAACATCGTCTCCGCCTTCAATTCGGCCATCCGCGCCAGGCTGTCGTCCGAACGCCCTTCGCCCAGCGTGCCCGAATGGATGTCGGTCGCATAGAAACAGGCCGCTGCCGACACGCGCGGGTCGAGCGCAGCGCGATAGGCCAGATGCCCGCCCAGGCACACGCCGAACGTCCCGAGCCGCCCATTGCAGGCCGGATGCGCCGCCAGCGCACCCAGCCCCGCCGCCGCATCCGCGTCATAGGCCGCAACCGGCTTGGTAAATTTCAGGTCGTTGCCGCGATCCGTGCCCGGCTTGTCATAGGCCAGCACCGTGCCCGCCGGTTCATATTCATGATAGACCTCGGGCACCGCCACGACATAGCCCTGTCCCGCCAGCATCGCCGCCAGCCGCCGGATCGGCGCGGTCACCTGATAGATTTCGGAAAACAGCATGACGCCGGGAAAGCGCCCCTCGATCGCGGGGCGGAAGATATGCATCCGCATCGGGCCCGATCCGGGCACCTCGACATCCTGGAACTCGTCGCTGCGTATGATCATGGCGGGCCTTCCTTTGCTGGGCGTCGTCCTTCGCATCCTGGCGCGGCGGCGGCAATCGGCCTAGTTGCGCTTGCGGGGCGACGTCACGCCATTATCGTGCCGGTGATGGAGCGGCGAACGAGACGACTGGCGTTGTTGAGCGCGGCCTGGGCGATCGGGCTGATCGCATCGGGATGGCACCCCTTCGACCGGGCGACATGGTGGATGGAGATCGCGCCCGTGCTGATCGCACTGCCTCTGCTCTGGGCATGGCGGCGGCACTTTCCGCTGACCGAGCTGGCAATGCTGCTGATCGGGGTGCATGGGCTGATCCTGATGCTCGGCGGCGCGTACAGCTATGCGCGGGTTCCCGCCGGAGGCTGGGTGCAGGACTGGCTGCATCTGGCGCGCAATCCCTATGATCGGCTCGGCCATTTCGCGCAGGGCTTCGTACCCGCGATCGTGTTTCGCGAATGGCTGGTCCGGCGCGGCGGCTTGACGAAGGGCGGGATGCTGACCCTCTTGGTCCTCGCCTGCTGCCTGGCGGTTAGCGCGACCTATGAATTGATCGAGTTCGGGGCGGCCATGGCACTGGGTCAGGGAGCGGATGAGTTTCTGGGGACGCAGGGTGATCCCTGGGATACGCAATGGGATATGCTGATGTGCCTTATCGGCGCGGTAACGGCGGTGGTGACGCTGTCACGCGTCCATGATCGGCAGATGGCGGGCATGGTGAGGGGACAGGCACGGGGGGGATGATTCCATGCCCCATCGGTGGTAGAAGCACCGTACCCGAAACCCGGAGTTCTCGACATGGTCCAGCGGCACCGCTGACGCGGCACAGGTCATCACGGCGGTACGAACCGCCTTCCCTGCCCCCAATGTTTTCGAGAAACTTATGCCACGTTTGCAGAACAAGACTTGCGTCGTCACCGGCGCAGGCCGCGGGATCGGCCATGCCATCGCCCGCCGCTTTCACGAGGAGGGCGCGACCGTCATTTTGACCGACCGCGACAGCGAAACGGGATCGCACGCCGCAGCGGCGATGGGATGCCGGTTCGAACCGCTCGACGTCGCCGAGGAAGCGGACTGGACCCGGCTGGCCAGGTTCATACCCGTCGCCGATGTCGTCGTGAACAATGCCGGGATCACCGGGTTCGAGCATGGCCCCGTCGCCCACGACCCGGAACATGCGAGCCTGGAGGATTGGCGCGCGGTGCACCGGGTCAATCTGGACGGCACCTTTCTGGGATGCCGCTATGCGATCGGCGCGATGAAGGCGAAGGGAACGGGCGCGATCATCAATATCTCGTCGCGCTCGGGCCTGGTCGGTATTCCGGGGGCAGCGGCCTATGCCTCGTCCAAGGCGGCGATCCGCAACCATAGCAAGACGGTCGCGCTTTACTGTGCGCAACAGGGATGGACGATTCGCTGCAACTCGATTCACCCGGCCGCCATATTGACGCCGATCTGGGAGCCGATGCTGGGTGAAGGCGCGGAACGCGATGCGCGGATGGCGACCCTGGTCGCCGACACCCCGCTCAAGCGCTTCGGCGACGCGGATGAGGTCGCGGCGATCGCGGTCATGCTTGCCTCGGACGAAGCGACCTATGTGACCGGTGCGGAGTTCAACATCGATGGCGGCCTGCTGGCCGGGTCGGCGGCGGCGCCCGGTTGATTTTCGGCCGCGATCGCAAGGTTATGGCGTCCGGCGATCGCGGCCGATAGGCTGGCCCCATGAATCGCAACCTTATCGAAGACCGCCCGACCTTCGTCACCCATCTGGAATGCTCGCTGACCGGCGAACGCTATGAGGCGGACCGGCTTCACGGCCTGTCGCGTGCGGGACGACCGCTGCTGGTACGGTACGATCTGGAGGCGCTGGGCCGGGCCGTCTCCCGCGACGCGATCGCCGCGCGTCAGACCGATTTGTGGCGGTGGCGCGAACTGCTCCCCGTGCGGCGAACCGAAAGCATCGTGTCGCTGGGCGAGATCGAGACGCCGTTGGTCCCCATCCCCCGTTCGGGCGGCGCATCGGTGCTGGTCAAGGATGAGGGGCGGCTGCCGACCGGATCGTTCAAGGCGCGCGGACTGGTCATGGCGGTGGCGATGGCGCGCGAACTGGGCGTGACCCGGATCGCCATGCCGACCAACGGCAATGCGGGCGCGGCGCTGGCCGCCTATGCCGTGCGGTGCGGAATCGAGACCGTCATCCTCTGTCCCGAGGAAACGCCCGAGGTGAATGTCCGCGAAATCGCCGCGCAGGGCGCCCGCGTGTGGCGGGTCAATGGCCAGATCGACGAATGCGGCGCGATCGTCGGGCGCGGCGCGGCCGAGGGGCGCTGGTTCGACTTCTCGACGCTGAAAGAGCCCTATCGGATCGAGGGCAAGAAGACGATGGGCCTGGAACTGGCCGCGCAGATGGGCTGGGAATTGCCCGATGCGATCTTCTACCCCACCGGCGGCGGCACCGGCCTGATCGGCATGTGGAAGGCGTTCGACGAGATGGAGCGGCTGGGCTGGATCGGCTCGAAACGCCCGCGCATGTATGCGGTGCAGGCGAGCGGCTGTGCGCCTATCGTCCGCGCCTATGAAGCGGGCGAGGAGCATGCCGAGCGCTGGGAGGATGCCGCGACCGTGGCGGCGGGCATCCGCGTGCCCAAGGCGGTGGGCGACTTCCTGATCCTGCGGGCGGTGCGCGAGTCGGGCGGGACCGCGCTGGCGGTCGGCGACCCGGCGATCCTGAAGGCGGTGGAGGATTGCGCCCGGCGCGACGGATTGCTGCTGTGTCCCGAGGGGGGCGCGACGCTGGCCGCTTATCATCAGGCGGTACGCGACAATCTGGTCGATGAGGATGAGCGGGTGGTACTGTTCAATTGCGCCACCGGGTTGAAATACCCGTTGCCGCCTGCGGGGCAGTGGCTGGACAAGAACGGGCCGATCGATCTGGACGCGCTGTAAGCCCAACCTCCGTTCCCATGGGGCGAGGTACGGGCGTGTTATCCGATCGCCAACCGGATCCCCAACGCCGCCAGCAGCGCCAACGGCATCGCCACCGCCCCAACCTTGAGGAAGGCGAGGAAACTCACATCCTCTCCTTCGCGCCGGATCGCCTGAAGCCACAATATCGTCGCCAGCGACCCCGTGACGGACAGGTTGGGGCCAAGGTCCACGCCGATCAGCAACGCGTCGGTGACGATCTGGGGCGGCTGCGCCTGCGCGATGGCGCTGCTGGCGACCAGACCTGCGGGCAGGTTGTTCATCGCATTGCTGACAAAGGCGAGGATCGTGCCCGACACCGCCGCCGCACGCGTCGGATCGGTCAGCATGGTGCGAAGCCCCCGCGCGACCCAGGCGATCACGCCCGTCCGGTCCAGCGCCTCGACCAGTATGAACAACCCGGCGACCAGCGGCAGCACGCCCCAGGACACCGACTTGGCCAGCGTCACAGGCGATCGCCCCGCGAGCAGCGAGACGATCACAGCCGTCGCAATCCCTGCCAGCGCGGTGGGCAGGCCCAGTTCCACGTCCAGCGCCGACATGGTCAGGAGCAGCAACGCGGTCAGCACGATTCCCGTCATCGCCAGCTTGCCCCCGGTCGACAGGGCGTCGCGCACCACATCGGCCTCGCAATTCCCCGCGATCCGGGCACGCTGCGTCCAGCGCAGCACCGCATAGGTGACCGCGATCGACGCGATCGACGGCAGCGCGAAGGCCTTCATCCACGCCCCCAGCGGCGGCATGTGCCCGCCATAGAGGACAAGATTGGCGGGGTTGGAGATGGGCAATACGAAGCTGGCGGCATTGGCGATCAGCGCGCAGGCGAACAGCAGGGGCAGCGGATCGGCCTTGGCCTTCTTCGCCGCGACGAAGACGGCGGGCGTCAGGACAACGGCGGTGGCGTCGTTGGACATGAAGGTCGTGACGACGACGCCGGTCGCATAGACCAAGGCGAACAGCCTGGCCCGTGACCGCCCCGCCATGTTGACCGCCGTCGCCGCGATCCAGTCGAACGCGCCATGTTCGCGCGCGGTCTCGCTGAGCAGCATCATGCCGATCAGGAAGAGATAGACGTCGAGCCCCTTGGCAACCGCCTGCCCCGCCGCGTCCCATGGCATCAGGCCGAGCAGGACCAGCAACGCCGCCCCCGCCACCGCCCAGATCCATTCGGGCCAGCGCATCGGCCGCGCGATCACGCCCGCGGTCGACAGTCCCGCAATCGCCCAGGTCGTGCCCGTTGCCAGCGTCACCATCGGCTTCATCCCCCTGCGGGCCGGGCTGGCCCCTTTCGACATCGCGCGCGATAGGCGAGAGGCGGAAGCCGTGGCAATGCCCGCCGCCCGTCATCGCCCATCGACGACCGCGCTCCCAACCCGATAGCGAAACAAACGATCCGATCCGGCCGGGACCCGGCCCGGGATTTCACCGATTTCAGCCAGACGTCATGCTGGCGCTGCCACCCTGCCGCGCGAGTATGCCGGAACGGATGAAGAAGTTCGGGATCGGGTAAGACACTCTGCCTATCCCTCCCGAGGGTCCGTGGCGAAGGACGACCCCACCACCCCGGCAATGGCCGGGGACGGTGTGACGGGTTTCGCCATCCTCCTCCCCCGGAAAGGAGGAGAAGGAGGATGACCCGATCAGAACGACTTGGATACGCCGACGAAGAAGCCGCGACGCGGACCATATTGCGGTGCGCCGACGCCCACGCCGCTTCCGTCGCGGATTTCATAGTCATGGTCGAACAGGTTGATGACATCGAAGCGTATGTCGATGTTCGGCCCCGCAAGATGCTGGCTCGCGGTCAGGTTGAACTGCGCATAGGGTGACAGCTTGGCCCCGTTGGGGATGGAGTGGACGTCGTCGTCCCGCCGCAGCCCCGAGCCATAGATCATGCTGCCGCCCAGCTTGGTCCCCTGACCAAAGGCATAGGACAGACCCGCCGAACCGGTGAACGTCTGGTCGTGATCCAGATAGATGTAATGCCGCGCGATATAGTCCAGATCGTCCTGGCCGAAGCTGAACTGGCTGGAGACGATATTGCGCCCCTTGGCCTTGGCCGCCGCGAAATTGGCATAGGCGAGGAGGCCACCGCGCGCATAGCTCATATTCGCCTCGATCCCGCCGATACGTCCTTGACGATAGTTGAACGGGGTCAGGATGATGGGCGCGCCGAACTGCCCCTCGTCGATCAGGTTCCTCGAGATGCGGTAATAGGCGTCGATGCCATAGGTGAAATAGCGGCTGAGCCGGGCCTGGAACCCGGCGTCGAAATAATCCTGCCGCTCGGCATAGGGCACGTCATTGGCCGTGACGGACGGATAGGCGCTGGTCCCGATGAACTTACCGATGCTGGTATTGCCGACCAGTTCGAAGGGCGGCGGCACGAAATAGCGCGAATAGCCCGCATGCAGCGTATAGACCCCGTCCGGCTGCCACACCAGATTGACGCGCGGCGACAACTGCCCTTCGCGCCGATAGCCGTTATAGAGGTCGTAGCGCCCGCCATAGTTGAGGGTCAGCTTGGGCAGTAGCTTCCATTCGTCCTGAAGATAGGCGCTGAAGCTGGTCGCGGTCTTGCCGCTATTGTCGACGATCGCGATGGGCTCGCCCGCCTGGTTGCCGCCTGCATCGACCGGAAAGACGTTGGTCGTCGTATCGCTGGTCGAACGGTCGCGCGTCACCAGCAACCCGCCGCGCAGCGTGTGCGCATCGCCCAGATGATAGACGGCATCGACCTGTCCGCCAATCGCGAAGTCCTGCTTATAGGCCTGCTGTGCCTGCCCATTATAGAGCAACTCGCCGAGCATATCGGGTCGATAGCGGAGCGAGGAATAGCGCGCGAACAGCGACGCCTGCACGGTGAAGGGCTCGGCATCGTGCAGGAACGCGACCTGGCCGAAACCGGTCTTCTCCAGCTGCGTCTCGTTCAGCTTTTCGCTGGGGAAAGTGCTCTGCCCGCCCACGGTCCACGTCCCGCTCGGCTGTTGGCCCACAGGGTTGGGAATCTGGAACCACTGATTGGAATAACCGCCGACGAACGACACCCGGTTCTGATCATCGAGGATATGATCGACATAGGCAAAGCCCTGATACTGATCGGTATCGTCATGGACCGGGTTGGACCGGCCATCGACGCTCTCGATGCCCAGCCCGCTATGCCGATAATCGCCCGAGACGAAATAGTTGGTGCTGCCCGAGGAGCCGCCATAGGTCAGGCTCGGCTGGATGGTGTTGTGGCTGCCGCCATAAATGGAGGCGGTGCCGCCATTGTCGAACAGCCCGCTCTTGGTGGTGATGTCGATCACGCCCGCGGTGCGCAGGCCATATTGCGCAGGCAACGCGCCGGTCAGGATGTTGACCTTGTCGACCAGGCGCGGCGACAGGGTCTGGCCGAACACCGCCAGCCCCTCGGGCAGGATGGTGCCGTTGATGCGATATTGCAGGCCGTTATGGTCGTCGCGGACGTGGAACTGGCCGAACCCGTCCTGTACGACGCCGGGGGCCTGGAGCAGGATCTGGTTGAACTGCTGGTTCTCGCCGCCGGGCAGCGCCTTGATCGTGTCGCTGGTGATCTCGTAATTCGACGCGCCCAGGCTCGGCTGGATATGCGCGCGCGCGGTGTCGAGCCGCTTGGCGGTTACTACGATGTCGCTGGCGTCGTCGCTCGCCTTGGTCTGGTCCGTATCGGGCGTGGGAACGCCACGCGTCTGGGCCAGCGCCGGAAAGGCTATTGCGGACGACGCGACACAGCACAGCAGGGCATAAAGACGCATAGACATACTCGCATGATATATAGTCTCCCGGTGATGCCTGCTTCGCTGCGCCGCAATGCGAAGGCAAGCGGAGTCGCGCTCCATGACGCATTTGTAAGCGAGCCATCATGCGTCCGGCCGCCATGGTCAGGGCCGCCGAACCCCGCTATGCTACGGATATGGCCGAACGTTTCGAGAGACACCGCCAGCCCTGGCGGCCCGACGAGATTCAGAAACTCCACACGCTTGCCAAAAAGGGCATGGCGCTGAAGGCGATCGCCAAGGCGCTGACCCGCAGCGAGGAATCGGTCAAGGCCCGCGCCAAGGAAGACGGACTGTCGATCGCCAAGCTCCACTAGGGGCCGATCGACCTGGGGCAAGTGCCCCTATCGAATGATCCGTCCGATCCTTACCAACACCCCGCTGGGATCGCTCACCGCGAATTCATAGGTGCCCCAGGGCTTGGCGTGCGGCGCGTCGGGCTCGATGATCCGGTCGCGCACCCGGTCGGCGACCGCATCGACATCCTCGACATAGAGATACAGGCCAAGGGGATTGTCCTCCACTTGCGCAGGCCAGCCGGGCATATGGTTCAGATGCAGGTGCCAGCCGCGTCCGTCCTCCAGGATGCGATACGCGCCGAAGTCCGCCGCGACCTCGAAACCGAGCAGCCGGTAGAAGGCGGTGCTGGCATCCATATCGCTGGTGGGGACGATGGCGACGCAATGGTGGTTCATGGCCCTACCCTTTCGACGGGACGATGCGACACCCTGCCGCGCCGTGCCCGCCAAGGCCAGTGCTAGAGCGGATCGCCGTCTCGACAGCGTTCCCATTCGACCGGATCATGGGCGCAGGTGATCGCCACTTCGTCCCGCCGCTCGATCGACAGCGCGCGCAGCCGCCTCTGATTGGACAGGCGGGCGGTCGCATCGACCTCCATCAATCGCTGATAGGCGCGCAGGCCCGGCGTGCAGCGGCGCTTCGCCGTGCGCATCTCGCCCCGGTAGAAATAGGCATCCCCCGCATGAAGCAACCAGCGGCCGCCGGCCTGCCGGATCGCGACGCCCGCATGGCCCCAGGTGTGACCCGGTAGCGGAACCAGCAGGATTTCCGGTGGCAGGCCGGCCAAGTCGCGCACCGCGTCGAACCCGAACCAGCCTTGCCCTCCCGCGCTGTGCAATTGCCACCGCGCGACCTCGTCCCATTGCGGTGCGCGCCAGCGATTGCGCGCGACGACCCCGGCATGGGGGCCCGCCGCATCGTCGAATTCGCGGCGCATCACATGCACCGTCGCATTCGGGAAATCCTCCAGCCCGCCGGCATGGTCGAAGTCGAGATGGGTCAGGACGATATGGCGCACATCGTCGCGCCGATATCCCATCGCCTCGATCTGGCGGACCGCCGTCTCCTCCTCGCGCAGGCGAATATTGAGCATCGCGCGCCATGGCACGGGAATACGCGGATCGGGGCGGCGATGCGGATGGGCGACGTCGCGCAGGCCATAGCCGGTATCGACCAGCACCAGTCCGCTCGCCTCGGTCTCGATCAACAGGCAGTGGCAGACGAGATGGCCGAGCAATCCCCGGCTGCGCCCGTCGAACAACGCACCGCCCAGCGGGCAGTCCGTACCGCAATTGAGATGGTGAATCCGCATCCCATCCCAACCCGACCCCGTAACCCCGGTTCCTATAATCCTTTTCTTACAATCGCTTGAACACACTGACCTGGATCATGAGCGGCGAACGCCCCCCGCCCGACACACTGATGGAGCAAGGTCATGGGAGGCTTTTCATGTCGGTCAGACTCTTCGCCATGCTGTTGGGCCTCGTCTTGCTGGTCGCCGGGGCGGCGATCGTCACGGGCTATTTCGGTTTCGTCCACCACGAGCCGGTGCGGGCATCGACGCTGCGCTGAGGCCAGAGCCCCCCGCCATCCCCCCATGTTAAGACATCAGACCGTGATCAGGCTCTCTGCCGCTGCGGTAACCTGCGCCAGCCGTTCGGCCAGTTCGCGCTTCCGGAACGGCTTGGTCAGGCGGGCCAGCGACGGCGCGACGCCGTCCGTCTCGGCATAGCCCGACACCAGCAGGATCGCCACGCCCGGTCGTCGCGCCTGGACCAGACGGGCGAGTTCGGTGCCCGACAGACCGGGCATCAGATGGTCGGTCACCAGCAGGTCGAACGCCACCCCTTCATCGAGCAGCGCGATCGCCTCCTCACCCGACGCCGCCTCGACCACGTCATAGCCGAGATCGGCGAGCATGTCGGCGGTGGTATGGCGCACCAGTTCCTCGTCATCGACCAGAAGCGCACGCCCGCTACGCCGGGTCGGCCCCGCACAGGGGATGTCCGCCACGCCCTCATGCCGCGCCAATCCGCTGACCGGCAGGAACAGCGCCACTTCGGTCCCCTGCCCCGGCTCGCTATCGATGGCGAGCGCGCCGCCCAGTTGCAGCGCCAGGCCATGCACCATCGACAGGCCCAGCCCGGTTCCCTTGCCAACCCCCTTGGTCGAAAAGAACGGCTCCACCGCGCGGGCCAGCGTGGCCGCGTCCATGCCGGCACCCGTATCGGTGACCGACAGGCGGATATAGTCGCCCTCCGCCACCGGCAGGCCCAGTTCCGCCCCCACCCGCTGCTGGCGAAGCGCGATGCGCAGCCGACCGCCCTCCGCCATCGCATCGCGCGCATTCACCGCCAGGTTGAGCAGCGCCATTTCGAGCTGGTTGGGATCCGCATCGGCGGGCGGCAGGCCGGGTTCGACATCGACCTCGACCGCGATCTGCGGGCCGGTGGTGCTGGCGACAAGCTCGCCCATACCGGCGACCAGCTCCGCCAGATCGACCGCGATCAGTTGCAGCGGCTGGCGACGGGCAAAGGCGAGCAGCCGCTGGACCAGCAACCGCGCCCGCTCCGCCGACTGGGCCGCCCCCGCGATCAGCCGCTGTTCGCGCTCCCCGCCCAGCCCCTTGTGCTGCAACAGGTCGAGCGTGCCGACGATCGGGGTCAGCAGATTGTTGAAGTCATGGGCGACGCCACCGGTCAGCTGGCCCATCGCCTCCATCTTCTGTGCCTGACGCAAGGCGGCCTGCGCTTCGGCCAGTTGCGCCTCGCCGCGCAACCGCTCGGTGACGTCGGCGACGAATTGATAGACGCCGACCTGCCTGCCCTCCTCGTCGAACAGGGGATGGAAGCTGATTGAATAGGAGCGACGGGTACGGTCCGGGTCGCCGAATTCGTCGACGAAGCTGACATGCTCCCCCTGCATCCCGCGCATCCAGCCCGCACGCACCTCCTCGCGCAGGCCGGGCCGGTCGGCGAGCAGATCGAGCATATTGTCGCCGGTCTTCGGACGCACGCCGAAGACGCGCTCGAACTCATTGGCATTGGCGAGGTTCAGGCCCAGAATGTCGAACTTCATATCGACCGCCATCACCATGATGTCGGTATTCTCGACCATCGTCGCCAGCATGTTGCGCTCGGCGGTCCGCTCCGCCACCCGCTGTTCCAGCGTCATGTTCAGCGCGTGGAGCTGATCCTCGGCAAGCTTGCGGTCGTGAATGTCGACCGAAGAACCGAACCAGCGGACGATCCGGCCGCTCGCCGGGTCGCGATAGGGATGCGCCCGGTCGAGGAACCACCGATACTCGCCCGATGCCGAACGGATGCGGTGCTGGCATTTATGGACGCCGCCACTGTCGCGTGCCGCCTGGAACGAGGCGACGACGTGGGCCGCGTCATCGGGGTGGATATGGGCCGCCGCGATCTCGGCAGGCGTCAGCGATTCGAAGGGCGCCCCGGTATAATCGGAGAAGCGCCGGTTGAGGAATTCCATCCGGCCATCGGCGTCCGCGATCCATATGATCTGCGGCACCGCATCGACCATCAGCCGGAAATGGGTTTCGCTGTCGGCCAGCGCCGTCTGCGCCGCGACCTGATCGGTCATCTCGGCCAGAACGCACAGCACGCCCCCCGGCCGACCGTCGTCGTCGATCACCGGTGAATAATCCAGATTCAGCCAGACCCGTTCGGCGACGCCGTCGCGATAGAGCGTGAAGGGCCGGTCCCGAAAGCTGAGCGTATCGCCGGCCAATCCGGTGCGCATCACATGATCGTTGAACTCGACCGCTTCGGGCCAGGCCCGCCGCACCGGCGTCCCCATCGCATCGGGATGCCGCCCCCTCGCCATCCTGGCATAGGCGTCATTGTACAGCATGACGCCCTCTTCACCCCATAGCAGCACCATGGCGACGGGCGATCGCAGCACGAGTAGCGTCGCGGCGCGCAGCGAGGCGCTCCACCCCTCCAAGGAGCCAGGCGTCCCCTGCGACCAGTCCCGCCGCGCGATCAACGCACCGCACGGCCCAGCGCTCAACAGGCTGTCGCGAAAGCTGGAAACCAGGGCCATGCGGGGATCGACCGTCCTTCACGCCGCACCGCCCAATCGGCCACGGGGTTAACCCGTGATAGACGATCGAACATCGCGATGCACCGCCCTTTCGACAGGATCGCGGCTCGCCCCCGGCCTCAAGAGTCTGTAGCACGGGGAAAAACAGATATGGGAGTGGGCATGAGCGATCTGGAACAGGCGACGGTCCGCCGGGTGACGTGGCGGCTGATGCCGCTGCTCGGCCTGCTGTATCTGGTCGCCTATATCGATCGGCAGAACATCTCCTATGCCAAGCTGCAGATGGTGGACGCGCTGGGGTTGAGCGAGGCGGCGTTCGGCTTGGGCGCGTCGCTGTTCTTCATCGGCTATTTCCTGTTCGAGGTGCCGAGCAACATCCTGCTCCATCGGGTCGGCGCGCATCGCTGGTTCGCGCGGATCATTGCGAGCTGGGGCGTGGTGACCGTGCTGCTGGCCTTTACCCCCAACGCCACGATCTTCTATCTGCTGCGCTTCCTGCTGGGCGTGGCGGAGGCGGGGTTCTTTCCCGGCGTCCTCTATGTCCTGACCCTGTGGTTCCCGGTCCGTTACCGCGCACGGGCGGTCGGCCTGTTCATGCTGGCGAGCGCGGTGGCCAATGCGGTGGGCGGCGCGGTCGGCGGGCTGTTGCTCGACCAGGACGGCACGCTCGGGCTGGCGGGATGGCAATGGGTGTTCCTGGCGACCGGCCTGCCCGCCGTGGCACTCGCCCCGATCGTGCTCTTCGCCCTGCCGCGCACGCCCGAGGCGGCGGCCTGGCTGACCCGGCCGCAAAAGGACTGGCTGGCCGCCGAACTGGCGACGGGACAGGCGGAAGCGGCGCATGGCGGCACTCTGTCGGTGCTGCGCGATCCGCGCGTGCTGCTGCTCTGCCTCGTCTATATCGGCTTTCCGCTGGCGGCTTATGGGCTCAGCTATTGGTTGCCGACGATCGTGCGGGGGTTCGGGGTGTCGAACACGGTCAACGGGCTGCTCGGCATCATTCCCTGGACGCTGGTCGCGATCGCCTTATGGGCGGTGCCGCGCCATGCCGCGCGGTTCCGCAATCCGGTCTTTCATGCCGTCGGACCGGCGCTGGCGGGGGCCGTCCTCTTGGTCGCGAGCGTGATGGTCAGCTCGATCCCCCTGCGCTTCGCCTGCCTCAGCCTGGGGGCCGCCGCGATCTTTTCGGGCCAACCCGCCTTCTGGACCCTGCCGCCACGCTTCCTGTCGGGCGCCCGCGCCGCCGCGGGCTTCGCCGCGATCAACTCAGTCGGCAATCTGGGCGGCTTCATCGCCCAGGCGATCGTGCCCGCGATCCGCGACCGGACGGGCAGCGATGGCGCGCCGATGCTGTTCCTGGCGGCCTGCCTAGCCCTGGCGGCGCTGGGCGTGCTGCTGGTCGAGCGGATGCTGCCAAAGCCCGCATAGCCCGCCCGGCACCGGGCGGGGATCAGGCCAGGCTGATCCGCCGCCCTTCGCGCGCGGAGCGATAGATCGCCTCGATCACCCGCATATCCGCCAGTCCCTCCTCGCCCGCCACCAGCGGCCGGGTGTCGTTCAGAATACATTCGGCCAGATGGTCGAGCTGCCCGGCATGCTGCCCCTTGCCCGCGGGCACCTGCCGCTCCTCGGTCCGGCCGTCGCGGCGAATCCACATTCTCTGCCCCTCATAGGACGTGGCGGGCTCCAGCTCGATCCAGCCTTCGGTCCCCGTCACCCGGTACATATTGTGGTTCGAACTATAGCTCGACACGCAGGTCGTCTCGATGCCCGAGGGAAAGCGCAGCAGGAAGCTGATCCGGTCCTCGACGGTGCGAAAGCGCGGGTCGTTGCGGTCGGTCGCCTCGATCGCGCTGACCTCCACCGGTTCCTCACCGGTCAGGTAGCGGACGGCGTTCAGGCTGTAGATGCCGATGTCCATCAGCGACCCCCCGCCCGACAGCGCCCGGTCCAGCCGCCACTGATCGGGCCGCGCATTGAAGCCATGATCGGCGGTGATGATCCGCGTCGGCCCGACAAAGCCCTTTTGCGCCAGATCGATCGCCAGCCGGTTGTGCGGCTCGAACCGGGACCGGTATCCGATCATCAGTTTGCGCCCCGCCTTGCGGCACGCCTCGATCATCGTCCGGCATTCGGCGACCGATACCGCCATCGGCTTTTCGCACATCACATGCTTGCCCGCCTGGGCCGCGCGCACCGTATATTCGGCGTGCATCGCATTGGGCAGGATCACATAGACGACATCGACGTCCGGATTGTCGCGAATGCTGTCGAACGTGCGGTAGCTGTAGCGGTGGCTTTCGGGCACGCCATATTTCTCGCCGAAGCGCTTCAGCTTATCGGGCGTCCCGCTGACCAGCGCGGTCAGGCGGGCATGGTCGCACTCGGCGAATTTGGACATGATCAGTTCGGCATAGCTGCCCAGGCCGACGATCGCATAGCCGATCCTGCGCCCGCGCGGCGCGGCGCAGGCATTGCCCGCGGCAAGCGCCAGGCCCGCTCCCAATCCCGCGATGACGGTCCGACGGTCGGCGTTGCGCATGATCCTCTCCCATTGGCATGACCGGCGATATTGGCCAGCCATGTCATGAAGTTATCATGCTCGCCCGCGCGGCACCACTGACATGGGCTAGACGGTCACCGCCGTCGCCTGTCGCCCCTCCTGTCCAAAAATGCGCAGATAGCGCGCGATCTCGCTCGGCTGGCCGGTCGCCTTGGCGGGATTGTCGGACAGCTTGACCGCCGGTCGGCCATCCGCGCTGATGACCTTGGCCACCAGCGAGATCGGCTCCAGCCCCGCCTCGCCCGCCGGATCGCATCCCCGGAAATCATTGGTCAGGTTGGTTCCCCAGCCGAAGCTCATCCGGACCCGGCCATGGAAATGGCGATAGGTCGCCTCGATGGTGTCGATATCCATGCCGTCGGAGAAGATCAGCAGCTTGCCGCGCGGATCGCGGCCATGGGCGCGCCACCAGTCGATGATCTGCTCGCCGCCCTCGATCGGCGGCATCGAATCGGGGCGAAAGCCTGTCCAGTCGGCCAGCCAGTCGGGGGCGTGGCGCAGAAAGGCGCTGGTCCCGAACGCATCGGGCAAGGCGATCAGCAGGTTGCCGTCATACAGCGCCTGCCATTCGGCCAGCACCTTGTACGGCGCCGCCGCCACCCCCGCATCGTCGGGTGCGAGCGCGGCCATCACCATCGGCAGCTCATGCGCGTTGGTACCGATCGCCTCCAGGTCATTGTCCATCGCCAGCAGCACGTTGGACGAGCCGATGAAGCGCGCGCCCAACCCTTCTTTCAACGCCTCGACGCACCAGCGCTGCCACAGAAAGCCGTGCCGCCGCCGCGTTCCGAAGTCGGAAAGCACCAGGTCGGGCAGCTCGCGCAACCGCTCGACCTTGTCCCACAGCTTGGCCTTGGCGCGGGCGTAGATAATGTCGAGTTCGAACCGACCCTTGCCCTTCAGCGCCGCGCGCGAACGGAGCTCGTTGACGATGGCGAGCGCAGGGATTTCCCACATCGTCGTATGCGCCCAGGGCCCTTCGAAATGCAGCTCGAACTGGCCATCGACGGTACGCAGTTCATATTCGGGAAGCTGGAACCGGGCGAGCCAGTCGATGAATTCCGGCTTGAACATCCGCTGCTTGCCGTAAAAACTGTTACCCGCCAGCCAGATCAGCTCCTTCTTTGTAAAGCGCAGCGTGCGGGCATGATCGAGCTGTTCGCGCAACTCGCGCTCGTCGATCACCTCGGCCAACCGGACCGAATGGCTGCGATTGATGAGCGAGAAGGTCGCATGCACATCGGGATGCAGTTGCCGGATCATCTGCAACATCAACAGCTTGTAGAAATCGGTATCGAGCAAGCTGCGCACGACCGGGTCCAGCCGCCAGCCATGGTTGTAGACGCGGGTGGCGATGTCGGTGACGGGCATGATCGGTCCTTGGCCATGGCGCTGCGCATGCGGTGGGACGTACCGACGCCGGAACGCGGCACCCCGTGCATCCGGTTGCAAGACCATGATCGCGCCCGGATGTCAGCCCCTTTGTGTCTTTGCCCGCCCCTCGCCGCACGCTTGGCGAGCGTCCGTGGCCGCCCTATGCCGGCCTCCCCCATGTGATCAGGACGCGGCTCTCTGCGATGACATTTCCCACCCCTGGCCTGTTCGGCCATATCGAGCGGCTTCATGGCGACCGCCCTTGGGGCACGATGCTGGATGCCGGGACGGGGACGGGATCGCTGCGCTGGATCGCCACGCTTCCGACCGAGCGCTGGACCGCCGTGACCGGGGCGGCGGGCTATGCCCGGCAGTTGCGCGAACAGACCAGGGCCAGCCGCCGTCCGGGCGACCGCATCATGCTGGGCAATTGGGAAGAGCCGACACTGCTGGCGGGCGAGCGATACGACACGGTGCTGGCCGACTATCTGCTGGGCGCCATCGACGGCTTCGCGCCCTATTTTCAGGACCGCCTCTTCGCCCGCCTGCGCCCGCTGACCGCCGGGCGGCTCTATATCGTCGGACTGGAACCCTATGTCACCGCCGAGCCGCCCATCGACCCGGCGGAGCGGATCATATGGCGGATCGGGCGGCTGCGCGATGCCTGCCTGTTGCTGGCCGGCGAGCGGCCTTATCGCGAATATCCCGCCGACTGGGTGATGGACAATCTGCGCCGCTCCGGCTTCCGCCCGGTCGATCTGCAGCATTTTCCGATCCGCTACGGCACGCGCTTCGTCGAATCCCAGATCGCGATGCTGCCCCCGCGCCTCGCCAAGCTGAGTGATCGCGCCCTTGCCGCGGCCTTGAACGCCCAGGCGGCGGCCCTGCGCGAGGAGGCATTAGCGGTGATCGCGGAACAGGGCGCGCTGGCCTGCGGGCGCGACTATGTGATTGCGGCGGAGCCCGAATAGGCCGACCTTGAATATCGTACCGGTCTCGGTCGCAGGTCCGAAGGGGTTACTCCCGACCAGGCCTTTTGCATGACGTGACACCAGGAATCCGCACCATCGGATGCCGAATTCAAGTGACCGGTCGCGCCGGAGTGCCCCAGGTCGGACGCGAGGCACCGGTCCATGTCTCGACCAGACGGTGTTGCGCCTTGGCCGAGAGTCCCCGCCATCGCGCCTTCTCGCGCGGCGACAGCGCATAGAGGGTCCAGCCGCGCATCCTCATACATTGTTCGATCGTGTCGGGGACGGGCGCGATCGGCTTGGGCAGGTCGGGGGCGGTTTCGTCCGGCGGCATCAGGACGCGGTCGGTCTCGATCATCGATCCCGTGCTGATCGCGCGACAGCGTCGCAGGTCGGCGTCCCGCCCGGCGATGGTCGCGCCCGGACGGTTGTAGAAATGACCGGGCGGAGGTGCCGGGACGGGCACGCCCTGGCCCATCAGGGATGTGGTCGCGATGAGCAGACGAAGCATCCGGGCATCTCCTCCTTCCCGTCCGGGGAGCGGATCGGCCACCGCCCCCCGGCCCAGCCGGATCAGAACGCGATGGCGAGCCCCGCGCGATAGGCCTGGTTGCGGACATCCGAGCGCGCGACCGTGGTGTCGGCCGCGACCGAGACCGTCATCCTGCCCGTGCGATAGGACAGCCCCGCCGACAACTCGCCCCAGTCGCGATCCTGCGTCGCGACGGCGAAGGGAATGCGCAGTGCGGTGCCGTTCGCGAAGCCGACAAAGGCCACGTTCGGGCGATCCTCGAAATCATGGACATAATAGGCGGAGGCGAAGGGGCGCAGGCCCCCGGCATCGCCGTCGAGTTGCAGGCCGGCACGCCCCTGCACGCTCAGGAAACTGTCCCGATCATAGGCCAGGGCCGGGCCGGTGCCGCGCTCGGGGGTCGGGGTGAAGTCGATCCGGTTGGCGCGCATCGACACGCGCGGGCCGAAGCGCAACGCCTCGCTGCCCGCCTGATACGCCGCCCCCAGCTCGGCCGACAGCGCCAGGGCATTGTCGCGAGCGCGCAGGTCATAGGGGGTGCCGAGGAAATCGCCGGTCCGGCGGGTGGTCGACTGATAGACGCCGGCGCTCGTCTGGACGTCGAGTACGGGGCCCAGCGATCCGCCGACACGCCCGTATAGCGTCCCCTGGATCAGCTCGCCGCGCGCCGACTGGCCCAGCCGGATCTTGCCGTCCAATTTGGAATAGGACAGGCCGAAGCCGAGCATCACGGCATCGCTCGCGCGCGCCTCGACACCGGTCGCGACATAGAAGCCGTCGAACCGGTCACGCCCGCCCGGGAGCGTGCCCGGCATCGCCGCGCCCGATCCGTCGATATAGCCGCCCGCCAGATACATGGCCGCATTCTCGGGCAGTACGCCTTCGCGCACGGTCGTGGCCGGCGTGTCGCTGACCATCGCGGCCTGACCGGGCATCGCGATTTCGTTGGCGGCGAACTCCATCGGCTTGCCGATCATCGCGATCGATCCCCCCTGGAAGCGATCGGGGGCCATGGCGGCGATACGGTCGCGGTAGAAGCGGGCCATATTGTCGGTCGCGGTAGTGCCGATCGCACGGCGCATCGTCTCCGAACGCGGGGCCAGCGACTCCAGCGTCCCCTGGATCGTCGCGACCGACTGGAGATCCAGCGGGTCATACACGCCGGACAGTGCCGCATAGGCCGAGCGATTGCCGTCGAGCAGACGGCCATAAGCCGCCTGGACCGGCGTCGCCGCCAGCTTGGCATAGGAAGATGCCGCGACGCTCGCGGTCACCGTGGTCGCGGCATAGGAGAGTTGCGGATAGAGGATGGCGCTGAACGCGGTCGCATCCCCGAACCCGCCAAAGACCCCGCTGCTGGCGGTCAGCACGGTGTAGCGGTCGCCGAAGCGCGGCACATGGCCCAGCGGGCGCAGCGTGATCGTGCCGCCCCCCAATATCGCCTGGTTGGCGATCAGCAGGTCGGAGGTGCCGCTGGCGCCGATGTCGACGACATAGTGGCTGCCCGCCGCCAATATGGCGGTGCCGGCCACGCTCAGCGTGCCGATCGCCCCCGCATTGCCGGGGGACAGGATGCCCCCGCTTTGTACCGACAGCGCGGCCACACGGCCATTGCCGCCGATGGTTCCGCCGGACGCGGCGGTCAGCGCGGAGCGGGTCAGCGCGCCGTTGACGGTCAGCAGCCCCTGTTCGACCCGCGTCGGGCCGGAAAAGCTGTTGCTGCCGGTCAGGATCAATTCGCCACCGCCGCGCTTGGTCAGCCCGCCGATATCGCCCGAAAAGCCCGCCAGCACCGCGGCCGAATAGCGGTCGCGCGCATCCTGGATGTCGTTGCTCCAGACATCCACACCGCCCGTCGCGACATTCACCTCGCGCGTCTGGCGCAGCGCGGTCGGCCCGCGCAGCGCGATCTCCATCTGCGGCATTCCCCAGCCCGAGCGCAGGTCGACCCCCGGCGTATCGAGGTCCTTGGAACTCGACACCAGAATATCGGAAATCAGGCCGGTATTGTAATCGGGAAAGCGGCTCATGAGCACCGCGGCGAAGCCCGAGACGTTCGGGGCGGCCATCGACGTGCCGGTCAGCGCAGCATAGCCGGGGCCGGTCAACGTCAGGAACTGCTTCATATCCGCCTGAAGCTGGGCATTGGCCTTGGTCAGCACTGCCCGGGAGAAATCGACGCCGAGCAGATCGGCATTGCTCGCCACGATCCCGGCAAGGCGGCTGGTATAGCCGTCCGGATCGCCACCGGCGAAGCGGCTGCCATACGCCAACGAGATGCCGACCGCCTGCTGCGCAAGCAGCGTGCTTTCCGCATCCTCGTCGAAGGTGGCACGGGTCCGCTGCGCAGCGGACTTGCGGCTGAGATAGCCGTTGAGCACGCCGATCCAGGCATTGACCGCGGCATTCTGAAGCGTGGCCAGCGTCGTGGCGCTATAGATGGCCGGATAGGCGGCGCGGGTATATTTGGCGCGGATCGCGGCGACGTCGAGCGTATAGGTGGCGACACCCGAGACGATCGCGCTGCCCGGCGCCGCGACGCACCAGGTCGCGGTCTGGCCGCACAGGCTGGAACTGGGCGCGGCGGTCCCGTCGGCCAGATAGTTGGCGACCGACAGCCAGTTGGAGCGCAACCGCATGTCGCTCAGCGGGGTGACGGCATCGATGCTGGCATGGACGCCGCCGCCATTGCCCGCCGAAAAGACGACCAGCACGTCGTTCTTCAGGACCGGATCGTAAAAGCCGTTCAGCGTCTGGGCGAATTGCGCCCGCGCCGTCGCGAGCGCGGCAGTATAGGGCAGCGTGGTGCCCGACCCCCAGCTATTGTTGATGATCCGGACCCGACCGGTGCTGGCGAGGCCGACGATATTCTCCTGCGCATTCGCGACGGGCAAGTCGTTCAGGACGCCGTCGCGCCACCACAGGAAATCGCCCGCCGCGAAATTGGTCGTCGCGGCCAGGATGTTGGCGCCATAGGCGTTGCCGAACATCACGCCGTTCGCCAGCCGGTCGCCCGCCGCGGTCCCGGCGACATGCGTCCCATGGATTTCCCAGGGGCGACGCGGATTGACCCGGCCGTCATTGCCGTAACCGGACGGCACATCGGTGCGATAGCCGGTCAGCTTGCCGGTACCGGCGAACAGCGGATGATCGAAGGCGACACCGGCATCGTTGATCCCGATCGTCTGACCACGCCCCGTCAGGCCCAGCACATAGGCATATTCCATGCCCAGCGCCGCCTTGGAATAATCGACCCTGAACTGCGCATCGTTGCGCCACGATGCGAGTGCGGCGTTATAGTCGGCGGTCTGCTGGCCATTGGCCAGGATGTAACCACCCGGTGGCGGAGGCGGCGGAGTCGCCTGGGTCTGTGCCTCGGCGGGCGACATGGACAAGGCCCCACTCAGGGCAGCGCCAGACAAGGCGATACGCAACAACGTACGATAGGATTTCACGGTCATGCAGAATTTCCCCGGTCGGACGCCTGTCGCGCCGACCCCGATTCCCGCAATCATGACAGTTTTGGTTTAATGACAATGGTTTGTCGGTAGATTTTCTGACTATTATGGTCAGAATGGCAAAATTGTCACAGAAGCCTGATTTCTCTTATGAACATGAGAATCAAGGATAAAATTTTCTCAGCTTGTGATCTAGGGCGACGATCGCCACGAAGGCTGGTCGCCCGGTGAGACAGAACCGGCAGATTGTGAGCAACTTCGGCTTTTTCGCAATGACTTAACAGGATTTCGGCGCGACGCTGGGACGGGGTGTCGGCGCTGCTGCGCCGGGCGATAGTGCCTCCCATTCCTGAACGGCCAGCCCCGCGTGGCGGCCATTCATCCCCGACGCTTCCATTACCGCACGCAGGCAACGGGTCGTAACGGTGGGGAAACGGACCGTCTGGAACCCGTCTATCCCGGTCGGATAGCGGGCCGCGATTCGCCGCCAGCCCTTATCCCAATATTCCAGATGCCAGGCCGCAGGCGGGGCGACGCCTTCGCTCGCCCCGGCGGGATGGTCGGCGAAGAAGCGGATGCGGCTGGCGTTCAGCGTCACCGGCGCGGGCCAGCGATATTCGATCCAGGCGCTCGGCGGGTTCGCCTGCGTCCAGTTGCCCCACATGTCGGGCGGCAGCGGGCTGGTACGCACCACACCATCGTTCAGCGCCGCGATCCAATATTGCACCGGCCCCGGCGCGTTGGAGGCGGTGGCAAAGGCGCCGAGAGCGACATTGCGCGTCGGCCGGGGCGGCGGAGCAGGCGCCTTGGTCGGCGTGACCGGACGGATCGCGGGGGGTGAGACGCTGTCGTCCCAGCGCATCGGATCGATCGCGACCGAGCGGCGGAAATGCCCGCCCCCCGTCGCATCCGCCGTATGATAGGCGAGATACCAGCGCCCCTTGAACTCCACGGCTCCGGCATGGGAGGTGGTCGACGACACCGGTCGCAGCACCACCCCGCGATATGTCCATGGTCCCATCGGCGAGGGCGCGGAGGCATAGGCCTGGCACGCATGGTACAGCGTCGGGGTACAGGGGCTGTCGGGCCCGGCGTTGTTGGCGGCGTAGAGCAGATAATAGGTGCCGCGCCGTTTCATGATCCAAGGTGCCTCGAAGAAGCCGGTCGCCCCGGTGACGACCCGTTCGGGGCCCTTGGGGGTGACCATATCGGCGGCCAGCTCCATCGCCCGCAGCCGCCCGAAGGTGCCCCAATAGATATAGACGCGCCCGTCCCCACCCTTGGCATCGTCGATCAGCACGCTGGGGTCGATATTCTGGATGTCGTTGGCGACGGGCGTCTGCTGCGAGATGATCGGCCCGGACGGATGCGCATCGCGCCATGGCCCGGTCGGGCGATCGGCCACGGCCACGCCGATCGCGAAACGATCCTTCGCTCCGCCGCCTCGCTGGAGCACCGGCGCATAGAGATAGAAGCGCCCATCCCGCCCCTTCACCATCTGTCCGGCATAGGCACGACCCGGCTCGGCCCAGGCGAATACCGCCTCGGGCCGGGCGATGGCGGGGTCATGCCGCCACACGCCGCTGGCGGGGTCTTTCGTCGACAGCAGCTGCCACTCGTTCATGATGAAGTCGTTGACGCCTTCGGGCGCCTCGTCCCGCCCTGCCAGGATCCACAGCGTGTCCCCATCGACCAGCGGCGCGGGATCGGTGGGAAAATAGCGCCCGTCGGACAGGATCGGATTGCCAGCCGCACGGACCGTCTCCGGCGTCGAGGGCGCGAGAAGCGCAGCGAGGAGGATGGGGATCATGGCGCGCATCCTGACCCGCCCCATCGAGTTTGTCGATATAGTATACGGTTATGTCAGGGTGTTGCTAGTATCGCGGTACTGGGGCAATGGTCGGGCACTGCCCCCGGCCCGCGTCGATAAACCAGCCGTACCCGGCTAGGTCCCGTGGGGATACAGGCGGCGAGATGATAGTCCTTGGCCAGCACGTCGCTCAGCACCTTGCGCGTGGCGGGGTTGCCGAAGGTGAAGCGGGGATAGTCGTCAACGATCGCGCCCGGCCGCGCGGCCAGGATGCGGCGGATTTCGAAGACCGGATCGACGCCGAGCGCGGCCGCGCTCGCCTCGTCGCTCGTATTAAGATGGCCGGGAAACACCCATTTCGACGGCAGGCAGCTATGGGTCAGCATGTAGAGCGCCGGATAGCCGTCATAGACATAGAGGCAGCCGCGATCCGGCATGGCCGCACGGGCGATCGCCATCGCCTCCGCCGCGCCGCCCTTGGCGCGTTCGCTCAGGGCCAGCACGATCTGTCCGGCCACCGCGATCACCAGGATCAAACCCAGCAGCCAGCCGCGCCGCCAGCGCCCCAGCGCGGGCGCGGCGGCGAGGGTCGCGGGCAGGACGATGGGCATGGCGTAATGCGGGCTGCCGAACCGGCCATAGAGCAGGACCGCGACCGCCGTCACCGCCAGCCAGACCAGCAGAAAGCCGAACCCGTCCCGCCGTTCGGGCGCGACATGCCGCCATGGACGCCCCAGCGCGATGACCAGGCCGAGCGGTAACAGGATGCCGACACAGGCGGCCAGCCCCTCCAGCTCGGTCGCCAGCGGCCGCGCCGCCTGTCCGCCGAGCGAGACCAAATTGGCGAACAGCCACGCTTCGCCCTGCCCCATCGCCGCATAAGCCCTCCAGGCCGCCAAGGTCGGCAGCAGCGCCAGCGCGACCCAGACCAGCGCCATGACGGCCAGCCGGACCAGCGGCACTTGGCGGCGCCAGCCGAGCCACAACAGGATGCAGCCAAAGGCGAACCCCTCGGGCAGCACCGAATATTTGATCTGGAGCGCCAGCCCGACCGCGCTCATCGCACCCGCGCCACAGGCGAACAGCCGCCCCCGCCGCTCGACAGCGCGCAGCACCAGGCTCGCCGCGACCAGGATCAGCGCATTGTAGAAGACGGGCGACTGCCCCCCTTCCCCCTCCATCAGGTTCAGCCACAGAATATAGAGGATCGCCGCGCCGATCGCGGCGGCTGGCGGGGCGAATGCCCGCGCGATACGCTGCACGCCGTACGCTGTGGCGACGACGAACCCCGTCGCGACCAGCTTATAGGCGAGGAAACCCCCTTCCCCGAATAGCGTCCCCAGCGCCCGCGCGCCGGCATAGATCAGGAACAGCCCGATCGGCTTGCGATCGAAAATATCGACATAGGGTAGTGCGCCGTGCAGCATCCGGTCGCCGACCAGCAGATAGAACTGCTCGTCGAACCCGATCACCGGATTGCCGAAGCCCTGCGCCCGCACGATCACCGCCACCAGCGCCAGCAGCCCCCAGGTGGCGACCGGCCCGATCCCGCGACCCTGTCCGCTCATGTCGTTCATGCCCGGCGGGTGGGTCGCTTTGCGGGCAAAGGCAAGCGGATTTGGCGCAGGCGGGCAGGACAAGGGGTGGGACGCCGCGCGACGGCCGAACATGACAGCGCCGTCACCAGTGTTTATATGCGGGAATATCGACCATTTTCTCTGGCCGATCTATGGATGGGGTGATGGGGCGACTTTCGCGACGATTGGGGCACGGCTTGGGGGGCGCGGCATCTTGCGCGTTCTGACCTTTCTGCACAGTTTCGAGCCTGGTGGAGTGGAGCGGATCGCGCTGCGCCTCGTCCGCCGCTGGCGCGACACGGGAATCGATGCGCCGCTTTTCCTGGGGCGGACCGATGGGGCGATGGCCGAGGATGTCGGCGCGGACCTCGATTATCTGACGCCGCCCCGCCGCTGGCCGGGGATCACGCATTGGGAAACGATCTGGATGGTCCTGACCCTGCCGCGCGTTGTGCGCGCGGTGCGGCCCGACCTGCTGTTCTGCGCGGGCAATACCTATGCCTTTGTCGCAGTCATGCTGAAGCTGGTGCTGGGGCGGAACTGCCCGCCGATCGTCGCCAAGATCAGCAACAATCTGGACCGGGCCGACGCCTCGCCACTCTACCGGCTCTTCTATCGTTTCTGGCTACGTATCCAAGGGCTGGCGATCGACCATTTCGTCGGCATGGAAAAGCCGATGCGTGCCGAGATCATGCAGGGCGTGCGCGTGTCCCCCGCCCGTGTCGCGATCATCCCCGACCCCGCCTTGTCCGAGGCGCAGATCCTGGCGCTGCGCGAGCCGGTCCCGGCGCCGATCCCCGCCCCACCCCCGCCCGGCGCACGCCGTTTCGTCACCATCGCGCGGCTGGCCCCACAAAAGAACCTCGCGCTGATGCTGCGGGGTTTCGCACGGGGGAGCAGCCCCGGAGACACGCTGACCCTGTTCGGCGACGGGCCGGAGCGCCCCGCGCTGGAGGCGCTGGCATCGTCGCTGGGGATTGCCGGACGGGTCGATTTCCGGGGCTATGTCCCCAACCCCGCCGCGCTGCTGAGCCAGTACGACATGCTGCTGCTGTCCTCGCATTATGAAGGCGTGCCCGCGGTGATCCTGGAGGGGCTGGCGGCCAATATCGGCATCATCGCCACCAATTGCAGCCGGTCGATGGCGACCCTGTTGCAGCAGGGCGCGCTGGGGACCTTGGTCCCGGTCGGCGACGAAGCCGCCTTCGCCGCCGCGATCGCCACTGCCCGCCCCCATAGCCAGGATGCCCGGCGCACGCTGCATCAGGCGCGGCGCTTCACCATCGAACATGGCGCGGACCATTATATACGGGTGATGCGCGGCGTCCTGCGCACCCGAAGGGCCCCGGCCCCGATGCTTGCCGAGCCAGTAACCCCGACGCGCTGACCCGGTTCGGGCCGCTCGCGAAGATGTCGCACGAGGAGGATGCGACGAAATGCTTTCGCGTGCCCGACGCTATAAGTCGTTCGGATCGCGCTCATTTTGCCCATGCCGCGATCTCTTCAACATGCACGTCAAGCTCTTCGCGGAAAAATGCCTTAATTGTGACATGGTTGCCACAGTATTTGCGGACTTCACGTCGGCGATGGGAGTGGCTGGACGATGGGATGCAAAGGGAACGCGCCGGCCATGCGCCGCGCGGCATGGTCGATTGTCGCGTTGGGGCTATCAGGGCCGGCCTTCGCGCAAGACGAGGCGAGCCCCGCCCCACAGACGGACGTTCCACCCGCCGAAGTCACCGTCACCGGCAAGCGCATCCCCGGCTCGGTCATCGGCGCGGTCGCGCCGGTGGCAGTGCTCGATGCCCAGGCGATGGAGGCGATGGGCGCAACCAGCCTGAGTGACCTGTTGAAGAAGATGAAGGCGCTGACCAGCTCCGTCAGCGGGGGCGAGCCGGTGATGCTGCTCAACGGACGACGCGTCTCGGGCTTTTCGGAGTTTCAGTCGCTGCCCTATGAAGCGATGGAGCGGGTCGAGGTGTTGCCCGAACAGGAGGCGGCGCGCTTCGGCTATCCGCCGACGGTGCGGGTGATGAACTTCATCACCAAGAAGAAATTCCGGGCGGTGACGGTGCAGCAGCTCCCCAGCCTGATGACGGACGGTGGCGGCGCGACCAACTATGCCGAGATCACCTCGGCCCGGATCGACGGACCGCGCCGCCTGACCTTCAGCGCGACGCACCTGCATGTCGATCCCGTCTTTCAAAGTCAGCGCGACATCGTTCCCGACCCCGATATGATGTTCGCGACGACAGGCAATGTGACGGGTGTTGGCGGGGCCAGCCTGGACCCTCGGCTCGACCGTCTGGCCGGACGCGCGGTGACGGTGGCTGGGGTACCGACCGATCCGGCCGCGCGTCGTTCGCTTGACGCCTATGCCGATAGTCCGGTCGCGGTCACCGATCCAGGCCGCTATCGCACGCTACAGCCACTGACCGACACGATCGAGGCTTAGGGCGGGCTGGCTTCGCCCATCGGCAAGACCATGTCGGGATCGCTGACGCTGTCGATGAAAGCCGATCGGAACAAGGGGCTGAATGGCCTTGCCCCCGCGACGCTGCGCGTGCCGGGCGGATTGGGGGCGTTTCCCTTTGCCGATGATACGCTCCTCTATCGCTATCTGCCCGACAGCGTACTGCACCAGCGGACGACCAGCATGGCGCTGCATGCAGGTGGCACCCTGTCCGGCGATGTACGCCGCTGGACCTGGACTGTGACGGGCAATTACGATCGGCTGGTGTCGCGCAGCATGTCGGAAACCGGCGTGCCGTTGGGCGCGTTGCAGGCCGTGATCAATGCGGGCGGCGATCCGATGGCGACGGTCGATCCGGCGATCGCGACCGCCCGTACCGTCAATCGCAGCCGGGCGGCATCCGACACGCTGGGGATCAAGGCGACCGCTAATGGCCCGGTCGTCCGCCTGCCCGCGGGCGAAGCTCAGCTGACCGTCACCACCGATTACAGCCGGATCGACAGCGATGCGACGACCAACTTGGCCCTGATCTCACCGAGGCCGGTAGAGGGTGTCGAGCGCACTATGCGCGGGGCTAGCGTCAATGCCAGCGTTCCCCTCGCATCGGCGCGGGAAGGCGCGCTGTCGCTGCTCGGCGAGTTGCAGTTGAGCGCCATGGCGGGCGTATCACAGGTGTCGAATTTCGGACGGCTCAACACGTCCAATTGGGGTTTGAACTGGACGCCGTTCGGCCCGGTTCAGCTCAACGCCTCGGTCAATGTCGCGCAGACCGCACCCGCCGTCACGCAACTCGTCGCGCCGGTGCAGGCCACGCCCAATACGCCCTTTTTCGACTATGTGACCGGGCGCAGCACGCTCGTCACCACCCTGCTCGGAGGCAATCCCGATCTGGCGCCCGAACGGCGGCGGATCACGACGCTGGGCATCGCGGTACAGCCGATCAAGGACAAGGACATCCGCTTCGGCCTGGATTATCTCGATACGCGGATCGACAACCAGGCCGCCTCGCTGGGCGGGGCGACCCCGGCGTTCCAGCGGATCTTTCCCGACCTGTTCGTCCGCAATGCGCAGGGCCAGCTAATCAGCGTCGATCTGCGCCCGGTCAACCTGGCGTTCGAACGCGAGCGCAAGCTGCGCCTGACCCTGACGTTCAGCGGTCCGCTGGGCAAGAGCCCGACGCCTCCGGCCGCGCCGCCCGCCCCCGACTCCGCCAAGGCCAGCCCGCCGCCTCGCCCGTCCAAGCGCCCCCCCTATCTGTCGGTCACCGCGACGACCAATTACCGACTGGAGGACCGGTTGACGCTTAGGACCGGGGGGCCGGCGCTCGATCTGCTCGACGGTGCGACGCTGAACGGCACGGGCGGGCGTCCGCGCTGGGACGTCGATCTGAACGGCTTCTTTTCCTATGGGCCGTTCAATGCCGGTATCTTCGGTCGCATCCAGGGGCCGAGCCGTATCCGCAGCGACATCGCTGCCTCCGACCTGCGCTTTTCGGGGCTGACATCTCTGGGGTTCTTCAGCTCGATCGACGCACACAAGCTGATCGACAAGCCGTGGACGGACAAGATGCGCATCCACTTCATCGTGGACAATCTGCTGAACGATCGGATCAACGTCACCGACCGCAACGGCGATACGCCCAACCGCTTCCAGCCCGCCTATATTGATCCCGTCGGGCGGTCGATCCGGATCGGGGTGCGCAAGCTGTTCTGATCCCGCCCTTCCCCGTCAGGGGAGGGGCGGGCCAAGTCCTACAGGCCGAGCGCCTTCGTCACCTCCGCCCAGCTGACATATTTGAAATTCTGCGTATCTGGCGCATTGTCGCCGTCCTGCGCCACGAACAGCCCCTTGGGATAATCGGGGCCGAAATCGCCCAGCGCCAGCTCGATCCCGTCAGTGTCGCTGGTCCCGTCGATCGCACCCCCGCCGATACGGAAGCGTCCGGCATAGATCACGCCCGGCAGGCGATAGAGCGTATAGGCGTTGTCGCCCTGGCTGGAGACGACCAGATAGCCGCCCTTCGCGCCCCGGGGCGCCAGCGCCAGCCCCTCGGCATCGGCGACGAGGGTGCGGCCGTCGACCCGTGCGATCGGGGTGGCGGTGCCGGGCGCGGCGGGGTCGGCCGCGAAACGCCACAGGCCGACATCCTCCTCCGCCACGTAAAGCAGGCCCGTGCGATCATCGACGACGCAGCCCTCGGCCTGGGTGCCCAGCTTCATGCTACGCACCGTCTCTACGCGCGGGGTGGCCCCGGACAGGTCGATGCGGACCTGGTCGATCCGCCCGTCCTTCAGCACGATAAAGCCGAACAGCACCTTGTCTCTGGCGCGGGTCCACAGGCACATGCCATAGGCCTCCCCCGCCCCCACCGGATAGCGACCCATCGGCACCAGTCGGCGGGCGACGGTGTCGAGGGTGAACAGCGCGACATGCGCCTGTGCAGTGTCCGCCCGGTCGCTGGCGGCGACGATCACCCGTCCAGGCCCCATGTCGCGCAGGTCGACATTGTTGAGCCGCGCGGCGGGGGTGAAGGACAGGCGCTTGCCCTTCAGGTCATAGACATGGATGCCCGCCTGCTTGTCGGTGCCGATCACCAGGCTGGCAGCGGGATTGGCCGCGTTGCGCCAGATGGCGGGATCGTCCGCCGCATCGGAGCTGCTGTCGACAGGATCGGTCTCGGCGCTTGCGGCGATCACCGGCGCCTCGGCGGTCGGCGTGGCCGCGGGCACGCTGGCGCATCCCGCGAGCAGCAGCGCGAGGAACGCGGCCCTCACAGCTTCACCCGCACGCCACCGAACACGGTGTAGCCGAACTTCTCATACTCATAGGTGCGGAACCGCTCGCCAAAATAGCGCACGCCCGGCGTGTTGGTCAGGTTCTTGCCCTCGGCGAACAGGTTGATGCCACGGGCGAGCTGCACGCTGCCCGTCACGTCGAGCTGGCCGCGCCCCTCCCAATACAGGTCGAGCGCGGGGTTGTCGGCGTTGATCTCGTCCAGATAGTCGCTGCGCTTGGTATAGGCGACGCGAACATTGACCGGCCCTCGCTCGTAGAAGACGCTCGCGTTCCACATATGGGTCGACTGGCCCGGCAGCGCGAAGCGGCTGCGCCCGCCATAGACGGCGTCGAAAGTCGCATGCCCCTTGGTATAGGTGTAGTTAGCGAACACGCCGAGCCCGCCCAGCACGCCCGGCAGGAAGCTGAAATGCTGCTGCCAGTTGAGCTCGACGCCGTAGAGCTCGCCGTGCTGCGCATTGATCGGGCGGCTGAGGATCGCACCGCCCACGCCGTTGTAAACGCCGGTGTTGTTCAGCGTGTAGCGATAGTCGGACAGATCCTTGTAGAAGCCGTTGACCGAGATCACGCCCAGCGGCCGGATGTAATATTCCAGCCCCGCATCGGCATTGTTCGACAGGGTCGGCTTCAGGTCCGGATTGCCGAACTCGACCCGCACCGTGTTGCCCTCGGTAGTTTCCAGCACACGCGGCGCGATTTGCGGGAAATTGGGGCGGTTGATCGCACGGCTGAGCGCGGCGCGCAGGATCAGGTTGGGCGTGAAGGCCTGGCGCAGCGTCAGGTTCGGGAAAAAGTCGGTATAGCCATTATGCCCGCGCGCGGTCACGACCGCGCCGGTGCGCGAGACGCTGGGCGCTTGGGCGTCGAAATCGGTGGTCTCGACGCGCAGACCCGCGATCAGGGTCGTGCCGTCCTTGACGTACTTCGCCATGCCGAACAGGCCGAGGATCTTTTCCTCCGCCGTATAATCGGCGGTCAGCGACTGGGGCAGACGACGCTCGGACGCGGCCTTGGTCGCGTCGAAATAGGCGTCGGCCAGCCCGGTATCGAACCGCTTGCCGACATCATAGTCGAAATTGCGCGAATCCTCGTCGGACAGCAGCCCGGCCAGGCTCTGGCTCGGCGCGGCGGACGAACGGCGATCGCGGAACCGCTCCTCATCGGCATTGATATGCCGTTCGCGATATTTGCCCCCGGACGAGAAAGTGACGGTGTCCCCCACCGGCAGGTCGGAGCGGATGGCGACGGTCAGTTCGTCATTCTTGGTCGTGTTCGAGCGATAGGCGTTTTCGCGGAAGGCGAAGGTGCCGGTCTGAAGATGCTCCTTCGTCGTGAACAGCGAATAGTTGGGCAGGTCGGCATTGCTGAAATCATAGGACAAGGTCGGCCGCAGCGAGGAACGGAACAGCAGCTCGTCCCGGCGCGGATAGGTTTGCGAGCTTTCGCTATAGGCGACATCGGCGCGGATCGTGCCCTCGCCCAGCCGCTGTTCGATGCCTGCGGTCGCCGACCAGATCTCGTTGACCTGCTTGCGGTGGCGCACCTGCTTTTCGATGCGGGTGTTGCGATAGGTGGCGGCACGGTCGGTCGATCCGGCCTGCAGCGTGCCCTCGCTCCACAGGATACCGATGCGGTCGCGGAACTCGTCATCCTCGAACCGGGCATAGGTGCCGCGCACCCAGGCGTGCGTCGCGTCGGTCGGGCGCCATTCGAACGCGCCCGTCCCTGCGATCCGCTGGCGCTTGGTGTCGTAATCCTTGAACAGCGTCTCGGTGACGCGAAGGCCGGCGGGCGTCTGGCTCCAGGTGTTCTCGACATTGTCGGGGCGGCGATGGGTGCGCGAATAGCTGCCCGAGAAGAGCAAGCCGAACTGGCGATCGGGGCCGAACGTGTCGCTGACCGCAGCCGATCCGCGATAGTCGCTGCCCTTGCCATATTGGTTGTAGCTCGCCCCCGCCATGCCGGTCAGCGCAAAGCCCTTGCGGTCGAAGGGCGAGCGGGTGGTGATGTTGACCGCGCCCGCGATCGAATCCGCATCCTGATAGGGGAGCAGCGACTTGGTGACTTCCAGATTGGCGACGATGTCGGACGGCAGTGTGTCGAGGTCGACGGCGCGGGTCGTCGGATCGACCGCAGGAATCTGGATGCCGTCGACCGAGATGGCCGACCATTCGCTCGGCGCGCCGCGCACGTTGATATAGCGGCCCTCGCCCTGGTCGCGCTCGATGCCGACGCCGGGCGCGCGCTGCAGCGCTTCGGCGATGTTGGGATCGGGGAAGCGGCCGATCGCGTCCGACGAGATGATGGTGACGGTGTTGTCGGCGGTCCGCTGCTGATTCAGCGCGCGCGCGGTATTGTCGAGCAGCGAGGCGCCGATGACGACGATGTCGCCAGGCTCACCGCTGGCCGCGGGCAGGGTCAGCGAGACGTCGCGACCGCGATCCGCCGCGGCCACGACGCGGGTGACGGGCGGACGGCCGAGATAGTCGATCAGCAGCGTGACGTCGCCCGGCGCCTCGGGGGTGACGATGCTGAATTCACCCTGGAGATTGGTGGTCGCCTGCGCGCCCGTTCCCTCAACCACGACCCGCGCACCCGGCAGCGCGACACCGGTCGCGTCATAGATACGCCCCGACAGGATCGGCCCCGAAACGGGCACGCCCGCCGATGCCGCGTCCGCATCGGGGCTCATGGCGAGCGCCGGCATGGCGGCAAAGCCCAATGCGATGAGAGAGGCCCCCGCGAGACCGCGGATTCCGCAACGGACGACGTGCATGATGTTCCCCTTGGGCGCTTGGTCGTGCCGACACCCCCCGGCGCCGGTCGTTCCGCCCCCGTGGCCGGGGTTTGTTACGCTACGATGTGATTGTGATGACGGGTCGATGACGCGGACGTCACAATCGATTTATGTAGAGGCTCTGGTTTTGGAGGATCGTCGTTTAGGCAAGAACGCTAATTCCTCCCCTGTGAGGGGAGGAATGACGGTCACCCCTTGGTCAGGTATAGCGCACGCAGCTTGGCGATCTGGCTTGGCCCCAGGCCCATTTCGTCCTTGAGAAACCCCATCGTCCCGCCCGGATGGCGGTCGGTCACCGCGAACACCGCGTCGATATAGCGGCGGTCGACCCCGGCGAAGGTGCGTGCGGCTTCGGGCGAGAGCCGGGCCCAGAAGCCGGTCGGGTGCGCAGGGCTAGGCGCCATATGCTGGTTGGACAGCAGATAGTCGTCTATGATCGTCGCCCTCGGCACGCCCAGCGCGGTCAGCAACAGCGCGGCCGCGACGCCGGTGCGGTCCTTGCCCGCCGTACAGTGAAAGGCCAGCGGCACGTCGCCCGCCAGCAGTTCGGCGAACATACGGCGGTACTGGCCGTTGAACTGGTCGAGCAGCTGCGGATAGGTCGCGGTCATTGCCGTCACGACCTGCTCATGCGTCCAGGTGGCAGGATCGCCGGGCAGCTTCATGGCGCTGACGTCGAGCGTGTAATCGTCGCTCAGCACCTTCGGCTTCCGACCGGCGGGCCAGAGCGTCGGCTCGCCCGCCCGCTCGCGCGTGTCGCGAAAGTCGCAGACGGTGCGGATGCCCAGCTTTTGCAGATAGGCGTAATCCGCTCGCGTCAGATCATGCATCTCGCCCGAGCGATAGAGCAGCCCCCATTTCACCGTCCGGCCATCGGCGGTGCGATAGCCGCCCAGATCGCGGAAGTTGCGCCCGCCCTGTAGCGGCAGGACGCGGCTGTGCGCGGGGGCCGCCACGGGGGTGGAGGCCAAAGCCCCCACCCCTGCCGGTACTGCCAACAGCACCGCGATCGCGATGGCTGCACGCATCAGAACTTCACCGTGGCTTCGAGGCCATAGGTGCGCGGTTCGTTGAAGAAGCCCGACACGCCGGTCAGGGTGCTCAGCCCCTTGTAGAACATATGCTGCTCGTTCAGCAGGTTGCGCGCCCAGGCCGAGACGCTGAGCCGTGCGCCCGTATCGTTCAGCGCGATGTCGGTCACGCCGACCCGGCCGTTGACGACAAAGCCCGGGTCGCCCTTGGGCTGGCTCACCCCCGGCGCGGGGTCGTTGTAGCTGGCATAGAAGCCGCTGTCGTAATTGCCATCGAGATGCGCGACCAGGCTATAGTCGCCCATCGGCCGATCGTAATCGATCGACCCGCTCGCGGCGTGCGCGGGCGTGTAGACCGGATAGATTTTGATCGGCGTGGTCACGATCACGCCGCTCGCCCCTTGCGGAAACGGATTCACCGTCGCCGGGATCGTCACGTCGTTATAGGAATAGCTGGCGCTGAGCGTCAGGCCTGCCATCGGCGCGACGGTCAGCTCCGCCTCGACACCCTTGGCGCGGCCGGTGCCGGGTGCATTGGTCGTCTCGATGGTGGTGCGGTTGGTCTGGAGCAGATTGCCCTGCGCATCGACCTGGAGATAGTTCGCCTGGAAGTCGATCTGAATCGCCTTGTACGCGCCGGTATAGGCGGCCAGGTTCAGGCGGACGCGGCGGTCGAGAAACTCGCTCTTGGCGCCCACTTCGAACATCGACAGCGTTTCCGGATTGAACGGGGCGTAACGCAGCGAGCGCGAATTGGCGCCGCCCGACTTATACCCCTCCGACCATTTGCCATAGACGTGCACGGCGTCGGTCACGTCATAGGCGAGCGTCACCAGCGGATCGACGCGCGACCACGCCGCATCCAGCTTGCGCGGGGCCACCACGCCGTCGACATTGGGCGTCTTGCCGTTCACGATGAACAGCGCGCCATGCTTCATGTCGCGGGTGTAGCGCGCGCCGCCCGTGACGTGCAGCCGGTCTGACAGGATCGCCGGGGTCCAGGTCGCCTGGCCGAAGGCGCCGATGCTGCGCGTCGTGATCCGGCTGGCGCGGTCGAAGGGGACGGTGGCGATGTTGTAGGTGGCGACAGTCGCGGCGGTGCCGTCGGCGTTCCACGTCATCGTGTTGAACGCCTGGGCATTGTCGGTGGTATGCTCGCGATAGGCCATCGCACCCGCGACATATTTCAGGCGAGGGCTGTCGCCGATCAGCTGGATTTCCTGGCTGAACTGGTCCTGCGCGAAGCCCGCCAGGCTGTAGCGGCTGAAGCTGCCGTTCGGCTTATAGGTGGTGCTGTTCTGGCCGCCATTGTCATACTGGCTCTGGTCGAGTTCGCGATAGGCGGTGATCGACTTGAGCTGGAGGCCCGGCGCCAGGTCGAGGCCGAGCGTCAGGCGATGGCCATGCGTCTTGCCGATGCTTTCCTGCTGCGGCACGCCGATGCTGGCGGTGCGCACCCGGTCGGGCTGGAGCGGCAGAGCGGGCGCGCGGGTCAGCGTGCCGGCCGTGATCGTCTGGAGATAAAGCGGGGTCGAAGCGTCATAGGAGGTGTCGAAGGCATAGTTGGCGCTGACGCCACCTTCCGGCTTCCACAAAACCTCGACATGCGCACCGTGCCGGTCGAAACCGTTGAAGTCCGCCTGGCCGGGCAGCGGATTGTCGACCAACCCGTTGCGCTTGGTGACGATGCCGTCCAGCTTCACACTGAAATTATGCCATTCGGGCAGGTTAAGATGCGCCTCGGCCTTGCGGTTGCCGAAATTGCCGATGCCCGCAGTCGCGGTCAGGCCAGATTCGCCGGTGGGCTTCTTGGTCACGATGCTGACCGCGCCGCCCTCGGTATTGCGGCCGAACAAAGTGCCCTGCGGACCTTTGAGCACTTCGATGCTCTCGATATCGTAGAGCGCGGTGCCCAGGCCCTGGGCGCGGCCCAGATACACGCCATCGATATAGACGCCGACGCCCTGGTCGCGCGCGGGCTGGTTGCTGTCGGCCAGCACGCCGATACCGCGGATGTTCATGATCAGCGCGGAGTTGCGCGAATAGAAGGGCGCGACACGGAGCGACGGGATCGCGCCGTCCTGCAGGTCGACCAGCGACTGGACATGGCGGTTCTGGAGATCCTCCGCCGACAGGACCGAGATGGCGATCGGTGTCTTCTGCAGGCTCTGCGGGCGCTTCTCGGCGGTAACGATGACCTCGTTCAACGCGCCATCGGCGGTGGTCTTCTGGTCGTCGGGCGCGGTCGTCTTGGCCGGTTCGGGCTCGGCTGCAAGAGCAGGCGTGGCGATCAGAAGAGCAAGCGCACTGGACGCAAAGAACCGCCCCGCAAAACGCGGGTTGAACGAAGTCATGATCTGGATTCCCCCCAAAGGATTATGCGGCGAGCCCTTGGGGCCGGTTCATTGCGCTTTGATGACGTTTGGGCGGGATCGGGAATATAGGATGATGAATTCTTGTTCATCATAGGGCCGAGGCGGATCACCGTCCCGGCCCTCTGATCCTCAGAAACTGAGGCGCAGGCCCGCCATGGCCGTGCCCTGTCGATCCCCGCTGCCGATCAGCGCGCTGCCCGAGGCATAGAGGTCCAGCCCGTTGGCGAAGCGATAGGAGACGCCCGCCGTCGCGGTCCCGACCAGCGGGGCGCGCGCGACACCCAGGGCGAGCAGGTCGGGCGCGACGCCGCCATAGCCGCCCGTCGCGCGCGTCCCCGTGCCCTGAAGCTGATAGCGAAGCCCCAGCGTGCCGAAGGGGCACAGCGGCGCGTTCGACCGGCCGCTTCGCTCCAGCGATACGCCCGCATCGACGAAGCTGGCGGTCAGCGACTGGCGCGTCAGGGTCAGGGTCAGGGGCAAGGCAAAGGGGCTGCCCGTTTCGCTGGAGTCCATACGATCGCCGCCGCCGCCAATCCGCGCACATCGACCCGCGCCTTCAATCGCGCGCAGAGCAAAGCGGTGCCGCTGATCTTGCGCTGGACGAACAGCGTCTCGACATGCGGCACGTGCCACGTATCGCGGTCGGCAATCATCGCGCGGGTTTCCTCACGCACCACGGGCACGAAGGCGCGGTCGCCGAAGTCGAACGGGCCAGGCCTTGCCATCGTATCGTCGATCGCCGCAATGATCCGGTCGACCGCCGGGCGATGTGCCGCGACCGCCGCCTCGCCCAGAAAGCCCGTCTCCACCGCAATCTCGCGAATCTGGTCGCGGTCATGCGCGAGGCCTGCCTCGATCAACCGGCGATAGGAGGCGACGGTTTCAGGCGGCACGTCACGCGCCGCGCCGAAGTCGAGCAGCACGAGGCAGCCGGTTTCCGCCTGCCAACGATAATTGGCGAAGTTCGGATCGGTCTGCATCATGCCGAAGTCGAACAGTTCGCGCAGGACCAATTGGATCAGCGCGGTCATCGCGGTGTCGCGGGTTTCCTGGGGGACCTCGACCAGCGTATCGATCGACTGGCCGGGGATATAATCCATCGCCAGTACCAGCGGCGTGGTCAGCGACGGCTCCGGCTTTGGCACGACATAGCGCGGATCGCCCGCCAGTTGCTCGCCATAGGCACGCATCCGCTCGGCCTCGCGCAGATAATCGGCCTCCTCGGCCAATTGCCGCTTGGCCTCTTCGAGCAGCGGCTTGAGGTCGATCGAGGGCGGAATCAGGTTCGACACGCGCAGCAGTGTCGCGACATTGTCGACATCCGACCCGATGCTGTCGCGCACCCCCGGATACTGGACCTTGATCGCCAGCACCCGGCCATCGGGCAGGGTCGCGCGGTGGACCTGCCCGATCGAGGCGGCGGCCATGGGGGCAGCCTCGAAATGGCGGAAGCGGCGTCGCCAGTCGGCACCCCACTGCGCCTTCAGCACCTTGTCGAGCTGTGCGGGCGGCATCCGATAGGCCTGGTCGCGAAGCCGCGCGAGGATGGTCTGAAGTTCGGGCGGCAACAGGTCGCCCGCGTCCATCGAGATCATCTGCCCCAGCTTCATCGCCGCGCCGCGCAGGTGCGAGAGCCGGTCGGCGACCCGCGCGGCATTGCCGGGGGTGAGGATCAGGTCGCCCAACTTCGGCCGCTCGCCGCTCGCCAGCCTGCGCGCGCCCTCGGCCAGCATCCCGCCCGCCACCCCGCTTGCCAGGCGGCCAAAGGCCCCTGCCCGCGCGATGCGTCCGCTGGGGACGGCGCGATGGGTGGCTTTGGTGCGATTGCTGTCGTCATCGGTCATGCGCGGGATAGCGGCGGGCGCACGTCTTGGTTCCGTTGGTCCGACGCCGACCGTCGGACATGTCGTCACGTCGTCGGGATCGCATATCCATATTGTCGGCCACCATGGAAACCGACATCCTGCTCCTCTGCGATCGTTCGGGGATCTCATGCGCGTCATGCTGCCGATCGCCGCCACGGTGCCCCAGGGGGCGTTCCAGAGCTTGCTGTTTTTTGCAAGGCCCCGATCGACTTCGTCTCGGACGGCGTGGCGGTCCATGTCGAGGCCCGGTCATGCGCTGCTCCGCTTACTCAGGGGTTAGATATCCGAGGATCGAGTGCATCCGAACAGCGCCTGTCGCGCTTCCGGCCCGCACCCCGACTTCCTCAGTACAATCTCCCAAATGCGATCATTCGCTGCGACCGCGTCAAATGACCAAGTGCCCAAGACCGCCAATGACCCAATCCGGCGTGCCACGAATGGCAATTCATCAGATCGGCGCGCAGCCCAATCATGGGCACCAAAACTCGCACGGTGACAGCAAATGCTTCACGCCTCCGATAGCACCAGAATGCCGCACGCAGCTTTGATTGTTGCATTTTTCTAGTGGGATGAACGCACTTCATCGCCATGCTCAGGTACAGAATTAATAAACAACACATTTTTAATGATTATTAGTTAGCGTAGCGGAAATTTTTAAATTTGCATGTCAAAGACTGTTGGATAATTATTTTGTCTAGCCTTTCCGATACGTTGGCGATCGACAAAGAGATTCAAAAACTGAATCGCCTGAGGTTCTCGCCGGCCCTCGAGGCACAGTTTGATGCGGAGGGCGTTGACCATCGCAAACGAGTCGGACCCGTCTCATTGGCTGCCGGCATGGTCATGTTTAATGCATTTTTGTTGGCGGATTTTACGATACTACCTGATGTGTTCCATTGGCTTGTGATAGTAAGGCTTCTAATATTTACGCCTGCTTGCCTTCTTATCCTTTGGGCCGTTTCCCGTACATCCAGTACATTTCAAATCGATGCGATGGCCGTGGCTGGCACATGTCTCGCAGTCGCACTGCCAACCACAACGATTTTATTCAGCGCTTCTAAATATACTTTGCTTTACCAGTTTGGAAGCATGGTAACCATTACCTACTACACACTCGTTCAAAGAGTGCGATTTCGAATGGCCTTAGCGGGCCTATTAATTATAGTCGCGCTTCATTTATACTGCGTTAAATATCTTACGGCAATGGACTCGATCTCATACAGCTTTGTATGTCAGTTTTACCTGGCAGGATCGTCCTTACTTCTGATGGGATCTTACATCCAAGAGCGATTGGAACGACAGGGATTCCTTGAAAGGCTGAAGAGCACCATGCTTTTGAAGCATATTGAATGGACCGCTCGAACTGACTTGTTAACTAGCCTTTCAAATCGCCATCACCTCGCTCAAGTACGAGACCAATTCGAATCAAAGCAACTCGAGGGGCAAATTGCTGCATTGATGGTCGACATAGACCATTTCAAATTATTCAATGACACGCAGGGTCATTTGGCTGGAGACCGCTGCATCAAGGCGGTCGGACGGGCAATAGTTTCGGCCCTGGAAGCGATCAGAGCATGCGAGAGGCAACATGACTTCGCCTTTCGCTTTGGCGGCGAAGAATTTTTGATTCTGTTGATGGGTTGGGACCATGAGCAGGCCATGACCCTGGGTGACGCAATACGTCGACACATTCGCGAAGCCTGTATTGGGCACCCTGCAGCCGGGGGGAGCGGGCGAGTGACAGTATCGATTGGCATAGCGGTCTCTGAAGCAGGTAGGCACAGTATGGACGAGTTGATCGGCTTGGCTGATGCGGCACTCTACAAATCCAAGCAGGACGGCCGGGACAGGCTGAGCGTAGCAGCTTGAATCGGCCCACCTGAGCCTTAGGCTCAGGCCTCATTGATCATAGCCAGAAGATGACAGTGGCAGCGAGGGCGATGGCGGAGAAGAAGGCCGTGGAACAGCGGTCGTATCGGGTGACGACCCAGCGCCAATCTTGGAGGCGGCCGAACATGATCTCGATGCGGCTGCGACGCCGATAGCGGCGTTTGTCGTACCGAATCGGCTCGTTGCGGGACCTGACCCTGGATTTGACGCGGCGCGGGGAACATGGCTTTGCATCGGACATGATCGAACCCGTTTCCCAGACCCGAACACTCGGCCGGCTGGTCGGATATCGCCTGCGCCGCGCTTCCGCCGTCTTTGCCACCGATTTCGCCAACGCGCTGGACGGCACAGGCATCCGCCAGATCCCACTTGGCATTATGGCGGTCGTCTCGGACAATCCGGGGATCAACCAGGGGACGGTCGGCCGCCTGCTCGGCATCAAGCGCGCCAATATGGTGCCGCTGATCAACGAGCTGATCGAAAGCGGCCTGATCCTGCGCGAAACCGATCCCGCCGACCGCCGCGCCTTCACGCTGGCACTGTCGCCGGCGGGATCGGCCATGCTTGCCGACTGTATCCGTCGGATCGACGCCCATGAGGACCGGCTGCTCGCCGGTTTCACCAAGGTGGAAAGGGCGCTGCTGCTCGACCTGCTGGAGCGGATCGAGCAGTTGGGGGCGACGACCGACTAATCGTATAGCGTATCGGTCAGGATCAGCGCGTCGAGCGCGACCACCCCCTGCCCCCGCGAATGGACGATGACGGGGTTGAGGTCGATCTCACGGATCGCGGGCGTCCCGGTCATTACGCGCCCCAACGTCGCGACCAGATCGGCCAGCGCCTCGACGTCCAGCGCGGGACTGCCGCGATAGCCATCGAACAGCGCCCCCTGCTGCAGTGCCCGCCATTCGGCGACGATCGCCTCGCGGGTCAGGTCGACGGGAAGCAGGCGGACGTCGTGGAACAGTTCCGCGGTCACGCCCCCGAAGCCGATCAGGATCACCGGCCCCCAGTCGGGATCGTTACGCGCGCCGACGATCACTTCGATGCCGCGGCGGCCCATTGCCTCGACCTGTGCGCCGTCCAGCCGGATGCCCTGGTCATAGGCGGCGACATTGGCGTGGAGCCGCTGCCATGCCTCAGCCAGCGCCTCGGAATCGCCGATGTTGAGCAAGACGCCGCCGGCATCGCTCTTGTGGCTGAGCGCTGCGGCCTGCGCCTTGAGTGCGACGGGATAGCCGATACGATCAGCGATCGCCTGTGCCTCGGCGACGGTTGCGGCGAAGCCGCCCGCCGGGAACGGGATGCCGATCGGCGCCAGCGCCTGCTTGGCGCGATATTCGGGAATGACACCGCCTGGCAGGTCGAGCGCGATCGGCGCCACCTCGGCCCGCGTGCCGTCGCGCGCCGCCGCCCGCGTCAGATGCCGTAGCGCACGGAACGCCCGGTCCGCGGTCGGGAAATAGGGCACGCCGAGCGCACGCAGCCCCGCGATATACTCGGCGGGCACGTCCGCCCCATCGTCGATGCCCGCGAAGATCACCGGCTTCTGCGGCTTCAACGCCACGACCGCATCGATGATCGCCGGGAATTTGCGCGCGGCGGTCGCCCGATCGGTCTGGATGATCCCCAGGACCAGCGCGGCGTAGCGTTCGTCCTCCAGCAACGGAACCATCGTGCGGCGATACAGATCGGGGTCGACCAGCGCCTGCGCCGTCAGGTCCATCGGGTTGGACACCGGGATGAAATCAGGGATCGCCGCGCGCATGGCAGCCGCCGCCGCGCCGTCGATCGCGGGCAGGTCGAGCCCGATGCGTTCGGCGAGATCGAGCACCAGCGCCTTGAACGCGCCGCTTTCGGTCAGCACGGCGGTGCCACCCGCCCGCACCGGCTGCGCCCGCACCGCCATTTCGACGACGTCGCCTAGCGCCTCCAGACTGTCGACCAGCACCACGCCGGCGCGCTCGACCTTGGTGCGCATCACCTGCCAGTCGCCGGCCATCGCGCCGGTGTGGGTCGCAGCGCTCTCCCGCGCGGCGTTGGACGTGCCGGGGTGGAGCAGCACGATCCGCTTGCCCATGGCCGCCGCTCGCTCGGCCAGCACCAGGAAACGGGCGGGCTGGCGGAACTGCTCGACGATCATGGCGATGACGGGCGTTGCGGGATCGTCGATCAGATGCTCGACATAGTCCTCGACGCCCGACGCCGCCTCGTTGCCGGTCGAGACCGACAAGGTGATGCCCAGCCCCTTGGCGTCCAGCGTCGTCGCCAGCACCACCGCCATCGCCCCAGACTGGCTGACGATGCCGACCGCGGGCTTGCCGGTCAGGTCGATCACCGGCGTCTCGACGAAGGTCAACGGCACGCAGGCGGCGTGGTTCACCATCCCGAGGCAGTTCGGCCCCTCGACGATCATGCCATGCTCAGCGGCGATGCGCGCAACCTCCGCCTGCGCGGCCAGCCCCTCCTCGCCCCCTTCCGCGAACCCGGCGGAAAAGATGATCGCCGCACCCACGCCACGCGCTGCGAGCGCCTGCACCGCTTCCAGCACCGCCGGTCCGGGGATGGCGAGTACCGCCGCATCGACGCCCTCGGGCAAGTCGGCAATGGTCTTCAGGCACGGCCGCCCGTCGATCGTGTCGCGCTTGGGATTGATGAGGTGGATGGCCCCGGCATAGCCGTGGCGGTCCAGGTTGCGCACCACGGCATTGCCAAGCGCGCCGGGCGTCGGCGAAGCGCCGACGATCGCAACCGAACGGGGGGTGAGCAGGCGGGAAAGATCGGGCATCGAGTTCCTCCTACGCCCCTCCCCGCCAGGGGGAGGGGTCGGGGTGCGGACGCGGGCGACAGTCTCCATGAGACTCCCCCACCCCCTTCCCCTCCCCCGAAGAGGAGGGGGTTTGTGGCGTCAGGCCTTCGCGCGGTCCTTGTCATAGGCGCCGAGCCCCGGCTTGTAGCTCTTCTCATCGATGAACTGGCGGATGCCCTCCTTGCGACCGTCATTGTCGTAGGAATTGGCGGCTTCCTGCGCACGGACCAGATAGTCCTCGGCATCGTCGTAGCTCATCACGCCGACGCGCTTCATCGCGTCCTTCGTCGCCTTCAGCGCCACCGGGTTCTTGGCGAGCAGGACCTTGGCCACCTCGGTCACCCGATCCTTCAACCGATCGAGCGGCAGCGCTTCGTTGACCAGACCCCATTCGGCGGCGGTGCGACCGTCAATATTCTCGCCCATCATCGCGTGGTACATCGCCTTGCGGAACGGCATCAGTTCCTGCGCCACCTTGGTCGCGCCGCCGCCGGGCAGGATGCCCCAATTGATCTCGCTGAGGCCGAACTTCGCCTCTTCCGCCGCAAAGGCTAGGTCGCAGGCGAACAGCGGGCCATAGCCGCCGCCGAAGCACCAGCCGTTGACCATCGCGATCGTCGGCTTCTGATACCAGCGCAGCCGCCGCCACCAGCCATAGCTCTCGCGCTGCGCCTTGCGCGTGCCGGCAAGGCCCTGCGCCTCGGTCTCGCGGAAATACTCCTTCAGGTCCATGCCTGCGGTCCAGGCAACGCCCTCGCCCGACAGCACCAGCACGCCGACGTCGTCGCGGAACTCGAGCGCGTCGAGCACCTCCATCATGTCGCGATTGAGCGTGGGACTCATGGCATTGCGCTTGTCCGGGCGATTGAACCGCACCCAGGCGATGCGATCCTCGACGTCATAGGCGACGACGCCATTGCTGCTTGTTTCGGTCATTGCTGCTGAACCTTTCTGTGCGTCGCCAATGTCATTCGACGGCGAAGATTTCGATGAGGACATGGTCGGGCATGCGGATGCCGCGGCCGACGAAGGTCTTTTCCCGCAACCATTGGTATTTGCCCGGCGGCGGATCGAAAACCGGAGCGGTACGGAAGTAATAAGCCTCGGGATCGACGCGCTCGCCCCGCGCGATGCGATCGGTCACCGCCTGGCTGGCGACCCGGATGCCGGGATTGTGGATACCGATGACGGTGCCGTCCGCAGCCTTCAGGAAATAGCGTGCCTCCACCCGCGTGAACCCGCCGGGATAGATGGTCTGCCAGTCGCCGCCGCCGGGCAGGACGGTGCCGCTGATCCGCGCACCGCTAACGGTGCCGCCCGTGATAGGGATAAACCGGCGCCGCCCGCCATCGATCTCGCCCTGCTCGACCGGAGCGGCGATCTCGACGCGCAGGGTAAATACCGGCGTCAGCTGCGGGGCGACGGGCGCATCGGCGTCACCGGCTGCGACAGACGCGATGGCGGCAAGCATCAGGGGCAGGCTCGACATCGTGCCGCCCCCTCAGATCGGATAGTGACCGGGCTCGGTCTCGATCGTGATCCAGCGCAATTCGGTAAAGGCATCGATCCCCGCGCGTCCGCCGAACCGGCCATAGCCCGATGCCTTCACTCCGCCGAACGGCATCTGAGCCTCGTCATGCACGGTCGGACCGTTGACGTGGCAGATGCCCGATTTGATCTGTCTGGCGACGCGCAGGCCGCGCGCGGTATCGCGGGTGAAGACCGACGCCGACAGGCCATATTCGGTGTCGTTGGCGAGTTCGATCGCGTGCGTTTCGTCACGGGCGCGGATGACGCCGACGACCGGCCCGAAGCTTTCGTCGCGGAACAGCTTCATGTCGGGAGTCACCCGGTCGACGACATGCGCGGGCATCAGCACGCCGTTCGCCTCGCCGCCGATGGCCTGCACCGCGCCTGCGGCAACGGCGTCATCGATCAGCGACATCACATGATCGACCGTCTTGCGATCGACCACCGCGCCGAGCGGCGTCTTGCCCTCGCGCGGGTCGCCGACGGGCATCGTACCGACCTTGGCCACGAACTTCTCGACAAAGGCGTCGGCGACGCTGTCGACGACGATGATCCGCTCGGTCGACATGCAAATCTGGCCCTGGTTCATGAACGCCCCGAACGCAGCCGCCTTCACCGCCTCATCGAGATCGGCATCGTCCAGCACGATCAACGGCGCTTTGCCGCCCAGTTCCAGCAGCACCGGCTTCAGATGCTCGGCGGCGCGTCGTGCGATGATGCGGCCGACATGCGTCGATCCCGTGAAATTGATGCGGCGAACCGCGGGATGATCGATCAGCGCGCCGACGACTTCGCCGGCATCCTCGGGAGCATTGGTGACGATCGACACGGCGCCTTTGGGCAGCGCTTCGGCGAAGGCCTCGGCGATCAGGCTGTGGGTGCGCGGGCATTGCTCGCTCGCCTTCAGCACCATCGTGTTGCCGCACGCGAGCGGCACCGCGATCGCGCGGACGCCGAGGATGATCGGCGCATTCCACGGCGCGATGCCGAGCATCACGCCCACCGGCTCGCGCACAGCCATGGCGATACAGCCGGGCTTGTCGGAAGGGATGACCTCACCCGCGATCTGCGTCGTCAGCGCGGCGGCTTCGCGGACCATCGACACGGCGAGCATCAGGTTGAAGCGCGCCCAACCCTCGGTCGCGCCGATCTCGCCCATCATCGCATCGACGAACTGGTCGGCCTTGCCCGCCAGCGCATCGGCGGCCTTGGTCAGCGCGGCGCGGCGGGCGTTGGGTCCAAGGGAGGACCATACAGGAAACGCGGCGGCAGCGGATTCGACCGCGGCGAAGGCATCGACTGGGTCGAAGGCCGGGGCGGTCGTCGCGACGGCGCCGGTGACGGGGTTGTTACGGGTGAACGTCCTGCCGGACAGTGGCGAACCTGTCATAGCCATGCTGCCTCTCCATTTGTTATGGTACATAGCTTAATCGGCAATGGCAGCGCGGTCAATCGCGCTTTCGATCCCCAAGCACGATCAAAGCCACGGCCGCGATCAGCGAGCCGAAGCTCATCAGCACCGCGACGAGCTGCAACCCGTGCCCCGCGGCGAACAGTACCCCCGCCAACGCCGGGGCGAGCGCCGATCCACCGCGCCCCACCCCGATGACGAAGCCGGTCGCCGAAGCGCGTACCCCCGTCGGAAAGCTGCGCGCGATCAGGGCGTAAAGGCCGACGACACCCGCATTGGTCGCAAAACCGGCCGCTGCTGCCACGAGGGACAAGGTCGCAAGATCGCTCTGCGTGCGGCCGAACACGATCACCAGCGCCGTCGACAACAGCATCGCCGCGATAGTCAGCCCGAGCAGCCGGACCTTGCCGGTCAGCAACCCCAGGATCAGCGATCCGGTCGCGCCGCCGATACTTGCCCACACCAGCACGCCCGCCGCCTGCGGGGCGGGGAAGCCCATTTCCGCAACGATCTTGGGGATCCATTTCAGGATGAAGTAGAAGGTCATGATATGCGCGAGATAGGCGAGCGTCAGCAACAGCGTGGTCCGCCTGAGGTCGGGCGCGAACAGGGCCATGACCGGCACCTTTGCCGTCCGGGGTTCGGCCGGGGGTAGCGCATCGACCGGGGGGTGGCCCATCCGCGCCAGCGTCGCATTGACCCGCGCCAGCGCATCGGGCGGCCGGCGATGCAGCAGGAACGCGACCGATTCCGGCGCACGCCACAGCACCAGCGGCACGAACAGCACGCTGCATACCGCCCCGAACAGGAAGACCGCGCGCCAGTCATACCAGCCGAGCAACAGCGCCGAGGCCGATCCGCCGACGATCGTGCCGATGGGATAGCCCGCCGCCATCAGAACCACGGCGAGCGAGCGATGCCGGGCATTGGCCGCCTCCGCCACCGCTGCATTGGTCGCGGCCAGCATACCGCCGATGCCGAGCCCGGTCAGCACCCGCCACAGCGACAGCACCATGATCCCGCCAGCACTCGCCGCACCCAGCATGCCCGCGGCCATGACGCCCAGACAGCCGAGGATCGTCGTGCGACGCCCGATCCGGTCGGCGACCCCGCCCAGCAGCAGCGAGCCGATCGCCATGCCGACCAGCTCCATCGACAACACGATGCCGAGGGCCGCGCGATCAATGCCCCAGTCCGCGGCGATGCCGGGCGAGGCGAAGCTGATCGACAGGACGTCGAACCCGTCGAGCGCATTCAGCCCGACCATCGTCGCGACGATTCCCCATTGAAACCGCGACATGTCGGCACGGTCGATAATCGCTCGCGGGTCCTGCATCGGCGCTTCTGCCTTTCTGGTCATGTCATGCTGGTAACGAGGCTTATTTCGCCGCAGCCTGCTCCCGCGCGATCGCGCGATCGATCATCAGCCGCGACCGCACGCCGCCGGCATCGATGTTGAGCTTCAGCAACTTACGATCGGGATATTGCGACAGATTGCGCTGCTGCCGTTCGAGCATCTCGAGATCCTCGGAGAAGATCTTGCGCTGCCCGTCGCGGATCGTGTCGGTCAGCGCGGCGTCGTCGACCGCGAACTGACGGGCCATGCCCCAGAAATACCAGTGCGACGTCTCGGTTTCCGGCGTGATGAAGTCGACGACGATGCTCGACGCCTTCTTCGCCGGATCGGCGTGATAGCCGCCTTCCCCCGCCAGCGCGACGCCGACCTCGATCATGACGTGGCTCGGCAGCGTGAAGCGACAGACCTGCCAGCGGTCGACCAGCGCATCCTCGGGCAGGCCCGCGCCGCGCAGCCCCATGCGCCAGAAGGGCGGCGCGACCACATTCTCCATGTGACGACTCGTGACGACCTCGTCGCCGGTCGCCTCGGTTTTGACCGGCGCTTCGTCGATCTCCTTCTGCCCGATGCTGCTGGCATGGACATAGGTTTCGTGTGTCAGGTCCATCAGATTGTCGATCATCAGCCGATAATCGCACGCGATATGGAACAGCCCGCCGCCATAGGCCCAGTCGGGACTCTCCGCCCAGGGCAATGGGTGCAGCTTGTCCGCGCTCGCCTGTGCCGGATCGCCCGGCCACACCCAGACGAAGCCGTAGCGCTCGATCACCGGAAAGTGGCGTGCCGAGGGGAATTTGCCGACCTGCTGCCCGGGCATCGAGTCGGAGCGCCCCCGACAGTCGAGCGCCAGCCCATGATAACCGCACACCAACGTCTCGCCGCGCACGAAGCCGAGCGACAACGGCGCGCCGCGATGTGGACAGAAATCCTCCAGCGCGGTGACGACGCCGCCGCCGGTACGGAAGAACACCATGTGCAGCCCCGTAATCTGCCGGGCGAGCGGCTTGCTTCCCACCTCTTCGGTGCTGGCGGCAACATACCAGGCGTCGAGCGGCCAGGTGGCCCGCGGCGCGGCGGTCACGCTATCGATGGCGTTCATCCTTCTCTCCTGATGGTCAGCGTAGGGACATGCCGAGCCGGACGCCATAGGTGCGCGGCGGATCGTAATTGGCGGTGGTCGAGCTCCACACCGTCACCAGCGTGTTGGGGACGCGACTGTCCTCGACATTGTTGACGAAGGCGGTGATCGAATAGCGCGAGTCGGCATCCTCGAACCGCAGATTGAGGTCGGTCTTGGTATAGGCGTCGCGCCGGCTCTGCGCGTAATTCTGGATGTCGCTATAGGTGTGCGACTGGGCGTAGAAATCGACGCTGGGGATCACCCGCCCCTTGCGGCCGAGGTCGAAGGTATGGGCGTAGCTGAAGCGACCGCTCCATTCGGGGGCGTTCGCCAGGCGATTGCCCGAAGCGTCCAGCGTCAGGTTGGACGGCAGCGGCTGGAAGCCGAAGAGTGGCGCAAAGCCATTATAATTGCCGCTGGCCGAATTGAGATTGTCCGGCGCCGACGGAAAGGACCTGATCCGCGCGTCGAGATACGAGACATAGCCGCTGATCCGGTCATTCGGCGTCGGACGCAGGCTCGCCTCCAGCTCGATGCCGCGCAGGCGCGCCGTTGCCGCGTTCGTCGTCACCGCCGACACCTGATTGGTCAGCGGGTTGAGCACGACGCTCGACACCTGCAGGTCCTTATAGTCCATGTGGAAGCCGGTGGCGCTGAGATAGAGCTTGCCGTCCATCAGCGTGGTGCGGATGCCCGCTTCGTAATTGGTGACGGTTTCCGGGCGATATTGGCGGTATTGGGGCGCATTGCCGCTCGCCTCCAGCCCGCCGCCGCGAAAGCCCGTGCTCACCGTCGCATAGACCAGCGTGGTCGGGCTCACTTCATAGTTCGCGCCGACCTTCCAGCTGATGTTGTCGAACTTCGACTCGGGCCGTGCGGCGTCGTTCGACAGGGCGTAGACGAAGGGGATGCCGGGACAGGTGGTCGACGTGATGTTCTGGCGGTTGATGGTGTCGCCGGGGCAGACCAGCTCGACGTTGCGCGCGTTGACCTGTTCCCAGGTCGAACGGATACCGCCGATCAGCTTCAGGCCGGGCAGCACTTCCAAGGTGCCCTGCCCGAATACCGCCTGCGACTTCGTCCCCTGCCCGCGATAGCTGGTGACGACGTCGACACCGCTGATCGTCGAAATGCCGGTGCCGGTGCCGGCGATCTTGGCACCGACCAGATTATAGGCGGTATTGAACGGCGCAGGAGCGGTGTCGCCGGCGTGGAGCAGGCGTATCCCCGAGGGCTGGCGGTCCTGATACAGGAAGCCGCCCAATACGAGGTTCAGGATGCCGCGATCGTAATTGAGGTCGACTTCGTGCGACCAGCTTTCCATGCGGCGGTTGATCGATTCCTGGGTGAACACGCCGGTCGCCGCGTCGATCCCGTTGTTCTTCAGCAGGGTGTAACCGGCAAGATAGGTCAGCGACAGGCCATCTGCCGCCTGCCATACCAGTCGCGAGCGCGCCGCATAATAATTAAGGTCGATGCGGTTGTCCTGAACCTGCGCCTGCCCGACGTTGAGCGCATCCTTCGCGATCACCTGACGCGGGCCGAAAGTACCGGCGACGAGATTGCCCTGCGGGTAATAGTTGATGCTGGTCAGGTAGCTGGCCGGAATCGTCCCCTGGTTCTGGCCGTAGTTCAGCGACAGGCGCCAAGTGACCGGCCCGACGTCGAGCAGCGACGTGGCGCGCAGGCCCGCCTGATCGGTCTTCCCATAGCCGTTTTGCGCGCCGTAGCGGGGGTCGACGCCATCATCGACCTGGCGATAGGCAGCGAAGCGCAGCTTCCATGCGTCGCTGACCGGCAGGTCGACGGCGGCGCGGGCGCGGACTTCGTTGAAGCGCCCGACCTGCAGGTCGGCGGTGACGCCGCGGGTGGAGCGCGGATCGGCGGTATTGATGTTGACGACGCCGGCGGTCGCATTGCGACCATAGACGGTGCCCTGCGGCCCGCGCAGCACCTCAACCGCGCCGATATCGAAGAGGCCCAGCGACAGGACCTGCGCCGAGGGTTCGTAGATGCCGTCGATCTGCGTCGCGACGGTCGAATAGCCGCTGAAGCTGTTGTTGCTGCCGATGCCGCGCACCGCGAAGCCGTTGGCGCTGAGTTGCAGGTTGGGCACGGTCGTAGCGAGCGACGACGCGGAATCGACGCCTTGGCGGGTCAGCGAATCCTGCGACACGACGCTGATCGCGATCGGCGCGCGTGACAGGCGTTCGGATGTCTTCTGGCCGGTGACGATGATGTCGCCCGTCGTGCTGGCGTCGGTGGCGGCGGTCGCCGTCGCGGGCGACTGGGGGGCGGAGGCGGGTGTCGTGTCCTGGGCGGAGGCAGCACCGGTGAAGGCGATGAGCGCGGTTCCCGTCAGCAGCAACGTCAGTGTTCGCATGATAGTCCTCCCCGAGTCGGTTGTCGTTCCGATGCGAGTGAGAGGCACGCGTTCGACGCGGCATTGCGGCATTGCGGCACTGCGGCCCCGCGCAGCACGCGGCCACCGCAGGCCGGCGACGATTCCGTCACGGCACCTCTCCTCTGTTGGCATGCTCCAACTGCAATGAGGCATAACTAAATTTACAAACGGTTGCAACGGGTGATGCGCGCGATCGCCAGCCGCGGCATTGATCGATTGGGCACGTCTCCGCGACCAATGCTATAGCTATTGAACATAGCCAGTTTCCGGTATTATGACGGATACAGGTGCCGGTCACGAACCGCGCACCGATCGGAGAGGGTGACGATGACGCTGTTACGGCGAGAGGTGCTGCGGGGGGCGGCGATGGCGGGACTCGGTGCGATGCTGCCCCCGGCCGCACGCGCCGCGGCGGCGGCGACGATGCCCGGCGCGCTCGACGCGGTCGCGCCCGAACTCCGCCCGGCGGCAGAGAAGATTCAAGCGATGATCGCGGCGATGCCGCCGATCACCCAAGCCTATCGCACGATGCGCAGCGGCCCGATCCCGCCGCCCGCAACCGACATTCCCTATACCGAGCAACATATTCCCGGGGCGGCGGGACAGCCGCCCGTCACCGTCTACGTCATAAACGCCCGCGCCGGCACGCGCCGCCCGGCTATCCTGCACACGCACGGCGGCGGCTATATCGTCGGGTCCGCGCGCGGATCGATCGCGCCGTGCCAGGACATCGCGCGGCAACTCGACTGCGTGGTGGTGACCGTCGACTATCGACTGGCGCCAGAGACGACCTACATCGGGTCGGTGGCGGACAATCATGCCGCGCTCCTGTGGCTGCACGCCCATGCCGCGGACCTTGGCGTCGACCCGGCCCGGATTGCGCTGTTGGGGGAGAGTGCGGGCGGCGGCCATGCCGCCCTGCTCGCGCTGATGGCGCGCGATCGGCGCAGCGTGCCGCTCTGCGCGCAGGTGCTGATCTATCCGATGCTTGACGACCGGACCGGCAGCACGCGGACGGTGCCGCCGTTCATTGGCCGGATCGGCTGGGACGCGCCCGCCAATGTCTTCGGCTGGACGTCGTTCCTCGGCCACCCCGCCGGTGCTAGCGACGTCCCTGCCGCCGGGGTGCCGGCCCGGATCACCGATCTGTCCGGTCTGCCGCCGACCTTCATCGGGGTCGGGTCGGTCGATCTCTTTGTCGACGAGGATGTCGACTATGCCCGCCGCCTGATCGCCGCGGCGGTACCGACAGAACTGGTCGTGACGCCGGGCGCATTTCACGGGTTCGACGCGGTCGCTCCCGAAACAGGGCTGGCGAAACGCTTCACCGCGGCCAAGATCGCCGCCTTGCGCCGCGCCTTTGGCGGCGATGGCGTCGTAGCATGACCTTTCGACAGGATTCCCGTAATGACCCTTCGTTCGTTTCGGCATGCCGCCGTGCCGCTATTGGCCCTCGCGATGCTGCCGTCCCTTGCGAATGCGCAGGCGTCTGCGGTGATGGTGACTGAGCGCACTGCCCCGCCACCGGCATGGACGGCGGCGCCGTTTCTGCCATTGTGGGACGGCGCACCGCCGGGTGGCGGGTTCCGCCCCGCGCCGGTCCCACCGAAGGATCCGGCCACGTTCCTGCGCAATATCGACAAACCGGGTCTGCGTCGCTTCACGCCCACCCACCCCAACGGGGCGTCGGTGCTGGTCATTCCCGGCGGGGCCTATACCTTTCTTTCGATCGGCAATGAGGGGCTGGACATAGCGGGGCGGCTGACCGCGCTCGGCTATACCGTCTATGTGCTGGTATACCGCCTTCCTGGGGAAGGCTGGACAAATCGCGCCGACGTACCGCTGCAGGATGCGCAGCGCGGGCTGCGTATGGTTCGTGCCGCCGCGATCAGGGACGGGCTGGATTCGCACAAGGTCGCGGTGCTCGGCTTTTCGGCGGGCGGCCATCTGGCGGCGACGCTGGAGACCGATTTCGGCCAGACGGTCTATCCGCCGCGCGACTCGACGGACCGGATCGACGCGCGACCGGATGCCGCAGCGCTGATCTACCCGGTGATCGCTGCGGCGGCGCCCTTCACTCATGCCCTGTCTGCGGAAAAGCTGCTGGGCAAGGCCGCGGATGCGGCAGCGGTGGCCAGGCGATCCCCGGCGGAGCATGTGACGGCAACCACGCCGCCGACCTTTCTGCTCCACGCGCTGGACGATGATGCGGTCGTACCGGACAACAGCCTGATGATGATGGCGGCGCTTCGCCGCGCCGGTCGCCCCGTCGAGGCGCATTTCCTGGCCGAAGGCGGGCATGGTTTCGGCGTCGGCCCGGCGGCGCTGCCGGTCGGGGCGTGGGTGCCCATGCTCGACCGCTGGCTGCAACGCATCTTCGCGCAAAAGGAGCGTCCGGCGGGTTGATGTTTCCCGCCTTGCCATCCCGAGCGTTTTAGCTATGTTTCATAGCAGACTCGCGGCGATCGATCGCGGGATAGGAAGGGATGCGGGATGACGGATGCGACGACCGGTTCTGGTGACGAGGGTTGCACGCGGCGCACGCTGCTGGGCGTATCGTCCGCGCTGGCGGGGGCGGCTGTGCTCCCTGGGGCGGCGGCGGCCGCACCGGCGCGGCTGACCAGCATCGGCCTGCAATTCGCCTATGAAGCGATCGTGACGCTGGGCAAGGCCGAGGAGGTCGGCGCAACGCCACTCGGCAAGCGTATCCGCATTCCGATCACCGGCGGCCGGTTCGACGGCCCCCGCCTGTCTGGCACCATCCTGCCGGAAGGCATGGACTGGCAATTGGTGCGTACCGATGGCGTTACCATGCTGGAGGCGAGCTACCTGATGCGCGAACGCGACGGGACGCTGATCCATATCCGCAACACCGGTATTGTGCATGGCGGCTATATCCGGACGACCCCGGTATTCGAAGTGCCGCTGGGCAAGCATCAATGGCTGAACGAGGCGATCTTCCTCGGCACGGTCGGGGCGGCCGATCCGGCGGACGGCCCGGCGGTGCGTATCACCGTTTATCGAGTGGCATGACGATGGGAGCGAACAGGATGCGAGGGGCGATCACCATGGCCGCGATGCTCGCGGGCACCGCACTGACCGGCATGGCGCTGGCAGGACGGGTCCAGCCCGAGACGCCGGCCGCCGCGGCCATGCCTGCGCCAAGAGCATGCGCCGCGCTGCTCGGCGCCAGTGGGTGGAGCGATCCGACGCTGCACATTCAGACCGCAGAAGACCATGCGGCGGGCCTCGTCGTCGACGCGGGGTTTGGGGCGAAGACCGCACCGCTGCCAGCGCATTGCGAGATCTCCGGCGTCATGCACGAACGCACCGGGCAGGACGGGCAGCGCTATGCCATCCATTTCCGCATGCGCCTTCCCGACGCCTGGAACCGCCGCTTCGTGTACCAAGGTGGCGGCGGGACCAATGGCGAGGTCGGCAACGCGGTCGGCCCGGCAACCGGCGGCGCGACCGCCCTGGCGGAGGGCTATGCCGTCATCAGCCAGGATTCAGGGCATTCGAACGCGACCAACGCCGACCCGGCGCGCGGCGGCGTCGTGTCGTTCGGCTTCGATGCGCAGGCACGGGCCGATTATGGCCATGCCTCGCTGAAGGCCAGCTACGACGCGGCGCGCGCGATCCTGCGCCGCCACTATGGCGGCGATCCCGCGCGCAGCTATTTCGCGGGCTGTTCGAAGGGCGGGCAGGAGGGCATGGCCTTCGCCCAGCGCTATCCGGACGCGTTCGACGGCATCCTCGCTGCAGCGCCCGGCTTCGCGCTACCAAAGGCGGCAATCGCCGAAGCCTGGGACACGCAGACCTATGCCGCCCTGGTCCGGACACCGGGCGAGACCAGCATTCCCATTTCGCGGCTGGCGCAGGCCTTTTCGGACGGCGACCTGTCGCTGGCGCGCGCGGCGGTGCTGGCGGCGTGCGATGCCAAGGACGGCCTCGCCGACGGGCTGGTCGGCAACTTCGCGCAATGCCGCACGCCCGATGTGCTGCGTGCCCTACGCGCCCGGCAGTGCAGCGGCGCCAAACAGGCGAGTTGTCTCGCCCCCGCCCAGATCGATGCACTGGCAAAGGCATTCGGCGGTCCGCATGACAGCCGCGGCAAGCCGCTCTACGCCAGTTACCCCTGGGATGCCGGCCTCGCCGACACCGGCTGGCGCATCTGGAAGCTGGGCCTGACGACATCGCCCGTCCCGGCAATCAACGCGAGCATGGGCGCGCCCGCGCTGGCGACGATCTTTTCGACCCCGCCCCGCGCCCTGGCACCAACGCCGCAGGCCGGCTTGGACTATCAGCTCCGCTACGACTTCGATCGCGATCCGGCGGCGATCTTCGCCACGGCACCCGGCTTTCCGCGTTCGGCGTGGGAGGACATCTCCGCGCGCTCGAGCGACCTCAGCCGCTTCCGTGCGCATGGCGGCCGGATGCTCGTGCCCCATGGCGCGTCGGACCCGGTGTTCTCCATCAACGACACGATCGCCTGGTGGAGCGACGTCGACCGCCGCAACGGGGGCCGCGCCGCATCCTTCGTCCGCGTCTTCCCGGTGCCCGGCATGGCGCATTGCCAGGGCGGCCCCGCAACCGACCAGTTCGACGCCTTCGCCGCGCTGGTCCGCTGGGTCGAACAGGGTGCCGCCCCCGACCGGATCGAGGCGGCCGCCGGGCCGATGACGCCCTGGCCCGGCCGCACCCGACCGCTCTGCCCCTATCCGCTGGTTGCGCGCCCGATCCCGGGGGCAACGGATACGGAGAAAGCGGCGGCGTTCCGTTGCGTCGCGGCGACGGCGGGATGACCAGGGTGGATCAGCCTGCCGTCATCCTGCCCCGGTCTGATCCGTCCTCGTGAACAATTCGCCCCGGCGAAGGCCGGGGCCTCCAGCGGGCGGCGGATGCCGGTCAGATCCGTTCCAGCATCAGGGCGATCCCCTGCCCCACGCCGATGCACATGAACGCCATCGCATAGCGACCGCCGGTGCGGTGCAGTTCCTCGACTGCGGTCATCGCGACGCGCGCGCCCGACATGCCGAGCGGATGCCCGAGCGCGATCGCCCCGCCGTTGCGGTTCACGCGCGGATCGTCCGCGGCGATGTCGAGGTCGCGCAGCGTGGCGATCGCCTGCGCGGCAAAGGCTTCGTTGAGCTCGATGACGTCGAGCTGGTCGAGTCCGATGCCGGTGATGCGGGTCAGTTTGCGCGCCGCCTCGATGGGGCCGACGCCCATGATCCGAGGCGCAATACCCGCCGACGCCAGCCCGAGCACCCGCGCGCGCGGGGTCAGTCCATGCCGTGCCGCCGCTCCTTCAGACGCGACCAGCATCGCCGCCGCGCCGTCGTTGAGGCCAGAGGCATTGCCCGCCGTCACCGTGCCGTCGGCGCGCACCACGGGTTTCAACTTCGCCAGCGCCTCCAGGCTGGTGCCGCGCGGATGCTCGTCCTGCGCGAAGACGATCGGATCGCCCTTCCGCTGCGGGATCGTGACCGGCACGATCTCGACCGCCATGCGCCCACTGGCAATCGCCGCCGCCGCCTTTTTCTGGCTGGCGAGCGCGAAACGGTCCTGATCCTCGCGGGCGACATGCCATTGATCGGCGACGTTCTCGGCGGTCTGCGGCATCGTATCGACGCCGTAAGCCGCGCGCATCGCCGGGTTGACGAAGCGCCAGCCTAGCGTGGTGTCCTCGATCTGCTGGCCCCGGTCGAACGCGCTTCCCGCCTTGCCCATGACATAGGGTGCGCGGGTCATGCTCTCGACGCCGCCCGCGATCATCAGCTCGGCATCGCCGCTTCGGATCGCCTGCGCCGCACTACCGACCGCGTGCAGCCCCGATCCGCAGAGGCGGTTGACCGTGGCCCCCGGCACCGCCTCGGGCAGGCCCGCCAACAGCACCGCCATGCGCGCGACGTTTCGATTGTCCTCGCCCGCCTGGTTCGCGCAGCCGAGCAGGACGTCGTCCACCGCCTGCCAGTCGACGGACGGATTGCGCTCGACCAGCGCGCGCAGCGGGATCGCGGCGAGGTCGTCGGCACGAACGCCCGCCAGCGCGCCATTCAGCTTTCCGATGGGCGTGCGAATCGCATCGCAGATAAAGGCGTCGGTCATCAGGCACTCTCTTCCAGCATATCGATGATCTTTTGGGCTTCGGCGAAACCGGTATTGGCGGCGGGCACCCCGGCATAGATGGCGGCCTGCATCAGCACCTCCTTCAACTCGTCACGCGTGAAGCCACCTTGCGAAAGCCCCGCACGGACGTGCAGCGCGAATTCCTCCCAACGGCCCAGGGCACAGGTGATCGCCAGCACGATTAGCCGCCGCGTGCGGTCGTCCAGCCCCGGTCGGCCCCATATCTCGCCCCAGGCGATGCGGGTGATCATCGCCTGGAAATCGGCCGTGAGCGGCGTGCGATTTGCCAGGCTGCGCTCGACCCAAGCGTCGCCCAGCACCCGGCGGCGGTTCACCAGCCCATTCTCGAACAGCGTCTCCGCCGCCCCGTCCACTGCCGGATCGCCCGTCAGGAACCGGCGCAGCGCCGTCGCCAGTGCGGCAGGCGCCTCGATCGGGGGCAGATGCGCGCCGTCGACGCCGACATGGTGCACGTCCGGGATGCCAGCAAGCAGATGCTCGCCATGCCCCGCATAGGGCGTGGACACGTCCAGCATAGCGGTCACCACCAGCGTCGGCACAGCGATCTCGCCGATCCGCTCGGCCAGCGCCATATCGCGGATCGCCGCGCCCGCCCCGGCATAGCCCGCATCCGACTGCCGAGCGATGCCGTCACGCAGCGAGTCCGCGATCTCGGGATGCTGTGTCGCGAACCCCGGTGACAGGAAGCGCCCCACCGCCATGTCGGCGATCGCCGCCGTGCCCTGCTGCCGTACGGTATCGATCCGCGCCTTCCAGGCGGCCGGGTCCATCGTCGCCGAGGTGCAGATCAACGCCAGCGCCGCGACGCGCGACGGATGGTCGAGCGCGAGTTGCATCGCGACCATGCCGCCGAGCGACACGCCCGCCACCGCGGCGCGGTCGATGCCTGCGTCTGCCATGATTGCAGCAACATCGGCGGCCAGCATGCCGAGGCTATAGTCCCCCTCCGGCGCATCCGATCCCCCCGCCCCGCGCGTGTCGATCCGCAATAGCCGGAAGCCGGGCAGCAGCAGCGGCACGGTGCGGTCCCACAGGCCGATATCGGTCCCGATCGAGTTGAGCAGCACCAGCACCGGCCGGTCCGCCGCGCCCTCCAGCCGCCAGTGCAGGCGGACGCCATCGCATAGGGTGAACGCCATCTCAGTCCTCTTCGATGCCGAGCAGCTCGGCGATGATCGCCGCGCTCTCGCCCATATCCTCACCCATTCCGGCGGCGTCGCGATTGCGCACGATAGCGTCGATGTCGATCTCCAGCCCCTCGGCCACCTGCGCCATCGCAGCGGCACTGCCCGAGGCGAGCAGGAACAGCTCGGTCAGGACCGGCCCTTCCGCCTGCCAGCCGCCCAAACCCCGTTCCTGTTCCTGCGGAAGCCCCGCCAGCAGCGAAGCCACCAGCCCCGGCGCGCGCGTGGCGGCGGACAGAGCAACCTGGCATCCGGTGGGGTTGCGCTTGTGCGCCATCGCCGACGATCCGCCGCGACCGGCGATGACCGGCTCCTGCGCTTCGCCAACCGCATTCTGGGCGAGCAGCGACACGTCGCGCGCCAGCTTGCCGAGCGCGCCGATCAGGATGGCGACGCTTGTCCCCATCGCGGCGACGCCGGTTCGCCGGGCATGCCAGGGCGGTGCGGTCATCAGTCCCAGATCGTCCGCGACGCGCCGGGCGATAGCTGCGCCACATCCGCCCAGCCCCGCCCGCGCACCCGCCGCGCCGCCCAACTGGATCACGCCATGTTGCGCCACCGCGTCGTCCAGCATTTCCAGCGCATCGGCGATCCCGACCGCAGCCTGGGCCAGCCGCAGGCCGAAGGCGACCGGCATCGCATCCTGCAACAGGGTGCGTCCGACCGCCGGGGTCGCACGGTGCGCCTTGGCATGGCCTGCCAGCGCGGCCCATGTTCGGCGACCATCGCCTGCGACCAGCCGGTGCGCCGCGCGGACCTGCATCATCAGCACAGTGTCCGCCACGTCCTGGCTCGTCGCCCCGCGATGCAGCGCCTGCGCCGCCTCGCCGGTCAGGGTGGCGCGCAAACGAGCGACGAGCGGGATGGCCAGCGTTCCCGCCAGCGCCGCCTCATCCGCCAGGATGGATAGGTCGATCCGCGTCGCCGCAACCCCCTCGGCGATCGCTCGGGCGACCGCCTCTGGGATCAGGCCATGGGCCGCTTGTGCTCGGGCAAGCGCGACCTCAAAAGCACAGGCATGGGCGATGGTCGCATCGTCGTCGAACACCGCGATCATCTCCGGCGTCGCGACGGGGCGCAGGCGCAGCAGATCGCTCACAGGTCGAACATCGCCGTTTCGTGAGCACCCTGCAGCACGATGTCGAGCGACCAGACGCCCGCTGCATCGCGTCGCGCGATCAGGGTCGCGCGACGGTCGGCGGGCACGCACGCGAGGATCGGGTCGGTGTCGTTGCCCTCAGCTCCGTCGAAATAGATACGGGTCGCCAGCCGCTTGAGCAGTCCACGCGCAAAGATCGACACCGCCAGATGCGGTGCCTGAAGGCTATTGCCCGGCCCCGGCACCCGCCCCGGCATGATCGTACGAAAGCGGTAGCGACCATCCTCATCGGTCGCGGCACGCCCGAACCCCACGAAATGCGGGTCGAGCGGCACATCGTCGCGCGCATCATCCATGCTGCGATAGCGGCCCGCCGCATTGGCCTGCCAGATTTCGATCATCGCATCGGGCACCGCAGTGCCCTGGCCGTCGAGCACCCGGCCGGTCAATTCGATGACCTCCCCATCGGGGGTACCGCTGGGCGAGGACAGGTTCAGCACATAATGCGCCTCCGGCATCAGTTCGGGCCGCGCGCCCATATCCGACCGGCCGACCAGGTCCGCGCCGCCTTTCCACGGCAGGCCATAGTGGAAAAAGGGACCGACCGTCTGGCTGGGCGTCTGACCGAACAGTGCGGGATCCTGATTGTCGGGGCGCGCCTCGGGGCGGCGGTCGGCGGGATCAATGGTCATGATCATCCTCCTCGAACGGGGTCTGGTCGCGGCCCTTCAGCACCACGTCGAAGCGATAGCCGAGCGCCCAATTGGGCTCGGTCACATCCATATCCAGCCGCGCGACCAGCCGCTGGCGGTACGGCATGGGCACCGCATTGGCGATCGGATCGATCTCGATCAGCGGGTCGTCGGGAAAATAGAGCTGCGTCACCAGCCGCGTCGCGAAGGCGGGGCCGAGCAGCGACAGATGGATATGCGCGGGGCGCCAAGCATTGCGATGATTGCCCCAGGGATAGGCCCCCGGCCGCACGGTGACGAAGCGATAACGTCCCTCCGCGTCGGTCACCACCCGGCCCGCGCCGGTGAAATTGGGGTCGTGCGGCGCGTCCCACTGGTCCTTGGCATGAATATAGCGTCCGGCGGCATTGGCCTGCCAGATTTCCATGACGGTGTCTGGCACGGCGCGGCCCTGTTCATCCAGCACGCGCCCGGCAATGATGATCCGCTGCCCCAGCGGCTCGGCCTTGTGCTGCTTCGTCAGGTCGGCCAGCGCCGATCCCATCAGCCGGTCCCAGCAGCCGCCCGGCCCGGTCGTCTCGGTCAATGTCGGCGGTATCGCGATCGGCGGATGCTGCGGCGCCCGGATCACCGTGGAGCGATAGTCGGGCACCAGCAGCGGCGGCGCGCCCGCATCGTCTTTTGCATAACCGATCACGCGACTTGCTCCGTAAAGGGCGCACCCGTCTTGGCGCGTACCTCGTCCAGCGTGACGCCGGGCGCCAGTTCGATCAGCCGCAACCCCGGCTTGTCGCAGGCCATCACGCACAGATCGGTGACGATCAGGTCGACACAGGCCTTGCCGGTCAGCGGCAGGGTGCAGGCGGGCAGGATCTTCGGACTGCCGCTCTTGCTGGCATGATCCATCACGACGACGATGCGCTTGACGCCTGCGACCAGGTCCATCGCGCCGCCCATGCCCTTCACCATCTTGCCCGGAATCGTCCAGTTGGCGATGTCGCCGCCCTCGCTCACCTCCATCGCGCCCAGCACCGCCATGTCGATATGGCCGCCGCGGATCATTGCGAAGCTGTCCGCGCTGGAGAAAAAGCTGGAGGTGGGCAGCGTCGTCACCGTCTGCTTGCCCGCATTGATGAGGTCCGGGTCCGCCTCACCCTCATAGGGAAAGGGCCCGATGCCCAGCAGGCCATTCTCCGACTGAAGCGTCACGTCGATCCCGGCGGGCACATGGTTCGCGACCAGGGTCGGGATGCCGATGCCGAGATTGACGTAGAAGCCGTCCTGCAGTTCGCGGGCGGCGCGCGCCGCCATCTCGTCGCGGGTCCAGCTCATGCCGCATCCTCCCGTGCGCGGGTCGTCAGCTTCTCGATCCGCTTTTCATTGATGGTCGAACGGACGATCCGGTCGACGAAGATGCCGGGCGTGTGGATGCAATCGGGGTCGAGCGCGCCCGCTTCCACGATCTCCTCCACCTCGACCACAGTCACCTTGCCAGCGGTCGCCATGTTCGGGTTGAAGTTGCGCGCGGTCTTGCGGAACATGAGGTTCCCCGCCGGGTCCGCCTTCCACGCCTTGATGATCGACAGGTCGGCGCGCAGCCAGGTCTCGCGGACATACTCCTGCCCCTCGAACGTCTCGACCGGCTTGCCCTCGGCCACCACGGTGCCGACGCCGGTCTTGGTGTAGAAAGCCGGGATGCCAGCGCCGCCAGCGCGGATACGCTCGGCCAGCGTGCCTTGCGGGTTCAGCTCCAGCTCCAGTTCGCCCGACAGATATTGCTGCTCGAACAGCTTGTTCTCGCCGACATAGCTGGAGATCATCCTGGCGACCTGGCGGCTTTCCAGCAGCATCCACAGGCCAAATCCGTCCGCCCCCGCATTGTTGGAGATCACGGTCAGCCCCGTCACCCCGCTTTTGCGCACTTCCGGAATCAGGCTTTCGGGATTGCCCGACAGGCCGAAGCCGCCCGACATGATCGTCATGCCGTCGAACAGCAGCCCGTCGAGCGCCGCCGCCGGGCTGTCATAGATCTTGCTTTTCATGCCATCTCCAAAGGCAGGCCCACATAATTTTCGGCGAGCGTGCGCTGCGCGGCGGGCGAGCCGCGCAGATAGTCGAGCTCGGCCATCTGGATGCGCCGGTCGAAGCCATCCATGGTCGGGAACCGGTGGGTTACCGAGGTGAACCACCAGGAAAACCGCTCCGCCTTCCATACCCGCGACAGGGCGCGTGCGGAATAATGGTCGATCCCGGCATCGGACCGCTCGCGATAATGCTCGGTCAGCGCCGCGCCCAGCATCGTCACGTCGGACACCGCCAGATTCATCCCCTTGGCGCCCGTCGGCGGCACGATATGCGCCGCGTCCCCGGCCAGGAACAGCCGCCCCCAACGCATCGGCTCGGCGACGAAGGAGCGCAGCGGCGCGATCGCCTTTTCGAACGAAGGGCCGCGCGTCACCTTCGCCGCCGTCTCCGGCCCCAGGCGCAGGCACAGTTCGTCCCAGAAGCGGTCGTCGGACCACTCCGCCACATCCTCGTCCAGCGCGCACTGGATGTAATAGCGGCTGCGCGTCGGCGACCGCATGGAGGCAAGCGCGAAGCCGCGTTCGTGATTGGCGTAGATCAACTCGTGATCGGCAGGCGGCACATCGGCCAGCACGCCGAGCCAGCCGAAAGGATAGACACGTTCGAAGACCCGTAGGACCTTTGCCGGGATGGCCGCGCGACTGATGCCGTGATAGCCGTCGCAGCCGACCACGAAGTCGCAATCGAGCCGGTGTTCCGCGCCATCCTGCCGCCAGGTCACGCTCGGTCGGTCACCGTCCAATCCGGATAATGTGACGTGTTCCGCGTTCCACATGATCGTCACGCCCCGGTCCTCGGCGGCATCGAACAGGTCGCGCATGACCTCCTGCTGTCCATAGACGGTGACCGTCGACCCACCGGTCAGCGCGGCCATGTCGATCCGGAAGACCTCGCCATCAAGTGCGACATTGGTGCCGCCATGAACGAGCCCCTCCCGCTCCAGCCGTGCCGACAGTCCCAGGCGGCGCATCAGCGCGACCGTGCCCTGCTCCAATACGCCTGCGCGCACGCGACCCTCGACATAATCGCGGTCGCGCCGTTCGATGACAACTGCGTCGATCCCCTCTGCGTGGAGCAAATGCGCCAGGAACATGCCCGCAGGCCCTGCGCCGATGATCGCGACTTGTGTGCGATGCCTCATGCCATCCTCTCGTCCGCGCGGGCGATACCCCGCCGCCTTTTGCCGCATCATGCGCGGAGCGCCGGGCTCGGGCTATGGACCACACACGCAAAAAGTTGGACGATCCGTCTCCACCCTTCTATCCCCAGTCCATGGCGGTGCCGAGTTTCTACCTGTACGGCGAACCTCATCGGGCGGTGCCGGACGACTTCGTCCACACCGAATCGCTCGACGATCGCTCGCGACCCAGCGAATGGACGATCCTGCCGCACGCCCATGCCGACCTGGTCCAGGTGTTCGTGCTGGCGAGCGGCGGTGGTACGATGCAGGCCGAGGCGGACAGCTTGCGCGTCGCCGCGCCCGCGCTGCTGATCGTGCCCGCCGCGATCGTCCACGGCTTCGATTGGCATCCCGATTCGACCGGCTCGGTCCTGACACTGTCGGTGCGCCATCTGACGCGGCTCGATTCGCTCTATCCGGGACTGGCGGCGATCTTTGCGCATGTCGCGGTGCTCCACCCCGACGCGGCCGCCATGACGACGGTCACCTCGGCGATGGCGGCGCTGATGCGCGAGCTGGGCTGGGCCGCGCCAGGGCATGGCGCCGCGGTGGATGCGGCGCTGCTGTCCATCCTGGTCGAGGCGATGCGCGCACCCGGTGCCGCGACGGACGATCCGGCCGCAGCACCCGGTTATCACCACGCGCTCGTCGCCCGCTTCCGGGCACGGATCGACGAACGGTTCCGCCTGCGCGAACCGATGTCGAGCCATGCCGCGGCGCTCGGCACCAGCGAAAGCCGCCTGCGTACGGCGTGCGCCAAGGTCGCCGCGCTGTCGCCTGCGGCAATGTTGGACCAGCGCGCGATGCTGGAGGTCCGACGCGCCCTGCTCTACACGCATCTTTCGGTCGCGGAGATTGGCTATGCCGTCGGCTTCGCCGATCCCGCCTATTTCTCGCGCTTCTTTACCCGGCATGAGGGGTGTTCCCCGCGCGCGTTCCGCGATGCCCGAGGCACCCGGCCCCACCCGGCGGGACCAGCTGCGCCGAACGTGCGTCGCGGCGTGGCATGATCCGCACGCCGCTGCCTCACCCATAGCGAAACCTGCATGTGCCGCTCGACGCGCCCGGTGATGATCTCGAACGCCGCCGCGGCCTGGCGGATCACCATGCCGCTGCCGTCGAGCGTCGCGCAGCCAAGCGTCCGCGCGGTACGCAGGAGTTCGGTTTCGCGCGGGAAGTAGACGATGTCCGCGACCCACAATCGCGGGTCGAGATGCTACGCGGCGATCGGCATGCCGGGCTTGGCCTTCATACCGACGGGGCTCGCATTGACGATCCCGTCGATCCTGTGCGTGTCATGGTCCCCCGCCCTGCGAACGACCACCTCGGCATCGAACCGCGAAGACAGGCTGGCCGCGGTCGAGACGCGCATCGGGCAGTCCGTCGCGCAGGCTGTCGCAAAAGCCGGTCATGTCCGTATTGTGCCCGGTCATGCGCCCGTCGCGCATCGCGGTCGTGTTGACCGCGCCCACGGGCTGCGCGCTATCGGCCAGAGCGTCGAGATGGGGGATCACCGCCTGCTTGAACGGATAGGCATCCGCCTTTTCCGGCGTGAGGTTCAGTTTGCCTGCGATCGACGACGGCGGCGTGCCGATGACGAGCTGCGTGCCCGATGCTGGAGTGAACAGCTCGCCGCCTCGACGATTTTGGTACATGCCCTGCAAGCGGTGGAACGCGGCATTGGGGGAGTTGTCGGCACAGGACGTTCTCATGCCGCTTAACGAAATATGCTCGGTCATCGGCATTCACGGCAATGTGAATCGATTAGGCCCACCGCCATCCATGGCTAGCGTGAATTGAAACCACACGAGTTTGCTGGCCGAAATATGGGGCCGTTTGGCCAAACCACCCTAAAATCAATGTTATAGCGGGCAATTTTGCGCATAATGGCGGAGACGGAGGGATTCGAACCCTCGGTACGGTTTCCCGTACGACGCTTTAGCAAAGCGTTGGTTTCAGCCACTCACCCACGTCTCCGGCTGCGGCGAGGTGCGGCTATAGCGGGGCCGGGGGAGGCAATCAACCGGGTCTGGCGGGGATTTTATCAGGAAAATCGACTAGGGCGTTTTCCGTCGTTCATTGCACTGCAAGGCGGGGGCTGGTTAACGTGGCCAATCGGTTCGCCGGGGGAGTTTGAAGTCATGCGTCTTGTCTGTCTGGGTCTGTCGCTACTGGGCGGCCTCTCGATGGTCGCCGCTGCGCCGCTGGCCGCGCAGGTTCGCACCATCGACCCGAATCAGGGCATCGACAGCGATCTGGGCACCCAACCCTCGCGCCCGGCACCGCGCAGCACGCCCGCACAGGAAGACGTACCGGTGCAGTCGTCGCCCCCCACCCAGCAGTCCCCCGTCACCACCCCCCCGCCCGCAACCACCCCGGATTCCAGGGCGACGCAGACGACGCAGGCCGCCGACACCTTCGAGCGCGACGACCTGCTGGCGGCGGGCGAAGGCGTATTCGGCAAGGGCGCCGAAGGGCTGGCGGGGATGATCGAGCGCATCCTGCGCGAACAGGGGCGCCCCAATGCCTATATCGCGGGGCGCGAGGCGTCCGGTGCGTTCGTGGTCGGGCTTCGTTACGGCTCGGGGATCATGACGCACAAGGTCGAGGGGCAGATGCCGGTCTATTGGACCGGACCGTCGCTGGGTTTCGACATCGGCGGCGATGCCAACAAGGTGTTCGTGCTGGTCTATAATCTCTACGACACCGAGGAGCTGTTCCATCGCTTCCCCGCGGCCGAGGGGCGGCTCTATTTCGTCGGCGGTTTCGCGGCGACCTATTTGCGGCGCGGTAACGTCGTGCTGATCCCGGTGCGATTGGGTGTCGGCTGGCGAGCAGGCGTCAATGTGGGCTATATGAACTTCACCCATAAGGCGCGGTGGCTGCCATTCTGATGGCTTTGCGCTTCGCCTTCGCGGTGGAGGATTTCCTTGGCCTTCGCCTCCGTTTCGTCTGGGCGAAGTCGAAGGCCTCGCCACACGCTATTCCCGCCCGAGCAACCGATAGGGCTCGCTGACCGCGATCACCGGCACGTCCCAGGGATGCGCCGCCAGCAGCCGATCGGCCAGCGCGTCTACATCCGCCTCCGCATCGAACATCGCGGTCAGGATGACGGTGGGCGACCAGCTTGCCTGCCCGACCGCACCCAGCGCCGGTACGGCGCCCTCGCCCGGCCGAAAGCCTTCATAGCCGAGCGACAGTTCCACCACCTCGCGATACCGCCCGAAATCGCCCAGCGGCGGGGTCCGCAGGATGGCGAGCAGTGCGGCGGCGGTCTCGTCCCGCTCGACCGCACCCGGCTCGCCCGCCATCAACGCGGCCAATGTGGCGGGTGCGACGGGGCAATAGACCCGTATGTCGCGAACCCACCGCATCGTGCTCATCCGAAATCGACCGCTTCGAAACGCAGCGGCTGGCCGGTCGGCGCGTCGGCGAGCTGGTCTTCCCACATGGCGATCTGCCCGCGAATGATGGTGCCGATCGGCTTGCCGGTCAGTTCCATGCCGGTAAAGGGCGACCAGCCGCACTTGGACTGAAGCCACTGATCCTCGATCGTCCAGCGCTTCTTCAGGTCGACGATGGTGAAGTCGGCGTCATAGCCCGACGCGATCCGCCCCTTGCCCACGATGCCGAAGATGCGCTGCGCCCCCGCGCTGGTCAGTTCGATCACGCGCTGAAGCGAAAGACGGCCATTGGCGGCATGGTCGAGCAGCAGCGGCAACAGCGTCTGCACGCCGGGCATGCCGCTGGGGCTGCCCGGATAGGGCTTGGCCTTTTCCTCCAGCGTGTGCGGCGCATGGTCCGAGCCGATCACGTCGGGCACGCCCTGGTTGAGCCAGTACCACAGCCCGTCGCGATGTGCGCCCGAACGGATCGGCGGGTTCATCTGCGCCAACGTGCCGAGGCGTGGATAGGCGTCCTCGCCCGCCAGGGTCAGGTGCTGCGGCGTCACTTCGCAGGTCGCGATGTCCTTGTGCTGGGCGATATATTCCAGCTCGGCGGGCGTGGTGACGTGCAGGATGTGGATGCGGCGCTTCGCCTCGCGGGCCAGGCGCAGGATGCGACGGGTGGCGAGCAACGCGCTCTCGTCGTCGCGCCAGACGGGGTGCGAAGAGGGATCGCCTTCGATTCGCTCATCGGCGCGCGCATTCATCCGGTCCTCGTCCTCGGCATGGATGGCGACGCGACGATGGCCCGAGGCGAGCACCTCGGCCAGCCGCGCGTCCTCGGACACCAGCAGGTCGCCGGTCGAGGCCCCCATGAAGATCTTCACCCCCGCCGTGCCCGGCATCCGCTCCAGCTCGGCGAGATCGCGCGCATTATGGTTGGTCGCGCCGACATAGAAGGCGTGGTCGCAATACATGGTCCGGGCGCGAGTCAGCTTGTCAGTGATCGCGTCGGCCGAATCGGTGTTCGGCTTGGTATTGGGCATTTCGAAGACGGCGGTGACGCCGCCCATCACTGCCGCGCGGCTGCCCGAGGCCAGATCCTCCTTGTGCATCAGCCCAGGCTCGCGGAAATGGACCTGGGTGTCGATCACGCCGGGCAGGATGTCGAGCCCGGTGCAGTCGATCACGCGCCCCGCATCGCTCCCCCCGAACGCCCCGATCGCCACGATCTTGCCGTCCCGCACGCCGACATCGGCGCGGACCGGGCCGCCGGGGGTGTGAACGGTGCCGCCGGAGAGAAGCAGGTCGAAGGTCATGACAGAACGGGCCTTTCGCGAATGATCGCGCCTTCCTACCTTGACCGGATGAGCGATACCACCCCGACCACCACCCCCGGTTCGACCTTGGCCGACCGCCGTCTTCTTCGTATCGCGGGGGAGGATGTACGCGGCTTTCTGCAGGGCTTGGTGACGCAGGACGTGGCCGGATTGACACCCGACGCGCCGCGCTGGGCCGGACTGCTGTCGCCGCAGGGCAAGGCATTGTTCGACTTCATCCTGTGGGCCGATGGCGATGCCGTGCTGATCGATGCGGAGGCAGGACAGGCCGAAGCGCTGGCGCGGCGATTGAGCATGTACCGGTTGCGGCGGGCGATCACGATCGAGCCCGTCACCGACCTCGCGGTGCATTGGAGCCACGACGCCCCCGGGCGGCCCGACGACCCCCGGCTGGCGGCACTGGGCAAGCGCTGGCTGGCCCCGGCAGGGGATGCGGCGGCGGGATGGCTGGCGCACCGGCTGTCGCTGGGCGTGGTCGAAGGGGTCGGCGAACTCGGCTCGGGCGAGACCTTGTGGCTGGAGTGCAATGCGCGCGAGCTGAACGGCGTCAGCTTTACCAAGGGCTGCTATGTCGGGCAGGAAAATACCGCGCGAATGCATCACCGGTCGAAGGTCAATCGACGGCTGGTGGTCGCGCCACTGGGCGAGGCGGGGGATCGGACACGGGTCCGCTATCCCGAACTGGGGTTGATGGTGGAGCATCGCCGGGTCGAGTCGCTGGGCGATGCCTTGCGCCCGGACTGGCTGGTCGCCGCGTTGGAGGAATCGGACCGGGACTGACCCGGTTCGGCGCTCATTGCGCGGTGTTGGCTTCGGTCGAAAGCGCTTGTTCGATCCGCGCGGTCGGCGCGGAGAGCATATGCCCCAACTGCACCGCGATCGTGGCGGCGGCGGCCAGGCCGAACAGGCATAGCGCGCCGAATTGCAGCGCGCTGGAGATGGAGCGACTGCGCTCCATGCGACGCGCGGCGTCGATTTCGCTGACCAGCCGATGGCGGGCGCTGCGACGATCCTCGCCAACCTCGATCGCGGCTGGTTTGCCCTCCAGACGCGGTTCGTTGACCAGCACATCGGCGCTGATGCGATCTTGGGTCCGAATGCCGGCGAAGCGATCCCGCTGCCAGATGACCCGGGCGATGACGACCTGACGCCCACGACGAATGTCGACATATTCGCCGGCTTGCAAAGGATCGTCGCTGGCGATCATCATCCCGCGCGACGAGATGTTATGAATACACGCGTCACCCCAGCCACGAGCGGACTTCATGCGACAGGGAATCAAAACCTGTCGGCGCGCCTCGCGGCTTTTGTAACTGGGGAGTCCCCGCGGCATGACGATCCTTTCGCGTCCAACGACTGTCCATATTGGTCAGACACGAAGAAAGTGTGAATCTGTTGCTGTCATAGGCGCAAATAATGGTCCGCGACAGACGCAAGCGCCTATCGGATCAGAGAACCTTTGGATCGAAACAGGGGAAACGCCTGTCCGGTCGCCCCCGCTGATCGATGACAAGCGGATGCCGAGGCCATTAATTAGGGACGAGGTGGAGGTTTGCCCCTCCGCCGGAAAAGCGGACCGGCCGGCTCACGCATGGCGCTGTCGGAACGGGGAGCGACTCACCCCATAAAAAAGGAGGCCGGCTTTCGCCGACCTCCCTCTTTTCGCAATCAGCCTTGGCTGAGCGTGGCTTATTGGCCAGCGCCCGGACCGTAGGTGATTTCGACGCGACGGTTCTGGACCTCGCGGACACCGTCCGCGGTCTGAACGCGCAGCTTGTCGCGCTGCTCGCCGAACGCTTCGGTGGTGATCGTGCCGTCCGGGATCGAACGCGACGTCATGTACGCCTTCACCGCGTCGGCACGACGCTGCGACAGGCCCATGTTGTAACGCGGCGTACCCGAGGTGTCGGTGTAACCCGCAACCATCACGCGCGCATTGCCGCAGCTCTGGTACTGCGTGATCGCGTTGTCGAGGATCGACGCTGCTTCCGGAGTGACGTCCGACTTGTCCCATTCGAAGAACACGATGAACGGACCCGGCGAGCAAGGCACGGCCTCGGGAGCCGGCGGCGGGGGCGGCGGGGGAGGAGGAGGCGGGGGCGGCGGGGGCGGCGGCGGAGGCGGCGGAGCTGCCGGTTCGCCGAAGTTGTACGCCACGCCACCCAGGATCGAGTGCGAACGGAAACGACCGTCGTGCGTGTTGTTGGCAACGTCGACCAGCTTGACGTTCTCGGCGTTGAAGAAGCGATACTTCAGCGTCGCGTCGATGTGGTCGGTCAGCGGAGCACGGATGCCCGCCAGAGCCTGCCAAGCGAACACGGTGTCCGAGTCGTTCAGGAAGTCGGCACGGTTGTTGAGGGCGTAGTTCGCCTTGACGCGAGCAACGCCGACACCGCCGCCGACGAAGCCCTGGATGCCGTCGTCGGCACCGAAGTCGAGCAAGCCGTTCAGCATGAAGCTGAGCGCCGAAGTCGAGCCGCCGGCATAGCTGTAGCTGCCAGCCGGAACGGTGCCAGCACCGATGCCGGTGTTGGTCAGCGTCGTCGAGCTGTAGCCGTCAACCGTCGCGCGACGATAGCCGACTTCGGTTTCCAGACGGAAACCACCGAAGTCGTAACCCATCACGCCGTCGACGTCATAACCATAGTCATGGTCGACGCTGGCAACGCCAGTACGCGAAGCGCCGGTGACATCATAATCGATGTCTTCGACGATCATCCCGCCGCCTTCGATGCCGACGTACCACGACTTGTCGCGGGCGAGGGCAGGCGAAGCCAGAGCGGTGGAGGCAAGTGCCAGAACAATGGCAAGCTTCCGCATCATAGTCCCCTTTCTTGGTTGTCACTACGGACAGCGCAAACCCACTATCGGAGCGTTGGTTTCCACGCAAGCCAACAAAAGCCCGCCACTGTGGCATTAAAAGCACAGGATTTTCGTCAGCCAGAGGCGATCAAACCATGACTCCGCAAAGCGAAAATTACCGCATTCAGGGCAGAACGCGCTTCTAAATCAACAACTTGCCCTCCGTCCGGCATGGCGATGGACGATTGTTGCGTGCCCAAAACTTTTTTTCCAGCCACTATCACCTCGCGCGCCGGGACACGTCCGGTCCGCCATGCCGTGCCATCCCATTCGGACCGGCATTGTTCGGCCCTGTTCCACACCGACAGACCTAGACGCGGCGACAGGAATCGCCAGCCGCCCTCGGTCCATCCCGCCAGCATGGCGGGGCGATTTTGCCACGCCGCCACCGGCTGGTCGCCAACGACCCACGCCTGTCCCGTCTCGACCGTATCGGGCGGAACATTGAGGCCCACGCTTTCGACACAGGGCTGCACCACCATGTCGAGCAGGGTCAGCGCCTCGTTATGGGTGATTTCCTTTTGCGCCTGGCCCGCCGCCAATAGCGGCAGCGTCCAGCGCGGCGTTTCTCCGCTCATCTCATCCCTCTCCCACGAATCCGACCAGCGGCGGCGACGCGCCCCAGGTCCCCAATTGCCGTATCGTCACCCGCTCGCCCACGCTGGCCGTGCCGGTCCAGCCGGGGGCGGTGACGATCGCCTCGCGCTCGCCGACGACGACGCGGTAACGCTCGGCCTCCTCGCCCAGCGGCACATCGACCCGGTCGAGCCAGCGCCAGCCGATCCGGCTGCGTCGCGTCCAGCCCAGGGTGACGCGGCCCTCCGCATCCCGGCGGCTTCGCAAACCGACCGGCGCGGGGGGCAGGATCGAACGACCGGCAATATCCGCCACGGCCTGCACCCCCTCGCTTCCATCGGCCACGCCATGCGCCAGGAAGCGGACGCGGGAACCAAGCGCCGTCATCGGCAGGTCGAGCGTCCGCACCGCCTCCGGCGCGATCAGGGCGAAGGGTGTTCCGGGCACGGCCTGCCCGATCCGATCCTCCGTTCCGCGCAGCCCGCGGCGCAGCTCGCTCAGCCGCCAGCGCCGGTCGCCCAAGGGCTCGGCACGCGCGAACTGAAGCAGCTCACCGCCGACCCAGGCCAGGTTGCGTCCCGCCTCGATCGCCGCCGCATCGGCGTCGGCCAAGTCTTCGGCCACGGTCACCACCAAGGCCCCGCGCCGGTCGATCAGCGTCCCGCCCCCGCTACCCGACGTCACCGCCGTCACGCTCCCGATCACGCCGGGCAGTGCGGTGGTGCCGATCGCGGTCCAGCTGGCCCCGTCGTCCAGGCTATAGGCGAGGTACGCCCCCCGCCATCCCGGCCCGCCCGCCGCGACGATGGTCAAACGCGGAGCCGACAGCAGGTCATCGGTCAGCGGCGGCGTCTCGAAGGCGAGCAGCCGGGTCGCCCCGACGCTCAGATCCGCCGGACGCGCGATCCGCCCCGGTGACGCCGACAGGACCGGCCCGGCATGGCCGACCGGCACGCAGGTCAGGCGTACCGCCATCGCTTCCCACGCCGCCTCGACCACGCGCCACCGCCCCGCCTCGCCCGCGATGGCGACGATCCCGCCGGGGGTGACGGCCAGGCCCTCCGGACCCAACATGACGATACGTCGCACCCGCTCGGCCTGTCGGCGCGCCAGTCGATCTTCCGCCAGCGTTCTGGCGGTGCCGGCGTCGAGCGCGGCGGCCAGGTCCAGCCGCTCGTCCCGCACCCCGCCGGACCGGCGGGCGCGCTGCATCCCGATCTGATAATCGCGCGCCGGATCGTAATAGGCGACGGTCACGCTGGCGGGGATCACCGCCTCCGCCGCCACGTCGCGCTGGCCGCTCCGCCCCGGCCCCTGCACCCCCATTGCCTCGTCCCGGATGACGGTCGCGGTCGCGGCGGCGTCCGGGACGGCGAGCCTTACACCCGCCCCCTCCGCCACCCACTGGCCGCCGCTCATATCGGCGAGCATGTCCAGCACGGCGCGCACGCTGCCGCCGCTGGCCGCAAATCCCGCCACCATCGGCCCGGCGTCGCTCGCATACACCAGCGGCGAGAGACCCTGCGCGATCCTGCCGCAGGATATGGCCGCCGCATCCGCCTCCACCTCGAAGGTGAGTTGGGGAATCCGGTTGCCGAACTCGGCCAGCGCCAGCCCCTCGAACACCCCATAGGCAATCCCGCGAAAGGCCGAGCTGCGGGCACCTTCGATCGAGGCGATCAGCGGATCGACCGGCTGGGTCTCGGTACCCGTGTAGAGGCGAAAGCCGGTCGCGACCTTGAAATCGCCCGCTTCCCCGCGCAACAGGCGTCCATCGGCCCAGATGCGTCCGACGCGCCGGATCGTGCGCCCCGACAAAGCGACCGCGAAATTGGCGGAATAGCTGTAGCTTTCCGTACCAGACCGGCCCCTGCCCCCGCCGGAAACGCCGCGTGTCTCGACCAGATCGGTCGCCCAGATCACGGGTCCCGCCACGCGCATCGTGCCGAAGATCGCGGGCATCTGCGTACCATAGCTGGAAGTCTGCACCGACAATTCGGTCAGGCGCGGCCCCTGCCGCCGGGGCGATCCCAGCACGGCATGATCCACCCGGTTGCCGATCAGCGCGCCGATCGCCCCACCCACGGGCCCCAGCAGCGCTCGGCCCACCGTGCCCAAGACCAAGGTCGCCATTATCCCTCCCCCTTCCAATATCCCAGGACCGGCCAGGGCGGCACGCCCGGCCGCCAGGCGACACGGGCCAGACCCGCATCGGCATGGACGATCCCATCGCTCACCCGGATCGCCAGATGCAGCTGCCCCGGCCCCGCGCGCAGCAGCATCACCGCGCCCGGCGCATCGTCCCCGCGCGCGAATTGCGCATCGAGCAGCCCGACCACCCGAGCTTCATCCCCGCTCCGCCAGCCATAGCCGGTGGGCGCCACCCGCCCCGTCGCCACCGCGACCAGGCCGACACAGTCGAGGCCATGTGCAGGCTCGCGCCCGTGCAGCCGGAACCGCGTGCCGACCAGCGCGCGCGCCGCCGCTTCCACTCGGCTCATGTACCGGGATAGCGGGTGAGAAGGTCGATGCCCGGCAGGAACGGCTCGCCGCGAAAGTTCACGACATTGTCGAAACGCGACAGGCAAGTCTCCAGCCGCTTGTCGCAGCCCTCGACCAGTTCGATCAGCGGATGGCCCGCCACCGCGAAGGCGGGCGGGGCGGAAAGCCGGAGCGCAGCGCCATCCGACCGGACGATCGCACTTTCCAGCCCGCCATTCTCCCCACCGAACCAGATCAGCCGCCCCTGGCCATAGGCATTGGCGACCGGCTCGGTGCGATCCAGCGTCAGCATCACCGCGCCGTCCCACGCCGTCACCCGCGCGAAACGCCGCCGCCCCGCCATCGCCACGCGGCACCGCCGATCGCCCAGCGTCGCGCGGCAATCGGGCGAGGTCTCCTCCGCCACCGGCCGGTCGAACAGCGCACCCACCCCGCGCAGTTCGGCGGTGAAGCCGCCCTCACCCAATTGCACCGACCCGATCCTGCCCTGCCCGAGCGGCACGGCGGCCTCCTCGCCGGTCCAGTCGACCGCGATCGCCGCCACGCTCGCCCCGTCCCAGCGTCCCGCCAGCAGATCGCGCTCGTCGATCGCCACACTGGTCAGCGCGCCCGAAGCATCCATCAGATCCGGGTCCAACCCGTCGCCGCGCAGAATCGCACTCGGCGTCAGGCCGGGCGCGGCGCGGTAGCAAAGCCCTTCGATCCACAGATCGCGGTCATGGCCAGTCAGCCCGATCGTCACCCCGTCGCGCCGCTCGATCCGCCAGCACAGGACCCGCCCGGTCAGCGTATCGCCGCTCATGCCTAGCGCACCTCGACCAGCGGGACCGAAGGGGCCGCGCCCGCCCGGAACCCGGCCAGCGTCGCGCTCAGCCGATCCTCGGCGAAGCGGACGGGCACGTCGAAGGTGAAGTCGGCGGTGATCGCGTCCCCGACGGCGGGAGCGGTATCGAACAACAGCCAGCCTCCCGGTTCCATCACGAAGCCCGTCACGGCCCTGCCCGCCACCGTCACCGAGACGCTGCCGGCGACCGGCCGGGTGATGCGGCGCGACTGATCGCCATAATGACGGACCAGCGCGAAGCGGCGCGTCGTACCGTCGCCGGTCCCGATGCTCTCTTCCATCCCTAGGCTGTCGAAGGGATCGCGCAGGCGAAAGCCGCGTGCCGGGCCCATCCGCGCCCGGAAAAACGCCAGCAGCGCCGCGATGTCGTCCGCCGATCGGATGCCGGGGCCGACGTCATAGGTCGTCCGCGCCTCCGCCCAGCTCGCATTGCGTGCCTCGCGCCCGCCCGCGCTCGTCAGGATCGCGGTGGAAAAGCCAGGCGTCACCTCCGCCTCGCGCCCAAGCGCCAGGGGAAAAAGCACATCGTCGAAAGCCTGCATGTCATCCTCCCCCTCCCAACAGACGAAGCCGTCGCGCATCACCTGCGGCATCGCCCAGAGATATGTCGCGGCCACGCCCCGCTCTCGCGCCACATGCGCGGCGTCGGCGATCCATCCCCATTGCGCCCGCTGCTCGGCGCGCAGCACGAAGCCCGACAGATAATGTTGTCGCTCCGGCGGATAGCCGAGCCGCACCTCGGCCAGCGCGACGCCCTTGCGGGTGGAGGCGGTATCGCCCGCCGTCACCCAATCATAATCCTCCAGTTGCAGCACATCGAAGGCCGGGCTCGCCCAGCCGACCGGCATGTTGGCGCGTTTGGCCTCGGGGGCCTGCGGATCGAGCACGGTCGGCAGATAGGTAAGCAGATGCGTGACGCATCCGGGGGCCGCCGCCTTCGCCGCCGCACAGAGCGCCGCAGTCGACGCCGCCAGACACGCCCCCGCCCGGTCGAGCGTGTCACGCTGCGCCTGCGTCTCCGCACCGCCGATGCTCGCCATCGCCACCGGCGCGAATGCCGCCACCGCCGCCGCGTCATAAAGGCAAGGCGCGCCGTCCGAGGGACGGACCCACCACCAGGGCTCGCCGACCTGGAATCGCGGCGCCAAGCCCACTGTCTCGCCGATCGCTAGAAACGCCCCCGCGACCGCCTGCAGATAGGCCATCGCGCCGCCATGCGCCGGGCTGAGCAGGGTCGAGGGCGGCGACCAGCCGGTCAGGGCGGGCGCTCCGTCCGCCGAGCGCTGTTTCCAATCGCCCCAGCAATGCGCGTCGAACAATTCGTAGGACAGCGACCAGATCAGCTCGTAACCCAGCACCCGGGCCCCATCCGCGAAGCCACGATGCCATGCTGCGCACGCCGCATTGAGCGCTCCGCCGACAAGGCTGGCATAAAGTCCCTCGCTATGGCGCTCGAGCCGGAAATAATGGCTCATCCCGACATAATGGACGATGCTGCCGCGATAGCCGAGGTGCAGCATGTTGCGCAGCAAACGCTGCGGGGTCAGATGGTAGCTGTCGTCATAGCCGCTCGCGATCCGAAAGCCATGTTCGGGCAATACCGCCGCGCCGATGCCGATCACCGCACCGGGACCTTCGCACGCCATGTCGGTCAGTTCGACCCAGCCCTGTTGTGGCTGTTCCAGCAACCGTGCGCTCGCGTCATAGCCCGGCGCGACCAGCGAGACGAACATCCGGTCGACATCCCCCGCCCAGACGGGATCGCGATCCTCGGGAAATTGAAATCCGCCATCGAGGTCGGCAAAGTCGAGGATGATCTCGGCATCGTCCGCCGTGCCGGCCGCGTAATTCCACAGCCGGACATACCAGGCGCGAGCCTGCCCCTGCGCGTCGCGACCCTCGATGGTCAATGTGGGCCCGTGAACGGCATCGAGCGGCTTGATCCCGCCCGAACGCCAGCGGAACCGCAACCGGCATTCCCGGTAGTCGCGCACCGTATCATAGCGCAGCAGCGGGTGATCGTGCCGATCCGCCGACTCCCAGATCAGCCCCGCCAGATCGTCGGCGCGGTAGAAGACCGTATCGACACGAAGCGAGTCCGCCCCGCCCGCCACCACCGAGGCCATCATCGGGCGCGGGAAATCGACCGTCCAATATCGGGGATCGAAGCGGGAAAGCATATCGCTCCGCTGGTCCCGCCGCTCCTCATGCAGACACCATTGCATCGTCCGTCTCCCAAATCCGGCCTGCGCCACTATCGGGCTTCTCCCTCCGCCGGGCCGACGCCGGCGATGGAGGGAGGGGGCAGCCTCAGTCCTCGGCCAGCGCCGCCCGTACAGCCCGCGCAACCTGTCGGCCGGAGCGTTGCAGCGCTCCGCTCGCCTCGCCTGCGCCGGCATGGATCGTGATCGCCACCCGAACGTCGCGCGGTGCGCCACCGGCGCGCAGCGTCTCAATCCGCCCACTGCTGGTCGGTACGAAGACCTCCGGCCCCCGCTCGCCGATCAGATAGGGACGATCGGGCGACACCGGCCCGCCGGTCGCCCGGCCGGGCAGCCCCGAGACCAGCCCCCCCAGCAGGTCGAGCAGACCCGCGCCGCCGCCCATCGACGCTACGCCCTGCCGCAGGGCGGCCCGCGCGATCGCATCCAGCGCCGACAGGGCCGTCGCCTTCAATTCCTCGAAACCGAACTTGCCGGTCCGTGCCGCACGAAGCAGCGCGCCCTCGACGCTTCGCGCGCCCAACTCGGCGGCATCGCCCAGCCCGCGCGACAATTCGCCGCGCATCGCCGCCATGTCGGCAGCGAAGCCGCGCATGTCGATGCGCGGTGCGATGTCCTGCTCATCCATCCGGATACATCTCCTGCAAGCGGGCGAGCGTGGCGGGGGAAGGCGGCGCGTCCCCTGCCCGCCCCGCGCCCGTCATCGCCGCCGCAACGCCGTGAAGCTCGGCCGGAGTGGCACGCCAGAAGCGGTCGGGCGACCAGCCCAGCACCGCCCCGGCCATCCCCGCCAGCCGCCCCGCCTCCTCGGCGAACGTCACCGCCCCCCCAGTATCTGGCGCAGCAATTGCCGCAGCACGGGGGCCAGCGCCGCCAGCCCCAGATCGACCAGCGCCTCGCCCAGCGTCTCGCGATTCAGCCCCTCGGGCACCTCGCGCAGGCAGTGCCAGATCAGCGCCGCCGCCTCGCCCAGGGAAAGTTTACCCTCGCCCGCACGCTCGACCAGTTCGAACAGCGGGCCCAGTTCGCCCTCCGCCGCGACCAGCGCCTGAAAACTCGGTCGCACAACCAGTTCCGCACCACCGATACGCAACGGAGCTTCACCCCGCATGGGATTCGCGCGCCCGCTCATGCCGCCACCACCGGGCCGGAGCTTTCCAGCGCGAGCGTGTAAGTCCGCTCACCCCCGAAATCGCCGCTGTAATCGAGTCGCGACACCAGGAACCGTCCGGTCATCGAACCGCCGCTTTCGAAGCTCAGCCGATAGGTCTCGATCGTCCCCGCCAGCGCATGGCCGCGCATCCGCGATTCCGCCGCCGATCCGGTGAACACGCCCGCCCCCGCGACACTGACATGCCGGACGCCCGCGCCGGACAGCAATTCGCGCCAGCCGCCCGAATCCTTGCTGGTCACCACCACCGTCTCGCCATTGATCGACAGCTGCGTGGTGCGCAGCCCCGCCATCGTCGCAAAGGCGGGCGGCTCCGCCCCGTCGCCGATCTTGAGCAGAAAGGCGCTTCCCTTTTCGATTGCCATATCCGTTCCCCCTTATTGATCCACCCGCCACAACCGGGCGCGCCAGTCGACGTTCGCGGTCCAGCGCACGCCGTTCCTCGCCGTTCGTGTCGCCATCACGCTCAGCCCCGCGACCCGCCATCCGCCCGCCAGCGTCTCGGGCAATGCGATCGCCTCGACCGTCTGCATCGCAGCGCGCAGCCGCAGGGGACGCTCGCCCTCGTCGGTGAGGGTCAGGGTGACGCGCAGTTCGCGCCCCTCGATCCCGGCCGCGCCCCAATCGCCATCGCTCGGCTCACCCAGCACCGCCTGCGGCACGCTCGCCCGCACCGGCGCGGCGTCGAACAGGCTGACCGCCAGCGGCTGCAAGGCGGCGCGCAAGACGTCGATCAGCCCGGCCCGCAACGCCTCGCGCGCGGTCATGCCCGCCGCCTCGGGCTATCGAGCCGCATCCGCCGCCAGGGGCGCCACAGCGCCGCGACGGCGGCGGGCGGCACGGCGGCGGCATCGCGATTGTCGAACAGATGCGCGCTCATGATCGCCACGCCATGCGCGATCTCCGGGGGCAGGCTGGCCCAGCCATCGGCGAGCCCGGCGCGATACCGCACCGTCACCGGCCCGCTCGACCGGACCCAGCCGCGTCCGTCGTGGTCGATCTCGCCCACGCCGTCGCCGACCGACAGGATCGCCGCGATCGGAGTCGTGCCCAGCGCCTGCCAGTCCGCCGCACCCGCCAGTCGTTCCTCGCCCAGGCGCTGGATCAGCACCTGTCCGCAGAAGGATTCGGCCAGCCCCAGCGCGACGCCCGCGACCCGCTCGACCAGGGGGGCCTCATTCCCCTCTTCCAGTCGCAACAGGGCGCGCACCGCGCCCGCCGCCGCCGTGACGGTCGCGGCGGGCATGGGCTCCATCGTCCCGCTCATCATGAATTCTCCTTCACCGATACAAGTTGCGACATGTCCGACACATGGGCGTCACACTTGGGGAGCAGAGACTCGTCCAGCCGCTGCCCGCCTCCCCCTTGGGCACCGGCCATGCCGACCCGGCCCCTCCCCCGGCCGTGTCCGGCATCCTCCCTGAACTACGGGGCAGCCCCCTGCCGGCTGCCCCGATTTTTCGGAGGCTTAGTTGGCCGAGAACTTCATCAGCTTGATCGCCTCCGAGTCGCTGACGCAGCCGCCGACCCGCCGCGTGGCGTAGAAGGTGACGAACGGCTTGTTGCTGTACGGATCGCGCAGGATCGCGGTTTCAGGCCGCTCGGTGATGAGATAGCCCGCCTGGAAATTGCCGAACGCGATGGCGCAGGCGTCGGCCGCGACGTCGGGCATATCCTCCGCCTCGACCACCGGATAGCCGAGCAGCGTCGCGGGCTGCCCCGCCGCCAGCCCCGGTGCCCAGAGGAACTGGCCGTCGGTCGTCTTCAGCTTGCGGATGCGCGCCGAAGTGGCGGCGTTCATCACGAAACACGCCCCCTGGCGGTATGGCGCGCGCAAGCTCTGAACCAGCTCGATCAGCCGTTCGTCGGGGGCGGGCCCGAACGAGGCCGATGCGCCGGTCGCCAGATATTGCAACGTGCCGAAGGGGCGCGCGCCGTCCCTGGCGGCCGAGCTCAGGTTGGTCAGAAAGCCCTTGGGCCGGTTGACGCCCGATCCGGTGACGAACGCCTGCCCCTCGGCCCGCGCGAATTCGGTCGCGATCTCCCCCGCGAGCCAGCCCTCCACATCGAAGGCCGCATCGTCTAGCATCGCCTGGCTGGCCGAGGGGTTGGCGTAAAGCTCGCCCATCGGCGGCGCGAGTTCGACGAAGCTGGGCGTCGCCGTCTCGGGCCGCGCCGCCGTCTCGCTCGCCCAGCCCGAAGGCGTGCCGCCGGTCGTCACCAGCTTGCGATAGCCCGCCGACCCCACGCTCACGACGTTGGCGATGCCGCGGATCGGCGAGATGCTCTTCAACACCGAGGCGATCGCCGCATCGATCTCACGCGGGACGGCAAAGCCGCCGCTGTCCCCGGTCGTGCCGGTAAAGGCCTTCAGCTCGACGGTGGTACCGCTGCGCACGTAGCCGTCAAAGGCACCGCCGCTCTTGCGCGCACCATCCAGCACGGGTCGTTCGATCACGTCCATATCAATCCCCCTTGGTCAAAATGTGATTCACGCGGGCAAGCGGCTGCATCGGCACCGTCACCAGGCTGATTTCGAGCAACTCGGCCGACAGGATCGCGCGGGCGGCGCCCTGATGGACGACGCGCGGCCGGTATCCGACCGACAGCCCCGCCACCGCCCCCGAGCGGACCAGCGCCACCAGTGCCGGGTCGTCGACCACCCCGTCGACCGACAGGCCGATATCGTCCTCCGCCAGCGCGACGATGCGCCCCATCGGCTCCCCCCGATGCTGCCAGAGCAGCGGCACAGGCTCCGCGCCCGCAAAGGCGCCCCGCCGCATCACGTCGCCCGCTCGGTCCATCCGATCCCAGATCGCGGCATAGCCGGTGAAGGTCAGGCTCATTTCAGCCAGTCCTCCATCCCCAGCCGCATCGCGATCCCCGCCAGCAGCAGCGCGCCCAGCAGCCGGGTCAGCCAACCGACCGCGCTTTTCCACACCGACGACTTGGCCTCCCGCCACGCCGACAGCAGTTCGCGCAGCTCGGCGACATCCTCCGCCGCATCGGCATCGGCAAGGCCCAGCCGGGTCAGTGCCCGCGTCGCGCCGAGTTCGCCCGCTTCCTCCGCCACCGCGCGCAGGGTGACGAGGTCCGCCCCGCTATCCGCCGCCTGCGCCAGCAGCCGCGCCAGAACATCGCCGCTCATGACAGGCCGCCCCCGGACAGACCTACCATGGCGCGCTTTTCCGCCGGATCGAGGAAGTCCGCTCCCGCCGCCATCTGCCACAGCATCTGGCGCTCCTCGGCCAGCGCGGTGACGCGGTTCACATCGACCGAGAGGCTCGCCCCCTCGAACCAGCCCGCCAGCCCCTGCGACAGCCCGCTCAGGATCGCACCCGCCAGCGGCAGAATCGCCTGGCGCCACAACGCACGGTTCGCCTCGCGATAATTGGCATAGGTGTTGTCGCCGGGCAGCCCGAGCAGCATCGGCGGCACCCCGAAGGCCAGCGCGATCTCGCGCGCCGCCGACGACTTGGCGGCGATGAAATCCAGCTCCGCCGGGGTCAGGCTCATCGCCTGCCATTTCAGCCCGCCTTCGAGCAGCAGCGGCCGCCCCGCATTGCCGCTGCCCGCAAAGCCCTCCATCTCGGCGCGTAGCCGCTCGAACTGATCGGGCGTCAGCGTCGAGCCATCGCCCGGATCATAGACTAGTGCCCCCGACGACCGCGCCGCATTGTCGAGCAGCGCGCGATTCCACGCCGCCGCCGCATTGTGGATCGCGATCGCCCCCGCCGCCGCGCCCAGGCAGCCAAGCCCATAATGATCGTCGAGCGGGTGGCAGCTTTTCAGATGCACCACGGACGGACGGACCGGATCGACCGGCAGCGTCGTCACCCGCCCCCCGGCACGGTAGAGATAGGCGGCGGGCCAGCCGCTCGCGTCCAGCTCCATCGTCACCCGCTCGGGGCGCAGTGCGAACAGCTCGGCGACCTCCCCCTCAGCGTCGCGCAGCACTTGCACATAGGCATTGCCGTGCAGCAGCATATGCGTCGCCACCGTCTCCAGCAGCGCCTGCCCCTCGCTGCGCGCCGCGACCAAGCCGACCAGTTCGGGATGCGAGGCGGTCAGCGGCGCATCGGCCAGCCCGCCCGCAACCATCCGCACCGCGCGCTGCGCCACCGGATTACGCAGATAGCCCTCGCGCACCTGCGTTTCATAGGATGGCACCGCCCCCGTCAGCGGCACCCCCGACCGGGCCAAGCCCAGCCCGAGCAAAGGACGCGCGGCCCCCCGCCCGGTCTTGCGACCGAACATCCTCATCGTCGAATCTCCTTTGGCTCCTCCCCGGCACGGGGAGGTGGCAGCGCGCAGCGCTGACGGAGGGGGACTTCCCCACGGGACGCCCCCGAGTGGCGATCCCCCTCCACCAGCTTCGCTGGTCCCCCTCCCCGTACCGGGGAGGATCTAGAGCTATAAATTCCGTATCCCGGGCGCGCCCCGCCCCGACAGCATCAGCTCGGTCAGCGCCCAGACCAGCGCATCCGCGCGATCCGGCGAGCGGCCTGGCCCGTCATAGGCCCCCGCCACGCCCAGCCCGCACAACTCGTCCTCCAGCGCGGGGAAGCCTCGCGAATGCCAGACCCGCCCCTGCGCATAGAGGAACGACACCGGCTCCGCCCGCGCGGCCTTCCCGATCGAGGCATAGACCAGATGCACCGGCAGGGTCGGATCGGCGAGCCGCAGCACGCTCTCCACCATGTCGCCGCCCTGGTTGCGCTCGGCCACCACCCGGTCCGCGCGGTTCCGCCGGGCGCAGCCCGCGACCCGCGCCGCCCAGCCCTCCGGCGACAGCCCCGCCTCGCTCGCATCCTCCAGCACATAGCCATGCCCGTCGCGCCCCAGCCCGACCGCGACGATCCCGCAGGCATCGCCGCTGCTGGTCGCGGGCGGATCGACGCCGACCACGACCCGATCGAGCGCGGGCATCGTCTTCGCCCTCTGCCGGTCGAGCAGCGCGCGGGTCCACAGGGCCCCCTCGCGGTCGTCGACCATCTCGCCGTCCAGTTCCTGCCGCCCCAGCCGCGTGTCGCCATATTGCGCCAGCATCGCGTCCTGGAAGCTGTCGGGCAGATGCGCATTGTCGCTGGTCCGCCCGATCGTCTCCACGCAATCGGGCAGCGCCATGACCTTGCGCATCAGCGGCGTCGCGCGCGGCGTGGTCGTGACCAGCACGCGGGGGCGCTCCCCCAGCCGGAGCGTCATCATCAGATTGTCCCATCCGGCCTCCCCCTTCCATTTGCCCAGTTCGTCGCACCACGCCGCATGATGCTGCGGCCCGCGCAGAGCCTCGGGCGCCGCCGCCGAATAGGCGAAGCCGATCGCGCCGGATGCGAAATGCACCTGCCCCAGGCTGCCGATCCAGCGTGGCGTCTCGCCCTTGCGCGCCACCGCCAGCAGGCCGCTTTCGCCGCGCACCATCACCCGCTCGACATCGCGAAGGGTCGCCCCCATCAGTGCGATCCGCGCACCCGGATTGTCACGGGCGAGCGCACTCACCCACTCCGCCCCCGCCCGCGTCTTGCCGAAGCCGCGCCCCGCCCGGATCAGCCAGACCCGCCAGTCGCCCGGCGGCGCGATCTGTCCGTCATGCGCCCATAATTCCCATCGCTCGACCAGCTCGCGCTTCTGCGCCGGGGTCAGCGCCGCCAGCGCCTGCCCCCGCGCCTCCGGTTCCAGCATCGCCAGCGTGGCGAGCCGCGTCGTCGCATCCTCTCTCGCCATCACGCCATCCCCTTCAACCGCCGCCGCGCCAGCCCGTCGAGCGCGCGTTCCAGCGCCGCATCGGTTTCCGCCGCGCTTGCCCGTGCCGCCTCGCTTGCCCCGTCACCGGCATCGGCCAGCGCATCACGGCGCGCGAGCAGCTTCAGATAAAGTTGCACCTCGGTCGCCAGGAGCGGCGGCGTGATGGAGAGGCCGGCGATCCCCACACCGGCCTCTCCACCCCCCTCGCCATCCCCATCCTCGGCCCCGACCGCCAACAGGGCGAGCATCCGGCGCAGCAGTCCTTCCTCGACCAGCGCATGTGCCGCACCGATCGCCGCGTCCCAAGCCTCGCCAAAGGCCCGGTCACGCCGCCGGAGCGAACGTGCCGCCGCGAGCGTCTCTCCCACCGCCCGCGCCGCCACGCCCGCATCAGCACTGACCGCCAACGCCTCCAGGAATTGCCGTCGCCGCGCCTGCGTCCACCGCGCGCCCTCCCCCGTTCCGGCCATCCCCGCTCCCCCGTAACACCAAGCGCGAACCCGACCGCTCCCTCGGTCGTATCCGCCCTCGATGTTCCCGTTATGTACCGTTTGCAGCGGGGTTTGTATCCAACAAACGAACCAGATGGGTTGGAGGCATAAAAGCGACTTGCCAGACGCGGAACGCATCGGCATTAGGCGTGGCTTCCCGAGAGGGGGCGATTAGCTCAGTTGGTAGAGCGTCTCGTTTACACCGAGAATGTCGGCGGTTCGAGCCCGTCATCGCCCACCATTCCAAACATCATCGAATAGCCTCACCCCCGCGAAGGCCGGGGTCTAGATGCTATGCGTTCGGCGGAGCGCCGATGCGTCGAAAGAGACTTTGTTCGCGCGGAGGCGCGGAGAACGCGGAGGTGTCTCGCTTGTGGCATCTTCATGCCTCCCTCCGCTTGGTGATGAAGCCGGGCCGCAGCCAATCGGACGACCCCTCTGCGTCCTCCGCGCCTCCGCGCCTCCGCGCCTCCGCGCGAACAAATTGTCTGGGATGAAGCGCTGTAAAAAGCGAACTGGACCCCGGCCTTCGCCGGGGTAGTTCCCGTCCGCAAAGGGCCCGCGATCAGGCTAGCTTCCAGTAGGTCGCGTAGCGCTCATGCGCGATGCGGTGATAGGGAATCAGCCGCACCGGCTGGCCGTCCGCCGCCGGGATGGTGAACTCCAACGGCTTGCCCGTGGCGCTGATCTTCTTCGCCAATGCATCAGGCTCGCCCGACAGCGTCGGTGCCTGGAAGGGCGTGGCGTTATAATCACCGTATTTGCGTTCGTTGACGATAATGTCCGCGCCCGGTGCCAGTCCCTCGCGGCCCAACGCGCCGGCGAGCACCAGCGGACCATAGGTGAAGGCGACGATCTCTGGCGCGGCGGGGGCGCTTTCGACGGCGGGCTCCATGACCAGCCGCCATTCGACCGTGTCGCCGGTCTTCCACGTCCGCGTCAGTTCGGCATAGCGGCCCGGCTTGTCCGAACGCGACACCTCCGCTCCGTTGACCAGCAGGGTCGCGGTGCGGCTCCATTTCGGGTGGCGCAGCTTGAGCGTCAGTTCAGTCGGCCGGCGCAATTTCCAGCGGAACTGGCTATTCGCCGCCTCGGGGAAGCGGGTGGACTGGGTCAGTTCCGCCCCCTTGTCGGCCCAGCGCACCGTCGAGGGAATGAACAGGTTCACGTACAGCGCGCGATCGTCATGGAAGTAGATCGAGTCGCGATACTTCACATGGTTTTCCATCCCCGTGCCGGTGCAGCACCAGAAGCTGTCCTCCGGGGTATGATAGAGCTTCATGTAACCAGGCCGCGCGCCCTGGAAATAGGTCGCCATGCCCGAATCTGGATCCTGCGAGGCGAGGATGCCATTGTAGAGCGTGCGCTCATAATAATCGGCATATTCGGCGCGCGGGTCGTGCAGGAACAGCGCGCGGGTCAGCTTGAGCATATTATGCTGGCAACAGGTCTCCGACCCCTTGGCCGAGAAAACATGCTTGTCGAAATCGGCCATGGCGAAGAAATGCTCGCCATCGCCATGCCCGCCGGTCGCAAAGGCACGGGTATGCGCGACCGTCCGCCAGAAAAAGGCGGCGGCGTCACGATATTTGCCGTCGCCGGTTGCCTCGAACACGCGCTGGAACCCGATGATCTTGGGAATCTGCGTATTGGCATGCATCCCGTCGAGATGATCCTGCCCCTTGACCAGCGGATTTATCACCGCCTTTTGCGAGAAGCGCTGGGACAGCGACCGATAATCCTCGTTGCCGGTCATGAAATACAGGTCGGCATAGACCTCGTTCATGCCGCCATATTCGGTCTGCAGCATCGTCTCGAACTGCGCGTCGGACAGCGGCTTGGTCGCCACGACACCCCAGTCGGCCAGCCGGATGAGCACCGCCCGCGCCGGCTCGCTACCCGCGAGCAGCGCCGCATCGCGCAGCCCCGCATAGACCTTGTGCAGCGTGTACCAGGGCACGCCCGTAATCGGCTCGCCACGCAAATGGGCCGCGACCAGCGCAGGACCCTTGGGGAAGGCGCAGACCAAGCCGGTCCCCGCCGCCTGCTGGCACGCGGCCAGTTCGCCCGCGATATAGTCGATCCGCTGGCGATACCTCTTGTCCTTGGTCGCACGGTACGCCAGCGCGCAGGCGGAGAGATAATGGCCCAGCGTATGGCCGTGGCAGTTGATCTCCTCCCACATCGGCTCCGATTCCCAACCGCCATAGACCGGCGCCTTGGGCTTGAGCCCCGCATTGGTGCGAAAATTGGCGAGCATCCGATCGGGCTGCAGCCGCATCAGATACGCCTCGGTCATCTTCTGCGCATGGAGGAAGGGCCCGTCATCCAGCGAGACGTCGGCCATGTCGAAGGGCTGGACGAGGGTGGCGGGGACGGGACCGCGGCTCTTGGCCTGCGCCCAGGCGGTTGCGGGGATCACTGCCCCCCATCCGGTCGCCAGCGCCCCGATGCTGGCAGTGGACAGAACGTCGCGACGCGACGGGGCATGGCAGCATGGGCGCAACGATCTTCTCCGACTATTTATGTTTTCCCTATGGGTAGACAGGCTGCCCCCGACAGCGCAACCGCTTTTTCCAAACGCCTGGAAGAGGTTTTAATACGAAAGACATATGGCTAATGCCGGAGCCGCAAGACCGCGAACGGCCACGCGGCGACCTGTCAGCGCGCATTGTAGCCGCAAATATTTGTCCGACAGAATAGGACCGGTCAGGCGACTGGCCTGATCACCTCGCCCCGAATGCGGTGGCTCTCCCCCAGCCGAAGCGTCATGGTCCACAGCCGCTGGACCAAGGGGCTGTCCGCGCGTTGATGGCCCGGCAACATCGCGACCAATGCCTGCGCCAGGGCCAGCCCCAGATCGTCGAGCGCGAGCGAGAAAGAGGTCAGGTCAGGCGACAGCGCCCGGCAGGCGGGATTGTCGCGCAGCCCGATCACCGCCACGTCGCGCCCCGGCTCCAGCCCCAGCCGCCGCAGCGCGCGATACGCGCCCACCGGTGCCGTCTCGCCCATCAGCAGCAGCGCGGTCGGGCGGTCGGCCAACGCCATCAGCTCGCGCGCCGTCGTCTCGCCATCGCTCTCGTCGGTTTCGCCATGATGGACCAGCACGGGGTCGAAGGCGATCCCCGCCTGCTCCAGCGCGGCGCGATAACGTTGGACGACGATATGGCTGTTGTTGATCGTCGCCGGCGGCGCAACCAGCCCGATGCGGCGGTGCCCCGCCCCGATCAGCAGCGCCATCGCCTCCGCCACCACGCTTTCGAAATCCAGGTCGATCCATGCATAGTCGCGCGGCGTCTCGGTGCGCCCCAGCGCGACGAAGGGAATCGTCTGGTCGAGCAGGAAGGTGATGCGGGGATCGTCATGCTGCGTCCCGGACAGGACCCAGCCGTCGACGGTGCGCCGCGACACGTGCCGCCGCAAAAAGGTCAGCCCATCCTCCCCCTTGCGGGCCAGCAGCACGACGAGATCGAGGTCATGCTCGCCCAGTCCGTTCTGCAAACCCTCCAGCAAAGCCATGAAGAACGGATCGCCATGAATCGCGCTGTCATGCTCCAGCGTCAGCATGAAGCCGACCGTCCCCGTCCGCCCACTGCGCAGGGTCCGCCCCGACTGGTTGGGGATATAGCCGAAACGCTCGGCTGCCGTGACGACCCTCTGCCGCGTGACCGGACTGACATCCTTGCGGTCGTTCAGCGCGCGCGACACCGTGCCGATCGACAGGCCCAGATGATTGGCGAGCTCGCGTATATCCATTGGACTTTGATCGCGGCGCGGCGCGGTCCGCACAAGGGGCATTGACAGGGTGGCTTGTCGGCATGATGATCCGCAAACGTTTACGGCTGTCGAAGAATGGCGTTGGGAGGATTCGGGTTTGGACACGCTCGTCCTGGAAGCGCACGCCATCGGCTGGGCCTATGACGGCCATTGGTTGCGGATCGAGGCGCATGGCCCGGACGGCCTGCGGCTGCGGGCGTCCTGCTTTCCCGATCGCGGCGCACGGGCCGGGGCGTTGCGCGATGACGCATCGGAGGCAAGGCAGACGGAACCGGTCGTCACTCGCACCGGCGGCACCGCCCGGATCACCCATGGCCGCCTGACCGCCGAGGTCGATCTTCAGGGCCGGGTCCGTTTTCGGAATGCCCAGGGCGAGGTGCTGCTGGAGGAGAAATGGCGGCAGCGCGACACGATCAGCAAATATTGGACGGTCGGCACCGACGAAGTGCGCACGATCAGCGCGCTGGGCCTGTCGGGGCGCGAATTCAAGCCACTGACCGGCGACGTCGCGCGCCTCGCCATACGGTTCGAGGCCAAGCCGGGCGAGCGCCTTTATGGCATGGGCCAGTATCAGCAACCCAATCTAGATCTGGCGGGCTGCACGCTCGAACTGGCCCAGCGCAATTCGCAGGCGAGCGTTCCCTTCCTGGTGTCCAGCCACGGCTATGGCTTCCTCTGGAACATCCCGGCGGTGGGCGAGGTACATTTCGCCGCCAATGGCGCGACCTGGACCGCGTATGCCGCGCGCGAAGTGGATTACTGGATCACCGCGGCCGACAGCCCGGCGGAAATCCTGCGCAACTATGCGACCGTCACCGGCACCGTACCGATGATGCCCGATTATGCGCTGGGCCTGTGGCAGAGCAAGCTGCGCTATCGGACGCAAGAGGAACTGCTGGCGGTCGCGCGCGACTATCATGCGCGTGGCATTCCCTTGGCGGTGATCGTCGCCGACTTCTTCCACTGGCCGGTACAAGGCGACTGGCGCTTCGACCCGCGCGAATGGCCCGACCCCGCCGCGATGACTGCCGAGTTGAAGGCGATGGGCACCGAACTCCTCGTCTCGGTCTGGCCGACCGTCGACCACCGCTCGGAAAACTATGCCGAGATGGCCGAAAAAGGCTATCTGGTCCGCGCCACGCGCGGGCTGGACGTACAGCAGGAATTTCTGGGCAACACCCGCTTCATCGACGTCACCCATCCCGGCGCGCGGGAATTCCTGTGGAAGACGGCCAAGCGCCATTACCGGGACAAGGGCGTCGCGCTGTTCTGGCTGGACGAGGCCGAACCCGAATATAGCGCCTATGATTTCGACAATTACCGCTATCACGCCGGCAGCGTGCTGGAGGTCGGCAACGCCTATCCGCTCCATTATGCCCAGGCCTTTCATGACGGGCTCCGCGCGGAGGGCGAGACCGAGATCGTCAGCCTCGTCCGATGCGCCTGGGCGGGGAGCCAGCGCTATGGCGCGCTCGTCTGGTCGGGCGACATCCATTCCTCGTTCGAGGCAATGCGCAACCAGTTGAGCGCCGGGCTCAACATGGGCATGGCGGGCATTCCGTGGTGGACCACCGATATCGGCGGCTTTCATGGCGGGCATGTCGCGGACCCGGCCTTTCACGAGTTGATGATCCGCTGGTTCCAATGGGCGGTGTTCACCCCGATCCTGCGGATGCACGGCCACCGCGACCCGATCACCCCACCCGCCGAGCCGTTTCGCGACGGCATCGCACAATGCGATACGGGCGCGGGCAACGAACTCTGGAGCTTCGGCGAGCAGGTCTTCGCCATCTTGCGCGACTATGCCGCCTTGCGCGAGCGACTGCGCCCCTATGTCGCATCGCTGATGCGCGCCGCGCATGAAAGCGGCGATCCGCTGATGCGGCCGATGTTCTACGACTATCCCGACGATCCGCGCTGCTGGCAGCTGGATAGCCAGTACATGTTCGGCCCCGACATTCTGGTTGCGCCGGTGACGGCGGCGGGTGTGACTGATCGCTGCGTCTATCTGCCGGGCGGCATATGGCGCGATGCCTGGACCGGCGAATGGATCGAGGGCGGGGGCGATGTGTGCTGTAACGCCCCGATCGAACGGATTCCCATCTTCGTTCGCGATCACGCGGCGGTGGCCGAGGCTTTCGTTCGACGCGGTTGAGATCGAGACCGAATGGACAAGCGGGACCATCAAGAGGCGGACCGCAAGCAGGGAAGAGGCAGGATGGCAGCAACGATGGCCGAGGGGGCCACAGGGACGATCGAGCCGCCGCCGACCGATGGTCAGGCGACGCGCATCCCGTTCGTCGAAAAGCTCTGTTACGGGCTGGGCGATGCGGGCGGGACGATCGTGACCGGCCTGATCGCCAATTTCCTGACCTTCTATTACACCGACGTCTTTGGCCTGGCGCCGGGTATCGTCGGCATCCTGTTCCTGTCGCTGCGGATCTTCGACGCGGTGTCCGACCCGCTGATCGGCATCATGGCCGACCGCACCTCGACCCGCTGGGGCCGGTTCCGCCCCTATCTGCTGTGGACCGCGATTCCCGTGGGGCTGGCCTGTTTCCTGACCTTCCAGTCGCCCGACCTCGGCTATGACGGCAAGGTCGCCTATGCGGCGGTGACCTATTTCCTGCTCGCCTTCTCCTATTCGCTCAACAACGTGCCCTATTGCGCGCTCATCACCCGGATGACCGACAGCGCGCGCGAGGGGGTGTCGTGCCAGTCGGTGCGTTTCGCGCTGGTCGCCATCGCGTCCTTCTGCGTCTCGGTCGGCCTGCCGATCATGGTCCGCCATCTGGGCGGTACCGACATTGCGCGCGGCTACCGCGACGGGGTGGCGATCCTCAGCCTGGCCGCCGTGGTGATGTTTCTGATCTGCTTCCTGTTCGTGCGGGAGCGGGTGGTCGCCGTCGACAGCGCCGAGGTGCCGCTGAAGCTCGCCATCGCCACCACACTGAAGAACGACCAGTTGCGCCTGACCTTCGTCATGACGCTGCTGCTGATCGGCATCTTCAATACCAAGGGCGGCGCGGCGCTGTATTTCATCACCTATGTGCTGGGCGGCGACACCACCTATCAGGCGCTGTTCTTCGGCACCGCGACGGCGGGCGGGTTCCTGGGATCGGTGATCGTCCCCTTCTTCACCCGGCGGTTCGACGTAAAGACCGTCTATGTCGGGGTGAACCTGATCCTGGTCGGCGGACATTTCGCCGCCTTTTTCGTGCCGGGCGACTATCCGATGCTGTGGCTGGTGCTGGTCGGCCTGTGCTGCATCGTGCTGGGCTGCACTCTGCCGCTGCACTTCACCCTGATCCAGCTCGCCGACCAATATGGCGAGTGGAAGCTGGGGATGCGTTCGTCGGGCATGAGCTTCGCCTTCAACCAGTTCTTCGTGAAACTGGCCTGGGCGCTGGCGGGCGTGCTGATCAGCGGCGTGCTGGTGATCGTGTCGTACAAGGCGGGCGCGGGCAACCAGACGCCGCTGTCGCTGACCGGCATCCGCGCGCTGTCGACGATCATCCCCGGCCTGATGCATCTGGCACTCGCCGTCACGGCCGCCCGCCTGATCCTTAACCGCGCGACGATCGATCGCATGACCACCGAGCGTAGCGCATGACCTTCCTGACGCAAGCCCGCCTCATGCCCTCTCCTCTTCGCCTGTTGCTCGCCACGCTGCTCGGCTCCACCGCCATCGCCGCTTCTGCGCAGGAAAGGCTGACCGTCGACCTGTCGAGCGATACCGGGGCCTTTCATGGCGGCGCGTCGGGGACGCTCTACGGTCTGTACGATGCGCGCCTGCCGCATCCCAATCTGGTCGAGGGGATCGGGCTTCGTACCGTCTCCACCAAGGCGCAGGACGGGCCGCAGCATCCCGGCGCCGACGCGCTGGAGGTCTCGACGCTGCTGACCGATGCGTCGGGTGGCGACACCTATATCTACATGACCGACATCAACCGCGAGTTTCCGTACAATTGGAAGACCGGCGACTGTGCGCAGTCGGTCGCCAACTATATCGAAAAGCTGCGGGCACAGGTCCGCCAGGTCAAGGGCATGGAGAAGCGCTATCGCGACCGCATCGTCTTCGTCCCCTATAACGAACCCGACGGAAACATGTTCGCCGAAGGCCCCAAAAGCTGCAACGACGTGCGGTGGCAGAAGGACCCGACGGCCTTCAACGACGCCTGGGACCGTGCGGTGCGGATGATCCGCCAGGAACTACCCGGTGCACGGATCGCGGGGCCCAATACCAGCATCCTGTTCCCGGAGGTGGAGGGCTTCATGCGCCACGCCATCGCGGCGGACACGGTGCCCGATGTCGTGACCTGGCACGAACTCAGCAACCCAGCGGCGGTGCGCACCAGCGTGCGCCGATATCGCGAATGGGAGGACAGGCTGTTCGCCGGAACCAGGTGGCAAGGCCGCCATCTGCCCATCAACATCAACGAATATGCCTATAACTACCACACCTCGGTCCCCGGCCAGATGGTGCAGTGGGTCGCCGCGATCGAGGATTCCAAGGTCGATGCCGACATCGCCTATTGGAATATCGACGGCAATCTGAGCGATTCCGCCGTCCAGGCCAATCGCGGCAACGGGCAATGGTGGTTGCTCAACGCCTATGCCACGATGAGCGGCCATACCCTGGCCGTCACCCCGCCGCATCCCGACCAGAGCTATACGCTGCAGGGACTGGCGACGCTCGACCCCACGCGGCGGCAGGCGCGGCTGCTGTTCGGCGGCAAGAGCGGCGAGGCGGTGGTCGCGCTCGATCATATCCCCGCCGATTTCGGCCCCGAGCTGCGGGTTCGGGTCCGCGAGATCGGCTGGACCGGCCAGCTCGGCGACTCCGCCCCGCCCGTCACCATCGGGGAGCGGGTGATGCCCGTGAAGGACGGCCGCATCGCCCTGACCTTCGGCGAGGATGGCTGGCCCGGCTTGCGCGAGGAAGCCGCCTATGAATTGCTGCTGACACCGGCGCAGAACACGCGCGCCGCCGCCGTCACCCTGCCCTGGCGACAGGATTATGAGGCGGAGAAGGCGACACGGCGCGGACAAGGCCTGGCGGTGCGCGGACCGGAAGGATCGCCCGATCATGTCGACCGCTTCCACACCTCGGGCGGCTATTCGGTGGAGGGGTTCAGGACCGGGGCCGACGCCGCGCTGGACTTCGCCGTGGAGGTGCCGCGCACCGGCCGCTACGACCTGCGCGTGCTCGCCAGCACGTTCAACAAGGATCCGCTCGTCACGGCGCAGGGGGCGACCAACGTCTATCTGAGGATCGACGGACGGAAGGCGGGCGAGACCGAGCTGTTCCTGCCACTGGGCTATAAGCCGTCGGTGCTGGACCATGTCGATACAGTCGTGAATCTGACGCGCGGCAAGCATGTGCTGACGCTCGCGACACGCAGCCTGGACGGCACGCGGCGGACCCAGGGCCATGCGCTGGTCGACCGGATCACCCTGACCGCCGCCGATCCGGCCTCCACCACCGTCACCTATGACGTGCGCGACGCGATGGTGACGGGACGCGCCGCGACGAAGGGCGACGCCGTCGATCTGGCGACGGGCGCCAGCTCCACCTTCTGGGTGTACGCCGTGCAGGACGAACCGGCGGCACTCTCCGCGGAGGCGAGCGGGCCGGTGCGGATCGACGTCAACGGCCGGCCGCTGACCGGCGGCAAGGCGTTTCTGCTGGGCGGAATCAACAAGGTGGCGGTGACGGGTGCGACGCGTCTGCGCGGCCTGCGCGTCACCGGCGTGACCACACCCGGCGCCCCACGCCGTTACGAAGCCGAGGCCGCGCAGGTCGCCGGCACAGCCCGGACCGGCGCGGCGTCGCGGGCGAGCGGCGGGCGCGCGGTATTCGACATCGGCGGCGCGCCGGGCAATGGCAATACCCTGACCTTCCCCAACGTCATCGCCGACAAGGCGGGCACCTATGCGCTGACCGTCCGCTTCTCCAACGACGAACAGTCCAAGGCGACGCATTACAATCCCGACCCGCTCGCCCGGATCGCGCGCATCTCGGTCAACGGGGCCAAGCCGATCCTGGCGACCTTCCCCAACAGCTTCCACGCCAACAACTGGTGGGAGATGACGGTGCCCGTCACCTTGCGCGCCGGGACTAACGCCATCCGCATCGCGGGCGAGGAACAGCCCGACTGGGACGGGCGGACCTATGCGTCCCAGACGTGGCCGGGCGTCCTGCTGCGATCGCGCTACGCCCCCAATATCGATCGGATCACCGTTACGCCCATGCCCTGAACGACCGAATGCGGGCCGCTCGCCCGGCCCGCCCCCGGATCAGAAGAGCCCGTCGTCGTCGTCGTCGAACGTCACCGCGATCACCGGCGGCGCGGCGGCGGCCATGCCGGGCAGCAAATAGGCCGCATGGATCGTGCGTTCCGCCGCCATGGTATAGAGCCCCGCCGCCCAGGGAAGCAGTTCGGCGAGCGCGGCATGATCGGCCTCGTTCAGTTCGCTGCTATCCGCCTGTTCGGGTGCGGCCTGAGCGGCGTAGAGCGACAGCCTTTCCGCCGCCACGTTCAGCGTTTCGGCAAAGCCCAATTCCCTATTCAGGTCCGCCGCGCTCGACTCCAGCGAGGATACGACGCGCAGGGCATCGCCACCGCCCTTGGTCATCGCGGCGGCGGAGCCTTCACAGGCACGGCGGACCACCGCCAGCGCCTCGGTCAACGCACCGCGCGTATCGTCGGGGCCCTCCTTTCCGCCATCCTGCACCAGATCGATCGCCCCCAGCACGGCGATGAGACGTCCGACCGACAGGCTGAGCTGGTCGAGGCGGCTGGCGCAGGGCGCGACCTCCTTGGCGATCACCGCGACCGCGCGACCCAGCGTGCCATGGCGGCGGCACAGAAGCTGGGTGTTGGTCGAGATGTCCTGCACATTGACCGCGATATTGCGGATGCGACCCAGCCCCTCGGTCAGGTCGCTCAGCGTGCGGCCGACAAAGCCGGTCAGCTCGGCCAGATGCCCGTCGGCATCGCAAAGCTGGTCGGTCACATTGCCCAACGACGCGATCCCATGTTCCAGACGGAACAGCAGCTGCCCGTCATCGCCGCCCTGCGATCCCAGCAATTCGCGCAGGTGATCGGCCAGCGGGCCCAGCCGTTCGAGCGCGGCGACGATGGCCGCCACCTCGCGACCGAAATCATCGGCCATGGCATCCATCTGTGCCGCCACCAGCCGCGCCATATGCGCGGATGCGCCGATGGGCAGCGGAGCCCCCTGCCCTTCGTTCGCATCGGGGACGAGCCGCCGCAGCATGGCGATGCAATGTTCGGCGCGCTGGCGGACGCTGTCGCCGATCTGGATCGCGCCCAGGATACGCGCGACCTCACCCTGCACGGTGCGCATGATGCCGCCGACCTCGTCGGTCATGCGCATCACCGCCTCGATATGATCCTGAAGCGCGTTGGCATTGGCGGTCAATTCGGCGGGCACGCCGGCCCCGGCGCGCGAACATTCGGTAGCCAGCAGGCGATCGGCCTGCTGCACATCGCCGACCACCCGGCCGAACTGTTCGAGTTGCCGTTCGATATGGTGCAGTTCCCGGCGACCGCTGGATAGCTTCTCGTCCATGCCGACCACGAAGTTGAAGAACGCCGCCTCCCCCGACGAAGCGATCTTGATGTTCATCCCATAGATGCCGAGCAGCTTCAGGATGGTACCGACCTCGTTCAGCAGCCCGCGCAGTTCGCGGGTACGCCCGGTCAGCGTCTCCACCTCGATCGCGCGGCGGCGCTGGATCACCGGCAGGGTGATCAGGCGATAGGCGACGTCGCGAAGCTTGGCGACCGCGACGCCCGCGCTGTTGGGCGACAGCGTCTGGCGGATCGCGGCCAGCCCCTCGGCCATGCCGTCGATCGTGCCGATCGCCGTGGCCAGCGTCTCGCCCGTGTCGCGAAACGCGTCCTCCAGCCCGCCCATCCGGGCCTGCAACCGGTCGGCCAGCGCCGCGAAGGGAATGCCGCCCTCATCGTCCAGCGGTTGGGAGGCGCCCGTGTCAATCTTCGTCATCAACATTGCGATTGTCCTTCTCAACGGGCCGTGGCTTGCAGCAGTTCGCGCGCGACGCTGCTGAGCGGGATGATCTTGTCATGCGCACCGCGCGCAATCGCTTCCTTGGGCATGCCGAACACGACCGAGCTCGCCTCGTCCTGGGCGAAGGTGCGGGCGCCCGCCTGCTTCATCTCCAGTAGGCCGCGCGCGCCGTCATCGCCCATGCCGGTCAGGATGATGCCGACCGCATTGGCCCCGGCATTGCGCGCCGCCGAGCGGAACAGCACATCGACCGAGGGGCGGTGACGCGAGACCAGCGGCCCTTCGCGAACCGACACGACATAGCGCGCGCCCTGGCGCTCCAGCATGGTGTGGCGCAGGCCGCCCGGCGCGATCAGCACCCGGCCGCGCATCACCGTGTCGCCATCCTCGGCTTCCTTGACGTCGACCTGGCACAGCCCGTCGAGCCGCTTGGCGAAGGCGCGGGTGAAGCTTTCGGGCATATGCTGGACGATGACGATGCCGGGCGAATTGGCGGGCAGCGCCTCCAGCACCTCGCGCAGCGCCTCGGTCCCGCCGGTCGAGGCGCCGATGCACACCACCATCTCGGTCGTGCGGCTCATCGCGCGGCCCGTGGGCGGCGGCAGGACAGCGTCGGCGGTCAGCTTCTTGGCGGGCGCCGTGCTTCGCGGCGCAGGACGGCGCGCCCCGATCCGCGCATTGGCCGCACCCTTCACCGTCTCGCGGATCATCGCATGCGCCTCGACCAGATGATCGGCAACGCCGACACGCGGCTTCAGGATGACATCCACCGCCCCGGCCTCCAGCGCCTGGAGCAGCGTCTCCGACCCCTCCTCGACCAGCGAGGAGCACATGACGACCGGAATTGGATGCTGCGACATCAGCTTGCGGAGGAAGGTGATACCGTCCATCCGCGGCATTTCGACGTCCAGCGTGATGACGTCGGGCACCTCCTCCTGGATGTGACGCGCGGCGGCGAAGGGATCGGCGGCGGCGGCGATCACCTCGATCTGGGGGTCGGCGGACAGGATGGCGGTCATCGCCTGGCGGACGCTGGCACTGTCGTCGATCACCAGGACGCGGGTTTTCTTCATGAGGCTCAGATCCGCTGGAACACGGTGTTGGACACCGTGGTGAGGGGGAGGTCGAAACCGGTGATCGATTCCGAATGGCCCAGGAACAGTAGGCCGCCAGGGGCCAGGCATTCGGTCAGGCGGCGCACGACCTTCTCCTGCGTCGGCTTGTCGAAATAGATCAGCACGTTGCGGCAGAAGATGATGTCCATCGGATCGCCCACCGGATAGCGCGCGTCCATCAGGTTCATCTGCGCAAAGCCGATCGCCGAACGCAGCGCGGGCACGATGCGCATCTCGTCGCGCTTGGGATCGCTCGCCTTCATGGCATAACGGCCGCGCAGATTCGCCGGAACCGGGTCGAGCATCGCCGCCGGATAGATGCCGCGCCGGGCGGTGCGCAGCACTTCGCTATCCAGATCGGTGGCGAGAATGCCGAAATCGGGCCCGCCCTGGTCCTGTGCGAAGGCGTCGAGCAGCATGGCCAGGGTATAGGGTTCCGCGCCGGTCGAACAGGCCGCGCTCCAGACGCGTAGGCGCCGCTTCCCCATGTCGCGCAGGCGCGGCATCACCTTGCCCATCAGATAGTCGAAATGCTTGGGCTCGCGGGAAAAGTCGGTCTTGTTGGTGGTGACCGCGTTCAACAGATGCTCACGCTCGCCCTCCAGGTGATCACCCTCGAACAGCCAGCTGCAATAGCCGCTGAGGCTGGACAGACCGGTCGCGCGCACCCGGCGCCGCAACCGCCCCTCGATCATGGTCAGCTTGGCAGGCGGCAGGCGGATGCCGCACTCCTTGTAGACATAGGTGGAGATGCGATCGAAATCGCGCGGTTGCAGCGCATCGGTGGAAACCGCCGCGCGGGCCAGACTGCTCAAGGGACGGCTCCTGCGAAAAATAGATGGGAGAAGGGCGGCCGCCGCTGCGGGCGGCCGAAATTCACGCGGCGAGGCCGAGGCCGGCCAGCGCCATGGCGTCGCCATCGACGCCGAACAGGCGCGCGGGATCGAGCAGCGCCACGAAGCCCGATCCCCGCCGGAGGATCGCCCCGATCTGCTCCGACCGCCAGCGCCCGCCCAGATCGGGCGACGCCTCGACCGCATCCGCCGCAAAGGTGCTGACATCGAGCACCCGGTCGACCACCAGCCCCAGTGACAGCGGCTGCCCTTCCGTGCCGGAGACGTCGACGACCAGAATGCGCGTGGTCAAGGTCGCCTCGACCGGCTCAAGGCCAAGGCGGATACGCAAGTCCACCATCGGTACCGAGGCCCCGCGCACATCGGTCAGCCCCAGGAACCATTCGGGCGCGCCGGGCACCCGGTAAGCGGTCCGATGGTCCAGGATCTCGCGCACCGTGGTCACGGGGAGGGCGAATTCCTCCGCCCCCAGCCCGAAGACCACGACCTGCATGTCGCCGTCCGCGCTCATGCGGCGCGTCCGAATTCGGCGTCCTCGCGGTCCGGGCCGCCATTGGTCAGGTCGAGTGCGAAGCCGCGCACGCGGGCCTGCTGGTCCGCGACCGAACCGGCGCGCGACTTGGGGGTGGTGGCACCCTTCGCCCTGTTCCCCACGGGATTCCGGGCGGGCGCCGGGCGGCGCACGGCGGCGCGGACCGGGGCGCCATGCCCCTGATCGGTGATCCTGAAATAGGCAATGCTTTCCTGCAATTCCTCGGCCTGGCTGGCCAGCTCTTCCGAGGTGGACGAAATCTGCTCGGAGGCCGAAGCGTTCTGCTGGGTCACCTTGTCGAGCTGCTGGATCGCCTCGTTGATCTGGACCGCGCCGATGTCCTGTTCGCGGCAGGCCGCGCTGATCTCGGCGACCAGTTCGGCGGTGCGACGGATGTCGGGCACCAGTTTGGTCAGCATCTCGCCCGCCTGGGTGGCGGCGGTGACGGTATCGGACGACATGCCGCTGATTTCGGCCGCTGCCGACTGGCTGCGCTCGGCCAGCTTGCGGACCTCGGCGGCGACCACCGCGAAGCCGCGACCATGTTCGCCCGCACGCGCTGCTTCCACCGCTGCGTTGAGCGCCAGCAGATCGGTCTGGCGGGCGATCTCCTGCACGATGCCGATCTTCTCGGCGATGGTGCGCATCGCGACGACCGCCTTGTCGACCGCCTGGCCGCTGATCTCGGCATCCTGCGACGACTGACGTGCGATCTTCTCGGTCTGGCTTGCGTTGTCGGCATTCTGTTTGATGTTGGCGGCCATCTGCTCCATCGACGCCGAAGCTTCTTCCGCCGCAGCGGCCTGCTCGGTGGCGCCCTGGCTCACCTGCTCCGACGAAGACGATAGCTGCTGGCTGCCCGCCGCGACATTCTGCGCCGCCTGGGTGGTCTGGCCGATGGTTTCGCGCAGGCGTACGGTCATGCGGTTGACGGTGTCGACCAGATCCTTGATCTCGTCGTTGGACGCGACCGTCACCTCGGTGGTCAGGTCGCCATCGGCGACGGCGGACACCGCTTCATCGATCTTGCGCAACCCCCTGGACACGATCATCGCGATCCACAGCCCGCCGCCGATCGCGATCAGCAGGGCGAAGACGGCCGTGATTGTCAGCGTGGTGCGCGCCGAGGCATAAAGGGCGGCGGAGTCGGCTTTCGCCTTGACCATCTGCCCCTGGGTGATTTCGGCCAGCTTGCCCAGCGTATCACTAAGCCGCATCGCAACCGCGCGTCCCTCGTTCATCGAGATTTCGGCACCCTCGGCGTTGCGATTCTGCATGGCCAGGCCGCGCGCGCGATTGCTCAATTCCTTATAGCTGCGCCATTCCTCCAGCGCCTTGATCCAGACCGGCCGCCCCTGTTCGGTGGCGATCTTCAGGCCGCTGTTCAGGCTGTCCTGAACCTTGGCGTCATATTGGGCAAAGCTGCCATCCAAGATACGCTTTTGCGCCGGATCCTGGGACATCAGCATGTTCTTTTCGGCGCGGATCGCCCGGCCGACATCGCCATCGGCGATCAGCGAAAGCTTGATGCGCTGCGCCGGTCCGTCGATGATCTGTCCGATCATCACGTTCAGCGAATTGATCTTGGAAACCCCCACCCCGACCACGACGGCCAACAAAAACAAGACTATAGCGAACGTACTCGCCAATTTGACCTTGATCGTCGCACGCATCACACACCCCCGCTTGAATTCAATTCTTGGAAATTATGGAATTCGCTCTTCGAATTTCACCGAGAGCATAGTTTGAATTACTGAATTATTGGTTCAGGGCGACCGCGACGCCGCGCGTCCGCGCCTGCCGATCGGCGATTGATCCGGACCGCGCCGGAGGAGTTACGCCGCCGCCGCGATGGACAGGCCAGCGTCCAGGTCATCGGCGGCGAACAGCAGCGCCGGATCGAGCAGCGCGACGAATCCTGCGCCGCGCCGAAGGATCGCGACGATCTGGTCCGACCGCCAGCGCCCGCCAAGATCGGGCGCCCCTTCGACCGCGTCGGCGCCAAAGGTGCTGACATCGAGCACCCGGTCGACCATCAACCCCAGCGAAAGCGGCTGCCCATCGGTACCGGCCATGTCGACCACCAGAACCCGGGTGGTCAGCGTCGCCTCGACCGGCGGGAGGCCCAGCCGGACGCGCAGGTCGACCATCGGGACCGAGCTTCCGCGCACATCGGTCAGCCCTAGGAACCAGTCGGGCGCATGCGGCACCCGGTACGCCGTCCGGTGATCCAGGATCTCGCGCACCGTGGTCACGGGGAGGGCGAATTCCTCCGCCCCCAGTCCGAAGACCACGACCTGCATGTCGCCCCCCGCGCTCACGCGGCGCGTCCGAACTCGGCATCCTCGCCGTCCGGGCCACCATTGGTCAGGTCGAGTGCGAAACCGCGCACCCGGGCCTGCTGGTCGGCGACCGAACCGGCACCTGGCGCAGCCTTGACCTTGGCCTTGGCAACCACCGGACGAGCGGCGGGCTTCCGTGCCGCCGCCGAACGTGCCGGAGCCGCATGCCGAGCCTTCTCGACCCGGAAATAGGCGATGCTCTCCTGCAATTCCTCGGCCTGGCTGGCCAGCTCTTCCGAGGTGGACGAGATCTGCTCGGAGGCCGAGGCGTTCTGCTGGGTCACCTTGTCGAGCTGCTGGATCGCTTCGTTGATCTGGACCGCCCCGATGTCCTGTTCGCGGCAGGCCGCGCTGATCTCGGCAACCAGTTCCGCGGTGCGACGGATGTCGGGCACCAGCCTGGTCAGCATCTCGCCCGCCTGGGTCGCGGCGGTGACGGTATCGGACGACATGCCGCTGATCTCGGCCGCCGCCGACTGGCTGCGCTCGGCCAGCTTGCGGACCTCGGCGGCGACGACCGCGAAACCGCGACCATGTTCGCCAGCGCGGGCCGCCTCGACGGCCGCGTTCAGCGCCAGCAGATCGGTCTGGCGGGCGATCTCCTGCACGATGCCGATCTTCTCGGCGATGGTGCGCATCGCGATGACCGCCTTGTCGACCGCCTGGCCGCTGATCTCGGCGTCCTGCGACGACTGACGCGCGATCTTCTCGGTCTGAGTCGCGTTGTCGGCGTTCTGCTTGATGTTGGCGGCCATCTGTTCCATCGAGGCAGAGGCTTCCTCGGCGGCGGCGGCCTGTTCGGTCGCGCCCTGGCTCACCTGCTCCGACGAAGACGATAGCTGCTGGCTGCCCGCCGCGACATTCTGCGCCGCCTGGGTGGCATCGCCGACGACGCCGCGCAGACGCTCGACCATGGCGACCAGCGCATGGCCCAGCGTATCCTTGTCCGACAGCGGCGTGTGGTTGACGGTCAGGTCACCGCTGGCGATCGTATCGGCCAACTGCGCGCTTTCCCGCAGTGCCCCGGTCATCCGGTTCACCGTATCGACCAGATCCTTGATCTCGTCGTTCGAGGTGACGGCGACGTCCTGGCTGAGGTCACCAATGGCCACTGCGTCCAGCGCAATGGATACCTTGTTGAGGCCCTGCGAAATCAGCCGCGAAATCCAGAACGCTCCCCCGAGGGCGACGAGCAGCGCCACGACAGCCGTGCTGATCAGGACGTTGCGTGCCTGGGCATATTCGGCATTCGTCTCGGCATCGGCCTGCTTCATGCCGTCCTGCGCAACGCCGACGAGCTGGTCGAGCTGATCGGACATGGCCCCTGCGATCTCGCGCGACTTGGTGATCGAAATCTGCCCGGCTTCCGCATTCTTGTTGAGCAGGGCGAGACGACGGACCTCGTCGTTGATAGGCACATATTGGTCGAACAGCGCCTGAACCTGCATCCAGCGCGGCTTGCCTTCGGTCGTCGCGATGCTGATGCCCTGCGCGATCAGCGCACGGGTCTCGTTACGGACCTTCAGGTCCTCGCTGTCGAACTTCTGGGTCAGCGCGATGTCTTCGGTCAGCGCCATGTTCTTTTCGACGCGCAGTGTCCTGTTCATCCGCTCATTGACGTTGAGCGCGATTTCGAGACGCTTTGCCGGACCGGCGATGACCTCGCTGATCGCCGTGTTGAGCGCACTGAGCTTGACTACTCCGACGCCGACCACAGCCAGCATCAGCGCGATGATGACGGCATAGCTCACCGCCAATTTTACTTTGATCGTTGCTCGCATGTCTGGGTTCCCCCCGAAAAGTTGAAGATCAGTGGACGCTAACTGCTTCGGTTGCGTGCGCGGTGAGCCGCGCGAAAAGTGCTGGCAGGTCGGGCAGGACGACGACGTCGCCTTCTCGCCGCACCAGGCAGCGGACATGGTCCCGCGGCCAGCGCATGCCGATGACGGGTGCCTCCTCGGCATCGCCAGCGTGCAGAACCGTGACCTCGTTGACGCGGTCGGCAGCCAGCCCGATCAGGATCGGGTTGCCGTCCATGTCCAGTTCGATCACGATGATCCGGCTGTCGGCGGTGGTGGCGTGCGCCTCCATCCCGAACGAACCGCGCAGATCGGCCAGCGGTACGATGCGGCCGCGAAAGTTGATGACGGCGGCGGCCAGCGCATCGGCGCCGGGCACCTTGGTCACGGGCATCATGTCCAGGATTTCGCGGACGATGCCCGCTTCCAGCGCGAAGGTTTCGCCGCCCAGACCGAAGGTCAGGACCTCCAGGCCGTTCCCGGGCGTCCAATTGGGTACTTTGTGATAGGGCATGGGCTTATCCAGCGGCGAGACGCCGCTCCTCCCGGGGCTGGCTCAGCGCGATGAGCTGGGCGATGTCGAGGATCAGGGCGACCGAACCGTCGCCCAGGATGGTCGCGCCGGCAAAGGCGGCGACGTTGCGGTGAAGCGGCGACATCGCCTTGATCACCGTCTGGTGGTTGCCGATGATCTGGTCGACGACCAGACCGACCCGCTCCGCCCCGGTGCCGACCACGACGATCTTCTGATAGGTGTCGGGCCTGGTCCCGGTGTCGAACAGGTCGCGCAGCCGCAGGAAGGGCACGAGGCGTTCGCGCAGCGTGATGATGCTGCGCCCGCGCGAGCGCAGATCTTCCTCCAGCGACAGCTCCAGGCATTCCTCGACCGCCGCGAGCGGGATGACGTAGCGCCCCTCGCCCACCCGGACGAGCAGCCCCTCGATGATCGCCAGCGTCAGCGGGATGCGCAGCGTGATGGTCGAACCCTGGCCGGGCACGCTCTTCACGTCGATCGAGCCGCGCAGGCTTTCGATCGTACGCTTGACCACGTCCATGCCGACGCCGCGCCCAGACAGGTTGGTCACCTGCGCCGCCGTCGAAAAGCCGGGATGGAAGATCAGGCCGAGCAGTTCGTCCTCGCTGACCACCTGCCCCGGCTGGATCAGGCCATTGGCCTCTGCCTTGGCGCGGACCCGATCGCGGTCGATGCCGCGCCCGTCGTCGGTGATGGTGATGAGGACCTCGCCGCCCGCCTGATGCGCGCTGAGGCGGATGAGGCCGCTGGCCGGCTTGCCCGCCGCGACACGATCCTCGGCCTTTTCCAGGCCATGGTCGCAACTGTTGCGGATGATATGGACAAGCGGGTCGAACAGCCGCTCGATGACGGTCTTGTCAACTTCGGTCGCCTCGCCCTCGGTAACCAGCTCGATCGCCTTGCCGGTCTCGTTCGCCAGATCGTGGATCAGGCGACGGAAACGGCCGAACAGCGTCGAGACCGGCACCATGCGCAGGATCATCATCGTGTCGCGCATCTCGCCCGCCAGCCGTTCGATCTCTTCCGAGACAGAGCGCAGGCTGAGGTCCTGGCCATGCCCGGCAAGCTGCGACAACCGGCTCTGCGCGATGACGAGTTCGCCGACCCGGTCCATCAGCTCGTCCAGCCGTTCGGCGGGGACGCGGACATGTTCGCCCTGCCCGCGGTTCGCGGCGGTGGTCCGGGCCGGGGCGTCATTGGCGGCGACGGGCGGCGTCGGAACGGCGCTTTCCGCAACGGGTGCGACCTCTACGATCGCCTCCGGCTCGGGCTGTTCGACCGCGAGCGGGGTGATGGTGATCTCCATATCGTCCATGACGAACAGGAAGACGTCCTCGATCGCCTCGCGCGAAATGTCGCCGATCAGCGTGCAGTCCCAACCGATGACGCAATGCGCCGGGTCGAGGTCGTCGAGCGCGGGAATGTCGTCGATCCGCGCGACGATCTCTGCCTCGCCCAGATCGCGCAGCTCGTCCAGCAGCGCCAGTGGATTGGTGCCATTGGCCATTGCATCGGGCGGCAGGCGGAAGGACAGGGTCCAGCCCTGTTTCGCCGGGGCCGCCGCGACCGAGGCAGGTGCTCCGCCTCCCGCCGCCGCATCGACCGCCGCCGACAGCCGGGCCAGGATCGCCTGCCCCTCGTCTTCGGGCGCATCGCCCTCGACCAGCGCGCGCATATGATCGCCCGCCGACAGGATGACCGAGACCAAGTCCTGCGTTGCACGGACATCGCCCTTGCGCACCCGGTCGAACGCGGTTTCGCAATGATGGGTGAAGGCCGCCAGCTTGTCGAAGCCGAACATCGCGCCCGAACCCTTCAGGGTGTGGAGCCCCCGGAACACGGCGTTGACCAGACCCATATCGTCCAGCCGATGCCCCAGATCGAGCAGACCCTGTTCGACCTGCTCCAGAAGCTCGCCCGCCTCGATCCGGAAGGCGGCCGTCGGATCCTCGCCGCTCACCGGGCCAGGACCTTCTGCGCGACGCGGATCAGCTGTTCGGGCTGGAACGGCTTGACCAGCCAGCCGGTCGCGCCCGCCGCCTTGGCCTGCGCCTTCATCGCGTCATCCGACTCGGTGGTCAGGAAGATGATCGGCACGCCCGCCTGCGACGGCTGCTGGCGCAGCGCGCGGATCATCTCCAATCCGTCCATATTGGGCATGTTGAGATCGGTGACGATCAGGTCGAAGCGGGTGGCGCTCGCCTTGGCCAGCCCCTCGGCGCCGTCGGCGGCCTCGGTCACGGCATAACCCGCGCCGGTCAGGGCGATGCGGATCGCCATGCGCAGGCTGGCGCTGTCGTCGACGGTAAGGATGGAAGCGCTCATTGAACGGTGTCTCCGTGGAACCAGAAAGGAAGGTGATCGGGGGTGGTGCCGGGCAAGAATCCCGCCCGGTCGAGAAGCGCACGAAAGGTCTCGCCCACCGGGGCGGCCAGCGCGAAGTCGCAATCCGCCCGCGCCGCGCTGACCCGCGCGGCCTGCACCAGCTGGATCACGCTCAGATCGGGGGCGGTAACGGCGGACAGGTCCAGTCGGACCGTCGCAGCCGGCGCGATCGCAGTGCGCAGCTCTTCGGCAAGCGTGCCGATATTCGGCAGGCACAAATTCTCGCTTGCCATCACCACAGTGATCGACATGATGTTTTTTCCTCGCAAAAGGTCTGGCACCGCAGGACATGCCTGTGGCGGGGATCAGATACTTAAAAAGACAGGGTGTTACCCAATGGAGATCTTGTCGCCCCGCAGCTTAGCATCGGCACCGCGCCGTAATCCGCCGCTTGATCTAAAATTCCCCAAGCCCATTCAGGGGTATAGGGAAGGAAGGTAAATTCCGGCTTAAATGTAACCGTTTTGGTGGCAAAAATGGACAGACGGCCCATTCGACAGGGCACCACCCGGACATATTCTCGATATTTGAAAGGCTTACACCGATTCGAGACAGGGTCGCCCGCAACCCGGCTTCGGCGATTCCGCCGAAGAACCATGGCAATAGGATACAACCGGTCGATAAATCATCGCAGATTCTGCAAAGGATTTAGTGCCGCTCAGAGGTTTCGGGCGCCGATCCGACTCGCCATCATTTGGAAATAGCGAGTCGGGCCAGGGCATCACCAGCCGATTCAATCAGTTGGCGAACAGGCTCGCCGTCTCGTCGGCGGTAAGGTCGATGCCGAACATCAGGCTCATCCGCATCCGATAGACCCGCGGATCGCTCAGCGTCGCGCTCGTCTCGTCCTGGCCGACGCGGCGGCGATAATGGCGGTCGGTCAGCGAGGCGAAGCCGTGCGGCAGGATGATGCTGACGATATTGGCCTGCCGAAACCGGCTGTCCTCGGCAGTCGAGGTCCAGTGATTGCCCATCGACAGGTCGGCATCCCAGACATGATCGGTGGTGAAGCTATATTGCGGCTCCCACCCCTCACCCGTCGAACGGCCATCGGTGTGCCCCGGATGACCGGCGCGCAGCAGCATCCAGCCATGCTGGGGATCGCCGACCAAGCGAAAGCGCGCGCCGTCCGGGGCGGTGGCCTCGGCCCCTTCGATCAGGGGCATGGGCGGCGAATAGCTGCCCCCGAAACCCGCATCGGCGATCCAGTCCTGTCCGTCGATATGCACCAGGCTGAATGTATGGGTGGTCGGCGGCACGTCGCTCGCGCGCAGCCAGACGCGCGCGAGCAGCGGTCGCGCGGCAAAGCCATGCGCGGCCAGCGCGTCGAGGAACAATCGGTTCTGCTCGAAGCAATATCCGCCACGCTTGGCCGTCACCAGCTTGGCGAAGACGCTGTCGCTGTCGATCGCGATCGCGCGGCCCAGACGCACATCGAGATTCTCGAACGGAATGGCCAGACGGTGCGCCCATTGCAACCGGGCCAGCCCCTCGGCATCGACAGTGACACGCGACGGAAGGGCGATACGGGCGAGATAGGAATCGAGATCGAACATGATCCGCCAGATAGGATGCCGGATGCCGATTGTCGAAGGGGGAGGCTCCGTACCCCTTATCGTGTAGCCTTCGAACGGGTATAGCGCCGCGCGACCATGCGCTTTCCCGACCACGACCCGACCCTGGCCTTCTCTCCTCCTGCGATCCGCGCCGCCGCCGATGCGATCGCGGCGGGGGGCATCGTCGCGGTTCCGACCGAGACGGTCTATGGCTTGGCCGCCGACGCCACCGATGCGGCGGCGGTCGCGCGCATCTATGCGGCGAAGGGGCGGCCCTCGTTCAATCCCCTGATCGTCCATGTGCCCGATCTGGCGGCGGCGCGGGCGCTGGCCGAATTCGATGCCGATGCGCTGGCGCTGGCCGAGGCATTCTGGCCCGGTCCGCTGACGCTGGTGCGCCCGCTGCGAAAAGACGCGGGCATCGCCTCGCTGGTGACGGCGGGGCTGGATACGGTGGCGATCCGCCTGCCGCGCCACCGCGCGATGCAGGCCCTGCTGGCGGCCAGCGGCCGACCGCTTGCCGCGCCCTCCGCCAATGCCAGCGGCGGGATCAGCCCGACCCGCGCCGCGCATGTCCGCGCTAGCCTGGGCCCCGCCGTTCCGATCCTCGACGATGGCGCGACCGAAGCCGGACTGGAATCGACCATCGTGGCGGGTCGTACCATCCTGCGCCCCGGCCCCGTCACGGCGGCGATGCTGACCCAGGTGCTGGGCGATGTCGAGCAGGGTCCGCAGGCCCCCGCCATCGTGACCGCGCCGGGGCAACTCGCCAGCCATTATGCTCCCCGCAAACCCCTAAGGCTGAATGCGACGCAGGCGGCGGCGGACGAATGGCTGATCGGATTTGGCGCGGTGAAGGGTCAGGACAGCCTGTCCGCCAGCGGCGATCCGGTGGAGGCGGCAGCGCGGCTGTTCGACGCCCTCCACCGCGCCGATGCCAGCGACCGGCCTAGGCTCGCCATCGCGCCGATCCCAATCGAGGGGATCGGGCACGCGATCAACGATCGTCTGCGGCGCGCGGCGACGCGGTAGGGGCTTTGGCTCGGCTATTCCCTTGGCCTTCGACTTCGCTCAGACCGAACGGAGGCCGGCTCTAGGCCAAAGCTCCGTTCGGCCTAAGCGAAGTCGAAGCGCACGCTCCGACCTCGACCCAGGCGGGATCAGGCGGTCACCGCCTTGGACCGCGCGGCGAAGCTCTTGCGCAGCTTTTGCAGCTTGGGCGGGATCACCGCCATGCAATAGGGGTTCGACCGCCCCGAGGTTTCCCAATAATCCTGATGGTAATCCTCCGCGGGATACCACTCAGCCATCGGCTCCAGGGTGGTGACGATTGGCTTGTCCGAGCCCGCCTGGGCCCGCTCCAGAGCGGCCTTCATCGCCGTCTCCTGCGCCTCGTCCGCCGGGAACATGGCCGAGCGATATTGCGTGCCAACATCGTTGCCCTGGCGATTGAGCTGTGTCGGATCATGCGTCGCGAAGAAGATGTCCAGCAGATCGCCCAGGTCGAGCCTTTCGGGATCGTAACCGATACGGATCGCCTCGGCATGGCCGGTATCGCCGCCGCATACCTGCTTATAGGTCGGGTTGGGGACCGTACCGCCGATATAGCCGCTTTCGACCGATTCGACGCCGATCACATCCTTGAACACCGCCTCGGTGCACCAGAAGCAACCGCCCGCCAGTGTCACATATTCCGTCACGCGAAATCTCCTCGTCGTCTTGTATGCTTAGATAGGAAGGCGCTAGGCCACGGCAATCCAAGGGTTGAGGACAAAGTGATGGCGGCGATCGACGGCAAGGTGATGGTGACGGGCGGGGCGGGCTATATCGGCAGCCATGCCGTGCTCGCGCTGCTCGACGCAGGATATGAGGTCGTCGTGCTCGACAACCTGGTCACCGGGTTCGACTGGGCGGTCGATCCGCGCGCGTCGCTGGTCGTGGCGAACGTCGCCGATGACGACAAGGTGCGCGCCGCCATCCGCGACCACCGCGTCCGCGCGATCATGCATTTCGCCGGATCGGTGGTGGTGCCCGAGTCGGTCAGCGATCCGCTCAAATATTATCGCAACAACACCGCCGCCAGCCGATCGCTGGTCGAAAGCGCGGTGGCGGAGGGGGTGCCCCATTTCATCTTCTCCTCGACCGCCGCAACCTATGGCACGCCCGAAAAGGTGCCGGTGGCGGAGGGCGATCCCAAGGCGCCGATCAACCCCTATGGCATGTCCAAGCTGATGACCGAGATCATGCTGAAGGACGTGGCCGCCGCGCATCCGATCAACTATTGCGCGCTGCGTTACTTCAACGTCGCGGGGGCGGACCCGCAGGGGCGCTCGGGCCAGTCGACGGTGGGGGCGACGCACCTCATCAAGATCGCGGTCGAAGCGGCGATCGGCAAGCGCGAGGCGGTGGGCGTCTATGGCACCGACTTTCCGACGCGCGACGGAACCGGCGTGCGCGATTACATCCATGTCTCCGATCTGGCCGCCGCGCATGTCGCCGCGCTGGAACTGCTGATCGCGCAGCCGGGCGAAAGCCACACGCTCAATTGCGGCTATGGCCGGGGCTTCTCGGTCCTCGAAGTGCTCGACGCCGTCGATCGCGTCACCAACCACAGCATCGAGCGCCGGCTGGAGGGTCGCCGTGCGGGCGATCCGGCGGAGCTGGTCGCGGACAATAGCGCGATCCTGTCCACTCTGCCCTGGCGTCCCGAGCGCGACGATCTGGACGGCATCGTCCGCGATGCGCTGGCCTGGGAGCGCAAGCTGGCCGAGATGGGGCGCTAACGCCCATGCGGCTGCGCTCGCTGCTGTTCGTGCCCGGCGATCGGCCGGACAGGATGGCGAAGGCGATGGGGCTGGGCGCGGATGCGCTGATCCTCGACCTGGAGGATGCGGTCGCCCCCGACGCCAAGCCCCGAGCGCGCGAGGCAATCGCAGCATTCCTGGCGCAACCCCGCGAGGACGGCGTCCGGCTATTCGTGCGGATTAACCCGATCGACGGGCCGCTGGCGGCGGACGATCTGGCGGCGATCCTGCCCGCCCGCCCCGACGGCCTCGTCCTGCCCAAGGCCGAAGGACTCGTCAGCCTTCATGCGCTGGCGGCGCGGGGGGTGGAGCATATCCCCATCCTGCCGATCGCGACCGAAACACCGACCGCCCTGTTCCGGCTTAACGAATATGCCGGATCGAGCCTTCCGCTGGCGGGGCTGACCTGGGGCGCGGAGGATCTTCCTGCCGCGATCGGTGCCTCGACCGCGCGCGAGGCCGATGGCGGCTATACTGCGCCCTACCAACTGGCGCGCTCGCTGACCCTGTTCGGGGCGCATGCCGCCGGGGTCGCCGCGATCGAGACGGTCTATCCCGATTTTCGCGATTTGGAAGGGCTAGCCGCCTATGCCGCGCGGGGACGGCGGGACGGCTTTACCGGCATGATGGCGATCCACCCCGCCCAGGTTCCGGTCATCAACGCCGCCTTCACCCCCTCGCCCGAGGAACTCGCGCGCGCCCAGGCAATCGTCGACCTGTTCGCGGCCAACCCCGGCGCAGGGGCGCTGCAACTCGACGGGCGGATGGTCGATGCGCCGCATCTGAAGGCCGCACAGGCGCTGTTGGCGCGCGCGCAAAGCTGAGTCGCTACTCGCGCATTTGCGGCCATGAGGCGCGGATCGCCGCTGTCGCCCACCACCAGCCCAGCGCCCAGAGCGTTCCGAAACACCAGCCCGCCGCCACGTCGGACGGCCAATGGACACCCAGATAGACGCGGCTGACCCCGATCGCTCCGACCAGCAGCACCGCCATCGCCACGATCGCATGCCGCACCCGGCGATGCCGCGTCACCTGCGTCGCCAGCGCGGCCAGCGTCAGATAGACCATCGCACTGCCCGCCGCATGACCGCTGGGAAAGCTGGCATTGGAGACATCGACCCAGTGCGGCACCAGATCGGGCCGGGCGCGCGCCACGCTCTGTTTGACCAGCGTGACGACCATACCCCCGGTGATCCCCGATGCCACCGTCACGCCCGCCATCAGCCACCATCCTCGCGCCGCCAGCAGGATGGCGGCCACGGCGACCATCAGCACCAGGACGGGCACGCTGCCCAGGGCGGTGATGTCCACCGCCGCCCGCATCAGCGCATGCGACTGCCCATGCGCCCGGAGCCCCATGAGAATCGCCCGGTCCCAATCAAACGGCCAATGATCGATCAGAAGCCCCGCGAGCAGCAGAATCGCCAGGGCCGCAGCCCCCGCCGCCGCGCCGCGTAAAGCCAGGGGCATGGCGGAAAGGCGATCGGGGGGCCGATGGGTCAAAAAAATGTCATCCGTCTTGCGTGCGCCTTATCGAGGATCCCGCACGGATCATCGTCATCTCAAGCTTTTGGCAAAGCACGAGGATTTGGGCAACCGATAGCCGCAAACCATGGCCGGACAGGCCCATTCGCACGGCAAATATCGCTCCGGCGAACATTATCGATCACCGTTATTCGAAAAACGGGTTTGCGTCTCGACGCATTTTATCGCAGATTTGCCCCATACCGGCACACAGACCGGTTGGAGAGGACTGCACGACCATGGACCAACACGTCATTTCGCCGCTTGATCGCATGCTCATCCTGACCTTCGGGGCGATGGCGAGCTGGGTCGCCGTGGGTGGTGTGGCCGTGGGCGCTTCCAAGCTGCTCCAGCACCTTCTCTGACATGCAAGCGGCGGCCTGTGGTGACGCAGGCCGATCGCCCAGGCGGGCCGACGGATCGGGCCGCCCGTAAGATCGCCGTTCGAAGATCAGGTTTGGTCCGATGGACGGCTCCCCGCCCCACGCCGCTTGCGCCCGAATTGTCGCGCCAGCCCGATCGCTCTCCATCCCAGCAGGTCTTCGACCCCGGCATAGCCTAGTCCCATATGAGGGGGCCGCGATGCTAGGACATCGCCCAGCGTCACGCAGCCGGATCGAAGCGCCGCCCGCGCCAATTGCCGCCATCGTCGTGCGGTTTCCCAGCGGATCAGCTTCAGGCTTTCGGTGTCGGGTTCCACCTTCGCCAGATACGCATGCTGCAAGGTCGCGATCGCCTGTCCCAGACGTCGAAGCGTGGCACCGTCGGGAACCGGCACGCCTCCCATATTATGCCGGACCAGAAGGCCCGCGATCTCGCCCGCGCCCTCGCCCAATAGCGGTGCATGCGCCTCCGCCAGCACGCGCGTCGCGCTGGCGCGCATCCGGTCGATGAATCGTTTGGACACGCCGCCCGCATGTTGGCGATAGATCAGCAGCGGCTCGTCCAGCCGGGCAATCCGGCCAAAGGCGATGATGCGGTGATAAAGGTCGAAGTCCTCCGCATAGACAATTTCGGGCCGCGTGAACGGTTCGAGCCGCCTCGCCACATCGGCGCGTACCATCACGGTCGACCATGCCAGCGGATTCTCGATCCAGCTCAGCCAGTGGATCAGATGGGGCGTGCTGTGCGGCGCATAGTCCATGCGCAGCACCTTCCCCTCGACCAGTTGCTCGGTCTGCGTGCCCGCCAGGACGATCGCCGGATTCGCCTCCAGATAGGCGACCTGTCGGGCTAGCCGTTCGGGCCGGCACAGATCATCTTGGTCGAGCCCCGCCAGATAGCGCCCGCGCGCCGCTGCGACGCCGCGATTGCGCGTCGTCACCGGGCCGCCATTGACGGCATTCTCGATCAGGCGGACGCGCGGATCGGGCCAGCTTCGCACCAGTTCGCGGGTATGATCGGACGAGCAATCGTCGACGACCAGCGCCTCCCAATCGGTCAGCGTCTGCGCCCCCAGGCTGGCCAATGTCTCGCCGATCAGCGTGGCGCCGTTATAAGCCGGAATGACGATGCTGACGACGGGATCGCTCATGCGGCGGCATGGTCCCGTTCGGGCAGAGCCCCTTCCAGCACCTGATCGACGATCATCTGGCCGACATGATTCTGCCAGAGCCACAAGCCATTGGCCTGTCCGCGAAAGCTCTTTTCCCCGCCCAACGGCCCCCAGGGCACAAAACCGGCGGACAGGCCGATGCCATAGGCGCCCGGCACCGGGCGATCCTGGGCATCGAGGATTCGGCAATGGCGGTCGACCATGGGCCGCCCCGCCATATGCGCCAGCGCGATCGGCGCTCCCTCCGCATCGAACAGCGGCAAGGAGCGGAGGCGATAGCCGAGCGCGCCCACCACCAGATCGGCCGTGCCGATGATCGCCCGCGCCTGCGGATCGTCATCGCCCGCGATCCGATAAATCGTCAGGCGCGGATCGGGCGTACGCCCCCCCAGCGACAGCATCCGCATCACCAGTTCGCGCGACTCGAGTCGCAGCCCCGCCAGCCGCAGGACGAACCCGCTGACCGGGCAGACATCATCGGCCGTGAAGTCTGTGAACCCCTCTTGCTCCGCAGCGGCGATGGTCGGGAAGAACGGCTTTGGTGGGGTGCGGACGATCAGCGTCATGGCCCCCGCCCCGAGCGGCAGGTCATGGCATTTGAGCAATCGCACCGCCGATGCCAAGGCGCTGGTCGATGCACCGACGATGACGATACGCGGCGCCCGCACGGTGGCCAGCCGCTCGGCGACCAGGCGCGTCCCCCCATGGCGGAGCAGGACATCGGACCGGATCAACCGATCCCCCGCCATGGCGCCCAGCGGTGCGCCCGCCACCGGTTCGGCCGCGATCTGATCATCGCTCTGATAGCCGCCCGTTGCGACGACGATGCTGCGCGAGGTCAGGACGCGCTGCCCCTCGGCGCCGGTCAGCGTCGTGTGCCAATAACCATCCGCGCTGCGCCGGGCCTGCACCGCTTCGGCGCCGGTCAGGACATGGCCGCCATGATCGGTAACGATGGTGCGCAGGCGCTGGGCGGTCACCGCGAGCAACGGGGCGGTATCATGCAATGGCGCGCCCAGCGCCCCGCAATGCCGCGCCATCTGCCTCCCTGCGGGATGCGACTCCAACGCGGCGAGTTCGGGATGCGGATTGTCCTTCACCGCCGACAAAAACGTCTCGGCCGTGGTATCGGAGCGAATGGCATAGTCACCCAGCGCCCCCGGGCCGATCGAGGCCGATCGCTCCACCAGGGTCAAGCCTCCCTGCGCCAGCGGCACCAATGACCCGTTCTTGCTGGCGGCGATCAGCACGGCGGTGCCGGCGGGCCCTCCCCCGATCACGACGCAGTTCGCCGGGCCGGCGGCTGGCGGCTTTCCGGGCACCGGATGCACCGGCACGGACACTCGTTCGATGGCCCGCCTCAACCGCGCGGCGACGATCGCGGCGTCGCCCGGCTTCATCGCGTCGGTGATCGGCAGGCTGAGCATGCGCGCCGAAACACGATCGGCAATCGGAGTCGGCTCGACCAGGGCGGTTTCGCGGAACAGCGGCTGCTCGCCGAGATGCGGGCTGAAATACTGGCCCGCCCCCACGCCGTCATCGGCCAGCGCCGCGATGATCTCGCCGCGGCGGGACGCCAATGGAGTCGGGAGCAGGAGCGGCATGAACTGGGTGGCCTGCCGCATCGTCGCTTCCCGCTGAAACGACCATTCGGGCAGGGCGTCGCGATATTCGCGGTCGAGTGCGGCCCGCGCATCGCAGATCGTGTCGATCTCCGCCAATTTGCATCGCGCCATCAGCGCCAGCACCTCGGGCATCTTGGCATTGATGCCGGGAAGCGTCGCGCTCCGCCCACTCTCGAAGCCGAAATTCACCATCGCACGCAACTGATCAATGCGGTCGCGGTCGCCGCTATAGATCAGCCCGCCCTCCCCCACCGAGAAGGTCTTGGTCGCGTGCATCGAATAGACCAGGACGAACGGCGCCCCCGTGCCGAACCCGCGCCCCGATCTGTCCAGCGTCCCCAGCGAGGCGGCCGCATCCACGACGATCCCCACCCCATAACGCTCGGCCAGCCAGGCATAGCGTTCCAGATCGATGGCCGTGCCGAAGGTCGCATAGGGCACGATCACCCTGATCCGATCGCCATGCCGCGCGAGCATTCGCTCTTCCTGGTCCGGGTCGGCGGTCCAACTCTCCGGATCGACATCGACGATCAGCGGGGTCAGCCCGGCCCAGAGCGCCGCCTGCCCCGTCGCCGCAAAGGTCATGGCGGGCATCATCGCCAGATCGCCCGGCCGGGGATTCAGTCCCGCCGCCTGCCGAATCGCGATCATCAGGCCCAGCGTGGCATTGCCGACCGCCAGCGCCGCCCCGCTACCCCCGAAGAGCCGCACGAGCATCTCGTCTTCCAGTGCGCGCACCTCGGGCCCGCCATTGCTGAACTGGCCGGACTGCTCGATCCGCCTCAGCCCTTCGATCTGTTCGGAAAGCCTGGGCGGTCGGGGCGCGATGAGCGGAAAATCCATGGCGCGCTTTCCTTGGGACACATGCGTGCGTGTCCCATATTCTTCCCTAACAAGGGGTTAGCGCAAGGGGGGCAGCGTGGATGGACCGGGAAAACGGGCACCGCTCATGATCGCCAACAGGCGCGCGCCCTGAAAAAACCCCGTGGTAGGGCCGCCGCCCACCATGATGAGGCGAAAAATGACGGATCCTCGTTCGCCTTCTTCCCTTGGTGTCAGGCCCCTTTGATAGGAGCCTCGTGACCTGATTCAGGGTTCGTGAGAAGACCGGAACAAGCTCGCCTTGTCCCCCGGATCCAAGGATCGGGCGGGTATGATCGCCATTCCGCTCCACCCGGCAAGACAGGCTGGAAAATCCGCATTTGGGGGCGGACCCTTCGTCCTACGGCACCGCGACCGCCAAAAAACTCCCCCTGCAAAGCATTTCATTAATCCATATCAGATAAGGGCTTCGTCTTTGTACGGGCGTTGAGCCCGCCCGCGATCAGGCACGAAGCGTCAGGAGAATAATGTGAGAAACCTGCGGATCAGTTCGAAGCTGATAGCATGCTTTGCGATCTTGCTGATGGCCCTGCTGATTGTCGGTGGGCTTTCCATTCGCAATCAGAATGCACTGAGCGCGAACACCTCAGACATCGCTTCGCGCTTGGCCCGCTTGCAGAAGCTAACCCACAGCATCGATACCCAGACCTCGAACGCCCGCGCCGAGGAGATGACCCATATCGTCAGTACGTCGCCCGAGACCATGGCGGCGCACTACAGGGCGCTGGAGGCGTCCTTGGCCTCGATCAACCAGTCGCTTTCCAAAGTCAAAGCGATGGAGCAGGATCCCGTCGCCAAGGCCGCGATGGACGAATTCGAGCCGATCTGGCAGCGCTTTACCGACCATTTGCCGCAGACCATCGCCCTGTCGAACCGCAACGAGACCGATGCGGCGCAGGCGAGCGCCTTGCAGGAGGTCAAGGACTATGACGCCCAGAATGCGGCGTTGGGCCGGGCGGAAGAGGCCTATACGGCCGCCATGGACAAAGCCCGCGCGGAGGCCAAGGAAACGGCCGCTACGGGACGCCTGATCACCATAGGGATGATCCTGGCGGCGATCGCGCTGACCATCGCGCTTTTGACGCTGCTGATCCGCCAGATTGCCAAGCCCCTGAACATCATGACCGGCGCGATGGGCGAACTGGCCGCCGGCAATATGGATGTCCGCGTGCCAGAAGCCGATCGCCGCGACGAAGTCGGAGATCTGGCCAACGCCATGACCCAGTTCCGCGATCAGCTTGCCGCGGCCGAACGGGCGAAGGCGGAACAGACCACCATGATCGTCGACAGCGTCGGACAAGCTCTCTCAAATCTCGCGACGGGCGATCTGCTGACCCGCATCGACACCGAGCTAACCGGCCCGTTTGCCAAGCTCAAAACCGATTTCAACAAGGCGGCCGAAGCATTGCAGGATGCGCTGTCGCAGGTATCGACGGCGGTCGCCGGCATCAACGGTGGCGCGGGCGAAATCCGCACCGCCTCCGACGATCTTTCGATGCGCACCGAGCAGCAGGCGGCCAGCCTTGAGGAAACCGCCTCCGCGATGGAGGAGATCACCTCCACCATGCGCTCCGCCGCACAACGGACCGCGAGCGCCAACGAGGCAGCGCGAGACGCGCGCGCTTTGGCCGAACAGTCGGGCGACATCGTCCAGAAGGCCGTCGTAGCAATGGACGGCATCGAGCGCCGGTCGAACGAAATATCCGACATCATCGCCGTCATCGACGGCATCGCGTTCCAGACCAACCTGCTCGCTCTGAACGCCGGGGTCGAAGCCGCCCGCGCCGGCGATGCTGGCAAGGGCTTTGCCGTCGTCGCCTCCGAAGTCCGTGCGCTGGCGTTGCGTTCGGCGGATGCCGCCAAGGACGTCAAGAACCTGGTCACCGCGTCGTCCGAACAAGTGGCCGAAGGTGTGCGCCTCGTCGGTGAAACGGGACAGGCCCTGAACGGCATTATCGGGCGAATCGTCGAAGTCAGCGGACTGGTCGACGAGATTTCCAATGCGGCCCAGCAACAGGCTACCGGGCTGCAGGAAGTCAACACGGCCGTAGGCGAAATGGACGTGGTCACCCAACAAAATGCCGCGATGGTCGAGGAAGCGACGGCTGCGGCTCGCGGGCTCGCCACCGAAGCCGATAGCCTTGCGCGTCAGCTTTCGCGTTTCCAGATCGGGCAACCAGCCAGTGCGATGTCGACGAACGTCCACAAGCTCGAAACCCGCCCTGCCAAAGCCGCTCCGCGTCCGCGCGCTAAGCCGATTCCCATGACGCAGGGCAATGCCGTACCCGCCGAAGACGATTGGTCGTCATTCTAACCTGAGGGAAATGGCCTGTTCGGGGTGTCGGCAAATGCTTTGTCGACACCCCGAACAGGGCCAGCCTGCAATCGGCCTCCCGTTCGACCTGTCACCCATTCGGCGCGACCATATGCCAGTCGCTCCGTTGGAGCAGCGACACCGCAGCCTCCGACTCGCCAAGCAGGCAGGGCCATCGCTGCATCGAACCAACCGCGCGGTCGAAAGCAGACGCCGCACCGCCCAGCTGACTGCCGTCTTCGACCCCGCGTTCACCGCGAGCATGACCTCGCGAGGGCTGCCGCCCCGATCGAATAGGAAGTAATCGGGGCCGTCTTGCCCATGCCTGGCCGTCTACCGACCACCGCCACCATCTTCGTAGGGCGCAGCACCTCAATGATTCCAGAGCGAACACCGACGATCGGCTTGCCGAGCGGTCGATGACGCCCTGCGCATAGGTCCCGACCGGCGCCTGACGGGTCGTCGTGTCATCCACCATCGATCCGCCCGCCTCGTCGGCATTGGCGACCAGTTCCTCGTGCGGGACACCGACATTGGGGGCGGACACTACAACGTCCTGCAACCCTGTAACGCTTGATATTGCGGACGAAACTACCCGGCGATCGCTCGTCGTTCCCCGCCCTCGAAATCGGCGGCGTGGTCGACGAACGGCGCGTCGCTCGTGCCATGATCCCCGCGGCGGATGACTTGGCCGATCATCGCCCCGACGACCGCCGAACTGGCGAACCACGCCACACCAAGTGCGATAAAAAGCCCCATCAACCCCTCCGCTTATTATTGGGGCATGATTATCGCGACAGTGAATATCGCGCAAATGAAATTGATGCCGCTCGTGGAGGTGTTTTTTCGTTCACGGACCGGTGGTCGCTCGATCACCGGCCCCGCATCTCGTGCGGGCCCTATATTCAGGGCGTGGCGCGATGGTGAACCCCTGCGAACGAGGCTGCGCGAGCTGCCGCTGGCGACAGCGCATGGATGGTGGTCACGAACAGATAGAGCCCGACCGAATCGGCGAACCTGTGACCCTGCTTCGCCCTTTGCCCTTTCGGCGCGGCGTATCGGTCGGCGGCACGATGCCCCCACTTTGAATTTCGGTGCCCCCACAGGGCATGACATACGGGGGCACAGGGTGAGACACCTCGCGACGCTTTCGCACCTGAATTTCTGTGGTTTAGCAAGGGCGTGAGACACGCTGCGACGCCCTGAAACAACCCCGTGGTGGGTCCGCCGCCTACCATGACAAGGCGAAAAAATGGCGGATTTGCGCTGGTTTTCGCTCACAATTAGCCAGAGATGCCCCTGCCCGTGCCCCCAAAAAATTCTCTTCGTTTGTCTGGCGTCTGCGTATCTGCTCTGCCGTCAATCCGCCTATGAGGTGGTCCGCCCAGCCGATGGCAGCGGGTCGAGATTTGGCTCGAATTCGGTGGCTTCGCCGTCCTGTCCGCCTCCGGCCTGATCGCCAGCGCCTGGGGTGCGATACGCTATGTCGCCGGGTGGTCTTGATCGCGCCACACGCCTGATTGGCGCAGCTGGCGCACGATCCCATTGAACGCCGCCGTCACGCCTTGGGCGCGGCCTATCTCATTCGACTGCCCGGCCGATTCCCAGAACGTCGTCAGCGGCCAGCGCTCGGGGCAGTGAGGTAGGAGGCATCGCAGCGCCAGGCGGACCGGGATCGTGTCACACCGGCGCTCACCGCTCTCGATCATGGCTTGGCGGAGGACCTGGACAGAAAGCTCGACGATGATTCGATGATGGCGGCGCATCATGCTATGGAACGTAACAGGAACAAAGGATCAAGGGACCTGCCATGGCAGGCTGCCGCCTCTGCACCCGCTGTCAATTGCCACCCCGGCGTCCTGGCCAAAAGCCGAGATAGTCTTCGAGTATGTCGCGAACGCGACTCTCGTTTGAAGAGATCAGGATTTGGTTTCAGCCAATTCGGGTTACACCCTGGCTGCGTGCTTTAAGCCAGGTCCTCAATGGCAGGTCGTAGAACCGCTCAAAGACTGCGGCCGCTGCAATTGCGGTGATCACCGGCAAAGACCACACCAACCATCCATATCGTGTCGAATGATCGAATAAGCCGGTCGATTGCCATAGGTGGATGATGGGCATGTGGGTGATGTAAAGCGGAAACGAAATCCCTCCCAACCACTTCATAGCGCTTTGCCAGCGTGCGGGGCATGGATTGTTGATGCCGAGCAACATTGCCGCAGGAAAAACGCAGCCAAGGGCGAGTACTGCCACGATCCTTTCAGATAGTATCTTGGGGACAAGGAGCGGGACGAGGATCAGCAATAACGGCAAATAGAATGGGGCTTTAATCTTCGGAAGCTGTCCGCCTTGATATAGTCGGAACATCAGCATGCCCATTACGTAGCCGGTGAGTATACGCGCTACTGCGTAAGGAGCCTGCGCAATGGTAAATCCGGCCGCCCAGAAATGATGCAATGCCAGGATTGCAAAGTCGATCGCCACTAAAGCCAAAAATAGTGCAGTAAGTTGACGGAGCGATAAGCGCGCTAAAAGCAGAGCGTGTACGCCATTAGCAGCGATTTCGTAAAGCAGAGACCAAAGCGGAGGATTCGCAGGAAACAATAAGCCTCCCGTGACGATGGGGATTAGCGCGAATTGAAACGCTAATGCCCAGCCGCTAACATCTGGCTGTGGATTTGTGGCATACGCTGCAATCGCAAGAATCCCGCCCAAGACAACCATGGGCCAAAGCCGCGCTATCCGAAGCTTCATGAAGCCGTTGAACGATAAATCGCCACGGAGCTTCCGATCGTAAGAGAGAGCGATGACGAACCCGCTCAAGATCAAAAAGAAATCGACGGCGAAAAATCCACGACGAAGGATGTTACTGCCGTTTTCAAGCCCGATGTGATGTATCATCACGGCTATTGCGGCAATGCCACGGGCGGCATCCAGCGTGACAAAGTGAGGTTTGCGGATAGGCGGCCTGACACTATCGAATGCGATCGAATCCCCGCTACTAAACACCAGTTCCGAACTCATGTGCCCCCTGTCATGCTTCCCCCGAAACGACATAAGGTTAGTTCTTAGCTGTTGCCTCAGCAATAACACACATGGCCCGAATGATCCCATATGGGACAATAGTAAACTACCAGCAGCGATGGCGAGCATTCGCTTTTCAATGAGGCCCGGCTGACCATGCGGGCACCGTGGCATTGCCGTATCTGGCGGCGAGCGTCACCGTAATCACAAATTCGACCGACCCGGCGTCGACTTGCGTCCTGAGCCACTTCATCGCGGTGTTGAAATCCTCGCGCGGCCAGTTGTTCGACACACCGGAGGCGGCCAGCCGATGGTGACCGACACCCTTCCAATAGACCGCCCCCGGGGCACGTTGAACGGCCAGGCCGAACCGCTCCACGCGGTCCGGCCGATCGGCCCCACAATGGGGGCAAGTTTGCTTCATCAACTGGCGCTCCATCTCGGCTTCGGGTCGCCGATGTTCAGAACGCCGACGCTCTTGACCTTGCACTTTGCACCGGAAGGAAGCAGCGCTGGATTATACTGGACGTTGATGGTGAACTTGATGCCGGTGCTGGATGCGTCGAGCCCCACGGCGTTGACGAATATCCACCACGTCCGCCCCACGCCATCGCTCTTTCCATAGGCCTTCACGGTATACCCAAGGCCAGTCGAATAATGAGCGGGGACGGTCAGGTCGGCCAGCGAGGCGGACGGCGCCAGCCAGCCCGGATTGTTGTCGACCTCGACCTCTACGATCGCGCTCAGGAACTGGCCGCCGACACCCGACAGCGTGACGTCGCCCGTCGTGCTGTTTGCGGTCGGGCTGATCTGGAACTGCTCACGGTGACGCGTCGCGGTCAGGTTGCTTTCACTGGCCACAGTCAAGGCCGGGCCGGAAACCTGCCAGTTGGTACCGGACCCGGAGGCGAGATAGGCGTTATCGCCGATACCCGGACCAGACAGTTTCTGACCGATGGCGAGTGTTCCGCTCGTGACACTCGACACCGTAAGCGTATTGCCGCTGATACCCCCGACAAATTGAACGGTCGTCACGACCGGTGTGACAGTCAGCGTCAGGCTCTGGCCGCCCGTATCCGCGTTGCTCTCCAGCGACGTGACCACAGACGACGCGTTCTGGCCGGACTGCTGGACACGCCATGCGGCCGGGACTGGCCCCGAAACACCGAAAGCCGCAGTGCCGCCCGTTCCCGAGAGATTGCCGTTGGGTAGCAGGTTCGGGCCAGCGGAAAGCATCGCCTTCAAGCGGTTGCCGCCCGCCGCGAAATTCTTGGAAAAGACGTTCGCGGCCAGATAGGCCCCCTCCAGCATGGCCCCCTTGCCGTTCCAGTGGATGCCGTCTTCATACAGATCAGCGGGGCCGTAGCCGGTTTTGGTCGGATCGGCATAAGCGTCGTGATCGACCCAGATTCCGATCGTCGGGCCTTGGGCCTCGATCCACGACTTGATCGTGCCGTTGATGGTGGCCCGGTTGGCCCTGTACCCGCTATCATCGAACTGTGCCCCTTGGGCGACAGGGCGGATACCGCCGACCCACAGATAGAGTCCGGCGTCTCGCGCGGGCACGAGGATATTGTTGATGATGTATTGGCCGTTATCGGCCAGCCCACGGGAATTGATCGTGGCAGAGTAATAGAGGATCTTCGCGCCCATGGCGATAACGCCAGCCAGGCGACCGGCATGAACCGTCGATGGCGAACCGGACAGAGCACGGTTCGCCCCCGTGGTCCATTTCACGATGTACCCATTGTCTTCGGTCTGCGTATTCGCCGGCCACTGCTCCATCAGCAGCACCGGGAATATCGCGTTGGCGATCTCGAGGCCGCCCAGCACCGTCTGAGTGGCGAAGTTCGTACCGGGCGATGCGCCTTCGAAGCCGCGCGCGCTGAGGCTGTCGCCCAGCACCGCCGCTTTCGTGCCAACGGGGAATTGCGGGTATAGCGAGGGGGCCGAGCCAGCAATCGAACGACCAACCGCAGCAACAACGCCCAGAGACACGCCGACCCGGGCAACGCTCAACGGGACGAAGACCCTTGCCAAGGCGTTATTGGCGACGCCGTGCTGCATGACGACTTCGGTCATATCTGCCTGGCTGAGAGGCGTGCCGGCGGCCAGCGCTCCGGCTTCGCTCGGATTCGCGGCAGCGGCAACGCCAGCCCTCACCGCTGCGGAGGCAAGATCATCGGCGACGGTCAGGCGCCGCGGATTGTTGAGCGGGAAGCGCGGGTCGAACAGCAGAATGGTCTTCATTGACTATCCTTCGAGAGATCGGGGGCGGAATGGCGGACGCGCGCCGCGCGGATCAGCGCGGCCAGGCGTCCCAGAGAAGCCGGCGCTTGGTCTCGCAGTCGGCCAGGTCGAACCGTCCGTCGCGGATGGTTGCGTCGTCGTCGGCCGCCGTGGCGCTACCGTCCGGCTGGCGGTGCTGTGCCGTCGTTCGGCACGGCTCCCCCGCTGCGGCTGGCGGTGGCGGAATCTCGGGCGAGTGCGGCATCGAGCGCGTCGATGTCGCGCACCCGGTCAGCGTCGCGGCACAGAGCGCGACCAGCATCAGTTTGCGCATAGCGGGTTACCGTGTCTTTCGAGTGGATGATGAGGGGCTGGCGGAAGGCTAGGGAGGCCGCATAGGTCTGGGCCGCCGTCGCCTGTTGCCGGGCGAACCGGGCTTCATCGGCGAGGCGCGCCTTATCCGCGTCCGCGATCGCCGCAGACCAGGCTGCCCGTTCGTTGGTCAGCGTCTGGCGATAGTCGGCGCGGAGGCGATCGAGCCGCGCGACCCACAGGCCCATGGCCAGCACGATCAGCGCGGGCCAGAACCGGCGCAGGAGTACCCGCGCGGTCACAGCAGGATGGCCTTCGCGCGCTCCAGCCGCTGGCGCCGATCGTCGATGCCGTTGAGCCCGCCGTTGATCAGCTTCGTCACGGCCTCGACGTCGTCGCGATCAGCCGGCGCATTGATCCGGCGCGACGTCCAGTATGCGCAGGCAAGGACCATCGCGATCGCGGGCTCTGCCGCCCGGTCCGGCTGGCTCTCGATGTCGACGCCGATCAGCTTGCCGAACCGGCGATAGTTGTCGCGGCCCGTGATCTGCAGAATGCCGCGCCCGCGGTACCGAAAGCCGTCGCCCGCCTTGACGTTACCCAGGTCGTCCCGGCCTTCATATCGGCGCTGCGCCGGCGTCGGGCCCCAGATCTCGTACATCCGGGTAAAGCCAGACGACTCATGGCCCGCCTGGGCAAGGAAGTGAGTAAGCCGCAAGGGCACGTCGAGGATGATCGCCCCCTCCAGGGCTACGACGCCAGCCCCAAGCCCTGCGGCGGTCGCGGCCGGCGCGCCAAGCTTCCGTAGCAGCGCGGTCAACGTCACCGGGCCGAAGGCGCCGTCGGCGCGCACGCCGAGACGGCGCTGCACAAGTGCAACGTCCATATGTATGTCCTTTGTTGGAGACGTCAGATCGTCAGGTCGCTATCAAAGCGGGGTGCCGGACCTATCCCCCGATGGTCACCGGCCGTGGGGGCCGCCCAATCTCCCTCGTGGCGGCCCCTGCATCACAATTCGGTCACCATTGATCTCTATCAACCCCCGGCCCGGCATGTGCTGGGCGGACAGCAGGTTGCCCCGCCCATTCAGCAACGGGGCGGGGCAACTTGTTCAGGGCTGCGCTTGATCAGCGCCCGGCAGCTTTGATCGAACAAAATTCAGCGCGATCGCGATGATGCCCGCGCCTAGTGCTCCGAGGCCGGTGCCATAGATCAGCGCCAGCGCAGGATCGGGCCGCAGCCGCATTACCGCACCGGCGGTGAAGAGCAGCGCCAGCACTGTCACTGGCGCATCGACGGTCCAGCGATGCTGCTGCCGATCGGTCTGAACGACGTAGAACCGCACCGCGAGACACGCGCAAATCGCTGCGATCATGCTGCCGAGCTCGAAAGGGTAGCCCGCAAAGTGCCAGATGATGGGCGAACTCGTCGCGACAGTCGCCCCCGTGTCCCGCATGACGGCGGCAGCCGCTACGGGAATGAATGCCCCCATGGTTGCCCCCATTTTCCAGATCATCGCGTGGACACCACGCCAACCGCTGCGATCAGGCTCAGCAGCGCGATGTATGCCGGTCGCTTGAGCATCGGCAGGCTCGACCACATGTCGATCGGAAAAGGCCGGCGCCGCAGCTGAACCACCATACCCCGCGCCGATAGGTAAAGCAGAGCCAAGCCGGTCAATCCGAAGCCCATTGCCAGCGGATCGACGAACCGCTGGAATGTCAGCCACCATCCCGTTCCGGCCGGATCACGCGTGTCCCAGTTCCACAGGACGATCGCATCGGACGCCCGCGTCAGGAAAATGCCCATGGCGAAGCAAAAGCCCGTCCACCGCCAGATCGAGACAGGATGGGACGGTCGGTCCCGATCCCGGTTGCGGTACCAGCCACGGATCGCGTCGACCGCGAACATCAGCGCCACCACCGTTGCAAAGGTCATCACTGCCAGGTTGAGGACTACCAGCCACCCATGCCCGTCGAATGACGGGGGCGCGACCGTAGCCGGCCCTCCCGCGACCGCGCGGGCCGCGAAGCTTCCATTGTCCATTGATGTGACTCCGACAGCGCCGCAGCGCATGTGATAGAAGGTGATGCCTACGTGCTATTCGCAGCAGGATGAGGGATTGATCGCCTTCCGACTGGTAGTGAACGCCTCATGGTGTAGGCTAGGGTCAGGACCTATTGATGTGAGCATCGCGATCTGATTCAGGCTCCGCAAGGAGACTGGAATGAGCGACCTGTTTTGGCTGACGGATGAGCAGATGGAGCGGCTGCGACCGTTCTTTCCCAAGAGCCATGGTAAGCCGCGCGTGGATGACCAGCGGGTGCTGAGCGGCATCGTGTTCGTCAACAAGAATG
>NZ_JANZXB010000029.1 GCF_025371035.1 Sphingomonas sp. LC-1 | reverse complement strand
TTCGGTCGCCTCAAGGACTGGCGCCGCGTCGCAACCCGATACGATCGCTGCCCTACCGCCTTCTTTTCCGCCATCACCCTCGCTGCCACCGTCATCTTCTGGCTGTGATCAACGAGTCCTGACCCTAGACCACCTGCCGGGAGCCGAATGGTCGCCCTGCATCCGCCCGCTCGCGGGATGCGGTCAGCAATATGCCCTGAACCTGACCGCCAGCCATGACGGCAAACGGCTGACCTTCGCGCAGGCCTGCACGAACATGAACATTCTCCATGCTCAGGTCGATCGGGGGCGCCGCTTCGCCAGCTGGCTGCGGTCCGACATCAGCGAGATCGAGGGGCAAGTTCAAATCGATGCGATCGCCACCTTTCGGCTCGTCATACGCCGCTTCGCCGCGCTGAACCCGGTCGGACACAGCATCGCCGCCGTCCTCAGCGATCATCTCTCCGTCTGGCTCGGCGAAAGCGATCACCCCGCGGCGCAAGCGCACGTCGCGGACCTGCTGTCCGCCGCCGACTGATCCCACACGGCCGCCATGCGGCCAATGCCCAAGGAAATATCTATGTCTCTCATCGACCTGTCGGTCGAGAACCGCGGTTTCGCGCCCGCGTCGATCGCACTCGCCATCCGCACCATCGGGGCCTGTCCCGCAGCGCGTAACAGACCGGATGCCCGTATCCTCTGCGGGATCGGCATGCTTTCCGTCACCCCGGATAATGAGGGCTACCACTTCTCGACCGAGGCGCGCTGCCTCGGCGAAGGGGACACCGTCCTTGATCTGCTCGACTGGCTGGAGCCGCACATCGCATTGCCCCATGCCGTGATCAGCTGGGATAACTTCGGCGCCGTCCCCTACCGGCTGCTCGCGCTGGCCGATCCGGCGCGCCATCCGCAGGTCATCGCGGCCGCGGTCGATACGGCGGGACGATGGCGGGCCCTGCCGCTCGGCCACACATGGCACCTTCGCCAGGCGCGCGCGCATCTCATGCCCTGCATGTGCCCGCCGCAGACGCCGGTTGACGAGTGCGCTGCAGAGATGCCGACCATCCTGCTACCGGACCCAACGACCACTGCGGTCGAACTGATCGGCGAGGCGATCGCCGGATGGCGATGCTGGGCTCAAGGCTTCGGCGATTTCGACGACGCTGACCATCCCGCACAGGCAGCACTTCGGGCGCTGGACCGCTGGCGGGGCGAGCAGCCCACTGCTCTCTGAAGCCCACCCCCCTCATCCCGGACCTTCCTCCAACAGGAGAATTACCATGCATATCGATCCCGCTCGCCTCTGGAAGAGTGACACCCCTGCTTATGTCGTCGTCCTCGATGCGGAATGCCGCTACGATCATCAAGTCCATGGTCGCTATCTAGCTGCCGAACGCCTTCTCCCCTGCCGATGTCGCCGACATCGAGTCGCGCGAGCGCCGCTATGACCCGCGCGTGACGCCGCGCTGGCCGTGCCAGAAGATCGTCACCCTCTCCTGGCTCATTCTCACCGATGGCGACGACGGCCTGCGCCCGGTGCGAATGGAGACACGCGGGTGTCCCGAACTCGACGAAGCTGGCATCGTCGCTGCCTTTCTCGCCGACATGGCGCAACTGGGTCATGTCCAGATTGTGACCTGGGGCGGATTCCACTCCGATATGCCGCAGATCATGCTCGCCGCCGTCGCCGCGGGGCTGCGCCTGCCTCCTTCACTGGCAGGCCTGCATTCGCCATGGCGGCGCGAGGCGTCGGGACACCTCGACCTGATGAGCGAGATGTGTGGCGGCGCCAAATCCGCGCACCTCGCCGAGGTCGCTGCCAAACTCGGCGTGCCGGCCAAGATCACCTGCCGCCCGGATCAGGTCAGCAAACTGATGGATCAGGGCAAATGGTCGTCCGTAAAGGCCGTGGCGGAGGGGGATGTCCTCTCAACCCTGATGCTCCTCATGCGCTGGCGGCATCTGCTTGGCGGAAGCGTGTCGACGCTAGAAGCAACGCAACGGCTGACCACCTTCGTCGCTGAACACCTTTCCCACCGTCCCTACGCCGCCGACTGGGAGCGCTACGGCGCCGAGATGTTGGGCCAAGCCTTCGCGCTCGAAGCCGCCAAGGTCGAAGAGCTGATGCCGTCACCCTGACGATCGCGCCGAAAGCCCTGCGCCCGCGTTAACCGTGCCGCGATTTTTTCAGCGCGCGCACTGGGACCAGGGCGGCTGATGCATTCAGCCGCCCATGGCCCATAAACATATTTAAAGGCATTGTACGCTGAATGCTGAATTCCCGTCGCGCTCATCATGAGCACGACCCGCAACCGGGATTGGCCAGCATGTCCAAATCGAATGCCACACCAAGCGATCCGATGCATTCGGATCGCCGACCCGCGTCGGCGCATGTTGCGCCGACGAGGCGCTGGGACTCCCAGCCCGAGACCGACAAATGGCTGGCCAGCCACCATTTCGAGGACGCGACCCCGACGATCCCCTTCCGGATCGACGGCTGGCTGGCGGCCCAGGGCGCCGCTGTCTGGTTCGGCGCGGGCTCGACCGGCAAGACCCAGCTTCTGCTCTGGATGGCGGCGATGATCGCGAGTCGCCCGGAGCACCGGGCGCCCACCTGGCTGGGCGGCAAGATCAACGGCACCGGCCATGTCCTGATCCTCACCGCCGAGGACGCCCGGCCGCAGATCGTCGGCCGTCTGCGCGACATCGTGCAGAACACGATGCACCAAAGTTCAGCCGTCGCGCACGAGACCTGCTCGCGCCTCCACGTCATGCCGTTCCTCAGCATGACCGAGGACGAGTTCGGCCACCCCAACGCCAGCCTGCTGCGCTTCGGCGACGACCGCGTCTGGCGGCCCTCCGAGGTCATGGTCGAGGTTCGCCGCTACATCACCGAGTGGAACGCGCGTCACGACGATCCGGAGGACCGGATCGTCGGCGTGGTCATGGACTCCGCCACCAGCATGGCCGGGTTTGACGGCATGGAGGGCGAGGCCACCACCAACTTCTTTTTCTATCTCGGACGCCTGTGCGAAGCGCTCGGCGTCTTCTTTACGATCATCGGCCATGTCCCGAAGGCGGCTTTCGTCCCCCGCAAGGATCCGTGGGGCAGCGCCGCATCCCGGCTGCGCGGCGTTGCCATGTGGACCACGGCACCGCGCATGGCGGTCGAGGTGCGCCTCATCCAGGAATGGCGCGAGAAGGGAGGGCCCTACTACGAGGCGGAGGAGCTTCGCGACCTCTTCCCCGATATCGAGCGCAAGGACTTCCTCGTCATCTATGCCGCCAAGGCCAACCTGCTCGGTGTCTGCCGCGAGCCACGCTACCTCATTCGCGACGCGCAGGGGGCGTTCCGCGAGGTGGGCCTCCCTGCCCCCACCGATGACGAGGGCACTGATGCCAGCGAACCGACGCCGCCGCGGTCCCGGGCCAAGCCGAAGACTTCACGCACTGCGAAGTCTCGCGCTGACCGATCCCAACGAGTCGAGCAGGATTACACTCCGGGCACCGACCTCGTGATGCAGGTTATGGGCGTGACCTACCCCGACCTTGCCGATGGTCAGCGCGTCTCCGCCAACCGCGTCATGAAGATACTCAAGGCCATGCATGCCGAGGAACCCCTGCCCGCGCGGTCGCTGGTCGGCAGTGCCTCAGGCGGCGGCAAGACCGGCGCGCGTGCTGGCAGCATCGCCTGGCACTTCCAGAGACTTGAGGAGCGCGGCGTCCTCATCAAGCGCAACAGCCGACATTTCTATGTTGGCCAGACCGATATACCCACCGACCAGCCATAGAGCATGTCGCGGCCATCAGGCCGCTCATCAACCCTGACAGCGTCCCGGGCGAACGTCGCCCCTTCTCCTCTTTTTCCCTCCTCAAAGTCGACCTGCAATCGATCGATTCTGAAGAAGATTGGCGAAAGCCGGAGAAAGGAAAAAAGGAGTATTTAGAATGAAGACGTTCGCGACTGACCTGCTTGAAGCCACGCTGGTCGATAAGTTCGATGCTGCCTTGTGCTCAGTTGAACTGGAAAATGGAACATCGCTCGCCACTGTCCTGGCTTCCGCAATCATGGTCGATCTACGATGCAGCGGGAGTGAGGATGCCGTCGATATAATCGACACTCTGGACGATGACGCAATCAAGGAGCTTGGCGCCCTTCTGTTATTCGCCATCGAGGGAGACGATAGGCCGTTCACCCTCCCGCTCGGCACCGTAGTTCGGCCGTACGAACCGGGTTCGGTCGAGATCGGAGAGGAAGTCTGGGTGATCCAGACGGGCAAGCCGGGCCTGTCTCCGATGGAGATCGTCCGGCACGACGCCTATGGCCGTAACCTCGAGTTGCTACGTGAATTCATCAGCAAATGGGTTCAAGGTCGGCCGTGGCAATGTATCGGTCTGCCCTCGCCCAGCAACATCTCGGATTACGGTCCCGTAAATCTGCTCGCATTCCCGCCCTTTCACGACGCTGGCGGCGTGGTATTGCAGCGGGAGGTCAACAGCACCGGTGCGGCCTGCTTCGCCGCCGCCATGCCGGAGGACATCAAGTTCCTGGCCTTGTCGATCGCTAACGACATGAGAGCCATGTGGCACCGTCGGCAGGACATAGCCGATCAAGCTCGCGCGGTGCGCCAGATCGCCGAGAGCAAGATCTCGAACGATGCGGTTGGCGTCGCGCTGCACGCGATCGCCATCGACCTTCACCGGCAACATACCGACAAGCACTTCGGCTTCTACGTCCACTATGACGCCATCGACGATGCCTTCCGTCCCGGCGTGGTGCGAAACTTCATGCCCGCTCCCTTCGAGGGCGTGTATCCAAACCAGGGCGCCACCCACGAGATCGTCGGTCGCCGCGAAGCACGAGACGCCGTGCGCGCGCTTGGCGCAGACGGTGAGATCGACTCCTTCGCCGCTGCTGTCGTGCGCTACGCGCCAGAGGGTCAGGCGGAGGTACTTGCTCGTCTGGCGATCGACTATGACACGGTCGTGCAGTTCGTCACCCCACTGGGGCCGGTCTATGCCACCCTATACTGGCGCGACGGTTGCATCGAGGCTGAGATTTCGGCCCCTGGCCGGATCGTCAAACGCGGCGAGTTCCTCGAATGGTATGAAGAGGATTTCGACGCAGACGACGCACAAACGCTGCTCGGCCTCACGCCGCTCGATGTCATGCCGCTGCCCTTCGATGCCAGGTGCACGATCAAGCAGGCCACCCCGCTGCGTCCCGGCGTGAAGATGCAACTCGACAGCAACTCCTTCCTCGTCAACTGTGCCAGTGGGCGCATCTGGGAGCGGTAATGGGTTACGGGGTCGGTGCCCAAGGCACCGGCCCCAAGGCATGCTTCGGTCGCCACCAGTATGGTGATGCGCTGGCGTTCTTTGGTCGCTGGCACTGTCTCCGTCCTTGAAGCGACGCGGCAGCTGTCAGCTTCATCGCCGAGCGCCGCGATCATCGCCCCACGCCGCCAAGCGGCTCCTATTCTGCATGATCGGCCAAACGGCGAATATTTGGCGTTAGCGGCCCGTCAGCTATTGGTGGAAAGTGGACGTTGCATGATGGCGGGCTGCCGCTAGGTTCGCGGCATGATCTGCAACATCATCGACAGCCGAACGAGGCCGTATCGCTGGCGCGAGGTTAACGCCATCATCGAGGCGACTTCGCATGACAATGCCTGCGAGGATGCGGACGAACAACGGCCGACCGATGACGATCTGACCTACGACCAGCGTGAGAATGTCACTGTCGCGGAAGCGGTCGCGTGGGCCAACGAAGAGGTGTGTCCGGTGACGCTATACCTCTACGACAAGGGTACCGGGACGACCTGACCAATGCACTTTTCGGTGGCTTGCAGACGTTGAGGGCGTTGCCTATCCTCCCGGCTATGCAACTCGCGCGCAAGATTATCCTTAACAGTCCCATGAAGGATGAGAGCCGACTGACAGCGTTCGTAGAGCAGTGTCTTGCCGACGGTGTGTCGTTGCTAGCCATCTACGGACCCGGGTGTGAGGAGCTAGAAGAAAAAATAGGCTGGCTTGTTGTAGAAGACGGCTCTACTCCGGGCCGCTTTCTATGCACGACTTCGCATCCGGAAGAGTCGTTCGATGATGTGCTGAATATGGCGCAAAATTGGGAATTTGAGCGAGCAGACCCGGTACGGGAAGTTTGGCTGTAGGAACGTCTGCAATTGGGCATTTGCAGACCGTCCGCTTGCCGGGGAAGGTTGATGTGGTTCTAGAAGCTGTTATGGACTTGGGTGCGTGCCTGATTGATCCGTTACTGGATGAGCATTTGCCGCAAGCCATATCCGTCTGACGTCAGCGACGAGGAATGGTCGCTGGTTGCGTCGTACCTGCTGTTGCAGCGCGAGGATGCCGGTCAGCGGGAGCACGACCTGCGCGAGGTGTTCAACGGTCTGCGCTATATCGTGAAGACGGGAGCGCCGTGGCGGTGGATGCCGAACGATCTACCACCCTGGGCGGCTGTGTACCAGCAGACGCAGCGTTGGCTGGCGGCAGGCTGTTTCGAAGCGCTGGTCGATGACCTGCGCGCGGTGCTGCGATTGGCGACGGGACGCGCGGCCGAGCCGACCGCCGCGATCATCGACAGCCGAACGCTACGCTCGACGCCCGAGAGCGGCGAACGTGCCGGCTATGATGGGGGCAAACGCAAGAAGGGCTCGAAGATCCACATGGCCGTCGATACGCTGGGTCATCTGCTGGCACTCCACGTAACGCCGGCCAATGCAGAGGATCGCGGCGAGGTGGAACGGCTCGCCCGGACGATACAGGCCGTCACCGACGATGCCGTCGAACTGGCCTGGGTCGACCAGGGCTATACCGGCGAGCGAGCCGCCCACGCCGCAGCCAAGCACGGCATCGCACTTGAGGTCGTCAAACTGCCCGAGGCCAAACGCGGCTTCGTCCTCTTGCCACGACGATGGGTTGTCGAACGATCATTCGCATGGGCGACCCGCTTCAGGCGTCTCGTTAAAGATTACGAACGCTACTCCGAAACACTCGCTGGACTTCATGTCGTCGCCTTCGCATGCCTCATGATCAAGCAGGCTGCCGCGCTCGCCGCAGGTTCATAACAGCCTCTAGGCGAACCCATCCCGTCTTTGCTTCGGTCGCAGTCGCCGTACCCTGCCAGCGTCGGCATGCCAGAGCCGAGTTTCGAAACGCCGACGTTCGTGCTTTGCTTCGTTGTCACCGGCTTTGGCGCCCTGAGCTAGCCAATGCCTATAACCAGCCATATTATTTCGATTGAAGCAGCTTAGCGCCATGTGTTGGGCCGCGCGCAAGTCGCCTCGTTTGTAGGCGCGTCGATACAGCCCAGCGGGGCTAAACGCGTCCGCAGGCGTGCCAAAAGGATCGGCGCTACCATGGTCAGAGAACCAATCAGCAAGTTCAATCATCGCACCTGCATATCCGCGTAGAGCAAGGTGCCACATGATCGGTAGCCACTTCCCCGTGTGCCGCTCACATCGGATCGCCAAGCCTTTGAGGTAGAGCCGATCCGCAGGCGTGTCGTCGCTTATGCATTCCATGGCGCGACCTTCGCACATGCCTCGAATGTCCGCTATGGGCGATAGCAGACGTTCGGTCGCGCAGACTTACTGCTGTTCGCGACCGATAAATCCATATTTAATGAAGCCAACATCAGGGTGTTCAGCGATCCAAGCGGACAAGCAGTTTGATCCGCGTTTCGATCGGGTAATTGCCAGTGTCACAGTCGCCCTATCACCTGATTGAACTATTTTTGCAGGAGCATGACACTTTACAATGGCTGCTTTAATCTCGCTGACCCCTGCCGCAGGGCCTTCAGCGAACGGGAACGCTACAAGCTGTTGAGCAGGATCGGCCAACAGCAACGACGCTACAATTAGGATCATCGCCCGACCATGCCCCCACTTTGGAATGGCTGCAATTGGGTATAAGCGGAACGTCCATTCGTTGTCGTTTGCGGAACGGGAGTTTTAGTCTGTTCGGTGTTGAAACGACGGCGCTCACCCGCCTACCATCATCTGCATGGGCGACACCCACAGCAGGATCATGGCGGCGGCTGCCAAGAAGCAGTTAGCCCCGCTGGGCGTTCGCCAGCAGGGGCGATCTCGCCTCTGGCTCGCAGACCGTGGTTCGTGGCTGAACGTCGTGGAGTTCACCCCGAGGAGATGGTCAAAGAGCGTGTCACTGATGAACGCCGCTCACTGGCTATGGGTAGGCGCTGGCTTCATGAGTTTGAACGAGGCGGTTCCGTCGCAATTACACGTGGAGTTTGAGACCGAAGAGCAGTTTAAGGGGGCGGCGCGGGAGATCGCGCAGGCCGCACAGGTCAACGCCTGCCTGATGGACGAGCGCTTTCCGTCGTTCCAAGCCATTGCCGAGTTCGTGATCCAGCGCGCCGAGAGTTCTCCCGAACGCTTGGGGCCGAGTTGGTGGGGCTACGAGGCCGGGATTGCCGCTGGACTGCTCGGTCGAGTTGACGAGTCCAGTCGCTTCTTGCGCGGACTCACCGATGATCGGGTTGTGAACCGAGCCGCGAACCTTCTCCCTTTAATTGGGAGGCTGGACGCCTTCAGGAGCGCGGTGAACATAAACGTCGCAGAGGAGCGCGCGAGATTGAAGCTGGTGGCGCTTGAACAGCCTGCATTCTAACGACCGCTTCTGGGCGAAAGCGGACGTGAGCATGCCGATGCGTGAGCGAAGGTGCGGACGTTCAAATATCCCGAATCCACATCGCCGCGGCAAAGGGCTCTCTGCCGCTTGAGCAACCCAAGGCGCTAGCATTCTAATTTTAATCGGCCTTTCGAAGATGCAGCAGAGATAAAGCGGCAATGGCCATTGCCGCCATCCATACATAGTAACCGATTAAGTGGGTAATCTGTAAGCGTTGCCGGTAGGCCGCCTTGCGGTGGCCTCGGCCTTCGGGATGCTTGTCGCCTTTGACGAGGGCGCGGGCAGTGCGGGAAGTTTTTGGTTCTACGACCAGTCATACGAGCACTCGTATGA
>NZ_JANZXB010000028.1 GCF_025371035.1 Sphingomonas sp. LC-1 | reverse complement strand
GCCACTTGAGGTTATCGTCGCTCATGCCGCAGCATCACCCAAGGCGACTACATCCGCAATGGGCCGGCCGGCGAGGAAGGAACGATCGATAAACTGCTTATCGCGACGGTGGTGAGCAGACGCTTACGGTGGGGCGGTGGAAGACATCATTGTTGCGACTCATATGTTCGCTATATGTTCCGTTGATTCTGTAAGTGGGTCAAGGCGTTGCGGAAGCGGATCGATAATCGGAACGGGACAGGGTCGTGGCAGATGAGGGCTGGGAAAGGGGTGCCCGAGAAGGCAGGGCAGGAGCCGATCACGATCATATCGGGCGGCGTCTGCGCACGTTGGAGGAGTGTGCCCTGCACAAGCGAACGCTGCGCCTCACCTGTCCAAAATGCGGTCACGTGCGCGTCCTCGACGCGGTTGCGCTCTGGTGGATGTTTCACCAGCGAGGTTGGGACGGCACGCTGGGGGTGGTTGGTCGACGGCTATGTTGCTCGGCATGCCAGGCGGAAGGACGCATCCGGCGTCCCCATGTGGTGATCGGCCGGGACCAGCCCACCGGCACCGCTCTGCCCTATCCAGATGCCGCGACGTGGAAGAGGCTTGTCTCGCGCTACCGGTCGTGATCGAACAGGCCAATGTGTAATCTTTACAATATCAAGGTCGATCCCCGGAGCTATTTCGACGCGCTTGCTGCGGTCGACGATGCGAGCAACACGCTGGAGGTCGAGAAGGATTACGCAGCGCCCGGCAAGCCTGGCTATGTCGTCCGCGTCGAGGAGGGGCGCCGGGTGCTCAGCACCATGCGCTGGGGCTTCCCAACCCGCAAACCGCGCAAGCGACCAGCGCGCGAGGGGGAACTGCCTTTCCTCTATGACTGGTGGACCAACGCCCGGAACATGCAGAGCAACATGTGGAAGCCTTGGCTGATGAAGGCCGAGCATCGCTGCCTTGTGCCCTTTACCCGCTTCTCCGAACCCAAGGCTGTCGCCGATCGGAAGGCGCGAGGCGATACCAACTGGTGGTTCACCGTCGAGGATCAGGCGGTGCCGTGTTTTGCCGGGCTTTGGAAGGTCGATCAGGATCATGACCGGGTCTATGCCTTCTGCACGGCCGAGCCCAATCCGCTGGTGGCGCCCAAGCACCCCAAGGCGATGCCGGTGATCCTGCTGGCCGAAGATCAGGAACGCTGGCTGACCGCCCCGGTGGAGGAAGCGCTGACGATGCTGAACGCCTATCCGTCGCAACTGATGAGCGTCGCCTGACCATGGCTCGCAACCGCTATTATGACGGGCCGCCGAGCGATCACTTCGACGGTACCCGATTCTTCAATCCGGGCCAGCCCAGCACCGATCGAGGCTTGCGCGCTATCCTGCGCTGGAAGCTGGCGGGGGCTGCTGCCAAATGGCCGAAATCGGTACCGGTGACGCCCGCCAAGCCTGAGGCGCGCGTCGATGGCCTGTGCGTGACGATGGTCGGCCATGCGTCGCTGCTGATCCAGGCGGCAGGGGTGAACATCCTCACCGACCCGGTCTGGTCGGAGCGTGCCAGTCCGTTCCGTCGCGTCGGGCCGAGGCGGGTCACCGCGCCGGGGATCGCGTTCGACGACTTGCCCCCGATCGATGTCGTGCTGCTGAGCCACGCCCATTACGACCATCTCGACCTCGACACGTTGCGGCGCCTTCATGCCGCGCACGATCCGCTGATGGCGATGCCGCTCGGTAATGATGCGGTCGTCCGGGCGGCGGTGCCAGCTGCGCGTTGCGTGAGCGGCGACTGGTGGGATCGGCTCGACCTCGGCAACGGCATCGCGACGACGCTGACCCCGGCCAACCATTGGTCGAACCGCTGGCCGAGTGACACACGCATGACGCTGTGGAGTGGCCATTATCTGGACACGCCTGCGGGGACGATCTGGTTCGTCGGCGATACCGGCTATGGCGACGGGCGTATCTTCGGTGAGGTTCGCGAACGCTTGGGATCACCTGACCTGGCTCTCATCCCGATCGGTGCCTATGCGCCGAAGTGGTTCATGGCCGCGCAGCATGTCGATCCGGCCGACGCGGTGCGGATCTTTAACGATGTAGGGGCGGGGCGAGCGCTCGGCATCCATTGGGGTACGTTCCAGTTGACCGATGAGGCACGCGAAGAGCCGGTTGAGGAATTGGCCACGGCATTGCGTGCTGCGAGTATCGCACCCGAATGCTTCGTCGCGGCGCAGGCGGGCGGCGTTTACCGCTTCGCCTAGAGCATCTCCAGCAGTAGGCGACCCCTTGGGCGGGGCAACAGCTTGTTCAGACGATCACGAACGAATGCATCGAGGGTCAAATCGGCCGCCGCCCGAGCTTCCCATGGCAGGAAACGATGATGCCCAATCGAAAAAGGAGTCGTCACGGGTCGGGTATGCGAAAGTCAGCCGGTGGCAAAAGCTGCGGTTCGAAAAAATTTGTTTTGAAATGACGCCCTCGTCCAAATCCCGCTTTTTCACTAAGCTTGTCCAGAGTGCGGAGAGCCGTTTCGTACGCAAATGACTTAAAAGCAAAAATTAGAAAGCGATAGAAGCGTTCTGAGCGAACAGTGTGAAACTCAGGAAATTATACGCCTTTCAACCTGCCTGGTTTGCTGAAGCTGCTGAGGAAGTATTCTAGAATATGTTCGAATTTCTGAAAAGTAAACGGACGTTACTTAGTGAAGCCTTCCATGCGACGTTCTTGTCGCGCTCGATGAAGCGGCGGATACGGCGCAGCTTCGACTTTTCGGCCGCCGCGATTGCTAGTTCGAGTTCGGTGTCGAAGTCATCGTTTGCGAGGGGGTTATCGCTGTCGCCTTCGAGGAAGTCGTCGATTAGCCGTAGCTGCTCGAGTTCAACATCCTGGGGCATCACGGTACGCTCCTATTCGCTGTAGCGTTATTTAGCACGCGCTTGAGCTGCCTGCGGCGTGAAGCGAGTTCGGTCGCATCGATGTCCAACCGCCGCTGAAGCTCGGCACCTTTGGCCCCATCCAGCAACGCGTCGACCAGCGCTGTCAAGCGGGGGTCGCGGTCAATTGCCTCGCGGATCGCAGCGATTGTACGGCGGTAATGTATGGCGTCATGGCCGACCTGCTCCGGCGAGGGTGCGGGCGACGCCGGATCGATGCCGCCTTCACCAAATGTGCCGATCAGAACGGGGCGGTGGCCGGCTATATCAGCTTCACGCTCAGCGGAGGTCAGACTGCGCATGATCCCGACGAGGAAATCGGTGACGTTCCAGCTACGCTGGCACTTGCGCCGCCCTTCAAGGGCCCGGACGAAGGCTTCCTGACGTAAATCCGCGGCGAAGATATACCGGTCGCCTGCCAGATAGCGCGACGAAGCAAGGAGCCGCTGCTTGTCCGAATCGGTGAGCGTGCCCAGCATCACGCCGATCTCGGCCGGCGTATAATGGCTGTCGCCGGCAGGTTCGTCGGCGATTGAGGGGGGAGCGGACGAGATGACGATGCCTCCCAATCATAAAAGCGGACCAGCCGGGATATTCGGACAGGAGGATGAAAAAATTGCTTCGGTTGTCTGAATTTTTGCGTTCGTCCGCTTTATGGATTGAAGGATGCTGTTCCCGCTTGTTTGCAGGAATGCCGCGGAGGTCGGCCGGTTTTTTAAGGGCAGAACTGGCCACCATGCCGCCTTCGAATAATGCATGATCTCGTCCACGAGTTACGCCCGATAACATCGTAGCTGCAGTTCAGCGCTTGAGATTGTTAACCCGCCCGGCGTAGAGGTGGACTGTTCGTCAGCAGGCGGACCGAGGCGTGAGAACCTTGCGATTAGTAGCCGAATGCCCGGCCCGAACCAGTTTCGGCCGGGAGGCGGACGCGTATGTCCAGGGTCTTCGGGCCTAAAGGCGTTCGCGCTCGTCTAATCGCGGGTTCTCAACTTCCGGCTCACGGGCCGGCACCGCCTCGTCAACAGGGGCGGTGCCGCCGGCTGGTATCAGCCTGTCAGCACCGCGCGAACGGGGGTTCGGGCGTGGGTGCAAATTATAGATGCCGCAGCAGGCGGCTTGCCATCATCAGGAATTCGACTGCGGCAACGGCGGCGCTGTTGCTCGCCGCATGCGGCGGGGGCGGCAGTGGCGTGAACACACCCGGTGGGAATGCCCCGCCGACCGGTACGCCTTCGCCAACCCCGGCGGCAACGCCGACGCCATCCCCTACGCCTTCACCAACACCAACGGCTGCGGATACCGCTGAGTACAAAGCATCCGCCGCCGTTGTGAGCGCGAAGGCGGCTTATGCCTATGATCGCGGGATCACCGGCAAGGGCGTGACGATCGCGATCATCGACAGCGGCATCGCGCGGTCCTCACCCGAGTTCGCCGGTCGCATTTCGGTCGACAGCACCGGCTTCGAGCAGCGCGTTGCCCGCTGTGCGACGTGTCCAGGCGAGACGGTGCCGCCCTTCGCGATCGACGACAATGATGGCCATGGCAGCAAGGTCGCGTCGATCGCAGCGGCGGCGCGCAATGGCTCCGGCATGCAGGGGCTGGCCCCGGACGCGACAATTCTCGTGCTCAAGGTGACGGGACCAGATTTGGACGGCGTGACCGCGGGCAGCACGACACCGATCCGCGAGGGCACGCAGCCGAACGCAGGTCTGATTGCCCCGGCGCTGCGCGAAGCCGTCGCCAAGGGCGCGTTCGTCACGGTGATGTCGCTGAACGGCTTTGGCGGCGGACAGGTCGCGACCGAACAGCGCGCGGCGATGGATGGCTTGCGCGCCGCCGACCGGCTGCTGGTCGAGTCCGTCGCGAACGAGACCGGCAAGGACAGCTTCGCCGGCCAGTTCGCCGAAACCCTCGTCGGCAGCGACCGCGCCAATGCCGACTGGTTGCTGTTCGCGATCGGGGTGGACGCCAACGGCAACCCGCGTTCCGCCAATGGTAACGCCGGGGTGCTCGCCGACCGTATGATCGCGGCGGTGGGGGTGAATGTGCAGGCGATCGACAAGGACGGCAGCATCACCACCGTCACCGGCAACAGCTTCGCGGCCCCTGCGGTCGGCGGGGCGGCGGCGCTGCTGAAACAGTATTGGCCGCAACTCGGCGGCAAGGCGATCGCCCGCATCCTGCTCGACACCGCCACCGACATGGGCGCCCCCGGAGTTGACCCGATCTATGGCGCGGGGCTGCTCAACGTCGAGAAGGCGATGCAGGCGCAGGCGCCGGCCTCGTCGTTCGCGGCGGCGCAGGCGGTGCTCGCCCGCTATTCATCGCTCGACGTGTCCGCACCGTTTGGCGGCTCGGCGACAGCGTCGATGATTGCGACGGCTGCGGGCAGCATGACGGTGTTCGACCGCTACGGCCGCGACTTCGCCATGACGGGTACGACCGGCATCCGCGCACGGTCATCGGGACTGCTGGCCGGCGGCATGACCGGGTCGGTCGATTCGCTGCCCGTCCGCCGCTCGTCGGTGAGCGAAGCACGGCTGGGCTTCGCCGGGCAGGACGTGGTTGGTCCGTGGCAGGGCGCAACGGCGAACCGGCCGGCGGTGGCGAGCTTCTCGCCCGCAGCCGGGCAGACGGTGACGGTCGGCGCGAACACAGCGGTGGACGGTAGCGGCTTGTCCCTCACCGGTTCTCCTCTGCGCGGCGTGGTCGGCCAGCCCCGAGGCCTGTGGTCGTCATGGAGCGGCGGAGGCTGGTCGGCATCGTTCTCGTCGGGCTCGTCGCGCGACCGCAGTGCGAACCTGCGCGGCGTCACTTTCGCCACCCCGCTTGGCATCGGCCTGGAGGTAACCGACCTCACCGAATACGGCCGGGTGCTAGGGTTCGGCGGTGGCGTTGCTGCATCGGGCTTGCGTGGCGGTCGGACGACGCTCGCCACTCTCGTCGCCAACCGCACCGTGGCGGGCGTCTCGCTGACCGCGCGTGCTACGACGGGTACCACCAGCGTCGACAGTGGCAGCGACGGCCCGATCCGTTTCGAAGGCCGCATCGTCAGCACCGCCTTCGCGGTCGAGGGCGCGCGACCGCTGTTCGGCGGGCTGGCAACGCTCGGCCTGTCGTCGCCCCTGCGCGTCGAACGGGCGCGGGCGTCGCTGATGGTGCCTGTCGCCTATGACCTGATGTCGGGCGCGCTCGCCGAAGAGCGCCGGACCTTCGATCTGTCGCCGACCGCGCGCGAGCTCGATCTCGAACTCGGCTGGTCCACCGCGCTGGCACCTTCCTCAACGCTGCGTTTCGGCGTCGCCCATGCCTTCGACGCCGGTCATGTCCGCGGCGCGTCAGACGTGGCCGCCTTCTTCAATCTCGTCATCCGCTGACCGCAAGGAACACCTATGTCCACATCATCCATGTCCGCCGCTGTCCTGCTCTTCGCAACCGCCACCGGCTTGAGCGGGTGCGGCCAATCCAAAGCCTTGAGCAAGGAGGCGTTCGCGGCCGCGCTCGATCCCGTCGTCCGCGACGTCTTCTGCCACCCGATCGATGTGATGCGGTACGAGGTCGAGGGCGAGCCCGGCGGATCGGGTTTTCCGATCGTCACCTCACCGAGGGCGCCGATGGCAGGACCGGGTTCCGACGGAAAGGCGGTCGCGATGCTGGATGGTCTGGCCAGCGTCGGACTCGTCACGCGCACGACGTTCGAGAAGCCGGCGCGGTGGAGCGGGTCCACCAACCCGTTCGTCCGCCAGCCACTGATCTCCTACGCGCCGACGCCAAAGGGCGCGCCGTATCTTCACGCGGTCGAGCGCAAGGCGACGAACGCCATGGTTTCGGTGCCGTCGCTCTGCCTCGCGAAAGGCGAGGTTGTCGACGTGGTGCGTTGGACCGAGCCGACCGACTTTGCCGGTCATCGGGTCAGCCAGGTCACCTATACCTATCGCGGTGTCGATCCGATCCCGGTCATGCCGCCGGGAGAACAGGCGCAGATGGCCGAGCAGAAGGAGGCGACGACGGCGTTCGAGCTGCAGAGTGACGGCTGGCGTCCGATGCCGCGCTGACGATCGATGTGACTGTCACCATCCCATTCATTTCGACCGACACCATGACCCAGGCGCCGAGCGCCGGGTCGTCAAGGAACACCATGATGCAAATGACCAAGGCTGCTGCCATCGGTGCCGTAATGGCGTTGTCGCTCGCCACCGCTCCCGCCATGGCGCAGAAGGCGCGATTGGCCGCACAACCCGCGTCTTCCGCTAAACCGTTGGCGATGGACGTCGCCGGCGTCCGCCTCGGGATGCCGCTGGCCGCGGTACAGGCAGCGCTGGCGGGGACCTACCGGTGCTCGACATACCAGTCGGCATCGTTCCGGCAACTCGTCGATCGAGAGATCCGCAAGCGCAAAGGCATCCCCGACGGCTTCGGCCCGGATGGCACGGCCGTTGGTGAGCTGACCTGCCAGGGTCCTGCTGGTGAGCATCTCCGCCTGTTCATGGCGCAGACGCCGACGGGGGAGATCGTCGACCGGATCGACCTGACGGTGTCGACCAACCGCGTCGATCCGGCGACTCTCCTTGCGCAGGTCGAGGCCAAGTACGGGCGGCCAACTGAGGGCGTCCCGTCGAACGGATCGTGGTGCACGAGCCGATGCGGCGGCGATCTGACCATGGAGCCCAATCCGCGCATCACCGTCAGGTCCGACGCCTGGTCCCTCAAGATATTCGGCACCCGCGGGCGAAACGCGCGTCTTGCCGATGAGGCGGCGGTAAAATCGGCCGCCGTGCGCGAAGCGCCGGCTGCGGCGCGCGGTGCTTTTTGAGGTCGGGTATGAACAGGGCCACAGTCTCGCTATTTGAGCCTGTCGCCGCGTTATCGCTGATGGCCGCCGCGCCAACGCTCGCGACCATGCCAGTAGGCGTCCCGCGAAACGGCGTCGGGACCACTGAGGCCGTAGTACCGCTACGGCCGCTCTCGATGGCAATGGTCATGAACGCGGGAGCCGCGGGGACTGGCTGCTCGTGGTCGCTGGCGAAGGACAGACGCATGCGCTTCGCCGCAGCCGACGACCGCGCCGTGATCCGTCTGGCCAGCGGCATCGTGCGACTTCGGCCTGCGACCGGCGCTGGCGACCTTTTCCCGTTTGCCTATGATCGCTGGGCGGGTGACGGCCTCACCGTGACGGTCACGCCCATCGGCCCATCAAGGTGGAAGGGCACTGAGGTGAACGAGGGGGCGGCGGATATCAAGGTCTACAACGATGGCCGCCGATGGATCGCGCAAGGGCGCTGACGTGACCCCCGGCTTTCATCCAGCCGGAACCAGAGACCGGCGATTGTTGTGGTGCACGAGCGCACCCGAAGCAACGGCCTGGACGCGTCCAGGCCGTTGCTTCTCGATCTCGGCGGCGAAGGCCGCCGGGGTGGCGTAGCCGAGCGACGAGTGCGGACGCTCGGTGTTGTAGTCGTCGGCCCATGCCCGGACCATGGCGCGGGCGTGAGTGAGGCTGAGGAACAGGGTCTCGTTGAGCAGCTCGTCGCGCATGCGGCCGTTGAAGCTCTCGACATAGCCGTTCTGCATGGGGCGGCCCGGCGCGATGTAGTGCCACTCGACCTTTGCCTCGCCCGACCAGACCAGCACCGCGTTCGAGGTCAGCTCGGTGCCGTTGTCGCTGACGATCATGCCTGGCCGACCACGCTCGGCTACCAGGTCGACCAGCTCGCGCACGACCCGCTTGCCGGAGATCGAGGTGTCCACCACCGCACGCAGGCATTCGCGCGTGACGTCGTCGACGATGTTGAGCACGCGGAACCGCCGGCCAGTGGCAAGCTGGTCATGCACGAAGTCCAGGCTCCAGCGCTGGTTGGGGAGCGCCAGCACCGGCCCAGGCGCCCGCGCGCCCACGGCGCGCCTTCGCCCCTTCCTGCGCCTGACCGTCAGCCCCTCCTCCCGGTAGATCCGCTGCGTCTTCTTGCGGTTGATCGTGACGCCGTCCCGCCGCAGCAGGATGTGCAGTCGGCGGTAGCCGAAACGGCGCCGCTGGCCGGCCAACTCGCGCAGACGTGCCCGCAGATCCTCGTCGCCATCGCGACACGAGCGGTAGCGCATGCTCGTCCGGTCGGCCCCGATCACGGCGCAGGCGCGCCGCTCGCTCATCCCGAACCCAGCCTGCAACCGCGCGACCGCCTCCCGCTTGGCGGCCACGCTCACCACTTTTTTGCCAGCAGGTCTTTCAACCCCGCATTGTCCAGCATAGCGTCGGCCAGCAGCCGCTTGAGCCTGCCATTCTCGTCTTCCAGTGCCCGCAGCCGCTTCGCCTCGGACACCTCCAGGCCGCCATACTTGGCCTTCCAGGCGTAGTAGGTCGCGCTCGACATGCCGTGCTTGCGGCACAGCTCCGTCACCACCGCACCCGCCTCGGCCTCCTTCAGAATGCCGATGATCTGCTCTTCCGAAAACTGCTTCCGCTTCATTCCGTCCGTCCCTTCGAGGGCCCGGTCTCTAGGGTCAGGACCTATTGATGTGAGCATCGCGATCTGATTCAGGCTCCGCAAGGAGACTGGAATGAGCGACCTGTTTTGGCTGACGGATGAGCAGATGGAGCGGCTGCGACCGTTCTTTCCCAAGAGCCATGGTAAGCCGCGCGTGGATGACCAGCGGGTGCTGAGCGGCATCGTGTTCGTCAACAAGAATG
>NZ_JANZXB010000027.1 GCF_025371035.1 Sphingomonas sp. LC-1 | reverse complement strand
CTCCCCGACAATCAACCTGAGACATAGGTCTTGCCAGCGGCAATCAAACACACCAAAACGACCTCGTCGCGATCAGCGCTTCTCATCCTGATCGTCGCTAACTTCTCATCCAGATCGTCGCGCTACAACAGAACCGTCCGCCTCGACCATGCGGCAAACGTGCTGGTCATATCGTCTTCCTCAACCGTGCGAGTGATGTTCGCGGTGACGGTCATCACGACGATGACGTTCACCGTGGGCGCGACGCTGGCGGATCAAGCAGCTTGGGCCATCATCCTCGCCTTGATCCTGTGAACTGTGGCGACGCCAATCTTCAGTGACTTCGCCGTGGCGTTGATGCTGGTGCCTTTTTTAAGGAGCGTGCGGGCGCGATGCTCGGTGTGAGCGTCGAGCGACGGTCGGCCTGCTTTTTTCGTGGAGCGGGCGAGCCCCGCCATGATGCGGTCGCGGAGGATGCTGCGCTCGAACTCGGCGAAGACGCCCAGCATTGCGAACATCGCCCGCCCCGATGGGGTGGAGGTGTCGAGCCCTTGGACGTGGAGATACAGGTCGACATTGCGTTCGTTGATCTCGGACAGGAAGCTGACGAGGTGCTGGAGTGACCGACCGAGGCGATCCACACTCCACGCCATCACCATGTCGATCTCGCGCCGGGTCACCATCGTCATCAACGTGTTGAAGGCTGGACGTTGGTCCCGGCCCTTGCTTCCCGAGATGCCTTCATCGGCCAACGTGGTGACGACGGTCCATCCCAGACGGTCAGCGACAGCTTGGAGTTCGAGGCGCTGGTTTTCGACGGTCTGGGCGTCGGTCGAGACACGAAGGTAAAGGGCCACGCGTTTGGTCATGGCAGGATTATACCAGTTCACGAGCAGATTTTCAGTTCATTCTGAAGACCTTATGCCATCTGACTGGTGTTCAGCTATTACGAAAGCCACGCATATCATCAGCCCGTTGCCCAGCACCCATTGTCCGAGCAGTATGCTGTTGGCCGCAAGGGGGAAGACGAATGGCAATGCCTTGGGAGCACTATCATCAGATCATCGTCGAGACTTATTCCGCCCGGAAGGCGGGCAGTAAGTTCGAGGTTCGCCTGCGGCCCATAGAGGGGCAGATGTTTCCGCAAGACATGCAGGTCCAATGGTCGCGTAAGCTGCGTGATGCGCATCGTGTTGGCACACGGTTTCGTCTCTGGGTGAAGGAGTCGGATCGGAAAGGCGGGAAAACATTCCTCCAGTCCCCTTGGCAGTGGCCCTACGAAGTCGTCGAATAAACCGCCCCGATAGGGCCGCCCATTCCTCAACCATTCGATTTCGGAACAGGCGGAGTGAGCGCGCAGAATCGGCAGAAAATCATGGGTCTGACAGATGGCAATTCAGGGAGGGTTGCGGAATGGCTGCGGACAAGATGATGTTGTGACGATGAAGGTGACTGGAGCGGCACGCTCCAGGCGCTCCGCGCCTGTCGCAGCCGGTTTTATAGCGTTGATCTATGTTCCTGCGTCTACTCTCGAATTCGGATCGAACTAACCCCAACGGATAGCGCGCTGCCGGGCGCGGCGCTGTTCAAACGTTATTGTCCGCGATCGCACAAGCGCCCCCTCTCGATGTAAACATCCCGCGCCGGATCAAACCCCGGCGAGCGCGTCGTGGAGCGTCAGTCAAGCGAGATGTAACAATGACGCGAAAGACCAACCTGTCAGCGCCCCAGCTTGAGGTAATGGACGCTCCGGATGGAGGTGGCGTTTTCGGTTTCTGGAAACGTCAGATGTGCTACCTCTCCGCGCTGTATAGGGGTGGATTGTGAATCATCAGGCACTTGCGTCGTTTATTTGGTCCGTAGCGGACCTGCTGAGAGGAGACTACAAGCAGTCGGAATACGGCAGGGTCATACTGCCGTTCACCGTTCTGCGCCGTCTCGATTGCGTGCTCGAACCCACCAAGGCGGCGGTGCTCAATGAACTTGAGGCCAAGACGGCGCTGGGCCTGAACCCCGAGCCATTCCTCCTGCGTGCCGCCAAGCAGGGCTTCTACAACATCGATCCGCTCGACCTCAGCAAGCTGATGGGCGATCAAGATAATATCCGCGCCAACCTCGTCCGCTACCTTGATGGCTTCTCGCCCGCCGTGCGCGATATCTTCGAGCAGTTCGAGTTCCATGCCCAAATCGACCGGCTCGCCAAGTCGGGACTGCTCTATCAGGTCACGGAGCGGTTCACCCGCATCGACCTCCACCCCGACAAGGTGGACAACGCCGCGATGGGCCTCGCCTTTGAGGAGTTGATCCGCAAGTTCGCTGAAATCTCGAACGAGACGGCCGGTGAGCACTTTACCCCGCGTGAAGTCATCCGCCTTATGGTCAACCTGCTGTTCGTCGAGGATGACGACGCGCTGACCAAGCCGGGGATCGTGCGCACCATCTACGATCCCACGGCGGGGACGGGCGGCATGCTGTCGGTCGCGGGTGAGTATCTCACTGAGCACAACCCTCAAGGGCATCTGACCATGTTCGGTCAGGAACTGAACCCAGAGAGCTACGCCATCTGCAAGGCCGACATGCTCATCAAAGGGCAGCCGATCGAAAATATCGTGCAGGGTAACACCCTGTCTGACGACGGCCACCACGGCCGCACCTTCGACTACATGCTCAGCAACCCTCCCTTCGGCGTCGAGTGGAAGAAGGTTGAGAAGCAGGTTCGCGCCGAGCATGAGCAGAAGGGCTATGATGGCCGCTTCGGCCCCGGTCTGCCGCGCGTGTCGGACGGATCGCTGCTGTTCCTCATGCACCTGCTGTCGAAGATGCGCCCACTCAATGAGGGAGGCTGTCGGTTCGGGATCGTCCTCAACGGCTCGCCCCTGTTCACGGGCGGGGCGGGCAGCGGCGAGAGCGAAATCCGCCGCTACGTGCTGGAGAACGACCTCGTTGAGGCGATCGTCGCGCTGCCGACCGACATGTTCTACAACACAGGGATCAGCACTTACGTCTGGATCATTAGCAACCGGAAGCCGGAGACTCGCCGGGGCAAGGTTCAGTTGATTGACGCCTCGTCCATGTGGCGCAAGATGCGCAAATCCTTGGGCTCGAAGCGCAAGGAAATGTCGGACGCCCAGATCGCCACGGTGACCAAGCTGTTCGGCGGGTTCACTGAAGCGCGGCTTGCCACCAGCTTTGACGCCGAGGGTAAGGAGGTCGCGCGCGACGTGGTGGTCGAGGGCGAGCCGGTGCCCTCAGCACCGGAGAGCGGCAAGGTAAAGCTCGCGCCGCTGTCGCGCATCTTCCCGAACAGCGCCTTCGGCTATCGCACCATTACCGTCGAGCGACCGCTTCGCGACGAGGTGGGCGGGATCGTGCTGGGCCAGCGTGGCAAGGCGAAGGGTAAAAAGCAGCCAGATAGCGCCCTTCGCGATACCGAGAACGTGCCGCTCAGTGAGGACGTCGAAACTTACTTCGCGCGCGAGGTGCTGCCCCACGCTGAAGATGCGTGGATCGACCACGACAAGACTAAGGTCGGCTACGAAATCCCGTTCACTCGCCACTTCTACGTGTTCGAGCCGCCGCGTCCGCTCGCTGAGATCGACGCCGATCTTGAGGCCGTCACTGACCGGATCAAGGGCATGCTGGAAGGGCTCGCTGCGTGAGCTTTCCGGTGTATCCATCTTATGAGGACAGCAGCGTGGAGTGGCTGGGCCACGTGCCGAGTCATTGGACGGTGATGCCGATCTACCGCGTAGCATCATTCAACGACGAGGTGCTGACTGAAAGCACCCCAGCCGACCAAGAGATCAAGTATGTCGAAATATCCGGCATAAGTGCCGTTTCGGGTGTCATTGAGACTCAGGAACTTCAGTTTGGATCAGCCCCCTCTCGGGCCCGTCGAGTGGTGCGCGATGGAGACATCCTGATTTCTACCGTCCGCACCTATTTGCGGGCGATTGCCTCTGTTCCGAAGGCACCTGACAACCTCATCGCATCCACAGGCTTTTGCGTGCTGCGGCCCCGCCACGCCGATTCCGGGTTTCTCGGCTACGCTGTGCGCAGCGAAGCGTTCATAAGTGAGGTGATCGCCCGTTCCGTGGGTGTCAGCTACCCGGCTATCAACGCGAGTGATCTGGTGCGCATTAGCTTAGCTATGCCGCCCGAGTTAGAGCAGGTCGCCATCGCCGCCTTCCTCGACCGCGAAACCGCCAAGATCGACGCGCTCATTGAGGAGCAGCGGCGCTTGATCGCGCTGCTGAAGGAAAAGCGGCAAGCCATCATCTCCCACGCCGTCACCAAGGGCCTCGATCCGCACGCCCCTATGAAGGACAGCGGCATCGAATGGCTCGGCGAAGTGCCCGAGCATTGGGCCGTAAGCAAACTTCGCCATCTGACCCGGCAGATTGTCGATGGCGCGCATTTCACGCCAACCTACGTCGATGATGGTGTTCCGTTCCTCCGAGTGACAGATATCACTCGCCGCCGCATCAATATGGATGAGGTGAAGCGAATCCCGGTCGAAGAACATGATGAGCTAATCAGGCGATGCAATCCCCAGATCGGCGACCTCCTGCTATCGAAAAACGGCACCATCGGAGTTCCGATGGTGATCGACTGGGAATGGGATTTTAGCATCTTCGTGAGCCTTTGCTTGATCAAGTTTAATGAACGGTTAGATGCGCACTTTGCGAAAGATGTGTTTCTTTCGAAGGCGATCGAGGTCCAAATCTCGGCTGATGCAAAACAAAGCACTGTCACCAATCTGCATCTGGAGAAAATCGCTGGTTTTGCGTTTCCGGTGCCGCCTATCGACGAGCAGCGCGCCATATCTGCTTTCGTTCAAAGAACGGTAAGGGAACACGATGGGCTTATCGTGGTCGCTGAAGAGGCTATTGATCTCCTCGGCGAACGCCGCGCAGCGCTCATCTCCGCAGCCGTTACCGGCAAGATTGACGTGCGCGCGTCAGCGAAGGTGCTGCCGTTCCCGATCGACCGCGCCGGAGCACGCGGGCTGATCGCGACCGAGATCATCGAGCGGTCGGCGCATCAGGCGACCTTTGGCCGCGTCAAGTTTCAGAAGATCGCCTTCCTCGCTGAGGCGCATGTCGGCATCAGCGAGCTTGCCGGTTCCTACACCCGTGAGGCCGCTGGTCCGCTCGATCGCGCGCTGATTGAGGAGATGGAAAGCGGCGCACGAAGCATCGCTGGCATTGAGCGCGACCAACCGGGCGGCTCCGGCACCACCAACACATATCGCCTTGGACCGCAGCGCGGCGCACATCGCCAAGAACTTGCAGACTGGCTCGGTGAGGATCGCACGGCCAAGCTCGACAAGCTGATCGGGGATTTCGCAGCGCTCAGCACCAAGGAGGCCGAGGCCGTCGCAACACTCTACGGCGTGTGGAACGACGCCCTCAGTGAAGGCGCGACGCCCAGCGACGACGAGATCATCAGCGGCTTCCTCAATGATTGGCACCCGGAGAAGCGAGCCAAGTTCCGCGCCAGTGAACTTCCCGTATGGCTCGGTTGGATGCGTCGCCACGGCATCGTGCCGACCGGCTCCGGCCCTAAGACTGCGACCGGGAGGCTCTTCGTATGAGCCCAGCGGTCGGCCGCTCCTTGGAGCTTTACTATATCGACGGTCGGCCGGACGGCATGGTCACGGCGGAGTTGTTCAACTGGACCGGCCACGTCCTGCTGTTCCCGCGCACTCAGCTGAGTGCCGCGCTGACCCGCAGTGAGGCCAGCTATGCAGGCGTCTACCTGCTGCTGGGCGACCAGAACGGCGAGCCCTTCGCCTATATCGGTGAGGGCGAAGACATTGGCGCGCGCATCCGTCAGCATGACGTGCGCAAAGAATGGTGGACCAGCGCCGTGCTCGTCACCGCCTCAGCGAACAAGCTCAACAAGGCGCACGTCCGCTACCTCGAAGCGCGGCTGATCGCGCACGCCAAGGCGATCGGGCACACGCCGCTCGACAACCTGACCGCGCCCGTGCTGCCGATCCTCAGCGAAGCGGATATCGCCAAGATGGAGGCGTTCCTCGAAAACCTGTTGATTGTTCTCCCGGCCGTGCGGGTAGACATGTTCATACAGCGCGCTCGTTCCCATCGGCCCACCGCTCCAGCGACGCCGGGTCGGACGATTGCCGAACCGCAGACAATCAGCGCAGGCGGCACGCGCTTCGTGCTGGTATCGCGGAAACATGGTCTGCGCGCTTCGGCGGTTCTCACTGAAGGTGAGTTCGTCGTTGAGGCTGGATCAATGGGCAGACGCGAATGGACCGGCCTCGACCACCATACCTACGCCTCGCTCTACGCGGAGCTTCGCCGGTCAGGCGTTCTCACTGAACAGGGCGCGCATTGCGTGTTCACACAGGATTACGCCTTCCGCAGCCCGAGCGCCGCAGCAGCGGTGGTCAACGGCCGTGCATCGAACGGCCAGATCGACTGGCGCACCGCTGACGGCGGCCTAACCTACAAGGATTGGGAAGCGCGTCAGGTCGCAGCGCCCGAGGGGACAGCCTGATGCCGGTCTACGAGGTCAACGACGGAACGCTCATCGCGGCGAACCCCACCCGCTTCTACGTAGAGGGGCTGCGCGAGCGTCAGGACATACAGCGGATGCTGCGGGATCAGATCGCGGTGTTGGGTGAAGACCTGCTGGTGCTGTCAGACGAATATGGCGGGTGGATCGACAGCAACAGGCGTATCGACCTGCTCTGCCTCGACCCTGAGGCCAATCTCGTGGTCGTCGAACTCAAGCGCGATGATGCGGGCCATATGGAGCTTCAGGCGATCCGCTACGCAGCGATGATCGCACGCATGACCTTCGCTGAGGCGGTCGAAGCGCACGCGCAATACCTTCGTCGTTGCGGCCAGAACGGCGAGGACGCTGAGGCCAAGCTGCTCGCCTACCTCAACTGGCAAGAGGCAGAGCAAGAGGAGTTCGGCGGTAGTGTCAGGATCATCCTCGCCTCGGCAGCATTCAGCAAGGAACTGACGACCACGGTGCTGTGGCTCCGCGAGCAAAGTCTCGACATAAGTTGCGTCCGGCTGAGCCCCTACAAACTGGGCGACGGTCGCCTGCTGCTCGACGTGCAGCCGATCATCCCGCTGCCGGAAGCGACCCAGTTCCAGACGCAGATCGGTCTCAAGCGGCAGGCTGAGCAGAAGGCGAAGGTGGAGCGGCACGAAATACGCTACGAGTTCTGGCAAAGCCTGCTCGCGGTCGCCGCCAAGCAGACGCCGCTGCATGCAGGTCGCAGCCCTTCGAAGGATAACTGGATATCGGCCTCAGCGGGGGTTCCGGGCTTCAACTTCAGCTACACTATTCGGCAGAGCGATTCTCAAGTTCACCTGTGGATTGAGGATAATCAGAGCTTCTTCCTGCGAATGGAAGCCGAGCGCGCCGCCATCGAGGGCGAGTTTGGTGGCGATCTCATCTGGAAGCGAGATGATCGGCAGCGGGGCACGTTGATCGGCGCTCTGGTTGACGGAGGCTATCGCTCAAATCGTGAGGACTGGCCGAAGGTCCAACAGTCGCTGGTGGACGCGATGGTGCGGCTTGAGCGGGTCATGCGTCCTCGCCTTAATCAGGTGCGGGCGGGGCAGCGGTGATGAGCATCCACAAGGAAGTTCGGTTCGAGGACGAAATCTGCGCTCACCTCGCAGAGCATGGCTGGCTCTACGATCCCGGCAGTGCCGCGCTCTACGACCGCAAGCGGGCATTGTTCGCGCCCGATCTCGTTGCATGGGTGCAGGAGACGCAGCCAAAGGCATGGGAGTCACTTAGCCGCAGCCACGGTTCAGGTGCTGAGGCTGCGCTGCTCGACCGCGTGCGCAAGCAAATCGACGATCGCGGCACGCTGGATGTCGTCCGTCACGGGATCGAAATGGTCGGTGTGCGGGGCATGATTTCGCTGGCCCAGTTCAAGCCTGCGATGGGCATGAACCCCGTCATCATCGCTGCCTATCAGGCGAACCGGCTGCGCGTGGTGCGTCAGCTTCGCTATTCCGTGGCGAACGAGAACTGCTTCGATCTGGCGTTATTCCTCAATGGCGTTCCCGTTGCGACCGCTGAGTTGAAGACAGACTTCACCCAATCGATCACGGACGCCATCGACCAGTATCGGTTTGACCGCCTGCCCCGACCCAAGGGCGGCAACCCCGAACCGCTGCTGACCTTCCCCAGCGGGGTGCTCGTCCACTTCGCCGTAAGCAACAGCGAAGTCCACATGACGACCAAGCTGACGGGGCCGACCACCCGCTTCCTTCCGTTCAACAAGGGCAATGCAGGCGGCGCGGGCAATCCGCTCAATGAGCAGGGACACCGCACGGCATATCTGTGGGAGGAAATCTGGGAACGAGGGAGCTGGCTTGAGATCATCGGACGCTACCTCGTTGCTCAACGCGACACCAAGCGCGCCATCAGTGGCCTCATCTTCCCGCGCTACCACCAGCTTGATGCCACCCGGAAGCTGCGGGCGGCTGTGCGGATTGAGGGTGCGGGCGGCAAATATCTGATCCAGCACTCAGCAGGCAGTGGCAAAACCAACTCGATCGCATGGGCGTCGCACTTCCTCGCCGACCTTCATACCGATGCTGACGAGAAGCTGTTCTCCACCGTCATCGTCGTCTCCGATCGCAACGTCATCGACGCCCAGCTTCAGGACGCGCTGTTTGGATTTGAGCGGACTACCGGCGTAGTGGCGACGATCCGCAGTGAGGGCGGGGCCAAGAGCGGCCAGCTTGCCGACGCGCTGGCTCAAGGTAAGAAGATCATTGTCTGCACCATTCAGACCTTTCCTTTCGCACTGGAGGCCGTCCGCGACCTCGCTGCCACGCAGGGCAAGCGGTTCGCCGTCATCGCGGACGAGGCGCATAGCTCCCAGACCGGCGAGGCGGCGAAGAAGCTCAAGCAGCTTCTGTCACCGGAGGAGATTGCTGAGCTTCAGGACGGCGGTGAAGCGAGCGCCGAGGACATTCTGACAGCGCAGATGACCGCGCGGGCTGGCGATAGCGGCGTCACCTATGTGGCGTTCACCGCTACACCAAAGGGCAAGACGCTTGAATTGTTCGGGCGCAAGGTGGAGCCCGAACAGCCATCCGGCCCCGGCAATCTGCCGTCCGCCTTCCACGTCTACTCAATGAGGCAGGCGATCGAGGAAGGTTTCATCCTCGACGTGCTCAAGAACTACACGCCCTACCGGCTCGCCTTCCGCCTCGCCAATGAGGGACAGGAATGGGACGATCAGCAGGTCGAGCGCAGCACCGCGCTCAAGAGCATCATGCGCTGGGTGCGCCTGCACCCCTACAACATCGCTCAGAAGGTGCAGATCGTCGTCGAGCACTTCCGCGAAAACGTGGAGCCGCTGCTCGACGGGAAGGCTAAGGCCATGGTCGTGCTGGGGAGCCGGGTTGAGGCGGTGCGCTGGAAGAAGGCGATCGACGGCTACATCAAGTCACAGGGCTACGGCCTCGGCACGCTGGTTGCCTTCTCCGGTGAGGTGAATGATTCCGAGACTGGCGACGAGCCCGTCACCGAGGGCAGCGCCTCACTCAACCCCGGCCTCAAAGGCCGTGATATCCGAGATGCCTTCGCAGGCGCGGACTTCCACCTCCTGCTGGTCGCTAACAAGTTTCAGACCGGCTTCGATCAACCGTTGCTGTGTGGGATGTATGTCGATCGAAGGCTTGCGGGCATTCAAGCGGTGCAGACGCTATCACGCCTTAACCGTGCGCACCCCGGCAAGGACACCACTTACGTCCTCGATTTCGTAAACTCGTCCGAGGAAATCCTCACCGCCTTCCGCACCTACTACGACACCGCCGAGCTTGAAGGCGTCACTGATCCCAACCTCGTCCTCGATCTCAAGGGCAAGCTCGACGCCAGCGGTCACTATGATGACTTTGAGGTCGAGCGCGTCGCTGCGGTCGAGATGAACCCCCGTGCCAAGCAGGGCGATCTCATCGCGGCCATCGAGCCTGTCGCTGACCGCCTGCTCAAGCGCTACAAAGCTGCGCAAGAACGCCTGCGGAGTGCACGCGAACGTAACGACGATGACGGCGCGTCAGACGCTCAGGATGAGATCAACGCGCTGGTTCTGTTCAAGAACGACATGGCGGCATACCAGCGCGCCTACAGCTTCCTCTCGCAAATTTTCGACTACGGCAGCAGCGCGGTCGAGAAGCGCTTCGTGTTTTACAAACGGCTGACCCCGCTGTTGGAGTTCGGTCGCGAGCGCGAGGGCGTAGACCTGTCCAAGGTCGTGCTGACTCATCACAACCTCAAAGATGAGGGGCAGCGCCGCCTCGACGTGTCAGGTCGCGATGAGAGCAAGCTCAAGCCGATGACCGAGGTCGGTTCCGGGTCGGTGCAGGAGAAGAAGAAGGCGCTGCTCGCCGAGATCATTGAGCGCGTAAACGATCTATTCGGCGCTGACACGACCGATGGTGACCAACTGAGCTACGTCACCACGCTGCGCGACAAGATGCTGGAATCTGATGCGCTGGTGACACAGGCGGCGAACAATACCGAAGCGCAGTTCGCTAACTCACCGACGCTGAAGGATGAGTTGATGAACGCGATCATTGAGGCGTTCGAGGCTCATTCTTCACTGAGTAAGCAGGCGCTTGACTCACAGAAGGTAAGGGACGGCCTGAAGGAGGTGCTGCTCGGACCCGCCCAGCTTTACGACGCGCTGCGTGAGCGTGCTAAACAGGAGATGTCTGGGGCGTCTTAACGCTATATCTGGTCGTTACCACTTTTGCTTTCCCCGACATTTCACAATTTTCGGCGTTTCCACCTACCGGACAATATTAAACGCAGGGCAGTATATGCTATCTTAGTAAATAGCATCCCGAGGAAACTTTCTGTCATCGCCTTGGAGCAGCTATACGAAAGGTAGAATATTTTGTATCGCGGCCTGTATACGCTAAGTGTATAGCTCGTCGTTAGCGAATATGCTTCGGTATTCGTGGTTGCCGTTCGTTCCGAATTTAGCAGTAGCACGAACAATAGGAGCATATATCTGAACGGCGGACGGCGAGCGTCCACCGGCTGACTGCACCGCTCTGCAAAAACCTGCGCTCCGCTTTGGTTTTCGCCAATCGGCTTGCAGCATTTACGATAGATTGATCATTATCAATCATCCGAAGGAAGCGGACACAACTCTATTCCCCCTCCATCTTTTACAAGGTTACTGAACGAACAGTTTTGGTGGAAGACGGAGGGGAAAGAATGGGTTCGTGATGGCTGGGCATCATCCGTGAGGTTGTCGAACTGTGAGGTGCAGCTTGAGGCTTTTACGCCTTCGACCGTGACGATCCGAAACCGGTCATTACTGCAATCTTTCGCACCCAACCCCTCGCGCAAGCGGTCATAGGGGAATTACGTTGTATAGTGCATCGTGGTTATCTCTTTTAGAGAAGCGCATCGCCCAAGCTCTCGTTAACTCAACCGAGGCGATGCATGCGACGTGTCAGCGTGAACGGACAGCGGTCGCAATCTGTTTCGGGCTTTCTTTGACTTCGCACCCGCGACGACCGTTGCTTGCTCAACAGGCGGCAGGGCTCTGGCCCCCACCATTCTTCCCGATGCCCCGTCTCGTGTCCGGGTCGGTTTTTGGCCGGGCCAGCCTTCGGACGCCCTGCAAGATGTTCTATCTATTTAGCATAGATAAAAATCAGATGGCTATAAGTAAAATTGCAATTTTTCTGATAGGATTCACGCCTTCGCAAGATCTTTGCAATTCTACTTAAGACAAAGTCCGCTGACCAGATTAAGATATTTCCGCCACGACGTGAGTATAAAGGGCCGCTGGTTCGTTACCAAGGGCGATTGCTATATCGTATAGCAGCAAAACATCGACGCCTTGGTGCCCCCCTTCGATCTTGCTGATATAACCCTGCGTCTTCCCAATCAGTCGTGCGAGTTCGATCTGCTGCAATCCCGCGTCCTCACGGGCTTGGCGCAGCACTCTGCCGACGGTCTTTTGACGCTCCCCGAAAGCCATGTGCGAACGGTAGGCGCAGGGCTGTTGCATTCCATTTTGGAATGTACATGCTCTTGGCGCGCGATTTTAAACGCCACCCGGGGGAATAATATGCATGTGCGCTTGAGCAATGATCGGACAGGCGAGGTGAAGAATATCAAGGTCGGATTCAGCTTCACACTATTCTTTTTCTCATCCTGATCTGCCCCCACCGAGTGGACCGATTGGTTTGTTAGTGCATTAAGCTCATCGCCGCCATATCCGGACGGAGGTGGAGCGAAGCGGAACCGGAGGCCGGATATGGCGGTGTCGCCGTTTCTGGTGC
>NZ_JANZXB010000026.1 GCF_025371035.1 Sphingomonas sp. LC-1 | reverse complement strand
GAGCTACAGGTGCTCGATCGAGACCGATGTTTACGAGATTGGAGGACAAGAGCGAGCCTGGTAGATCGCCATGTTCAATCTTTGTTCTTCAACATGGCCAAAATCGCAGCTTCGGGCCGACTGGGCCAGGATGGCGAAACCGCCGCCGATAGCCAGGCCGCAGCCTACGCCCCGTTCACCCCCGACCAGCGGCCCTGCCATCATTCCTTCTCCTTCAGCCGCTTGAGCAGAGGGGCCATCAACACATGGTCGCGCTCACGGGTCAGGAACATCGGCAGTTCGCGTTGCAGGAGCGGGGCGAGCTGGCGACCGGTGGGCGTGTCCTCGTCTATGTGGTGGAGGATGAACGCGCCAAGCATGATGCGCTCGCGGGTTTCAGCCTTGCGGCGCTCGGTAGAGACGCGGGCCTCAAGCGCCTTTCGGCGCTCGCGCAGCTTGCGCTCGTCTTCGCGCATTTTCTCAAGGCGCTCTTCAACCGGGGTTCGTGCCATGCCGTCCTCCTGAGCAGTTCGCTATAGCAAGAGGATCGCAACAAGGCTACCTTAGCGAAGATAAGGGCACGCTTATACATTGGTTCCCAATGTGCGTGGTCCTCGTGGGGGCGTTGCCCCCGCCGGACGGCTTCCCCCTTAAGTGAAGTAAGGCAGTAAGGGCGCGGCGTCGTGGCGATCTACCATTGTTCCGTCAAAGTCATTTCACGAGCCACCGGGCGCAGCGCGGTCGCCGCCGCCGCCTATCGGTCGGGCGAGCGGCTGACCGACGAGCGCCTGGGCAAATGTCACGACTACACGCGCAAATCCGACATCGAGCATCGCGAGATCATGGCTCCCGATCGCACGCCCGACTGGATGCTCGATCGCTCGAGCCTGTGGAACGGCGTCGAGGCGGTCGAGCGGCGCAAGGACGCCCAGCTTGCCCGCGAGGTGGAAATCTCCCTTCCGCGTGAATTGGACGCGGAAGGGCGGCGTGCCCTGGTCGACAGCTATGTGCGCGAGCAGTTCGTGTCCCAGGGCATGATTGCGGACGTGTCGTTGCATCGGGGCCATTCGGCGGATGGGCAGGAGCAGCCGCACGCGCATGTCATGCTGACAATGCGCGACCTGACCGGCGAGGGGTTCGGAAAGAAGAACCGGGACTGGAACGCGGCCGAGCGGCTTGAGGGGTGGCGATCGGCCTGGGCAACCCACGCCAACCAGGCGTTGGAACGGGCCGGGTGCGATGAGCGCATAGATCATCGGTCGCTCAAGGATCAGCGCGAGGCGGCGCGCGATCGGGGGGACGCGGAGAGGGAAGAGGATCTAGCGCGGGAGCCGCTGGGCAAGGTGCCGTTGTCGGCGGTGGCGATGGAGCGCAAGGGGACGCCTACCGAGCGCGGCGACGAACAGCGCGGGGTGCAGGCACGGAACCGGGAGCGGCGCGAGCTGACGCAGCAGCTTCGCGAATTGAGCGCCAGGATCGCGGAAACGATGCGCGGCATCGGCGACAAGGCCAAGGACATGGCGCAGGGGCTGCGTGACCGCCTGGGCGCGGCATGGGGGCGTCAGGAGCAGGACGCCGATCGCGGCGCTGCCGAGCGGATTGCGGAGGCGACGGCGCAGCGGGGCGGGCGTGAGCGCGACACCCCGGAGCCGGGAAGCGCCGCCAAGCGCATTGCATCCCGAATGGGCGGCAAGGGCGGATCGGACCACGACCAGGCCGAGCGCGATCGGGAGCGCACCAAGGACAAAGATCGGGACAGGGGCCGCGAACGATGAGCGATGACACTGACGATCCGGTGATGGCGCTACTGGCGACCCAGCGCGCCGTGCTGGCAGCGGTGGAGAATCTGGCGGGCCAGGTCGAGGCGATGCAGGGCAAGTTGGACGCCATGGGCGAGACGCTGGCCCAGCTCGTCGTCGGCAACGCCGGCGCATCGGGTGCCGGCGTCGGTCGTGCGATGACGTTAGGCGACAGGTTCAGGCAGGCGACCGATAAGGAAGCGGCAGCCGACCCAGAGCTACGATCAGCGCAGGGAAATTACATCGTGGCCCAGGCGATCACCAACAGGTTGCACAAGGGCGATCCCGAAGGTGTGGCGCGCGAGAACGCGCGGGTGCGGGAGTGGATCGCGGATCAGCTCGACCGGGGTCGGGTGTTCGGGCCGGGTAAGGTGCGGAGCAATGAAAAGGGCGTGGCGGCGGTGGTGGAGCCGATCCACGAAGAGATGTTTCCGGGGCGCATCAGGGCACCGCAGCCCGATCGGGAGCGGTAGTTTTTGGTTCGTAGAGTGTGAGGATGATCGACGGCATCAGCGAAGGGGGCAGGCCCTCGTCCAACATCATCGCGAACATGGCGTCCTCGTCGTTCGACAGGATCATGTCTTCAATGGCGAGATTGGCGCGGGATTCGGCCATGTCCTCGTGCCACTGTGCCACCTCGTCAGGCGTGCCGCGCAGATAGTCCATCGCCCGCACCCGGGCGCGCAGCGCCTCCACATCGATCGGCAGCATTATGCCGCTTCCGCGATCCTGATTTCGAGCGTCAGGCCGGATGCCGTGGCGAGGTTCACCAGCGCATCGAGGGAGAATTTGCCGAGCTTCCCGCGCAGTAGATCGTTGAGCCGGGGACGGGTGATGCCGAGACGTGTCGCCGCTGCTTCCTGCGGCAAATCCCAAGCGCGGATACGGCTTTTCAGGGCCGACAGCAGTTCGGAGCGCGCCTTCATGTTCGCGGCCTCTGCCGGGGTATCGGCCAGTGCGTCAAAGACGCTATCGAAAGTCTGGACTTCCATCGCCTATTCCTTCCTCCATGCCCGTAAACGGTTCGCGGCCAGATCAATGTCCTTCTGCGGAGTGGCCTGGGTTTTCTTCTGGAAGGCGTGGAGGACAAGCACCGCCTCCGGTAGCGTCGCCAGATAGATCACCCGGAAAGCTCCGGATTGTTCTCTGATCCTGATTTCGCGGACGCCGGGGCCGATGGTTTTCATCGGCTTCCAGTCGTCGGGATCGTTGCCGATCTGAACCTCGTTGAGCTGATGGCCTGCTTCGGAGCGGGCATCATCAGGAAAATCACGAAGCCGAGCGAGGCTGTCACCCAGGAACGAAATCTGTTTCACGGGAGTGGTGTATCAAATTCGATACATAAAGACAAGCTAGTTTTCGGATGGAATTTGACAGTCGCTTTTGACCTGCCCCCGAAGGTCCCTCATTCTGATGTAGAGTCTGCCCACGAGGAAGAGGCAGGCGAGCGTACCGGAATATTCAACCGCAAGACTCTCGTTATGATCGAGGGACCGTCGGGGGCAGGTCACTGGCAGTCCGGCACGATAACCGACTGGAAATCAATCCGGCTCAATCAACAAGAACAGCTTAACTGACCTGTAGTAGACGTGGACATGCCTTCACTCTGGACTCTTAAAGTGGCGTCCGCATCAAATCCATCACCGTTGGATTTCGAGTTCTTGATGCCAGCTATCTCGACCTTGGTGCTGCCACAGCTTATGACACCGTCACCTTGAATGACACTTTCATAAGCGGAGTTGGTAGGAGCGCAAATGCGACGATTGCCATTAGGACGGATGATAACCCCCTCAGCCCCGAGAGCTAATATAGTCTGCTTACCTTTCGAGAAAGAGCAGCCACATCCAATCCCAAGCTGGTCCCAATCATCATCGTTGACGCTTCCGAGCTTTAGATCGCCGTTGGCTGAATTGCTTGCGAGCTTTGAGAAGACTTCAGACGGTGTCTGAAGTGTAAATGTAGCACTCTCAGTGCGTGCGTATCCGTGCTTTTGAGCGAACCCTTCCTGCTGCCAGTCTTCTCCTGGATGGCAGACGTGAGTATACAGTGCTGCGGAACCATACTCACTATGCGGCAGAGAACCAGCGAATGCCAGAACCTGCGCTTGGACGCCTTCTTTGCTATTATACATCACAGAGGGCAGCTGAGCAGAACAGAACACGTAGTTAAAGGTGTCATCGCCAAATGAGATCTTTGTAGTATCCACGTCCCCGTTCTCAGGGATTTGATCTTCATTCACCTCGGCTCCAGAAACCATCACCTTGAAGAGCTTACTAGCAGCGCCTTCTTGGATGAGCTCCGTCTTTCGGATCACACTTACGAAGCATACACCCATGCCGCAATCCACCGGCAGTAGATCATCGCGGTTCGGCTTTTGGGCCGCACTAGCTGTCAAGGATGCAGCATCCGTCGTCGAAGTAGGTGCTGGTTCTTCGGTAGCACTGCCGCAACCTGTTAAACAAAGCGCAACAGCGCCAATAGCCGCAAAAAGCCCCTTCATTCTGATCCCCGTTGCCATTCAAGGATTGTGGCGTAGCGCAAATGGCCGCACTTCGTCTAATTCAATAACATTCCAGCTGGTGCCCGAGATATCAGACGCGGTGAATGCTCTTGCGGACTGCTTGGTAGCTTCCGGAGAACAGCCGACCAGCAGGCAAGGAGCGATCAAGATTGAACAGCCGATCATATTTGAAGGTCGGAATTTCATCAAATTAGCGCATATATGGACCGCGCGAATTTACCCAGCGCAAGTCTGCGCGGCTCCGCCCGCGGAATGCTGGCGTGCCTCGCGATGCAAAAATCAAAACTTTTGCATCAGGTCGAGAACGGCGGAAATCTGCTGTAAACGCTCGCGCTAAGTGGCGGCATTCTGATCGCGCTATTTGTCGGCGAGCGTCGCTACGCGGCTACCGGCTTGGTCTCGGCCGATCGCACATAGGCGTAGAGTGTTGGCTTGGAGATGCCGAGCATCGAGCAAATCTTGGCGATCGGCATCGTGTTCTCGTGGTAGAGCCTGACGGCCAGGTCGCGCTTGTCCTTGCCGAGTGCGGCCGGCCGGCCACCCTTCTTGCCGCGAGCGCGGGCTGCGGTGAGACCGGCCTGGGTCCGCTCGCGGATCAGGTTGCGCTCGAACTCCGCCAATGCCCCGAACAGGTGGAAGGTAAGCTTGCCCGACGTGGTGGTCGTGTCGATCGCCTCGTGCAGGCTCAGCAGCCCGACCTTTTCCTCGTCGAGGTAGGTCATCCATCCGATCAGATCACGGAGCGAGCGGCCGAGCCTGTCGAGGCGCCAGACCACCAGTGTGTCGCCGGCGCGAAGCAGCTCCTTCACCTTTTCCAATCCAGGGCGAGCGGCAGTCGCCCCGGAGGCCTTGTCGGTGATGACCTTCTCGCAGCCGGCAGCCTTCAGCGCATCACGCTGGAGGTCCAGGTTCTGCTCGGCGGTCGATACGCGGGCGTAACCGATTTTCATGCGTAGGGCCGGTGGCGCCCCGATCGGGCGCGGTTTGGGAAGAAAGTCGTCATCGGCAGGTCTATGTTGCCCTAGTTTTCTTTACCGGGTAGATTTACGTCGAACAGGCCGGTTTGGCAACGCGAGCGGACTCGCATGGCGATGGGCAGGCAAATCTCCGTTTTCCTTACCTGCGACACGGACCGTCGGCGGTGACGCATCCGGCGCTTGTCCCGCCGCTGGCGATCGAGCGCTACCGCGTCCTTGAACCGCACCTCGCCGATGGCATCCCGCTCGCGGACCTCGCCCGCACCGGCACGCTGAGCGAGCGGACGTTGCAGCGCTGGCTCGGGCGCTACCGTGCCGAAGGACTTGCCGGTCTCGCGCGTCTGCCGCGCAACGATCGGGGCAGGCTGCACCTGCCGGAACATCTGGTCGAACTGACCCGCACTCTCGCCACCAAGCGCCCGCGACCCCCGGTCGCCGCCATTCACCGAAAGGTGCAGGAACTCGCCATCGCGCATGGACACCGAACCCCCAGCTATGCGGCCGTCGCGCGTGTCGTCAGGGCGATACCGGCAAGCCAGATCGCCGCAGCCTCCGATCCGGCCGTCTACCGCGACCAGCACGAGCTAGTGCATCGGCGCGAAGCCGCGACCTCGAACGAGATGTGGCAGGCCGATCATACCGTTCTCGACATTCTCGTGCTCGATGATGCCGGAACCCCGGTGCGTCCTTGGCTGACCGTCATCGTTGACGATCACAGCCGAGCCATCGCCGGTTACTTCCTCAGCCTCGATGCCCCCAGTGCCCTCAACACGGCGCTCGCCTTGCGGCAGGCGATCTGGCGCAAGCCCAATCCCGAATGGATCGTCAGCGGCATTCCCGAACAGCTTTACGTCGACAACGGCTCGGATTTCATCTCCGAGCATATCGAGCAGGCGTGCATCGCCCTCAAAATCCGCCTCATCCATTCGCTGCCGGGGCGTCCTCGCGGGCGCGGCAAGATCGAGCGGCTGTTCCGCACCATCAACGACATGTTCCTGCCCGACCTGCCCGGCCACCTGATCGCGGGCAAGCCGCTGTCGGCGCCAGTGCTCACGCTCGACGAGCTGCGCGCCCGCTTCGAGGCGTTCGTGTGCGGCGTCTATCATCGTCGCCCGCATGGCAGCACCGGCGAACCGCCGATCACGCGCTGGCAGAAGGGCGGGTTCCTGCCCGCAATGCCCGACAGCCTTGAACAGCTCGACATGCTGCTCGTGCACGTGCCCAAGCCCCGTAAAGTGCTGCGCGACGGCATCCGTCTGATGGGCAGGCGCTATGTCGAACCCACGCTCGCGGCCTTCGTCGGCGAGCAGGTCGAGGCGGTCTATGACCCCCGCGACCTGACCGAGATCCACGTCTACCACCAGGGCCGGTTCGTCTGCCGTGCGCTCAGCTCCGAGCACGCTGGGCACCCGTCGTTGCGCGCGATCCAGCGCGCCCGGCGCGGCGCGAAGGAGCGCGACAAGCAGGTGCCTGCCCCCACGGAGACCTTCGATGGCGACCAAGAGGATACGGCTTCCCGGCCCACCACCTACCGAGGGCTCCGGCTCTACGCCGCTGACGATTGAGTTCCTGGTCGAGCAGCCGTTCCTGGCGACCCGCGAACATGCCCGGTTCGTCGAGTTTGCCGAAGCCTGCGCGCACTACCGCTATATCGGCGTGTGTCATGGCCGGCCGGGCGTCGGAAAGACGCGATCGGCGCGCGAGTTTTCCAGCTTCCCCGACCTGGGGGAATATGCCGCGCTCCGTCCCATTGCCGCGCTCCTTGGCGAAAAGGTCGCTCGCTGCCGCGCCGTCTTCTACACCGTGTCGGTCAGCAACACGCCCAAGACGATCGACGCGGTGTTGGGCCTCAACCTCATTAAGCTGGGCTATGCCCGGCTGACGGTCGCGGGCGGCTCGCAGGACGAAATCACCCATGACGCCGCCCGCATCGCCTGCCCCCTCGTCATCGTCGACGAGGCCGACCGCCTGACCATAAAGTCGCTCGAACATCTCCGCGACATGGCCGATCGCCACGGCTTCGGGCTGATCCTGATGGGTATGCCGGGCTTGGAGAAGCGCCTCGCCCGCTATGCCCAGCTCTACTCGCGGATCGGCTTCGTCCACGAGTTCAAACCGCTTACCGAGACCGAAATGCGGCTGCTGCTCGCGACCCACGCCGGCGATTTCGGGATCAGCTTCGACCCGGCCCAACTCGACGCGATCGAAGCGCAGGCAGCCGTGATCCGCATCACGCGCGGCAACTTCCGGCTCATGGAGCGCCTGTTCGCGCAGATGCGGCGGATCATGACCCTCAACCGCGTCGAGGAGGTCACCGCTGACATCGTTCAGGCCGCGCGCGATTGCCTCGTCATCGGACCCGGCAACTGACAAATAGCGCGATCAGAACGCCGCCATTTAGCGCGAGCGTTTACAATCTGCGCCCTTCCCTGATGCAAAAATCTGATGCAAAATTGCGGTATGATTTACGGTTATGCACGCGTCTCGACCACCGGCCAGGACTTAGCCCAGCAGCTCGCCCAGCTCACCGCTGCCGGGTGCGTGAAGATCTACCGCGAGAAGATGAGCGGGGCCACGGCCGAGCGGCCCCAGCTCAAGCGCGCGATCGGCGCGCTGGACGGTGGGGACGTATTGATGGTGACGGCAACCGATCGCCTTGCCCGTAATACCCGCGACCTTTTGAACATCCTCCATGCGGTGAAAGAGGCAGGGGCGGGCTTCCGTTCGCTGGCCGAGCCGATGGTGGACACCACCTCGCAATTTGCCGAGGTGATAATCGCAGTGCTGGGGATCGCGGCGAGTTGGGAGCGAGAACGGATCACGGAGCGCACAGCCGCAGGGCGTGTTCAGGCAAGAGCGCGTGGCGTCAAATTCGGCCGTAAGACGGCCCTTACCCCTCATCAGAAAGCCGAGGCTTTGGATAGGCTAGCCGCCGGTGACACGCAGCGCACCGTCGCAGCGCTGTTCAATGTCAGTCAGGCAACCGTTTCGCGGCTTGTAGGTCGATAGCTTCGTCTTGACGGCTCCACGGAATCAGCGCTTTATGGCCACATGCAAACATGTGAACATGTAATGGAGCTGACATGCCAACAATCGCGATAATCAGCCAGAAGGGTGGCGCGGGGAAAACCACCCTCGCCCTTCACCTAGCCGCAGCCGCTGAAGATGCAGGCCATACCGCTCTAGTGATCGACCTCGACCCGCAAGCGACCGCGAGCCAATGGGCGGCATGGCGCAAAGACGCCCCGCCCGTAGTGATCGACAGCGCACCACCACGTCTTGCCGCCAAGATCGAGCAGGCCACGAGCCAAGGCGCGAACTTTATCGTGATCGACACCCCGCCCCATGCCGACAGCGCCGCCAGTGCCGCTGTTGAAGCGGCCGACTTGGTCTTAATTCCCTGCCGACCAAGCGCCTTCGATCTTGCGGCCGTGCAAACAACGGCCAGCCTAGTGAAGATGCGCGGCAAGCCTGCCTTTGTGATCTTTACCGCAGGAAGTCCAACAGCCCCGCGCATGTACGATGAAGCGGCCCAGGTAGTGCAGGGCTACGGCCTTGAGGCCTGCCCTCACATCATTGCCGATCGAGCTGCATTCCGTCACGCAGCCGCTGAGGGTAAGACCGTCATGGAAATCGAACCTAATGGCAAGGCTGCTGATGAAGTGCGCGAACTTTACAAGTGGGCATGTCAGCATGTGAACATGCAAGCATTTAAGAAACGGAGGAATGCCGCATGAGCCGTAAAGGATCATTGCTTGCACTTCGCGATCGCGAAGTCCCATCAGCACTCGAAGCGCCAGGCAAGGCGATGCCGATTCCGACAGCGCCTAACAGCGCGACTGGAGCCAGCAGTCCGACCGCGCCGAGCCGTCAGGGCAAGAAGGCCATAACAGGTTATTTCAGCCCCGAAATGTCGTTCGCCATGCACATGACTGCCCGTAAACATGGCATGAGCTTGCAGGATTCTATGGCGGAAGCGTTCAACGACTGGCTTCGCAAAATGGGCGAAAGCCCTGTAGGCAAGTGATCATGTTCACATGCAAACATGATCACTTCTAGCTGCGCCTATGTGGTAACAGGCTATTCGCTTTTTGCGTCGGCTCTGTCCTGAGCATCCATGCGATACGCCTCAATCAAAGATTTTCCAGCACCCTTTGCGAAAACGAAATTGACCCCAGCGCCTAGAGCTACCCCAACAAAGGGAACAAGCTTAGCAGCTTGTCTTTTGGACATGGTCATTCCTAAAATTTTAACTACCTCCAAGATGACCTTAATGCCGATCGATGTAGGTGGGCCCTTTTTGGCAACATTTTCTACTATGGCTTTAGCAACCATGGCACGAATTCCTGCTTGCGCAGCACCTTCTATGCCAATAGCAGTTAAGTAAATTCCTAAAGTCTTATCCTGATGGATATCATTGTATGGGTCAAATCCATTAAGAATCGCTAGTTTTTGATTAAGCCGAAACAACTGCGCGGCCATATTTCCCATGTCTCCAGCAGAAAGAGCGAGTACTGTGGCAACACTTCCTGCTCCAGTTGCTGCTCCAGATAGGGCGCATAATTGTGATGCATTATTAACGTATTTAGCGGAAAGACGCTCTATTGTATGGCGCTTTATTTTTTCGTGATCATTAAAGTCTTCTAAACAGGAAACTGGAATTCCATATTCCTGTGCATCTTTCAAAATCTTTTCGGGTTCGATGGCGATAATGGCTGTGATCTTCTTAATGATGCCTTTGTTGGTATTATCGTCGGTCATCTAGTTTTTGCCCCACCAATATCGATTAATCAGCGCAATGGATTACGTTCATTTCTTTTTTTGCACCAGCCTAGGAATGCTGCATCCGCATTCTTGAGGGGCTGTCGTCCCTTGTCATCCCAGAAGGCCAGATAATCGCTCTTGAGCGCGTACACATCATAGCCAGGTGCGACCGACCTGGCGCGTTCTAGCGCAGTGTTGGAGATCATCGGAAATAGCGTCGTTTGGGGCATGTCAGCCTTGGGCGAGCGCGGGGTAAAAGTGACTTGATCCCCATCCTTGTTGAGTTGAATCGAGTAATCGGGGAAGTGGCCGTGAAGCACGTCCTGCTCAACGATGACCTTGAGCAGCCGCTTGAACTCCTTGGCGGTCGATTGCGATCCGCATTTCTTTTGGATCGTATCGAGCCCGAATTTGACGGGTTTCCCAGGCCACCCGCAATGCTTGCGAGCGATTTCATACAGGCGGCGTTCCAGAGGTTTCCGCAGCCGGAAATAACGACGATTGAGGGTCAGGACCTCCTTTGCCCGAATGGCATTGAACACCCAATCGGACAGCTTCACCTCCACGTCGATCATGCGACCGTCGAAACTTTCGCGGATGATCGATGCCCGATCCACGAGACTGAAAACATCCCATTGGGCTTGCCCGCCCGTAATGATGTTCGTTTCTATCTGTGTACCTTGCAGCCGTTTGAACGCGGCCTTGAGCTGTTCGTAGCCGCGTCCGTCAGTGCCGCGATTGGTTGCCACGAGCAGATCGTAAGCCTTGAAGCGGACGACCTGGCTCACCTTCTGCCCTTTGTTGAGAGCAGCCATAATCTGGCTGATGCAGTAGATCAGCACATCGCGATCATGGACGGTTGCGAGGCCGTTGGGGGAAGGGGACACGCGCAGGATCGCGTTACCGTGTTCATAGGCCCGCTTGGTGAAATCGGGCTTTGTGGACACGCTGAAAATCGGATGCTCCATCGCGGCCATGTCGGCCTTGGGCGCAGCGTCGAAGATGTCGCACACGAAGAAATCCTGCTGCGGATAACGATCCGGCAGAAGGGGAGAGCGGTCCTCTTGATTCGTGTTATCACCCACCAACCAAAGGTATCGTGTTTTTACACACCAAGGCAATAAGTATCGTGCTTTCACACACCTAGCCTTGTGCATAAAACACCATTTTTAGATTGTGTTATCACCCACCCATCTTCGTGCTTTCACACACCAGTTATCGTGTTATCACCCACCGTAAATTTTATTAAAGTATTGATATAGATAGAAAATTCCGAGTTTTTTGGAGGCGTAACACTGAGTCTAACACATAATAACACCTACGGCGAAAGACATATGGAATTGGCCTAGCGGCCAATGCACTATTTGATGCATGACGGCGATGCCGTCACAAGAGCGGCCAGAGGCCGCTAGGCTTCCGAGGGGGAAGTGGGACGGGTTCAGCGCCCAATCGCACCCTAGCGCCCGTGTGGAGAGGGTCAGGGCGGCCAAGAAGCGGGGTTGCGACCCTTTCCCGTTCCTCTCGCCATCGGTGACGATCACGCGCCCTGTGGCCGCTCAGCCGAGATCAGCCAGCCCGGCAAACTCGCGCTGGTCGTAATATCGGATCTTTTCCACGATCAACGGGGCCTGCCCCTGGAGCATTAATAGCTGGTCGGTGGGCCGCATCCGCATGATCTCATCGGGGTTCATGAGGTTTCGAGCGCTGATCTGCGTGCTGGCCGACCGGGTGAGCTTGCCGCCGTCGAACATGCTGGCCTCGGAATAGCCCGCCGTCTGATATTCGAGGGTTTCCTGCCCCAGCGTCTTGGACAGCAGTTCGGCGGTGGCAAGGTCGTTTACCCCGAACGCCTGAAACACCCCGGCATTCGACATGAAGGTGCCCGCACGCTCGCCATAGAGGGCGCGTAACTGGTGCATGTCCTGCAAGATCGGCCAGAGCTGCAACCCGTATCCAGCCATCAGGCCCATGGCCCGCTCGACGGGTTCCAGCCTGCCCAGGGCGGCGAACTCATCGAGCAGAAACAGGACGGGCCGCGCCGGTTTGACCGGCGAGCGCGCCATGTCGGTGAGCGCCTGGGCGACCAGCAGGCGCAGCCAGCGGGAATAAGCATCGAGGCGGTCGGGGGGTAGGCACAGAAACACCGTGGAAACACCCTCTTTCAACCCTGCAAAGGTGAAGTCCGACGCCGATGTGCTGGCGACGATCCGGGGGCTATCGAGAAAATGGGTGTGCCGCTGCGCCGACGACAACACCCCTGCGGCCTCGCGATCGGACTTGCCGAGCTGGCGGTTGGCGGCGCGGGCGATCAGGCCACCGGCGCCGCGGCTGTCCTGCATCAGCGTGAGCAGGTCAGCGAACCCCTTGGGGGCAAGGGTCAGATAGTCGCGCACGGTTGCCAGGGTGCGATGCTCGCGGTCCTCATGGACCACCGCATAAAGGATCAGCCCGGCGATCAGCGCCTTGGCTTCCTCGTTCCAGTGGGCATCGCCACCTTGCCCTGCGGAATCATGGACCAGGGCGTCGGCCAGCGTCATCGCATCTTCGGCCAGATCGAGGCTGGCCGGGTCGAGCCGGTCGAGCGGATTATAGCGGGCAGGGGGTTGCCCGGACACCTCAAAGGGGTCGAGGCACCAGACCTTGCCCTTGGCTGTGCGCGCCCTGGCGGTGACGCGGGCATTCTCGCCCTTGGGGTCGATGCAGATTACCGAGCGGTCGAGAGTCAGCAGATTGGGGATGATGGTGCCGACGCCCTTGCCGCTGCGCGTTGGGGCCATCGTCAGCAGATGGGCGGGACCGCCATAGCGGAGCAGCTTGCCGGATTTGGCCGATCGACCGATTAGCAGATCGCCGCCGTTGGTTTCCAGGCCGCGCACATCGGCGCGCGATCCGAACGCAGCGGAGCCGAGCAGCTCGTTGCGACCGTAGCGCCGGTTGAACTTCCAGACGGCCACCCCGAAGGCGACCAGCGCGGCCCAGGCGATGGTGCTGGCGATCGACACGGGCAGTATCTTTTCGAGCAGCCATTGGGTGCCGAGCAGGATGGCCCAGTCGGCCCGAAGCTGCGATTTTGGTCATCTTGGAGAACACGTCGGGAACGGGCTGGTTGTTGTTGACGATCGCCCATGCGAGGAACGACGTTCCGCTCCGATAAGGGAGCGGCGTTATG
>NZ_JANZXB010000025.1 GCF_025371035.1 Sphingomonas sp. LC-1 | reverse complement strand
CAGCGGCCCGCCTGCACCCCAATTCTGCGCATAGAGCGCCAGAAAGCGCCTGAGGCCGGGAATGGCGTCCAGATGCGCCTTTTTCACATAAATGTAGAGCAGCCGCGATCCCGGATAACGATCGGCGGCGATGGCGTCATAGGTCGGTGGAATGCCGTCGATAGTGACGCCGTTCACAGTCTGGCGATTTTCCTCCAGATAGGAATAGCCGAAGACGCCGAGTGCGTCCGGATTTGCCTGTAGCTTCTGGACGATAAGATTATCGTTCTCGCCCGCGTCGATATAGGCGCCATCCTCGCGGACGCGGGTGCAGAGCAGCCGGTGAGCCTCGGGATCGCGAAGCGACAGCGCACGCGCCTGCGGCTCGACCTGATCGCAGCCGCGCATCAGGATCAGTTCTGCAAGGGCATCGCGCGTGCCACTGGTCGCGGGCGGACCATAGACCTGGATCGGAATGGCGGGCAGCGCGGGGTTCACGTCCCGCCATGTCCGCGCGCGATTGGGCTTGCCGCCGGGATGCGCGCCCAGCGCGCGGTAGAGGTCCACGGTGGACAGGGCCATGCGCGGCCCGCGCTTCGACTCGGCAAAGGCGATACCGTCGATACCGATCGGGATTTCCAGTATCTCCGCTGCGCCGTGCGCCGCACAATCACGATACTCGCCGGCCTTCATCCGGCGCGAAGCGTCCTCGATATCGGGATGTGCCGCCCCGATCCCCGCGCAGAACAGCTTCATCCCCGCGCCGGTGCCGGTCGACTCGATGACGGGTGCCTTGGCCTGGGGGGCGCTGGCGACGAAACGCTCGGCGATGATGGTCGTGAACGGATAGACGGTCGACGATCCCACCGCCGTGATCTGCTCGCGCACGCCCGCGCCGCCGCCATTGGCCTGATCGTGGCAGGCCGCCAGCGCGAACATCGCGGCGAGAAGGCAGGGCAGACGCATCGAAATCCTTAGGCCACCGAAACGGGTGCGAACCGGGCGCTGCCATGCTCGCCATACCCCCGTGTGACATTTCTATTGCGGTTTTGTGACAGCGCTCTCCGAAGCGGATTTGCTTGGGCTTTTCACGATTGGAATTCGGACGGTGATGGTCGTGCCCAGGCCGACCTCGCTGGCGATTTCCAGCCGACCACGATGCCGCTCAACGATATGCTTGACGATCGCGAGACCCAGGCCGGTTCCGCCGATGCTGCGGCTCCGCCCCGAATCCACCCGATAGAATCTCTCGGTCAACCGGGGCAGGTGGTTGGCCGGAATGCCCTCGCCCTTGTCCGCAACGGTCAGTCGCAGCCGGGCGTCGTCGCGGCTCAGGGTCACGCGGACGGGGGTGTCGGGTCGGCCATATTTCATGGCGTTGCCGATTAGATTGTGCAGCATTTGCGACAATTGCGCCCGGTCGCCCACCACCTCCGGCAAATCCTCGTCCAGGTCGCAGACGATGTCCGCCGCGCGGGATGAGCCCGAATCGAGGAATTCCTCGTGCACATCGTGGATCAGGTCGACCAGATCGACGGGCTGGGCGGGCTGGCGATATTTGTCCGCCTCGATCCGGCTGAGCGAGATCAAATCCTCGACCAGACGCTGCATCCGTCGCGCTTCGTCGAACATGACCTTCAGGAAGCGGGCCCGGATTTCGGCATCCTCCCCCGCCTCGTCGCTGAGCGTCTCGATGAACCCCAGGATGGAGGCGAGGGGCGTGCGGAGCTCGTGGCTGGCATTGGCCACGAAATCGACGCGCATGCGCTCCGCCGCGTCATGCGCGGTCTGGTCGATCAGATGGACGATTCGCTGGCCGCCGGTCGTGTCCGCGACGCGCATTTCCCAGCGCTGCTCCAGCGACCCCAGCCCGACCAGCGATATGGGCTGCCCCGGCTCGGTCGCCGCTTCCTTGGCCAAGAGGCGCTCGGCGGCGGCGGGGTGGCGAATGGCGATGCGGGCGTCCTCGCCGACGATATGCGCGCCCAGCAGCGTCCGGGCCGAGCGGTTGGCGAGGACGACCTGTCCCTTTTCGATCACCAATACCGGCTCGACGATCGCGTCCAGCGCCTCTTCGAGAAGGGGGGAGAGCGGACCCCGGCTATCCTCCGCCTGGGGCGCGTCGTCATCCGCGTCCGCGACGCCCTCGCTCGCGACCAGCGCGGCGGCGATGCCGCCGACAAGGGTGATGATCGCGGGGGCCGGGCCGCCGGTCAGGAACACCACGACCGCGGCGACGACGACGACGACGATAGCCCATAAGGTGCGAATGCCGAATCCCATGGCTTGCCGATGTAGCGGGCGACGCGCGGCCTGTCTTCCTCCCAGCTTGGGTCAGCGGCTCGCCGTGCGAGCGCTTGTCGGGCGGGCGCGAATATGGGACATCACGCCGTCATGGATGACATCTTCCCATCCCCCGAGCCTCCGATCTCCGCCGATGGGGACACGCCGGGTCCCGTAGTGCGCACCACGACCAGTCGGCGGATGCTGATGCTCGGCGCGGTGGGAGCGAGTGCCGTAGTGGCGATCCGCCCGGCCCTGGCGCAGACGGCAGGATCGGTTCTGAACTGCCAGATACCCGTGCCCGATCCCGGTCGCGCAGGCAGCTATATCGCTCTGGATGGATCGACCGTTCCAGCGCGAACGCTCGGCTCATTTGCCCCGCCAAGCCGCCCCTATACCGGCGAAGAGGTGAAGCAGGCGCTGCAAGGCGGGATGCTGCCCAATTCGAACTTCCTGAGCAACAGGGCCTATCTAAACTATATCCGGCGACTGCAGCGCGGGCAGGGCGGCTTTACCTGCTATGCCTCGTTACAGATGCCCGGCAATTGAGGCGATGACGGGTCCGCGCTACCGCGCGGCGGGGCCGGATCTGTTGATCGTCGAGCCGCTCGATCTGTTCACGGCGGTCTTCCATCGCCCCTCCGGCATAACGCATTTGCTGACTGAGCCGGCACCCCAGATCTTACAGGTGCTGGCCACCGAAGCGATGAGCGCTGACCGGCTGCTCCAGCGGCTGTCGCAAGACTATGATCTGGGCGATGCGCAGGACGAGGGCCCGGCCATGCTGCGGGCACGGCTGGAGGAACTGGAGGCGGCCGGGCTGATCGAGGCGCGGTGAGGCATCACATCACCTTGCGCGTCGGGCCAGTCGGCTTCCGGATCGGATCGGATTGGGCCGGTCCGATCGAGGCGATCACTTCTCTTTATCGTGATTATCCGCGCGCCGACTTTGCCGATTACACGGTACGGTTGGAGGCGAAGTCGACGCTGCGACGCTGGTTTCGGCCGTCCATTCATATTGCGGGCGATTACCGGCTGCCCGAAGCCGCGCCGCTGCCTTTGGTGCAGGGGCTGTTGGCGGCGGAGCTGGGAATGAACCTCCAGATGGCGCTGGGGCATCGCCGCCATTTGCTGCTCCACGCGGCGGTCGTGGCGCGGGACGATCGGGCCCTGCTGTTGAGCGGCATTTCGGGAGCGGGCAAGTCGACGCTTTCGCTGTTGCTGGCGCAGCGGGGATGGCGATTCCTGGGCGACGAGTTCGCCCTGATCGACCCGAAGAGCGGCCTGGCCTGTCCCTTTCCCCGTCCGATCAGCCTGAAGAATGAAAGCCTGTCCGCCATTCCGCCCGACAGTGTAGTCGGACCGCATCTGTCGGGCACGCCAAAAGGTGACATCCGCCACGTCGCTCCGAGCGCGCACGACATTGCGGCCATGGGCCGCGCGGCCAGGCCGGTCCTGCTGGTCTTTCCCCGCTTTGGCTTTCCGGCGGCCACCCGTGTCCTTCCCCCGGCGGAAGCCTTTGTCCGCTTGACCCAGGCGTCGACCAATTATGTCGCGATGGGAGAGGCCGGATTTCGAGCGATCATGAGGTTGCGGGCGGAGGTTCCGGCCATCGCCCTCGACTATCCTGACGGCGAGGCAGGCGTGGCAGCGGTCGAGGCGTTATGGGACGCACTGTGACGGCGGTCGAGCGGCTGATCGGCCTGCTGCGCGATCCGGGCGATGCACAGACTATTGCGGTCGCCGATTGGTCCGATGTGCTGACCGTGGCGCGGGCGGAGTTGCTGTTGGGGACGCTGGCACATCGGCTCGACGGGCTGGATTTGCCGCACCCCGTTCGGCAGGTCCTGGACGACGCCCGCGCAGAAGCGATGGAAACGCGGCGGGTTGCCCTTTGGGAAGCCAATCGCGTGGCTCGCGCACTGGCGCCGCTGGGCATGCCCGTGATCCTGTTGAAGGGCACGGCCTTTGTCGCGGCGGGACTGTCGGCGGGCATCGGGCGGTCGATCGGCGATTGCGATATTCTCGTTCCCCGCCAAATGCTGGCGCAGGCTGAGGCGCTGCTCGCGCAAGCCGGGTGGGAATGGGTGAAGACCGACGCGTATGACGATCTCTATTATCGTCAGTGGATGCACGAACTCCCTCCGCTGATCCACCGGGAGCGGGACCGGATGCTCGATGTGCATCACACCATCCTGCCGCCGACCGCGAAGCCCCGGCCCGACGCCGCCTCGCTGATCGCGGCGGCCGAGCCGCTGGGCGGCGGGTTGGCGGTGTTGTCGCATCCCGACATGATCGTCCACGCCGCCGCACATTTGTTCGCGGACGGCGATCTCAGCGGCGGCCTGCGCAATCTGTGGGACATTCACGCCCTTATCGAAGAGCGGGGATACGACGTTGTGGAAGGCCATGCCGCGCATCATGATCTGTCGAGCGCGGTCGCTCGGGCATTGCGGCTCAGCTATGCCATCTATGGGACGCCGGTTCCGCCAGCTTATCGACGACTGACCATGATCGACCGGCTCTATCGGCGCCGAATGATCGCACGGGACGGTTGGGGGCGGGGGCGGAAGCCCCTGACGCGAGCGGCTTTCTATCTGCGTTCCCATGCCATCCGAATGCCCGCGCCGCTGCTCGCCCGGCATTTGTGGATCAAATGGCGGAAACGGAAAGACGCTCCAGCGTCGCAATGAGATCATCATAGCCATCGATGATCGCATCCCCACCCAGCGTCTCGACCGGCTGACTGAGAAAGCCGAAGGCGCAGGCGACGACCGGCAGTCCGGCGGCCTTTGCGGCCTGCACGTCGAAGATCGAATCGCCGACAAACGCCGCCGGGCCACCACCGCATCGATCGACCAGTGCCTGGATCGGCACCGGCGAAGGCTTGGCGACCCCCAGCGTGTCACCCCCGATGATCGTCGCGAAGCGATCGGTCAGCCCCAGCGTGTCGAGAATGCCGCGCGCGAACCGTTCCAGCTTGTTGGTCATGATGCCCATCGTCACGCCCCGCGCCGCAAGCGCGTCCAGCGCGTCCAGCGCGCCGGGAAAGGGAGCTGTATGGACGGCTAGATTCGCTTCATAATAATCGAGCAGCCGCCGATGAAGCACGTCGAGCGTCTCCGTATCGCATCCGCCCGTCGCATCCAGGCCATGGCGGAGCATCGCCCGTGCCCCGCCGCCGATCATCGGCTTCACCGCCTCGACGCTGAGCAATGGTCGCCCGATCGAGGCGAGCGCATGGTTGACCGCTGCGGCCAGGTCTCCGCTGGTATCCAGCAACGTACCGTCCAGATCGAACCCGACGATGGAAAAGGGGAAACCACGAGGTGAAATTGCGTCCATGATCTGTTCCGGTGCCACTCTGTATCTGGCCTTGGCAAGAAAAGCATGGCAGGCGCAACCATCATGACAAGACCGGTCGCCGCCATCATTCTCGCCGCGGGCAAGGGCACCCGCATGAAGTCGGACCTGCACAAGGTCCTTCATCCGATCGCGGGGCGGCCCATGCTGCTCCATCTGATCGACAATGTGCGGCAATTGTCCCCCGAACGCGTCGTCGTGGTGACCGGGGCCGGGCGCGAGCAGGTGAAGGCAGCGGTCGCGCCGCTGGGCATCGGTACCGCGCTTCAGGCCGAGCAACTGGGCACCGGCCATGCGGTCGCGCAGGCCCGCGAGGCGCTCAAGGGCTTCGACGGCGATGTGCTGGTCCTGTACGGCGATGTGCCGCTGGTCGAGGTGGCGACGATGCGGCGGATGATCGACCGATTGCGCGAGGCGGACCAGCCTGCGGCAGTTGTGCTGGCCTTCCGTCCTGCCGATCCTGCCGCCTATGGCCGGGTGATCGCCGATGCGAGCGGACGGCTCGACCGGATCGTCGAGTATAAGGATGCGAATGCTGAAGAGCGTGCCGTAAAGCTTTGTAACTCGGGTCTGATGGCTGTGCCGTCAGCGCAATTGTTCGGCTTGCTCGACCGGGTCGGCAACGACAATGCGGCGGGCGAATATTATCTGCCCGACATCATCGCGCTGGCGGCGGAGGACGGGCATCACTCGGCCGTGATCGAAACCGATGCGGGCGAAGTCGCCGGAGTTAACAGCCGCGCCGAGCTGGCGGGGGTCGAAGGCGAGTGGCAGGTCCGTCGCCGTGCCCGTGCCATGGCGGACGGTGCGACGCTTATCGCGCCGGACACGGTCTGGTTCTCGCACGACACCCGGATCGGCCGCGACGTGGTGATCGAACCCCATGTCGTGTTCGGCCCTGGCGTTCACGTCGCGGACGGGGTGACGATCCACGCCTTCAGCCATCTGGAGGGCGCGACCGTCGCGACCGGTGCGGACATCGGCCCCTATGCCCGGCTGCGCCCCGGCGCGGACGTGCGCGAGGGCGCGCGGGTCGGCAATTTCGTCGAGATGAAGAAGGCCGTGCTCGGCCCGGGCGCGAAGGCCAACCATCTGACCTATCTGGGCGATGCGGAGGTGGGTGCCGGTGCGAATATCGGCGCGGGTACCATCACCTGCAACTATGACGGTTTCCTCAAATATCGCACGACCATCGGGGAGGGGGCGTTTGTCGGCTCCAATTCCGCGCTCGTCGCGCCGGTGAATATCGGCGCAGGCGCGATCGTCGGCGCGGGGTCCGTGGTGACCAGCGATGTGGAGGCCGATGCCCTCGCGCTCGTTCGCGCGGAGCGGCAGAGCAAGTCCGGCTGGGCGAAACGATTTCGTGAGATGATGACGGCCAAGAAGGCTGCGAAGAAGGGCGGGGAGTAAGGCTTATGTGCGGTATCGTGGGGATCCTGGGCGAAGACGATGTGGCGGAGCGGCTGCTCGACGGGCTGCGCCGCCTGGAGTATCGCGGTTACGACTCTGCCGGGATCGCGACCATCGATCATGGGGAGATCGAACGGCGGCGCGCTTCGGGCAAGCTGGTCAATCTCGCCAAGGAATTGGCGGCGCATCCGCTGCCAGGCTCGATCGGGATCGCCCATACACGCTGGGCCACGCATGGCGGCCCCACGACCAACAATGCCCACCCTCATGCGACCGATCACGTAGCGGTCGTCCACAACGGCATCATCGAGAATTTTAAGGCCCTGCGTGACGAACTGATCGGACGCGGCCGTGTCTTCACCAGCGAAACCGATACCGAGGTCGTCGCGCATCTGGTGAGCGAAAAGGTCGAGCAGGGCCTCGATCCCGTCACCGCCGTTCGCGAGATATTGCCCCGCCTGCACGGCGCCTTCGCGCTCGCCATCCTGTTCCGGGACCAGCCCGACCTGCTGATCGGCGCGCGGCTCGGCTCGCCGCTGGTGGTCGGCTATGGCGATGACGAAACCTATCTGGGGTCCGACGCGCTGGCGCTCGCGCCGCTGACCCAGCGTATCGCCTATCTGGACGAGGGCGATTGGGTCGTCTGCACGCGCGAAGGGGCCCAGGTCTATGATCGTGACAACAATCCCGTCGACCGGCCGGTCACCCTGTCGGGCGTCACCGGTGCGCTGATCGACAAGGGCAATCACCGCCACTTCATGCAGAAGGAGATTTACGAGCAGCCGATCGTCGTCGCCCAGACGCTGCGCTCCTATCTGCACAGGCTGGAGGGCCGGATCGCGCTACCGATCCCGGACTTCGACCTGTCGGGAATCAAGCGCGTCACCATCGTCGCCTGCGGGACTAGCTTCTATGCGGGCATGGTCGCCAAATACTGGTTCGAACAATTTGCGCGCGTGCCGGTCGACCTCGATGTCGCCTCGGAATTCCGTTACCGCGCGCCGGTCATGGAGTCGGGCGGGCTGATGATCGTCATCAGCCAGTCGGGCGAGACCGCCGACACGCTGGCCGCTCTGCGCCATGCGAAGGCGGAGGGGCAGACGATCGCGGCGGTGGTCAATGTGCCGACCAGTTCGATGGCGCGCGAAGCGGACCTGCTGCTGCCGACCCATGCCGGGCCGGAAATCGGCGTTGCCTCGACCAAGGCATTCACCTGTCAGTTGAGCGTGCTCGCCGCGCTGGCTGCCAATCTGGCGAAGGCCAAGGGGCGCCTGACCGCCGATGAGGAAAGGCAGATTGTCCGCCATCTGGCCGAGGCACCCGCCGCGATCAACGGCGCACTGGCCTATGATGAAGCGATCGAGGGCATGGCGGGTGCCATCGCGGGTGCTCGGGACGTGCTATATCTCGGGCGTGGCACCGATTATCCGCTGGCGCTGGAAGGTGCGCTGAAGCTCAAGGAAATCAGCTATATCCATGCCGAGGGCTATGCCGCTGGCGAGATGAAGCATGGCCCCATCGCCCTGATCGATGAATCGGTGCCCGTCATCGTCATCGCGCCATCGGGCCCGCTGTTCGAAAAGACCGTGTCGAACATGCAGGAAGTCCAGGCGCGCGGCGGCAAGGTTGTGCTCATTTCGGACTATGACGGGATTGAGGCGGCGGGCGCGGGCTGTATCGCGACGATCACCATGCCGAAGGTGCATCCGCTGATCGCACCGATCGTCTATGCCGTGCCGGTGCAGCTTCTGGCCTATCATGTGGCGGTGGCGAAGGGCACCGACGTGGACCAGCCGCGCAATCTGGCAAAGAGCGTCACGGTCGAATAACTGGCCGTTTACATCAGATTAAGCATGGATGCTTACCATCGGTCGCCAAATATGGATGGACCGATGGTAACCCGATGCGCATTCTGATCGTCGACGACGAACCGGCGGTTCATGACAGCTATCGTTTCTGCTTCTCCGGCGGGCGCAGTGTGCCCGCGGAAACGCGTGATGCGCTGGATGCGATGGCGACGGACCTGTTCGGGGCGGGCGAGCCGGATGCCGGCGACGACGCGGCGTTCGCCTTCGAACCCCATCATTGCCATCAGGGCCTCGATGCGGTGGCGGCGGTCGAGCGTGCCATCGCGGACGATCACCCCTTTGCCGTCGCCTTCATCGACATCCGCATGCCGCCGGGGATCGACGGGCGCGAGACGGCGCGGCGTATCCGGGCGCTAGACCCGGACATTCATCTGGTGATCGTCACCGGCTATTCGGATTTCTCGCCCGTCGAGATCAGCAAGGTCGCGGGGCCCGCCGACAAGATCTTCTATATTCCAAAGCCCTTCGAGGTCGCGGAAATCTCCCAGATGGCGCTCGCCCTTTGCCGTCGTTGGCACAATGATCGGGAATTGGCCGCAGCCCGTTCGCTCCTGGCCGCTCAGGTCGAAGCGCTGGAAGAGAAAAGCGCGGAATTGGCCGCCAACGAAAGTCTGGCGATGCACATCGCCATGCACGACGCCCTGACCGATGCGCCGAACCGGGTCGCCTTCCTCCGCGCATTGGCCGAGCGCTGTCGGCAGGCGCGGGGTTTCGCGACCGCGATGCTCGACCTCGACCGGTTCAAGCTGGTCAACGACACGCTCGGCCATCTGGCCGGGGACGAGCTGATCCGCGAGGTGTGCGGGACTATCCAGCGTTCGGTGCCGCAAGGCACGATGGTGGCCCGACTGGGTGGTGACGAGTTCGGCCTGTTTTTCGATAGCGAAGACGAAGCAGTCGCGGTGGCGGCATGCGAAAAGGTGGTCCACGCCTGCGCGACCAGCTTCAACATCTTGGGGCACGCGGTGCGTTGTGGCGCGTCGTGCGGCCTCGTGATGGGCGGCGCGACCGGTGAGCGCGATCCGACCGATCTGGTCCGCCGGGCCGACATGGCGCTGAACGATGCAAAGCGATCGGGGCGCGGTGTGGTTCGGGTATTCGACACGCACATGGATGAGGGCATTCGAATCCGGCGGGAGATCGAGGAGGGGTTGACCCAGGCGCTTGCGCGTAACGAGCTCAGCCTGTGCTTCCAGCCGATCGTCGGTCGCGGTGCCCTGGATGTCGTCGGCTTCGAGGCGCTCGTCCGCTGGCACACTGCCGAGCATGGCGCGGTCAGCCCGGCGATCTTCATCCCCATTGCCGAGGAAAGTCACCTGATCCACGATCTGGGCGACTGGGTGCTCGACCATGCGCTGGCGGAACTGCGCCACTGGCCCGGCCAATATGTCTCGGTTAATTTCAGCCCGATCCAGTTCCGCCGTTCGCACTTTGTCGGTCATATCATGGACAGCGTGAAGCGTGCGGGTATCGATCCCGGGCGGGTCCAGATTGAAATCACCGAAACCGCCATCTTCGACGATGCGGAGCGGGCATCGAAGACCCTGTGCGACTTGCGGGATCTGGGGTTCCGCATCGCGCTGGACGATTTCGGCACGGGCTATTCCAGCCTCTATAATATCCGCAAATTCGCGCTCGACTGTCTGAAGATCGACCGCAGCTTCATCGACGGCATGGGGCGTGAACGGGAGTCCGCGGCGATCGTGCACTCGATCATCCATCTCGGCCGTGCTCTTGGTCTAGGCGTCGTGGCGGAAGGTGTCGAGACCGAGGCGCAGGCACAGGCCCTTCGCGTCGCTGGAGCCAGTCATTTGCAGGGCTTCCTCTTCTCTCACCCGGTTCCCGCCGAGGAGGCACGGGCGCTGGCCGCACAGCAATGGCTGTCCCTGTCGAGCGGCGGCAGCACCGAAGACATGGCCGAAAGCGTACAGGCCTGAACGGCGTGAACCCTTTGCGGCGATGGTTGGGCGCGCGGGTAAGGCCGCGGTCGCTGCGCGATACCATGGTCTCGGTCTTGACGCTGGCGGGCATAGGCGGCGCGGTAGCACTGGCGATCCTGCTCGCGTTCGTCATCTCGCCAGGCTTCTCCGAACTGGAACAGCAGGCTACCGCCGGCTATGAGAACCGCCTGCGGGGCATCCTTGCCAATTTCTCCGCGTCGACGAGCGGGATTGCGGCAGCCCACATCGCGAGCCCTCCTCTTCCGGCAGGCTCGAACCGTGCGTATGATCGCTGGGCACAGGCGATCTTCGACGCGCATCCGGTCGATGCGGTTGCGTATCGTCCCGTATCGGCAAATTCATGGATCGTCAGAATGCGACCCGCCGCCAGGCAAGGCGGACATGCGATCCGACAGGCGAGCTTGGCGCGCGCACTTGACCGAATAGGGTTCGACCGACCGAAGGGGGCGAGCCATTTCTACCTGCCGGTCGGCGGCGATGTCGTGGCGCTGGGACTGGTTGCGATGAAGGACAGGGAGGGGCATCTGCTCGGCCATGTCGCTGTCGCGCGCCGATTGACTCCAGAGCATCTCTTGGCGGCGCTGGGGAAGGTCGCACGGATCGAACAGCCTGCAACAGATACGGTCGATACGATCCGCCGCCATTCGCGCGTCATCGAGATCGCTGTCCCCGTTCGGGGACCCGATGGGCGGGCCTTTGCCACGACGATATTTCAAGTGTCGCGAGAAGTCGTGCTGCTCGGTCGCCGGGTTCTTCTGCTCGCCGTCGCCGGGTCGATTTTCCTTCTGGTCTTCATGCTGCTGATGCTGCGCCGCGCGCTGGGCAGGCTCGTGCTGGCACCGCTTCACCGTGTGGAGCGCCATATGCGGCGCGTGCAGGCTTCGGGCGCGCTACATGCCTTCGAGTATGACGAGCGGCGCGATGACGAGTTCGGCGCCCTCGGCCAAAGCTTCAACGCGATGCTCAGTCAGTTGAAGGATTTGCGCGAACAGAATGAAATTCAAAGCTTCGCGCTCGGGCGATCGGAGAGCGCGGTCGCGGTGCTTCACAATGTCCGCAACGCATTGGCGCCGCTCGGTACGATCCTGAGCGCGGGCATGGTTCCGGACGGTCCAGCCGACCGGCATTTGGTAGAACGCGCGCTGGCCGAACTGGCAAGGTGCGATGTCGCGCCCGATCGCCGTGCGAAGCTGGCGGAATTCGTCCGCGCCGCGCTGGGGGCGGACGCCATGGCGCGCGACGCTGTCCGCCGTCAGTTGGAGGTCGGACGAGACGCCATGCGCCAGACGCTGGAGATCATCGGCGCACAGCAGGCCCGCGCCCATGAACGGCCGCCTCGTGAGCGTTGCGACATCACCGACATCGTCGCACGCAACGCGACCATCGCCCGCTATGCCCAGTCGGTATCGATCGGCTTCACCTTTCCGTCGCATTCCACCTATGTCCTGGCCAATCGGGTGATCCTGAGCCAGGTGATCGGCAACCTCCTGTCCAATGCGGTCGAGGCGATCGTGGCGACCGGGCGCGGCCATGGCGCGATCCTGGTCGAGGTGCTGGCCCCCGTCGGGGGACGCATCGCGACGCGGATCGTCGACGATGGCGAAGGGTTCGATCCCGCTGTCGTGACGCGACTTTTCCAGCCCGGATATTCGACGCGGACGGACAAGTCCGGGGGGCTCGGTCTCCATTGGTGCGCGAACTCGGCGGCGGCGATGGGTGGGACGCTGGAATTGCGCAGCGCGGGGCCCGGAACGGGCGCCATGGCGATCCTGGTCCTGGATGCGGATGCCGGATCAGGCGAAGCTGCCGGGCTGGCGGCCTGATCCCGGTGTCCTGCCCTTAAAGCGGCAATTCCGCCTGTGTGGCGGCGGCTTTGCCTGCCTCATCCGCCTTGGCCAGCGCCGACAAGGTCAGGCCCAGGAGGCGGACGCCACCGACGACCGGCAATTGCAGATCGAGCAATTCGCGCCCGATGCTCGCAAAGGATGTCCGGTCCATGATTGGATGCGTGATCGATCGGGCCCGTGTGATGGTCCGGAAATCGCTGTGCCGCAATTTCAGCGTTACCGTGCGGCCCGCCACGCCGCTCCGCTCGATCCGGGTCCAGGCCGCGTCCACCACCCGTTCGAGGGCGGCGTGCAGGGCGTCGGGCTCGGTCAGGTCGTTCTCGAACGTCCGTTCCGCGCCGACCGACTTGGCGATGCGCTGGGCGCGGACCGGGCGATGGTCGATTCCCCGTGCCGCGCCGAACAGATAGTCGGCATAGCTGCCGAAATGGCGTTGCAGGAACGCCAGCGGCCGATCGCGCAAATCCTGGCCGGTCAGGATGCCAAGTGCCTCCATCTTGCGCGCGGTAACCGGTCCGACCCCGTGGAAGCGTTTGACCGGCAACCCGGCGACGAAGGACGCGCCAAGAGTGGGTGGGATGACGCAGATGCCGTTGGGCTTGTTTTGGTCCGAGGCGAGCTTGGCGATGAACTTATTGTAGCTCACGCCGGCGGATGCCGTCAGGCCCGTTTCGTCCGGAATGGCGGCGCGAATGGCATTGGCGATCGCCGTTGCCGAGCCCATGGCGGCGCGATCCTCGGTCACATCCAGATAGGCCTCATCGAGCGACAGCGGCTCGATCAATTCGGTATAGCGGGCAAAGATCGCGCGGATCTGGCCCGAGACCTCGCGATAGACCTCGAACCGGGGCGGCACGAATATCAGTTCCGGGCATCGCCGCGATGCCGTGACGGAGGGCATGGCGGAGCGGACCCCGAACGCACGGGCTTCATAACTTGCTGCGGCCACGACGCCCCGCGCGCGAGACCCGCCGACCGCTACCGGCCGCCCACGAAGCGACGGGTCATCGCGTTGTTCGACCGATGCGTAAAAGGCGTCCATGTCGACATGGATGATCTTGCGACCATCATGTGCCGATGACGGATCGGCGTCTGAGGTAGGGGGTGGCACCGGCAAGCCCATTTATTCCCGTGGCCCGCGACCTACGAGCTCCGAAACGAAACAGGAACACGAAGGCGAGGTCAAGCCTGCACGAGGCGAGAGATCTCAAAATCATTGCGTCCTGCGTAACCGTCCGGTTAGCCGCGTGTTGCCGACTGTCGCGTAGCCGTTGATGTCCTGACCTGTGGTGGTCTCCTTCTGGAGTCCAGAAGGAGGTCAGGAGATGGGGCGGATGGAGGTCATTGCCCGG
>NZ_JANZXB010000024.1 GCF_025371035.1 Sphingomonas sp. LC-1 | reverse complement strand
CGGGGGTGTGTCTGTCGCTCCTCGGGGCTTCGCCCCTCGTCCCGACAGACACACCCCCGCCATTCTCATCTAGATTGTCGCGCTGTTCTCACCTTGATTGTCGCGCAGCACGTCGGGTGGGGCATGAGCTCGGCGAGGCTCTCGGCATCGTTCAGCAGCGCCTCGCGGTCCATGTCCTGCCGCGCGAACATCGCCCACCAGGACGGCTTCGCCTCGCGGCGGTGGAACTCGAGCAGATCGACCAGCAGCCGGCGCCACGGCACGTCTTCGCCTTCGATCAGTGCCTCTGCTAGCCGACGTGTCCGTTCCTCGGCCTCGGTCCGGGCGGCCGCCTTGGCTGGGTCGGGAGTGCCGACCTCGCGACCTTCGAACCATGGCATGTCCGCAGGCCGCAGGGAGAGCAGCCAGTCTCGGCACATGCGGGTCGAGCGGCAGTCGATCTCGTTGTAGTCGGCGATCTCGCGCAGCAGCTGCTCGTCACCCAGGCGTCGCCAGCGTTCGTAGATGATGATGCTGTCGCCGGCGTTCTTAACTTCACCCTGGCGACCGCCGGGCAGGTAGAAGGCTTCCATGTTCTTGATCGAGTAGCGCGGCTCAGATGTCCGGATGGACTCCGCGACGACGCGGTAGAGGTCGACGAACCTCTCGCCGCGCAGCAGGTCGTCCACCTCCCCCTCGCGCGTACCGTGATACATCGCGAGCTTCTTGAGCGCGGTCTGCTCGTACGCCGCATAATGATAGATGTGCGCTGCGGGAAAACGGGCGAGCCGGTCGACCATGAAGTCGACGGTCCGCTCGAACGCGCGTTTCTCGCTGTCGCGATCATGCGCCCAGAACTCGTGGAACCGGTCCTCGCCGTCACCGTCGAAGGCGACGAGGCCGAAGAGATACTCGAGCCCGCCTTCGAAGAGCGGATCGCCTTCCATGTCGAAGAACATGTCGCCGTGATCGGGCTGCGGCAGTCGCGCGAAACCGCGGCCGGACTCCAAAGGCAGGGTCTCGACCATGCGTTCCCCCGTCCGGCGCTGATGCGCCTGGAGCCGCGCCTGGTTCGAGAGACGCACCACGGTATCCGGCTGCATCCCGTCGACGCGGGTACCCGCCGGCAGCAGGCCGAGCGTTCCGACGTCGTCGATGCCGGCACCCCGCAGGGCCGCGATCTGACCACGGCCCATCCCCGCAACGATCGAGAGGTGATCGGCGGCATCCCATGCCTGTTCGCAACCGTCCGACCACCGGCAGAAGGTGCAGTGTCCGCACGGATCGCCGGCCGACGTCGCCGGCGGCGCGTCGACGTACGCTTCGAAGCGGCGGCGCGCGAAGCCGAAGTAATGCAGCACCGACGACGTACGCAGCGAGGTGATCTCGCCCGACCCGAGCACCACGTGCATCTGCGGAGGGACTATGCCCTGCACCTTGGCGAGCATGTCGGCATAGACGCACAGCTGCAGCACGTGCTTGGCCTTCGCCGACCGGGCCAGCTTCGTATCGGCGACATCGTACGCGTAGGCGCCGAGAGACGAATGAACGTCGTCGCGCCGGAGGAGGAAGTCGGAGTAGCCGTGCCAGCGCCCCGCCAGGAAGGCGCCTTGGTACACGACGTCATGACCTTCCGACATCGCGCGCCTGGTCGCGTCGGCACGCTCCTCGAGCGTTCCGGTGGAGGCGATCTCGACCACGGAACGTCCCTCCTCCTGCAGACGGCGCAGATAGGCGCGTTCGTGCTGGATCCCCTTCTCCTGCAGCAGCGCCGCGCTCTCGTCTTCGGTGGCGAAGGTGGTGGGCGAGACGAGGTTCCGCACGTCGAGTATGGTGGCGTGGCCGCAACCCATGAAGTTGACGAGGTCGCTCGCCGAGAAGATTGTCCGTCCGCCGTAGTTCCGCATCTGTCCCCCGATCCGCGGATCGCCATCCGCCGGACGGCATGATGCACGTCCGACATGATGCCGTCACAGGACGATTCCTGTCGCATGGGGATGGTTGACGATGTCCTACCGCGACGCGATCGATCGTCCGGCCGTGGCGTCGTGGGCCGCGTGCGCGGGAGGTGGCGGACAGGGGGGGAGGGTGACATCTGCGTCACCCTGGGGTGACGCAGATGTCACCCATAACAGACCATACTATCCAGCGTTGATGGAGCCCGCCCTCGACGCCCGCCTGACGCTCCGACCGCAGCGGAGCTGCGCATCGTCGCCAGGTCCGCGCGAAGGGATTCCGGTTGCATGGACCGGACGGAGGTTCGGCTTTCCGAGGGTTCGGTGGATTGTCGTGGGGGGCATCGCGCGGGAGAAGCGTTCCGGTATCGTGACCTTCGTGTGCGAGGTACTGCGGTGCCGGCGAGGGCCGGATCGCTCCATCCCCGGCGGGCGGACGCCGCCGCAGTCCGGTTGGCCTCCAGCGATACCCAGATCGCCGGTGGCGCTGCGGATCGATGCGGGGGCATTCCGCCAGACAGCGTTGGGAAGGCATGATGCTCGCGACCGGATCCTGAACTTGCCCGAAGCGGGTTCGGTAGCCGTCGCTGGCGGGGAAGCAATCGCGTCGATGCCGAATAGTCGAAGTTCGACTAAGCGATCCCGTGGGCGACTGAAGGCCACGATCGTGCCATCGGGCCGATCCCGGTCAGCCCGGGCGGCTCATCACCAATCGCCGCCACGAACGTCCCCGTAGTCGACCTCGACGTATCCGAAGTCCACCGAGAGAGACGACCTGTCGATCTCGAGATCCACGATCTCGGGATCGGGATCGTCGTCTTCTCGGTCGATCGTGACCAGGACCTGCACGTCGAACTCCTCCGTGGTGCTCGCCTGCGCTCCCCCGATCCCGATGTAGTCCTTGTCGATCCCGTCACGCACGGTGAATGAGAAGAATGCCTCGAAGGTGGCTTTCGCGACGAGAGGAAACGCGAGCGTCACGTGTTCGGCATCTGATGCCACCACGTCGAAACGAGGTTCCGCCACCTGCCAGCTGTCTATCGTGGCGACCTCGTCTTCGGTTTCAAAGGAATAGGGCGCACTGGCTTCGACGTGGAAGACCTCGACCGCTTCTTGGAGCGCTGCATCGATTCCAGCGTGCAGCCGCAGTGCGGTTCCCGCTGCGAGGTTGGCGGCCAGTCGCGCCGCGACGAACGCGTCGTCCTTGTTGAACAGGTTGAGTGCCGGTGCGAGCGCAGGCACGACGATCACGCGCGGGGACTGCTCCGCGTACCGACCCCAGTCACCATCGCTGCTGACCGCGAGCACGAATCCGTCCTGCCGCTCCGCCCAATGCTCGAGCGAAAGCAATGAGATCGCATCCGGAAACTCACTCTTCTTGTCCGCCTTGGCCGAAAAGGGGGGATGGGATCCGAAGTAGAGGTCGTGAAGCTGTCGCACGGTCGGTCCATCGTCGACCGGCAATCGATCTGCACCCACTTCCGCCATGAAGGCCTCGATGAGCGCCGTCGCGCGCACACCCGCGTCTGCGGGAACGCCGGCGTCCTGCATCGCCTGCGCCGGATCGATGGCGACCGCAGCCGCCTTTCCGATCTGCCGCAATGCGCTGCGCAGCTGGTCCGACTTGGCCTTCATGTCGTCGCGAATGTGAGCATGGACCTCGTTGAGGACCACTTCGGAGAAGAGGAGGGTGACGTCGGTGCCGGTGAACTGGCCGAGCGCCTTTAGCAGCTTGGACTGGAAGTTGTAGCCGAGGTGGTGAAATTCGGTCGTGTCGAGCGTGAAGCCAGCGATCTCGCCGGCCTCGACGAGTTGCTTCAGTTCGTCTTCGGTCTTTTTGGGCATCGGCGACGTCTACGCCTTCACTTCACGTTGGGCGAGGGCTTTCAGGACCGAAGGATCAGAAGCGGTAGCGCAATTTCCATCGCCGTCACCTGCACCGGGTGGGCGGCCTCGTGGGATCGCAATCGGGATCGTCCGCCCCTGAACGCCGATCCTGCTCCATCCGGCCGACTCAGGCTTCGTCCCGCAGGTATAGACGTGCGTCGCCGTCAGTGACCGTATCGCCCGGGTCAGGCGTCGCCGGATGGAAGCCGGCTCCGAGAAGCAGGTCATGGACGATCGAGTGTCGCCTCTCGATCAATGCGAAGACCGGTTTCCCCTCGATCGAGCCGAGCAGTTCCTCGACGAGCCTGGACAGTTGCCCCTTGCCGTGATGATCGGGATGTATCGCCATCCAGTCGAGTTGCAGCTTGAACCTGATGTGATCGGCTGACGCCCCGTCTCGCTCGAACACCGCAGCCCTGGCGGCGGCCGTCGGCTTCTTCAATGCCGCGACGGCGACCACGGTCTCCTTGTACGTCGTGAAGCCGATCAGGAAACAGCGTCGAAGCTTCGTTTCCAGGCTCCCGATCGATGCGGGCTCGCCGACTTCGACGAGCAGACCGGCAACCTCCTTGATGATCTCCGGGGGGCAATCCGCAGGCGCTGAAACTCGGGTCGTGTATATGGTCGAAAGATATCGTTCGCGAACGATCCGGCTCGCCTCGGCGAATGCCGCGCGCCCTTCGTCTTCGGAAAGTTCGCGAGCGTATTTGCCCTTCAGGGTGAACTGGAACGGCTGACCGGCAATCACGCCCTTCAACAGTTTCCGGTCCTCCCAGATCTGCTCGACGAAGGCTTCGATCAGATCGTCCATCTCGCGATTTCGCACGGGGTCATCACGGGAATCCTGTCGGAAGAGGGTGCGCATGCGCGTCGCGATGTCGTTGGTCTGCGCGTTCATGCGCTTCGTGTAGGCGAGGACGTCGTCGATCGTGCTTGCGGTGTCGCTGATGTTGGAGTCCGCCCAGCCGAGCTGATCGCTCATGCTTCTTATCGTGCCCGCCAGGCTTTCCTCCAGGTTGCCGATCTCCTGCGTGATGTGGTCGGCCGCGGACTCGAAGCGCTCGGCGAACACGCGCGCCTCGTTTTCGAGGAAGATGCTCAGCAGTTCGGTGGGGTGGAGGGCCCGATTTCTGGATCCGTCACGCCGGCAGTAGACGCCCTTCGGCGTGCAGTGTGGCTTCGTGGGACTGGAGGGGATCGAGATGCGCAGTATCGGCTTGTCGCTCAGATTCTCTATCGCGATGTCGACGGAAACGGGGGGAAGGCAGCTGATCGCCTTGTTGAGAAGCTGAAGTATCGCATTGTCGCCGACGTCGCATCCCCGGACGACGCCTACCTGGGTGCCGTCTACGGTTTTTTCGTCGACACCGGCCAGGATGGTGCCGCCCCCGGCCGAATTGGCGAACGACACGAGATCGTCCGCGCTGATGCCGTCGGAACTGCGCTTGAAGTCGACCTGCTGTCCTTCGCCTGCGGCAAGATGTTCTCGCGTCGTTTCGCTGAGTGACTTCAATCGCTTGGGGTCGGTCATGGAATTCCTGGTCGGGCCTGGCGAGTTGTGAACAGGGCGCGCGTCGACTTAGCGTCGAGCGAACCGCAGGCGGCTGCGGGGAGGACGAGCGTCACTTCAACCTGATCCGGCTCGCTTCTCGATCCCAGCCGATCGCTCAGGTGTCTGTATCCGGCGCTCGGTTGACCGGCGGCTTCCTTCGTTGATGGACGGGCCGATCGGAAAGATGTCATCGCCGGGAGGGCTGAAAGGCGCTGGCGGTCATCGTTCCTGTGATGGCCGTTGTGCGTGGAGCGACTGGCTGATCGGCCCTTTCACCATCGAAGACGCTCGGGCACTGACGATTTCTTTGTACCGTTCGACCATCGAGGCCATCTCTCGGGCAAGTTCATCCGTTGTCTGCGGGCCCTCCGACGAAGCGGTCTGAAATCCGGGATCCGTTACTGCGAATGGTCTGGTGAAGAGGGCCATGCGGTTCGCATACGGAAAGTGGGGCAGCTTCCTACGGATCATCTCGTCGACCTGCAAGAAATCGCGTCCCTGGCGTTCCACGAAGTGCAACAGGTCGAAGGCATCCCTACTGATCCAACGTTCGGCTACCACCATCGACTTCAGCTTGAATATGGTGTCCAGATCAGCGACTTTAACATGGCCGTACTCGAGAGGTTTCGCCGCCTGCAGGACGTCGATCTCCTCTTTTCGATCAGGACAGAAGAAAGTTACCTTCGTGCCGTCGACCATCCAATCCTGGTGGACGTCGTCGATATCCTCGCCATCGTTATCGAAGGTTTGTCGCGCAACCAGGCTGGTGACTAGTTCCGGCTTTTCCGGTCCACGGATGTGCGTCAGGATGCGATTTATCAATGGTCGATCGAGCTTGGATCCGAATTGCACGAAGTCGAGATCTTCACTGACGCGATGGTGGACCTGCAGCGCCATGGCCGTTCCGCCGATGAGGAGGTGATCGCGGATTTCTCCGACGCCCTTCAAGCGGGATAGGACACGCTGGGTGGATTCAGGAAGCGCGTTCAGGTGCATTGCGCACTCCGCTCAACACCGAGGCGTAGATGGGGTCGAGAACCTGCAGGTGGACCGGCGTGAGTTCGTCCTCGATCCTCGATCTGACCCGTTCAATCCTCTTCGTGCCCCAGAGTGCGGCAGCCAGCGCCAAATCCACGCGGGTCGGATCGACGAGGATCAAGGCGATCATCGTGTCTACATCCGAAAGTCCCGGGTTGGACCACCATCGGTTCTTCTGGAAGATCTGCCCGAGCGGCCGCGGCGCGTCATTTTCCCTTTCCATGTTCGTTACGTCCATCGCCTCAATCCCATGATGGCGTTCGAGCAGCCTGCGACCTAGGCCGACGGTCTTGCCTCGATCGAGCCCGACGCTGAAATGCCTGGCAAAGCCTATCGATCACCGAGTACGACACGGTACCCGATCGATATGGACGCCATTCGAGCTCGAATTGAAGGCCCTGAGCCTCTCTGGTCATCGTATGCGCCTCGGCAATGCCATGCATCTTTCATCCTCAAGACTAATGTAGCGGACTCGGCTCCGCAGGTTAATACCCTCCCCGGTCGACCGATGCGTTCCTCCGTGCTCGAAGTGCAATTCCATGCATCGGCGGAGGTCAGCGGAATGACCGCTCGGCCGCGGGCTGGAAGAGTCCGGCCGGAATGCAGTCGAGAGAACATCCTCCGTGATCTCTGCTACCTTCGATTGCTCGGGAACCTCGAGCCGCGGGCCGAATGCGTGTTCGTACTGGCTGGCCGCCTGACGCTCCGACCGCACCGGAGCTGCGCGTCGTCGCCGGGTCCGCGCGAAGGGATTACGATTGTATGGACCGGACGGAGATTCGGCTTTCCGAGGGATCGGTGCATCGTCGTGGGGCATCACTCAGGCGAAGCGTTCCGGAATCGTAACGGTCTACTCGGGGCGGTGCCATAGCGCTGCGGGGGCGGATCGCTCGATCCCCGGCGGCGGACGGCGCAGCCGTCATTCGACCGGGACGCGCTCCAGCCTGGAGCCGGGAAGGTCGAGTCCCCACCGGCGGTCGAGATAGAAGGCGAGGGCGGCCCGCGTCTCGACGACGACCACCTCCTCGCCGTCGAAGCCGTATTCCTCGCGGGCGGCCTGCCGCTGCTCCACGGAGAGGTCGGACCGGAGCCGGAGCGCGACGCGGACGATGGTCTCCCACTCCTCGTCGCGGGGCAGCGGTTCGGCCAGCGGCTCGGTCGCGAAGGTGCTGGCGTCTGACACCCGCACGGGCAGATAGTCGCGCCATTCCGCATGCCGGAAGCTCCACGCCCGGAAGTGGAGCCGCTCCCCGTCGAAGCCGATCCGAGCCGGCGCGATCCACTGCGAGGTGGTCCGACCCGAGCTCATCGAGACGTAGTCGATCTCGATCCTCACGTTCCGGTCCATGGCCCGGTAGAGGTGGCGCATGACGGTCGCGGGGCACTGCCGATCGGGCATCGGCAGCGAATCGAACCGCTCGCCTGCGCCGTCGGCGACGACGTCCAGCATCGGCGGGAGATCGTCCGCATCCTCGAGCCCGAGGTGCCCATCTGACGCGACGTACGTCTTGCGCACCGTGTCGTAGACCGGAAACGGCTCGCGGCAGCGGGCGAGATATTCGCGGAAGTCGACCGCCGCCTGCGCCTGCGAGATGCCGAACCTTCGGATGAGGGCACCGCGCGTCGCCTGACCACGCCAACGGAAGCACTGGTCGAGGTACGCCAGCCGCATCCTGACCGTCGGGCGAAGTTCCTGGGCTTCCATCATCCGGACGCTACTTGACGACTCACCCAATGTCCATCTAGCTTCTATATGTATAGTCACTGTACGGAGGGGCGCGTGAGGATCCTGCACACTGCCGACTGGCATCTCGGGCGTCAGTTCCACGGGGTGCCGCTCGACGAGGACCACGAGTCGGTGCTGTCGCAGGTCGAGACGGCGATCGCCGCGCACGTGCCTGACGTCCTCGTCATCGCCGGCGACATCTTCGACCGCGCGACGCCGCCCCAGTCCGCTCTGAGCCGCTTCGGCGACTTCGTCCGTCGGGTCGGGCGGGACGGCGGCCCGGCGATCGTCCTGATTGCCGGAAACCACGATTCGGCGGCCCAGATCGGGATGATGGGCGTGCTCGCCGACGCTGAACGTTCGCTGGTGCGCGGTCCGCTCGACGCGGAGGAGAGGCCGCTGATCCTCTCCGACGAGCACGGACTGGTCGCGATATCGGCTCTGCCCTTCTCGTACGAGTTCGCGGCCAGGGCCTGCTACGGCAGCGACGACATCTCCTGCCCCGCCGACGTGCTGCGCGAGCAGGTCGGCAGCGCCAGGCGGCATGTGCCCGACGGGGCGCGCTGGGTGGTGGTGGCCCACGCGTTCGTGGAGGGAGCGGCGACCAGCGACGGGGAGCGACCGCTCACCCGGGCCGTCGGCGGGATCGAGACGGTCCCCTCGTCGGTCTTCGAGGGTGCCGACTACGTCGCGCTCGGTCACCTCCATCGGCCGCAGGCGGTCGGCGCCGAGCACGTGCGCTACTCGGGATCGCCGCTCGCGTTCGGCTTCGACGAGGAGGGACACGAGAAGTCGATGACCCTGGTCGATCTCGCCGGCGACGGATCGGTCACCACCACCCTCATTCCGTTCGTGCCGCGCCGCCGCATCCGCACGCTGCGCGGCAGGCTGGTCGAGCTGCTCGCCGCTCCCGGGGGGTCGAACGACCTGATCGGCATCCTCCTCACCGACGAGGCGAGGCAGATCGATCCCATGAAGCGGATCCGCGAACTGTATCCCAACGCGGTCCAGCTCGCCTACGAGCGCGACGTGTCGACCGGCGAGCAGCGGCTGCGCGACGGACGGGCGGCGCTGGAGAGCCCGAAGGAGATGGTCGCCCAGTTCGTGGGCTTCGTCCGCGAGAAGGGGATCTCGGAGGCGGAGAGCGCGCTCGTCGCCGAGAAGCTCGCCGCTCTGGCGCCAGCGGGAGAGGACGCGTGAGGCCGGTCCTGCTCACGATGACGGCGTTCGGACCGTATGCCGGGACCGAGGCCGTGGACTTCCGGGAGGCGACGGATGCCGGCCTGTTCGGCATCTACGGTGCCACGGGCTCGGGCAAGTCGTCGATCTTCAACGCCATGACGTTCGCGCTCTTCGGCGAAGGCGCCAAGCGCGAGCAGCCGATCGGGACGATGCGGTCGGGCCATGCCGATGCGGACCGGCTGACCGAGGTGTCGCTGCTCTTCGAACTCGGGGAGAAGCGTTACTTCGTGCGCCGTCAGCCGGACCAGAGCCGACCCAAGAAGCGCGGTGAAGGCGAGACGACGGACGCCCACAAGGCCTGGCTGTTCGACGCCACCCTCGTTCCGGTGGACGAGGTCACCGTCGACAACTGCGGCACGGTCCTCGCCGAGACGAAGGTCGGCGAGGTGCTGAAACAGGTGAAGGACCTCCTCGGCTACGGCGTCGAGCAGTTCCGCCAGATCGTGCTGCTGCCCCAGGGGCGGTTCGAGCGCTTCCTGGTCGCCGACAGCGACCAGCGTCTCGCGATCCTGCGCGAACTGTTCGACGTGAGCCTCTACCAGCGTCTGGCGGCACGCATGAAGGACGACGCTGCGGCGGCGAGGCGGGAATATCAGGACGGCCGTCGCATTGTCGGGCAGCGTCTAGCGGACGTCGGCTTCGCCAGTACGGACGAACTCGCCGTCGGCATCGCCGCGGCGGCGGAAGCGGCCGCTGCACGCCACGTCGAGGCGGACGGGGCCGAAGCGGCTGCCGGGATCGCCGAACAGGCCCATCTCGCGGCCGAGACGGTCGAAGGCCTCTTCGGAGCGGCGGAGAAGGCCGAGAGCCGGAAGCTGGATCTCCTGCGCGAGCAGCCTGCGGTCGATGCCCTCCAGCTCGTGGTGACGCGCGCCGAGAAGGCCCAGCGGGCGGTGGATCTCGCCTCGCGTCTGACCGAGATGGACGCTTCGCGCCGCATCGCCGTCGAGGCGGAGGAGAAGGCGCGGGGCGCCGCCCGCGATGCCCGGATCGAGCACGGCAGGCGCGAGGAGGCGTTCCGGATCGCTAGGCAAGGCGCCGATCGGATCGACGGCCTGAAGGCGCGGATCATGGAGATCGACCGCCGCAAGGAACTGCTCCGGAGCGCGGAGGGTCTGGAAGCGAAGCTCGCGGCCCGTCGGACGGAATTGAGGGCGGCCCAGACGGCGTTCGACGCCGCCGAGGTCGAACGCGAGAGGCTCGACCGCCTCCGCGTCGATCTGGCGGACCGCGTCGATAGCGCACGCAGAAGCAGCGTGACGCATGCCGGCCTGTCGGCCAAGCTCATCTCGGCGAACGCTGATCTCGCCGCGGCCAAGGCCTACGACCTGGCCGAAAGGAGGTCCGTCAAGGCGAAGGCGGATCTGGCGAAGGCGCGGAAGGCACATGAAGCGGCGGCGTGCGAGGTGGAGCCCCTCCGTGCTGCGGCGGCCGCCGCCGAACGGTCCTTCATCGACGCCCAGGCGCAGGTGCTCGCAGGCATGCACCTCGTCGATGGCGAGCCATGTCCGGTCTGCGGAAGCGCCGAACACCCGTCTCCAGTAGAAGGTGAGGGCGATCCGCGTGAGTTCGAGATCGCGATGCGCTCCGCACGCGAGCTGCTCGACGACGCGGTGAGCAGAGCCAACCGCGCCGAGGCCGAGGCCGCATCCGCTGGGGCCGCTTCGAAGGAGCGCGAAGCCGAATTCGATGCGCTGCCGCGTCCTGCATCTTCGATTGCGGAGGTGGCGAAGGCCGTCGCCGAGTTGGAGGCCCGGATCGAGGCACTCGGTGAGGTCGTCGCCCCGGCCGAACTGGAGCAGCAGGCGGCAGCTGCCGGGACGGATCTGGCGGCTGCGGCTGCCGCTGCGGAGGGCACGCGCGAGATCCTCCAGAAGGCGCGCACCGACGAGGCCGTGGCCGCGCGCGCATACGACGACGCGATCGCCGGTGTCCCCGAACCGCTGCGTGCACCAGGCGTCCTCGACCGCGAGGCCGTCGAGGTCTCGGCCACCATCAGGACGCTGTCCGACGCGCTCGCCGATGCCGACGAGAAACTGCGCAAGGCGGCGACCGCCCGGGACACGACCGCCGCCGGGGTGACCGGCGCGGTCGATGCCGTCGCCCGGGCGGAGGAGGCGGTCGGCAGGGCACGTGCTGCTTTCGACACGAGATTGGTCGAGGTGGGGCTCGATCAGGCGTCCTATGACCTCGGCTGCGCGGACATCCCCAAGATCCCCGGACATGCCGAGCGCATCAACACCCATCGGAAGGAGGTGGCCATCGCCGAAGCCCAGGCGACCGCCGCGCATGACGCGATCAGGGGCGTGGAACGGCCCGACGTCGGGGCTCTGGCAGCCGTCCGGGATGGAGCGCGGGCCGAGCGCCTGAGGATGCGCCAGGTCGCCGCCGACGCCGACGCCGCGAGGAAGGTGCTCGACGATCTCCTGGCATCGCTGAGCGATCAGCTCGCGCGTCTCGCCCGGCTGGAGGAGGAGACGGGACCGTTGCGGGAGCTGGCCGAGGCGTTCGCGGGCGATAACCCGCTGCGGACGACGCTCGAGACGTTCGCGATCGGCGCGATGTTCGATCACGTGCTCGACGCCGCGAACCTTCGGCTCGATCCGATGACCGGCGGCCGGTATCGCTTCGAGCGCGACGTGCAGGCAGTCGGAGGCAGGACTCGGCGCGGCCTCGACGTCCGCGTGCACGACGTCCAGACCGGACGGCTCCGCGAGATCAGCACGCTGTCGGGCGGCGAGACGTTCATCGCTGCGCTGTCGCTCGCGCTCGGTCTCGCGGACGTCGTCGAGATGAGCCACGGGCGCATCCGCCTCGACACGATCTTCATCGACGAGGGCTTCGGCAGCCTCGACACCGAGAACGACGGCGGGACGCTCGACCGCGTCCTGCAGGTGCTTCAGGAGATCGTCGGTCGGAATCGTGCCGTCGGGCTGATCTCGCACGTGCCGCTGGTCCAGCAGGCCGTGCCGAACGGCTTCTCCATCATGGGGGGCATAGGTGGAAGCCGCGTCGAGCGGAGGGCCATGTAGTCCGATGTCGCAGACACACCCCCGGACGGCTCGGCGTGCGGAAGAGCACGTATTGCAAGCACTACAGTCGGCGGCTTCGGTCGCGAATGGAGATCGATGAGCCATGAGGATCGAGCCGCACGACCAGTTCCGCAAGGCCCGGCTGACGGGGGCCCTGGAGGCCATCTGCCAGCAGTTGGAACTGACCGAGACTCAGTATCGCGAGGCGCGGAGCCGGTACGAAGGCGTCGGCGGTTGGTTGGCCGAGTCCTCGGACCCCGCTCTCGCCGGTCTCGTGATCTACGTTCAGGGCTCGACCGCGATCGGGACCACCGTGAAGCCGATCGGGCGCAACGAGCACGACGTCGATCTCATCGCCCGCCTGACGCGTGCCGCGATCGGCCTGCCGCCGGCGGTGGTCAAGAGGATGGTGGGCGACCGGCTCAAGGAGCACGGCACCTATCGTCGGCTGCTCGAGGAGATGTGCCGCTGCTGGCGGCTGGACTACGCCAACGAATTCCACCTCGACATCACGCCGTCGATCCCGAACGTCGAATGCGCGAACGGCGGAGAACTGGTCCCCGATCGCGAACTCCGGTCCTGGAAGGCCTCCAACCCCAAGGGCTACAAGGCGCTCTTCGAACGACGGGCCCTTCTCCGCCCGCGGTTCCGTCTCGAGAAGCGGGACGTGACCTTCGCCGACCGCGCGGCGAACGCGAGCGTCGAGCCCTATCCCGAAGCAGGCGGGTTCAAGGGGCTGCTTCGCCGGGCGGTGCAGATCGCGAAACGTCACCGCGACGTGCATTTCGAACGCCGCAGGGGCGAGTGCGCGCCGATCTCCGTCATCGTGACGACGCTGCTCTCGCGGAGCTACGAGTGGTGCGTGTCCAACGCCGTCTACGACGACGAGTACGATCTGCTCGTGGACGTCCTGCGGCACATGCCCGACACGATAGGCCACGAAGGCGGGCGCTGGTGCATCTGGAACGAGACCACCGCAGGCGAGAACTTCGCCGAGCGCTGGAACGATCACCCGGATCGCGCCGCCTCCTTTTTCTCGTGGCACCGCGCGCTCACGGCCGACCTGGCGGATCTCAGCTCTATCGACGGCCTCGATCTCATCGGCGAGCGGATCGAGAAGGCGCTCGGCGGCACCCCCGCCAACGTCGCGGTCGACCACATCCGGGATACCACCGCTCGCGAACGGGCGGCGGGGACGCTGCGGTACGGCGCCGCCGGGCTCGTGGCGGCGACTGCCGCTTCGAGGGCGTCGTCGGCGCCCGTCCGGTCGAACACCTTCTTCGGCCGCTGAGCGACGGAACGCCGGGCACTGACCGCAGCCGAGCAGTACCTGGCGCTGCGTACCGCGAGCCACGTGTCTGGCGAGGGGCGGTTGCGACGCGAGCGCCTCACCTGGCGGTTCCCAGTGAGGCCCGACCCGCTCGGGCGCAGCTACGTCGCGCGGCTGGACTATGCGCTGACGACGGCGCCGCGGATCGTGATCGAGACGCCCGACCTCGTCGCACTCGCAGCCGGTCGTCGCATTCCTCACGTCTATTCCGAAGCGCCTGTGCAGCTCTGCCTGTATCTTCCCGACGCGTACGAATGGACGCCGAATCAGCGGCTGGATCGGACGATCGTACCCTGGACCGCCCTCTGGCTTTTCTACTTCGAGGAATGGCTCTGGTCCGGCGAATGGCGTGGCGGCGGCGTGCATCCCGGGGACAGGCCCAGGACACGTCGGCGCAGGAGGATGTCCAGGTGACGGCGGTGCTGAAGGCGGCTGCGCCCCGCGGTCGAAGCAACAGGCTGCGCAACGTGACGCGGCAGATCATATGGGCACGCGGCGCGGGGCGGTGTCACATGTGCAACGCCGATCTGATCGGCGATCTGGTCTCCGGAGCGGAGGACGCCAACTTCGGCTTCATCGCCCACATTGCTGCGCGACAATCAAGGTGAGAACAGCGCGACAATCTAGATGAGAATGGCGGGGGTGTGTCTGTCGGGACGAGGGGCGAAGCCCCGAGGAGCGACAGACACACCCCCGCAAGCGTCTTTTCTTTT
>NZ_JANZXB010000023.1 GCF_025371035.1 Sphingomonas sp. LC-1 | reverse complement strand
GCACCAGAAACGGCGACACCGCCATATCCGGCCTCCGGTTCCGCTTCGCTCCACCTCCGTCCGGATATGGCGGCGATGAGCTTAATGCACTAACAAACCAATCGGTCCACTCGGTGGGGGCAGATCAGCTGCGTGCAGATCGGGCAGGCGGACCTCGATCACCAGCAGCGTCATGGCGATGGCGAACACTGCGTCCGAAAAGAAGGTCAGCCGTTCGAGCTTCGCGTGTTCGCGATCATTTGTCATCATTACCCCCCGATCCGGCATCTTCACCGCCTGCCTTCAGAGAGGCAAGGCTAAGATTGTGACGACAGCGAGAGAAGCGCCCTTCTCGCATCACTATTGGCGGGCGAGTTGTGAGAAGCCCTCCGCTCTCCCGTTATTCGATCCTTGCGAGACGGTGCCGGCCGTCTCGCTGGCCGTTCCCATTTGAGAAAGCGAACGCCTGCTTTAAGAGAGTGCCTTGGCGAGGCCATGCCAAGTCAAAGCGAGACATAAGCGTGAGATTGAAAGCATGAGCCGACCGATTGTCGCCTTCGCATTGAGTGTCGCGCTCGGTTCGGCCCTCGGTGCCGCCATGGGCAATTTAAGTCTGGGAATCGCGGTTAGCGTTGCCGTTGCCGTCAGCTTTGCCATGGCCTCACGCAAGCAGTTTCCAAGTGATAGAGGCGCGTGAGCAGCCCCCACCGGGTGATCCGGCTTGATAGTTAGTGCATTGTCGTCTCCGCCGCCATTGCCGGGCGTAGGTGGAGCGCAGCGAAACCGGAGGCGGGTAATGGCGGCGTCGCCGCTTGTGATGCGGGTGGCCTAACGGATATGCTCGAGCTTCAAGTTTTTCACCTTCACCTTTTTCCACTCACGATCGGCGGTGAGGGCAGGGACCCCAAGCTGCGCGGCGAGCGCGAGACATGATCGGTCACCCAGTCCGCGGCCATACTGTTGCGTTTGAGCATGCAGAGCAGCGGCGGCATAGGCGGCTTCGGTATCGTGGGCGCGAACATCTAGTCGAAGCTCGTCGAGCAGTTCGCGAGTAGTCGGCTCGTCGAGGCCACTAAGCAGTAGCTCCTTGATCACCTCTTGGAGGTTGACTGCCGAAATCGCTGCACGCCCGATATAGGGAGCGACCTTGTCGGCGCCGGGTTCATCGCGGACCAGCGCCAACACTGCAGATGCGTCGAGAACGACGGATGCCATTATGCGTCTCGATCCGGTGCGGCGGACGTGTCCTCACCGTGGTCAGCGGCAGCTTCCGCTTTCCGGTCCTCGAGGAAGTCGTCGGTCGTGCGCGCATGCTTGGCATGTTCGCGGTAGAGTGCCTGCGCGCGAGATACGCCATGCCCGATCGGTGACAATCGCACCTGATCGTCCTCAACCGTTAGGATAACCTTTGTATCTCCATGTAAGCCCATTGCTTTACGAACGGAGGCTGGCAGAACCATTCGGCCATTACCGGCAACGTTGATATCTATGGATTGAGAGGCCATTCGCCTTGCCCTATCAGCTTGTATGTGCCCGCAATATGGCAGAAAATGGTTTGTGGCACAACTAGGCTTCAGTGAAAAGCCTAACCATATGTCACCATGAGTATGGTAATATGGGTATACCCGTATCGTACGGTCGGTATAAAACGTTGGTTGCGTCTTATTAGGGTGGTCCGCAGAGATATTGAACAGGTGCGCCGTTGGGTCTAGAAGCTGTTCGAACAGAATGAGGGTTCGATGGCGCTTTTTGGATATGCCCGTGTTTCTACGACGGATCAGGATCTTGGCATCCAAGTGGCTGCGTTACGGGCAGCGGGTTGTCAGACGATCCGGTCGGAGAAAAAGTCCGGCTCGGGCCGTGAAGCGCGAACCGAGTTACAAGTCCTGCTCGATTTCCTGCGCGAAGGCGACACGCTGGTCGTCACGCGGATCGACCGTCTCGCACGGTCGATGAAGGACCTTCAAGACATCGTCCACGAGTTGAAGGGCAGGGGGGTAGCGCTGAAGGCGACCGAGCAGCCGATCGATACCCGCACTGCCGCCGGCAAAGCGTTCCTCGATATGCTCGGCGTCTTTGCGGAGTTCGAGACGAACCTGCGTAAGGAGCGGCAGGCGGAGGGGATCGCGGCTGCTAAGGCGCGCGGCGTCTACAAAGGCGGCAAACCGCGTATCGATCCGGAGGCGGTGCGCATGCGCGCGGCGCAGGGGATGCGCCCGGCGCACATCGCCCGCGAACTGGGAATCTCGCGAGGGACGGTTTATCGCTTCCTGCCTGCAGCATCTCTCGGGCCAAACGGTGCCTTGCCATCGGAATCCGCTCTACTGCATAGCGCTGCTACCGATGCCGATCCGTCCTGAGCATGTCTTTCTATACCCGATCGATTGGCGGTATATCTCCGACTTCGTTCGGTTTGTCCGTGCCAAAGGCTGCTGTGAGCATTGCGGACGGGGGCATCTGAAGCGCGTCTTCCACATGGGCGACGGACGGTGGTGGGATGCGGAACGCCGGTATTGGAGGAACGGGCAGGGCAGGCGAGTTCGTCGACCGACCAACGATATTCTGCACGTTGGCAAGTGGACATCGGTGGTTTTGGCGTGCGCCCATCTGCATCACGATCCAAGCGACAGTCGCTTTGAAAAACTGGCTGCGCTTTGCCAACGATGCCACATGATTCATGATGCGCCCGAGCATCGGAGACGCCGGTGGATGAACGCCCATTTCCGCCGAGCGTTGGGCGACCTGTTCTACGGCCCTTATCCCGAACATGGTGCCGATTGGATTACTCCGACGCCAGCCAGCATGCTCGATGATCCACGGCTACTTTACTTTCAGGTCTGAGCTGAGCAGCGCGCTGCGTTGGAGTTCAGGTGTTATGCTGGCAGGTTCGTGCTATCGAGTAGGTACGCTCTGGGGCCCTGATCATGCCGCTTCGGACTGCTGCCCATTTGTCGGCATGCCAGCAATTTGCAGGTGCCTGGTCGCCTGAACCACGAGATCTGCGTTCGGCAGGTCCCGGTGATCGATCCACCACTTCGCGTCGTAGATGCGCAGGCAAAGTTCGCAGTCGGCCTCGGTGGTTGTGTGCGAGGTCACGGCCAGAGAGGCCAAGCGGCTAATACGAATATTCTCCGCCCAGGCCACTTGCCGCTCGCTTCCAGTCAGTGGCGTCAGATCGAGATGTGCGATTATCGCACTGTCACGTGCCGCAGCGTCGACCTGTTCGGCTTTTTTGTCTGCGACGAAACAGGCTCTGCATTTCGTTGTCCGTAACCAGCGTGCCTTGCGCGCGACCTGAGAGTCGAAGCCATAGATGACATGCGCCTGCTCGTGGCCGCAGGCATGAATAATCTGCTGTTCCATGGCTTAGAGGGTGCCGTATCACCCACCGACTGCCAAATCCTATGAGTCGACACGAATCGTTCCCGCGACGAACGGTTGCGGCCAAGCAAAACAGGCTCAGGAAGCGGTCGCACGCTGTGATGCATGGTGGAATGACCGCATTGGGCAGCGGTTGTGACGAAGTCGACAGTCAAAAAGACGGCGGAGCAAGGTATTTGACGACTACCCGTTGTAGTAAGCCAATGACGGCTGTTCGGCGGAATATGGTATAAACCGCCTTTTGTTCACAATGCATTGTCCGCAAGGACGCCTAGGTCCTTGTGAGTCGCCACGAACTTAAGTGCAATTAAAGGCAAGAGACTTCTCTGTATCACTTGTTCCCGCCACCGGCCGCGCGACCAACGGATAAGGGCATAGCGGGCGCGTCCGACCCGGCCACGGCGTCGCTGGCCCTGCCGTCGCCTCGATCCGGTCCGGCGCGGTACCCTGCTCGACCCACCGGACCAGGGCGGTGAAGGCATCGAACTGATCGGTCGCCGGTCCACCTTGGCAATGGGCCATGCCCGGCACCGGGAAGACGCGGACGAACGATGCTGCCTGCCCAGCACTATGGCGATTGACGTCGTTGAACCACGCGATCGTGTCGTTGATCGAGAATACCGGGTCCGACACGCCATGCGGCACGATCATCCGCCCGCCGTGGGCGCGGAATTCCGTCAGGTCGCTCGACCGCGCGGCGATGTCGTTCCACGCCGATCGCGGAAATCCGGGTGCGGTCGTCTGGATCGCGGCGGGATCGCGGTCGAAGTCATAGGCGAGTTGGTAATCCATCCCTGCCTGCGGCCCGGCTGCCAACGCGCGCGGCGGCGTGGAAAAGATCGTCGCCAGCGCCGGTGCGCCCATCGCCGCGTTGATCGCGGGCACTGCCGGCTGCGCCAGCCCCAGCTTCCACACGCGCCAGCCATCGTCCGACAGCCCGGCATCCCAGGGGAAGCTGGCATAGAGCGCCGTACCGCGACTGTCGCGCGGACCGCCGAATCCCTGCACCAGCGCGTCGATCTGTCCGGGCGCGAGGCAGCTTTGGTTCTTGCCGGCCGTGCATTGCCGCGCGCGCAGTTCGCGCACGACTTCGGGTGTCGTGCACTGCGCGAAGGCCCCGACCAGTCCGTCGGCCAGCCCGTCCTTCGCGTCGCACGCCGCCAGCACCGCCGCGCGGGCGAGCAGCAGGTCGCTCGTTGAAAATGCCTGCGCCAGTCGCGCGACCGGCACACTGGTTTCACCGGGTGCCCGCACCAGCGCCGCATAGGTCTGCGTGTCCCACGCCTCGGCGATCGCCGCCTTGGGCAGCGCGAAGCCCGGCGCGGCGGCGAGGATGCCGTCGAACGCGTCCGGGTAGCGCTGGGCAAAGGCCATGCCTTCCTGTCCGCCCTTCGAACATCCCGCGAAATAGCTGTGCGCCGGATCGCTGTGATAATAGCGCGTCAGGATCGCGCGTGCCGTGTCATAGCTCGCCTTCAGCGCGGCATGGCCGTAGTCGGCGCGCGCCTGCGCATCGAAGCCGAACGAGACCGTGCCGCCGCGGGCCGGGTCGGCATTGGTCGTGTTCGAGTGCCCCGAATCCTGACTGATGACGGCATAGCCCTGCGCCAATGCGGTTGCGCCGGGCCCAACCGGCCCGACCGCGTTGCCGATGTCGCCGTTGGTGCCGCCGCCGCCCTGGAACAGGAAACGTTTGTTCCATTGGTCGGGCAGGCGCATCCGGAAACGGATCGCGTATTTCTGTCCGTCCTGTCCGGTGCGTTCGTGCAGGATGCCGGACACCTCGCAATGTGCGGGCAGCGGCGCGGTCTTGGCGCCGAACCCGGCATCGAGGGTGACGCCGGCGGGGTGCGCGTCGGTGGTCAGGATGCGCAGCGTCGGATCGGCCCATCCGCCCATGGCCAGTGCCGCGCACCCCTGTGGCGATGCAGCGCCGATTGTCGTCGTGTTGGGAGGGGCGGGTGTCGCGCACCCGGCCAGCATCGATCCGGCGAGCATCGTCGCCACGGCCAATTGCCTCCGCATCGTCGTCTCCATCGTCATGCCACCTGATACACGGTGATCCGCACCGCCGCGCCGTCCGCCGGATCGGCCGCGCCGACCGTGCCGAGAAAGATCGATTCGTTCAGCCATTGATGCTTGCCAAGCGGCACTTCGAACACCGGCGTCGTGCGGATATAGTTGCCGCGCACCAGCCCGCGATTGGTGATGTGAATCAGCGTGCCGTCGCGCTCGCGCATCAGATAGCTGGCTTCCAGCACGGTGGTGCCGTCGTCCCGGACGAGTTGCCAGTCCATCCCCTCGGGCAGGATCGTGCCGGCGATACGCGGACCCGCAAAGCGACCACCGGTGATCGGAATGCGGATCCGCTTGCCCAGCGGTGTCGCCCCGACTTCCTCGGTCTTGCCGAGGGTCACGATCGCTTCATAGGCAAAGGTCAGCCCAATACTGGTCAGGCGTTCGGGTGCGGCCTGTGCCAGGTCGGGCAGGGCAACCATGCCGCTAAGCGCGACCGACAGGCCGATCATTCCGCGACGGGTAAGGCCGTCGCCTGCGTCCACGTCCGTTCCCGGCATCGCATCCTCCATCCGCTACGGTCTACGCCGCGATATTGCTATGAAGCATATCTAGTTGTCCGTCGAATGCAAGCTGGCAATGCATCCGGATGGGGTGTCGGTCCCGGCAAATTCGCGCTGCAGCCAGCGGTCGAACCATTCGGTCCAGTGTCCGATCGGCAGGTTCGGTGATCCGACGCCGAAGCCGTGGCCGCCTTCATTGCCGAAATGTGCCTCTACCGGGCGGCCGGCCCGGCGCAGCGCGGCGATCATCGCCAGGCTGTTGTCGGGGACGACCGAGGCATCGTCCATAGCATGGACGATGAAGGTGGGTGGGGTGGTCGCGGTGACATGTTCGGCGGGCGAGCGGCGCGCGACCGCCGCCGCATCGGGCTTGTTCCCCAGCAACCGTTCGGCGGACAGGGCATGGGTAAAGGGCGCGCTGGCGGCGATCACCGGATAAATCAGGCCCACGGCATCGGGCCGCGCGTCGATCCGATCGATCGCATCGCGGGGCGGGTAGACGGTTTGCGCGAAGTCGGTTTCCAGCGTCGCCGCCAGATGCCCGCCCGCCGAAAAGCCTAGTACCGCGACCTTGTCCGGATCCAGCCCGTCGCGGGTCGCGGCGGCGCGGACCATGCGCATGCCGCGCTGCGCATCCTGCAATGGCACGTCCGACCGGTTGGCCCAGCCTTCACCGGGTAGTCGGTAGAGCAGGACATGGACGGTGTAGCCGAGCGTGTTCAGCCGCGCGGCGATATCGACGCCTTCATTGCCGATCGACAGGAAATCATAGCCCCCGCCGGGTAGAACCAGTACCGACGCACCGTTCGGACGCAGGGGAGGGAATAGTCGCAGGCCCGGTGTGTCGATGTTGCGCAAAAAGGTCGCCGGACTGTCGGCAGGAACCGGGACGGGCCGAAAACCACCGCCGGGCGGGGTTCCGGTCCATAGCGGCGTGAACGGGGCGGCTTCCCAAGCAGCGGGCAGGGCGGCGGGCGGTTCCGGACGTTGCGCGTCCACCGGCGCGGCGATCATGCTGCCGCGCCGTCACCGCCGAACGCCCGACGCAGCGCGGCGACCTTTGCCGCGGTAAAGCGCTTCGACAGCCCGGTTTCGGGCGCGACCGCATCGAATCCGTGGAAGCCGCCCGGCGTCACGACCAGTTCGGCCGGTACCCCGGCGGAAATCAGGCGGCGGGCATAGTCGATATCCTCGTCGACGAAGAGGTCGACCGATCCGACGGCGATGAAGGTCGGCGGCAGGCCCGACAGGTCGCCGACGCGCGCGGGCACGCCCGCCGCCGGCACGTCGCGCCCGCCCGGCGCACGACCGAGAAAGGATCGCCATCCAAAGATGTTGGCGGGCACATCCCAACCGATCCGGCCGATGAACGGCGGGACGGCGCGCGTGCTGCCGGTACGGTCGTCGAGCATCGGATAGATCAGCACCTGCGCGCATAGCGGCACGCTGCGCCGGTCACGTGCCATCAGCGCCAGCAACGCCGCGTGCCCGCCGCCCGCGCTTTCGCCCATCACCGCAATGCGGCCCGGATCGACGCCCAGCCCGGCGGCATTGGCGTGCAACCAGACAAGCGCGGCATGATTGTCCGCGACCGATCCGGCATAGGTCGTCTCCGGCGCGAGCCGGTATTCGACGGTAACAACGACGCAGTCGAGCTGCTTTGCCAAATCCTGGCATTGCAGGATCGAGCCCTTGGCCGAGCCGACAATATAGCCGCCGCCATGGGTGTGCAGGATCGCCGGTCGCTTGGCACCGGCGCGGGTGTTGATGACATAGACGGTTACCGGCGGCTGTCCGGCGGCACCCGGAATGCGTTGCTCGGCATAGGGAATGTCGGTACGCGGCGGCGGCTGCGGCCCCGCACGCATCGTCGTATAGGATTTTGCGATCGGCGGCATCGCCGCGACCATCGCCTGGATGCCCTGTGCGGCGGGGCGCAGTTCGGGCGCGACCGCCTGTAACGGATCGGGCAGCGCGGTCCTGCGGCCCGTGGCCGGCTGTTCGGTCCGTCCCCCGATCGGTATCGCCAGCGCCACTCCGCCGATCGCCGCGGTGCGCATCATGTCCCGCCGTCCGAGCATCCTCGTCCTCCTCCTGTTCGGCGCTTGCCGCGCGCTGTCGTTCGCCCGTTGTAGGTCGCCGGATTGGCTATGCTCAATAGCTTCCACCAATAAAAAAAATCACAACCGGATTTACAACCGATTGCAGTTATTGTTATGTGTCATCGCAGTTGGAGCATACCAACCGAGGAGAGGTTTCATGCCGGGAAAGCCCTTGGCAGGTCGTCGGCGGACGATCCGTCCGCGCGCCTGCCCGCCCGCCATCCCCTCGATCGCCGAACGACGGATATTGGGGAGGATACGCATGCGTAACTTGACGTTGCTGCTGGCTGGGACCGCGCTGTTGCCCGTTGCGACTTCCGCAAGGGCACAGGACCAGTCGACCGATGCACCCGCGACCGCGACGGCGGTCACCGACGACAGTGCGGTCGGCGATATCGTCGTCACCGGACAGAAGACGTCCGAACGCCTGTCGCGCGCACCGATCGCGATCAGCGTCGTCTCGCAGGATTCGCTGACCCGGCAGGGCGTCGACTCGGCGTCGTCGCTGGCGACCACCGTGCCGAACCTGCAACTGAGCGCCAACGGCTTTGCGGTGCGCGGCATCGGCAGCAACAACAGCTTCAGCGGCTATTCGACGGTCGCGACGCAGATCGACGGCATCTACGAACCGTCGGCACAGGCGCTGTCGTTCGGCCTCTACGATCTGGGCGCGGTGGAGGTGCTGCGCGGGCCGCAGGGCACCGTCTATGGGCGCAACGCGACCGCTGGCGTCGTCAACATCAACACCGCCGATCCGCGATCGACGCGCGGCGTGACCGCCGACCTGCAAATCGGCCGCTTCAACGAAGTCCGCGCGCGTGCCGCCGTCGATCTGCCGGTCAGCGACGCATGGCGCCTGCGCTTCGCTGCCTATCGCCAGGTCGATGACGGGGTCGACGACCATTACGGGGCGCGGCACGGCTATGGAAAGACCGACCAGTCGGGGTTGCGCGTAACCTCGCTGCTCGACGTCGGCCCGGTGACGTGGCGGCTGTCGCTCAACTATGGCCGCAATCAGGGCACCATCCCCGCCAGCTACCTGACGAGCATCAACTATTATCCGCAGGGCAATCTGGCGGCCGGCACCTTCGGCCCGCGCGAGGTGATCGAGACCGACGCGCTGAACGTCGGGCAGGCGCAGGTCCGCGACAATCGCCTGGATCTCGAATATTATTCCGCCCGCTCGCGGCTGGTGTGGCAGGCGGCGGACGGTCTCTCGCTCACCTATCTGTCGGGATACACGCTGCTCAAGAATGACGGTATCGACGCCGCGACCGGCGTGTTCACCCAGGAATCGATCGACCGCCGTACGGAAAGCTGGTCGCACGAAGTCGACGTCAACTATGACCGTGGCATACTGAACCTCGTGCTCGGCGGCTTCCTGTATCAGGACCGCCAGCCATCGGGCACCCGCCTGCTCCATGCCGGCGACACCGCGCCCGCACCGTTCAACACCGTCTACAACCTGATCGGCGCCAAGATCGCCGGCACCGGCACCGGCATCTCGACGATCAGCGGCGTCGACGTCGTCACCAGCTATCGCGGGCAAGGGACGAAGTCGCAGGCCGTGTTCGGTCAGGGCACGCTCGAAATCCTGCCCGGCCTGAAACTCATCGGTGGCATCCGTTCGACCTGGGAACAGGTCAACGCCCGCAACATCGAACTGGTCTGCCCCGGCGACACCATCACCCGGCAGAACATCACGCCGACCACCTGTCCCAGCATCCCGTTCGTCTTCGCGCTGTCGAACGACACGAACCGCCCGGAAGCGAAGTTCGACAATATCAGCTGGAAGGTCGGCGCGAATTACGAGGTCAGTCCGACCACGCTCGTCTATGCCACGGTCAGCACCGGCTTTCGCGGCGGCGGTCTGGAGGCCAGCGGCAACGCCCCGCAATATCGCCAGTATCGCCCGGAAACCGTGACCAATTACGAAGCGGGCGTCCGCACCACGCTGCTGAACGGCAAGCTGTATTTGAGCGCCACCGGGTTCAATATGGAGTACAAGGATCTGCAGGTATCGAGCATCGTGCTCAACCCGCTGACCAACCAGGTTTCGGCCGTCACCACCAACGCCGCCACCGCCCGGCTGCGTGGCGTCGAGGTGGAGGCCAGCCTGCGCCCGACGCCGCGCGACCGGATCAGCGGCTATGTCTCGTACCTCGACGCGCGCATCAAATCCTTCCCGACCGCGTCGGACAATCTCAATTCGGGCAGCGGCAACTACAACGCGTTCGCGCCGGCATTCGGCTTCCGCCCGCTGCCCTCCAGCCTGAGCATCGATGCGTCGGGCAACCGCCTCGCCAACGCGCCCGAATGGAGCGGCCGGTTCAGCTACGCCCATACCTTCGATCTCGGCGGCGGCGGGCGGCTGATCCCCAGCGTCGATTTCTACGCCCAGTCGCGCACCTATAGCGACGTGCAGAATTACACACAGAGCCTGCGCGACGCCTATACCAAGACCGACCTGAACCTGCGGTTCGAGGATGCCAACGATCGCTATTCGATCACCGCCTTCGTCAACAATGTCGAGGATAGCCGCGTCGCTAATACGCTGGTGACGGTGTGGAGTTCGACGACGGCGAATTACGATCCGCCGCGCACCTATGGCATCCGGCTCGGCATGAATCTACGCTGATCGGCAGGAGAGTGAGATGACGATAGCAACGCAAGCTGCCGCGCCGCCACGCGCCACCTGGCCGCTCGATGCCTGGTATGTTGCGGCCAGCGCCGACGAGGTCGGCGACAAGCCGCTCGCCCGCCAGATCACCGGGCAACGCATGGTGTTCTTCCGCCCCGCAAGCGGTGGTGTCGTCGCGCTGGAGGATTTCTGTCCCCATCGCGGCGCGCCGCTCTCGCTCGGCTTCGTGCGCGGCGATACGCTGGTGTGCGGCTATCACGGCCTCGCCGTCGACTGCCATGGACGGCCCGACAACATGCCGGGGCAGCAGGTCGGCAAGTTTCCCTCGGCCCGCGCCTTCCCCGTCATCGAACGCTATGGCTTCATCTGGGTCTGGCCCGGCGATCCGGACCGCGCCAGCGCCGACAAGCTGCACCCGCTCCCCTGGGCCGAAAGCCCCGACTGGGCCTATGGCGGCGGGCTGTTCCATATTGGTTGCGATTACCGGTTGATGATCGACAATCTGATGGACCTGACCCACGAAACCTATGTCCATGCCAGCAGCATCGGCCAGAAGGAGATCGACGAAGCCCCGGTCAGGACCGAGGCGACGGGGGACGAGGTCGTCACCAGCCGCCACATGGAGAATATCACCGCACCGCCCTTCTGGCGGATGGCGCTGCGCGGCGCGGGCCTGCCCGAGGATGCGCTGGTCGACCGCTGGCAGGTCTGCCGCTTCTCGTTGCCCAGCCATGTGATGATCGAGGTCGGCGTCGCGCTGGCGGGGGAGGGGGGCTATCATGCCGATCCGGCCCGAAAGGCGTCGAGCATCGTCGTCGACTTCATCACGCCGGAGACCGAGACCTCGCACTGGTATTTCTGGGGCATGGCCCGGCAATTCGCGGTCGGCGATGCCGCGCTGACCGACACGATCCGCGAAGGGCAGGGCAAGATCTTCTCCGAGGATTTGGAGATGCTGGAGCGGCAACAGGCCAATCTGTCGCGCTATCCCGATCGCAAGCTGTTGAAGCTCAACATCGATGCCGGCGGGGTCCGCTCGCGCCTGATGATCGACCGCGCCATCGCCCGTGAAGCGGCCGCGACCGCGTGACGCTGCCGCGCTATGACGTGCTGATCGTCGGTGGTGGTCATGGCGGCGCGCAGGCGGCGATCGCGCTGCGCCAGCGCAATTTCGCCGGGACCATCGCGATCCTCGGCGACGAACCCCACCCCCCTTACGAACGCCCGCCGCTGTCGAAGGATTATCTTGCGCGAGACAAGCCGTTCGACCGCATCCTCATCCGCCCGCCCGCCTTCTGGGACGAACGCGAAATCGATCTGCTGCTCGGGCGGTGCGTGGTCCGCGTCGACGCCGATGCGCATCTGGTCGAAACGGCCGACGGCGCGACCATCGGCTATGGCGTGCTGATCTGGGCAACCGGCGGCGCACCGCGGCGGCTGACGTGCAGCGGCCACGACCTGCCCGGCGTCCATGCCGTGCGTACCCGCGCCGATGCCGATGCGATCATGGCCGCACTGGGCGCGGTCCGCCACGTCTGCATCATCGGCGGCGGCTATATCGGGCTGGAGGCGGCGGCGGTCCTGATCAAGGCCGGCAAGCAGGTAACGCTGCTGGAGGCGCAGGACCGGTTGCTCGCCCGCGTCGGCGGTGCGCCGCTCTCCGCCTTCTACGAAGCCGAACACCGTGCCGCCGGGGTCGATCTGCGGCTGAACGTCAGCGTCGATTGTATCGAGCCGGCCGATGGCGGCCTGTCGGTACGCACCGCCGATGGCGCGGCCTTCGCCTGCGACATGGTGATCGTCGGCATCGGGATCGTGCCCGCCGTCGAACCGCTGCTGGCGGCGGGGGCGGCCGGCGGCAACGGTGTCGATGTCGACGACCGATGCCGCACCTCGCTCGCCGACATCTATGCGATCGGTGACTGCGCCGCCCATCCCAATGCCTATGCCGACGGTGTGCGTCTCCGCGTCGAAAGCGTGCAGAACGCCAATGATCAGGCGATGACCGTCGCCATGCAGATCGCCGATGGTATCGCACCGCCCTATGCGGCGGTGCCGTGGTTCTGGTCGAACCAGTACGACCTGCGGCTGCACACGGTCGGTCTGTCCATTGGGTATGACGACCTCGTCGTACGCGGCGACATGGCGCAGCGATCCTTTTCGATCGTGTATCTGCGCGCCGGCCGGGTGATCGCCCTCGACTGCGTCAACGCGACCAGGGACTATGTGCAGGGTCGCAAGCTGGTCGAACGTGCCGCCATTCCACCGCGCGATGCGCTGGCCGATGCGGCTACTCCTTTGAAGGAACTGGCATGATGCCGACCCTGACCGTCACCACCCGCAGCGGCGAGACCCGCAGCATCGCCGCCGATCCCGACGCCAGCGTCATGGTAGCGATCCGTGACGCCGGCATTGACGAGATGCTGGCATCGTGCGGCGGTTGTTGCTCGTGCGCGACCTGCCACGTCTTTGTCGATGAAACGCAGATGGATAGCCTGCCGCCGATGAGCGCCGACGAGGACGATCTGCTCGATATATCAGAGCATCGCACCGCCACTTCGCGCCTGTCGTGTCAACTTCCGCCGCTGGACGGCCTGCGCCTCACCATCGCGCCTGAGGATTAAGCCCGCGATGTCCGATCCCCGCACCATCCTCGACAACGCGAAAATGTCGCGGTTCCAATGGGGTATCGTCGCGACGATGGTCGGGCTGAACGCGCTCGATGGGTTCGACGTCCTCTCGATCAGCTTCGCCTCGCCCGGCATTGCCGCCGATTGGGGGATCGATCGCGCGGCGCTCGGCATCGTGTTGTCGATGGAGCTGATCGGCATGGCGATCGGATCGCTGCTGCTGGGCGGCGTGGCCGACCGGATCGGCCGGCGCGCGACCATACTCGCCTGTCTCGGCGTCATGACGGTCGGGATGCTCGGCGCGGCAAGCTCGGGCGGGATTGCGCAACTATGTTCGTGGCGGGTGCTGACCGGTCTGGGCATCGGCGGCATGTTGGCCGCCACCAATGCGGCCGTGGCGGAAGCAGCTAATGCCCGGCACCGATCACTGGCGGTGGTGCTGATGGCGGCGGGCTATCCGGTCGGTACCATCATCGGCGGTTCGGTATCGGCGCTCCTGCTTGGCTGGTATGACTGGCGCGCGGTGTTCGTGTTCGGCGCTCTCTGCAGCGTGGCATTCGTGCCGCTGGTGCTGTGGCGCGCGCCCGAATCCGTTGCGTTCCTGATGCACCGCCGTCCACCCGATGCGCTGGCGCGGATCAACGCCACACTCGCACGCATGGGCCATCCTCCGGTCGACACGCTTCCTCCGGCCGAGGCACGCGTGGCGAAGGTGCCGGTCATGGCGCTGTTCGCGCCGGGCCTGCTGCGCACGACGCTGCTGCTGACGCTCGCCTATCTCGCGCATATCATGACCTTTTATTTCATCCTGAAATGGATTCCGAAGATCGTGGTCGAAATGGGTTTTCCCGCGCCGCAGGCGGCGGGGGTGCTGGTCTGGGCCAGTATCGGTGGGGCGACCGGCTCGCTGATCCTCGGGCTGCTGACCGGGCGAGTGCGGTTGCTCGGCCTGACCATCGCCGCGATGCTGCTCTCGACCGCGCTGGTGATCGTGTTCGGCCGGACGCAGAGCGATCTGGCGACGCTGTCGGTCGTCGCCGCCGCTGCCGGCTTCGCCACCAATGCCGGGGTCGTCGGCCTTTACGCGCTGATCGCGCGCAGCTTTCCGACCGGGGTGCGCGCCTCGGCGACCGGCTTCGTCATCGGCGTCGGGCGCGGCGGATCGGCGCTGGCACCGGCGCTGGCCGGGCTGCTGTTTAACATCGGCTACGGCCTGCAATTCGTTGCGGTGCTGATGAGCCTCGGCTCGCTGGTCGCCGCCATCGCGCTGCTGGGCCTGCGCCATCGACAAGCCGGTTGACCACCGGTCTTTCGTGAATTAAGCTATGAGATATAACAAATAGGAGAGGCATCGTGTCCGTGGCAACTTCGCCAACTTTCACCCGCCTGAACCCGGTCACCGGCGACGTCGCGACCACCGCCCCCGCCTTCGGCCCGGCAGAGGCGATCGCCGCTGCCGATGCCGCCGCCGCCGCCTTTCCGGCATGGTCCGCGCTAGGCCCCAATGCCCGCCGTGCCGCCCTGACCAAGGCCGCCGATGCGCTCGCCGCTCGCGCCGACCAGTTCGTCGACGCCATGATGGATGAAATCGGCGCGACCGAGAATTGGGCGCGATTCAATCTGATGCTGGCCGTCTCGATGGTCCGTGAAGCCGCCGCGCTTACCACCCAGATCGGCGGCGAGGTCATCCCCTCCGACAAACCCGGCTGCATCGCCATGGCGCTGCGCGAACCGGTCGGCGTCATGCTGGGCATTGCCCCCTGGAACGCCCCGATCATTCTCGGCGTCCGGGCCATCGCCGTCCCGCTCGCCTGTGGCAACACGGTTGTCCTGAAAGCCAGCGAGCAATGCCCGCGCACCCACAGCCTGATCGCCGAAGCCTTTGCCGACGCCCTGCCGGCCGGTGCCGTCGCGATCGTGACCAACGCTCCACAGGACGCAGCCGAGATCGTCGGCGCGCTGATCGACCACCCGCAGGTCCGCCGCATCAATTTCACCGGATCGACCCATGTCGGCCGCATCATCGCGAAACGGGCGGCCGAGCATCTCAAGCCCGTCCTGCTGGAACTCGGTGGAAAGGCGCCGCTGATCGTCCTCGACGACGCCGATCTCGACGAAGCGGTGAAGGCGGCCGCCTTCGGTGCGTTCATGAACCAGGGACAGATCTGCATGTCGACCGAACGGATCATCGTAATCGATGCCGTCGCCGATGCCTTTGTCGAGAAATTCGCGGCAAAGGTCGGAACGATGGCGGTCGGCGATCCGCGCGAGGGCAAGACGCCGCTCGGCGCGGTCGTCGATCGCAAGACCGTCGACCATGTACGGTCGCTGATCGACGACGCGGTCGCCGCCGGCGCGGTGCAGGTCAGTGGCGGTACGGCCGACGGGGTGTTGATGCCTGCGCATGTCATCGACCGGGTTACCCCCGACATGAAGCTGTTCCGCGACGAGAGCTTCGGTCCCGTCGTCGGCGTCACCCGTGCCCGGGACGAAGCCCATGCCATCGACCTCGCCAACGACACCGAATACGGCCTGTCCACCTCGGTCTTCACCCGCGACACCGCACGCGGCCTGCGCGTTGCGCGTCGTATTCAGTCGGGCATTTGCCACGTCAACGGACCGACCGTGCATGACGAGGCGCAGATGCCGTTCGGCGGGGTCAAGGCGTCGGGCTATGGCCGGTTCGGGGGCAGGGCGGGCATCGACGCCTTCACCGAACTGCGCTGGGTCACGATCGAGACCCAGCCCGGCCACTATCCGATCTGAACCACCCGATCCGAACAGCAGCGTCGCCCGGACGCCCGACCAAGGAAGTACCGAATGACCGAAACGAGCAGCAACGGCGTCGTCGCCTATGACGTCGCGGACGGGATCGCGTGGGTGCGCTTCAACCGCCCCGACAAGCGCAATGCGATGAGCCCGACGCTCAACCGCGACATGATGGAAGTGCTCGAGGCGCTCGAATTTCGCGACGATGTCGGCGTGCTGGTGTTGTCGGGTGAGGGGTCGGCATGGACCGCCGGCATGGATCTGAAGGAATATTTCCGCGAAACCGAAGCGCTGGGCCTGGCCGGCACGCGCAAGGCCCAGCGCGAGAGCTATGGCTGGTGGCGGCGGCTGCGCTGGTATCAGAAGCCGACGATCGCGATGGTCAATGGCTGGTGCTTCGGCGGTGGCTATGGCCCGCTGTTCGCCTGCGACCTCGCCTTTGCCGCCGAAGAGGCGAAGTTCGGCCTGTCGGAGATCAACTGGGGCATCCTGCCCGGCGGCGGCGCGACCAAGGTGGCGCAGGAACTGATGCCGTTCCGCAAGGCCATGTACCATGCGATGATGGGGGAGAATATCGATGGCCGGACCGCCGCCGAATGGGGGCTGGTCAACGAGGCGCTGCCGCTGGCGGTGCTGAAGGACCGCGTGACCGAAGTCGCCAAGGTGCTGCTCGCCAAGAACCCGGTGGCACTGAAGGCTACCAAGGACGCGATGAAGCGGGTCGGCGTGATGAGCTATGATGATGCCGAGGACTATCTGGTCCGCGCGCAGGAAGCCGCCAATTCCTACGACAATGACGGCCGCAAGGAAGGCATCCGCCAGTTCATCGACGAGAAGAGCTACAAGCCCGGCCTCGGCGCCTATGACAAGGACCGTGCCTGACCTTGAATCCTCCCCGGCACGGGGAGGGGGACCATGCGCAGCATGGTGGAGGGGGCTGTCCACGCGATACCGCATGCGGACGACCCCCTCGATCAGCATTTGGCGCCGCCACCTCCCCCTTTCCGGGGAGGATAAGGGGATCGAACCATGCCCGACCTTTCCCGTCTGCTTACTCCCCGCTCGGTCGCGATCGTCGGCGCGTCGCCCACGCCCGGCGCGCTCGGCAATGCGGTGCTGCGCAATCTCGAACGGCACGGCTATGCCGGTGACATTCACCTCATCAACCCGAAGCGTGAGACGATCGATGGGCGCTCGTGCCTGAAGGCGATTGCCGACCTGCCCGACGGTGTCGATGCGGCGGTGCTGGCGATCCCCGGCCCGGCGGTGCTTGACGCGGTACAGACGTTGGCGGCGCGTGGCGTCGGCGCGGCAATCGTCTTTTCGGCCGGGTTCGCCGAGGGCGGAGAAGCGGGACTGGCCGCGCAGGCTGAGGTCGCGCGGATCGCGGCGGAGAGCGGCATGATCGTCGAAGGCCCCAATTGTCTCGGCATGGTCAATTACGCCGCCGGGGTGCCGCTGACCTTCGTCGAGGCACCAGTGCTCGACCTTACGGGCAAGCAGGGGGTCGGCATCGTCAGTCAGTCGGGGGCAATGGCGGTCGTACTGGGCACGACGCTGATGGCTAAGGGGCTGGGGATCACCGTGTCGGTGTCGACCGGGAACGAGGCCGCGTCGGGCGTCGAGGACTATGTCGGCCACCTGATCGACGACCCCGCCACCCATGCCATCGCGATGATCGTCGAGCAGTTTCGCAAGCCCGCCCGCTTCCTGGCACTGGCTGAACGCGCGCAGGCGGCGGGCAAGCGCATCGTCCTGCTCCATCCGGGAACGTCGAGCGCCGCGCGCGACAGCGCCGCCACTCATACCGGCGCGATGGCGGGCGACTGGCACCTCATGCGGACCAAGGTCGAACGCACGGGCATCGTCCTGGTCGACAGCCTCGAAGCGCTGGGCGACGTTATCGACATCGCGGTGCGCGCCCGCCCGGTGCGCGCGGGCGGCACCGCTGTCCTCACCGAGAGCGGCGCGTTCAAGGCGCTGGTCCTCGACCTTGCCGAGCGGATCGGGCTGGACCTGCCGGACATGGCCGGCGCGACCGCCGACCGGATGCACGCGGTGCTGCCCGATTTTATCCCGGTGTCGAACCCGATGGACCTGACCGCGCAGGCGCTGGTCGATCCCGACCTGTATCGCCGCACGATGATCCCGCTGCTCGCTGACGATGCCTATGCCGCATTTGTGTTCGGCATCATCCAGACCGATCCTGCGACCGCCGCACGCAAATTCCCGCCGATCATCGATGCGATCACCGCGCTTGCACCACAGAAGCCGGTGATCTTCGCCGGCATCGACGACGGGGCCGAGGTGCCGGCCGACCATATCGCCGGACTGCGCGCGGTCGGCGTTCCCTATTTCCCCTCCGCCGACCGCGCGTTTCGGGCGCTGCGCCATCTGACTCGCGCCGCGGCGCTCGACCTGGGCAAAGCTACCGTCGATCCGGTCACGCTCGACCTGCCGGCGGGTGTCATTCCCGAATATGGCCCAGTCGGCCCGAAGCTGCGATTTTGGTCATCTTGGAGAACACGTCGGGAACGGGCTGGTTGTTGTTGACGATCGCCCATGCGAGGAACGACGTTCCGCTCCGATAAGGGAGCGGCGTTATG
>NZ_JANZXB010000022.1 GCF_025371035.1 Sphingomonas sp. LC-1 | reverse complement strand
GAGCTACAGGTGCTCGATCGAGACCGATGTTTACGAGATTGGAGGACAAGAGCGAGCCTGGTAGATCGCCATGTTCAATCTTTGTTCTTCAACATGGCCAAAATCGCAGCTTCGGGCCGACTGGGCCTTCATGGTCGCGGCGCAAGTGCTCGGCCTGACGGTGGCCCTGGGCTGGATTGCCATGCAGGCTAAGGGCATGGCCTCGGGGCTGGCCGGCGGCGTTGCGCTGCAAGCCATGTCCCTGCGTCAGATCGTGGCCCCGGCCGCGTCGATTGCACGCCCATTGAACCCGCTCGCGCAATCGACACGGCTTGACCCACGGACAGGCCATCAGACCAGTGGAGCACGCGCAGAGCACTTCCTGATGGGGCGCACGCCTTGGAATCCGGCTTACCGGAATGCGGTCAAAGAGCGCATCGCGGAAGGCTGGAAAAAGCCGGAAGGCGGCGAAATGAAAAAGGGGTGATGCGCTATGTTCCGACAAGCTGAACATGAAGCCCTGATGCGCCTCATGACGCACGCAACGGGCTTTGTCCCTGACAGCCGGCGCATTGCTCATTGGCTGCAAGAGTGGGAACGGTCGGGTAACTCTCGGGCCATCAAGGCTCAAGTGCCGGGCCTTGCTTCCGATCACGCCAGGGACGTGCAGACGGTCGCCCAGGCGGCCAAGCGGACAGGGGCGAAGCCCTCCACGCTCGGCCGCCTGGAATACAACTACAACATGGAAAACATCGCGCGGGCCTACCCGCTGCCGTCGATGGAGTACGAACGATGAAGAACAGGCCGCACGACGAAGCAATGGCCGAGGCGTACCGCAAGCGGCCGGGCGAAGCGTTCGCCATGTTCCGGGCGCTGCTGCTCGATGGCGGCCAGCCTGGGGAATGGCGCATCTTCTGGCGTCACGTCCGGCTTGCGCTGCGTCGGCGGTAGTCCCTCGATCTGCACCACGGCCCCGCCTCGGCGGGGCTTTCTTTTTGGTGACAACGGATCTTCCTCGATCGCGCGGGCCTGTCACCATTGCCGGGCATTGGTGACGCCGGCAGCTCGGCCAGGTCGTCGCCGTGTCACCATCGGGAACGGTAGGAATAGTAATAGTCTTACTACTATTATTCTTATCCCCTACCCTACTCCGCGCTTCGCCCGGTCGCCTACGGCGCTGCGGCCTGCGGTGCCGCCCTTGACACCACTTCCAGCCAAACGGCCCCAGGTGCCCCGGTTTTCAAGTGGAAAGGGGGTCAAGGGTGAAACCGGAAGCCGCACGCGGAGCGCAGCCCGTAAGGAAGCGAAGCGCCCCGCCGGCTGCACCCCTAACGACAGAGGGCGACTCGCTCCCTTCCCGCCGGGGCGGGAAGGGCGGGGGGATGGGTGGCGGGCGCGGAACGCGCCTTTCTCCCGCTCGCCGGCCCTGCCGGCGTGGGGGCGGTGTGTAGGCCCGGCCCGTTGGAATCATTGGCCTTTTTCGAGATTCAAGACAGATTCAGCGCATGACAGGCCCGCCGGACGCCCCAGGAAGCGCCGTAGGCGCTTTTTGAGGGCTTGGCAGGGTGAAGGTCGCCCCTACCCTGAAAAACGCTTCTACGGCCTTCCTGCGCGCTCTGGTGCCCGTTCTGTGGCACGTCGGCTCGGCTCGCTCCTTTTCTGAAAGCCCATTGCGGCCTTTCCGCTTGCGCTGCCGGTTCCTGGCGGGGCGCGTAGCGCCCTGCCCTGCGCAGGCGGTCGAGTTTCACCGCGCGGCCTTGGCCGCGCCCTGGTAAAGCGTTCTGGCCGAAGGCCAGCCATTTAGCCGGAGGGGGAGCCGGCTTGTCCGGGGGAACCCCGCAGGGGTGCCCCGGCCGTAGGCCGCTCTGCGGCGGTTCGTTTCGCGCTGTCGGTCGAGTTTTCCACTGCGCGGGGTGCTCCAACTACCAGCAAAAATTTATAGGAGATTCTTTAAAGGCAGAACCGTACCGGTTTTAGGGGGGGGGGAATTTATCGCGCCGGGGGGGTGCGATTTATCGTGGATAAGTGGCCTTGGGGGGGTGCGATTTATCGCACTAGGGGGGTGCGATTTATCGTGGATAAGTTGCGCTATCCACAAGGTTTTTCCACCGTTTTGGATGGTGACAAAGTGCGCGCCTGGTCGTGTCGATCTGTCACCATCCGAACCCCGCCCGCTCGGGGGCAAGGGGGGGGTGATTTATCGTACTGGCGTGGGCGGGCGGCCCGGGGGGGGGGGGGGGGGGGGGCGCCGGCGGGCGGGGGGGGGGGGGGGGGGGGCGCGGGGGGGCGCCCCCCGGATTCACCGTCCGGGCGTGGCCCGCCGGCCTGTCGAGGGGGGGGGCGATTTATCGCGCGTTCAGGCTGGTGATGGTGACGCGGCCGAGCTGGCCAGCTCGATGAGGTGTCACCACGGCCGCCGGGACGGCGGAACGAAAGGGATGGAAGCCCGCAGGGGCGAGACTGCCGGCAGCGCCGGCCGGCTCGATGCGCAGCACGATAGCCCGGCCCTGGCATCGCCAGGGTGAGCCTACTTCGTGAGCTTCTTCGGAATCGGCGGCGGCGAGCCAAGCAACAGAAGCCCGCCCGTCACCTGCTTGACGTTCGCGCTCGGATAGACGGCCTGCACCCTGCGCAGCACCGGCAAAAACTCCTTCTTGAAATCCTTGTCGGGGTCTTTGCCTCGGTACTCCTGGGCAAACTGCTCGCGCAGCGACTTCCAATGCAGCACAACGCCCTTGCCCTCGATACGGTGCAGGCGATGGGCCAGCCACGCATACACGTCCAGGGCCAGCGCGGAGCCTTTCAGCGCGTGCAGAGCGCGATTGTCCAGCGGCACGGCGCTATCGCGCAGCTCGTTGAAATAGTGGTCGGAAAGCGTCATCACGCCCGGCCATAGCGGGCGCTGGCTGCTGTCGCGGTTGGACACCCAGGCGTCGAACTGCTCGACGGGCTGGCCGTTGAACGTGCGGCCCCGGAAACCGAGCTGCAAACGACACGCGGCCAAGGCGTGCATCTGCTTGCGCAAGGTCGTATAGCGCGCGCCCTGGCTGACGGTATCGGCCCCGAGCATCAGGCGCAGGAACTCGGCCGCACTGTCACCGATGGGGATTTCCCGCGCGCCGTGGCGCACGGCGTAGGTTGAAACCCAGGCCAGGGCAAGGCGCGGCATCACGCCATAGGGGATAGGCTGCTGCACCGGCCCCTTGCCCTCGTCCAGATAGCCGGCCTGCACATTCACCCAGGCCGCGCCGGACTGGCGCATGAACTCGCGGCCCTCGACCTTGGCGCGAGGCAAACCGACTTGGCAAAGCACGGCATGGGTGAAAGCCATGTCCTCGCCGCTCGGCGGCGTGGTAGCAATATCGGTCGCCACGTCCAGCAGCTTGTTTTCCTGCGGCGTGAGCACCACGGCGCGCGAGCTGCGCGCCTTCTTCGCCGGCACGGCGTTTTCCTGGGCGCGTTCGACCTTCTGCACGGCCCGCTTGACGGCCGCCGGCAGCTTGAGCGAAGCGCCGACGTTGCCCGGCACATAGTCGCGCTGCCGGCGAGCCTCGGCCGTCTTGGCCGCCACGGCGGCGGCATCGGCCGCCGGGATGCCGGCGGCGATCAGCTCGGCGCGGTAGGCCGCTTCATCGAACGCATCAGCGCCTTTTTTTGGGCTATCGCCCAGGTCTAAGGCTGTTTGTCTGCCGCCATTTTTGCTAAGATTGGTCATGGTCATTTGCCTGTTTTGGTAATGGTCAGCGGCCCTTTCGAGTTCGCCACTCCGGGGCCGCACCCCGGCCCGACACTGTTAGCGCGGTGTCGGGCCTTTCTTTTTCACATCGGCCCCGTCGCCTCGCGCCAGTCGGACGAATCCACGATGATTTCCGGCGCAAGGTGCGCCACGTCGGCCAGCGTCGAAAGCGCCTTCTCGAACGTACGGAAACGCACCGGGCGGCCCTCGTAAGTGACGGCGTGCAGCGCCCTACCCTGGCGCGCGTACAGCGTGAAACCGGCCTCGTCATCGGGATAGAGCACGGCTTGCACTTGCTCCCGGCCGGGCGTGTCGCACGCCGCGCTGAAACGGTCGAACGTCCAAGGCCGCCCCTTCCTGGGCTTCGGTTCCAACTGGTCAAAGAAGGCATCCACGAAAGCGCCGAGCTGGTCTTGCGGGATACCTGCGTTTTCAAAGTCCTGGTGTTGCTGGTTCATCTTCGCCACTCCTAAAAATCCGGCGTTAGCGCGCCGGGGTTGGTATTGGTGACAAGTAGATCTCGCCGGCGAGATCCGCTTGTCACCACGTCACGGCATTTGCTGCGCCGCGTGTTTCACTCGCAAAATTTCCACGGTGCCGGCGTCGTCCAGCACGCGATAGAACACGATGTAATTCCGATGGGCGACCAGCTCGCGCACGAAGGCGGGCAAGCCCGGCCGACCGGTGCGGCCCATCTTCGGATGCTGCGCAAGCGGCAAGGTCTTGTCGCGCAGCTCCTGGCCGAACGTCTCCGCCCTGGTCGGGTTGTCCTGGGCGATGTAGTCGATGATGTTGTCTAGATCGGCCTCGGCCATCGGACGCCATACGATGCGGTAAGGGTTTTTTGCCTTCGCCATAGATCAATCGCCGTCCGTCTCGGCCTGCTTATCGACAAGCGCCTGAACGACCGCGAACAGGTCATCCGCCTTGCCGCCGTAGCTCTCGAAATCGTCCAGCAAGGCGGCGAAGTCGTCCCGCTGGAACTGCTTTTCTTCGGCCTCGGCCTCGCGTGCATCCTGCTCGTCCAGGTCGATAGCGTTCATGGCGTGCGCTCGATGCAGCCACGCATCGGCGTATTCGCGTTCATCGCTGCCGTTGCTGCCGTAGCCGTCTGCACGCGGGCACGCGACGAAGTTCTGAATACCGGCCAGATCGCCCGCGAAGCTGCGTAGCAGCTCCTGGGGTGTCATCTGCACGCGCCGGCACTCGCGCACAAACTCCGGCGGCACGCGCAGCGTGACGGCCACGGTTTCATCGGGCACGAAGCGGCCGGCCTCGCCGGGGATGATGCCGACAGGGGCGCGGAAGCCATGCGGCCGGGCATCGCAACGCCAGCCGACAACCTCCAGGGCGCGGCCGTCGTCACTGGTGGCCCGGTCGCTGCTGTCCAGCTCGGGCACTCGGCGCAAGCTCTGGTCGATGTAGTCGCGGAAGTAGCACGCACCGGCCGGCAGCTCTCGGCCGAAGGGCTGCGCCGGCACGATGTAGCCGAACTTCCCCACGTTGCGGCGGCTGTGTTCCTGGCTCCACGGCCCGCCGCCGATCAGTTCGTGGGTGGTGCCGGCGTGCTCGATGGTCAGCAGTTCATGGCCGCCTTCGGCCTGCTGCACGTCGATCAGCCGGACGTTATGCACGGTGACAGAAGCGCCGGGCTGTGCGAGCGCGGCGAAGGCATCGAAGCTCATGCGCGCTTCGCTCCTGCCGCCTTGTGGCGTGCAATGCGGGCATCCATCCGCGCCATGACTTCATCGTGCGGGATGCTCGGCCGGGGGTCGTCGATGGATTCCTGAATCTCGGCGGCCAGCCACTCCGTATAGGCGGCGGCTTGGTGCGCCTTGCGCATCGCGTCGGCCCGGCCACGGTTGCCGGCGGTTTCCTCTTTCTCGGCCGGGTTCCACTCGCTGGCGTCGAACTGGCCGATGGTGATGCCCACATCGCGCAGGACGTTCAAGGCTGCAATGGGATTGCCGAAACGGCGCGGCTCGTTGCTGCGGGCCTTCGCCAGCAAGGCAGCGGCCCCGCTGCGCGTGGCGATCTGCACGAGGAACGCCCCGCCCTGTCCTTTCAGGGTCACGCCCTCGACGCCGCCGGCATCGCTCGCGGCGCGAAGCTGTTCAATGGTCATGCTTTGCATGATTCACTCCTTATAGGGTGATGAAAGTAACAGGGTTTATTGTGCATGCTTTCTAGGAAACGTGCAAGCCCCTGTTAGTCGGAAAACGGTCGTTTTGTGGATTTCGTGGCGGTGCCCTGCCCTGCTGTCATTTTCAGAAGACGACTGCACCAGTTGATTGGGCGTAATGGCTGTTGTGCAGCCAGCTCCTGACAGTTCAATATCAGAAGTGATCTGCACCAATCTCGACTATGCTCAATACTCGTGTGCACCAAAGCGAGGTGAGCATGGCGACGGAGGCTCTGTTGCAAAGATTGGCGGCAGTCAGAGGTAGGCTGTCGCTCTGCGCCGATCAGGCGGCTGCTGCGAAATGGTGGTTGAGCATGCCCATGGCCTCCGTCAGCGCCGAGGGCCCAATGCCAAAAGCTCTCTCCACAAGGCGCACCTCGCCCCTGATGCCGGGCTGCAGGCACCAGGGGCGAGCCTGTCCTTTGCGCAGGGCTCGCATGACTTCGAATCCCTTGATCGTGGCATAGGCCGTGGGGATCGATTTGAAACCGCGCACCGGCTTGATCAGTATCTTGAGCTTTCCGTGATCGGCCTCGATCACGTTATTGAGATACTTCACCTGCCGGTGGGCCGTCTCCCGGTCCAGCTTTCCTTCGCGCTTCAATTCGGTGATCGCTGCACCATAGCTCGGCGCTTTGTCGGTATTGAGCGTGGCAGGCTTTTCCCAGTGCTTCAGGCCTCGCAGGGCCTTGCCCAGGAACCGCTTCGCTGCCTTGGCGCTGCGGGTCGGCGACAGGTAGAAATCGATCGTGTCGCCCCGCTTGTCGACTGCCCGGTACAGGTAGGTCCACTTGCCCCGCACCTTGACGTAGGTTTCATCCAGGCGCCAGCTCGGATCAAAGCCACGCCGCCAGAACCAGCGCAGCCGCTTCTCCATCTCCGGGGCGTAGCACTGGACCCAGCGATAGATCGTCGTATGGTCGACCGAAATGCCGCGTTCCGCCAGCATTTCCTCAAGGTCGCGATAGCTGATCGGATAGCGACAATACCAGCGCACCGCCCACAGGATCACATCACCCTGGAAATGGCGCCACTTGAAATCCGTCATCGTTCCGTCCGTCCAATCTCCGCCAAGCATGCTCAAGCTTCACGATTTTTGCAACAGAGCCCACACGAGTATTGAGCATAGTCGAGATTGGTGCAGATCACTTCTGATATTGAACTGTCAGGAGCTGGCTGCACAACAGCCATTACGCCCAATCAACTGGTGCAGTCGTCTTCTGAAAATGACATTTGGTATCTCTCATAAACGGATGTTTTTGAGAGAACTATCTTCGGCCTTCACACGCACGAAAGGCGGCGAAGCTCCGCCGTTAATCCGTCCGCCGGAGATCTCGCCCAGGCAGGCTGAAGGCCGAGCAAGCCTGACAGGCCCGAAAAGCCCGGCACGGGCGTCGGCGGCGATGACGGCGGCGGCATTATCCAGGGTTGATGATGGAAGTGGAGGATATCGACAACCTCTCGCGCAACCAAGACATCGCGGTCGGACTGCAAGTGATCTTGAAGCCACGGGCCCGTCCCACCCCGACATGGACCTCGATGCCCGAACGGACGTTAGATTTCGAGTTCTAGGCGTTCTGCGATGAAGGTTGGATCCCAGCCGGGATTGAAAGTGTCGACGTGGGTGAATCCGAGCCGCTCGTATAGGCCACGCAGGTTCGGGTGGCAGTCGAGCCGCAGCTTGGCGCACCCCTGCGTTCGCGCGGCATGGCGGCAAGCCTCGATCAGCGCGGAGCTGACACCCCGGCCCGCATGTGTCCGTCGCACCGCGAGCTTGTGCAGATATGCGGCCTCCCCCTTGAGGGCGTCGGGCCAGAACTCGGGATCCTCGGCCGACAAGGTGCAACAGCCGACGATGCCGTCGCTGCAACTCGCGACTAGGAGCTCGGATCTCAGGACGAAGGTCTCCGCGAATGTCCGGTCGATCCGCGCGACGTCCCAGGCGGGCGTTCCCTTGGCGGACATCCACGCCGCAGCGTCGTGCATCAGCCGCACAACCTCGTCGATATCACCCGAGCAGGCGACCCGAACGTTCGGAGGCTCCTCGCTGTCCATTCGCTCCCCTGGCGCGGTATGAACCGCCGCCTCATAGTGCAGTTTGATCCTGACGAGCCCAGCATGTCTGCGCCCACCTTCGCGGAACCTGACCAGGGTCCGCTAGCGGGCGGCCGGAAGGTGAATGCTAGGCATGATCTAACCCTCGGTCTCTGGCGTCGCGACTGCGAAATTTCGCGAGGGTTTCCGAGAAGGTGATTGCGCTTCGCAGATCTCCAGGCGCGTGGGTGCGGACGTAGTCAGCGCCATTGCCGATCGCGTGAAGTTCCGCCGCAAGGCTCGCTGGACCCAGATCCTTTACAGGAAGGCCAACGGTGGCGCCCAAGAAGGATTTCCGCGACACCGAGACCAATAGCGGAAGCCCCAACGCCGACTTCAGCTTTTGAAGGTTCGACAGCACGTGCAGCGATGTTTCCGGTGCGGGGCTCAAGAAAAATCCCATCCCCGGATCGAGGATGAGCCGGTCGGCAGCGACCCCGCTCCGTCGCAAGGCGGAAACCCGCGCCTCGAAGAACCGCACAATCTCGTCGAGCGCGTCTTCGGGTCGAAGGTGACCGGTGCGGGTGGCGATGCCATCCCGCTGCGCTGAGTGCATAACCACCAGCCTGCAGTCCGCCTCAGCAATATCGGGATAGAGCGCAGGGTCAGGAAATCCTTGGATATCGTTCAGGTAGCCCACGCCGCGCTTGAGCGCATAGCGCTGGGTTTCCGGTTGGAAGCTGTCGATTGAAACACGGTGCATCTGATCGGACAGGGCGTCTAAGAGCGGCGCAATACGTCTGATCTCATCGGCCGGCGATACAGGCCTCGCGTCCGGATGGCTGGCGGCCGGTCCGACATCCACGACGTCTGATCCGACTCGCAGCATTTCGATCGCCGCGGTGACAGCGCCGGCGGGGTCTAGCCGCCGGCTCTCATCGAAGAAGGAGTCCTCGGTGAGATTCAGAATGCCGAACACCGTCACCATGGCGTCGGCCTCCGCAGCGACTTCCACGATGGGGATCGGGCGAGCAAAAAGGCAGCAATTATGAGCCCCATACCTACAAAGCCCCACGCATCAAGCTTTTGCCCATGAAGCAACCAGGCAATGGCTGTAATTATGACGACGCCGAGTCCCGACCAGACTGCATAAGCAACACCGACAGGGATGGATTTCAGAACCAGAGAAAGAAAATAAAATGCGATGCCATAACCGATTATGACAACGGCGGAAGGGGCAAGCTTAGTAAAGCCCTCGCTAGATTTTAATGCGGATGTTGCGATTACTTCGCCAACTATTGCGATAACAAGAAAAAGCCAGCCTTTCATGATATATCTCCCAATTTGTGTAGGGCTTATTATGCACGCTTAAAAATAATAAAAGCAGACTTGACCTGATAGTTTGGCTGTGAGCAATTATGTGCTTAGTGCATCTAACGCCCAAGCTCAGCGGGCGGCGAAGCCGTCCGCTGGAGCGCAGTGTTGGGCCGGACCTGCGCAAGAGCCCAAGCTCATGAATAGGCGACAGTGAGCCATATTCCTCCTATAGCGAAAACTGAAATCGTGGCGTACCCAGCGATTTTCGGGATGCCATGTAAGTTCAAAAATCTTCGGATTGGATGCTCGGACGGCAACCAGCGGGAAGCGGCCAGAAACACGACCAGCACCAGAGGCCACAGCGACAACTTCGCAATGAGATACGGCGTCAATTCCATTTGCCACAGTGCGTCCGTACGGCCCAACGTGCAAGCTCAGCGGGCGGCGAAGCCGTCCGATGGAGCGACCAGTTGGGCTGTAGGCGGTACCGCACGAATCGGCCGTAAAGTGATTCGATCAGGCGTGAATTCAGGGCACGCGTTCAAGCGCAGCCACTGGATAAATCTGTACTGAGCCAGCGTGAGACTCGGACTCGACGGCATAGCCTTCAGGGGTCAGTTTCGTGCAGTACCACCCGACAACAAGCCCTTGCCAAGCGGCGCCAGACTTTTTGCGTACGCGATCACCCAAGCCGAACGAGGCGTTCGAAGGGAGCGCAAACTGGTCAGCAAGTGGAGTGCTGACTTCAAAGCTACTTTGACCCATGCCTAAACTTTCTTGTGAATTTCTTGAGGTGATCTCTCGCCCCGACAACGCGTTGCACTGGTGAAGCCCAACTTTGTTTTAGGGCGACTGCCCTGCTGCGTAACATCGTTGCTGCTCCATAACATCAAACATCGACCCACGGCGTAACGCGCTTGCTGCTTGGATGCCCGAGGCATAGACTGTACAAAAAAACAGTCATAACAAGCCATGAAAACCGCCACTGCGCCGTTACCACCGCTGCGTTCGGTCAAGGTTCTGGACCAGTTGCGTGAGCGCATACGCTACTTGCATTACAGCTTACGAACCGAACAGGCTTATGTCCACTGGGTTCGTGCCTTCATCCGTTTCCACGGTGTGCGTCACCCGGCAACCTTGGGCAGCAGCGAAGTCGAGGCATTTCTGTCCTGGCTGGCGAACGAGCGCAAGGTTTCGGTCTCCACGCATCGTCAGGCATTGGCGGCCTTGCTGTTCTTCTACGGCAAGGTGCTGTGCACGGATCTGCCCTGGCTTCAGGAGATCGGAAGACCTCGGCCGTCGCGGCGCTTGCCGGTGGTGCTGACCCCGGATGAAGTGGTTCGCATCCTCGGTTTTCTGGAAGGCGAGCATCGTTTGTTCGCCCAGCTTCTGTATGGAACGGGCATGCGGATCAGTGAGGGTTTGCAACTGCGGGTCAAGGATCTGGATTTCGATCACGGCACGATCATCGTGCGGGAGGGCAAGGGCTCCAAGGATCGGGCCTTGATGTTACCCGAGAGCTTGGCACCCAGCCTGCGCGAGCAGCTGTCGCGTGCACGGGCATGGTGGCTGAAGGACCAGGCCGAGGGCCGCAGCGGCGTTGCGCTTCCCGACGCCCTTGAGCGGAAGTATCCGCGCGCCGGGCATTCCTGGCCGTGGTTCTGGGTTTTTGCGCAGCACACGCATTCGACCGATCCACGGAGCGGTGTCGTGCGTCGCCATCACATGTATGACCAGACCTTTCAGCGCGCCTTCAAACGTGCCGTAGAACAAGCAGGCATCACGAAGCCCGCCACACCGCACACCCTCCGCCACTCGTTCGCGACGGCCTTGCTCCGCAGCGGTTACGACATTCGAACCGTGCAGGATCTGCTCGGCCATTCCGACGTCTCTACGACGATGATTTACACGCATGTGCTGAAAGTTGGCGGTGCCGGAGTGCGCTCACCGCTTGATGCGCTGCCGCCCCTCACTAGTGAGAGGTAGGGCAGCGCAAGTCAATCCTGGCGGATTCACTACCCCTGCGCGAAGGCCATCGGTGCCGCATCGAACGGCCGGTTGCGGAAAGTCCTCCCTGCGTCCGCTGATGGCCGGCAGCAGCCCGTCGTTGCCTGATGGATCCAACCCCTCCGCTGCTATAGTGCAGTCGGCTTCTGACGTTCAGTGCAGCCGTCTTCTGAAAACGACACCTGCCGCGCTTTTGGCCCTGTTCGCTGTCCGTAATGGCGTCTATAAAACAAAGTCTATAAACTGGCGCTTTCATCGGAAAAATGGACGAAAACATGAAGATCGGCTATGCGCGGGTATCGACCGACGATCAGCGAATGGACTTGCAGCGGGACGCCCTGACGGCCGCCGGGTGCGAGAAGGTATTCACGGACACGGCCAGCGGCGCAAAAGCGGCGCGGCCAGGACTGGCCGAAGCCCTCGCCTTCGCCCGCAAGGGTGATGTGCTGGTCGTGTGGCGGCTCGACCGCCTGGGGCGCTCGCTGCCCGAGCTGGTCAAGGTCGTGGGCGAGCTGGAAGCCGCCGGGGTCGGCTTTGAGAGCGTCACGGAACGGATTGAAACCAACTCGGCCGCCGGTCGTCTGGTGTTCCATGTGTTCGCCGCTCTGGCCGAATTTGAGCGGCGCTTGATCGTGGAACGCACGCACGCCGGGCTTGAAGCGGCCAGGGCACGCGGGCGCAAGGGTGGCCGCCCTGCCCTGCCGCCGGAAAAGGTCGCGGCGATACAGGCAATGGCGGTCGGCAATCGGTCGGTGTCGGAGATATGCAAGGCGCTCAAGATCGGGCGCAGCACGCTTTACAAGTACGCGCCAGGGATGAAGGCCGCGCCGACCGTTGGTGACAAAGCGGGCTGACCAGGTGCGCGGGCCTGTCGCCAGTGAGCCAGGTAGTCCATGCCTCATTTTTTGGATACACAAACGTGTATCCATGCGATACTGTCATCCTATGTCAAGCAAAGACGCTGGCCTCCGTATCCGTGTTGAAAGGGAACTCCGCGAGGCGTTCCAAGGGGCCTGTTTGGCCGAAAACAGGAGTGCGTCGGAAGTGTTGCGCGAGTTCATGCAGGCATTCGCCGACCGGCATCAAGGCGGCTTGCAACCCGATATGTTCACGGCACCAGCAGCCAGGAAGCCACGTCAATCAACCAAGAGAAAAGCGATATGAGCCAACTTAATTCTTTGGAAGGGCGCTTGACCTCGCTCGACTTGTTTGCAGGCGCGGGCGGACTGTCCGAAGGGTTGCGCGAAGCCGGATTCACGTCGCTTTACGCGAATGAGATTTCCCCGCGCTATGCGCAGACCTACGCCGCCAACCATCCAGCCACGCAGGTCGATAGCCGGGACATTCGCAAGGTCGATGCACGCAAAGTCCGAAAACTATTGGGCTTGAAGCGGGGCGAACTGGATTTGATCGCTGGCGGCCCGCCCTGCCAAGGCTTTTCGATCAACGCGCCCAAGCGTTCCACCGAGGATTCACGGAACCACCTGTTCCGCGAATACCTGCGGTTTGTCACCGAATTTCAGCCGCGCGCGGTCTTGATCGAGAACGTCCCTGGCATGGTGTCGTTTGAAGGCGGCGCAACGCTGGATGCGATCTTGGAATCATTGAAGCAGCTCGGCTACGACGCCGACGTGCGAATTCTGTACGCGCCGCATTACGGCGTTCCGCAAACCCGCTGGCGCACAATCATCCTTGGCAGTCGCTGCGGCGTCGATCCGATGGCGCTGTTCCCGGAGCCGCTGCGCCAAGCGCCGGTTCGGGTGAATTTCACCTCGCAATTCGCCGGGAAAAACTTGGTGAACTTGCCGCGCTCCCTGGAATTGCCGTCACACGTCACGGTCAAGGATGCCATTGGCGACTTGCCAGCCCTGCATAACGGCGAGATTGGCGAACAGGTCAAAGACTACCGGCACCCGGCGGATAACCCGTATCAACAATTGATGCGGGCAGGTTCAACGGGCGTGACGTGTCACGAGGCCGCCCGGTTGAGCAAGATCAACCTTGAACGCATGACGCACATTCCGCCGGGCGGGAACTGGACGGATATTCCCGAAGCCCTGTTGCCACGCGGGATGCGCATGGCGCGGCGCAGTGACCACACGAAGCGTTACGGTCGGGTCAATCCTGACGGCCTCGCATCCACCATCCTGACCAAGTGCGATCCGCATTGGGGCGCTTACTTCCATTACGAGCAGGACAGAGCCTTTACCGTGCGCGAAGCAGCACGCATCCAGTCCTTCCCTGACACTTACGTTTTCTGCGGGTCGCGGGTTGAGCAATACGAACAGGTGGGTAACGCCGTGCCGCCGCTGCTGGGTGCAGCCGTCGGGCGAGCCATCGCCCAGGTGCTGGGGAGTGTCCGCAAGAACGAGCGCAAAGTACGGGTGGCGTAGTGGCGGGGAAGATTTGGGAGTTCTTCGGTTATCGCTCCGATGACCACTCTCCGGCGGCGGTGGCCGCCGCGACGGACAAGCAATGCCCCTACTTGTCCGAAGTGTGCGAAAAGCGGCTGAGTGACGGGGCTATCGCCGGCGTTTGCACCATCAAGCCAGCAACTTCCGGCCCGGTTATTTGCTGCCCTATCCGCTTGTACGCGGACAAGTACCGTGCCCTGTATGACGTGGCAAAGATCGCGTTTGACGACGATTTAGAGCTGATCGCGGGCCGGCAAGCATCAGCACGGGCGCGGGCGAAACAAGCACCAGTCGTAGCCGTGTTCGGCAAACGCTGGGGCGGCGAACTGCGCTTACCGCAAAAGGACGGCGCGGGCAGTTACTTCGTGGATTGGGTGCTGGCGTTGCTTGATGCCAATGGCAAGCTGAAAGAGTTTGTCGCCGTCGAAGTTCAGACCATCGACACAACGGGCAACTACCGCAACGGTCGGGAAGCCCTGCTCACGCCAGAACGCACGAACCCGGCGACGACGGCGGGCTTGAATTGGGAAAACGTCAATAAACGCATCCTTCCCCAACTGATCTACAAGGGCCAGGTGCTGCAACGTGAAGCGTTGTGCCGGAAAGGCTTGTTCTTCGTCTGCCCGCAACCTGTTTACACGCGGATCATGGCCCGCCTTGGTGGCGTTGGTGGTTTGATCCGCTATGCCTTGCAACCGGCGTCGATCACGTTTCTTGCCTATGAGCACGAAGAAGCCGGCATCATCGACGGGGCCACGGTGCCGCTGAAAGCACTGCCGCCACATTCGACCACGGTTTACAAGGTGCAAGAGGCGTTCAACAACGTCACCTTGCCGGATGAGAACGTCTATAAAACCGCTATTGAAGCCGCCCTTGGCTGACGTCATCAAGACAGATTCAGCGCGACCGGGGCGCGACGAACTCGGCAAGGTCGATTTCGCCCGCGATGAACCGGGCCGCGTGTTCCTCGTCGGCCTGGGACGGCTTGAAGCCTTCAAGGCCGACTGACGCGCGGGCATAGTCGCAAGCCGCCTGCCGGCGGCGGCGTTCTTCATCTGTGATTTTATGAGTAGGTGAATTTTCGCTCATTTACTCAATTCCTCAACGACCGTAACCATAGCCGGTTTCGGCTTCATAGTTGCCCTGGTGGTCGCGGCTCACTTCCACGTCGTCACCCACGTCCATTTCCGCGCCCTCGATCTGCGGAACCATCACGCGGTCGCCGTCGGCCTCGATGACGAAGGCCCGGCCCTCGTCGTCGCGCTCGATCTGCTGCACCACTTCACCCGCAAACGATTCATCACGCGCCAGGATTCGCGCCTCGTACTCGGCGGCCAGCTCCGGGTTAACGCCGGCATGGCTCAATTCCTCGGCGTGCTGCTGCTCCTGGGCGTGCTCGACGGCGGAATGCAGGCGCTCGCGCTCCCTGCTGATGCCCTGCCCTTCCGTCGCGGCCAGCTCTGCGCGCAGCTCGGCATTCTCGGCCCGCTCGACCGCGTACAGCCCGGCATAGTCCGGGCGGGGGTCGGCGGCCTCGATGCTGCCGCCCTCGATACGCTCCCGCATCACTTGGGCCGGCGGCACGTCGCCGGTAGGCCCGCCGGCTTCCCGGTCGCGGTCGTGTGGCCGGTCGGCCTGCTCTGCCTGGAAAACGCGCTGCCGGCACTCGGCCAGCTCGCGGGCCAGTTCGGCGCGTCGGGTCGGGTCGGTTTCGCGTTCCAGCTCCAAGGCCAGCGCGCCGCACTGGTCGCGCAACCTGGGCAGCTCGTCCATGTGTTCGGTGTCGTGCTCGTTCATGGTTCGATGGTCATTCCACGGTCGAGAAGCTGGTAAATCGCCATGTTGATAAGGGCGGCCCGCGTCTGCCCTACCTTCGCGGCCATCGCGTCGAGCCTATCCACCAGTTCAACGGAAATGGTGAGGCTGATCTGTTCCTTGTTGCCCTTCATCGTGCGCTTGCGGGCGCGGGCCGGCGTAGCAGGCGCAGGGGAAACGGCACCGTCCGGCGCAGCATTGATGAAAGCGTCCGCGTTCGGCGTCGGCTTCTGTGTCTTGGGGGTTGGTCTAGTAATCGCCATTGCATTGCCCTTGCATTGTCAAAGGATATGAATTTACGTTCTTATGCCTAGTCAAACAATGCGGAAACAAGCGCATTCAGTTCCGCCATTGCCTTCTTGTCGTGCGGCTTGAGTTCCAGCACGGACAAGCCCGCGCCGGCCGCGTTGGCAAATGCCTTGCGGCGTCGGATGGGGGTCGGCAGGTATTCAAACTGCGGCACGTCGGCCACGGCCGCCGCTGCCTCGGTGTTATCGGTCGAGGCTTCGCCAGGGTCGGCGCAGTTCAGCACGGCCACGGCGCGCAGGCCGTCCCGCACGCTGCGGGCTTCATCGACCAGTGCGGCTATGTCGTTCAGCGCCCATACGTCGTAGCTCCTGGGTTGGAACGGAACCACGATCACATCGGACAGCACCAGCGCCGCCCGCAAGGCGGTGGAATCTCGGCCGCCGGCATCAATGATGATGTCCTGAAACTTGCCCTGCTGCTGTGTGACCTGGGCGCGCAAGGTCGGGCCGTCTGGATAGCTCGCGCAGGCGATGCCCGGCGCGTGGCCGGCGTCGGCCCGGATGCTGATAGCTGTCTGTGCCGTGCCCTGGCGGTCGGCGTCGATCAGCCACACGTCGCGGCCAGACAGCGCCCGCGCGATTGCGATATTCACGGCCAGGGTGGTTTTCCCTACGCCGCCTTTGGTGTTGCCCACGGTCACTATCATGGTTCGGCCTCGTTCATATGAAAAGGATAGTCTAATTATATCCAATTCCCTACCTTTGGCAATCCGTTGTCCATGAATTGCAGTGCATGGGATGGTGACGCCGCGGCCGTGGCCAGGTCGCCGCGGTGTCGCCAAAAGGGCAGGGCGCTACCGGCTGCGGCCGGTGTCGCGTGGTGGGCGCTGCGGTTCCTGGCCGCGCTCCTGTTCCGGCTCGGCCGTGCGGCCTGGGCCGCCCTGGGCGGGCTTGGCGCGCTCGGCCTGGGCCATGTAGGCCCGTCCGGCCTTGATCGCCTCCCGGCGCTGCTCGTATCGCTCCTGCAAGCCCTTGTCGCTGAACTCGACGTAAAGCCCCTTATCGGCCGCAATGTCGGCCATAGCGTGCCTGTATGCCTCATCGCCACCACGTAGCCGGATGCTCGGCCCGAACTTCGCCAGGGCGAGGCGCAGGCCGGTTTCCAGCGTGTCGCGCTCGGTCTGGCTGAACTCAACCGCCGGCCCGGTATCGGTGAACATGGCCCGGCGCTGCTGGTCGTAGTAGGTCACATTACCGTCCTGATCGACCTTGTACCCGGCCGGGGCGGCCGGCTTCATGATCGGCGCGGCCTCGGGGTGGCGGCCGTCCTTGTCCTCGATGCGCTCGCGCGTGGCCGGCTGCGGCTGTCTCATGCGCTGCCGGCGCAGCTCGGCCAGGGCGTCGGCATCGCCACGGCCGGCACGCTCGGCCAGATAGGCGCGGTACTGGTCGGCCGGCTTCATGCGATACCGGGCTTTCAGCTCGGCGCGCTCGACCTCGATCTGGTCGCGCAAGGCTAGATCGCGCTTCACCTTCTCCATGCGGGCCAGGGACAAAGCGGCCTTCCGCTCGGTGCCCTTCATGGTGCTGTCGTTCTGGATGGCCCGGCGCTCGGCCTGATACTGGCGGCGCTGCTCGGCGCGGCGCTCCTGTTCCCGCTGCTTCTGTGTCTGCCAATCCTGTTCCCGGCGCTCGCGCTGCTGCGGCTGCCACTCTTGGCGGTAGTCGGCCCAAAGGTCGCGGCGCGGGGCGCTGCGGGCCGGCTGCTGCACTTCGCGGCCCTGCTGCTCGGCGTAGGTGCGCCGCAAGATCGGCGCGGCCTCGCGCCAGGGCAAATGCAGCTCCTGGGTAAGAAAGTCGGTCACGTTCAGGTTTCGACGGCCGCACCGTATGCGGTCGCTGCCGTCCTTCGCCTTCGTCACCTCGTACTTGTCGGGCATCACGCCATGCGTGCGGCTCACGGTCGCCAGCAGGCGCGCGGCGTCCAGCTCGCGCTTGATCGTGTCGAACTCGCCCCGGCCGGCATCCTGGCCGCGTGTGGCTGCTTCGTGCCGCTCGGCAATGCGCTGGCCGACGACGGTATCCGCCGGGCGGCCGTCGCGCTCCTGGGCAGGCGAGGGCAGGGGGGCCGGCTCCCTGGTGGGCTGCGCCCTGGTCGGGGCCGGCGGCTCGGGCTGTGGCTCGATCTCATGGGCAGCCCGGTGTTTGGCGTAGAAGCTGGCCGCGCGCTCGGCCAGCATGGCCCGGCGCTGCTCGGGGTCGGCCTCACGATAGGCGGCGTATGCCTTGCGGCTCCCGCTGTTGAGATATTTCAGCTCGGCCGCCCTGACTTCGTGCCACTCCTTCAAGCGGTCGGCAATGTCAGCCGGGGTAGGGCGGGGCGCTTGCGCGTCCTCGTATCCCTGGCGCAGCTCTCCGGCCAGCCGGCGGCGCTTCTCGTCGGCCGGCAGCTCGATAAATTCGCGGCTGAAAACATGGTCTTTCAGGTTGATGCCCTTGGCCGCGCCCTCGGGCTTCACGTTGAGATATTCGCCGGTCTTACCTGCGTTGCGGGCCTTGGTGTCGCCATGCTCGGCCACGATGGCCCGGAACTGGTCGAAGTCGGTCACGCCCTGGTCGAGCACCACGGACAAGATGCGCTCTTTCAATTCGTGGCTCGCGCCCTTGAAATAATCGCCCTTGTATCTGGCAATCATCGCGCTTTCGTCCGTGAACTCTAAGCGCCGGTTATCTTTCGGACTGGCAAGCCCATATTTGGCGTTGATGTATTCCTGAAAGGCTTCAAGGAATTTGGTCTGCTGATCGACCTTGCCGAACGGGTTTAGATTCCGCTGGCTCAATAGGTTGTATTCAGGGATGACGATGTGAATATGCGGCTTACGCTCGATGAACTCGCCCGTTAGCTGGTTGGTATAGCTTTTCAACCTGGGCAAATGGGCCTCGGCATAGAAACTATATTCGTCCAGGTCATAGGCCGTCATGGCGAATTGCCGGAACTCGTCGGTGATCGCCTGCAATAATTCCGGGCTGATTTCGTCCTCTTTGAAAGCCAGGGTGATATGCAAATACCGCTCGCCCTGCTTGTCCATGCTGTTGATGATGGCGTCGGTCAATTTCAGGTCGCCCGCCAATATCACGCGCTCGTCCAGCTCGGCGCGGTTGTAGTCGCGGCCGTCCTTCCGGCCTTCTTCCAGATATTCGCGGATTCCGGCCTCGCCGCCACGCACCCTAATCAGCATGTTCGACGGCCTCCCGCATCGCGTCGGCAATGGCCTGTAGCTCGGCCAGGATGCCGGCATAGGTCGCGGGCGTGGCCGTGCCTGCCAGCTCGGCCGCGTTCGCCGCATGGGCGAGCTGGTTCATGTTGTTGCTGGTCTTGTTGAACAGGTACAGCAGCCGGCGCTTGTCGCTGCTCGTGGGCACGCGGGCGACAACCTGGGTGCGGTTCTGCAAGACGCACTCGCGGAAGAACTCGGACGGCTTCAAGCCTGACGCCTCGACCTTCGCCAGATAGGCGGCATGGTCGGCGTCGGTAAGGCGGAAGCTCACCGGCCGGGTGAGCTTCTGGCCGTCTGCGGGCTTGCGGGGCATGGGCGGGCCTCCCTTCATTTCCTGCCCGGACGGCGGCCAGGGCAGGGCGGTTGCAGGCCGGCGCGGGCAGCGCCGGGCGGTCTTGCCGGATGGCGACGAATCCCCGGCCTGGTGGGCGGGGATCTGTCGCCAGTCGGCGCGGCTCCCGAAGGGGCCGCCGGCAGGGTTTCCAAAGGGGGGCAACCCCTTTGGGCACGGGATATGTGTCAAAACGCGGAGCGTTTTGTAAACATATCCGACGTGCCTATCAGCACACCAAAATAGTATAGCGCGGCACATGCATTGCCTCAACACGCGCCATGCACTGCATTAACACTGCATTGCCACGCTTGACACTGCAAATACACTTCACGATAATTGCGTTCAAGCGGCGAAAGCCGTTTGACGCACTGCATATGCACTGCAAAAATGGCGTTTTCCGACAACGGGACAACGCAAAGAGGTTGATAGATGACGAAAACCAGTGTGGCCGACGTGCTGCGCGAGCTGGCGAAGGGCGACAAAAGCCGCTCGGAAACGGCCCGCCTGCGCGACGTGATAGACGAAGTGGAAGCCGCCCTAGCCGCTGGCGTAAGCCGGTCGGCGGTGCTGGAAGCCCTCCACGGCCAGGGCTTCACGATGACGCTAAAGAGCTTTGAGAGTGCCCTTTATCGCATCAGGAAACAGCGAGGGCAGGGCGCGGCAGGGGCACCGGCCGCACCCGCACCGGCTCCCCTTCGTCATGACGAAAAGCCGCCGGCCTCCCCGCCAGCGGAAAGCGCACGCGAGGGCGACAAGCCCAAAGCGCGCATCACGAACCCGGCCGACGTGCGCAAAGCACGGAAGCGGGACATTGACTTAGAGAGCCTGGAAGATGGCTCGGACGATCAGGAGTAAAGACACCATGAAAATTGCCGTCCTCAACTACACCGGCACCGTTGGCAAGACCACCATCGCCGCCCACCTGCTTTCGCCTCGCATGGGCGATGCGCCTATCTTCGCGGTGGAAACGATCAACGAAACGGCCGCCGGCCTGGGCGTCGATGTGGAACAGATCAGGGGTCAAAAATTCCGCGAACTGTTCACCAAGCTGCTGAAACTCGATGATGCAATCATCGACGTGGGCGCGTCGAACATCGAAGCATTCCTTGATGGCGTTGTGAAAATGGACGGCTCGCACTCGGAAATTGATTATTTCATCGTTCCGCTAACGCCAAAAACAAAAGACCAAAAAGAAACAATTCACCTGATTAGCACCTTGTCCGATATGGGCGTGCCGTCCGAGAAAATCCGCGTAGTATTCAATCGCGTTGAAGCCGATGTAAGCGAAGAATTCCCCTATGTCCTGGCATATGCCAAGAAAGAAAAAACCTGCATTGCCAATACTGACGCGGCTATCTTTGAAAACGATTTGTTTGATGCTCTCGGCGTCAAGAAACTAACCGTGAGTGCGCTGCTGGCCGATGAAACCGACTACAAGGCATTGCTGCGCAAGCCGGATGCCAGCGAGAAAGAGCGGAACAATTGGGCTGAACTCCACGGCCTGAAACTCCTGGCGCGCGGCGTGAATCGTAACCTTGATGCCGTCTATGACGTGCTTTTCAAGTGAGGGGCGGGCATGGAAACCGAACCCCTACACAAGAACGCAAAAGATGCCTTGATATATGACCTGCTAGGCGACGTGGGGAAGCTGCACGATCAGATCAAAGCATTACCGGAAGCCTTCAAGGAATCTGTCGCGCCGACGCTCGGGGCGCTTGCCCTGGCGGTGAAGGATGCAAAGGGCAGCATCGAACAGGCCGGCAAGGCCGAAAAGGCCGCGTTCGGCAACTTCACGGCGCAGGAGAAAGTCGCCCTGCGCGATTCCCTGAAAGCGGCACTGCGCGAGGAAGCCGGCGCGGCCCTGGCAGACGTGGCGCGCGAGCTGTCCAGCTCGGCGCGGCTCCATGCGGACGCCGCCAAGGCCGAAACCCGGCAGCGTTGGCAATGGCTGGCCGTCGCCCTGGCGGTCGGCCTGCTCGGCGGGGCGCTCGGCTTCTACGGCTCGCATCTGCTCTACGGCCAGCAGCAGGCCGAACAAGCGGCCTTCGGCCGCGCCGTCATGGCAACCTGGGGCGATCTGGACGCCAAGGCCAAAGAACGCATCCAAGAGGCCAGAAGGAACACGCCATGAAGCCCGCCCTTGTCCTGACGCTCGTTATCCTGGCCGTCTCGGCCTTCTTCCTGGCCCGCAACGTGTTCGGCACGCTCAAGGGCAAGAACCGGGGCGCGGTCGCCTGGGTGGTGTGGCTCTGGCTCGGCCTGTGGGCTGCGGCCCTGGTCTATGGCATCGCCTCGGCCGTGCCGCGCTGGCTCGCCTCGGGCGAATCCTCGGTGCTCCTGGCGCTCGGCGTGGCCGTCGTCTCGGTGTTCTGCCAAACGCGCCTATGGGGTCACTACGTCGCCCGCGCGAACTATGCGCCCCACGGTCAGGAAACCGTCGTGCGTGGCACCGAAGTTGTCGGCGGCGGCGATCTGCAAGCCCGCATGTACGGCGACAAGGCCAAGCCGGCCGACGTGGATATTGAAATCGGCGGCGTCGTCCTCCCTCGGATGCTGGAAGCCCAGCACATGCTTTTCAGCGGCACCACGGGCGCGGGCAAGACGCAGGCCATCAATCGGGTGCTGCGGGCCGTTCGCCAGCGCGGGCAGCGGGCTTTGATCGCTGACCCTGCCGGCGGCTTTTTCTCCCGCTTCGGCCGCCCTGGTGACATGCTTTTCAACCCGTTTGATCGGCGCTCGGTCGATTGGTCGCCCTTCGCGGAAATCCGGCATGACTACGATTGCCAACGCATCGCCAAGGCGGCCGTGCCGGACGGCACCGGCGAGGGGGCAGAGTGGCACCACTACGCGCAAACGCTCCTGGGTGAAACGCTGCTCGCTCTGCATCAGCGTGGGGAACATTCGGTAAAGCGGCTGCTGCACTACGTCAGCGCGGCCGACACGAAGGAACTAGGCGAGCTGCTGGCCGGCACGCCTGCGGCCATCCTGACGGCCAAGGGCAACGACAAGATGCTGAACAATACGCGCGGCATCATCGCTACCTATCTCGGCGTGTGGCGCTACCTGCCCGACGCCGGCACGTTCTCCGTGCGTGAATGGGTGCAGGACGAAACCCGCGACGGGTGGCTGTTCGTCACCTACCGCGACGATCAAATGGGGATGCTGCGCGGGCTGGTCGCCTCGATCTTGGAACTTGGCATTGTCGAAGGCTTGAGCCTGTCGGAGAACCAAGAGCGCGGGCTGTGGTTCGTGTTCGATGAAGTCGATTCCCTGGGCAAAGTGTCGAGCCTGCGCGGCGGCCTGACGAAGCTCCGCAAGTACGGCGGCCGGTGCGTCCTGGGCCTGCAAACGGTGTCGCAGCTCCGCGAAACCTACGGCCGCGACGAAGCGCAAACGCTCCTGGCGAACCTCTCCACCAAGCTGATACTGCGGGCCGGCGACAACGAAACGGCCGAGTATTTCAGCAAGGAACTTGGCGAACAGGACATTGACCGGCTGCAAATGACGACGGGGCAGGGCACCAGCTCGGGCGGCGTGCTCAACCCTGGGCACTCGTCGGAATCCAGCAATACCAGCTACAACATGCAGCGCGTCCGGCAAGCGGCCATCCTGTCGTCGGAAATCCTGAACCTGCCCGATCTGCACGGCTTCCTGAAAATTCCCGGCCAGCCGGTCGGCGCGGTGCAGGTCGAATATCAGGCCATGCCCGAAGTGCGACCGGGCTTTCAGGGGTGACAGCAGACATGCACGCCGCCCCCTCTTGGCCCTGCGGGCCAGGGTGGGGAAAGGTGCCTGCGGCACATTGAAAAGGATATGCAATTCATAGTAAAATAATCGCATGAATCAGATTGGTGACACGGCGGCGAACCTGGTGCGGGCACCGTGTCACCATTGGCTAATCCGCGCCAAAGTACGAAAATTGGGATGCCATTACGCTAGGTTTTGGCATATCTGAATCAACGGTTTTGGGTGTCGCCCATCTACTAGACCGGCTCCGCGCTGCGCCCGGTCTGCCTTGAAACAGACGGCCTATCCGCCGCTGTGAAGCCCTGCGGGGCGCGCTCCTGGGTGGGGAGCAAGACCGCTGCCGATGGTGGCGGAACGGCCGAAAGGCCCGACGCCCTCCTTTCAACAGGAGTGGCGATCATGACTTACCTTCACTTTTTTCTCATGGCTGTTGCGGCGGTCTGCCTGCATATGCTCTGGCGATCATGGGCCGGCCTCGACCGGCTCGGACTGGCGCAAGAGCTGGCACGCAAAGCGCCTGGGCTGCGAAACAAACAGAACCTCGCGGCCGCTTTTCTAACGGCTCCCTTCATCATGGCGGCGGCTGATTGGTTCGACCTGATGATGGTCGGCCAGGATGCCCCGATCACTTCGGGGGTTGCCGTTCTCGGCTCGGTGGCTTCCCTCGGTGTGGCCCTTTTCCTGCTCCGCGACTCGGCCGAAATCCTCGGGGGTTCCTGGGTCACAACGCGGGAAAGCGCCCTGCGTGCGCTCGCAGCGCATCAACATGCACCCGATCATTTCACCGGCTGCACCATCGAAGCCGAAGCGCGCGAGGTGCGGAAATGAATCTGCTTGATTACATCCGCGCCCTTGCGACGGGCGATTACATCGACATGGCCCATTTGATCGTTCTGCTTCTCGGTGCGTGGAGCATCGTAGAAGGCGCTCTGAATGTGGCCGCTGACACTATCGAGCATGTGCAAGGGGGGGCGAAATGAAAAAGCTCTCTATCGCCCTGGTCGTGGCGGCCGTCCTGGCCGGCTGCGGCGAGAACACGCCCGTTCAAACGGCCGATTGGTACAAGGCCCACGACAAAGAGCGCCTGGAAATGCTCGCCAAGTGCAAGGCCAGCCCTGGCGAGCTGGCCGCCTCTCCGAACTGCGTCAATGCGCGGGCGGCACAAAACCAGCTCGACCTTGGCAGCAAAAACTACGGCGTCGATGTGAAGCCGCCGACCTTCAAAAAATAAGGGGCAATCATGGCTGACATAACGCTATTTCAGTACCTCGGTGAAACCATCACCAATGCCACGGCGGCCTTTGTCGAACCGGCCGCGTCCAGCCTCATGTATGGCCTGCAAATGCTCGCCGTTACTGGGGTGACTCTCTACATGGTCTTGATGGGCTACGCGATTAGCACCGGCTCGGTAGAAGCGCCCTTCGCATCGTTCATGAAACAGTGCGTGAAAATCATCATCGTGGCGGCTTTCGCCCTCTCGGCCGATGGCTACAACAATCACGTTGTAGCCGCGCTCAACGGCCTGGAAACCGGGCTTTCCGATCTTCTCAACGCGAACTCGGCTTCGCCTTCCGCCTCGATCTATCAGACCTTGGACACGATGCTGAACAAGGGCTTTGAGCTATCCGCGCTGTGCTTGCAGCGCGCCAGTGATGCGGGGTGGGATTTCGGCGCGACGCTGAGTTGGTGGGGGGCTGCGCTGCTCATTTGCCTGGGCACGCTGGTTTTCGCCCTGATTGGTGGTGTGAACATCATCATTGCCAAGTTCTCGCTTGCGATCATGTTTGCCCTGGGGCCGCTGTTCATCTTGTGCCTGATGTTCCCGATCACAGCCAAGTTCTTTGATGGCTGGTTCGGCCAAGTCCTGAACTACATCTTTTCGGTCGTCATCCTGGCACTAATCATGTCCTTCGGCGTTGTGGCCTTCGATCACTTCGTGAGTGGGGTCAATCTGAACGTGGATGCCAGCGGCGGGCAAAACCCGTTCATGGCCCAGTCGGCCCGAAGCTGCGATTTTGGTCATCTTGGAGAACACGTCGGGAACGGGCTGGTTGTTGTTGACGATCGCCCATGCGAGGAACGACGTTCCGCTCCGATAAGGGAGCGGCGTTATG
>NZ_JANZXB010000021.1 GCF_025371035.1 Sphingomonas sp. LC-1 | reverse complement strand
GCACGATCTCAACTTCACGCAGCTTGCCGATGATCTCTTCCGGCTTGTGCTTCTTGCTCGGCATTCAATGTCCCTTTCGCGGTCCAGACTATCATAGTCTCTGGGCCACTCAGCGGGGGGCAGATCACCAGCGTACCCGCCAGGATGAAGGAGACGTCGCTTCCCGACATGGTCCCTCCCGTATTGTTGGTGAAGCCGCCATTGATCGTGTAGATTCCCGATCCGAACGTCGAACTCCCGTTCAGGTCGAGATCGCCGTTGATGAGGTGGTTGGCCGTCGCACCGAAGACGATGTTGCTGCCACCCGCCGTCTTGATCCCCCCGCTGACGCTGAACGCGCCGTCAGAGAAGCGGGCGGCGCTTCCCCCCGAGAGATTGATGGAGCGTCCCGAACCGTCCCTGCCGATCGCATAATCCCCCGCCCCGACGGTGAAGCGACTGTCGCCGCCATCGACGAGTATGGCGCCATTGACGTCCATCTCGCCCGCCCCGACCGTGGCGGTCGATCCCCCGCCGATCGTGATCTGACCGAAATAATGGCGGCCTGCCCCGATCACCATCACCGCTCCGCCGCTCAGGCTGATCGGCGCATTGATGGTGACTGGACCGTCCGGCAGGAGCAGGCCACCACCCCCGCCGATGGTCACGCTGCTGCTGACCGTCACGACGGATGGCCCGAGAATCCGCAGTTTCAGCGAGCCGGTGTTCAGATTGGCGATATGATATTCGCCCGCCGGGAAGGTCCACACACTGTCGGAAAGCGTGCCCACCTTCCCCTGGAAGGTCATGGTGGTCGGATAATAGGACAGGCTCAGATCGTCACCGCCCGGAACGGCGACCGTCTTCGGTGCGGTATAGGATCCCAATTTGGCGAAGGCCGCCGCCAGCGCCGCATTGTCGGCCAGGGGATCGGAGACGCCGTTGGGGGCCCTGATCTGCTTGCCAGTGACGCTGCTGCCGCCCGTGGTCCGGATGCTCGATCCATAGGTGATCGTGTCGGCCTTGATCGTGCTGCCGCCGTTAAGGCCGATATCGGCCGAGGACGAGACCGCCTTGGCGCCGATGGTCGAGCCGCCCGCGATCGAAACCGAGCTTTGCGAGACGACCGCGCAGTCGGGAGCACTGATGGACGTACCTCCGCTCAGCGAAATGCCGTCGGCATTGGCCAGGGCCAGGATGCAGGGCGCGGTCTGCCGGCTCGGCAGCGATGCGATGGAGGTTATCGTGACGCCGTAGCTGGCGTTGCTGGTCAGGACACGCGCGAAATACAGCGGGATCGAGACCGTGATCCGCACCTGCACCGCGTCGCTGACGGTCGCGCTGTAGTTTTTGAGGTGCTGCACCGCCACTTTTTGCACGGCAATGCCATTGGCACGGGCGATGTCCTGGGCGGTCGTCACCAGCACCGCGTCATCGGGATTTTGCACATACGCATTGGCGGCGGCGAGCGCGGCCGCATCCGCCGGACCTTGATAGGCGATCTTCGCCCGATAGCCCTGGCCCAGTTCGACCGCGAGGGCAGCGCTACCTATCAGACTGACGAGCGCCAGAGCACCAAGGACGCTTACAGATCCGCTATGGCTTCCAAGCATTTACGAAACCAGATTTTTCATAACGGCAAGATAACCCCCCCATTTTATCATCTATGTTACTTTCCATGATTCTTCATCGGCATTATGGTACCGCTACAGTTAAAAGCATACTAATCAACATCAATCGTTTAACTTACGAAACTGGCTTAAGAATTTTGATATTCCTGCCATTGCTTGGTCTGCCATCGCAACATCGTTGATATTTTATCAGGCTAGGGCGGCTCCGGCAGAGGGGATCTGCGACTGCGGAGATAGCGGCCGGAGCCCGGCCAAAAGGCCGGGCACGTCAACGTCGCCTCACTGAGGATGTAACATGCCCGAAGGGTGACGCGGACGGTGCTCGATGCGTCGGGACAGGCGGGATTTGCCATCCGCACCAACCAAGCCCGGCAAGTCTCCGTGCCGCCGTGTGAACCAATCCCCGTTCGCTGCGTAGCGTCGTTGGAGGTATCGATGACGCATCGCCCATTGCCACGCGCGCCACTCTATTGGGGTGTCGCGGGTCTGCTGCCTGGTCTTTTGTGCATTGCGCTGGCGTCGAGCGAGGCCGGGTTCATCCTGCCGGTCGCGATGGCAGGCGCTCTTTATGCCGCACTGATCCTGTCCTTTTTGGGCGGACTATGGTGGATGGAGGCGCTGTTGCGCAGCGACGCGCGCATCTGGCCTTACGGCATGGCGGTGGTGCCCAGTCTGATCGGGTGGGCGGCGTTGCTGGCGACGGTCATTGTGGACGTGCCAGTGTCCGCCACCCTGCTGACCCTGGGAGCGGCGCTCTTGCTGACGCCGTTGGGCGATGCCCGGACCGGGTCACTGGTGCGGGACATGCCGGGCTGGGGACGCCTGCGGCTGCTCCTGTCCTCCGGCCTGGGCGCGATGAGCCTGATCCTGGCCGCGGTCGCCTGGCGTTAGGGGGTGCGCCCGGTCGGAGAAGCCGTCCCCTCTCCTTCGCCATCGCGGCCTTCGTCCTGCCCGCGCGCCTGGGCCTTGCGGCGCTTCAGATTTTCCCGCAGCAACGCCGCCAGCCGTTCCGCGCGTTCGTCTTTTTCCATGAATTGCGCATAATCCCATCGACAAGCGCTTGACAATGTCCGCCCGATCGTCTCTAGGCGCGCTTCCCGCGTCGAGACGCGAGTGCTGCCGTAGCTCAGTGGTAGAGCGCATCCTTGGTAAGGCTGAGGTCGTGAGTTCAATCCTCACCGGCAGCACCATTCTCCCTGACCCGCAAAGCGGGTCGGGACGATCCTCCAGCTTTCTTCCCCCCTTGCAAATCTTGGTTGGGATCGTTTCATCCGCTCGCTAGCTATGGCAGCATGAGATTCCGTTTTTCCTTCGGGGCGCAGGTGTTTGTCGGCATGGCCGTCGGGCTGTTGCTCGGGCTGGTCGCGCGAAGCCAGAACGTCGCCGGGCTGGCGGAGGCGTTGCGCATCATCGGCGAGAGCTTCGTCCAGTTGCTCAAGGTGCTGGTCGTGCCGCTTGTGTTCACCGCGATCGTCGCGTCGATCGCGGCGCTTCGCGATCTGAACAATGCGGCGCGGCTGGTCGCCGCCACCTTTGTCTGGTTCGCGATCACCGCCCTGATCGCGGTGACCATCGGCCTGACGCTGGGCACGGTACTGCAACCGGGATTGCATGCGGGCGTCGCGCCGGGCAGCGCGGTGCGGCCCGATACGGCGGGCTCTTGGCTCGACTTCCTGCGCGGGCTAATCCCCTCCAACATCCTCGGCCTCTCCGCCTCGACCAGCGCGGGGGACAACGGGGCGCTGAAGACCGGGCTGTCGTTCAACATCCTTCAGATCATCGTCATGGCGGTCGCGATCGGCGTGGCGGCGGTGCGGGTGGGCGAGAAGGGCGAGGGCTTCCTGTCGTTCAACGCCTCGGCGCTCGCGATCTTCCGGCGAATCCTGTCCTGGGTGATTCGGCTCACCCCGATCGGGTCGGGCGCGCTTCTGGGCAACGCGATCGTGCGTTATGGCTGGCAGTCGCTGTCCGCGCTCGGCAGCTTCGCGCTCGCCATCTATATCGGGCTCGGCCTCGTCCTGTTCGTCGTCTATCCGCTGCTGCTGCTCGCCAATGGCCTGTCGCCCAAGCGCTTCTATGCCGCCGCCTGGCCTGCGATCCAACTGGGCTTCGTGTCGCGTTCCTCGATCGCCACCCTGCCCGTCACCGAGGATGCGGTGGAGCGGCGGCTGGGCGTGCCGCGCGCCTATTCGGCCTTTGCGGTGCCCTTTGCCGCGACGACCAAGATGGACGGGTGCGCCGCCATCTATCCCGCCATCTCGGCGCTGTTCGTCGCCCAATATTATGGCCTGCCGCTGCATGTCGGCGATTATGTGCTGATCGTGCTCGTCTCGGTGCTGGGTTCGGCGGCGACCGCCGGGCTTACGGGCGCGGTCGTCATGCTGACGCTGACCCTGTCGACCTTGGGCCTTCCGCTGGAGGGCGCCGGGCTGTTGCTGGCGATCGATCCGATCCTCGACATGGGGCGCACCGCGATCAATGTCGCGGGCCAGGCGCTGGTCCCGACCATCGTCGCGCACCGCGCCGGCCTGATCGAGGACACGCCCTCGGTCGAGCGCTTGCCCGAGGTGCCGCAAACAGGGTAAACACGGGCATGAGCTTGCGCGCGGTGTTCTGGTGGAGTAATACACGCGAGTGGCCGACCGCCGGAACCCTGTGATGCGCCCCGACCCGTTCAATCCCGATCGTACCCCTTTGGACCGCCCCTATGAGCCGGTGGGGGCCCATTATCCGCTTTACGATGCGGAGACTCAAAGCTGGTCCTTCGGCCCCGACGAGGAGGATGTCGGGCCGGAGCCGCGGCGTCGCCCCATTCGCTGGGGCCGGTGGATCGCGCGGGGTGCGGGTGCGGGCATCATCCTGCTGGTGCTGGCGATCATCTGGCTGGCGATCACCGCACCGCTGTCGCGATCGCTCCAGCCGCCGACGCCGCCCTCGATCACGCTGACCGCCGATGACGGCACGCCGATCGCCCGGCGCGGGGCGATCATCGGGGCGCCGGTCGATGCCGCCAAGCTGCCCGCCCATGTGCGTGAGGCGTTCATGGCGATCGAGGACCGGCGTTTCTATTCGCACTGGGGCATCGACCCGCGCGGCATCCTGCGCGCCGCCTGGCACAATGTCGGATCGGGCGGCGTGCGCGAGGGTGGATCGACCATCACCCAGCAGCTGGCGAAGAACGCGTTTCTGGACTCCGACCGTACGGCGGGTCGCAAGATCCGCGAGGCGATGATCGCCTTCTGGCTGGAGGCGTGGCTGACCAAGGACGAGATCCTGTCGCGCTATCTGTCCAACGTCTATTTCGGCGACAATGTGTATGGCATCACCGCCGCCTCGAAACATTATTTCGGCCGCACGCCGGACAGGCTGAACATCGGCCAGGCGGCGATGCTGGCGGGTCTGGTCAAGGCGCCCTCCCGCCTTGCCCCCACCACCAACCTGAAAGGCGCGCGGGCGCGGCAGGCCGTCGTCGTCGCAGCGATGGAGGATGCGGGCTTCCTGACCAAGCGTGAAGCCGACGCGGTCCAGCCACAGCGCGTGCTCGCCTCGCGGCCAGAGACGCTGCCCAGCGGCACCTATTTCGCCGACTGGGTGCTGCCCGAGGCCCGCGACCAGGCGGGCGAGATCAAGACCGAGGCGACGGTCCAGACGACGCTCAACCCGCGGCTCCAGCGGATTGCCGAGCGGACGGTGCGCAGCGCCGGGCTCAACCAGGCACAGGTCGCGCTGGTCGCGATGCGCCCCGATGGCCGTGTCGTCGCGATGGTCGGCGGCAAGGATTATTCCAAGAGCCCGTTCAACCGCGCCACCCAAGCGCGGCGCCAGCCGGGTTCGGCGTTCAAGCTGTTCGTCTATCTCGCCGCGCTGCGTTCGGGCATGACGCCGGACTCGACGATCGAGGACGAGCCGATCGACATCGCCGGGTGGAAGCCGCGCAACAGCGATGGGCGCTATCTGGGCAAGATCACGTTGCGCCAGGCCTTTGCCCGTTCGTCGAACGTCGCCGCCGCGCGGTTGACCCAGGCGGTGGGCGTGAAGTCGGTGATCAAGGCGGCGCGCGACCTGGGCATCACCACCCCGATCGCCAACGAGGCGACGATCGGCCTGGGCACCTCGACCGTCAGCCTGCTGGAGCTGACCGCCGCCTATGCCGCAGTCGCCAATGAAAGTTACCCGGTCACGCCCCATGGGTTGACCGAGGTGCGCGACAAGGGCTGGTATCAGTCGCTGACCAACCGCAAGACGGGCTTTTCCTCCGCCGTGCATGACGGGATGCTCGACCTGCTGTCCTCCTCGATCAAGACGGGGACGGGGCGGCAGGCGCTGCTGACCGTCGATGCCTATGGCAAGACCGGCACGACGCAGGACTCGCGCGACGCGCTGTTCATGGGTTTCGCGCGCGATCTGGTGGTGGGCGTGTGGGTCGGCAATGACGACAACAAGCCCAATCCCGGCCTGTCGGGCGGCGGCGTGCCCGCGCGTATCTGGCGCGCCTTCATGCAGTCCGCGCTCGACATCCCGCCGGTTGCGGCACCGGTGGTCGAGGAGCAGGTCGATCCCGACGCCATCACCAATGGCATGGACGAGGAAGTCATGCCGGAGGAAAGCGATCCCGTCGGCGACATCATCCAGGGCATGGGCCTGGACATGCGGATGGGCGACGACGGATCGATCACCGTCGGCCCCGGCCGCCGTCGCCCCGACCGCGCAGGCCCGCCACCCGAGGATCGCCGCCCGCCCGACGAGCGCGACGAAGAGGAATAACGCACGCTTCCGGGCGGGGGATGTCATCGCGTGATCCATTTCGTGTTCACGCAAGACGCTGTGGTGCGAAGAAATTTGGTTCGCGCAGAGGTGCGGAAGACGCAGAGAGACAATCGACATTCCTCCCCTTGAAGGGGAGGTGGCAGGCCGAAGGCCTGACGGAGGGGTGTACCCACTCGTTAGGTGAGACCACGCTCACGCCTGGTGACACCCCTCCACCATCCTACGGATGGTCCCCCTCCCCTTGCAGGGGAGGAATTGAGAGCAGATCACTATCATGCTCTTTGCGTCCTCCGCGCCTCTGCGCGAACCAAAACCATGAGACGTAAGGGCTTGCCCTGTCCCCCCCTTCGCCGTTAAACGCGCGGCCATTCGCAAGGACCCGGTGCAATTCCGGGTGGCTATTCCGGCCGCCGATCCGCCGGACAACAGAATGCATGACCCTACCCCGCTCCCGTTCCGAGAGAGCGAGCGTCATGCGCGATATTCTGGTATTTTCATGACTGCTCAAACCTATCGAACCCAATGGTTCGCCAGCCTGGGCGAAGCGCGTCGCGACGTGCTCGCCGGGCTCGTCGTAGCGCTGGCCCTGATTCCCGAGGCGATCGGCTTTTCGATCATCTCCGGCGTCGATCCCCGCGTCGGGCTCTATGCCTCGGTCGCGATCGCGATCGTCATCTCCTTCCTGGGCGGGCGGCCCGCGATGATCTCCGCCGCGACCGCCGCCGTCGCGGTCGTAGTCACGCCGCTGGTCCGCGACCACGGCGTCGATTATCTGTTCGCCGCGACCATCCTGATGGGGCTGATCCAGATCGTCGCAGGGATATTGCGCCTCGACCTGATGATGCAGTTCGTCTCGCGCTCGGTCATCACCGGCTTCGTCAACGCACTCGCCATCCTGATCTTCATGGCGCAGCTGCCGCAACTGACCGGCGTGACCTGGCACAGCTATGCGATGGTCGCGGGCGGGCTCGCCATCATCTACCTGCTGCCGCGCGTGACCAAGGCGGTCCCCTCGCCGCTGGTCGCGATCCTCGTGCTGGCCGCGATCAGCATCGCCATGGGCCTGCCGGTGCGCACCGTCGGCGACATGGGCCGCCTGCCCGAAGGCTTGCCCAGCCTCGCCCTCCCCAACGTGCCGCTGACCTTCGAGACGCTGCGGATCATCCTGCCCTATTCGCTGACCATGGCGGCGGTGGGCCTGCTCGAATCGTTGCTGACCGCGCAGATCGTCGACGACATGACCGACACCGACAGCGACAAGCGCCGCGAATGCATGGGCCAGGGCGGGGCGAACATCGCCGCCGCGCTGGTTGGGGGCATGGGCGGTTGCGCGATGATCGGCCAGTCGGTCATCAACGTCAGCTCAGGGGGGCGCAAGCGGCTGTCGACCCTGACGGCCGGCGTGGTGCTGTTGATCCTGCTCGCGGGGCTGGGGCCGATCGTCGGGCGCATCCCAATGCCCGCGCTGGTCGCCGTCATGATCATGGTGTCGATCGGGACGTTCAGCTGGAACTCGATCGCCAATCTGCGCCGCCATCCGCCGACATCGTCGGTCGTCATGCTGGTGACGGTTGCGGTCGTGGTCGCGACCCGCGACCTGGCGCAGGGGGTGCTGGCGGGGGTGCTGCTGTCGGGCATCTTCTTCGCAGGCAAGGTCCGCCGCCTGTTCGCGGTCGAGCGGACCGAGGAGAATGCGGCGATACGCTACCGGGTGACGGGGCAGATATTCTTCGCCTCTGTCGACCGCTTCACCCGCGCCTTCCTTCCCGAACAGGGGCGGCCGGTGCTGATCGACGTATCCGCAGCGCATTTCTGGGACATTTCGGGTGTCGGCGCGCTCGACAAGATCGTGGCGCGGTTGCGGCGCGACGGCTCGCTGGTCGAGGTGATCGGCTATAATCAGGCGAGCGCCGATCTGATCGACCGCTTCGCCCTGCACGACAAGACCGGGGTGGAACTGGGCATGGTGCCGCACTGATCGGGACGGCGAACCGCCCGCCCCTTCGAATAGGGAGGTGGTGTTGACGTGATCCGCCGCCTCCCCCAAACGCCTGGGTCATGCGCTTCTTCTCGGACAATGCCGCCCGTATCCACCCCAAGGTGATGAAGGCCATCGCCGCAGCGGACCAGATGGACACCGCCTATGACGGCGATCGTTGGTCCCGGGCGCTGGACGAGCGGCTGTCCGAGCTGTTCGGGACCGAGGTGGAAGTGCTGTGGGTGCCCACCGGGACCGCCGCCAACTGCCTGGCGCTGGCCGCGCTCTGCCCGCCTCATGGTGGTGTGGTCTGCCACCGCGACTCGCATATCCAGAATGACGAGGGCGGGGCGCCCGAATTCTACACCCATGGTGCCAAGCTGATGCTGGCCGATGGCGAGGGGGCGAAGATGACCCCCGATACGATCCGGACGGTGATCGACGCCATCGCCAACGACGTGCACCGGGTCCAGCCGCACGCCATCTCGATCACCAACGCCACCGAATATGGCCGCGTCTACAATCCCGAAGAGGTCGCCGCGATCGGCGCGTTGGCGAAGGAACGGAGCCTCGGCTTCCACATGGACGGCGCGCGCTTCGCCAATGCCGTCGCGCGGCTGGGTTGCACGCCCGCCGCGCTGACCTGGCAGGCGGGGGTCGAGGCCTTGTCCTTCGGCTTCGTCAAGAACGGCGCGATGAGTGCCGAGGCGCTGGTCTTCTTCAAGCCCGGCCTGGCCGACGTCACCCGCCGCCGCCGCAAACGCGCGGGGTTGTTGATGTCCAAGGGACGCTATCTGGCGGCGCAGGTGCTGGCGATGGTCGAGGATGACCTGTGGATCGCCAATGGCGCACTCGCCAATGCCTGTGCCGAGCGGCTGGCGGGCGCGGGCGGCGACCGGCTGGTCCACCCGGTCGAGGCGAACGAGGTCTTCCTGCGCGCCACGCCCGAGGAAGCCGCAAGCCTCCGCGCCCAGGGATTCGACTTCTACGACTGGGCGGAGGGGGAAATCCGCCTCGTCACCGCCTGGGACAGCGACGGCCATCAGGTCGCGCGGCTGGCCGATGCGATCGCCGCCTTGGGCACGGTTTCGACATGAGCGAGTTCGACACCGCCCCACGTTCGACCCGCGCCGCGATCCTGATCCCCTTTGCGATCGTCACGCTGATCTGGGGATCGACCTGGCTGGTCATCCGCGACCAGATCACCGTCGTCCCCGCCACCTGGTCGGTCAGCTATCGCTTCCTGATCGGCGGGCTCGCCATGGGGGCCTTTGCCCTGGCACGGCGGGAGAGTTTTCGCCTGGATACCACCGGCTGGCTGTTCGCCGCCGGGATCGGGCTGTTCCAGTTCGTGCTGAACTTCAACTTCGTCTACCGGGCGGAGGCGTACATCACCTCCGGGCTGGTCGCGGTGGTGTTCGCGATGCTGCTAATCCCCAATGCCTGTTTCGCGCGGCTGTTTCTGGGCCAGCGTATGGGGCGGCAATTGCTGATCGGATCGGGGATTGCGATGGCGGGCGCGGCCCTGTTGTTCGTGCATGAGGCGCGGGTCGATCCCGCAGGTCCCACGCGCGCGCTGACCGGCATCGCGCTCACCATCATCGCGATCCTGTCCGCCTCCACCGCCAACGTCATGCAGGCGACCAAGACCGCCAAGCGCTTCCCGATGCACGCGACCTTGAGCGTCGCGATGCTGACGGGCGCGGCGCTGGACGCGATCATCGCCTATAGCCTGAACGGCCCGCCGGTGTTCGAGATGCGCGCCGGCTATGTGCTGGGCATCCTCTATCTGGGGCTGTTCGCCTCGGCGCTGGCCTTTCCGCTCTATTACCGCGTGCTGCGCGCGATCGGCCCGGCCAAGGCGGCCTATTCCAGCGTCATCGTGCCGGTGATCGCGATGAGCCTGTCGACGGTGTTCGAGGGCTATCGCTGGTCGCTGCTGGCGGGCGCGGGGGCGGCGGTGACGGCCGCCGGGCTGGTCATCGCGCTCAAGGCCCGCAGGCCCAACCGGTAATCGGGATAGCGGGGCCGCCAGCCCAACACCCGCTTCGCCTTGCCATTGGCCACCCGCCGGTTCTCGGCATAGAAACCCCGCGCCGCCGCCGACAGGCTCTCCAGCGGGACCAGCGGCGGCGGCGGCATCCCTGCAAGCGTGGCGGCATAGGAGACGACGGCATCCTGGTCGCAAGGGAAATCGTCGGCCAGGTTATAGGCCCCCGCCGGGCCGTCGAACCCGGCGATCACGCCCGATACGATATCGGCGATATGCACCCGGCTGAACACCTGCCCCGCCAGCCCGACGCGGTGCGCCCGACCGCCGCGAACCCGGTCGATCGGCGAGCGGCCGGGACCATAGATGCCGGGCAGGCGAAACACCCGCGCGCCCAGCGCCTGCCAGTCCGCATCCGCCACCGCCCGCGCCGCGCGGCGGCCCGAGCCGATCGGCGCGGTTTCGTCCACCCACGCGCCGCCGGTGTCGCCATACACGCCGGTCGAGGACAGATAGCCGATCCAGGCGTCCGATTTCACGAGGTGCGCGCCGTAAGCGACCAGCACCGGATCATGCTCGCCCTCGGGTGGGACGGAGGACAGGATATGCGTGGCGGCGGCGATCTGCGCCTCGACGCGTTCCCGGTCGTCGAAGCGGAGCGTGCCGCCGCGCCCGTCGCGGGTGGTGCCCGAAACGGACCAGCCGCGCCCTTCCAGCAAAGCCGCCAGATGACCGGCAGCATAGCCCATGCCGAAGACGAATAGCTTGCTCACCCTACCTCCGTTCGCACTGATCGAAGTCGAAGTGCATGCCCCGGACGGGCCACCTGGCCAAGGTCATCCCTTAGCCTTGGCCTTCGACTTTGCTCCGGCTGAACGGATGGGGGGCGGCTTGGCTGCGGTGGCACGCATCACTTCGCCGCCATCAGCCCCTTATAGAGCGTGCCGAAATAATCGCCCTTGTTCCACACCGGCCGCTCGGGCGCATCGGCGATTTCGCGGGCGATGGCATAGTTCACGCTGACGAAGCGCGGCCCCTGGCTCCAGTCGATGCCCTGGTCGATCTCGTCGCCGGGGCGGTGATAGCGGTGGTTCATGAAATCCTCGACCGCCGCCTTGCCCGGCCCCTTCTGTCCCGGCCACAGGAAGACCGAGGGGATGCCCTTCTGCACGAAGCGGAAATGGTCGGAGCGGACGAAAATCCCCTCCTCCGGCATCGGATCGGGCGAGACGGGCAGGCCCATCGCGCCCACCGCCTTGCGCACGATCGGCCCCAGCGTCGATCGGTCGGCGCCGAACACCACCATATCCTCGAACTTATAGGTCAGGATCGGCATGTCGAGATTGACGTCGGCGACGATCGACTTGAGCGGCACGGTCGGATGGTTGGCAAAATAGTCCGAGCCGACCAGCCCCTTTTCCTCCGCCGTCACCGCCAGGAACATGACGGTGCGCTTGGGCGGGGTGGCGGCGGTCTTGAACCGCTTGGCCTCCTCGATCAGGCTGGCGATGCCGATGGCATTGTCGAGCGCGCCATTGTTGATCCGGTCGCCATCGCCGCCCTTATTGGTGCCGATATGGTCGAGATGCGCCGACAGCACGACCACCTCGTCCTTCAGCCTGGGATCGCTGCCGGGGATCAGGCCGATGACGTTGCCGCTGTCCATCGGCTTGAAGCTGGTCTTCGAGGCGACCGTCAACTGGCCCTTGGGCATCAACGGCTTATAGGCGGGCTTGGGGTTCGCGGCGGCCTTGACCACAGCACCCCATCCCTGGCCGAACAGCTTGGCCGCCCCGGCCTGCGACAGGGTGCCGAGCACCGGCGTCGAAGGCGTCATCGCATGCGCGGTGCCGTCGGGATTCGCCCAGGTCACGCGCGGCGCATTGTAATAGCGGGCGAGCGCGGCGAAGGGCCGCTGCCGCCCGCCCGCGCGCGGCATGTCGATCTGGACCGCGCCGACCGCGCCACGCGCAGCGGCGAGCGACGCCTTGTTCCCCGCCGATCCGAAAAAGGCGCGCTCCTCGCCGCCCAGCCCCTCGGGCGTGCCGGGGACGAAGGCGACGATCTTGCCGCGCACATCGACGCCCTTGTAATCGCTCAGGCCATATTGCGGCGCGTCGATGCCATAGCCGACGAAGACGACCGGCGCGGACAGGCTGGTTTCCTTGGCATTGGGCACGGGCGAGGGCACGAAATCCTCCCCGAACACCAATTCCCGCGCCTGGCCGCCCGCCGGGGTCCACATCGCGCTGCCCTGATCGGCGACATTATAGGCGACGAGCGGCACCTTCTGCAGATAGCCGCCGTCATCGCCGCCGGGGCGAAGGCCCGCGGCATAGAATTGCGCGGCGACATATTGTGCGGCGATGTCGTAATCGCGCGTTCCGGCCTCCCGGCCTGCCATCGCGTCGGAGGCGAGGAACATCACATGCGCCTTCATCGCGGCCTGATCCTCGGGAAGCGCGGCGGTGACGATGGCATTGCGCTCGGCCGGGCTGCGCGGGCTCGCGGCCTGTGCGGGCGCAGCGCCGGCGGCCTGATGAGCCAGGTGATCATGGTCATGCGCGAAGGCGGCGGTGGACAGGAGAAACAGCGGCAGCAGAGCCGTCGAACGCGACATGCAGGACCTTTCGGGGGACAGGGTGTGGCATAGGCGTATCACGCCCCCTCCCGCGATCAACCCCGCCCGTGAGGCCGAATTCCGGTTTTTCCCGCCGCGCAGGTGGTCGGACGGGCCCGCCAGGGCTATATTCCCGCCATGGACATTCAGCGCAGCGCCGCCCAGCCCGATATGACCCCCGCCGCCATCCGGCGAGAGGATTATACGCCGCCGGCCTGGGCGGTTCCGCAGGTCGCGCTCGACTTCCGGCTCGCCCCCTCCGAGACGCGGGTCCGCGCCGCGCTGACGGTCGAGCGGAGCGGGGCGCATGACGAGCCGCTGCGCCTCGACGGTGCGGGCCAGACGCCGTTGTCGGTCATGGTCGATGGCGTGGTGGTCGACGACTGGCGGATCGACGGCGAGCAACTGGTCGTGCCGCTGTCCGGCGACGCGCATGTCGTCGAGACCGAGGTGACGATCGCTCCCGAAAGCAACACGCAGTTGATGGGCCTCTATGCCTCGGGCGGCAATCTGTGCACCCAGTGCGAGGCGGAGGGGTTTCGCCGCATCACCTTCTTTCCCGACCGGCCCGATGTCCTGAGCGTCTACCGGGTGCGGATGACCGCCGACCGGGGGCGCTATCCGGTGCTGCTCGCCAATGGTGATCCGGTGGCGAAGGGCGAGAATGATGACGGCACCCATTGGGCGGAGTGGCACGATCCCTTCCCCAAGCCCTCCTATCTCTTCGCGCTGGTGGCGGGCGATCTGGCGGTCAACGCCGCGACCTTCACCACAATGAGCGGGCGCGAGGTACAACTGGGCATCTGGGTGCGCGCCGCCGATCTGGCGAAGACCGATCATGCGCTCCACGCCCTGAAGCTGTCCATGGCGTGGGACGAGCGCGTCTATGGCCGCGAATATGACCTGGACGTGTTCAACATCGTCGCGGTCGACGATTTCAACTTCGGCGCGATGGAGAATAAGGGGCTGAACATCTTCAACAGCCGCTACATCCTGGCCGATCCCGACACCGCGACCGATTACGACTATGACGCGATCGCTGCCGTCGTCGCGCATGAATATTTCCACAACTGGTCGGGCAACCGGATCACCTGCCGCGACTGGTTCCAGTTGAGCCTCAAGGAAGGCTTCACCGTCTATCGTGACCAGAGTTTCTCCGCCGATCAGGGATCGGCCGCGGTCAAGCGGATCGAGGATGTGAGGGGGCTTCGCGCCAGCCAGTTTCCCGAGGATTCGGGCCCGCTCGCGCATCCGGTTCGCCCGGAAAGCTATATCGAGATCAGCAATTTCTACACGGCGACCATCTATAACAAGGGTGCCGAGCTGATCCGCATGATGGCGACGATCCTGGGCCCGACGAAGTTTCGCGCCGCCACCGACCTGTATTTCAGCCGCTTCGACGGCACCGCCGCCACCTGCGAGGATTTCGTCGCCTGTATGGAGGAAGCGGGCGGCGTCGACCTGACCCAGTTCCGCCTCTGGTACAGCCAGGCGGGCACGCCGCGCGTGTCGGCGGGCTTGTACCATGAAGCCGGTGGCGGGCGCGCCGAATTGCGACTGGCGCAGCACGTCCCCGCCACACCGGGACAGAATGTGAAGCAGCCGATGCTGCTGCCGCTGAAGGTCCGGCTGTTCGGCGCTGAGACGGGACGCCCGCTGACCGACGAGCGGCTGATCCTGCTCGATCAGGTGGCCGAGACGATCGTGTTCGAGGCCATCACCGAGCGCCCCGTCCTGTCGATCAATCGCGGCTTTTCCGCGCCGGTGGTGATCGAAAGTGACCGGACGGCGGCGGATCTGGCCTTTCTGTCGGCGCATGACGACGATCCCTTCGCCCGGTACGAAGCGATGCAGCAGTTGATGCTCGACACGCTGGTCGCGGGCACGATCGACGGCACGGTCCAGGCCGATGCGGTGATCGACGCGGTCGCGCGCACGCTGGAATCGGAAGGGCTGGAGCCCGCCTTCCTGGCCGAAGCCGTATTGCTGCCCTCGGAGAATTTCATCGGCGATCAGCTGGTGACGGTCGATCCCGACGCGATCCACGCCGCGCGCGAGGAACTGCGCCAGCGGCTGGGCCATGCGCTGGAGCCGGTGTGGCGGCGGCTCTATGCCGAAATGGCGCAGGGCCCCTATGCCTATTCGCCTGATGCCAAGGGTCGGCGACGCCTGCGCAACGTCGCGCTAGGCTATATCGCGGCCAGCGGCGCGCCCGATGCGGCGGCGCTCGCCTTTGCGCAGTTCGAGGCGGCGGACAATATGACCGACCGTCAGGCGGCGCTGACCACGCTGGTCAATTCCGACGCACCCGAGCGGGAGGTGGCGCTGGCGCGCTTTCACGACCGCTATGCCGACAATCCGCTGGTTCTCGACAAATGGTTCCAGACCCAGGCCTTATCCTCGCGCAGCGACACCGGGGCGATGGTCACGAAGCTGGCCGAGCATCCCGACTTCACCCTCGCCAATCCCAACCGGGCCCGCGCGCTGATCGGCGCATTCGGGATGAACCAGCGTGCGCTCAATGCCGCCGATGGCTCTGGTTATCGCTTCCTGGCGGATCAGTTGATCGCGCTCGACCGGTTGAACCCGCAGACGGCGGCCAAGCTGTTGCCGCCGCTCGGTCGCTGGCGGCGGTTCGACACCAAGCGCTCGCAGTTGATGTGTGCGGAGTTGATCCGGATCGTCGGCACGCCGGGCCTGTCCAAGGACCTGTTCGAGCAGGCGTCGAAGAGCATCGAATGATCCTCCCCGGCGCGGGAAGGGGGTGACCACCTACAGAGTGGTCACCCTGAACTTACACGGAAGGATCAGTTCGCCTTGGGCGTTTGGAATCCTTCCATCACCATCCAGCGGTAGAAGGCGTCGAACCAGCCGGTGCTGGTGGTCTTCTTCGGATACATGCCGAAGCCATGACCGCCCTGGCCATAGAGGTGGAACTCGACCGGCTTCTTCGCCGCCATCCAGCCATCGATCAGGCCGAAGCCCTTGCCCGCGAACAGCGGATCGTCGGCGGCGATCGCGGCGAACATCGGCGGCGCGTCGGCAGGGACCGTCATCGGCTGGAGCGGGCCATAAATGTCGCCGATAAAGGCGGGCTTGGCCTGTCCGTCGAGCACGGTCGCGACGGTCAGCATCGCACCCGCCGAGAAGCCGACCATGCCGATCCGGTTGGGATCGACCTTCCACTCGCCCGCCCGCTGGCGGACCAATGCGAAGGCGGCGCGCGAGTCGGCGATCTGGGGTGCCAGGCCCTTCAGCGCCTCCTCCGGGCTGGGGCGCGTGGTGGGACGCGCCACGGCGGAGAACATCGCCGTCATCGACTTTTCGAACTCGCCCATGTCGGCGGGCGTCTGGTTCAACCGGTATTTGAGGACGAAGGCCGCGATCCCGCGATCGGCCAGGGCCTTGGCCACGTCCCAGCCCTCATTCTGCATCGACAGGGTACGAAAGCCGCCGCCGGGCGCGACGATCACGGCGGTGCCGGTCGCCTTGGCGGGATCGGGGAGGAAGGGGGTCAGCGTCGCCTGCGTCACGTTGCGGGCGAAGACGCTGTCATACTGGCTGTGCCAGCTTTCCTTGTTCTTCGCACCGGGCAGCGGGCCGGTGTTCAGCGGAATGGCATTGGGCTGCGCGGGAATGGCGATCGGCGCCATCTTGTCGCTCTGCGCGATGGCGGGCGCCGCCACCGAGAGCGTTAGCAAGGCGGCCAGCGCATGGCGGGCCAAGCGATTGGATTTCATAACCCCTCCTATTCTCCGTGGGTTATTCCCTACGGTCGAGGCGGGATGGTACGCGTCGGGGCACAAGGCGCAAGAGAAATGTTAAGGCTAACAGAAGCCGACATATAGCCTTCGACTTCGTTCAGGTTGAACGGAGCGAAGCCCAAGGCCAAGCGAATCTCCTAGAACAACCGCCCGCCATTGGGCACGGCCAGGTCCGGCGCGATCAGCACGACCTGCCCCTCCGCGTCGGGGAAACCCAGGGTCAGAACCTCGGACATCATCGGCCCGATCTGGCGCGGCGGGAAGTTGACCACCGCCGCCACCTGCCGCCCCACCAGTGTCTCGGGGGTATAATGCCGGGTGATCTGTGCCGAGGACCGCTTGACGCCGATCACCGACCCGAAATCGATGGTCAGCTTGATCGCGGGCTTGCGCGCCTCCGGGAAGGGCTCGGCGGCGATGACGGTGCCGACGCGGATGTCGACCGCCAGGAAATCGTCGATGCCGATCCGCCCGGCGGGCGCGGCGTCAGAAGTCGACATTGTCATAATGCGATGGCGGCGCGACCATCTCCATCCGCTCGGACAGAAGCGGGCGGAAGGAAGGACGGCTCTTCAGCCCGCGATACCAGCGCGCGGTCTGTTCGTGTCCCTTCCAGTCGATGCCGCCCAGATAATCGGCGACGGAAATCTGCGCCGCCGCCGCCAGATCGGCGAGGCTCATCGTCGCACCGCCCAGCCAGTTGCGATGATCGAGCAGATAATCGGTATAGTCGAGATGCCCGACCGCCGCCTTCATCGCCTCGCGCAGGCCCTTGGCATCGGGGCTGCCGACGCGTGCGACCCGCTTGACCATGCGCTCGTGGAGCAAGGGGCCGGTCACGTCCTGATAGAAATGCGTGTCGAACCACGTCACCAGCCGCCGGATCTCGGCGCGGTTGACCGCGGTGCCGTTGATCATCGCCGACTTTTCGACCGTCTCCTCGAAATATTCGGAGATCGCCATCGAGTCGACCAGCAGGACGCCGCGCTCCTCATCGACCATCACCGGGGTCTGGCCGGCGGGGTTCATGTCGAGGAACTCGTCGCGACGCTGCCACGGCGACTCCCGGACCAACTCATATCCGACGCCCTTTTCCCCGAGCAGCAGCCGGACCTTGCGCGAAAAGGGACAGAGCGGGAATTGAAAGAGTTGCCACATGCCGCCCATCTAAGCGGCGTGCCCCCCTCGCGCCAACCCCGGCAATGATGTTTTAACGCCTTCGCGCGACGGGGCGGCGCAACCGCCGCCAGCCGAGCACCACGCCGCTGATCGACAGCACCAGTCCGGCGATCGACCATAGCCACATCCACAGGTCCCAGACCGGGCGTCGCGCGGTCAGCCAGGGCCAGTCCCAGGTGTGAAGAAAGGAATAGACCCAGCGATAGGCCCGCCGCACCCGATCCTGTCGCCGGACCAGCGCACCGCTCATCGGATCGATATAGAGCCAGGTCCGCGCGGCATCGTCGAAGCGCAGCCGGATCAGCGGCAGACGCGCGGCATCGGCCCAGTAGAAATCGGGTTCGATCAGGGTCTCGGTCCGCACGACATGCCCGGCCGGGACCAACAGCGCCGCCGCCCCGACCGGATCGGCAGGACGCGCCGGTGCCAGGCTCGCCTGTTCCAGCCAGCGTGGATGCGAGGAGGCACGATCGATCGCGATCCGGCGGAGCCCGGCATCGCCGCTCCATTCGACGCTTCGCGCACCTTGGGCAATCTGCCGCAACCGGCCCAGCGCTCGGGGTGAGCCCGCCTGTCCCGCATAGGCGCGCATCGCCGCCTCGGGTGCGACGCCTCCGGCAAAGCCATGCCACGGATCGACCGACAACCATCCGCTGACGATCCAGGTCGTCAGCATCACGCCCCCCAGCAGGCCGCTGACATGATGCCAGACCATCCAGCCATGATAGGGCGTCACCCGCCCGCCGCGATAACGCCGCCGCCCGATCCGCATCCGCAAGATGCCGATCCACATCCCGGTCAGCGCCACTGCGATGCACGGGCCGGACAGCCACATCACCACCTGCCGCCATGCCTGATTGTCCCGGCGCAGCACCGTCGGGTAGATCCAGTGCGGCACCGATCCCAGCCAGTTCCAGAAGCGCTGCCCCCGGGTCGTTCGCTGCACCGGCTGGCCGGTCAGGTCGGAAATATAGATCTGGGTCCCGGCGACATCGGCCAACGTCGCCTTCCACAAGGGCCGATGCCGGTCGAATCCGCCCGCGACGGTCCATTGGTCGCGGGTAACCCGCTCGACACGCTCGACCGATGCCCGTCCGAAGCGCGCCGCCACGCGGGCGGCCAGCGGGGCATCGACCGCACCGGGGGCGATGCCCGTCGCCGCCGACAGGATGCGGGTGTCGCCCTCCCCGTCCTCGATCCGCCAGACCGGCGCGCCGTCGCGCATCTCCAGCGTGATCCGCCGGGCTTCGGCCCCGGCGGGCGGATGGACGACGCGGCTCCAGTCGATCGGCTCCGCCCCCTCCCAGGCATCCGCCGGGGGCAGCGCGGGATAGGGCACGTAGATCATCACCAGCCCGCTTGCGAACCACATCGCGAAGAACAGGCAGGCGACGATCCCCGCCCAGCGATGGGTGAGGAAGGCCAGCCGAACGGCCGTCCTTCCCCAGGATCGATCAGAACGCGGCACGAAGGCCGATGTCCAGCGAGCGCGGACGCCCCAATATCCATTGCTGGTCGCCATAGGCGGTGATCGCATAGGCCTTGTCGAACAGGTTATAGACCCGGACATCGACCGCCATTTGCGGGGTCAGCGCATAGGACAGGGTGGCATCCACCGTCGCACAGCCGGGAATGCGAAAGGCATTGCCATTGTCCGAGAAGCGCCGCCCGACATAGCGCAGGCCACCGCGGGCCTGGACCCGCGTCGTGGCGTCCCAGCGCAGCCAGAGATTGCCAAGCGCCTCGGGCACGTTGGGCGGCGTCCGCCCGCCATAGTCGGTCCCGCCCGAACGGAAATCGTCGAACCGCGCGTCCAGCAGCGTGCCATTGGCATCGATCCCGAACCCCTGCGGCAGGTCGAGCGTCACGGCCGCCTCCATGCCTTGCGCGGATCGCTGCCCGACCTGTTCGACCGGGCTCGACAGGGTGCGCTGCGCCAGCAGTCCGGTCTTCACGATGCGATAGGCCGCCAGCGTGGCGGTGCCGCGCCCGTTCAGGAACAGCCATTTGGCTCCGGCCTCGATCTGGTTGCCGCGCGCATTGCTGAACGCCACCTGCCCCGTCGACACGGTAGTCAGCGTGCCCAGCGGATCGACGCCGGTGGCATATTGGCCGTAGAGCGACAGGGTCGGCATGGGCTGATAGACGACGCCCGCCCGCCAGGTGGCGTTGCGGAAGGTCTTTTCGAAGGCGAAGCTGTCGGTCCGCACGCCCCCCGGATAGGCGATTGCCCAGCGCCTCACCTGATTTTCCTCGTAGCGGAAGCCGCCGACCACCGACCAGTGGCGGCCCAGCGTCACCCGATCCTCGGCAAATATTGCCAGCGCCGCCGTGCGGGTCCGGTAACGGGGCGCGATCCCCTGCGTATCCAGGAAACGGCCCGGATCGAAGGCAAAGGGATCGACCGCGTCGACCTGCCCGTCCGACCCGAAGTCATTCTCATGGGTGAAGCGGACCAGATTGGCCTCCCCGCCGATCACCAGCGCATTGGCGATGCCGGGGGCCAGCCCGGCGCGCCACGTCACACTCGCCTGATCGCCCCATTGGGTCTGGTCGTGGCGAATGCCGTAATTGCTGCTCCGCCGGATCGTGCCCGGCGTGCCCGTCGAACCGTCCGCGCACCGGCCGTTGGCGGAGACCCAGCAATAATCCTCCAGGTTGCGCCAGAATCGATCGCTGGTCAGATAATAGGCGATGTTGGACAGGCTGACATTCGCACTCGGCGTCCAGTCGATCCGGACCGAGGCACGGTCGTCACGAAACCGCATCCGACTGTCACCAACATTATAGTTGCGGTCGCGTATCCGCAGATCGAGTTTCCCGTCGATCAGCGGCGTACCGAAATAGCCGATCGGCCGCTGGTCGCCATGATCGCCGCGCACCGTCACCGCGAAGACCGGCGATGGCGTCCATTTCAATGTCCCCGACAGCGCGACGCTGTCCGAATGCCCCCGATCGACATAGCCGTCCGATCGGCGATAGCTCGCATCGACGCGGTAGCCCAAGCTATCGCCCAGCGGCCCGCCAATCCCGGCGCTTGCGCGAAAACTGTCCTGCGCGCCATATCCGATCTCGGCTTGGCCATGGGTTCGGGCGGTCGGCCCCCGCATCACGACATTGACCGCGCCGCCCAGCGCGCCCTGCCCGTACAGGACCGACGCGGGGCCGCTGAGTATATCGATCCGCTCGACCATCCAGGGATCGGTCGGAAAGGTGATCGTCCCCGCCGCCGGAAACAGCCGCACCCCATCGATCAGTTGCAGCACCGATCCCTGCCCGGAAAAGCCTCGGGCCGACAGCGCGGTGCCGCCATTGCCGGGATTGGCGACGCTGGCGATGCCCGGTGCGCGCGCCTCCGCCTCGACGATCGACAGGTCGCCGCGCGCGCGGATCGTCTCGCCGTCCAGCGACACGATGCTGGCGGGCGTTTCCAGCGGGGTCAGGCCCAACCGGCTGGCCGTGGCATTGGGTGTGTCCAGCGCCTGTTTCTCGCGCGTGCCGACGACCAGGACGGTGGCATCCGCCCCCTGCCCCTCGGCCCCCGGCCTCTCTGCCCGTTGCGCGCTGGCTTCCCCGGCCCCGAGCAGAAGCGCGGCACCACTCCACAGGCTCCATCGCGCCCATGCGAATCTGTTACAATATATCATTCCATAGCCCATAGCGTCCTGTCGCGAACAAGCCGAGGCCTTCCGTTGCGTTTCCGAACGGCCGGATGCCATGCGTACCGGACGCTATTCCGCACTCGCCATGGCAAACCATTGCGCCTCCGCCACCATTGGCGTCGCTCGTCGGAAAGGACCTTAGCCTCGGCCATCCCCTGGACCAGGCATGAGCGACCTGACGCCGGCAGGTCTCCTGGCTCACGGGTCATCGCGAATGGCGCGCCTTCCCAGGTTGCCCCAGTGGCTGGCCCGGTCTTCACCGGTCCGTTGCGCCTCCGCTCACCGCTTACAGTTGCAGGGACAGCCTCGGATTCGGGCGTCGCCGCCCTCACCGCGTTCCCTTTTAATCCCCCTTGTCGGGGGAACCGGCGCGATCATTGCCGGAACATTCCGGCGTCGCATCGGTAGGCGCGACGCCATCACGTCGTCAAGCGGGATGAGCGAGCGGGCGAACCGCGCTATGGCGGCGTCATGGCACGCAAGACCCGCTATCTGACCGCGACGATGCCCGATGGCTATGTGAAGACGATCGGTCCCACCTCCGCCCCCTTCACCCATTATTGGCGGATCGTCGCCGATCTGGGTGGCGGACGCACCGAAGTCTTCTGGGGCCATGCCAAGTCGCGCAAGGACGCGCAGGCGAACGACGCCGCCATGGCCGAGGCGATGCGTCAGCGCGGCTGGGTCGGCTATGCTTTTGACGTGGTCGAACTGGTCGAATCCCCCGAGCCGCCCGAGGGCATGTCTCCGACCGGGAAGAGAAGGCGCAGGGGTCGCTAGAACCAGGCCGTTCAGGATCATGATGTTTTTATCATGATTTCGCTTTACCCCGATGCCCACCCCCTCTATTGCGACTGCATATCAATAGAAGATGGGGAACGACATGCTGACTGGTTCGGCATTGAAGACGCTTGCGCTGGCTTTGTCGGCGGTGGCGGCACCGGCGCTTGCCGAAGTGACACCGCCGGTCATGGCGGATCGCACCGCGCCGTCGGCCGAGCGTGACGACCTCGACCAGACCGGCAACGACATCGTGGTGCTGGGCAAAAGCTATGGCCGAGAGGTGGGCAAGACTGTCACCCCGCTCAAGGACATTCCCAACACCGTCACGGTGATCGAGCGCGACCAGATCGAGGCGCAGAATCTCTTCACGCTGGAGGACGCGCTGACCGCAACCAACGGGATCACCGTCAACGGCGTGGGCAGCGAGGACCCGTCCTATTTCTCGCGCGGGTTCGCGATCAACAATTACCTGATCGATGGCGTACCCACCTTCGCGCTGGCTTTCCCCGCCGTGGTGCCGGACCTGTTCTTCTATGACCGAGTCGAAGTGCTGCGCGGCCCCGCCGGTCTCTTCAGCGGGGCGGGCAATCCGGCGGGCAGCATCAACCTGGTGCGCAAGCGCCCGCTCGACACGGCGCGGGTGCAGGCGGTGGCGGGACTGGGCAGCTTCGACAATGTCCGGCTGGAGCTGGACGCCTCGCTCCCCGCCAGCGATCGGCTGGGCTTCCGCTTCGGGGTGATGGGCCAGGATCAGGATCAGTTCTTCGACACCGCGCACCGCAACCGCGTTGCCGCCTATGCGACGGGCTCGCTCAAGATCGGCGAGCGGACCACCCTGACCGTCGGCGGCCATTACGACCGCTTCCGCCCCGCGATCCAGTCGGGCCTGCCCGGCTATGTGGGCGGCAGCGACGGCAGCGACGGACGGCTGCTGTCGGTCGATCGCTCCACCTATCTGGGCGCCGACTGGAATCGTTTCGAATCCAAGACGTGGAGCGGGTTCGCCGAACTGGCGCACCGGGTCAGCGACCGCTGGACGCTGCGCGCGACCGGGCTTTACACCGATGTCGATCGCATCGACATCTACAGCTATATCGGCAGCCAGCCGGTGACCGCCGCCAATCGCGGCGTCACCAACCAGATCGCCTATCGCGGCGATAGCAAGCAAAGCACCCGTGCCTTCGATTTCAACGCGATCGGCAGCTTTCCGCTGTTCGGGCGCGACCAGACGCTGATCCTGGGTTGGGATTATCAGGCCAGTTCGGGCACGTCCTATTATAGCCGCCTGTCGAACTTCGCGACGATCGACGTGTTCAATCCCGTCTCGCCGCCCGAGCCGCCGCTCAATCCCTATGGCCCTTCGGCCCCCTACCGCGTGCCGGGCACCAACCGCCTGGTGACTCAGGTTTACGGCGCCAGCGGGACCGATGTGGAGCAATATGGCATTTACGGCCAGATGCGGCTGAGCCCGGTCGCGGGGCTGACCCTGACCGGCGGCGGGCGCGTGACATGGTGGGATACGACGATCCGCACCCTGCTGCTCGCATCGGGCAGCATCCCCGCGCCGACCCGCTATGGCTTTAACGGCCGCTTCACCCCCTATGCGGGCGCGGTGTGGGATGTGACCGGGGACTGGAACGTCTATGCCAGCTATGCGGACAGCTTCAGCCCGGTCAATTCGGGCGGGCGCCAGCGCCCCGACGGACGCCCGATCGAACCGCTGGTCGGCGACCAATATGAGGCGGGGACCAAGTTGGCGCTGATGGACAAGCGGCTGTTGCTGTCGGCCGCCGCCTATCAGATCACGCAGCGGAACCGGACGATCAACGATGCCGACAATGTCCTGATCGTCTATCAGATCGGCAAGGTCCGCGCACGCGGGATCGAGGCCGAAGCCTCTGGCGAGATCGTGCCGGGCTGGCGGATCAATGGCGGCTACAGCCTGACCCGGACCAAATATCTGTCGGACATCAACCCGGTGGTCGAGGGGCTGACGCTGACCCCGATCATCCCGAAGCATATGGTCAAGCTGTTCACCAACTATAAGCCGCAGGGCGGGGCGTTGCAGGGGGCGAGCCTGGGCGGTGGGGTGACCTGGTTCAGCTCCACCTTCGGCGGCGCGGCGGCGACCCGCAATGCGCAAGGGACGTTCGTCCCCTCCACCATCGTGCGGCAAGGCGCCTATGCCGTGGTGGACCTGCGCGCCGGCTATGATGTCAGCGAGCGGCTGGGCCTGTCGGTCAACGTCAACAATGTGCTCGACAAGACCTATTATGCCCGCATCAACTCGACCGCGCGCGGAAATTATTATGGCAGCCCGCGCACGATATTCGCGACGCTGCGCTACGCCTATTGAGGGAGAGTTACGGGGTGGCGGGGGCGGCCCCACCCCGCCCCCGGTTCAGATAGCGGCGGATCGGCCGATCCCAGAACCGATGAGCGATCATGGCGAAGGCGATCGTGAAGAGATAGAGCGAGACCGCGACGATCGCCGTCATGCCGCTGCTCCCCCGATCGCTCACCACCCAGTTCATATAGACATACACGAACGGATAATGGGTGATGTACAGGGGATAGGACAGCCGCCCGGCCACCCGACACAGTGACTGCGTCACCCCGCCCCCGCCCGAATGCCGCCCCAGCATCAGGATCGCGGGGAACAGGATCAGGACGCAGGCCGCCTGATAGACGCCGTTCCACTTGATGCCCCCGGACTCCGGCAGGACCGGCGCGGCGAAGACCGCCAGCAGGATCAGGCTCAATCCGCCAAAGCCCAGCCGGACGTGCGGCAGGCGGTCGCTCAACCGATAGAGCAACAGCCCCGTCAGAAACGGATAGGCCAGCCTGACCGGCGCCCCCCAGAAATTGTCCAGCCCCCAGCCGGTGTCGTAGGAGCCGAGCGTCAGCGCCGTCGCCGCGGACACCAGCGCCGCAAGCATGGTCAGTCCGGCCAGCCAGCGCAACGCCAGCCGCCGTAGGATCAGGGCATAGGCCAGGTTGGCGATATATTCCTGCAACAGCGTCCAGGCGGGCGCATTGAGCGGATGGCTGTCCCCCAGGCGATTGGGCAGCGGCCATGACGGCAAGGCGAACAGTCCCGCCAGAAAGGCAAGCGCGACCAGCATCCCCGGCGCCCGCTGGCGATCGCCGGCAAAGGGGTCGAACATATAGCTGACCAGCCCCAGCACGACCCCCAGCACGACCAGCGGATGCAGCCGGATCAACCGCCGCGCGACGAAGTCCCGCACCGTCATATGCCCCCATCGATCGTCATAGGCATAGCCGATGACGAAGCCCGACAGCGCGAAGAAGAAATCCACCGCCAGATAGGCATGGGGCAGCAGCAACCTGTTCGCCTCGAACAGGACGGTGATGCCCTGGATATGGAATGCGACGACCAACAAGGCGGCGGTGCCGCGCAGACCGTCCAGCACCTCGAAATGCGGCTTGGCCCGGGGCATGCTTTCGGCCGGCGGAGCGGCATGCAGGGCGGCCGGATGGCTCATGCTCGCGCGGGCCTTGCCGGATTGCCCATCACGGTCGTCCCTGGCGCCACGTCGCGGGTCACGACACTGCCCGCGCCGATAATGGCATCGTCTCCGATCGTGACACCGGGCAGGATCAACGCCCCTCCGCCGATCCAGACATTGGCGCCGATGCGGATCGGGCGGCCATATTCCCAGCCCTCGGCACGCAAAGCCGGATCGCGGGGATGATCGGCGGTCAGGATCTGGACGCCGGGGCCGATCTGTGTCCCCTCGCCGATCTCGACGCGCGTCACGTCGAGGATGACACATCCGAAATTCAGGAAAACCCGCTCCGCCAGGTGGATGTTATAACCATAGTCGCAATGGAATGGCGGCCGCACCACCACGGCCGCCCCGACTTGCCCCAGCCCCTCGACCAGCAAGCCATGACGCTCGTCCGGGCTCGCCATGATCGAACCATTATACCGGCTCATCCAGGACGATGCGCGCGCCGCATCCGCGATCAGTTCGGGATCGTCGGCGCGATAGAGTTCGCCCGCCAGCATGTTTCGCTTGTGGCTCATCCCGCTCAACTCAGATCGTGCAGATCTTTGCCCAGCGGCGCCGAGATCCGCAGATCGGAAAAGCGCACCTCCAGTCCCTCGCGCTCCGGGGTGCACGCCATCGGCCCGATCTGATAGGCGGCGGCGACCGGAAAGGGGGCCAGTCGAACCAGAGGCCAATTCTTGCCATCCGCCGAAACCTGCAACCGCAGCACGCCCTTGGCGACCGTCGCGCGCATCCAGAAATCGCTGGCATCGCCCGCATAGGGGCCGGTCGCCCAGTCCGAACGACCATCGGTCAACACGCTGCTCAGCATCGCGCGGCCATCGGACAATTCGATCCCCGCCTTGACCCAGCGGCGCTCATCGACCCGGACCATGATCCCGGCCTGATCGTACAGCTTTTCATATCGCCCGCGAATCCGCAGTTGCGCCGTAAAGGCGTCGCCGGTCGGAAAGCCCAGGAAATGGCCGCTATCGCGGGTGAAACCATAATGGGTCTCGCGCCAGAAATCGGTGCTGTGATCGGTTACCAGGGTCAGCGCGCCATTCGGCTCGACGTGCCATGACCGGGGAGCGTTCAACCAGTGTCCGTCCGAACGTCCCAGGGCGCTGACCGTCGTTCCGGTCGCCTGTGCAGCCCCGGCAACCGACGGCATGCCGAGCGCCACCGCGCTGCCCAAGATCACCCGGCGCGAAATATGCGCTTCCTGCATGGCCCTCACCTTCTTTTGCGATAGAGCAGGTTTAGATCCCTGCCTCCGGTCGGGGAGCATGTGTACAAATGTACACATCATATGCAATGGAGTTTTCGCGTGGCGGGAGGACGATCGAGACAGAACGACCCCGACCGGCGACAGCGTATCGTCACCGCCACCCTGGACGTGCTGGCCGAGCAGGGCGTGTCGGGCACCACCCACCGCCGGATCGCGGCGGTTGCGGGTGTGCCGCTGGGTTCGGTCACCTATTATTTCGCCACGCTCGAAGAGTTGTTGATGGCGGCGTTCACCCAATTGGCGGAGGAGAGCTCGAACGCCTTTCGCGCCCGGCTGGCACAGGCGGAAGACGTGGCTGGCGCCCGTGACGCCATTATCGACATCATCGCCGGTTCGGTCTGGGCGGAACCCCGCACGCTTTTGCTCAGCTACGAACTCTACGCCTTTGCCGCCCGCCATCCGTCGGTATCCAGCGTGATGCAGGGATGGATGAACAACAGCCGCGCCGCGCTCGAGCGTTTCTTCGATCCCCTCACCAGCCGCGCGCTTGACGCACTGGTGGAAGGGATCGGCATCCACAACTCGATCGATCCCCAGCCCCTGGACCGTCAGGCAATTGCCGCGATCGTGCACCGCATTGCGGGCGCAGAATCCCAAGCGGGATAGAAGGCGCGTTTCCGGCTTCCCAGCCGCGCCCCGCTCCCAGATGATCCGTATTGAAGCCGGGTTGTTGCTATTTTGCCTGACGGAGGCCGTGACGCGTCGCCAGCGCGTATGCCCCAAACGCCGACGCCGCCCTGGAGGGCGGCGTGTGGTGTATTATAGCGTTGGTTGCGGGGGCAGGATTTGAACCTGCGGCCTTCAGGTTATGAGCCTGACGAGCTACCGGGCTGCTCCACCCCGCGACACTGGGTATAGGGGCAAGGACAAGTGAATGGGTTTTTGTATTCG
>NZ_JANZXB010000020.1 GCF_025371035.1 Sphingomonas sp. LC-1 | reverse complement strand
GAGCTACAGGTGCTCGATCGAGACCGATGTTTACGAGATTGGAGGACAAGAGCGAGCCTGGTAGATCGCCATGTTCAATCTTTGTTCTTCAACATGGCCAAAATCGCAGCTTCGGGCCGACTGGGCCAAGATGGGTACCCCCATCAACGTGTCTCTCGGCGATGGGGGCGGTGCAACGGCTGAGAAGTCCCATATTACGCCATTCAGGACGGCCGAAGCCATCCCGCTATCCGATCGTTTTCGAGACGCCGGCAGGCACAGCCTTCGGTTATCCCGTCTGTTGGCGGACATACTCGCCCAGGCCGCGCGCGACGAGTTCGTCGTTGGAGAGGCGAGCGCCCCGCTTCAGGCGCTGATTGCCCAGTTTGCGGCGGTCCAGCTTCGGCCCAGGGGGAACGGGCGAGGGGGCCTTGAACATCCCGCCGGGCTGAGCGGTACGCGCGGGCTCGTGGTTGTTGCGCTTGGCGTGGTGCGGCTGCACCTGCTGGATGGCGTGTGCAAGCGCCAGCGCCGCGTCGAGGTGCTTGTTGTCGATCACCGGCGCCTGGTTCACCCTGCGCATCTTGTCGAAGATCCGATAGGGCAGGGCCTCTCCCTCGTGCTGGATCTCGAGCCGTCCGTCCGGGTACTCGCACACGTCGACCTTCTTGCGCGCGAGCCCCTGAGCGACCGGGGTCGGCTCCAGAATGAACATCGCCTTGTTGTAGTGGAGGGTGAGGGCGCCGGTGACGGTGCGCTTCTCGCGCCATACCATCTCCGCTTCAAGGTTCTCGTGGATGGCCAGCGGCCGATGCAGATCGCGCGGGTCGAAGGGCGCCTTGGCGAACCGCTGGTTGTGCTGCGCCATATAGGAGGGGAGGAAGGCGTTGGCTTGGTCGATGGTGTCAATGCGGTGAAGCCGCATCGCCTTGACGAGGCGATCCTGCAGCGTCGCGTTGGCGCGCTCGACGCGGCCCTTCGCCTGAGGCGAGTTTGCGCAGATCAGGTCGATGTTCAGGCGGTCCAGCGCACGCCCAAGATGAGTCATCCCGTCGCCGTTCGCCGAGGCCGTGTTGTTACGGAAGGCGCTGTGCTTGTCCGTGTAGAAGGCGACCGGCTTGCCGTGCCGTTCGAGATACGTCCGCGTCGCGCGCATGTAGGAGAAGGTGCTTTCGCTCTCGACCATCTCGAGGTGCATCAGTTCGCTCGTGGCGTCGTCGATGAATACCAGGAGCGTGCATTGCGGGCCGCGGTCCTCGAACCACCAATGCTTCGAGCCGTCGACCTGGACCAGCTCGCCGCGACAGTCGCGCCGATAGCGGGGCTGATAGGGGCGAGGGCGCCTGGCGGCGCGGTCCTTCCAAAGGCCGGCTTCCATCATGATCTGCCGCAGCGTCTCGCACGAGAGGCCCAGGCCATGCCGCTCGGCAAGGTACTCGCGCGCGAGCGTCGGCCCGAAGTCGGCATAGTTTTCTCGCACCAGCGCGACCACCTCGGCGCGGAAGGCATCGCTGAAGCGCCGGTTGCTCGGCCGCCCGCGCTTGCGCGACACGAGGCCCGCAGCGCCTTCCTGCCGAAGACGGCCGAGCAGCCGGTAGATTTGCCGCCGCTGGAGGCCCAGCAGCTCCATCGCATCCGCGATCCGGATCTCGCCGCGGTCGAGCCGCATGAGCGTGTCGAACCGGGTGATCTCTGCAGCACTCATCGTCAGCACCGTCATACCATGAGCGTCCTCGTTGCCGAGGAAGGCTATGACACCGACGACCCGCCGACAGGACCGGCAGTGCCGTTTCTATCTAGCAGGATGGTGTCATTTGTATCTGGCGCTTACAGCCTTAGTAGCAAATGCTAGTTCGATAATAATGGTTATGTTAAATATTAACCTGATCGACTACATATCGGGTGGTCGCCAACGCCCCCCTGTCTGATATCATGCTGGTATGAAGGTGTTGCGGAAGGGAGCCCGCCCCCCCCGAGGGTCTGGAGCCCGATAGGGAGCAAGGGTCCCTTCCGCGTTGGTCACAACCCTGAACAGTTGCTTGGGACTGCTGATCCCGCACGACATGGACAGGAGCCTATACCATGCCACAAGCCGTTATCGGCTGCGACCTTTCGCGTGCCGTCATCGACATTTGCGAACTGCCCTCAGGCCGGATCGGGCAGATCGCCAATACATCCGATGCCATCGCCGTTTGGCTCGACACGCTCGACCACGACATCCGCCTTGTCTTCGAGGCCACCAGCGGCTGCGACGGCGAGTTGATCGCCGCGCTGGCGACACGCGGCCATCCCTTCTCGCGCGTCAATCCACGTCAGGCCCGCGAGTTCGCCAGAGCCACCGGCACGCTGGCCAAGACTGACCGCGTCGATGCCCGCGTGCTCGCGCAGATGGGCGCGGCGCTCGACCTGCCAGCCACCATCCCGCTCAGCCCGGCCCGTTCGCGCCTGGCCGATTTCCTGCGTCGCCGCAGACAGTTGGTCAACATTGCGCTCCACCATCGTGCGGAGCTTCAGCATGTCGAACGGGATACCACGATACCCCATGCGGCGCTGGCGAAACAGGATAGGCCCCGGCGAACTCATGCGCACGATCAGTGCCACCACAAGCAGCAGGGGTAGGATCAGGGGCAGGACAACGATACTGGCCGCGATGTCGATGGCGCGTTTGACACTTCGATACCCAAGCGTGAGCACCAGCGAGCCGAAACTGTTTTCCGACAAATGCTCGATCTGGACGCGACCGGTGAGCAATTCGCGCAATTGCTTGGTGTGATAGACCGGTACGCCAGCCAAAGCCGCCTGGGCCAGCATCCGCTCCCATTCCGGCTGATGGTGTGACCGGAGGTCCGCGACGATGGACGCACCAGGATCCTCAGGAAGAATGGGTCGGTCATTCGAATCCATTCGACCGGTGGCGTATCGCCCACGATGCCCGTATTGCCCGTCGGCACATAGTACATGCGTGTCGGCGCGCCGCGTTGGTCGAAATAACCCAGGAGGAATGTCGCACCGACCGTCGCCAGATAGCTCGTGATCAGCATCGACCCGCTATAATTGATCCGCAGCACGAGCAGCAGCGTGACGGCGACCCCGAACGTCGTGGAAAACGACGGCAGGATGTACCCGAACGCCCGCGTACCTGGATACAGCGTTACCCGGCGAAAGAGAAGCAGGGCGGCAACCGCCGCGCAAAGGGATGTGATCTGAGAATTTTGGGTACTGGCCAGCTTGACGGTCAATGTGCCGGTCATGAAAACCGGCGCCAGCAGGGGAACAAAATATGCCGTCAACGCAACGATGATCAAAGGCATAAAGAGTTTAATGCCCGACTGATTGGTCTGTGCCGAACGTCCATGGTCACGGTTAATCAGCATGGGCCGTCACATCCCCCACCACTCCGCAAACTTGTTGAGCATGACAGCCAAAAACTTACGCCTGTGATTTCGAGGCACGCCGCCTATCCGAATAGGCCGATGCTATCAAGCGACAGATACGGTATTCGTGGAAGGCCCGGAGCCGTATTGGGACGGCCGCCACGGCTCGCATCCCAGGCATCGTCGGTTCAAGGTTCCCGAACACTCTCCGGGCGGATTCGCGCAGACGAAAAGGTAATGCGCTCGACCGCCGGCAAGACGTCGGCGTCTTCGCCATTGCCGATCGGGTTCGGCCGACAGGATGATAGCCTGTCTGCAAAGCGCACCTTTTACCGCCGGTCGTACCAGCTCGCTCATCGCATCGGGCCTTTATCACCTCGACGCTTTGAGCGAAAACGGCTAAACGTCAAAACGATTTATCGCAATCGAAATGCAATATGAATATCGAAACGTTTCGTACCAACAAAGTCGGCAACTCTCAAATTGCCTCCACACGAGATAAGAGGGTCATACGCCTTCGCTGTTACCTCGTGCTGCTTATCAGCGACGTAATATCTATTGTGGTATCGTTCGTTGCAGCAAACCAGCTGGTCAACATTCAGGCGCCAACGCAGATTGAACATGGCTTCATCATGCTGGGCGCCATTCTGCCACTCTTCATGATTCAGGCTGGCACCAATGGGACATATGGTGCCGCAACATTGGATAATCCCAGACTTGGATCCCATCGATCAGCCAGGGCACTCCTGATATCGGGGGCAATTATTCTCCTGATTGCCTATATGCTCAAGTCCAGCGCTTCGTTCTCGAGAGGCGTTTTCGTCATAGGCTTCCTGGGATCTTTCGTACTTTTGATCCTCAGTCGTCGAATCCTGCAACCGATGATATCGAACATGCTGGGCGGCTCGGCTCACACCACGATCATCATTTGCGACTCGGTTGACTATTCTCCCCAATCTCATGAGATCGTCATATCGAGCGCCGATCTGGGTTTTGATCCATCGACCAATGACCCAAGAGCATATCACCGGCTATATGAAAGGATCGCTCATGCCGACCGCATGATCGTGGCCTGCGAGGCTGATCGGGCTCCGATATGGGCTCCCGTTCTGCGCAACCTCTCCGTCGACGGCGAAATTCTGACCGACGTCCATGATCAGATCGGTGCCATCAACATGCGCCGCCTGGGTGATCGGTCCACGTTCGTGATCAATTACGGGCCCATGACGCTGTCTGCCCGTATCGCCAAGCGTGCATTCGACCTGATCTTCTCCCTTGCCGCCCTGTTCATCTTGTTTCCGTTGTTTATCATCATCGCGATCATCATCCGTTTAGAGAGTCCGGGACCTGTCTTCTTTCGCCAGGAACGCATCGGATGCGACAATCGTATATTTCGGATATTTAAGTTCAGGAGCATGTATAATCACCAGTCCGATGAACATGGCGCCAAACTTACGCAGATCAACGATGTGCGCGTTACGAAGTCGGGCGATTTCATTCGCCGCACTTCGATCGACGAACTTCCCCAGCTGTTGAACGTCCTAAAGGGCGAAATGAGCATCGTCGGCCCTAGGCCCCATGCCCTGTCGGCAAAGGCTGCCAACATCTTATATTGGGATGTCGATACTCGTTATCGCCAGCGACACGTCATCAAGCCGGGAATGACGGGGCTCGCCCAGGTCCGGGGCTTTCGCGGCAACACCCATCATGTCGAGGATCTGACGAACAGGCTACAGGCGGACCTCGAATATGTCGCCAACTGGTCGTTGAGCAACGACCTTCGGATCATATTGCAGACGGTGAAGGTTATCCGTCACACGAACGCTTATTGAGGGCGCTGGCGATGATATTCGCCGTCGCCTTCGCGGATTGGCGCCATGTAAAAGAGTCTGCGATTTCACGGTTATGGCGAGAGAGCTCTGCCTGCCACGGCGTCGATGGCCCGCAACGTCCCGCCATGTCCCGCAGAGCGCCTACCCAGCCGTCATGATCGTTCGGATGGACGAAAGGAATGAGGGCGCCGGCAGCCACCTCGACCAAGGCATCCGCAGTCGAGGAAATGACGGGGGCGCCAGCGCGCATCGCCTCCAGCAGAGGTAGACCGAACCCTTCGTAGCGGGACGGAACGACGACGAAGCCTGCGGTGGCATACAGATGTGCCAGCTCGGCATCGGCAATCCCTCGCCGGACATTCAGGTTGCAATGATCCTCTAGACGGATCGAGGACCGAAGATCGTCAGCCGGGGTGACCAATGTCAGCTCCCAGCCCTCGATCCGCGCCCGGGTCCAGGCCCTGACGAGCATATCCAAGTTCTTATGCTCTTTTGCGGCCGCGACCATGAGGGCGAAAGGCTTGCGATCGCTTTGTCCGGTGTCGGTAGTCGCCAGATGATCGATACCGTGATGTACCACCGTGGCGGCCTTGGGGGTGCCGACCTGCTCTTCAAAAACCCGCTGGCTGAACCGACTGACAAAGACGACATGCTCGGCGTCTCGGCCTATCTTGCCGAACGTCTGCCGAGCGGCGAAGCGTTTGATGGACGATGCGGGAAATCGAGCGTCAAGATGGATCAGGTCGTGGACGGTTACAACAAATCGCCCCGCCCAACGCATCGGCACCCAGTAATTCGTAAACCAGGTCAGATCATAATCTTGCGCCAGTGAAGGCAACTGGGTCTGCTCGGCAAGGGAGAAGGGGCGGATCGCCGTCTCCAACACGAGGCAATTGCCGTGCGACGCTACGATGGTTCGGGCCAAATCCCCGTCCTGGGGCATCACCAATATCGTGAAGGTGATCTCCGGTAACCGGCTTGTGATGACCGGAACGATGTTGCGCACATATCGCCCAATTCCGGATCCCCAAGGAAGGCGTGCATCGATGAGGACAGACGTGGCTTTCACGATATGGCGCTCCGCCGGATCTTTCGACGAACAACTTCGGCGGGAGGTTGGAACTCGGCCAGTGAAGCCTTGTGACTTCGTTCGATCGATATCGCGCCGAGCGCCAATCCCATGACAACCCAGGGATATGCAAAGTTAAGCTGAACGCCAAACAGCGCCGCGAGAAGCGGATAACAACTTATCAAAAATATCCATGCCCTGGATTTCATCGCCTGTATCACGGGATAAGCATACATATACAATACAAACAGGGTAAGCGGAATACCCAACTCTGCCAGATATCCCAGCAGGCCGAGACCGTGAAGGTCCCAAAGCTCAGTTCTTGGCAAGCCAAGAAGAATGTTAGGATCGTTTCTAACAAGACTATAATTTCCGATCCCTACTCCGAGAAACGGATGGGCCTCGACGATACGCGGTAAGATCACAGATGCCATGAGGCGCCCGTTGACGAGGTTGCCGTCCGTCGACCTTTCGTAAGCCTCTGCACGAAAGTTGACGAGATTGGAGTAATATCCGTTGATGCCCTCGACGAGATTGCTGGCGATCGCGATCGGAAGAACCAATGCGAGTGCTACCAGGATCAAACTCGCTCGCCTCTGCTGCAGAAAGCCGAAGGAGGTCAGCAGCAGGATTACCAATACCGCGGCCTTGGATTGAGAACCGACGATCGCCAGGGATATGACCGCGATACTGATCCAGAAGCTGCGCCGGGAGATATAATGCAGAACGGGGCCACGAATATATTGTATCAGGGCACCACCCGCCAAATAGACGCCGAGCGGCCCCCCTTCATTGAAGAAGCCAGCAATGCGCGGCAGACGCCCGCCTAGCGTTATGCCCGGGACATCCAGCCCGGCGAAATGAAGACCGAATGCTGCAATTCCCCAACCGGCATTCGCCAATGCCGCCCAACCATAAGCCGCCAGCACCAATTTGAATTGCCGGGGATTGTTGCGAATTCCGAGCGCGACGATGAACAGGGACGACACCGATATCACGACCTCGACCAATCGCGCGATGGTCGCAAACGGGGGGGTTTTGATGATGCTGATGTTGCTTGGCGGATAAAATTGCAGGCGCAGTGACAGAAAAGAACCGCAAGCGATGAGGGCGAGCATCACCAGCATGCGTGGCAATAGCTGGATGATGACTGCCGGGCCTTCAATCCGCGCCTGCTGTTGCGGCTGCAAAAAAGAAAGCGCCAGGGCAATCACGATCGCAAATTCCACACTTTGAATGTCGCCGATCCTCACGTCCGTGAAACCGGACAAAAAGGCAATCAAAGCTGCGAGAGTAGGAAGCATACAGGATTCAAACCGTTTTGACGGGTACTGCGATGCCGTGTTTGGCAAGGGCCTTCACCATCCCTGCCGTGAAGGCTTGGCGATCAAAGCGACGGGCGTTGGCGATACAGGCTGTTCGACATTTGCCGGGCATTGCGGATGCCTCGAATGTGCGCACCGCATTCAAAAGACCGTCCTTGCTGTCCTCGTCGTACAAAAGCCCGGTCACGCCCGGCACGACGGTCTCCAATGCTCCTCCCCGAGCAAGCGCTATGACGGGACGCCCCGATGCCTGTACCTCGACCGGAACCATGCCGAAGTCTTCCTCGCCCGGAAAGATCAGCGCCCGGCATCGCGCCATGTGATCGCGCAGCATGTCGAACGATGCTTTGCCCAGGAACGTCACATTCGTGCCTGCGCGTTGCTTGAGACGGTCCAGTTCCTCTCCGCCCCCGATCACGACCAGAGGGAGGCCCAGTTCGGTAAATGCATCTATTGCGAGGTCCGGCCGCTTGTAACCCACCAATTCGCCGCACCACAGATAGAATTCTTCTGGGGCCAGCAAGGATCCCGGCATGAACGCATCGACATCAATCGGCGGATGAACGATATCTGCCGAACGGCCATAGGCCTTCATCAAACGCTTGGCCACAAAACCGGAATTGGCGACGAAACCATCGACCCGCACGGCGGATGTTGTATCCCACAGCCGAAGATAATGGGCCAGGAGGGGCATGAACAGTTTCGTTACCCGACCAGCCGAATTCCGATAAAAATGATACTTGTCCCAGATGTAGCGCATCGGCGAATGACAATATACGATCTGCACCGCATCAGGTCGCACGACGACGCCCTTGGCCGGACCGGCTTCACTGCAGATCACCAGATCATAATCGGAAAGATCGAGCCCCTCCAATGCCAACGGCATAAGCGGCAGGTATTTCTGATACCACCGAACGGCGCGCGGCAGCTTTCCGATGAATGTCGTGACAATGCGATGCCGCAGAAGTTTTTGGGAAAGCTTCGCCTGATCGACCACATGCGTGTAGATGTCCGCCTCCGGGAACATCTCGCATAACTCCTCGAGCACGCGCTCGCCGCCTCTCATGTTGACCAGCCAATAATGGACCAAGGCCACACGGCGCGGTGTTCGAAGAGAAGCAGGAAAAGAGGCCGACATTGTGGCCGGGCTGGTGGTCACGAGTTGATCCGCTCGAGTTTGATGGAACGCATAATAACCGACGTTGCGGACGATCCGTTCTGGACCAGTCCGTAGATCTGCAATTCGGGATAGCTGCACGTCAGCGGCCCATTGCTCACAAACTGGACCTGGTTGCGCGTCGAAGGCTTGACGGCCGTGAAATTGACGACCGTTCCGTTGGCACAGGCAAAGCGAAAACCCAGTCGATCCCCCATTTGCGTCGCAGGATGATCCGCCACGACAATGATACGATAACGTCCAGGCGTGGCACTCGTAAGCTGGCTGGCCAGTGCCGGCGCTCCCCGGCCATTCCAGTCGATACTCAGAAACGTACCATGTTCGTCACGGCCGGCATCGGTGAAATAACCGCTTCCGCTACCCAGTTGCCACTCGAACGGGATCGGCAAGGCATCGGTCTGTGTCGGACGTGACGCCTTGAGAAAATTAGCGTCGTCGAGCGGGCGCATGACGGCGCCGTCCTGCGCCTGCCAGAGCTCAAAGGCCTGCGGGGCTGCGCCCATCCCGATGAGCTTGGGCAGGATCGGGGCGATCTCGTTGCGACTCAGCTGGCCACCCGTACGCTGCACGCTGCGCATGACCAGAAAGCGGCCTTCGATTTCGGCCGGTCGGCTCAGATCCGATGCCGACTGAAAATAATATTTGCTCCAGGACGGCCTGTTCTTCAGCCTTTGGATCAGGAGCGCCCGGAACGATGCGTCCGTCGTCATCAGGTTGAGAATGGGATAGATCTGGCCCAGCAACTTCTCACGACGCAGCAGAGCGTCCAGCGTATCCATCATCATGGGCAGATCGCCAACCGTCCCCGCGCGCCACAGCATGTTCTGCAAGGCGCTGTTGTTGCGCCAGCCAAGCTGTCGCAGCAACAGGATCTGCTGCATCGCCTGCCGGGTATCCCCGGTCGCGCGCATCTGCGCGGCGATGACGCCGTTCACGGCCTGTTGGCTCAAGGGATCCGCGGCAAGCGCAGACACATATTGGAGCGCGGATGCTCCCTCGGGCCGCTTTTGCTGCTGGACGCCAATGAGATTGGCGTCCTTACCCATGGACAGAAGTGTGACCTGCCCGGTCATGCTGACATAATAGACAAGTGCCACGATCAGGGATGCCGCAAGCACGAGCGAAAGAATCGATCGTCGAACTATCGACACATCCCTGTCCTTCATCGTCATGACTCGTACCGATACTCATATGAATAGTCATGGCCATAGCCATAGCCCAGGCGACCCGGATCATATTTCGTCAGAAGCGCCCCGGCCAGATTGCCATGACCGCGACGCAGACGAGCCAGAGCATTGGTCGCGCCACGGATGGAGTTCCGGCCGGCCTCGATGACAAACACGGTCGCCTCGACTTCGCTGGAAAGGATGATCGCATCCGCGATACCCAGCACAGGCGCGGAGTCGATCAACACGACGTCGTACCGTGTCGTCTGCTCATCAATCAGCTTCATGAAAAGCGGGCTGTTGACCAGCTCGGAGGGGTTGGGCGGAATATCGCCCGCCGGAAGCAGATAGATACCATCACCGCGCGGCGCCTGGATGGCCTGGTCGATAGGGACCAGCCCGGCCAGCACGGCACTAAGGCCATTTTGGTTCTTGGCGCCAAACAGGCGATGCGCATTGGGACGGCGAAGGTCGGCATCGACGATGAGGACGGTGCGGCCCAGCCGCGCCAGGCTGAGGGCCAAGGCATGGCACGAGGAGGACTTGCCTTCACCGGCTTGGCTGGACGTGAACAAGACCGTCTTGGGCATCCCGCCTTCGGCAAGCGCTAAGGCAGTACGCACGCTGTTGAAGGCCTCGCTAACGGCCGATTTCGGATCGGCGATCTCCTGCTCGATATCGTCGGCGTCCGGCACGCTTCCCAGCAAGGGCAAGCGCAGCCGTTCGGTGACGTCGTCGGGAATGCGCACCGCGTCGAACAACTGTTCACGCAACACCACACAGACGAAGGACAGAAGCATGCCCACGAAAATGGCCAGTGCCAGGATCAGGGGCAGCTTGGGCCAGGACGGCGCTTCGCTGATCTGCGCCGCATCGACGATGCTCAGATTGTTGGTCTGCACGCCGGCTTCGGCGTTGAGCGCATTGTACCGACGCAGCAGCGAGTCATATTGCTGGCGGCTCGTATCCGCCTCACGGCGAAGGATGGACAGCTGAATGCCCTTGCTCTGCTCGTCGAGAGTCGTGGTTTTCAGGCTATCGATCTGATTGGCCAGCGTCCGCTCGCGGCTCAAGGCGACGTCATATTGCCCCTTGACCGTATCGCGAACGTTCCCTGCGATCGTGGCGATCTGGCGATCATATTCGCGTCCCTGAGCCGCGGCCTCCTGGACGGTGGGATAATCAGCCTGCCGCGTGCTGAGCTGCTGGCGATAGACCGCCGCAACCTGGGCGCGCTGCTGGAGCAGCGATTGCACGGCCGGGTTCTGCAGGACCTCAGGAATTTTGAGATCCGGCAGACGGCGGGTCCGCTCCCATTTCTGCTCGGCGGCAATGCGGTCGGCGACGGCATTGGAATAGGCCTGGTTCAGCTGAACCAGCTGAGCCGACAACAACGACTGGGGCGCACCGGCGGTGCCGCCTGCCGCATTGCTCGGATCGACGAGGCGAAGACGACGCGCATAGCCCAGCGCCAGACGCTCCGCACGTTCCAGCCTCTGTTGCGCCTCCCCCAACTGATTACGCAGGAAGTCCAGCGCGTAGGCCGAGCTGTCAAATTTGCGCGACAGGTTGTTGCGGATGAACGCATCCGCATAGGCGTTGGCCACCTTTGCCGACAAACGAGGATCGGGGCTGACGAAAGTCAGGTCGGCGATCCGGGTGTTGCCGGAATATTCCACATCGACATGCGCGATCAGCGCCTGCTCGACCTGCTCGCGGTGGATCTGCTGAAGGGACTGGTTGGGAGTGCCTCCTTCGGCGGGGCGGATCTTCATCGCCTCGAGAAAGGCATCCCCGCGATACAGTCCGAGATTTTCCGCGACGGTCGCCGCTACGCCTCGGCTCTTGATGATTTCGAGCTGGGTCTGAAGGAACCGCTCCGCATCGTTTTTCGAAGCGGCGCCTTCACGATCTGCTTCGGTTCCCAGGACCTTTTCGGCTTCCTGTCGAACCTCGATCGACACCTCGCTCTTGTAGAGCTTGGTCGCCAGCAACGAATAGGCGACGGCAACGCCGATGCAGGCCGCCATGATAAGGGCGATCCAGACGCGGGACCGATAAATCCCGGCCCAGACCTCCCTTATGCTGAAGGCCTTGGTTCCGTTCGCGGCACGTGTCTCTGGCGGAATTTCGAAGCCAGCGTCAGGGGCTGTATTGGTCTTCATCTCAGAAAGCCTGTCGAAATTAGCGCAGAGCGACGAAAAGGGCCGCGGCACTGGGCAGCGTACTGACGATATTGCGGAAGAACGCTGCGGCGTAATTGAACCCAACGACGACCGTATCACGCTGCCGCAACTTGAAATCAGGCGCCCGTCCGGCGCGAATGTCATTCATGTCGAAGCGCGCGGCGTAACGCTGGCCGTTGATGTCCCGAAAGACGACGATTTCGTTCATCTTGGCAAATTGCGAACCACCGCCAGCCAAGGCCAGAGCCTGCGACAGCATGAGCTCTCCGGGAATGTCATAGATACCCGGCTTGGTCACGGCACCGTCGACGGTGACCGTATAGTTGGTCGCCGCCACGACCGACACGGCCGTCTTGGCATTGCGCAGATACCGGGCGTTCAGCCGTGCATCGATCTCGCTGGCCAGCTGGCTGGCGGTCTTGCCCGAGGCGGGCAGCGTCCCGATCAGCGGCATCGCGATCGTACCGCCGCTCGATACGGGCAGCTTTTCGAATGTCAGCCCCGGCTCGTTGAAGACCGACACCATCAGGATGTCGCTTGGCCCGATCTGATACTCTTGCAGTTCGGAAGGCTGCGGGGCAGGTGGAGCGGACTGCGCCACAGGAAAGGCGGATGCCCCACTCGGAAGGTCCGAATGAGCCGCACAGGATGAAAGCAAGACGGCTGCGCTGACCGCCAAAACGCACCTGAGAATCACTCGATATTCCCTTGGAGGAGAAAAACGTGAACCCGCTGCGTCCATCGAGCCGAACGAAATCAGCACCACCGACCGTCAGGCCCGCTTGCGACGCATGAGACCCGTCGAAGCTGATAAGTCGCCGCGTATAACCAATATGACCGCCAAGGCAAGGATCGGGAGCACGGCGGGGCGGCGGAGGGGATAGTCCACCCCGCTGTGAAGTGCGACGACCGCCAACATCAGCACTCCGAAAAAGACGGGCAGCCGTCGTTCCCGAACACTCAGACGCCATATCGACACCCCCCGCCAGATCAGTCCCGCCAGCAGAACCAGCAGGACGAAAGTTCCGATCAAGCCGGTTTCCATGACGATCTGGACATAATCGTTGTGAAGCTGGTTCACGATCGTGGGCTTGACCAGGGACAGGCTTTCATGCGCCGCGTACAGGGTGCTGAAGCTGCCGATCCCGGATCCATATATCCAATATGTGTCGATAAGCGGCTTGCTGCTCCACAAAAACTGCCAACGAAGATCATCGTCGACCGCATTGAACCGGGTGAAGAGCTGTTCGAAGGCGTGGCTTTGGCTGACGAACAGCAATGCGATGATGCCGAACGCCGCAATTCCCACGACATATATGGGCTTTACCGCGCGAATGTAGCATATGCCGAGCAACAGGGCGGTCAGCAGGCCGAGCCCGATGCCTGCACGACTGTTGGTGGTGACGATGGCAACCAGGATGATGCCGATATAGAGACCGAGCCACGTCCGTGTCCCTTCGGGATGGGCGCGGTTGCCCAGCAGATACGCCATGATCGGCATGGAGGCCGCCAACACCATCGCGGCATGGTTCTTGTTGGCGTAAAAGCCGATCAGCGCGCCGTGATCCGACGCATCGTAGAATTGCAGGATACGCCCGCCCGATGCGACCTGAAACAATCCGATGACGATATTGGCGGCGACAATGGCCATGACGAACCAGGCGATACGCCGGATGGCCCGTTCGGGCAGCGCCAAGAGCAACATGATCAGGGCAACGAAGCCGATGCCGATCACCGCCGCGCCCGCCGTATAGGCCGGGGTAAGACTGAGAGGTTGCCAGCTATCGGCCAGCCCGACGAGCGACAGGGTTTCGATCCGCAATTCCTGGCCCGGAAGGGCATGCCATATCGATGGCGGCAACGGCACCAGCTGAAGCAGCGGCAAGATCGCTAGGCCGAGCAGACCGCACCGGAGCAACAAGGGCTGCTCCTTCACGCCAGCGCCCCCATTGGCGAAAGGAAGCGCCGCCAGCAGGCCGAGACCTGCCAATCCGATGAGGATCGTCACGACCATGCCAGGTATCGGGCCGCCCAGGATCATCATGACCGCAATCGCAATCATGGCGACGATCGTCGCGCCGGAAAGACCTTCTGCCGTCCGAACCCCGTGAAATACCCCCTTCAGACGCACCAACCCATGACGGCCACGAGGAAGTCTGCGCCCCTTTGAACTTCGGCGGCCGGACGATCTTGCGGATATTGCCTTCACGTTCATTCCTCGATCTCGATTCGAACCGGCCGCCAGGCATGAGCGACGTAACGCCATCCCATGATCGCTTGACGGCCACCGCCGGGCCTCGGCTTCATCGGCGCTTCGACATTAGCCATCAGATTGACGCTCCAGGCTCCTTGCGTCCCCGCTATGGTCGGTGAGCCCCAGCCCGTCACGCCTTTTTCGACAATGGCCGTATCCTCGGCCCGTGCGTCATGCACCGCGCCATCGACGCCCAGCTGTCCCGCTATCACCCCCGCAAGCCGCAGGCTTGCGCGACGGAGCGACACATTCCCCTCGATCCGGGAGGAAGTATCCACGCCGAGAAACTGGTCCCGACAGACCAGCATTCCATCCTTTGCGGTCAGCCGGCTGTTGTTGGTCAGATGGAGCGCGCGTAGTCGGCCGCCAGCGGCGATGGTCGCCGATGCGACACGGGTGGCGTTCAGGACGAGCTCCCCCTGGTCGACGCCATCCTGGGGCACGAGTTCACCGACCGCGCATCCCGTCAGGGTCGACCATTGCCCGGGCGACATGAAACCGACCTCCAACCGGCCGATCTGACAGCCGATCAGGTTCCAGCCGGCCCCCAGGGCGCACAGCGATATCACCCCGCCGACGATGTTGACGATACCGTTCTGATTGGGGGCAGGCTGCAGGACCGCGCCGGGGTTGTGAAATGTGATCGTCCCGCCACTGGCATTGACGATGACGCGGATTTCACCCTCGGCCCGCAAATTCCGCACATCCATCTGATTGCCGATGATCGACACGCTGGCATGGGCCGGGTCCAATGCCGTCAGCCGTGCGGAATCATAGATGCAGGATCCCCCGAACAGCCATGTCGGCATGGAGCCGGATGGGATCGCTCGCTCGCTGTGGATTTTCGAAAAGGTGCAGGACAGCGTACCGGGATCGATGCGGATCGCTCCACCGATCGACTGCTCGACATGAAGCCGAACCCAGGTCGTCTCGTTGCAGCTCCGCCGCGCATCGCCCACCACCTCGAAGGCATATACGCCTTCGCGACCGCATCGCTCGACGCTGACGGAAAGAAACGTGCAATCCCAGCACTGGGTATGGCGGATTCCGTAGCCGGCCAGATTGTGAACGCGGACCCATCGGACGTTCGCCATGGCGAACGGAGCATCGTTGGTGCCGAAATCGATGCCGTTTATCCGGGCACGACGGTCACCGGCTATCCGGCCGCTGTCCTCGATATCTGCACGCCCCTCGCCCGTGATCGTCAAGCAGAAATCGGGGACACTGCCCGACACCGTCAGCACGGTGTATCCCGTTCCAGAGGCGATGAAACCCGGCGCGCCCTCGCCTCCGTAACTGGCCGTGTCGAAGACGATGCCCACCCCGCGGCTGACCAGCGGCCCCGTGATGCGGACGGTCAACTGCCCGAAATAGGCAATCCGGCCGCCCTGCCTGGCACACGCATCCAGCAGGGCCCGGACGGCTTTGGTATCATCGGCATGACCATCGCCGATCACGCCATGGGCTCGGGCATCCAGGGCGAGCATGTCGGTCACCGAACCCAGACTGCCCCGCTTCGTCCCGACGCCGTCGGCCCCTTGCGATGCGGCCAGTTCGGCGAAGGACGCCAACGGCTTTGCCCTAGGGGCGGACGCCGTTCCGTGCGCGGGATGGTCGGCGACCAGTGGCACGGCGAGCAATCCTCCCGCTGATCCCAGGATCGCACGACGACTCGGCTTGATGCTGTTTTCGGAGGCCATGCGACTCCATAACGTTTATGCTGCGGCCGGGCGACCCGCATTGCACCCTTGGCAGCCGCGCCCGTTGCAAGTGACCGGAATTTGAGCGAGAAGCCCGCTCGGCGCGGTCAGGCGCTTGTCAGTCGGAGCGCGTGAATGTCACATGAATTCGTAATATACTTGCCGGTGCGAAACGGCGGGCATCATGTCGATATCGCCATCCGCAGTGTTCTGGCGCAATCGCACAAGAACTGGCGATTGATAATCCTCGAAAATGCCAGCACCGACGGCACGCCCGAGCGCCTTGCCGCCTATGACGACCCGCGTATCTCTATCATTCCGGCGGATCGTCCCCTCTCGATGTGGGAGAACTGGCATCGGGCGCATGACCTGATGGCCGACGAGCCCGACGACCGACTGACCACCATATTGGGCCATGACGATGTCTTTCACCCCGACTTTCTGAGCGACATCGCCGCCTTGGTCGACATGTATCCCGATGCCTCTTTGTATCAGACGCTGTTCGACATGATCGACGAGAATGACGGGAAGGTCCGGCCCTGCCGCCCCGTGCCGGATCGCGAGAGCTGGACATCGATGCTCGGCGGCCTGCTCTGGTATCTACGGGACAGCTTCGGCACCGGCTATGTCTTCCGCGCCGGCGATTATCGCCGGGTCGGCGGCATTCCCGACCTGCCGATGCTGCTCTTCTCCGACTGGCTCGTCTTCGTCCGGCTCGCGCGCCTTTCCTACAAGGCCTCGACCCTGTCCAACCGCTTTTCCTATCGTCGGCACACGGCCAGTACCTCCGGCACCCCCAGTCGCGAGAAGCACCGGGCCCATCTCGTCAGCATGTGGCACTTCATCCGCCTGGTACGCTCGGAATTTGCTGAATTCGCCACGACCGATGCGGGCCGTGCGGGCATCGCCGCCCTGCTGGCGCGCGAGTTGTCGCTGCTCACCGTGCCGGTGATCCGGCGGACATTTTCGGCCGAAGATCGCCCCAAGCTGACCGAACTGCTAGAAACCTATGACGAGATGGCGGAAGGGGTGTCCGCAAATACCCTGGTCGGCCAACCCTTTCGCCCGTCGGGCATCTTCATCACGATCCGCCGCTTCAACGCCGCCCAAGCCTATCTGCGATATCAGTATTGGGGCCGCTTCCGGCGCAAGTAAGCCTGACATTTCCCTCGGAGTTGAACGATGCCGATCGCCAACAAATTGCCCGCTGTGGTCCGGCGTCCATTGCGCTACCTATGGCGCGAGGCCCTTGTCCCCATCCGTGGCCGGATACGTCCGGCGCAGGACGATGTCGCCGCGCAAATTCCCTTTGCATATGTTCGCAGCGACCACCCCACCTCGTCCAAGCCCCGGATCGCCATCATATGCCACCTTTTCCATGAGGATCTGGCAGGCCAGTTTCGCAAGGCATTCGACAATCTCCCGGCGGGCACCGACCTGTATCTGTCCACTGATAGCGACGCCAAGGTGCCTGTGATCCGCGATGCCTTTCGGAATTGGGGAGGGCACGTTGATATTCGCGTCCTTCCCAATCGGGGACGCGATATCGGTCCGAAACTCGTCGGCTTTGCGGATGTATATTCGCGCTACGATCTCCTGCTGTTCATCCACAGCAAGAAAAGCTTGACGTCCGATCTTGGCAATATCTGGCGTGACATGCTGATCCGTACCCTCGCCGGATCGCCCTTGAACATCGCCAGCATACTCGAAATATTCGATCGCCACCCGGAAATCGGCCTCGTTGCCCCCCAGCATTTTCCGAACATCCGCGGACTGTTGCATTGGGATGGCAATTTCCGGGCGGCACAGGCCCTGGCACGACGCATGGGCCTTTCGATCAAGCGCCGCATGATGCTGGATTTCCCGTCCGGCTCGATGTTCTGGGCGCGCCCCGACGCACTACGACCATTGCTCGACCTCCATCTGGAGTTTGAGGATTTTCCGCCGGAGGCCAACCAGGTGCGCGACACGCCGCAACATGCCGTAGAACGACTGTTCTTCCTGGTCGCCGAACATGCCGGTTATGGCTGGCTCAAGGTGACGGAGGCTGGCATCGAGGGCGAGACACCGTCCTGCCCCATCGGCTCGCCCGCCACGCTCGACGCCTTTGTCTCGCGTTCGCGCATCCATCTTCTGGGCCGAGCACGGCCATGATGGAAAGCCCGGCCCCCATCCGCAGCCCGGCGTCGCTCCTGATCGAGAACTGGACCTACACGCCCTCATCACCATCGCTTCAGATTCGGCGCCTGCGCGCGCACATGCGGCTGCTTGATCGCCGCCCCCCACCCCGCCACAAGATAGTGGTCGCCCCTACCCCTGCCGCCCGATGGAACATCCTGTTCCTCTTCCTGCCAAAGGGAAATCTCGATGCCGATCAGCGCCGGATATTCGATCGGTTGCGACGATTGTCAGGAAAGCTGCTCGTAATCTACGCCAGCAGCGATCATGCGGTGCCGGATCCGACCCTTCGCGGTGCCGATGCACTGATCTGGAAAGACCTGCCCGGTTTCGATTTTTCCGCTTATGCCCTGGCCCTTGACGCCGTTGCGACGTTTTCGTCGGGCGCGGACGTCTATGTCCAGAATGACTCCGTGCTGGGTCCCTTTGCCGACATCGATGCGGCGGTGGCCAGGGCGGCATGGGATCTCACCGGCTTCATCGCGTCGGCAGCGGTCGAAAACCACATATCCTCCTTCGCATTCATCCTGCGCAAGCTGACGCCCGAAAGGATGCTGGGGCTTTCCACCGTCTTGTCGACGAAATGGTGCCATGACGATTTCAGCCCGGTCGTGGTATGCCAGGAAACGATGCTGGCCCGTGTCGCCGCCAGAAGCATGACGGTCGGTGCGTTTCTCTTCATGCCCGTAAAGCCGATCCCACGCTCGCTGACGAGCAGGCTCATGCTTCGACTACAGCCGTCGCGAGCGCACCGCTATCCCATGGATGTTAGCGGCGACGCGACGCTGGGAACGCCCCTCGACCTTCTCGATCGCGGCTTTCCCTTTCTGAAACGGTCCCTGTTCACCAAATTCGCGATATTGGGCGATAGGCCAGCTCTGGAGGACCGGCTCCGCGCCCTGGGCTGGTGATCCTTGCCGCTATCCAGACGCAGGTCCGGCGGTCGCCAGCCCGTCCCCGCGGCGGAGGCGAGACAGGATCACCCCGCGCGAGGCGGGAAGCAGCAATCCGCAGACGACCATCGCCAAGGCCCATCCCGTACCTATCGCGAATATCGTGGCAAGGCTGCCCATCCCGGTGGGCAGGATCATCCTGATCGCACCGAGTATGGCGGTCGCCGCGAAGGCCGGCATCAAGACGTCCACGCCATACCAACGCCACTGCTCACCGGGCAGCAATCGGCGATGCATGATCGGGATTTCGATCAGCAGATAGCTGAGCGTCAGCAACAACCACGAGATCGCCCCCCCAAGCGCCCCCAGATGGCGAACCAGCAATATCAAAGTGGGCACGAAGACCACGAGCGACAACGAATTCTTGTAGATGGATAATCGCGTCCATCCATGGGCCAGTTGCAAGGACAATGGCAGGAACATCAGGGCCAGGATGGCATGTCCGGCCATCAAAACGCGCAATAGCGGCGCAGCCCCCGCGACCACGACAGAATTTCCGACATAGAAGGACAGCAGCTCGGGTGCGAACAGGATGACCGTGATCGCAGCGGGCAAGACGATCAAGGCTAGTCCCTGGGTGGCGGAATGATACAACTTGGCCAAGGTATCCGTCCGCCCTTCGGCAACGATACGCGACATGGCGGGAAAAGCCGCAGCCTCAATGGCCGATCCGGCGGTGCTGACGGTTGCCGCAATCGCGCTGGCCAAGGTATAGAAGCCGAAAATGCCCAATGGCAAAGCGCGGGCCAGGACAAATTTGTCGAGCTGGCCGACAAGGATCGACAACAGGGTAATACCCGTGACCCCGGCAGAAAAACCGATCGTCTTTTTAACGCTTTCCCACCGGACGGCCGGAACATGGCGCGGCATCGACAAACTACGCCAAACGATCGTCCGCAACGCGATCACCATCACGGCCGCCGCGACAGCCTGCCACAGGAAAAAGGCGGCTATATCTCGAACACCGAGCAACAGAATCAGCGCCGCGCCGCCCGAGGCCAACGTTGAGCCAGCCGACGTGACGAAGCTCAGGAGCACCTGACGCTGCAGGCCGAGCATCGCGCCAACGTAAAGTGGCACTGGCCAGCGCAACAACGCGGTAAAGCCCATAACGCGGACAGCATTGACTGCGATGCCCGCCGGAAGCGTCCCAATATTCAGCCAGCGATGGACGATGATCGGCGCGGCCAGCGCGATTCCGGCGCCGATCACCACCGCGACGCCCCAATAGACCACCTCCAAGGTCCGCAACAGGTCGCGCGATTCGCTGCGCGTGTCGACCGTATCGGCGCGGCGGGCAAGTTCGCGATTGATCGTCAGCGACAGCCCCAGGTCAAGCAAGGCGAAGGCCGCCATCATCGCCGCGAAAAAGCCAATCAGGCCATAGGCTTCGATCCCGAGAAACTGGATGTAGAGCGGCACGAACAAGAAGTTCATCGCCGCCATCCAGACACGGGCGGCAAGGTTGGCGAGCGCGTTACGGCCCATTCTCAGTATCCCAGTATCGCGCGCCGCTTGGCCGCAGAGCCCCAAAACGCCAGGGGTTCATAATTCGGGTAGGGATAGTGTCCGAGTTGCGGAACGATCGATGCGTCTCGCTCGGCGATCCAGCGTTCCACCAGGGTTCGGATCGAGATCGGCGTCCCCGAGGAAATATTGACCACACCATGGTTCCCACAACCAAGGGCCAGATCAACGATCATTCCGGCGACCTCTTCCACCCGGAGATAGTCCCGCAGCTGTTCCCCCGCCGACATCGGGAATGTCGCATCACCGCGATCGATCGCCGCCTGTAATAGCGGGTAGATCGAGGTCGCCGCCTGTCCGGCGCCCCACATATAGAACAGGCGTGCCCAGTTCAGCGCGAAGGGCGTTTCGGTCTGGAGGAACTGCAGCTGTCGCAACAGCGCGACCTTGGCGAAGGCATAAGGATTATCCGGCCTAGCCTCGCGCGCTTCGTCCAGCTCGCCGTCGACCATCCCATATTCATAGCATGTGCCCGCGACGGTGACGGCCTGCAATCCCGCGCGGACCATCTGCGCCAGAAAGGCGTATTGAAGCGGCAGCTCCCGCTCGACATGATGCAGGGACCGATAATGGGGCAACCCACCCCAGGCGAGGTGGATCAGGGCGTCGGGCGCGCCGATGGCTTGAAAGCTGTCCGTACAGGCCATCGCCAGATCGAGCTGGACATAGCGGAGACCCGGAATGGGGCGGATGGGCGGCCGCCGGACAATGCCGACGACCGCCTTTCCCCGCGCGACAAGTGCCTGCACCACGTGCGAGCCTATAAAGCCCGCCGCACCTGTCACGGCAATGGTCATGCGATGGTCAGTTCCGGGATCGCCGTGACGAACTGCCCACCCCATTCCCGGATATAGCCGAGCTGATCCATCACCTCGTCCTTTAGGTTCCAAGGCAGGATCAGGACATAGTCGGGCCGTTCGGCCCGCAGCCGCTCCTCATCCACGATCGGAATGCGGCTCCCGGGCATGAACTTGCCGGACTTCGCGGGATTGCGATCGACGACGAAGGACAGGAGATGCGGGCGGATACCCGCAAAGTTCAGCAGCGTGTTGCCCTTCGCGGCAGCACCATAGCCCACGACCGTCTTGCCCTCTTGCCGGACCGTGATCAGGAAATTGTTCAGCATGCAGGCAATGGCCTCGGCCTGCTGCTGCAGGTCGGCATAATAGGAAACCGACGCGACACCCGCACTTGCCTCTCGGTCCAGCATGGCCTGAACGCAGGCCTCGATCGGCCGCGGGCCCGTATCGCTGCGCTGCGCATAGACCCGCAGCGAACCGCCATGGGTCGGTATTTCCTCGACATCGAAGATGGTCAGGCCGTTGCCCGAGAATATCGCCTGGACGGCAGTCAGCGACAAATACGAATAATGCTCATGATAGATCGTATCGAACTGCTTCTGCTCGATCATATTCACGAGATGTGGAAACTCGAATGTCGATACGCCGCTTTTCTTCAGCAGGATCGCAAATCCGGCAGAAAAGTCATTGATGTCAGGAACATGCGCCAGCACGTTGTTTGCAGCGGTAAGATCGGCGGCCTGCCCGTTCTCGACCAGCTTCCTGGCCAGCGCCGAACCGAAGAATTCCTCTACGATTTCGATGCCCTTGTCACGCGCGGCATTGGCGGTGCTGGTCGTCGGCTCGATGCCGAGCGCGCCAATATCACGGGCTTTGACATACTGCAGGAGATATCCGTCATTGGCCGCGACCTCGACGACCAGGGAGTCCGACGTCAGGCCCAGCATTTCCGTCATCTTCGCAACATAATGTTCGGAATGGCGAAGCCAGCTTTGCGAGAAGGACGAAAAATACGCGTATTCCTCGGAAAAAAATTCGTCGCGTTTCGCAAAATCTTCGGTCTGAACCAGCCAGCACGTATCGCATACGGCGACGCGCAGCGGATACCACGTCTCGGGCTGCGACAAGGCAGCCTGGGTCAAATAGGAATTGGAGGGCGGCGATGCACCAAGATCGACAAGCGACACGGTAAGCGGTGCGCGGCAATGGCGGCAGTTCATGGCGTAATTCCCGTAAAACCGGACTGAATCATAGGATGGTTGCGATCGCGCGCCGACATGTCCGACACCGCGAGGGGCCAGACGACGGCCAGGCGCGGGTCCAGGGCATTCAGCCCCCCCTCCGCGGTCGGCTCATAGGCCTGGGTATGAAGGTAGACCAACTCGCAATTCGGCGTCAGCGTTTGAAAGCCATGCGCGAACCCCTTGGGGATGAACAGGCTCTTCCCATTTTCCTGAGACAGTCGTTCGCCATGCCACTGCAGGAATGTCGGCGACCCCGCGCGAAGATCGATGGCGACATCGAATACCTCACCGGCCAGGACGCTGACGAACTTGTCTTCTGAAAAGGGCGAAAACTGAAAATGGAAGCCGCGGACGGTGCCCGGAATGCGGGTCAGCGTATGGTTGATCTGGACGATCGGATTGCGAAACCCTGCAGCCGACAGTTCATCACGGCAAAACAGTCGGGACAGAAAACCCCGCTCATCCCCCAGGCGCTTGCGCGTCACCGACTTCAGACCGGCCAGCGGCGTACCGACGACGGAAAAGCGGGAATCAGCCATGACTGCCGGTCCGCTGATAGTCGGCAATCTGCTCAAGGCTGAAGGCGGACATGTCCCGGCCTTCGTGCCAGGCCCTATGCCAATCCGCAGTCCGCTCAAGGGCGTCGCCAATTCGCCAGCGCGGCGCCCAGCCCAACCCGGCATGCGCCTTGGCGCTGTCCAGCTTCAACAAGCCCGCCTCATGGACGCCAGCTTTCTCGACAGCCTGCCACTGGAGTTCAGGGATCGAGGTGGCCAAGGTGTCCAGAATCCAGCTCACCGGCCGCGCATCGGTATCTGCCGGCCCGAAATTCCAGGCCGTCGCGGCATCGTCATCCCCATCGCGGTACAGGCGTTGCGCCAACAGCAGATAGCCGGACAGCGGCTCTAGGACATGCTGCCACGGCCGGATCGCGCGAGGCCGGCGCACTTTGAGCACGACGCCAGCGTCGATCGCGCGCAAGGCGTCGGGAACGAGCCTGTCCAACGCCCAGTCGCCGCCTCCGATGACGTTTCCTGCCCGCGCACTGGCGATCCTGAGACCTTCCTGCTGGCCAAAGGAGGTCCTCCACGCCGCGGTCACCAGTTCAGCACACGCCTTGCTGGCGGAATAGGGATCGTGGCCGCCCAGCGCTTCATTTTCGCGATAGGCCCAGATCCATTCCTTGTTCTCGTAGCATTTGTCCGTCGTCACGCTGACAAAGGCCTTCGCCGACACGCGCCGTGCCGCCTCCAGGACATACGCGGTCCCCATAACGTTCGTCGCGAAGGTCTGAAGCGGTTCGGCATAGGACAACCGGACCAGCGGCTGTGCTGCAAGGTGAAGGACGATGTCGGGGGACGCGGCCGCCATAGCGCGTTCCACCGCAGCGGCGTCGCGGATATCGCCGATGACATGCGAGGCCAGAACCCGTTCAACGCGCGCCACGTCGAACATGCTCGGCTGGCTGGGCGGTAGCAGCGAAAAGCCATGGACCTTCGCGCCCAGACCGGCCAGCCAGAGGGCAAGCCAACTTCCCTTGAAACCGGTATGTCCGGTCAAGCAGACATTCTTGCCGTTCCAGAAAGCCGGATCGATTGAAGATTGTCCCGACACGATCACCAGACCTTCCAAGGGGCTTTTTTGTTTTCCCACAGTCCCATCAGATACTGCTTGTCGCGAAGTGTATCCATGGGCTGCCAAAAGCCGTGATGTTCATATGCCATCAGCTGGTTTTCGGTGGCAAGATTTCGAAGGGGCTCCTGCTCCCATACCGTGTCATCGCCCTCGATATAATCGAAGACCTTGGGCGACAGGACGAAATAGCCGCCGTTTATCATGCCCCCATCGCCTTGGGGCTTTTCCAGAAACTGCCGGACCTGACCATCCTTGATGTCGACGGCACCGAAACGCCCCGGAGGATAGGTCGCCGTCAACGTGGCATGACGACCATGGGCCTTATGAAATGCCAAGCTTCCCGCTACATCGATATCACCAACGCCATCCCCATAGGTAAAGAAGAAGGCATCTTCATTCATAACATGGGGCGCCACACGACGCAGTCGTCCTCCTGTCATGGTATCATCTCCAGTATCCACTAGAGTAACCGTCCAAGGCTCCGCTCTACGCTCGTGCACGGTCATGCTGTTCTGTCGCATGTCGATTGTGACATCCGACATATGTAAAAAGTAATTCGCAAAATATTCTTTTATCACATATCCCTTATATCCGCAGCATACGATGAAATCATTTATGCCGTGCGCCGAATATATCTTCATGATATGCCATAGTATGGGACGTCCACCAATTTCGATCATGGGCTTTGGTCGAATGGAGGTCTCTTCACTAAAGCGTGTGCCAAGGCCACCGGCAAGGATAACTGCTTTCACGAAACACTTCCCTAACTATCAGGCATGCAAACTTTCAGGGCGGAGCCGGCCCTACCTTATGGGTCAGGCTGCTACCAAGCCTGCCTGCCATATGCCACCCCCATCCCCAGAAGACAGTCGCAACACCGCCATTTGGTTGCTTGCCTCGACGACGACAGCTAATAGCACGGACATGACCGCCCCCGTCAAACTCATCCGCCCGAAACGCCATGGCGATGCCCGTGGCTGGTTCACCGAAGTCCACTCCGTTCCCGCCTTCGCCGCTCTCGGGATCGATTGCACCTTCGTGCAGGACAACCACTCCTACTCCGCGCCTGCCTTCACGCTGCGCGGCTTGCACTTCCAGACGCCCGACCGGGGTCAGGACAAGCTCGTCCGTTGCATTCGCGGGCAGATCTACGACGTGGCGGTCGATGTGCGGCGCGGGTCGCCGACCTATGGGCAATGGGTCGGGGCCGAGCTGTCCGCCGAGAACGGCCATCAGCTGTTCATCCCGATCGGTTTCGCGCACGGCTTCGTCACGCTCGAGCCCGATTGCGAAGTGACCTACAAATGCTCGGACACCTATGCGCCGCAGAATGACGGCGGCATTCGTTGGGACAGCGTCGGCATCGACTGGCCGATGCCCGCCGGCACGACGCCCGAGCTGAGCGATAAGGACAAGGTCCAGCCGACGCTGGCCGAGTTCGACAGCCCCTTTGCCTATGACGGCCGTCCGCTGGCCCCGCTTTCCTAAAAGGAATCCCCAAGATGCGCATCTTCGTCACCGGCGGGGCCGGGTTCATCGGCTCGGCGCTCGTCCGGCACCTGATCGAGAACACGACCCATGAGGTCCTGAACTTCGACAAGCTCACCTATGCGGGCACGCTGTCGACGGTCGAGCGGGTAGCCGACAGCAATCGCTACCGTTTCGTCCAGGGCGATATCTGCGACGCCGAGGTGGTCCGCGCCGCGATCGCCGAGTTCCGGCCGGACGTCATCACCCATCTGGCCGCCGAGAGCCATGTCGATCGCTCGATCGACGGGCCGGGCGCGTTCGTGCAGACCAATGTCGTCGGCACCTACACGATGCTGGCCGAGGCGCGCAGCTATTGGCTGAGCCTGGATGATGAGGCCAAGGCCGCCTTCCGCTTCCACCATATCTCGACCGACGAGGTGTACGGCACGCTGGGCGATACCGGGCTGTTCACCGAGGACACGCCCTATGACCCGCGCTCGCCCTATTCGGCGTCGAAGGCGGGGTCGGACCATCTGGTTTCGGCCTGGGGGCATACCTTCGGGCTGCCGGTGCTCATCACCAACTGCTCGAACAATTACGGGCCCTATCACTTTCCCGAAAAGCTGATTCCGCTGATGATCGCCAAGGCGCTCGATGGCGAGGCGCTGCCTATCTACGGCAAGGGCGACCAGGTCCGCGACTGGCTGTATGTCGAGGACCATGTCCGCGCGCTGCAGGCGGTGTTCGAGCGCGGCGAGCCGGGTCGCACCTATAATGTCGGCGGGCATAACGAGCGGCAGAATATCGAGGTGGTGAAGACGCTGTGCGCGATCCTCGACGAGCTGCACCCGCGCGCCGACGGCAAGCCTTATGCCGACCAGATGACCGAGGTCGCCGACCGTCCGGGCCATGACAAGCGCTATGCGATCGACGCCAGCCGCATCGGCACCGAACTGGGCTGGACCCCGGCCGAGACGTTCGAGACCGGCATTCGCAAGACGGTCGAATGGTATCTGGCCAACGAAGCCTGGTGGCGTCCGCTGGTCGCCGCCAAGGCGTCCGAGCGGCGCGGCGTGGCGGCATGACGGCGGATACCCCCCGCGCGATCCTCGTCACCGGCGCCGGTGGCCAGCTCGGCACCGAGCTGCAACGCTGCGCCTGGCCGCAGGGCTATGAGATCGTCGCGATCGACCATGACACGCTCGACCTGCGCGATACCACCGCCATCGCGGCGATGGTCGCTTCGCGTCCTTTCGCGGCGGTCATCAACGGCGCGGCCTATACCGCGGTCGACAAGGCTGAGAGCGATGTCGTGACCGCCTGGGCGGTCAATGCGATGGCCCCCGCCGCCTTTGGTGAAGCCTGTGCGAAAGCAGGCATTCCGCTGGTCCAGGTGTCGACCGACTATGTGTTCGCCGGCGACAAGCAGGGCGCCTGGGAGGTGCATGATCCGGTCGCTCCGCTCGGCGTCTATGGCGCGTCGAAACTGGGCGGCGAGCTGGCGGTGCGTACCTCTGGCGCGCGCCATGCCATCGTTCGCACCGCCTGGGTCGTGTCCGCGCATGGTCACAACTTCATCAAGACGATGCTGCGCCTGGCCGAGAGCCGCGACACGCTGTCGGTGGTTGCGGACCAGCATGGCTCGCCGACCAGCGCGGCCGATCTGGCGAACGCCCTGATGACCATCGCGCTGCGGCTGATCGAGGATGAGGCCGCGCCGACCGGCACCTTCCATTTCAGCAATGCCGGGGCCATCAGCTGGGCCGATTTCGCCACGGAGATCTTCCGCCAGTCGGATGCGCGCGGGGGGCCCTCCGCCGCGGTCGTGCCGATCCCCAGCCGCGACTATCCCACGCCTGCGGCCCGTCCCGCCAATTCGCTGCTCAGCCACAGTGCGATCCACGCCGCCTATGGCATCACGCCGCGCGATTGGCAGGCGGCCTTGAGCGACATTCTCGACGAACTGATCGGAGCCACGAAATGAAGGGCATCATTCTCGCCGGAGGCTCGGGCACCCGGCTTCACCCGGCCACACTGGCGGTCAACAAGCAGCTGCTGCCGGTCTATGACAAGCCGATGATCTATTACCCGCTCAGCGTCCTGATGCTGGCGGGGATCCGCGACATCCTCATCATCTCGTCGCCGGAGTTCATCGACAATTACCGCCGCCTGTTCGGCGACGGTTCGGCCTTTGGCTTGACCATGTCCTATGCCGAACAGCCCAGTCCTGACGGCTTGGCCCAGGCCTTCACCATCGGTGCGGACTTCATCGGCAACGATAACGTCGCGCTGGTACTTGGCGACAATATCTTCTTCGGCGCTCACCTAACTGACCTGCTCGCCAGTGCCGTGGCGCGTCCGACGGGTGCGACCGTGTTCAGCTACCGCGTCGAGGACCCCGAGCGCTACGGCGTGGTCGAGTTTGGCGAGGGCGGTCGTGCGATCAGCCTGGAGGAAAAGCCCACTCAGCCAAAGTCGAACCATGCTGTAACGGGTCTGTATTTCTACGATAATCGTGTGGTCGAGTTCGCCCGTAACCTGAAGCCCAGCCCACGCGGCGAACTAGAGATCACCGATCTCAACCGCCTATACATGGAAGCGGGCGACCTTTATGTCGAACAAATGGGCCGCGGGTATGCTTGGCTCGACACCGGCACGCATGACAGCCTGCTGGAAGCGGGTGAATTCGTCCGCACGCTGCAGCATCGTCAGGGCGTACAGGTCGCGTGCCTTGAGGAAATCTCCTACGATATGGGGTTTATCTCGGCCGATCAGGCACGGGCGGCGGGGGAGCGGTTCAAGAAGACGGCCTATGGCCGGGCGATCCTGAACGCTGTTGACGGCAAATAACTGCCGCCAGTGGCGCATGGAGCGCTCCGGCACCGCCTTGCCCAGTCAACCAACGGCTGATCTTTCCCCGGTTTGACGGATACGCAGGGTTAGCCGATCATGTACTGCTCTGCTTGCTCGGGGGGGATAGATACCCAAGGGCCGAGTGCATCCGATGCTGGTTGAGTAGCCTTCGATGTGTCCGAACAGCGCCTGTCAGGCTTGCGACTGGGTTGCCCATCAGCATTGATGGACCAGTTCGGCCTCAAGGAGGTGGGAAAGGCTCTCTATTGGGGCGTTGTCGTAGCACTTGGCGGTGCGGCTCGTCGAGGGCACGGCGTGGATCGCCGGCAGGTAATCGACATAAGCCCTAGATGTTCAGTCCCGGCATCTGGTGGATCGGGTTGACGATGAACCGGTCTGGCTCTGACGTCCAGATCCTGGCGATGTATTCGTAGGGTGTAAGCCCGCTGAGCGTCTTGAGCCGGCGGGCGAAGTTGTAGGCGGCCATGAAGTCGGCGAGGTGTGTGCGCAGCTGGTCATGGCTGTCGTAATGGAAGCGTTTGACGGTCGCGTCCTTGATCGTCCGGTTCATCCGCTCGACCTGGCCGTTGGTCCACGGGTGGTTTGGCTTGGTGAGCCGGTGCTCGATGTTGTTGGCCTCGCAGATCATGTCGAAGCGCATCTGACGCGACCAGGCGGTGTTGCGATTGCGCGGCTGCTCGGCGAACTGGATGCCGTTATCGGTCAGGATCGTGTGGATGCGGTAGGGCACGGCGGTCAGCAGGTGCTCGAGGAACTCCCATGCTGTCCGGCGGTCGGCCTTGTCGACCAACTGCGTGACCGCGAACTTGCTCGTGCGATCGATGCCGACGAACAGGTAGAGCTTGCCTTCGGCGGTCTGCACCTCGGCGATATCGATGTGGAAGAAGCCAATTGGGTAGCGCTTGAAGCGTTGTCGCTTCGGTTTATCGCCCTTGACGTCTGGCAGGCGGGAGATGCCGTGCCGCTGCAGGCAGCGGTGCAGCGCTGACCGGGTCAGATGTGGAATCGATGGCTGCAGGGCCTAGCGGCAGTCGTCGAGCGGCAGCAGTGTATGCCGTCGGAACGCCACAACCATCGCCTCCTCGGCTTCGGACAAAGTCGTTGAATGAGGGGCCTTCGGCCGGTCTTCAGATTCTCTACTGTCGCCTTCTTACGCCACTTCGCGACCGTCTTCGGGTGATCCCCAACTCGCGGCTCAGCTTCGCGAGCGAAGCTTGCGATCGCTGTATTGCAGCTCGGACGATGATCTGGCCCCCGTTTCACCGGACGGGTTCAAGCGGTTGCAGAAACCAGTGCGCGATGCTCGCGCGGTGAGCGCATTTTGAGCCCGGAATGCGGGTGGTTGTCGTTGTAGTCTTCGATCCACCCGGCCAGCGATGTCAATGCGGTGAGTGCATCGGGTAGCGGCGAAACGCGGACGTAATCGCGTTTCAGGGTATGCACGAAGGCCTCGGAGATGCCGTTGGATTGCGGGCTACGAACGGGCGTGAAGCAGGGTTTGAGGCCCAGTTGCCTGGCAAAGGTGCGTGTTTCGCGAGCGGTATAGGCCGAGCCGTTATCGGACAGCATCTCGACCGGCACGGGCGGGCGCATACCGCCGAAGCGGGTTTCCACAGCTTCCAGCATGATGTCGCGCACGTTTAAGCCGCTGATGCCCGCATTGGCGACCGCGCGCCAGGCGATGATCTCGCGGTCATGGGCGATGATGAAGGCGCCGCGCACGACCTCGCCGTTCCAGCAGGTGAACTCGAAACCGTCCGAGCACCAGCGTAGATTCGAGCGGATCGCCACCACGACGCCGTCATGGCCATAGTCGGCTCGCTCGGTGTGGCGCCGCGCCAGCAGCAGGCGGTCCGCTGCCATGATGCGGTAGACGCGCTTGTGATTGACCGGCGCCAGTCCTTCGGCGCGAAGCTGTCGATTGAGGACGGCCGCGATGCGGCGGTAGCCGTAGAGCCTGCCCCGGCGCAGGCCGGGGTGAGCCGCTGCGCGGCGATCTGGCGGATGCGGGGCAGCAGATCCGCATCCTCGGCCTTGGCGTACGGCCCGCGCGTCCGGGTGCGGCCGGTCAGGCGATCGTACACCGTCGAGCGTCCAACGCCCAGCGTCTTGGCGACCAGGCTCACCGGATAGTCTCCGGCAACGGCGAGTGCATGAGCAAGCTCGCTTTTTTTGGGCGCGAGCGCTCCAGCGCCTCCTTCAGGATCTCGACCTCCAGCGTCTTGCGGCCGAGCTGGCGCTCCAGTTCGCGGATGCGGGTCTCCATCTCGCGGACCTGGCGATTGCTGGTCACGTCGTCGTCGCCGGCAACCGCGACGCTCCCGCCCTCCAGCATCAGCCGCCGCCAGCGGTACAGCAGGTTCGGCGCCACGCCGTTGCGGCGTGCCACCACCGATATGCTCTCGCGACCATCGAGCGTCTCCTCGACGATCCTCAGCTTCTCAGGCGTGCTCCAGTGACGGCGACGACCGCCGTCTGTGATGATCTCGGACACGGACATAAGCCTATGCTCAGGGGATAGCCCCAAGCCTCCTTCTTAGGCTTGAATCCGTCCGGTCGAAATGGGGGCCAACTCAGACGACGTGCGTGGTCGTGGCGCACCCGTGACGTACCTATCCCATACGGCATCCTTCCATTCGAACGAAAGGATCGCACCATTAAACCGTGAGATCAAACACCTAGCGGCATATTGCGGCCCGCGATCCGAGTGGTAGATAAGGCCGTGCGCTGGTCTCTGCCGCTGAGCGGCCATCATCACGGCAGCGAAGAGGCAGCTCGCTTCGCATATGGTCAAGCATCACCCAACTGACGATCTTGCGGGTTGGCAGGTCGAGCACGGCCGCCAGATACAGTCAGCCTTGGCCAGTCGCGATGTACGTGATGTCGGCAAGCCAGATTCGTTAGCGTCCGCGCTCGTGGTGTAATTTCCGGTGTAGATTGAGGCGATCGCATGGGTGGGGCATGCCCCACCCATGCGAATTCGATCTCGGTGGCCACCGGGCTCATCGGTAAGGTGGAGTTACCAC
>NZ_JANZXB010000002.1 GCF_025371035.1 Sphingomonas sp. LC-1 | reverse complement strand
CATTCTTGTTGACGAACACGATGCCGCTCAGCACCCGCTGGTCATCCACGCGCGGCTTACCATGGCTCTTGGGAAAGAACGGTCGCAGCCGCTCCATCTGCTCATCCGTCAGCCAAAACAGGTCGCTTATTCCGGTCTCCTTGCGGAGCCTGAATCAGATCGCGATGCTCACATCAATGGGTCCTGACCCTAGACACTTGGCCTGAAGACCTGCACGCGGGGCTCCGCGGTATCGCCATTGGTAGCAACGCGGTGGATCCGTCGCTGCCGGCGAAGGTCCGCGCCTTCGCATGTGCCGCCAACGTCTGGCCTGCCGTGCGTGAGGCCATCTACGACGCAGCACCCGGTCTCAGGGCGTCCGCCAGCGGCGGCGTCAGGTCGGTCGTTTCCGAAGCCGCTAATGCCGCCCAGCTGGCGGGCACGCTCGGCGTCAGCCAGCGCGTCTACGAGCGGATGCGTGGCAACGGGGCTTTCAGTCCGGTCGCAGCCGGCGGCACCATCAACCAGCATCAGCTCTTCGATGCCGCCGACGCCGCGCCGCTGCGCGAACTGCTCGCCGACCGAATCCCGCTCGCCTCGGCATCCGAACGCCTCGACATTCCGCACCACGGCGTCGAGCAGCTCTGCTGCAGCGGCGAACTCACTATGATCACCGACGAGCGCATCGTCGCGGCCATCAAGGCGCGCCACATTTCGAAATCCGGGCTCGACGACCTCGTCACCAGAATCCATGCCAAGGACGCCGCACTCCGAGCGGCGGGTAGCGCGGTCGCGGATCCGGTGCCCATCCTACAGGCGATGCGCACGGTTGGCGGAAGGGAGAAGCCGTGGGCTGCGGTGGTGCTGGCGATGCTGGCTGGCGATCTGCCGTTCGTCGTCGAACATTCGGGGGTTGGCCGCCTGATGAACCGCGTCCGCATCCCCACCGACTGCGTCGGCATGCTGGCTGGAATGACGTTCGACGCCGACGCGCATCGGTCCTTCGCATTCGACCCGCGCATCAACCGTCGCGACGCCGAGGACCTGCTGAACGTCAACCCGACGATGTTCAGCTGCGCGGTCAAAGCTGGTCAGACGCCGGTGTCGGCGGCTGGAACATACGATCGCGCCGACGTCCTTGCGTTGTCGAAAAAGCTGATATCCGGCGGCGAGATCCTCGCCCGGTGGGGGGACGGCGGGAGGAAGATGCCCAAGCCCATGACAGGGACGGATCGCCCCGTCCGGTTCGGCTATCTCGGCTGGTTGCGGAGCGACACCGAAGCCGCCCTATCTAACTTCACTCGATGCGCACTGGGACGGTGACCGCATCTATCTTTGCGTAACCGCATGCTGTGCCGTCCTTGAAGCCAACATACGTCTGATCAAGCCGATGACGCTGATCGTCAGGATGGATCTTCCGAACCGCTCGACCGCGTCGCACTCTTCGGATGCGAAGCAGCAGCGTCTCGCTCAGCAGTTCCTCGATACTGTGATCGCGTTTACGGCACAGGGCGTCGGGGAGATCATGCTGTTCTTCGCAGCGCCCGTCAGCCTCGGCACCGTCTACGATCATCGTGACTTGCCGCCGGTAGCAGTTAATCAGTTCGAGAATGCCGACCCGAGGAGGTTCCCGTGAATGGCATGGATGCCGTTTGACGGGGCGGCGCAGGCCCGCTTAACACTGCGATAATCACTGGAAAAATCGTTAGTGGGTTTCTTGCCGCGAGTGACGTGTCTAAGTGGGTTTCATCCCAAGGGTCTTGATGAACGAGTGACCTTCCCACGAGGAGAAGCGTTGCATGGTTCTAATGGGTCCGATTACTGACATGGATGGTGTAGCGGTTCGCTGGTTTGGCGAAGCGGTTTTCCGTGGCCTTCGACTTCACTCAGGCCGAACGGATGTTGGTATTTGAGGCTTGATCCCCCGCTCCGTTCAGCGCGAGCGAAGTCGAAGGCCAAGCCCCACCATCACCCATCACGGATAGCTGACGGTCTTCGGAATTTCCGGAATCTCGATCCGCTCCAGATCATCCCCCGGCACGGTCGGAAACTCGCGCGCCTTCCATGCCCGCTTGGCCTCCTCGATCCGTTCGCGGCGGGAGGAGACGAAATTCCACCAGACATGGCGGGGCGTCGTAAAGGCATCGCCGCCGCACAGCATCACCCGGCCGCCGCTCTCCGAGCACAGGGTCGCCGCGATCCCCGGCTTCAGGATATAGAGACGCTGCGGCTCCAGCGTCATCCCCTCCAGGCTCGCCTCGCCCAGCGCGCAATAGACGGCGCGTTCCTCGGCCGCCGCGTCGATGGGGATGCTGCCGCCCGGCTCCAGCGCGATGTCGGCATAGATGGTGCCCGCATAGGTCGTGGTCGGCGCACGCTGTCCCCACAGATCGCCCATGATGACACGCGCGGTCGCCCCCTGCCCCTGAATCTCGGGCAGCGCCTCGGCGGGGACATGTTCGAAGGCCGGGTCCATCTCTTCCTGCGCCTCGGGGAGCGCCAGCCAGGTCTGGATGCCCGACAGGACCGGTCCCTGCGGCCGCGCCTCGCTGGGCGAACGTTCCGAATGGACGATGCCATGCCCCGCGGTCATCAGGTTCACCGCACCCGGCTCGATCACCAGATCGCTGCCCAGCGAATCGCGGTGCCCGATCGCCCCGTCGAACAGATAGGTGACCGTCGCCAGGTTGATGTGCGGATGCGGCCGCACGTCGACCCCCGATCCGGGCAGCAATTGTGCCGGACCCATCTGGTCGAAGAACAGGAAGGGGCCGACCATCGTCCGCTCCTTGTTGGGGAGCGTGCGGTGGACCTTGAACCCGCCCAGATCATGGGTGGAGGGCTGCAACGTGCGCAGCAGGAAATCGTCAAACATGGGTGGGCTCCGTGGCGTCGAGCAGCTCGATCAGGTCGGTCGGAAAATAGGGTTCGGTGTGCGCGGCCAGTTCCTCGCGGGTGAACCAGCGCCAGCTTTGCATGACCCGCTGTTCGAGGACGGTATGGCCCGCGCCATTCACCTCATGCGCATCGACATCGACGCGGAAATAGCGTTCATCCGCCTCGACCTCGACACCCTCGATGGTGCGGAACTCGACCTGCCGCCGCGCGACCTGCGGCCCGCAATCGCGGTCTAGCCCGGTTTCCTCCCATAGCTCACGGCGCGCGGCATCCTCGTAGCTCTCGCCCGGATCGACCGCGCCGCCGGGGGTGCACCAGAAGGGCGGGCGGTCGTCGGGGGTGAAGCGGAACATCAGCGTCCGTCCACCCCCATCGACCAGCAGGATGCGCGCGGCGGGACGGGGTATGCGGATCATGCGGCATCAAGCTCCGGATAATGGCGGAAAATTCCGTCTTCATTGAACGCCTGTCGCCGCTCGCTGTCCAGATAGGCGGCGATGCCCGGCAGGCTTCTCACGCGGTCGTGAAGCGCGAGCAGGGCCGGATAATCGCGCTCGACCACCGCCATGCGCCGAGGAAACATGTAGCGCAGCCCCGCGACCAGTTGGAACAGCGAGGTGTCGACGGGCGACCAACGGTCCCCCGCCATCCAGTCGCGATCGCCCAGCGCCTGATCGAAATAGTCCAGGAATTTGGGAATACGTTCGTCGCGGAACTGCGCGGCGGCACGGGCGGCTTCAGGTTTCTGCTCGTGATAATAGGCCATCATCGCGACCGGGTGATGTACGTTATGCACTTCCGCCACCATGTCGCTGATCGTCAGTTGCAACTGGTGGAGCCACACGCGATCGGCCTCGGGCGCGAGATCGTGCCGCTCGGTCAGCCAGTGGAGGATGTTGGCGACCTGCGCGATCGCCTGTCCCCCCACGCGCAGATGAGGCGGAGCGAAGGGCCGGCGATCGCCCTTCTCCATATCGGCGAGCAGCGCCTCGGCGCCCTCCTCCACGCCCCGATCGCGATAGGGCAGACCTGCGGCCTCCAGCGTCAGCCGGACGAACTCGCCGCGTCCCGGCAGGCCGGGCCAGTACCACAGGTCATAGGACATAGGCTTATTCTCCGGGGGTTTTCGCGCTTATCGCCAGCGCATGGATGCGCTCCGACAACAGATCGGCGAGCGCGCGGTTCACCATGCGCTGGCGCGCGACGCGCGACTGGCCCGCGAAAAGCGGCGATTCGACGATCACCCGGAAATGGCTTTCGCCCGTGCCGTCATCGCCCAGATGGCCCCGATGCATCGCGCTTTCGTTGATGACGTCGAGATGGGTCGGCTGGAGCGCCTCGGTCAGACGGGCGTTGATCTGATCGGCGACAGGGGCGGTGGTGATATCGGTCATGGCCCCTATATAGACGGTTTTTCGGGACAAGCGGATAGAAGTGGCGCGTCGGTCGAGCAACGATACCTCCAGGGACAAACCCCCAAAGGACAAGCCGGGCGCCCGGTTTCACGGCCGGGTCGAGAATACCGGCCGCGTCTGCGACCATGCCGGTTGCGAACAGGCGGGCGAGTTCCGCGCGCCGCCGGCGGAAGGGACGCGCAGCGGCGACGGGCCGGGGCAGTTCCGCTGGTTCTGCCTGGAACATGTCCGCGCATTCAACAGCCGCTATAATTTCTTCGACGGGATGAGCGCCGACGAGATTCACCGGGCGCAGCGTCCCTATTCCGGCTGGGAGCGCGAGACGCGTGCCTTTGCGCAGGGCGGCACCGATCCGGGGCCGCGCTGGGCCGATTTCTCCGATCCGCTGGACGCCATCGCCGCCCGCTATCGCCGCGAGACCGCACCCGAGCGCAGCGACGGCAAGCCGCTGTCCGGGCAGGATCGCGAAAGCCTGAAAGTGCTGGGGCTGGAAGCGGATGCGGACCGGAGCGCGCTGCGGCGGCGCTATAGCGAACTGGTCCGCCGCTATCATCCCGACCGCAATGGTGGCGATCGGACCCATGAAGGGCAGTTGCAAAAGGTGATCGCGGCCTATCAGCAATTGCGAAAGGCACCAGCATTCGCATGACCGATCCTCCCCGCTCGCGGGGAGGTGGCAGCGCGTAGCGCTGACGGAGGGGACGTGCCTCATGGTACGTCCTGTGTGGAGAACCCCCTCCACCATGCTTTGCATGGTCCCCCTCCCCGTGCCGGGGAGGATTCTACTTTCGCGGCCCGACCAGCCCGAAGCGGGCGCCCTGTGGATCGCGGGCGGAGAGCGAAAATTCCCCGCCGGGGATTTCCATCGGCCCCTGCTCGACCTGCCCACCATGGTCGCGAATCCGCATCGCCGCCGCGTCGATGTCGTCCACCGCAAAATAGAAGCGCCATCCCGGCTCCTCCCCCGGCGGCGTGGCCATCAGCGCGCCCAGGCACACCGGGCCATCGAACAGAAAGCGATATTCGCCCAATTCGCCCATCGGCATCCCGCCTTGCTGGACCCAACCGAAATGCCGCCCGAAAAAGCCCAGCGCCCGTTCGGGATCGCTGGCGATCCGCTCGTTCCAGACGACATGACCGATCACCGCGCCGCTGCCATGCTCGACAAAGGCGCGGGACGGCCGCTCCTCCTCCGCCGCCATGATATAGAAGGGCGCGCCCAGCGGATCGGCCACAAGCGCCATGCGACCCACGCCCGCCATGGTCCATGCGGGCATCAGCACCGATCCGCCATCCTCCCGGATCGTACCCAGCGACTCGTCGACATCGACCACCGGCAGATAGCCGAACCAGACGGGCCTGCCCGGCGCGCCGTCCGGCCGCCGCATCAGTCCGGCGACCGCCTCGCCCTCCGGCGTCGCAAAAATGCGATAATCGAGATCGACGATACCGCTGTCGCCGACCTGCCAGCCGATCACCGCGCCGTAAAAAGCCTGGGCCGCGTCGACATCGTCGGTCAGCAGTTCGTACCAGGTAAAATTCGCCATATTGCCTGCCCCTCAGCAAGTTTTACGCGACCTATCAACATCTTGGACAGCGACCTTTGCCCGATTCGCCGGCGCTAGGATGATCCCGAAGCCCGGTCCGCGCAATCGCCTCCCCCACGTCCGACGGCCATCTTCGTGCGATGCTTGCCATTGAGTAGGGAGCCGCCATTGGCCTAAGGCGTTAAGCGACGAGACGAGGGCCTGATGACCAACATCCCGAATACGCTTCCCGACAGCCGCGATACGACGATTCTCGATGCACCCGACAAGATGGTGTCGGTGCGCGACCTGTTCGGCATCGACACCGACATGGAGGTGCCCGCCTTTTCGCAGGCCGATGAGCGCGTCCCCGATCTCGATCCCGCCTATGTGTTCGATCCCGACACGACGCTGGCGATCCTGGCGGGCTTTTCGCACAATCGCCGCGTGATGGTGCAGGGCTATCACGGCACCGGCAAGTCGAGCCATATCGAGCAGGTGGCGGCACGCCTGAACTGGCCGTGCATCCGCATCAACCTGGACGCGCATATCAGCCGTATCGACCTGATCGGCCGTGACGCCATCGTCCTGAAGGACGGGCAGCAGGTGACCGAGTTCCGCGAGGGCCTGCTCCCCTGGGCGCTCCAGACGCCGACCGCGCTCGTGTTCGACGAATATGATGCGGGCCGTCCCGACGTGATGTTCGTGATCCAGCGCGTGCTGGAGACCGAGGGCAAGCTGACCCTGCTCGACCAGAATCGCGTCATCCGCCCCAACAAGTGGTTCCGTCTGTTCGCCACCGCCAACACGGTCGGCCTGGGCGACACGAGCGGGCTCTATCATGGCACGCAGCAGATCAACCAGGGCCAGATGGACCGCTGGAACATCGTGGTTACGCTCAACTATCTGCCCGCCGCGACCGAGGCGCAGATCGTGCTCGCCAAGTCGGGTGAATATGACAAGCCTGACGGCAAGCAGCTGGTCGAGAACATGGTCCGCGTCGCCGACATGACACGCAAGGGCTTCATCAACGGCGACATCTCGACCGTGATGAGCCCGCGTACCGTCATCACCTGGGCGCAGAACACGCTGATCTTCGGCGATCCGGGCTTTGCCTTCCGCCTGTCCTTCCTCAACAAGTGCGACGAGAATGAGCGCGCGCTGGTCGCGGAATATTATCAGCGCGTATTCGGCAAGGACCTGCCCGAAAGCGTCGTCGGCCGGGCCTGATTCGCGTGGCGAACGACACACCTCTCGACCGGTTCAAGGCGGTTCTCGGCGGCACGGCGCGCACCATCGCGCAAGAGCCGGAGGTCGAGCTCGCCTTCACCGCCGATGCGCCGACGTCGTCGGGCAAGCATATCCGCGTGCCCATGCCTGGCCGTGCGCTGCCCGCCGATCAGGTGGCGGAGGCGCGCGGTTTCGCCGATGCCTTCGCGCTGCGGCTGAAGCTGCACGACACGGCGCTCCATGCGAAGGCGGCACCGGTCGAGGCGGTGGCGCGTGCTGTGTACGACGCGGTCGAGACGGCGCGGATCGAGGCGCTGGGCGCGCGTGGCTATGCCGGGATCGGCGACAATCTGGCCCATGCGCTCGACGTCCGGTTGCGCTCAGACCCGTTGACGCGAGCGCGCAATCGCGACGAGGTGCCGCTGTCGACCGCGCTGGGTTTGCTCCTGCGCGAGCGGATGACGGGACGCCCTTCGCCCGCCGAAACCGCGCCCGCGCTGGCGCTGGTCCGCGACTGGCTGGAAGGCGCGACCGATCTCGACGCGCTGGCGGGCGCGATGGACGACCAGAAGGCGTTCCAATCGCTGACCGCCAGGATGCTGGCCGACCTCGAACTCGCCGAGCCCCCCGCCGAACCGGAAGAGGCCGACGAAGGCGGCAATGAGGAAGAAGGCGAGGACGAACAGCAGCAGGACGAGAGCGACGAGGATAACGACGAGCAGGGTCAGGGCGAAGGCGAGGTCGAGGCGCGCGCCGAAAAGCGCGACTCGGACAGCGAGGACGGCGAATCGCAGGACCAGAGTCAGGACTCGCTCGACGATCTCGATGGCGAACCCGGCGAGGATGGCGACGAAGGCAGCCAGCCGACCCGCCCCAACCGCCCGCTGATCGATCCGTCGGCGCAGTTCGACTACAAGCCCTGGACCACCCAGTTCGACGAGGTGATCGCGGCCGGCGAGTTGTGCGACGCCGACGAACTGGCGAGGCTTCGCGGCTATCTCGACCAGCAACTCGCGCATCTGCAATCGGCCGTATCGAAGCTCGCCAACCGGCTGCAACGCCGGTTGATGGCGCAACAGTCGCGATCCTGGGATTTCGACCAGGAAGAGGGCATTCTGGACGCGGCGCGGCTGGCGCGCGTTGTGGTCAATCCCGGCCAGTCGCTGTCCTACAAGATCGAGCGGGACACCGATTTCCGCGATACCGTCGTCACTTTGCTGATCGACAATTCGGGATCGATGCGCGGGCGGCCGATCGGCATCGCCGCCATCTCCGCCGATATTCTCGCGCGGACGCTGGAGCGGTGCGGGGTGAAGACCGAGATCCTCGGCTTCACCACCCGCGCGTGGAAGGGCGGCCAAGCCCGCGAAACCTGGCTCGCCGCCGGACGCCCGCCGCAGCCGGGGCGGCTGAACGACATTCGCCATATCGTCTACAAACAGGCCGACGAGCCGTGGCGGCGTGCGCGCAACAATCTCGGCCTGATGATGCGCGAGGGGCTGCTCAAGGAAAATATCGACGGCGAGGCGCTGCTCTGGGCGCATAGCCGGCTGGTCGCGCGGCCCGAGGAGCGGCGCATCCTGATGGTCATCTCCGACGGTGCGCCGGTGGACGATTCGACCCTGTCGGTCAATTCGGGCAGCTATCTGGAGCGGCATCTGCGCCAGGTGATCGGCTGGATCGAAACCAAGAGCCCGGTCGAACTGGTCGCCATCGGCATCGGCCATGACGTGACCCGCTATTATGCGCGCGCGGTGACGATCATGGATGCCGAGCAGCTGGGGGGCACGATCATCGAGCAGCTGGCCAGCCTGTTCGACACAGAATGAGCCGGATCGCGGCCCCAGCGGAAGGGTTTGTCGGGCCGGTCAAACGTTCGATCACCATCGCCGGGCACCAGACCTCGATCAGCCTGGAGCCGGTCTTCTGGACGGCGCTGGAGGACGCGGCGGTAGCGCACGCTTTGCCGCTGTCGGCGCTGGTGGCGGAAATCGACGCGTTGCGGATCACGGCGGACGACCCGCCCAATCTGGCGAGCGCGATCCGGTCGTGGTTGTTCCTTCGTCGTTGAGGCCGGCTCGCCGCAGCGCACATCCCATGCCCCCCGCTCAGCCTGGACGGAGCAAGGGGAAGGGATGGGGCCATGGGCACGGAGCGGTGGCCATGGTTTCGGCCATGGCGGATACTCCAGCCGATTGACGTCATCCGCCCGCTACGGCAGGTCGCGCCGACTGTTTCGGGGTAATTGTGGCCGGACTTTCGCTTCCTCGCATCGGATTGCGCCTCCACCGCTGGCTGGGTCTGGTGGCGGGGCTGATCGGCATGGCGATCGCGCTGTCCGGGGCGGTGCTGGTCTGGACGCCGGCGCTCGACCGGATCGCCGCGCCGGCTCGGTACCGGACGAGCGGCGAGACGCGTCTGGCGGCGCAGGCCTATGTCGCCGCCGCGCAATCCACGCTCAAGCCCGGTCAGCGGATCGCCGGTCTGTCGCTGGAGCGGGGGTCCTCGCCGGTTCTGGTCCGGCTCGACACTCCACGCCGCGATGCGCGCTACCTGCTGTTCCTCGATCCCCCCACCGCGAGGATCCTCGCCAGCGGGGTGCGCGACGATGGGGCGAGCGGCTGGCTTCGCCGTCTGCATGACCGTCTGTTCCTGGGCGATGCGGGACGCCCGGTCGTCGGCGTCATGGGCGTGGCGCTGCTGCTGATCTGCCTGACCGGGCTGGCCCCCCGAGCCGCCGGACGATCGGTCAAGGCCGGGGGGCGGACGATAAGCTGGCACCGTCGGATCGGCTGGTGGTCGATCCTGCCGATCTCCGTCCTGACGCTGACCGGCACCGCGCTCGCCTTTCCGGACGCATTCGCCGCGCTGACCGGAGACTCGGTGGCGTGGCATTCCGACACCGGCGCACCGCCCGTCTCGCGCACCACCCTGTCGGTCGAGCGCGTCGTCGCCAGCGCACGGCGATGGTCGCGCGGTTCGCTGATCGCGATCGACTGGCCGACCGAGCGCTCGCCCGACTGGACGGTGCACTTTGCCGGACGAGCGCCAAATGTCATCAAGGTCGCGGACGATAGCCGGTCCGCCGTGTCCAGCCCGGCCCGCGCGACCCCGCTCGGCCGGTCATGGGTCCAGCGGCTTCACACCGGGCGGGAAATGCCCTGGATCTGGCGCGCCATCGCCTCGGCCGCCGGACTGGCGGCGGCGTTTCTGGCGGGGTCGGGGCTGATCGGCTGGGCGAGGAATAGCCGGGCCGGGCCCCGTCGTCAGACCCGCTCGACCCGCAACAGGTCGGTGGCGTCGAGGCCCAAAAGCTCAATGTGATCGCGGATGCGCGGCCATTGCACCGTCAGGAAACTCTGCCGCTCGGCCGCGCGCAGACGGTCGGCGGCGCCCGGCATCACGAACATGCCCACCCCGCGCCGAACCTCGACATAGCCGTCGTCCTGAAAGCTCTGATACGCCTTGGCCACCGTCAGGGGATTGGCCCCCTGCTCCGCCGCCAGCGCCCGAACCGAAGGAAGCTGGTCCCCCGTCCGATAGGTGCCGTTCAGGATACCCGCCGCGATCGTCCCGCGCAGGCGGATATATACCGGGCTGTCGTCACCGCTAAGAGCTGTCATGCCGGATTAATACAGCATGGGTAGAACAAAGTCGAGAGGGCTATAGGATAACGTTTGCAGCGGCCTGCCCCCGTCATGCGGCCGGACCATGCCAGGTTGAGACGATCCGCGCCATGTCGGGGCGCGGACGCTCGTCGAGCGGACGGCCGGGCGTGCCGATAAAGACGAATCCGACGATGCGTTCCGGCGCCGCCCCGAACGCGTCGCGAACCGCATCCGAAAAGGCGGGCCAGCCGGTCAGCCACCCTGCGGCATAGCCCATGGCATGGGCGGCATGGAGCAGGTTCATGCACGCAGCGCCCGCGGACAATTCCTGTTCCCACATCGGAATATGGCTGTCGGTCCGCGGGCTGGATAGCATGACGACCAGCGAGGGCGCCTGATGCGGGAACTGCTCCAGCGCGGCGATCTCGGTCACGCTCGCCTGCGGCCGCTCGGCACGATAGGCGGCGGTGATGACCTCGGCCAGTGCCGCCCGCGCGGCGCTGGGCACGATCACGAACCGCCATGGGGCCAGTTTGCCATGGTCCGGGGTGCGCGCGGCGATGGCGAGCATGTCGGACAGTTCGGCCTCGTCCGGGCCGGGGGCGATCAGGTCGCGCGGCTTGCCCGATCGGCGGGTGGCGAGCAGGGTCAGCGGGGTCGAACGGTCGTTGAAGGTCCTATCGGTCATGGGATCGATCCTTACGCCGTCGCGCATGATATTTACAGTCGCGGCTTTGGCGTTAGGTTACCGAACCATTACGCCCCCTCGCGTGCCCACGGTGCGCAGGGGGCGATCCCGATGGAGTAAACGCCGGCATGGCGACTGCGTATGAGGCCGCCGCGCGCGGCAAAACGGTTTTGGGGCATCCCCGAGGCCTGTTCCTGTTGTTCTTCACCGAGATGTGGGAGCGTTTTTCCTTCTACGGAATGCGCGCCATCCTGGTCTTCTACCTGACCAAACACTTCCTGTTCACCGACGAACCGGCCTTCGGCATCTATGCCGCCTATATGTCGCTGGTCTATTTCACGCCGGTGATCGGCGGCTATCTGGCCGACCGCTATCTGGGGGCGAGGCGCGCCGTCTTGGCGGGCGGCGTCTTCATCGCCTTCGGCCATTTGCTGATCGCTGCGCTGGAAGGGCCACAGGGGGCGCAGGGCGTCTATCTGGAGGGCTTCTACCTGGCGCTGGCGGCGATCGTGATCGGCACCGGTTTCCTCAAGGCCAATATCTCGGTGCTGGTGGGACAGCTTTATGCGCGCGACGACATGCGGCGCGATCCCGCCTTCTCGATCTTCTACATGGGGATCAACGGCGGCGGCGCGCTGGGGCCGATCGTGTGCGGCGTGCTGGGCGAGACGGTGGGCTGGGCCTATGGCTTCGGCGCGGCGGGCATCGGCATGTTGCTGGGCCTGGTCGCCTTCATCGGGCTGAAGCGCGAACTCCACGGCGCTGGTGAAGCGCCCTCGCTGCCCGCGTTGCGCGCGCCGGTCGTGGCCGGTCTGTCGCGCGAATGGCTGATCTATCTGGGCGGGATCGCCGCGACGCTGGTGACATGGCAGTTGATCCGGCATCAGGATGCGGTCGGTACGCTGCTGATCGTGTTCAGCGTGGGCACCGTGGGCTTCATCCTGTGGCGGGCGGTATTCACCCTGGCCAAGGTCGATCGCGACCGTATCCTCGCCGCGCTGTTCCTGATCGCGCTGTGCCCGCTCTTCTGGGCCTTGTTCGAACAGGCGGGCTCCTCGCTCAACGTCTATACCGACCGCTCGGTCGACCGTAGCCTGCTCGGCTGGACGATCCCGGCCTCGGCCTTCCAGTCGGTCAACTCGATCTTCATCATCCTGCTGGCCCCGGTCTTCGCGGCGGTCTGGACCCTGCTCGCCAAGCGGGGATGGGAGCCGAGCGCGCCGTTCAAGTTCGGCATCGGCCTGGTCGGCGTGGGCGCGGGCTTTCTGGTCCTGGTGGCGGGTGCCGCGCTCTATGCCGGGGCGCCGACGCCGGTGATTTTCGTCATCCTGGTCTATCTGATCCACACCATGGCCGAACTCTGCTTCTCCCCGGTCGGGCTGTCGGCGATGACGCGGCTGTCGCTGCCCAGCATGACCGGGCTGATGATGGGCACCTGGTTCCTGGCGACGGCAGCGGGCAATTTCATCGCCGGGCTGATTGCGCAGGCGACCGGTGGCGAGGGCGCCGGGCCGGACAAGGTGCTCGACGTCTATACGCGGATCGGCTGGTTCTCGATCGGGATCGGCATCGTCGTGCTGATCATCTCGCCCTTCGTCGCCAAACTGATGCATCTCGACCTGCTCAAGACCGAGGGAGCGCTGGCGGGGGACAAGGAACTGGCCGAGCCGGCGGCGGCCGGGATCGATACCCGGCTGGAGCAAAAGCCGCATTGATCGGCGCGGGGCGGTCGAGGAAAGCCCGACCGCCCCGAACACCCAACCTCCGTTGCAGGCTGAGCGAAGTCCCGTGCATTTCGGCTTCGCTCAGTGCGAACGGAAGTGAGGACTAGGGACGCACGGCTCAGAGCCGCGTCATCGCCATCGCCCGCTCGCCATAGCGGGGCCCGGCGGTGCCGCCGCGCGGCGAGGCTTCGTCGAGCTTCGCCAGATCCTCGGCCGACAAGGTGATGTCCGCCGCCTTCATCGAATCCTCCAGCGTAGCACGCCGCTTGGAGCCTGGGATCGGCACGATCTCATCCCCTTGCGCCAGCAGCCAGGCGAGCGCCACCTGCGCCGCACTGGCGTCATGCGCGGCGGCGATCTGCTTCACCACCTCGACGACCTTCATATTCCGATCGAAATTCTCCGCCGAATAACGCGGGTCGTTGCGACGATAGTCACCCTCCGGCAAATCCTCACGCGTGGTGATCTGCCCGGTCAGGAAACCGCGCCCCAATGGGCTGTACGGCACGAAGCCGATCCCCAGTTCGCGCACGACCGGCAGGATGTCCGCCTCGACATCGCGTTCCCATAGCGAATATTCGGACTGGACCGCCGCGATCGGGTGGACGGCGGCGGCGCGGCGGATCGTCTCGGCCCCCGCCTCCGACAGGCCCAGCCGACGCACCTTTCCCTGCTCGACCAACCGCCCCATCGCGCCGACCGTATCCTCGATGGGAACATGGGGATCGACCCGGTGCTGGTAGAAGAGATCGATCGTCTCGACGCCGAGCCGCCTGAGCGAGCTTTCGCAAGCGCGCTGGACATTGGTCGGCGTGGAATCCGCGCCGGTGATTCCGTTCTCGTCATAGCGAAAACCGAATTTGGTCGCGATCACCACCGCGTCGCGCTTGCCGCGAATGGCACGGCCGACCAATTCCTCATTGACCAGCGGGCCATAGACTTCTGCAGTGTCGAACAGGGTCACGCCAAGTTCGATCGCACGGTGGATGGTGGCGATACTCTCCGCCTCGTCCGCCCGGCCATACATATTCGCCCCAATACCTGCCATCGGCATGCAGCCCAGGCCCAGTGCGGAAACCTCGAATTCGGGGCCGAGCGTGCGGTATTTCATCGTGCGTCCTCATCGATGGTGCGACTCATCCGGGCAACGGTCGCGGTCGCGGCAAGGTCCATGCTGACATTGCCAAGCGTCCGGAAAATATCGGGAATCGTCTCGACTGCGATCAACAGCCCCAGGGGCGCGGCGGGCACCCCCAGCGCGACGCAGACCGGCGCGATCGAGGCGAAGAAGGTGATCTGCGCGGGCAGGCTGGCCGATCCCAGCGAACACAGGATCGCGACCACCCCCGCCGCGACGACCGCGGCCATGTTCGGCACGATCCCGAACCAGTCGGCGATATAGAGCGCGACCGCGACGTTCATCGCGGGCTGGGTCGCGCGGAACATCGCGACCGCCATGGGCAGCACCAGTCCGGCGGTGGCGGGGGCGATCCGCATCGCCTTCGCCCCCTCGATCATCGCCGGCAGGCTGGCGAGCGAGCTTTGGGTGGAGATGGCGACCGCCTGCGCCGGGGCCAGCCCCCGAACGAAGCGTCCCACGGGCACCCGCGCCGCCAGAGCCGCCACGCCATAGGCCATCAGGATGACGATGACGCCGATGCTCGCGATGATCGTGATGTAATGCGCCAGCGCGCGGAACGCCCCGCCCCCCGCCGTCGCCCCCACGACGAAGGCCAGCGCGAACACCCCCAGCGGCGCCAGCCATAGCACCCAGCCGATCAGCACCAGCATTGCGTCGCGGATCGCGGTGAACACGCGCAACAGCGTCTCGCGCCCCTCTCCCTCGATCCGGGTGATGGCGAAGGCGAAGGCCAGGGTGAACAGGATCAGCGAGAGCAGCGCATTGTTGGTCGCCGCCGCAAAGATGTTGGTCGGCACGATTCCGGTCACGAATTCGGCCATGGGCGGCGGCGCGGTGACCGGCTCGGCATGGCCCAGTGCCCCGCGCAGCGCCTCCGCCGCACCGCGCGGAATGGGCAGCAGGTGGAGAAGCAAAGGCGTCACCAACGCCGCCATGGTCGCGGTCAGCGTGACCAGCGTCAGGAAGGTCAGGATCGCCCGCGCCGCGATCCGCCCGGCCTGCGCCGCCTGCGCGGTGGCGGTGACTCCGGTGATCAGCAGCGTGACCACCAACGGGATGACCGTCATCTGCAACCCGTTCAGCCACAAGGTCCCGACCGGTCGCGCGATCGTCACCGCGCCATCGGCCACACCCGGCGACCAGGCGCCCGCTCCCACCCCGACGAGCAGGCCCGCGGCAAGACACAGAAGGATCAGGGTGGCGCGCGACATGAGGCCTCTCGGTAGCTTTGAGCTTTTGGAAAGGTCACGCTAAACGGGTCGCAACCTCATAACGTTTCCTCTTTATTCGGCAGGGACCCGGCCGCATGACAAGAAAATATTTCGGCACCGATGGCATTCGCGGCGCGACCAATGGCGCGGTGATGACCGCCGAGATGGCGATGAAGGTCGGCATGGCCGCCGGCGCCTATTTCCAGCGCGGCGATCACCGCCACCGCGTGGTGATCGGCAAGGACACCCGCCTGTCGGGCTATATGCTCGAATCCGCCCTGGTCGCCGGGTTCACCAGCGTGGGCATGGACGTGGTGATGGTCGGCCCGCTGCCGACGCCCGCCGTGGCGATGCTGACCCATTCGATGCGCGCCGATATCGGCGTGATGATCTCGGCCAGCCACAATCCGTTCGCCGACAATGGCATCAAGCTGTTCGGTCCCGATGGCTATAAGCTGTCGGACGAGGCGGAAGAGGCGATCGAGACGCTGATCGAGGAGAAGGTGCCGCTGGCCCCCTCGGGGAAGATCGGTCGCGCCCGCCGGGTCGAGGACGCCGCCGGCCGCTATATCCACTTCGCCAAGTCGACCTTCCCGCAATCGCTGCGCCTCGACGGCCTGCGCGTGGTGATCGATTGCGCGAACGGCGCGGCGTACAAGGTCGCCCCCGCCGCCCTGTGGGAACTGGGTGCGGACGTGGTCGCGATCGGCGTGACGCCCAACGGCATCAACATCAATGACGGCGTCGGCTCGACCGCGCCGCAGACGCTGGCCGAGACGGTGGTGGCAAGCGGCGCAGACATCGGCATCGCGCTGGACGGCGATGCCGACCGCCTGATCATCGTCGACGAAACCGGCACCGTGATCGACGGCGACCAGCTGATGGCGACGATCGCCACCAGCTATGCCCGTGAAGGGCGGCTGGCGGGCGGTGGGCTGGTCGCCACGGTCATGTCCAATCTGGGGCTGGAGCGGCATCTGGCGGCGCAGGGGCTGGGGCTGGTCCGCACCAAGGTCGGCGACCGCCATGTCCTGGAGGCGATGCGCGCGCGCGGCTATAATGTCGGTGGCGAGCAATCGGGCCATATCATCCTGTCCGACTATGCGACGACCGGCGACGGGCTGGTCGCGGCGCTTCAGGTGCTGGCCGAACTCAAGCGCGCCGGCGCCCCCGCCAGCGAGGTGCTGCACCGTTTCGATCCGCTGCCCCAACTTCTCAAAAATGTCCGCTTCGCGGGCGGCAAGCCGCTCGAGCATGAAAAGGTGCAGGGCGTCATCGCCGCCGCCGAGGCCGAACTGACGGGGCGTGGTCGGCTGGTCATCCGCCCGTCCGGCACCGAACCGGTCATCCGCGTGATGGCCGAGGGAGAGGACAGGCGGCAGGTGGAAACGCTGGTCGATCGCATTTGCGACGTAGTGCGCGAGGTGGCCGCCTGATGCTGGAAATGCGCCCCGATTGCGAGCGCTGCGGCGCGGACCTGCCCCCGTCGCAGGGCGGCGCCTTCATCTGCTCGCTGGAATCGACCTTTTGCGCCGAATGCGCCGACGAACTGGACGAGGTCTGCCCCGATTGCGGCGGCGAACTGCTCGACCGGCCGACGCGGATGGGCCGCGTGCTGAAGGCCAATCCGGCCTCCACCCAGCGCCGCTCCGCCCATTGATCCCACCGGGGTTGGACCCGGCCACCCACCCGTTCTATGCGGGACCATCATCTTCAAGGAGTTTCCATGCCCCAGCTCGTCCTGATCCGCCACGGCCAGTCCGCCTGGAATCTGGAGAACCGCTTCACCGGCTGGTGGGACGTCGACGTCACCGCCCAGGGTGCCGCCGAAGCCCGCGCGGCGGGTGCGCTGATGGCCGAGAAGGGTCTCGACTTCGACCTGACCTTCACCAGCCTCCAGACCCGCGCGATCAAGACGCTGAACCTCGCGCTGGAGGTCATGGGTCGCCTGTGGCTGCCGACCGAAAAGCATTGGCGCCTGAACGAGCGGCATTATGGCGGGCTGACCGGGCTCGACAAGGCCGAGACGGCGGCCAAGCATGGCGACGAACAGGTGAAGATCTGGCGTCGCAGCTTCGACGTGCCCCCGCCCCCGGCCGATGCCGGCGGCGAATATGACGTGTCGGCCGACCGCCGCTATGCGGGCATCGACGTGCCCGAGACCGAGAGCCTGAAGGACACGATCGCGCGCGTCCTGCCCTATTGGGACGAACGCATCGCGCCCGCGCTGCGCGACGGCAATCGCGTGCTGATCTCGGCGCACGGCAACTCGCTGCGCGCGCTGGTCAAGCATCTGTCGAACATCCCGGACGACGAGATCACCGGTCTCGAAATCCCGACCGCGCAGCCGATCGTCTATGAACTGGCCGACGACCTGACCCCGACCGATCGTTACTATCTGTCGGAACGCTAAGCGATCGGGAGACGAGGGGCGGTCTGACGTGCGACCGCCTCGCGCGCCGACCTCTTCGCGCCATCGCGGCTTCGCGTGACCATCTGATTTCACGCGAAGCCGCGAAGACACGAAGATTTTTGTTCGCGCGGAGGCGCGGAGACGCGGAGATTTAGTCCGCGCGGCAGGTCTATTGTTCCCATCGGAGCCTGCCATCGTCTTCCGTTCGACAGGGAGGGCTACGCGGCAGCCCAGACCGACACCTCCGCGCCTCCGCGTCTCCGCGCGAACCCGACTCCATCCTCCGTTCAGGCTGAGCGAAGTCGAAGCCCACGCCCCCCGCTCCGGCAAAAACGCCCGCCACCATGCCCGAACGCATACGGAAACTTGCCCCCCTCGCCTCGCCCCGCTAGGCAGCCCGCTTCCCCGGCAACGGGGCCAAAGGGGCTAAGGCGGAACAGCGGATATGACGTCGGTCGGGATCATCATGGGGTCCACTTCGGACTGGGAAACCATGCGGCATGCCGCCGAGACGCTGGAGGCGCTGGGCATCGCGCACGAGACCCGCGTCGTCTCCGCGCACCGCACACCGCAGCGTCTGTACGATTATGCCACCACCGCCGCCGATCGCGGGATCAAGGTCATCATCGCGGGGGCTGGCGGCGCGGCGCATTTGCCGGGCATGGCGGCGTCGATGACGCATCTGCCGGTGCTGGGCGTCCCGGTCGAATCCAAGGCGCTGAAGGGCATGGATAGCCTGCTCTCGATCGTCCAGATGCCGGGCGGCATTCCCGTCGGCACGCTGGCCATCGGCAAGGCGGGGGCGATCAATGCGGGTCTGCTCGCCGCCTCGATCCTGTCGCTGTCCGACGAAGCGCTGTCCGAGCGATTGCAGGCCTGGCGCCAGCGCCAGACCGACAGCGTCGCCAACGATCCGCAAGGGTAAGCCAATGTTGAAGCCGGGCGCGACGATCGGAATCTTGGGTGGCGGCCAACTGGGCCGGATGCTGGCGGTGGCGGCCGCGCAACTGGGCTATCGCACCCATGTGCTGGCCCCGGACGAGGAAAGCGTCGCGGCGCAGACCGCCTCCTCGCTGACCCGCGCGGATTATCACAACAAGGTCGTGCTGGCCGATTTCGTCGCCGCCTGTGACGTCGTCACCTATGAATTCGAGAATGTCGACGTGACGCCGGTCGAATGGCTGGCCGAGCGGTTGCCCGTCCACCCCTCACCTGCCGCGCTTCGCGTCGCGCAGGACCGGATCGCCGAGAAGAGCTTTGTCGAGAAGGTCGGTGGCCGCCCCGCCCCCTGGGCAGAGGTGAATGGCGCCGCCGACCTGACCGCCGCGCTGGAGCGGATCGGCTGCCCCGCCATCCTGAAGACGACCCGCTTCGGCTATGACGGCAAGGGGCAGGTGCTGATCCGCGACCTGTCCGAGGCCGCCGCCGCGTGGGAAGCGATCGGTGGTCCGGCGGTGTTGGAAGGGTTCATCCGCTTCACCCATGAATTCTCGATCCTGATCGCGCGTGGGGAAGACGGGAAGGCGGTCCGTTACGATCCGCCGCACAATGTTCATCGCGACGCGATCCTGCGCACCTCGACCCTGCCCGCGCCGCCCGAAATCGCCGCCCAGGCCGAAGAGGCGACCGCGCTCGCCATCCGTATCGCCGAAGAGCTGGGCTATGTCGGCGTACTGGCCTGCGAGTTCTTCGCGACCGAGAACGGCCCCGTCTTCAACGAGATGGCGCCGCGCGTGCACAATTCGGGGCACTGGACGATCGAGGGTGCCGAAACCTCGCAATTCGAGAATCATATCCGCGCGATTTGCGGCCTACCCCTGGGCGATACGTCGCTGACCGGCACGCGAGTACAGATGGACAACCTGATCGGCGACGATGCCTGGGAAACCGCTCTGACCGAAAAGGGTGCGCACTTGCACCTCTATGGCAAGGGCGAGGCGCGGCCGGGGCGCAAGATGGGGCATATCACGCGCGTCACGCGGTGAAGGCGACCCGCTATCGTCGGGCGTCGAAGGTCACCGGCACCAGCACCTTGGGCTGAATGACCTGATCCCCCTTCATGACCGGGCGGAGGCGGAATTGCGGATAGAGGCTGAGTGCCGCCGTCCCGAATCCGCGCCCCTTGGGTTTTTCGGCCGCGACCGAGCAGCTTTTGGGCCGACCGGGCGTAGGCACGACGCAGAGCAGCACCGCGACGCCGCTGATGCCGCCGCTTCGCGCCATCTTCGGAAAGGCCGCATCGATCACGGCCTGTGGCGGCTTTTCGATCCATTCGGCCAGCGCAAAGCGTAACCGTCCGTCGCCCGGTCCATCGCCGTCGCCACGCCCATTGCCGGTGCCTCGCCCTTCCCCACCGGTGCCCTGGCCGCTGGCGATGCCCGCGCCACGTCCATCCGACAATGCCGTCCCGATACGCAGCGACGGTTCGGCGCTGACCCCCGCGGCCGGGGCGGGCAGGTCGACCATATCGAAGTGCGCCGTCGCGACCGCAGCGGGGGCGGCTTGCGGCGCGGCGGGGGCAGGCGCAGGACGAGGCGATCCGCCGCCGGCCGTCGGGCGCACCGCCAGGCTTTCGCGCTTGACCGGCGCGGGCTCGATCGGTGGCGGTGGCACGGATAGGGGTGGCGGTTCGGGCAAAGGCGGCACATCGAACAAGGCCAGCGACGACCACCGAGAATCGTCGATCCGCCGAATTCGCGATTGCCCCAGGATCAACAGCGCCACGATCGCAGCATGGACCGCCACCGTGGCGACGACAGCCGCCAGCCGCCGCCACTTGTCCTGCCGGATCCGAACGCCGCCCTGCATCGCGATAATCTCCCGGATGGGAGGATCACCGTGATACCGGCGCCGGTCAAGCCCTGGCCCACTCCTCCCCGATCCGGCGCAGCACGTCGAGCGGCACGCGGCCATGGCGCAGCACGGCGGTGTGGAAGGCCTTCAGATCGAACGCCGCGCCCTTCTGCTTCTTCGCCAGGTCGCGAATGTCGACGAAGACCGAATGGCCAAGCTTGTAGCTCGCCGCCTGCCCGGGATTGACGCAATAGCGTTCCACCTCGCGCGTGGCGAAGCCCTCCGCCTCGCCCTCGGCCTCGACGAAATGGCGGATCGCCTGTTCGCGGGTCCAGCGCAGATGGTGAAGCCCGGTATCGACCACGCAGCGATTGGCGCGGAACAGCAGGAACTTCAGATAGCCCAGCTGCCCCAGCGGATCGTCGTCATACATGCCGATCTCGTCCGCCAATTGCTCGGCATAGAGCGCCCAGCCCTCGCCATAGCCCGAAAAGCCGTTGATCTTGCGGATCAGCGGCAGGCGCGTGTTGGACAGGGCAAGGCCGCCCTCCATCTGATGCCCCGGCAGCCCTTCGTGATAGACGGTCGTCGCCAGACAGAATTTGGGCCAGTCGGCGCTGTCCTTCAGGTTGAAATAGACCAGCCCCGGCCGCGAACCATCGATCGCGGGCGATTGCGCGAAGGCCGCCGCCGCGCCCGCCTCGGTCTGTACGGGAACGCGACGCACCTCGAAGCCATATTGCGGCAGCCGCTCGAACACCTGCGGCAGGCGGGTGCGGATCGCGTCCAGCCGTTCGTTGCAATAGGCGATGGCGGCGCGCTTGCCCTCATCGGTATTGGGATAAAGCTGGTCGGGATTCTTGTAGAGCGCGGCCATGCGCTGGCCGACCGTCCCCTTGGTAAAGCCCTGTTTCCGGAGCAGCGCGTCCAGCCGGGCGGACAGCATCGCCGCCTGGTCGCGGCCGAAGCGGTGGACTTCGTCGGGCGAGAAGCCGGTCGTCGTATTGGCTTTCAGCGCGACCGGATAATAGGCCGCCCCCTCGCGCAGCTTCCACACGCCCGCGTCATGGGTGGCCTTGGCGCGCAGGGACTTGGCATAGGCGATCTGCCGGTCGAGCGCGGGGAGGATTTCGGCCTCATGGATTTTGGCGGCGGCCTGCGCATAGCCGTCCCCCAACCCCTTCTCGGCGGCACGGCGGGCGAGCGACTGGACGACCAGCGCCTGGTCGGCGGGCTGGCGGGTCTTGCCCATCTGTTCGAGCGCGAGGTCGAGGATGAAGTCGGGCGGCACCACGCCCTGTCCCGCATCGTGGCGCATCCGATCGGTCTGCGCATCCATCTGGGTCGCGAAAGCCCGAAGCCGCATCAGATAAGCGTCGGCATCGCCCGCCGTCGCGATCTTGTGCTTGGTATCGAGGAAGTCGGGGACCGACTGATAGGCGCCCGACAGTTGCGACACGACATAGGGGCTGGGGCCATAGGAATAACCGCCAAAGTCGAACGCCTGCACCGCCTCCGCCGAGCGGCGGGTGTAGAGGATCGATTCCAGATCGATCCGCTCCTCGGGCGACAGCGTGGCGGGATCGATCGCCTGAAGGCGGGTCAGATCGGCCTTGGTCGCCGCCTTGGCCGCCGCGATCCCGGCGGGCGACTGGTCGGACAGCTTGCTGCGCAGATCGGCATTGGTGCCGGTGTCGAGGCCGAGATTGGTGGCCCCCTCCGGACTGCGGCGAAGCTGTTCCTGGACCAGCGTGTCGAACAGCGCATTCAACCGGGTCGGCTGTGTCGTCTGGGCGAGGACAGCCTCGCTGTTCGCCGCCACGGCCAGCGCCGCCGTGCCTCCCAGGAAATATCGCCGGTCGATCATGCTTGTCCCCTTTTTGGTTATCGGGACAGCGTAACGGGATTTGCCGGGAATTGAACCGGTTATGTGGTGGGGTTGCTCCCTTGGGCTTCGACTTCGCTCAGCCTGAACGGCTGGTGGGAATGGGGTTGGATACCTCACCCTGGTCAGGCTGAGCGAAGTCGACGCCCATGCCCCACCCAACGAAAAGGGCGGCGCGTCCATCCCGACGCACCGCCCTTCCCCAAATCATGACGGCCAGGCTCAGCCCGCCCGCGTCCCCGACAGCGGGAAGCTGCCGAACGCGCCCGCGCCCACCGATCCGGTCAGCGTGTCGCCATCGGCGGTCGCTTCGCAATCCAGCGTCATCGGCATCGGCGAGCTGATCGACATCTTCCAGCTGATCGTGTTGCCAGACACATCACCCTCGATGTCCATCGCCCCCATCTGGCCGCCGCCCGAGCCAGTGAAACGATCGCCCTCGGTCCGGACGGTCAGGGTCATTTCCTGATCGCCCAGCGGCGACTTGACGGTGCAGTTCCAGGTGCCGTCGATCTCGGCCATTCCTACTCTCCCTTATGATCCGGCACTTATTGCCCGACGAGCGCGGACGCCTCGACCACCTCGACGGGCAGGCCCAGCGTATCGAGCTGGGGCTTCACCGCCTTGGCGTCGCCGACCACGACCCAGACAAAGTCCTTGGGGTTCAACGCCGCCTGGATCGACTTGTTCAGCTCGGGCAGGGTCATCGCCTGATAGCGCTGCGTGATAGTGGCGTAATAGTCATCGGGCCGACGATACAGGTCGTTGGCCTGCATCGCCGACAGCACCGCGTCGGACGTCTCGAAATTGCCCGACAGCGAGCGGATCGCGCCGGTGATGGCGCGGTCGAATTCCACCTGGTCCATCGGTTTGCTGGTCAGGAATTCGGTCACGTCGGTGCGCAGCGCGTCGATCGACGGGCCGGTCTTGTCCGCCTGAACCGGGGCCGACATGATATAAGGCGCCGCGAATTCCGAGGTCTGGAAGCCGCCCCGCACGCCATAGGACCAGTGCTTGTTCTCGCGGATGTCGGTGTTGATCCGGCTGAGGAAGCTGCCGCCCAGCGCGTCGTTGGCGGTATTCTGGATCAACAGATTGTCGATCCCCTTCAACGGCGTCGGCGCGCCCGCCAGGATCATCGACTGTGGGCTGTCGGGCCGGTTGATCAGCACGATCTTGGGTGCCGAGGGCTGTCCGGCGGTGAAGTTCTTCACGCCCGCCGCGCCGGTGCCGCGCCAGTCGCCGAACGCCCGGTCGAGCGCGGCCTTCACCTCGGCCAGCGGGCGGTCGGACGTGACGAAGATCTTCGCCTTGTCGGGACGCAGCCAGGCCTGCTGGAACGCGATCAGGTCGGCGCGGGTCATCGCCGCCACCGCACGCGGATCGCCCGCCCCCTGCGCCTTGGCATAGGGGCTGGTCGGTCCATAGACGAGCGGCGGCAGGACGCGGCTCGCCAGCCCCTGCGGGCTGGTGAGTTCCTGCTTGATCCCCGCCAGCGTCTGCGCCTTGACCCGCGCCAGTTCGGCATCGGGGAAGGCCGGGTTGCGAATGATGTCGGCATAGAGATCGAGCGCGGGCACCAGATTGGCGCTCGGCACGTCCAGGCCCACGGTGGTGCGATCGTTCGACGCGCTCGACCCGATCGACGCGCCCAGCCGTTCCTGCGCCTCCGCGATGGCGATGGTGTTCAGGTGCGTCGTGCCCTCGTCGAGCATCGACTGCACCATCCGCTGCGTCCCCAGCTTGCCCGGCACGTCGGCCGCGATCCCGGCGTCGAACGACATGGCGATCTGGGTCACCGGCACGGCGGTGCGCTGCGCATAGATCAGCTCGATCCCGTTCGCCAGGCGGCTGCGCTCGACGGTCGGGAAGCTCAGCGGCTTGACCTGACCGACATCGGGCAGAGCCCCGCGCGTGCCCTTGACGGGCTGGTCCGGGGCGGCGGGCACGTCGGCGCGCGGCGGCACCTTGGCCTCTTCATAGGCGTCGCGTGCGCCCGGCACGACGGTCAGCGTATAGGCCGGACGCGACAGCCATTTGTCCGCCGCCGCCTTCACGGTCGCCGGGGTCTGCGCCGCGATCGCCATCAACTGCTTCTTATACTTGCCCGGATCGTTCGAGTAGAGCGCGCCCTCGGCCAGCGCCACCGCCTTGCCGCCGAAGCCGCCGACCGATTCCAGCCCCTGGACACGCCCCGAAACATAGCGGGTCACCGCACGCTGAACCTCGTCGGCGGTCGGGCCGTTCTTCAGGAAATCGTCGAGGATCTCTCCCATCCGCTTGTTGACCAGCGCCGGGTCGACGCCGGGACGGACGATCGCCATCATGTTGAACATGCCGACCTGCGAGAAGACGCGGTCGCTGGTCGAGACCTGCACCGCCAGCTTCTCCTGCTTGACCAGGATATTGTCGAGCCGCGACGAGGCGAGCCCGCCCAGGATCGAAGCGGCGACGACCAGCGGCGCGCTTTCGGGATCGTTCAGCCCCGGCACCGCCCAGTTGCGGCTGATCATGACGGCGGCGACGCGGTCCTTCATCTCCTCGTTGACGGGCGCGGGCAGCGTCGGAATGGCGACGGTGGGCAGAACGCTCTTGGGGCCCGGCTTGATCGCGCCGAAATACTTCTCGACCAAAGGCTTGGCAGTCGCGACATCGATGTCGCCCGCCAGTACCAGCACCGCATTGTTCGGGCCGTAATGCTGCCGGAACCAGTCCTTGACCGTGTCGAGCGACGCGGCATCCAGATCCGCCATCGAACCGATGGTGCTGTGGGCATAGGGATGCCCGGCGGGGAACAGCCCCTCCAGCACCTTATATTGGGTCAGGCCATAAGGCTGGTTGTCACCCTGGCGCTTCTCATTCTGGACGACGCCGCGCTGCTCGTCGAGCACGCCTTGCGTCACCGCGCCGAGCAGATAGCCCATGCGATCCGATTCCAGGAACAGCGCGCGGTCGAGCGCGGCGGTCGGCACCGTCTCGAAATAATTGGTCCGGTCGAAATAGGTGGTGCCGTTGTAATCGGTCGCGCCCACCGACTTGAGCGGGGCGAAGAAATCGCCCGGCGCGTTTTCCGATCCGTTGAACATCAGATGCTCGAAGAGATGCGCGAATCCGGTCTTGCCCTTGGGCTCATGCTTCGATCCGACATCGTACCAGACGCTGACCGCGACCACGGGCGCCTTGCGATCGGTATGCACCACGACGCGCAAGCCGTTTTGCAGGGTGAAGCTCTGATAGGGGATGTCGACCGCCTTCACGAGCGTCGAAACGGGTGCGGCCTTTGCCGTGGCGGCCGATTTGGCGGGTGCCGCTTGGGCCAGCACGGCCTGGGTCGGCATGACGAACGCAAGGGTGGCGGCGCCGGTCAGCGCCACAAACTTGATACGCATTTCTCTTGAGTCTCCCCACTCATCTGTGAAGCGAACATAGCGGGCGGGCTGTGGACCGCAATCCCGGTAAGGCAAACCGATCAGGTCGAAATTTCGTCGACCCTTTCGCAATCGAAACGGCCATCCCATGTAGCGCAAGACAAATACCGCCAACCCCTTGTGTTGCTAAATTGCAACACCATCTGACCTGGAAAGCGACAGGAACCCCAGATGAACCTCGAAAAATTCACCGACCGCGCAAAAGGCTTTCTGCAAGCCGCGCAGACCGTGGCGATCCGCAACAACCATCAGCGGATCGCCCCCGAACACCTCCTCAAGGCGCTGATCGAGGACGATCAGGGCATGGCGTCCGGCCTGATTCAGGCGGCGGGCGGCGATCCCAAGCGCGTCGAGCGTGAGACCGATGCCGCGCTGGCAAAGATTCCCGCCGTCTCCGGCTCGGGTGCGCAAAGTTCGCCCGGCCTGGACAACGACTTGGTCCGCGTCCTCGATCAGGCCGAACAGGTTGCCCAGAAAGCAGGCGACAGTTTCGTCACCGTCGAGCGGATGCTGCTCGCGCTGGCCCTCGCCTCCACCACGGCGGCGGGCAAGGCCTTGGCGGCGGGCGGCGTGAACCCCCAAAGCCTGAACGGCGCGATCGAGAAATTGCGCCAGGGCCGCACCGCCGACACGGCGGGGGCGGAGGACCGGTACGACGCGCTCAAGAAATTCGCCCGCGACCTGACCCAGGTGGCGCGCGACGGCAAGCTCGACCCCGTGATCGGCCGCGACGAGGAAATCCGCCGCACCATCCAGATCCTGGCGCGCCGGACCAAGAACAACCCCGCCCTGATCGGCGAACCCGGCGTCGGCAAGACCGCGATCGCCGAGGGCTTGGCGTTGCGTATCGCGAACGGCGACGTGCCCGACACGTTGAAGGACCGCAAGCTGATGGCACTCGACATGGGTGCCCTCATCGCAGGTGCCAAATATCGTGGCGAGTTCGAGGAGCGGCTGAAGGGCGTGCTCGACGAGGTGAAGGCCGCCGAGGGCGACATCATCCTGTTCATCGACGAGATGCACACGCTGATCGGGGCCGGCAAGGGCGACGGGGCGATGGACGCCTCGAACCTGCTCAAGCCCGCTTTGGCGCGCGGTGAGCTGCACTGTGTCGGCGCGACCACGCTCGACGAATATCGCAAATATGTCGAGAAGGACCCCGCGCTCCAGCGGCGGTTCCAGCCCGTCTTCGTCGGCGAGCCCACGGTCGAGGACACCATCTCGATCCTGCGCGGCCTGAAGGAGAAGTACGAACTCCATCACGGCGTGCGCATCACCGACGGTGCGCTGGTGGCGGCGGCGACGCTGTCCAACCGCTACATCACCGACCGCTTCCTGCCCGACAAGGCGATCGACCTGATGGACGAGGCCGCCAGCCGCATCCGGATGGAGGTGGAGTCCAAGCCCGAGGAGATCGAGACGCTCGACCGCCGCATCCTGCGCCTGAAGATCGAGCGCGAGGGGCTGCGCCGCGAAAGCGACGCCGCCAGCATCGACCGGCTCGGCCATCTGGAGGAGGAACTCGCCAATCTGGAGGAACAGTCGCACGCGCTGACCCAGCGCTGGCAGGCCGAGAAGGACAAGATCGCGGGCGAGGCGAAGCTGAAGGAACAGCTCGACCAGGCGCGGATCGAACTCGACCAAGCGCAGCGTTCGGGCGACCTCGCGAAAGCCGGTGAACTCTCCTATGGCCGCATCCCGCAGCTGGAGAAGCAGCTTGCCGAGGCGCAGTCCGCGACCGAGGGCGCGATGCTGCGCGAGGAAGTCACCGCCGACGATATTGCGGGCGTGGTCAGCCGCTGGACCGGGGTGCCGGTCGACCGGATGATGCAGGGCGAACGCGAAAAGCTGCTCCGCATGGAGGAGGTGATCGGTGCGCGCGTGATCGGCCAGGAGGATGCGGTCCGCGCCGTCTCCACCGCCGTCCGCCGGGCACGCGCCGGGCTACAGGACCCCAACCGACCGCTGGGCAGCTTCCTGTTCCTGGGCCCGACGGGCGTCGGCAAGACCGAGCTGACCAAGGCGCTGGCCGAATTCCTGTTCGACGATCCCTCCGCGATGGTGCGCCTCGACATGAGCGAGTTTATGGAGAAGCACAGCGTCGCGCGGCTGATCGGCGCCCCTCCCGGCTATGTCGGCTATGAGGAAGGCGGCGTGCTGACCGAGGCGGTGCGGCGGCGGCCCTATCAGGTCGTGCTGTTCGACGAGGTGGAGAAGGCGCATGGCGACGTGTTCAACGTGCTGCTCCAGGTGCTGGACGACGGTCGCCTGACCGATGGCCAGGGGCGGACGGTCGATTTCTCGAACACGCTGATCATCCTGACCTCCAACCTGGGCAGCCAATATCTGGCCAATGTCGAGGACGGGCAGAGCGTCGAGAGCGTCGAGCCGCAGGTGATGGAGATCGTGCGCGGCCATTTCCGCCCCGAATTCCTCAACCGGCTGGACGAGATCATCCTGTTCCACCGGCTGGGCCAGAGCCATATGGGCCCGATCGTCGACATCCAGGTCGGCCGCGTCGCCAAGCTGCTGGCGGATCGCAAGATCAGCCTGCACCTGACCGATGCGGCGCGCGAATGGCTGGGCCGGGTGGGCTATGACCCGGTATACGGCGCGCGTCCCCTGCGCCGTGCGGTGCAACGGCACCTCCAGGACCCGCTGGCCGAAGAAATCCTGCGTGGGAATGTGAAGGACGGCGCAACCGTCACCGTCGACGAGGGCGACGGGAAGCTGGCGCTGTCGGTAGAGTAATCGAAAAAAAGGGGCGGTTCCCGAAGGAACCGCCCCAAGTCGGGTTCGCCGAAGCGAACCTTGGGGTCAGAAGTTCACACCAAACTGAAGTCGGATATAACGCGGCGCCTGATACTGGGTGACGTAACGATAGTCGCCACGCGGCGCACCGCTGCCCTGCGTACCGCGCTCGTTGAAGTCGATCTTCGCCTTTTCCGCAAAGAGGTTGAAAACGTCGAAACGGAAGAAGGCATCGAACGTGTCGACCGGCACCTTGAACTGGAAGGTGACGTTGGTCTGCGTCAGCCAGTCCGAGGTGAAGACACTGCCGCGCTGGATCGGCTGCAGCGTGCTCTGCGCGGGATTGCCGGTACCGGCCGTCGGGTTGGTCACGATCTGACCGTTCACGACATTGCAGAACAGGCCCTCTGCACCATATTGCCCGGCAAACGAATCGACGCGGTTCGGAACGCGGCCCATGCAGCCGAAGTAACGCTGCGAGGTCGCGCTGAAGTTCGCGCCGAAGGTGAACCAGTCGGAGAACCGGTACGAACCATAGGCCTTAAAGTTGTGACGGCGGTCGGTCGGCAGATAGCCGTACGAACCGATCGTCAGGCCGGGTTGGTCGAACGCGGTCGTCAGACCGGAATCCGACTGGCCATTGTCCGAACGAATACCGCCTTCGATATTACCAATGTTTTTGGCATAAGTATAGTTGGCGGCAAAGCTCCAGATGCCGTCGAACTCGCGCTCGACCAACAGTGTCACGGCCTTGTACTGCCGCTGAGCCCGCGGATAGCCAAGTTGGGCCGCCGTGAAAGTGACGGTGCGCGCCGTGGCTTCGCCGTTTACCGGATCGGCCAGGGTGATGGTTGAATCGGCACCGGGATTGGCCAGCACATACTGGTGGAAAGCATTCCAGATCGGCACTCGGTTATTCGGATTAGCCGTCGTCGGTGCTGCCTGCGTGCAATCCAAGTTGTTACGCGCGCAATAGTTGTTCACCGCGGCGTCGATCGCGATGTCTTCCAGCGACTCGTTTAGTTTGCGATAGGTACCGAAGGCACCAATCTTCCACCGCTGGCCAAGACGTTGTTCATAGCCGACGATGAACTCGTCCATCGACTGCGACTTCAGATTGCGAGCCACGGTCGACTCGGTCGAGGCGGCGGTACCGTCCTGATTGACTTCGCAGTTGTTCGCCGTGCCGGTCGCCCCCGGCGTGGGGCCGGGGCAAGGAACGCCGCCACTGAAATTGGCGGGCGATCCCAGAATCGGAACATTGTTAGCCCCCACCCCGGTGACGCGGTAGAAAGCCGTATAGTCGAGTTCCGCACCCGCCAGACGGATGTTGGTGTTGGTCGGCACCGGCAAATAGTAGCGACCGAAGAAGCCATACAGCTTCGTGCGCTGATCACCGATCGGGTCGATGGCGACGCTGACGCGGGGCGCCCACTGGTTCCCCGACTTGTAATAGGTCACGCCGCTCACGTTGTCGTTCGTGAAACGATCGTTACGCACGCCCGCCTGGATGCTCAGGCGGTTGTCGAACGCCGACCAAGCATCCTGGATGTAGAATGCTTCGTTGCGCGATTTGAACGTACCGCCGGTGACGTAGGTACGGCCGCCAACATACAGCGTGTTCGGGGTGGAAACGCGAGCGTCGCCCGACGGACCGGAATTATAATAGGTCCAGAAGACGTTGCCCGTGTAATCCGTCTGCGCCACCGACGTCAGGTTTTCACGATCATAGCCGCCGCGAACGTGATGCTCACCGGCCAGCTTGAAATACAGGTCCACGTCAGCGCGATAGAATTCGCGCTCGTCGCTGTTGGTGCTGATCGTGACCGACGGATTGCCGATCAGGACGGGGGTAAACAAGCCGCTCTGATCGCTGACGCCGGGGTTCACGGTATCGAAGGGCAGGCCGATGCCACGGCTCTTGGTCTTACCATAGGCGCCCGACAGCGTCAGCCACTTCGTAAACTGGCCTGTGTAGCGACCAACATAGCTTTCGCCGCCGCCGAGATAAACCGACTGACCAGCATAGGGGCCGGTGCGCGGACCCGCCGGATCGACGCGGCTATCATAGCCGCCACCCTGCGCATCGACGACGCTATACTGCGTGGTCGTGCTGCGGTCCTTGGTGTTGAAATAGGTGAACTCCAGCCGCTGCCCATCGACGATCACCGCGTCGATCTTGCCGCCAAACGAGGGTGAGCTCACGCGATAGACGTCGCGGAAGGCGCCGGTGCTGAACGGCGGAACAGCCTGACGGCCGGTCAGGACGCCTTGGTCGTTACGGATTTCGATCGAGGAGTTGGCGTTGGCGGCGAGGCCCGTGTCTTCCGACTTATAGTTGTTCGACTGATAGAAGCCGTAGAAGAACAGGTGATCCTTGATGATCGGACCCGACAGGCTGAAAATCGCTTGCTTGTTCTCGCGAACGTCATCCCGGTTCCACGCATAAAGCGTGTTCGGAGCATTTTCACGCAACGCGTCGAGTTCCATGTTGACCAGCACGCCGCCATGGAACTCGTTGCCGCCCGACTTGGTGGTGGCGTTGATGAACGCACCCGTGAAGCGACCATATTCCGCCGGGATCGAGCCGATCTTGGTTTCGACGGTGTTGTAGAATTCGAACGGCACACCCGCCGAACCCAGGCCGGTGCGCTGGTTCGTGATGTTCAGGCCATTGACAAAGAAGGCGTTTTCTGAAACCGACGAGCCTGCGACGGCGGGTAGGTTGCCGAAGGCCGAATCACCGGCGGCCGTGCCCGGCGCCAGCAGAACGACCGAGGTCAGATCGCGGCTGACGGGAACGCGCGCCGCCAGATCCGCGACTTGCACCACGGCGCCGACCGTGTTGCGGTCGAAGTCGGCGATCTGAATACGCCCTGCCGTGACGACGATGTCGCCGCCCGCCGACGCACCGACCGGAAGCAACGTAAACTGGTTCGCCGCCGATGACTGGTTCAAGTTGACCGAACCGTCCGTGAAGCTGTCATAGCCCGGCGCCGCAACGGTGAAGGTATAAACACCGATCGGCAGCGCCGAGACGCGGTAGTTACCCTCGTTATCGGTCTGAACCGTGCGCGAGAAGCCCTGCGCGTTGGACGTTACCGTAACCGATGCCCCCGCGATCGCCTTACCGTCCGTGCCCTGCACCTTACCGGTCGCGTTGACCTGAGTGAAATCCTGCGCGACCGCCGGAGCGGAGATCGCGATAGCCCCTACGCTGGCTCCCAGCATGGCCAAAGCCTGCAATGCGGCACTGCGGCGCAGCATGGCCTTAGGAAAAAAACCCTGTTCCGTCATCTCATTCCCCCTTTGCAGGCCATTTTGGCCTCGCCACGATGCCCCCTCCTCGGATGGGACACGCACTAACTTATGTCAGGGGCATGACGAACAGTTCAAAGACTAATTGATATATTATCCGATTTTTATAACAACGATTGCATTAAAGTCACACTTTGCCGCTCTCGCAGCATTGATTGTTTTAAACTTGGGCAGCCAAAAAAGGTCGCTGCCTACATCCTTAACAGGAGTGTATTGCTCTATTATATCAGTACATCGGCAGATATTTGAATTCTCAGGCTCGTCATCACAAGCTGCCACGATAATGGTGACGCGGCACATTTAACTTCGGGAAAGCCTGTTCTCAAAAAACGGGGGGCGGCTCCCGTAGGAACCGCCCCTTGCAAGGGGGATCCGCCGAAGCGGACCTGGGGTTAGAAGTTGAACTTGGCGCCGGCGCGGAACTGGCGGCCGAAGATGCCGTCGCCGCCCTGCACCGCGTTGTACAGATACGCGCCGTACGTGACCGGATCGATCGGAGGCAGGCGGTTGAAGACGTTCAGCACGTTCACGTAGAAAGTGAACTTGTCGTTGACCTTGAACGACGCATTCGCATCCGCGGTGATGTAGCTCTTCACACGGCAACCGAAATAGGCCGGGGCCTGACCGCAATCCTTGTACGCGTCGCCCTGGTCCATGGCCGACAGGTCATAGCCCGAGGTGTAGTTGACCGTACCCGACAGTGCGAAGTTGCCGAAGTCGAACGTGTTGACCCAGTTGCCCTTCCATTCGAACGTGCCCGAACCGGCCGTCAGGTTGAAGTTGCCCAGCGTGTCGACATAGGTCTGGCGAACGCCGTCCACCGTCGTGCTCAGCTCCAGGATGAGGCTGGCGTTCAGGTTGGTGGTCCAACGGAACGACCCGAAGTCGTAGAAGCCGTTGACACCGAAATCGATGCCTTCCGACTTGATCGTCTGGGCATTGATCAGCTGCGACCGGACGAAGGCGATCTTCGGCGTGGCGGTCGGGTTGTTGACGTCGACCGCATCCGGGATGACCTCGAACCCGGGCAGCGCCGCGCCGCCCGCATAATAGTTGGCGATCGCGGGCGACAGATCGGGGGTGGTGATCGCCCCGGTCTTGCGGATGTTGAAGTAATCGACGGTCAGCGACAGGCCGCGCACCGGATCGACCTTGATGCCGGCGGTGAAGCTGCGCGACTTTTCAGGTTCGAGATTCTGTGACGCCAGCGTGGTCTGCCCGATCGAATAGCTGGTGATATAGGACGAGCAATATTGCGGGGTCGCCGCCGAGCAGATCTGATTGGCACCCGGATTGATGCTGTACTGGCGCAGGAACGCCGCCGGGATGCTGCTCAGCTGCTGGGTCACGTAACCCGTGGTGGGCAGCGCATTCGCCTCGCCGAACGAGGGGATACGGAAACCACGCGAGTAGGTGCCGCGCAACGACACCTGGCGGATCGGCTTGAAGATCGCGCCGAACTTGGGCGAGAAGGCGCTCTGACCGCTCGAATAATGGTCATAGCGACCCGAGGCGTTGAGCGTCAGCTGATCGACGACCGGCGCGTTGACTTCGTAGAAGGCCGACGAAACGGTACGGTTGCCCTTGGTGCCGAAGGCGTTCAGGCGAAAGTAACGCTGGGTCGGGCCGTTCTCGTCCGAATTGGCGCTGGGCGCGTCGATCGCTTCGTAGAAGATCGAGCCGCCGACCGCCAGGCGCAGGTCGCCGCCCGGCAGCGTCATGATCGCCTTGCCCAAAGTGAACTGGGCCTGCAGCAGATCCGAGCTGTCGTTTGTGATGTTGGTCGGCGTCAGATAGTCCATCGTCGCCTGGCTGTTCAGGCCCGGATTGACGAAGTTGTAGCTGCCGTCCTTGATCACATCGAGCAGGTGCTGGATGTAGACATAGCCGTTCTGCTCCAGGCGCAGATCGGTATGCATCGCCGTCGCGTCGAAGCGGTAATCGACATCGTCGAAGATCGTGCCGTTGATCCCGAAGGCAGCGCGATAGACGCGGCTGCGGGTCCGGGTCGATTCGAAGCTGTTCGGCAGCGTGCCGACCAGACGCGCAACCTGGCCTGCGGCGGCGAACGGATTGTTCGGGTTCAACGTGCCGTTGGTCGCATTGCAGGCGCCGACGGTCGAACGCGGGCAGACATAGACCGGCAGCGCGAGGATCGCCGAATTGGGATCGATCGCGGGCGTGGCGTTCTGCGACGTCGAATATTGCGGGAACAGGATACCGGCCGGGGCATTGGCGCGGATATAGCTGGGCACGCCGGTATAGCCGGTCGTCGCCTGCTGGAAGTTCACCTGCAGATAGGCTTCCGACGTGTCACCGATCTTGGCGGTGAAGCGCGCCGATCCGCCGACACGCTCGATGTCCGGCGTGATGTTGCCGTACAGACGCTGGGTGTCGACCTGGCAGACGGTGCCGGGGGCGGTGGCGTTGGCGGGCAGCGCCAGCTCGGCGGCCGTCGGGTTGTACGGATTGCCGGTCAGACAGCCCGCCGCCGGGTTCAGCAGCTGATAGCGGCCGAGCGCGGTGGTGTTGGTCGCATCCGCCGGACGAACGTAGAAGTTCGGCGTGTTGATCGCGAAGCCGTTGGTATACTGGCCATTCTGGTCCAGCCCGTTGGCGATGTTGTTCGGACCGCAGACCGTGGAGCCGGTGCGGTTGGAGCAGATGCCGCGCTCGTCGCTGCTGTTGAACGGTCCGGGGAGCTGACGCGCCCTCACGCCCTCGGAGCGATAGTAGAAGCCGCTGATATAGGCGTTGTAGCCCTGCTCATCGAGGTCGCCGGTGCCGGCGGTCAGCGACAGGCGCTGATTGGCATTATAGCCGCGCTCGGAGATACCGGCTTCGGCGCGGCCCATGATGCCCTTCACCGAACGCTTGGTGATGATGTTCACCACGCCTGCGATCGCGTCGGCGCCATAGCTCGACGATGCGCCGTCGCGCAGAACTTCGACACGGTCGACAATGTCGTCGGGGATGGTGTTCAGGTCGACGAAGTTGCGCGTGCCGTCGTCCGACAGCGGATAATAGGCGGCGCGCAGGCCGTCGAACAGGACCAGGGTCGAGTTGGTCGACAGGCCGCGCAGCGACACCGACGACGCACCCGTCGCGAACGCGCCATTGGCGGTGAACGAGTTGGTCAGGGCCGGGCCGTTGTTCGACGCCAGCGCCTGGATACCCGCCTGCACGGTGTTGATACCGCGCGCGTCCAGATTCTCGGTGGTGATGGTCGACACGGGCGACGGGCCGACATCCGCACCACGGATGATCGAGCCGGTGACGACGATATCGCCGGTCGAACCGGCATTGGCCTGTTCGGCACCCTGCGCGACCTGCGCGTTGTTCTCGGCATTCTGGTTGGCGTCGGGCACGCTCTGCGCCCAAGCCGGCGAAACGAGCGCCATGGACAGCGGCGCGACCGTCGCAAGCAGGCCAAGCCTGCGCTGACCGATCCACGAATTGGTCATGTTCATTACCCCTTTTCTCACTTCCCTCCGACCTTTTGGCCGGGAGGGGCTCCGTCGGCGTGAAACAAAAATCTTGTTCGCTAACGGAATGTTGCTTGATTGAGACGAAGCATGGCTTCTGTAAAGCCCGGAAAAAGGGGGAAATCGTCACAAGGCTGCGCCTGTCGCATAAATGACACAAGTGCTGACCGATCTGAAATAGTCGTCACGAGCCTGTCAGGATGACAGAATGATGACGCGGACATGTCATGCAATCGATGGCAGCATTACTGACATATGTTATGCAATCGAATGAGGCAGTCGAGGATCGCCGCTGGCAACAGCGTGACGCACCCCGAAGGCAATTCGCCTCCGAAGACGGACTTACATTACGCTCACTGCAAAAACGGGCGGCCGGCGCATACGGTCCGACCTGGCAATCCGTGTCGCGCCACGGTGAAGTGTGCCCGCTCGTATGACGGGGCGGTGACGTCCGCTACATCAACGGCCGCCAGACAGAATCTGCAGGAAAGCCGCGCGCGCGACCTATTCGGCCAAGGCGGCAAGCGCCTTCGCGCCCTCGATCTTTCCAAGTGCGACGAACAGATTTTGCAGCATCGCCCGCTCTTCGTCGGTCAAATGCGGATTCCAGGCGTCGAGAATCAGGACCGCACGCAGTTCCGCACTGTCATTCCACGCTTCATGCTCGATCGTGTCGTCGAAGGCGAAAGCCTGCCCTTCGACCCAGGAGCGCGTCTCGCCACCGACTCGAAAGCCGCATCCATCGGGTACGATCAGCGGCAGATGGACGATCGCACGAACGTTGCTGACCCCGGTATGCGCGGGCAGGCGGGTGCCGGGTTTCAGCACCGAGAAGAAGGCGGTCGGCCCCTTGCCGGGAATATGCGCCAGCGGCAGTCGATCGAGCAGTGCCATGGTCTGGGGACAGGCCGCCGCCATCGCCTCGTCACGCACGCCGTAACGCCACAGATAGCGCGCGCTCCACGCTTCCGAATGATCGAGCGCGGTCCATTTATTCTCCGGCGTTCCGGCCTCCATCGCGACATAGGGCGTAAAACCGCTGTCGGGGAGCTCGAGAAGCGCCTCAAGCTCGGCACGGATCGCCGGCGTGGCGGCCTCCAGATCGGCGAACCAGGGGAAGCGATCGCGTTCGAAGAATTCGTCGGCGGGCAGGAAGGGAAAATGCACGCCGTGACACGCATTGTGATAGATGGCGCGGCGTCCCAGCAGCGCATCGACGCAACGATCGAAGCGTCGGCGTCGATCGGTGGGAATATCGCCCCATTGTGGCGTCAGGACCGCGTCGAGCCGATCCCCCAGCGCCTGCGCCCGCGCCGTGACACGTGCCTGCGCATGGGCCAGCAACTGCTCCAACCCCGGCGAACGCTCGGGTAGCGATTGCAGCACCGTCGCCACGCCATGCCAGCGGAACTGGGCTTGCGATTCCTCGCCCGCCCGTTCGTGCCATTCGGCCATGCGCACATTGGCCATGACGTGCCGCTGATCCCGGTGAAGAACTTGCATGAGGGCGTCGCGTTCACCCGCCACATCGCCCCGATCGCGCCGCGCGGTGGCCAGGTTCATCCAAAGCGGCGGTGCATCGGCATCGCCCGCGATGGCGCGCTCGAACCACGTAGAGGCCTTGGCGGGATCGCTCGCCAACAGGCTCATACCCATCGCGTTGCAGAGAATGGGATGGTCGGCGTCCTGCGCCAGCGCCTGATCCAGCAACCGGCGCGAACCCAGCACATTCCCCGCTGCCTGGGCGGCTTGAGCCTGTTGAAGCAACGACATGGCGGGCGCGGAAAGCGGCTGGGTCATGTCACGCGTTATGCGGTCGGAACCGGCGCGGTTACAAGCATCGTCCGCCCGAACCGGCAATTTCGCCAACGCGCTGGCGGATCGTCCCCACGCGCTCGAACAATCGGTATCTAGCGGCCTGCCATGGCGAACAATCCCAAAACCAGCATCGTCACCGTATAGACAAAGGCGGTACGGCGTAGGCCGACCGAATAGCCTGGTGCCAGAAACGCCCAAACACCCAGTAGCGGAATGGTCAGCATGACGAGGAGCAGCCAAACCGGCATGCGTCTCGGTTGTCGCGGTGGTTCGCAAACCGGCAGCCCAAAGGCCACCTCCCCAGGCTGCGGCATCATCAAACAACCTCAATAAAAAAGGGCGGCCCTTGCGGACCGCCCTTTCCCATAAGCGACATCGGTCGCCAACATCCGACTTAGAAGTGGATGCGGCCGCCGATGCGGAAGCCACGACCCACCGCGTCATAGGTCGACGGATAGGTGTTGCCGCTGTTGTACGAGGTCGAACCGGCATTCGAACCGACGATCGGCGGCTGCTTGTCCAGCAGGTTGGTCACCAGGATCGTGAATTCGAAATTCTCGGCCGCGCGGATACGCGTGCCCAGGTCGAGATAGTTATAGGCCTTGATCCGGTTGAAGTTCCAGTTCTGGCCCGCGATCGACGTGTTGCCGGTGATGACGCCCGAGAAGAGCGGGGTCAGGCCCGGCTCGTAACGGACCGTATCGATATGACGCCACAGCAGCGACAGGTCGACATCACCAAAGGTCAGCGTGGTGCGCTGGTTCCAGGCGAACTTCGGCTGGATGGTCAGGCAGTTGGCGCTGTAATAGCCGACGCATTCACGCGCGACCGAGTTCGGCGAGGCCTGGAAGGTGTTGCTGTTCGTCCAGGTGCCCTGGAAGTTCAGGTTCAACTTCGCAAAGCCCAGGTCCCGGCGATAGTCGACGCCCAGATCGATACCGTCGGTCGCGATACGGCCCAGGTTGGTCAAAGGCTGCGGCAGACCCGCCACCGTCGCCGACGAACCGCTCAGGCGGCCCGTGGTGGTGCTGCGACGGATGCTGGTGCAGGCCGTCGAAGTCGCCGAAGCGGCGGTGATGTTGCCGAAGCAAGCGGCCAGAATGTCCGCCGGGGTCGCTTCGGTGATCGCCTGGTTGATCTTGATGTTGAAGTAATCGACGCTGATGGTCAGCCCTTCGACCAGCGTACGCGGGGTCAGGATCGCGCCGACGGTGAAGGTGTCGGCAACTTCCGGACGAATGTTCGGGTTACCGCCGCCGGTCGCGTTGGGCTGGCCCGAAGCCGGGTTCTGGATCGAGCCGATCACCGCCGCCGGAGCGCCCTGCGCCAAGCAGATCGCCGCCAGATTGGCGTTGCTGGACGGAGCCGTACCGGCGCACGGATCGACGGTCAGGTTGACCAGATAGGTCGAGACCGGCGCGAACAGTTCGCTGATGTTGGGCGCACGAACCGCACGCTGATAGTTGCCGCGCAGCTTGAAGTCGGCAATCGGTTCCCAGCTGCCGCCGGCCTTCCAGGTGGTGGCATTGAAGCTGGGGTTACCGGTGGCGTCGATCTTGTAGCGCGACTGGCGGATACCGCCTTCGACGGTCAGGCTGCGGAAGAACGGCTTGTCCTCGACCAGCGGGGCGATGACCTCACCGAAGAACTCGGTGACGTTGAAGCCGCCATTGACCGGCAGGACCGGGCCGCCCGCACCGCCCAGTTCGCCGGGAACCAGGGCATAAGCGTCTGGAATGCGCTGAGCGCCGTAATCGCGATATTCCGCACCGGCCGCGAAGCTGATCGGGGTGGAGGCTGCGGGCGACGCGAAGCCGAAGTCGCCGTTCAGCAGCGCATGGACCTGCGACAGCTGGGTCTTGGTGGTGATCGTGCTCTGACCGTTCAGGAACGCGGCCTGTTCCGGCGAGATGCTGCCCGCCTGACCGAAGAGGTTCAACGGCACGCAGCCATTGGTGGTGACGGTGCAGGTCGTGGTGTTCGTCGCGTTCAGCGCCTGCTGCACGCGTGACTTCAGCACGTAACCCGACTGGGTCTGGGTGTTCTGGCTTTCGCCATAGGACCCGTACACGTCGAGGCTCATCGACTTGGTCAGGTTCAGGCGGACACCGGCGGTATAGTCGAACAGCGTCGTTTCATACTCGCTGATGCGCGGCCCGAGCTCGACGGTGCGGCGATACACTTCCGGCAACGGAATGGCGGTGCTGCTGTTGCAGGTGGCGCCCAGTGCGATCCCGGCGGCCGAGCAGAGCTGGTCGCGAATGCCGGCGGGCAGATACGGGTTGTTGCCCGGAATGGTCAGCGCTTCGCCGAAGATGCCCGACGGTGCGATGATGGTCGACACCCGGTTCTTCGAGAACAGGCCGCGCGTATAGACGGTGACGGTATCCGACACGTCGTAATGCGCCGAGCCGTACATGTTGTAACGCTTAAACGGCGTGAAGAAGATGTTGTACGGGCTGAAATTGAAGTCCTGATACGGCGTGACCAGCAGGTTGCTGCCGGGATTGACCTGCAACAGGCCCGACTGACCCGCGATGGCGAGCGAGGTCGGAACCGAAGTCGGCGAACCGCCGGCGGCGCGGCCGGTGGTCGAGCTGATCGTGCTCGACGAATAGGGGCGATCGCCCTGATAGATGGGGTCCGCTTCCTGATAGCCGACGCTGAAGACAGCGTTGCCGCGACCGTCGTCGAAATTCGCACCGATGGTCAGGTCAGCACGGAAATAATTGCCGTCGCCGCGCTGCGAAATCTGCTGGCTGGCCGAGGCATCGACGCCCGAAAAGTCCGAACGGGTCACGAAGTTGACGACACCCGACACCGCGTCCGCACCGTAGGAGGTCGACGCACCGCCGGTCAGCACATCCATACGCTCGAGCAGGGCGAGCGGGATGTTGTTGAGGTCGGTCTGACCGCCCAGACCCGCAGTCGCGATACGCTTGCCGTCGATCAGTACGAGGTTGCGGTTCGAACCCAGGTTGCGCAGGTTGACGAACGACGCACCGCCATTGCCGTTGTTCACGGCGGTGCCGATGCTGGGCACCGCGCCGGGCAGCTGACGCAGCACTTCCTCGGCGGTGTTGGTCTGACGCAGGGTCAGTTCCTCGCGACCAACCACGGCGACCGGGCTGGACGATACGAGGTTCGGGTTGCGGATCAGAGTGCCGGTGACGACGATGTCGCCCTGGCTGGACTCGGCGGTAACGGGCGTGCCGTCGCTGTTCGTCTGTTCGACGGCCTGATCCTGCGCAATGACCTGCGCCTGACCGGGCGCGGCGACGAAGCCTGCACCCATCAGCAACGTGGACGCCAGCAGGCGCACGCGAGCATTTGTTTTCATATGCTTAACCCCTTTTGTCGGCCTTATGACCTGACGTTTTCGACCCGAATATATCCGAGTGCTGCCATTTTATTACAAAGGTGTCGGCGATGGTTGCAAACCCAAACCCATCTATTTCATGACGTTGAATTCAGGTTTGTCGTCGCTGTGACATTACCGTCACATAACGCGCATCATAATTTCATCGCAGCCGCTGAAATTGAATGAAGGATACTCAGGCATATGAAATGGCTTCTTTTTCTAGCGTCTTGCATACCTGCGGTCGCGGCGGCGCAGCAAATCGGTGATCGCGGCAAGGCGGTCGACGAGTTGACCGCATGTCGCGACGTTCGCGGCGACGCAGCGCGATTACGCTGTTACGATCGGGCCGCGGAGGCCCTGGCGGGGGCGCGGGCATCGGGTGACTTGCTGGTGCTCGATCGAAAGACCGTTGTGGCACGCAAGCAACAGCGATTCGGACTGGCGACCCCAACCGGTGAGATGTTCGGCGGCGGCGAGGCCGACAAGGCGACCGAAGTCCGCCAGCTCGACAGCCAGATCGTCGCGATCGCGCCCGCCAAGGCCTATGGCCGCTTCGATTTGCAATTGGCCAATGGATCGGTCTGGCAGACCCTGGATGCCTTTTCCTTTCCGCCCAAGACAGGAGCCAAGGTAACGGTGAAGGAAGCCTCGTTCGGCGGGTATCGCCTATCGGTGTCGGGCGAGCGGTCCGTCCTGGCCAAGCGTATCCGGTAACCGCGCGGCGCGCATTATCACGGCATCGGCCCCGTCACCAGCAACGGGTCGAGCTTTCGTCCCTTCCATTGCAGGCTCCAGTGCAGATGCGGGCCGGTGGCGCGCCCGGTGGCGCCCACCGCGCCGATGACTTGCCCCTGCCGCACATGATCGCCGATGCCGACGTCGATGCGCGACAGGTGCAGAAAGGCGCTGTTGAGTCCCTGGCCGTGGTCGAGCATCAGCAAATGCCCTTCCAGCGTGAAGGGCTGCCGGGCGGCCAGGATCACCACGCCATCGGCGGGGGCACGGACGATCGTACCGGTCGGCACGGCGATGTCGGTGCCGGAATGATAGCTGCCCGGTTCGCCGCGATAGATTCGCTGCGCGCCGAACAGGCCGGAAATCCGCCCGGTCACCGGCCATTGCAGCGTCTGGCGCCAGCCCTCCGCGTTGGTCGTCTGCGCACGGGCGGCGCGGATCTGTTCGAGCTCGGCGGGGCGCAGCCGCTGGAATTCGGGATCGGGCACGGGATATTTGGGCAGCCTGTCCAGCCGCTCGATCCGCCAGGCGCGCGGCGCGATGGTCAGCGTCTGGTGCAGGTCCGCGCCAGTGATCCGCGACGTGATGCACAGGTCGGCGGTCGGCTTCGCATCGCGGTCGAAGCCGATCAGGAACGTACCATCCGCATCCGGCACGATCGGTTCGCCGTCCAGCGCGACCGTCGACGACGTGTCGGCAAGCCGTGCGCGGACGAGGCCGCCCTGGCTGAGTTGCCCCGTCCAGCGAATCGGCGTCAACGGCGTGGGCGAAGGGGATACAACCTGTCGAGCCGGCGGCGGCGCGTCCTGGCGCAACGGGGTCTGCGGCGGCGCGGCGTCGGACGGCGTGATGCAGGCAGACAACACCAGCAGGCCGAGCGCCAGCCCCCCGCCCCGTGCCGTCATTCCGGGCTCAGCACCTTGGCGGTCGCCTCCGCATCGGCATAGGCTTCCTGCCGCGCCGCGCTCCAATATTTCAGGTCTTCCAGCGGGATGCGCCGACCCGTGACCGCGCAGACGACATGGTCGCCGGGCGACAGGACGCGAAAGCCATTGGCCATATAGTGAAGCCGTGCGGGGCGATCGGTGTTGGACATCAGCATTGGGGCACTTTCAAGAGCGTCAGAGGAGCGTCGGCTGATCCGGCTTGGCCTGTTTGGGCTGGGGCTGGGGCTGGTCGGCCTTGGGCTCCCGCTTGGGCTTGTCATAGTTTTTGGGCGCGGGCCGCTCAACCCCGACCCGCTCGCCCGCCTGATCCACCGCGACATCGACCGTTCCGTCGCGGAAACGCAGCGTCAGCGTGTCCGCCGCCCGTGCCGCCTCGGCCGAGGACAGCGTCTCGCCGCCGGGCCGTGCGGTGATGCGGGCATAGCCCCGCTCCAGGATCCGGTCGGGATTGAGCGACTGGACCAGCCGCCAGGTCGAGGCCAGCCGGTCGCGACCACGCTCGACCTGACGCTCCAGGATCGCCGGGCGCAGCGCCGCCCCCGCGCGGTCGAGCCCGCCACGCGCCAGCGTAACCCGCCGCTCCAGCCCGCGATCGAGCCGTGCGCCCGCTTCGTCGGCGCGTTGGCGCTGGGGGCCAAGCAACTGGTCGCGCTTGGGCAATAGCCGCGCCATGGCGTCCAGCCGCTCGCGCCCGCGCTCGACATAGCGGCGCGCACAGCGTTCGGTGCGCTGGCGGTGGCTGGCGATGGTCAGGCGCAGATCGGCGAGCACCGGTACCGCGATCTCCGCCGCCGCAGTGGGGGTCGGCGCGCGCAGGTCGGCGGCATAGTCGCAGAGCGTCGTATCGGTCTCATGCCCCACCGCCGAGATGATCGGAATCGCGCAGTCGGCGACCGCGCGAACGACGATTTCCTCGTTGAACGACCATAGATCCTCGATTGAGCCGCCGCCGCGCGCGACGATCACCAGGTCGGGGCGCGGCACCGGGCCGCCGGGCGCGATCGCGTCGAAGCCTCGGATCGCGGCGGCAACCTCCTCCGCCGAGCCCGCGCCCTGCACCTTGACCGGCCAGACTATGACATGGGTGGGACAGCGATCCTCCAGCCGGTGGAGGATGTCGCGGATCACCGCGCCGGTCGGCGAGGTGACGACGCCGATCACCGGCGGCATGAAGGGAAGCGGCTTCTTTCGCTCGCGCGCGAACAGCCCCTCGCCCGCCAGCTTGGCCTTCAGCTTTTCGAGCAGCGCCATCAGCGCACCCGCGCCCGCCAATTCCATCCGCTCGACGACGATCTGGTATTTGGACCGGCCGGGGAAGGTGGTCAGGCGGCCGGTGGCGATCACCTCCACCCCGTCCTGCGGCTGGAAGGGCAGCGTGTTGGCCGCGCCCTTCCACATCACCGCGTCGATGACCGCATTCTCGTCCTTCAGGCTCATATAGACATGGCCCGAGGTGGCGCGCTTATACCCCGAAATCTCGCCGCGCAGGCGGACATGGCCGAATTCGCCCTCCACCATCCGCTTCAGCTTGAGGCTGAGTTCGCCGACGGATAGCGCGAGCGCGTTGTCGCCGGCGATCTCCTCGGCTACCAGCCTCGAACTTTCGTCATAGGGATAAGGATCGGGCATGAACGTCCTGTTGCTGGGATCGGGTGGCCGCGAACACGCGCTGGCGTGGAAGCTGGCACAGTCGAACGGGTTAGATACGCTCTACGCCGCGCCCGGCAACCCCGGTATTGCCGCCCATGCGACCTGCGTCGCGCTGAACGCGACCGATCACGGTGCCGTGGTCGATTTCGCGCGCGCCAACGCCATCGGTCTGGTCGTGGTCGGGCCCGAAGCGCCGCTGGTCGACGGGCTGACCGATTCGCTGCGCGCCGCGGGCATTCCCGTCTTCGGTCCCAGTAAGGCCGCCGCGCAACTGGAGGGCTCCAAGGGTTTCACCAAGGATCTCTGCCGCCGCGCCGACATCCCGACCGCCGGTTATGTCCGCGTCTCCACGCTGGAAGAGGCGCAGGCCGCGCTCGCCAGCACCTTCGGCCTGCCGGTGGTCATCAAGGCGGACGGGCTGGCCGCGGGCAAGGGCGTGACCGTCGCCTTCACCCAAGCGGAGGCGGATGCCGCGATCACCGACCTGTTCTCGGTACCGGGCGCCGAAGTGGTGATCGAGGAATTCCTCGATGGCGAGGAGGCCAGCCTCTTCATCCTGACCGATGGCGAGGCCTTGCTCCCCTTCGGCTCGGCGCAGGATCACAAGCGGGTCAGCGACGGCGATACCGGCCCCAATACCGGCGGCATGGGCGCCTATAGCCCCGCGCGCGTCCTGACGCCCGAACTGGAGCAACAGGCGATCGACCGGATCGTCCGCCCGACCGTCGATACGCTGCGCGCCGAGGGGACACCCTTTTCCGGTGTGCTCTATGCCGGGCTGATGCTGACCGAGCAGGGGCCCAAGCTGATAGAATATAATGCGCGGTTCGGCGACCCCGAATGCCAGGTGCTGATGCTGCGCTTCCAGGGCGATCTGCTGGCGGTGATGCTGGCGGTGGCCGAGGGGCGGCTGGCGGAAATCCCTGCACCGAGCTTCTCGCCCGACCCGGCGCTGACCGTGGTGATGGCTGCGGCCGGCTATCCCGGCACGCCCAAGGCGGGTGGCAGCATCGCGGCGATCGACGCCGCCGAGGCGACCGGCGCGGTCGTGTTCCAGGCGGGAACCCGGATGGACGGCGAGACGCTGGTCGCCAGCGGCGGTCGCGTGCTGGCCGTGACCGCCAGTGCACGCTCCGTGCGCGAGGCGCAGGCCGCCGCCTACCGCGCAGTCGATGCGATCCGCTTCCCCGACGGCTTTTGCCGCCGCGACATCGGCTGGCGCGAGGTCGCGCGCGAAGCGGATGCTGGAACCGGGGACTGACCCCGTCGATTGGGCTCGCGATTGCGGCTGTGGGACAATAGGGTAACGCGATGAACGATACGACGGCAGCAACCGGGGCCGCACCGGCCGAGAGCCTGATCCCCGATGGCGTGGCGACCATCACCACCATCCATTTCGCCCTGATCGCGCTCGTCGCGCTGGCGGCGATCGCGGTGATCATCATCGGCATGCGTTTGAAGCGCCGCCGCACTCATGCCGCACGCCAGGTGCAGGAAAATGCCCAGGATGCGGGCATGACCCTCCGCGCCCCCGATACCGCGCCGTTGAGCGAAGCCTCGCTGACCCAGCCCAAGCCGGTGCCGACACCTGCGCCTGACCCGGCTCCCACCCCCGCACCCGTCCCGCCGCCGGTCATGCCCGTCCCGACGGCGCCGGAGGAGCCGGTGGCCGCCCCGGAGCCGCTGAGCGACGAACCGGTCGCCGCCGCCGCGCCGCTGTCCGCCAGCCCGGCGGCGGAGGCGGCCCCCACCGCCGCCCCGCTCGACCGCCCCGAGGATCAGCCGATCACGCTGCTCAAGGGGCTGGGTCCCAAGCTGACCCAGAAGCTGGCCGAGCATGGCATCGCTACGGTCGGCGACATGGCCTCGCTCAGCGAGGCGCAGGCGCAGGCGCTGGATGCGCAACTGGGGCCGTTTTCGGGCCGTATGGGACGTGATCGCTGGCTGGAGCAGGCGCGCTTGCTGGCGGCCGGCGACCGGGCGGGGTTCGAGGCGGTGTTCGGCAGGCTCTGACGGAACGGCGGAGCGCCTTTGACGGTTCAGCGGCGATGACCACCCTGTCCCCCGCATCGACCGCCTTGATCCTGATCGACTTGCAGGATGGAATTCTTCCCTATGCCAAGGGACCGCGATCGGGCGACGAGGTGGTGCGGACCGCCAAGACTCTCGCCGACCGGTTCCGCGCGGCGGGCGCGCCGGTGGTGCTGGTCCATGTCGGCTTCACCCCCGACACCCTGCCCAGCCAGAATGTCGACCGCCCCGGCTTGCCCTCCGAAGGATCTCCCCCGGAATTCAGCAAACTGGTCGCCGGTCTGCGCCAGCCGGGCGACATTGTCGTGCTCAAACATCATTGGGGGGCATTCACCGGCACCGACCTGGACCTGCATCTCCGCCGGCGCGGCATCCGGACGGTGGTGATCGCGGGAATTTCCACCAATATGGGCGTCGAGTCGACGGCGCGCTCGGCCTGGGAATTGTCCTATGACGTGGTCATCGCCGAGGACGCCTGTGCGTCGCGCTCGGCGGAAATGCACGAATTTGCGGTCGCGAACATCCTGCCCATGATTTCGCGGGTGGTGGCGTCGGAGGCAATCGAACTGCAACGCTGACCCTGAGGCGGTCGATCCGACTATGCCTATGGCTTCGCGCGGGCCATGGCGATCATCCGATATGCCTGGGCCCATCGAGCGAGATGGTCAGGGTGCGGATGTCTTCCCCTCGGTAGCGGGCGCCTCGTCATAGGACTGGCGTTGTTGCTCCTGCTCCGCCAGCGGAGGCACGCGCAGCGCCCGCCGCATGGCGTCGGACGCCAGAGTCCGGTCGTAGGGTTCCTGCGTCGCCTTGCCGCCACGCGGGACCCGATACTGCGTTCCCAACACCTGCGATTGGCCGATCGACTGGAGATACCGATCGAGCGTGGCAGAGGCGATCCATACTGCCTGCGGCTTGCCCCGCGCCACGGCGATCATGGCGAGCAGATGCGCCTTCAGATGGTCGTTCGGCCCATCGCCATGCTGGAAGAGGAAGGCGGCATGATAGAAATCATCCCCGCTCTGCAACGCCCCCGAATCGAGCAGTTGCTGCGTCCTCGCCCTGCGCTTCTTGTCGGCGGCACTCACGACGGTCCAGTCGATCGAGGGGGACATGCGATCCTTCTGATCCGCTTCAAAGATCGCAGTCATCTCGGCATTGGTCGGGCGCGAGGTGACGACCGGATAGGCGCGAGCGACGTCCCACCGCCCCAATGTCGACCTATTGGCCGACGCCCGCGCCAGATGCACCGGATCGGTTTGGAACAGAGCATAGGAGGCGGTCAGCGTTCCGTCCGTCTCGCAATGGACGCGAAACACGTCCGGCTCGCTATTCGGTTCGGGATCGTCGAAGGTCAGTTCCAAATCTTCGCCCATCGGTCGGACCGATCGCGCGATACGCCGGACGATGGGCCCGCGCACCTTGGTAATATATTCCCCATCCGATTCGAAATGTTGCGGCCGCTCCCAGCTCGCCCCCAGTCCTTTTGCCGAGGAATGGATACCGAACTGGAACAATGTCGTTCTGCCCGACTGAAACATCCAGTCTCCATCGGCACAGGGCACGGCAGCAACGGAGGTAGCGGCGAACAATAATGGCAGCAGAATCGGCATGGCGCATCGTGGCACCATTGCCGACAACCGACAACCGGTAAGACAATTATCGGCGCTCGCGCTTTTTAGCGATATTGCATGCAGCTATGACTATCGATAGCCTGTCATGATGAGGTTATGGTCGATCACTATCGCTATGGCGGCCCTTGTGTTTGCCGGAACAGGCATGGCGATCGAACAAGAACCCAAAGATCTCGCTATCACTACGACTTACACACCACCCAACACTTGCCTCGTGCATATCGAAGGAGAGTCCTTCATCCTGCCGAAGGACAGCGCGACCATGACGGCGAAGCTGCAAGATCTGCGCAAAAGCTGGGCGACGGCCTCGATCGTCGGTGGCCCCGCCCTTCCCTATCGCTGCATCGGGGGAATCATCTATTTCGCCCAGAGGGCGGGGTTCGAGCGGATCGGCTTTACCGGAGAGCCGCACCGGGCCGGAAGTGGAGCCGCCCCTAAGCCTCGCTGACCAGCAGCTTGTCGATCCGCCGCCCGTCGAGATCGACCACTTCGAAGCGCCAGCCCTGCTCGACGAAACTCTCGCCCTCGCCGGGCAGATGGCGGAATACGGCGAGCGCCAGCCCGGCCACGGTCGCATAATCGCGGTCGTCGGGCAGGTCGATGCCCAGTCGGTCGGCCAGCGCATCCGCCGCCATCGTCCCCGCGACCAGCAGCGATCCGTCGTCACGCTCGACCACCGAGGGCGCATCGCCCGGATCGGCGTCGGAGGCGAATTCGCCCGCGATCGCCGCCAGCAGATCGGACGGGGTCACGATCCCTTCGAAATGGCCGTACTCGTCATGGATCAGCGCCATCGGCACCTCGGCCTGGCGCAGCGCCAGCAGCACGTCCATCGCGTCGATCCGGTCGATGACGACGGGCGCCTTGCGCATCAACTGCTTCAGGTCGAGCCGCTCGCCCCGGAACAGTGCCATGGCGATGTCGCGCGCCTGGACCACGCCGACCACCGCGTCGATCGACCCTTCGCCCACCGGCAGGCGGGTGCGCGGGCTTTCCAGCAGCTTGGCGCGGATCGCCTCGTCATCCAGGGTGCAGTCGAGCCAGTCGATCTCGGTACGCGGCGTCATCACTTCGCGCACCGGCCGGTCGGCCAGCCGCACCACGCCCGAAATGATCGAGCGCTCATGCTCCTCGATGACGCCGGACTTGGACGCCTCGGCGACGATCAGGTGCAGTTCCTCGGCCGTCACCTGATCCTCATTGTCGCGATTCAGGCCAAGCAGCTTGAAGATCACCCCGCTGGTCGAATCGAGCACCCAGACGATCGGCGCGGTGACGATGGCCAGCCAGCGCATCGGCACCGCGACGAAGGCGGCGATCGGCTCGGGCTTGCGCAGCGCGAATTGCTTGGGGACCAGTTCGCCCAGGATCAGCGAGGCATAGGTGGTTAGCCCGATGACCAGCGCGAAGCCCAGCGTCGCGGCGGTGGCGGCGGGCACGCCCCAGGCCTGCAACCGGGCCGCCGTGGGCGTGCCCAGGCTCGCCCCGGAATAGGCGCCTGCGATGATCCCGGTCAGGGTAATCCCGATCTGAACGGTCGACAGGAACTTGCCCGGATCGGCGGCCAGGGTGAGCGCGGCCTGCGCCCCCTTGCGCCCGCTTCGCGCCATCGCCTCCAGCCGGGCACGCCGGGCGGATACGATCGCCAGTTCGCTCATCGCGAACGCCCCGTTCAACGCGACGAGCGCGAGGATGATGAGGACGTCGATCCACGGAAAGGGGGGCAGCGTTGCCATCGTTGTGAGGTGCTCATAGCGGGCCGGACAGGGCTTCGACAACTCCTCTCGTCATGTTCCGTTCAGTTCACCTGCGGAACAAGGCGGTCCGACGCGGCGTTCCGGGGGTCGAGACGCCGTCCAAAACTAACAAGGATCATGTTTATGCGACTGCCCGCCAAGTTTCTGACTGCCGCTGCGCTGTCCGCCCTCGTCGCCACCTCGGCCTGCACCACCGATCCCGAAACCGGTCAACAGCGTCTCTCCAAGGCCGCGATCGGCGGCATCGGCGGCGCGGTGGGCGGTTATCTGCTGGGCGATCTGGTCGGCGGTCGGCGCGACCGGACCGAGAAGATTCTGGGCGCCGGCATTGGCGGCCTCGCCGGGGCGGGGATCGGCGCGTATATGGACAAGCAGGAACGCGACCTGCGCGCCCGCACCGCGGGCACCGATGTGCAGGTGGTTCGCCAGGGCGACGACCTGCTGCTGAACCTGCCCTCGGGCATCACCTTCGCCTATAACTCGTCGACGGTGCAGCCGCAGTTCCGCCAGACGTTGGACCAGGTGGCCGACATCCTGTCGCAATATAAGCAGACCTATATCGACGTGTACGGCCATACCGATTCGACCGGCAGCGATGCCTATAACCAGCGCCTGTCCGAACAGCGCGCGGTGTCGGTGGCGGACTATCTCGCCTCGCGCGGGGTACAGCCCGCCCGAATCGGCACGCGCGGCTTCGGCAAGTCGCAGCCGATCGCCTCGAACGACACCGAGGAAGGCCGCGCCGCCAACCGCCGGGTCGAGATCAAGATCGTTCCGATCCGCGAGGGCGACCTGCGCTGATGATGAGGCGCTCGGACGCCGCGTGAAGAGGGGCTCGGACGGAATGCCGTCCGGGCCCTTTTCATTGGGCGGCCGCATGTCATGCCCTCGTCATGCCGATGTCACTCGCGATCTGATTTGTCGGTCATGATCGGAAAGAGAGGGCGAACCGGTATGGCGGCGCGCGAAAAGGTCGGAGGATGGCTTGCCGCCCGCTAGGCTCCGGCGTTGTTGACCGGGGTTTTCGTGTTTGTGGCGCTGACGATCCTCGATCGCTGGAATATCGCACCTCATCAGCTCTGGCGCGCGGCGGCGGTCGGCGGAGCCAGTGGTTTCCTCGTGACGAGCCTTATGCGCCGGTTCGCGGCCCACCCACGCCAGAAGTGATGTTCCCTTACCGTCGCGCCGCGAAGAAATCGCGCAACAGAGCCGCCGCCTCCCCTTCCCCGATGCCGGTATAGATTTCGGGCCGGTGATGGCATGTCGGTTGGGCGAAGAAACGGGGGCCATGCTCAACGGCCCCGCCCTTGGGGTCGCTGGCACCGTAATAGAGGCGGACGATTCGCGCATGGGCGATCGCGCCCGCACACATGGCGCAGGGTTCCAGCGTGACCCAGAGGTCGCAATCCTCCAGCCGGTCGCGCCCGAGCGACGCGGCGGCGGCGCGGATTGCCTGGATTTCGGCATGAGCGGTGGGATCGTGCAGTCGGCGCGGCGCATTGGCGGCGACCGCCACGATCTCGCCGTTCCGGACCACCACCGCGCCCACCGGCACTTCGCCCGCCGCCGCCGCCCGGACAGCGGCATCGAGCGCGGCGCGCATCGGGGCGGGAAGCGGGAACATCGCTCCTACCTGCCCCGCGCTGCCGAGCGGGACAAGGGGGCAGACGATATGCGACTCGCGACTTCTTACTGGGCGTTGTCGGCGGGCTTCTCGACCGAGACGGTCGGCACCTCTACCGTCTTCTGGGTCGTGCCGACCGACACCTTGGGCCCTTCGGCGCGGAAGGCCGGGGCTTGGACGACGGCGGGGCGGGTCTGGTCGATGCTGATCCAGCCCATGGCCATGGCACCTGCGGCCAGCAATAGGACGATGCCGATAAGGACGAGAAAGGCGCGCATGGCTCTGGCTCCAACAGGTTCGTGGCCGTAACAACGCGCCTGCCGACAGGGCGGTTGCACGACGATGTGATGGGCCGCGATGGGGAATCGGTTGACGTGCCTGTCGGGACGGGGTATCGGCGCGGCCTTTCCGGGCACTGCCTGAAACCAGGATAACGATCATGTCGCGCATTTGCGAGCTGACCGGCAAGGGCCGGCAGGTGGGCAACAATGTTTCCCACGCCAACAACAAGACCAAGCGGACGTTCCTGCCGAATCTGCAGAACGTGACGCTGATTTCCGATTCGCTGGAGAAGAGCGTGCGTCTGCGCGTCTCGACCCACGGCCTGCGTTCGGTCGAGCATAATGGCGGCCTGGACAACTGGCTGGTCAAGACCTCGGACGATCAGCTGTCGCTGCGCGTGCGTCGCCTGAAGCGCGACGTCGTCAAGAAGCTGGCCGCCGCCAAGACCGAAGCCGCCGCCGCGTAATTCGCGACAGGCCGGTTGACGGGTTGAAGCCCGCCGCTCTTCGGAGCGGCGGGTTTTCGTCGTTGGGGTCAAGATGTGGGTCGGGTATCGCCTTCGGCTTCGGCACCGGGCATCGAATTTTATCCTGAGCGACTGGCTTGTCGTCCACTGGACGGCCCAGGCGAAACCCCAAGCCCCAACGAATCACCGCTCTGCGGGCCGCCGATCCAGCCGGAATTTCAATAGATAGGTGCGCTCTAACGGAAACTGGTTGTCATCCGACACCAGCCACAGGATCGTTGCCCCGGCTTCATGGGTCACCGCCACCCCCTCGAAATTGTCGTGGATCAGCGGCGCGTCGAGTTCCGCCAGCAGGCGCCCCCGCGCCACCCGCCCCGGCGCGACCTCGGCGGCGGGTACGTACATGATGCGATTCGAAAAGCGGAATGGCAGGCGGAATTGCCGCTCGACCACGATCAGCGCGCCATCGGGCAGCGCGGCCACGTCCGCGACATCGTGATTTGGCGAGACCATATAGGCGAAACGCCGGGGCCGGTGGCGCAGCGGATCGCCCGCGAAGATCAACCCTTGGCGACTCCACCGGCGCGCCTCCGCGCTGCCCCGCCAGCGCGGGCGGTCGATCCTCGCTTCTTCCGAGATGGTGACGAATCGCCCATCGGGCATCCGCGCAAGCGATTCGGGACCGCCATTGCCGGGCCAGTCCGCCATGGCGGGTGGCGCGACATAGCCCTCCGCACGGGCGAAGTCGGGGGCGTAGCGCCAGATCTGGTTGAAATTCTCGAACCCCACCCACAGCGTGCCCGTGGTCGGATCGACCGCCAGCGACTCGCTGTCCCGATCGGATTTGAGCCATCCGTTCGCAGGCCCCGAGGGAAGATTGTCGAAGCGCAGGCCATGCGGCTTCCAATCGGCCCCCATGGTGAAACGCGCGACATTGCCCCCATCGCTGAGCAGCATGAAATGCTCGCCAGAGACGGTCAGTGACGAGAACCCGCCAAAGGCCGGGGATCGCCCGGTCAATTCGACCCCGCCCAGATAGGTCAGCGCACCCAGCCGACGCCGCGACGGATCATGCGGGTCCAGCGCGACCCGATGCGCATCCATCTGCGGTGCGCCTTCATAAAGGGGCAGGCGATCACGCCCCGCCCATCCCGGCACCAAGGCCAGAATCAACAGGCAGGACAGGAGGATGCGCATGACGCCTCATACGCGCTGCGGCGCAGCACGACAGCCTTATTCGTTTTCGACGCGGCCCCGTCACCCGACGGGCGGATAGCTGAACGGCGGATAACCGCGGCATTCAGGAAGCGCTCAATCCGAATCGATCATTACGGCTTCAACGACGACGGACGGGACCGTCGATCGATGACGTTTCGGGAGTGAGACCATGATGAAGACCCTGACCCTGGCCGCGACCACGCTGGCGATGATCGGCGGCGCCGTCCTGCCCGCCACCGCGGCGGATGCGCACCGCTATCGTCGGGCCTATCATGCCGATCGCTATGATCGCGGCTATCGCGACGGCGCGGCGGCGGAATATCGCAGCCAGAAGTGCCGCCGTTCGGGCACGACGGGCACCATCGTGGGCGCCGTCGCGGGCGGCCTGCTGGGCCGGACCATCGACACGCAGGGCGACCGCACGCTGGGCACGCTGATCGGCGGCGGCGCGGGGGCGCTGGCGGGCCGGGCGATCGAGCGGTCGGGCCGTCCGGGCTATTGCGGTTAAACGAATAGGGCGGGCGGGCCCACCGGCCCACCCGCCCTTGCTCTCCTCGCGTAGCGTATCGAGGACGGAACGCCGATCTCCCTGACCGGGGAGGTCGGCGTTCTTGCATTCCTCAATACATATGCTGACCGCCATTGATCGACAGGGTCGAGCCGGTGACAAAGCCCGCCTCGTCCGAGCACAGGAAGGCCACGCCGCGCGCGATCTCATGCGCCTGGCCCAGGCGGCCGACCGGAATCTTGGCGACGATCTTTTCCAGCACGTCGGCGGGAACGGCGGCGACCATGTCGGTGTCGATATAGCCCGGCGCGATCGCGTTGACGGTGACGCCGAACCGCGCCCCTTCCTGCGCCAGCGCCTTGGTGAAGCCATGGATGCCCGACTTGGCGGCGGCATAGTTGACCTGACCATATTGGCCTGCCTGGCCGTTGATCGAACCGATATTGACGATACGGCCCCATTTGCGCTCGCGCATGCCGGGGAAGACCGCCTTGGCCATATTGAAGCAGCCACCCAAATTGGTGTCCATGACCTCCTTCCACATCTGGTAGGTCATCTTGAGCAGCGTGCCGTCGCGGGTGATGCCCGCATTGTTGACCACGATGTCGACCGGGCCCAGTTCCTCGGCCACCTGCGCGACGCCGGCCTGCACCGCGTCATGGTCCGCGACGTCCCATTTATAGGCCTTGATGCCGGTCCGTTCGGAGAATTCGCGGGCGCGTTCGTCATTGCCCGCATAATTGGCGGCGACGGTGACCCCCGCCTCCTTCAAGGCCAGGCTGATCGCCTCGCCAATACCGCGCGTACCACCCGTCACAATCGCGACCCGTGCCATCAAACCTCTCCCAATTGTCGATTGTGGCTTAAAAGGGGCACACGCCATCCGCAATGGCAAAGCCGGGACGAAAGCTAATATAACGCTACGGCAACCAGCCTTGCAGTTCGCGTTCGATCAATCCGCGCAGCATCGTCACGCCGATCTCGCTATCGTTGAGGCACGGCAGATAGGCGAAGTGAGTGCCGCCCGCGCCCTCGAAACTTTCGCGCCCGCGAATCGCCAGCTCCTCGAGCGTCTCGATGCAGTCCGCCGAAAAGCCCGGAGCCAAAATGGCCACCTTGCGAATCCCGCGCCCGGGCAAGGCCTCCAGCGTCACATCGGTCGCGGGTTCGAGCCATTTGGCGCGGCCGAAGCGCGACTGGAAGGCGACCAGCAACTCGCGGCCGCTCAGCGTGTCCTTCATTGCCTCGGCCAGCAGGCGCGCGGTCTTGCGGCAATGGCAATGATAGGGGTCGCCCAGTTCGAGCGTCCGTTGCGGCATGCCGTGGAAGCTGGCGACGATCGCCTCGGGCTCGAAATCCAGAACGGCAAGCTGCGCCTCCAACTGGGTCTTCAGCGCATTGATATAGAGAGGATCGTCATAATAAGGCGGCAGGGTGCGAATCGCCGGTTGCCAGCGCATCGTCGCCAGATGCGCGAACGCCTTGTCATTGGCGGTCGCAGTCGTCGCCGCGCAATATTGCGGGTAAAGCGGGGCGAGCAATATACGCTCGCACCCGGCATCCTTCATCGCCTGGACCCGCTCGGCGATGGCGGGGCGGCCATAGCGCATCGCCCAGTCGACCAGCACGCCGGGCCCGAACATATCCTTCACCGCCTCCGCCTGCGCCCGCGTGATCGCGGCCAGGGGCGAGCCGTCGTCGCGCCACACCAGAGAATAGGCATGGGCCGATTTCTTGGGCCGCGTGTTCAGGATGATACCGCGCAGGATCGGCTGCCACAGCAGAGCCGGAATCTCGATCACCCGGCGATCCGACAGGAACTCGCCCAGATACCGCTTCACCGCCCGAGGCTCCGGCGCGTCGGGCGTGCCGAGGTTCATCAGGAGCACGCCGATCTTGGCGCGCGGGACGGGGGGATGGTCGGGGGGCAGCATCAGGCGGACAACTCCATGGGCAGGCTTCGTATCCTTGGGCTTCCGGGCAGGGTAGCCAGCGCATTGGCGATGGCGGGGGCAACCGGGGGCACGGCCAGTTCGCCGACACCGCCGGACGCGTCGTCGGAGGCGATCAGTTCGACCGTGATGTCGGGCGTGTCGGCCAGAAGCGGCAGCCGGAGCGCCCCCAGCCGCGCGGGCTCCGCCAGCCCCTTGGAAAATCCTATATCCGTGCCGAACAGATGGGCGAGGCCGAAGATCAGCCCACCTTCCACCTGCTGGCGCACGATGTCGGGGTTGACCACCCGCCCGCAATCGAGCGCGGCGACCAGCCGGTCGACCACCGGCCGGCCGTCCTCACCCCGATGCGCCTCGGCCAGCACCGCAATATAGCTGCCGCGAAAGGCGTGTACCGCCACCCCCTGGCCGCTGCCCGCACCGCCGCCTTCCCAGCCACCCAGCGAAGCGGCGGTGGACAGGCACCGGGCGAGCCGGGGTTCGTCGCCCAGCATCGCGATCCGCCACGCCAGCGGATCGGCCCCGGCGTGTCCCGCCAATTCGTCGATGAACGATTCGCTGGCAAACACATTGGCGACATGCGCCCCGCCCCGCACATGGCCGGTCGGAATCGGCAGGTCCGCGTCGTGATGATGCACCGCCAGCGCGGGAATTGCATAAGGCGGCACCGCGCCGCCCATGGCATAGGCATCCCCCCTGCCCTGCCCCCGCATCCCCCAGCGCGCCGGTCCGCCTGGCATGACCCGGTGCGCCAGTTCCGGCCCGGTCGAGGGCGTCGCGATCCGGCTTCGCCAGCCGACAATCCCCCCCTTGGCGACCCGCGCGGTCAGCCTGGCCAGAGCGGGCGCGCGAAACGCGTCACGACGCAGGTCATCGGCGCGCGACCATTGCAGATTGACCGGACGCTTCAGCTTCGCGGCGATCGTCGCCGCCTGTATCGCCGCATCCGATTCCAGCGCGACGCCGAACGAGCCGCCGATCGGCATGGGGTGGACGATCACCCGATCCGGGTCCAGCCCCACCGCGTCCGCCGCCAGTGCGCGGACCTGTGCCGGAACCTGGGTGGGCACCCACAGCTCCAGCGCGTCGTCGCGCCATGCCGCCACCGCCGCGCGCGGCTCGATCGCGGCATGGACGCCGACACCGATTCGATAGCGTGCTTCGACCAGTCCTTCGCCGTCCAGGGCATCGGCGACATCGCCGCGCGTCATGACCGTTCGCCCATCCGCGCCCAACGCTTTGTCGAGTGCCTGCGCAATCCCCGCGCTGCTCGGCACCGGCCCGTCGGTCACCGCCCGCGGGGCCGCCGCGTCCAATCCCCGTTGGGCGACCCACCAGCTCGCGGCCGCGACCGCCACCCAGTCACCGCCCTCGATCACATCGACCACGCCGGTGACCTTCATCGCGGCATCCCGATTCAGCCGGATGGCGCGGGTCCTCCCCAGCGGCGCATGGCGGATCGCGACATGCACCATGTCGGACAGGCGGATGTCGGCGGTGAAATTGGCGGACCCGTCGATCTTGGCGGGTGAATCGAGCCGGGGAAGGTCGCCCCCCGCCAGTCGCCCCGCGCCACCGCTCCCCAGCGGCAAGGGCGCGGGCACCGTCTCCCCCGCCGCCGCCTCGGCCAGTTCGGCGAAGCGCAGCCGCTTGCCGTCATGGATGATGAAGCCGTCCTTGGCCTCGCACGCGGTCCAGTCCAAGCCCCAACGGCGCGCGGCGGCCTGCGCCATCAGCGCGCGGGCGGTCGCGGCGGCGGCGCGGGCGGGAGCCTCGAACATGCGGATCGAACTCGAGCCACCGGTCAGCATCACCATGTCGCGCCGCAGCCATTCGGCGCGCATCGCCCCAGACAGTCGATCGAAGGCGCCCTCGAACAGCGAATCGACGCCGACCGGATTGGCGTAGAGCGGATTGATCGGGGCGGGCTTCACCGCGACCGTCTGCCAGTCCGCACCCAATTCGTCGGCGACGATCTGGGCCAGCGTGGTCGTGATGCCCTGCCCATGTTCGGCCTGCGGCACCGCGACCGTGACGATGCCGTCACGCCCGATCTTCAGCCAGGCGCCAAAGGCCTGCTCGCCCGGATTGACGGTCAGATTGGGTGCGTAGGCGCGCGGCCACAGGCTCCAGGCGACGAGCAACCCGACGCCTGCGCCGCCGCCGATGAGTATGTTGCGCCTGTTCACATCCATCGGGTCGAGCCTTAACGCGCAAGGGCAGTCAGGCAAGCCGGGGGTTTCGCTGTCTGATAGCGAAGGGACCGATCGTCCGCGCGAAAGCCCAAAGGTTTTTTGCGCGCGAACCGTAAATCTCCGCGACCTGGCGTGATTTGGTGACCGTCACGGCCTGGCCTTCGACGTCGCTCAGGCTGAACGGAGGTTGGGATGGAGGTTACCTCCGTTCACGCCGAGCCAGGTCGAAGCGCACATTCCGTCCCCAACCCATGGTCTTGGTGTTGTCGCGCGACCCTTCTATGGAAGCGGGTCAGAGATAAGGGAAACGCGCTTGATCCTGCCCATGCTCGCGGCCGCCACCGGCCATATCCGGTTCGAGGATCTGGGGTTGCACCCGGATGTCTTCTCGATCGGCTTCTTCACGCTGCGCTGGTACAGCCTGGCCTATATCACCGGCATCCTGTTCGGCTGGTGGTATCTGGGCAAGATGCTCGACCGGCCGGGTGCGCCAATGTCGCGCGCGCATGCCGACGACCTCGTCTTCTACGCCACGCTGGGCATCATCCTGGGCGGGCGGTTCGGCTATGTGATCTTCTATGCGCCGGAGATGTTCCTGCACCCCTTGCGCATCGTTCGGCTGTGGGATGGGGGCATGAGTTTCCATGGCGGCGCCGTGGGCACCGGGGTCGGTGTCATCCTGTTCGCGCGCAAGCACAAGCTCAACTGGCTGCGCATCCTCGACTATCTGGTCTGCGCCGCGCCGGTCGGACTGTTCCTGGGGCGCCTCGCCAATTTCGTGAACGGCGAATTATGGGGCAAGCCGTCGGACGTGCCCTGGGCGATCATCTTCCCGCGCACCGTGCCCTTCGGCCTGCCCGACCCGGCGCGCCACCCGAGCCAACTTTACGAAGCGGGGCTGGAGGGACTGGTGCTGTTCGCGGTGATGAGCTTCGCCTTCTGGCGGACCAAGTCGCGCTACGATCCGGGCAAGCTGTCGGGCCTGTTCCTACTGGGTTACGGCATCGCGCGCTTTATCGTGGAGTTCTTTCGCGAACCCGACCAGCAGCTCCGCGCCTTTGCGCAGGTGACCGGGCTGCACATGGGCCAGTGGCTGTGCGTGCCGATGATCCTGGGCGGCCTGTATCTGATGAACAGCGCCAAGGGTCGCCGCGTCCGGGTCGAGCCGATCGCGGGGAGCGACAGCGTCGCCTGACGGTCTTGCGGTCGCGAGGTTCGGGGGGCAGAGCGGGGGCATGACGAACCCGCTGATCCCCCCCGCCGGTCACCAGCCCGCGCCAGAGGATGCGCTGCCCGAACGGCTGGCGCGCGCCATTGCGCTGGCCGGGCCGATCCCGGTGGCGCAGTTCATGGCCGCCGCCAATGCGCATTATTACGGCACCCGCGATCCGCTGGGCGCAGGTGGCGACTTCACCACCAGCCCCGAGATCAGCCAGATGTTCGGCGAACTGATCGGTCTGTGGTGCGCCGATCTGTGGGATCGGGCGGGACGGCCTGATATTCACTGGGTCGAACTGGGGCCCGGTCGCGGCACGCTGGCGGCGGATGCCCGGCGGGCCATGGCGAAGGCGGGGCTGACGCCGCCCATCCATTTCGTCGAGACCAGCGCCACCCTGCGCGCGGCGCAGGGCCAGCGGGTGAAGGACGCCCGGTGGCACGAAAGCGTCGAGACGCTGCCCACCGATCGCCCGCTCATCGTCGTCGCCAACGAGTTCTTCGATGCGCTGCCGATCCGGCAACTGGTACGGCGCGGCGATGGCTGGCACGAGCGGCTGGTCGCGGCGCAGGACCTGCTGTTCCTGCCGATCGCGGGGCCACCCGTGCCTGCCGAGGTCATTCCCGAACCGTTGCGCGAGGCGGAGGCCGGTTCGGTCCTTGAGGTTTCCCCCGCCAGCGTCGCGGTGATGCGGACCCTTGCCGCCCGGATCGCCGCACAGGGCGGGGCCGCACTGATCGTCGATTATGGCTATGAAGGCCCCGCCATCGCCGACACGTTGCAGGCAGTCCGGGGCCATGCCTATACCAACCCCTTCGACCGGCCCGGCGAGCAGGATCTGAGCGCGCATGTGGACTTCACGACGCTCGCCGCCGCCGCGCAGTCCGTCGGTCTCTCCGCGTTCGGCCCGGTGACGCAGCGCGATCTGCTCGGCGCGCTCGGCATCGACCAGCGGACTGCCAGCCTGGCTCGTGCGCATCCGGACCGTGCCGATGCGTTGCTCGCCGATCGCAACAGGCTGATGCAGGACATGGGTACGCTGTTCCGCGCGCTGGCGGTGACGCGCCCCGACTGGCCCGTCCCGGCGGGGTATGGCGAATGATCGTCTATCGCGACGCCGCGCCCGGCGATGGCGAGACGCTGGCCGCGATGGCGCGCGCCGCCTTCACCGACACCTTCGGGCATCTCTACCCGCCCGCCGATCTGAACGCCTTTCTCGACGAGGCTTTCGGGCCGGAGGGTTTGCCGAGCCAGATCGGCGACCCCGATTTCACCATCCGGCTGGCGGTCGAGGGGGATGCGATCATCGGCTTTGCCAAGATCGGCCCCGTGGGCTTTCCCGGCGAATGGCCGGCCGATGCGGTCGAACTCTATCAGTTGTACGTCGCGTCGAGCCATTTGGGGGCGGGCGTCGGCCCTGCGCTGATGGACTGGACGATCGCGACCGCACGGCAATGCGGGGCGAGCGCGCTGATCCTGTCGGTCTATGTCGACAACCACCGGGCCAAGGCCTTTTATGCACGCTACGGCTTTGTCGATATCGGCCGCTATGATTTCCCGGTGGGCGACACCATCGATGAGGACCGGATCATGAGATTGTCGCTATGAGCGTCGAAGCGCTGAACACCCCGCTGCTGAACGCGGTGCCGCACGCATTTCTCGGGCGGCGTGGCGGTGTGTCGGGGGGCATCCATGGCGGTCTGAACGTCGGGCTGGGATCCGAGGACGACGCGGACGCCGTCGCGGAAAACCGCCGCCGCGCGCGCGATGCGGTGCTGCCCGGTGGCCGCCTCATTACCTGCTATCAGATTCATTCGGCGGAGGCGGTGACGGTGCTGACCGTACCGGAGGACGATATCCGCCCGCATGGCGATGCGCTGGTGACCGATCGCCCGGGGCTGCTGCTCGGCATTCTGACCGCCGACTGCGCGCCGGTGCTGTTCGCCGACGCCCAGGCCGGGGTGATCGGGGCGGCGCATGCCGGATGGAAGGGGGCGTTTGGCGGCATCACCGATGCCACCCTGATCGCGATGGAAGCGCTCGGGGCGCAGCGCGACCGTATCGCGGCCGCCATCGGGCCGTGCATCGCGCGCGCCAGCTATGAGGTCGATGCCGCCTTCCTGCGCCGCTTCGTCGAACAGGCACCCGAGAATGAACGCTTCTTCGCCGATGGCACGCGGGCGGATCATTACCAGTTCGACCTTGAAGCCTATGTCGCCCACCGCCTCGCCGCCGCCGGGGTCGCACGCGTCGCCGCGCTGAGCGAGGACACCTATGCGCAGGAGGACCGATTCTTCAGCTTCCGCCGCGCCACCCATCGCGGCGAGCCCTCTTATGGTCGCCAGATTTCGCTGATCGGGCTGGCTTGAGCCTCGCCAAAGCCGTTTGCCACGCTATCCTTGGGGCATAGCCGCCGACAGAGCGGCCCTCTTGTCCCAAGGAGACCACCATGCCGACCGAATCCGATCTGACCGGCGTTCCGCCCCAGGGTCAGGCCCCGGCCGACCGCGCGAGCGATGCGACCAGCATCGGCGATCGCAAGCTGAAGCCATCGACGCTGATGATGGGTCATGGCTATGACCCGGTTCTGTCCGAAGGGTCGCTCAAGCCGCCGATCTTCCTGACCTCGACCTTCGTCTTCCCCAATGCGGCGGCGGGAAAGCGCCATTTCGAGGGCGTGACCGGCAAGCGTCCCGGCGGCGCCGATGGCCTGGTCTATTCGCGCTTCAACGGGCCGAACCAGGAGATTCTGGAGGATCGCCTCGCCATCTGGGACGAGGCGGAGGATGCGCTGACCTTCTCCAGCGGCATGGCGGCGATCGCGACCCTGTTCCTGTCGATGGTCCAGCCGGGCGACGTGATCGTCCATTCGGGCCCACTCTATGCCGCGACCGAGACGCTGATCGGCCGCATCCTGGGCCGGTTCGGGGTCAAGTGGCTCGACTTTCCCGCCGGGGCCACCCGCGAGGAAATCGACGGCGTGCTGGAAAAGGCCGCCGCGATCGGCCGGGTCGCGCTGATCTATCTGGAAAGCCCCGCCAATCCGACCAATGCGCTGGTCGATATCGAAGCAGTCTCGGCCGCGCGCGACGCGGCCTTCGCCGATGCCCCCGAAAAGCCCCCGATCGCGATCGACAACACGTTTCTCGGCCCGCTCTGGCAGCGTCCGCTCAAGCACGGGGCCGATCTCGTCGTCTATTCGCTGACCAAATATGCCGGCGGCCATTCCGATCTGGTCGCGGGCGGCGTGCTGGGGTCCAAGGCACACATCGCCACCATCCGTTCGATGCGCAACACGATCGGCACCATCTGCGACCCCAATACCGCCTGGATGCTGCTCCGTTCGCTGGAGACGCTGGAGCTGCGCATGAGCCGCGCGGGCGAGAATGCGGCCAAGGTCTGCGCTTACTTACGCGATCACCCCAAGGTCGAGCGGGTCGGCTATCTGGGCTTTCTGGAGGGAACGCCGGGCCTGGAGCGGCAGGCGGATATTTATCGCCGCCACTGCACCGGCGGCGGATCGACCTTCTCGCTCTACCTCAAGGGCGGCGAGGCCGAATCCTTTCGCTTCCTGGACGCGCTTCGCATCGCCAAGCTGGCGGTCAGCCTGGGCGGGACCGAAACGCTGGCCAGCCACCCGGCGGCGATGACCCATCTTTCCGTGCCCGACGAGCGCAAGGCGGCGCTGGGGATCACCGACAATCTGGTCCGCATCTCGATCGGGGTCGAGGATGCCGACGACCTGATCGCCGATTGCGAACAGGCGCTGGCGGCGATCTGACCGATGCGAGGGGGCGCGCTTCGGCCCGCCCCCTTATTCGGCCGCGGCGAGCGCGGTATAGAGCCGCGCGGTCAACCGCCCCAGCGTCGCGCGGAACAGACCGGCGTCGCCTAGCGCGCGCGACAGCAGGATCGCACCCTGGATGCCGCTGACCACATCCTGCGCCAGCACCGTGGCATGCCCCTCCGCCACGCCGCCGCGCACCAGCACCCCCTGCAACGCGGCGATCCAGCGTTGGAAATAGCCCGTAATCGGCGCGGCAAAGGGCTCACGCGTCGCACCCAGTCCCCAGGCCCCGATCAGGCAGGCGCGCTGCCCCGATTCGAAATAGCGATCCACCGCGACCATCATCGCATCGATTCCCGCGCGCGGCTCCGCCGCCTGCGCGAGCGGGGTGAAGATCGACTCCTCGAACCAGCGCGCGATATCGTCCAGCACGGCGGCGGCCATCTCGCGCTTTCCGCCGGGGAAGAAGTGATACAGGCTGCCCCGCCCCAGTCCCGTCGCGGTCCCGATCAGCGACAGGCTGGCCCCGGCATAGCCATATTCGCGAAATACCTCTGCCAGCCCCGGCAGCGCGTCCGCCCGCTCGGCGATCATCCGGGCCATGGCTACAGCCCCAGCTCGGTCAGCGACGGGTGTCCCTCAGGACGGGCCCCCAGCGGCCAGCGGAACAGGCGATCGGCCTCGCCGATGGGCAGGTCGTTGATCGAGGCGATCCGGCGCCGCATCCGGCCGTCCTCGGCAAAGTCCCAATTCTCATTGCCATAGGATCGAAACCACTGCCCATCCTCATCATGCCATTCATAGGCGAAGCGGACCGCGATCCGCGCCCCCTCTTGCGCCCATAATTCCTTGATGAGGCGATATTCCTGCTCCCGCGTCCATTTGCGGCGAAGAAAGGCGACGATCGCATCATGTCCGGTGATGAATTCGGCGCGGTTCCGCCACTGGCAGTCGGGCGTATAGGCCTGCACCACGCGCGCGGGGTCACGACTGTTCCAGGCATCTTCGGCCGCGCGGACCTTTTGCACGGCGGTGTCGGGCGTGAATGGTGGCAGCGGGGGACGCATATCCCTGACCCCTTTCGACATTGGCGACTGTGTATCGATCGGTACAGTGAGGATGGATCACGGGCAATGGGCATCTGCGCACGATGCCGGGAAAATATGGACGGCGATCGCCGCTGTCGGTCGCCGCGCGCTTCAAGGCCATGACATTGAAATCAATGGAACAGTGCAAATCGTTCCGCTTACTGTCACCGCTGACGATACATTAAATCATTAAGGTTTCTTTGGTACCCTTTCCTTAACCGCGCGCCATGCTTACCGCTCACCAGATCGACCTGATTCAGGACAGCTTCGCCGAAGTCCTTCCCATCACCGACGCGGCAGCCTCCGAATTCTATCGACGGCTTTTCCAGCTCGCCCCCGAAACCCGGCCGCTGTTCCGCAACGACATGGCGGAGCAGGGGCGCAAGCTGTTCCTGACCCTCGCCACGGTGGTGGACGCGTTGGACCGGCTGGATAGCATCATACCCGTGGCGCAGGAGCTTGCGCTCCGCCATGTCGGCTATGGCGCCAAGCCGCACCATTATCAGGCGGTCGGATCGGCCTTGATCGAGACGTTGCGGGGCGGTCTTGGCCCCGCATTCGACCATGAGACCGAAGCCGCCTGGGCCGCCGCCTATACCATCCTGGCCGATACCATGCTGGCGGCGACGCGCTCGAACCAGGCGGGATGACGGCCCCATCGCCGCCCGCCCGCGCGCCGAGCCTGGATTCGCATCTGAAAGGCATTGCGGGCCGACTGATCGATATTGCGGGCTGCGTCGCGTCGGAGGCGGAGGCGGCCACGGCGAGCGTCCGGGGCATGAGCAGCCAAGCCGCCCGCGTGGCGGCGCTGGCCGCCGATCTCGATTCGGCGGCGGGCTTGATGGCGGACGCGGTCCGGCAGCAGGGCGAGGCGCTGGCCATGGCCCGCAAGGCGTTGATCGCCAACAAGCCGATCGTCGGGGCGCTGGAACAGTCGGTCGACCGCGTCGCTTCGATCAGCGCCGCCATCGCGACGATCGCGCAGGAAAGCCGCATCCTGAGCCTGAACGCACGAATCGAGGCCGCCCGCGCCGGATCCGAGGGCAGCGCCTATGCCGTGGTGGCCGCCGAAATGTCGGTGCTGGCGACGCGCACGAAAGCGGCCACCGACGATATCGGCGCGAGCGCCCTGGCCATCGCCGATGACGTCGGTGCCACAGGAAAGGTCGTCGCCGCGTACGAAATGCTGGTGAGCGAGCAGGACGAACTGCTTGCCCGCTCGCTCAATCACGCGTCCGGTCAACGCAGCACCGCCCGCCAACTCGCGGCGATCACGGCGGAAGCGGCCGCCGCAACGGATCACGCCGCCTCGGCGATCGGTCGGGTGGGTGCCCATGCGGTGGCCGTCAAAGTGCTGGCGCGCCAGCTCGCCAAATTGGGCCGGAATGACGATCCCGCACGCGATACGCAGTCGGCTGAGGCTGCGGACAAGGCAATCGTGGTTTAGACCGAGTCGACGTCCACGCAGAGCGGCATCCTCTCGTCCCCAAGTGAAGGGATGCTACTCGTTTGGCAGATGGTTGGAGGTGTGCCCGGTGCTGCCTCTCCATCAGGCCTTCCGGTCTGCCAGCGTCCCTATGAGGAGAAGGCATGGCGTGGAAGTCGCTCGGCATGGAGCGTTTTGCGTCGCCGTGACGGCCTCGCGGACGTGGGTTCGCACGGCGCGGCGCTTTCGATCCCCGGCCATTTCGCGCGGCGGCCGCGATGCCCGGGCGTCGCTCTTCCTCGCACGTCGCCCCGAATCGCAATCACCCCTGCCGATGATTCAGACCTAGCGGGGCACGCTCCAGGCGTGGCGGCGGTCGGACGGTCCGGCGGGCCATCTCATGCGGTGCCCGACGCCTGACATACGAAAAGGCCCGGCGTCGCATCGCTGCAACGCCGGGCCCTGTCGCCCGAAAAGGGATGGCTTACTCAGACGAAGGGATCAGCCTTCGTTCTGCAGGTTCACGGCAGCGTACTTGCCGCGACGATCGACTTCGATCTCGAACTGCAGGCGGTCGCCTTCGTTCAGCGAACCCATGCCGGCACGCTCGACGGCCGAGATGTGGACGAACGCGTCAGGCTGGCCATCGTCGCGCTGAATGAAGCCGAAGCCCTTCATCGCGTTGAAGAACTTGACCGTGCCGGTCGCCTTCTCGCCGGTCAGCTGACGCTGGGGCGCGCCGCCGAAACCGCCGGCGCCTGCGCCGCCACGCGGACCACGATCGCGGTCGCCGCCGAAGCCGCCTTCACGCGGTTCGCGAGGCGCACGTTCCTGAACCGGGAGCGGCTCGCCCTCGATCTTCAGTTCGGTGGCCGAGATGCGACCGCCGCGATCGACCAGGGTGAAGCCGAGCGGCTGACCCTCGGCCAGACCGGTCAGGCCCGCCTGCTCGACGGCCGAGATGTGAACGAACACGTCTTCGCCGCCATCATCACGCACGACGAAGCCGAAACCCTTTTGCGCGTTGAAGAACTTGACGACACCGGTGCCTTCGCCAACGACCTGGGGGGGCATGCCGCCGCCGCCACGGCCGCCGCCGAAGCCGCCGCCACCACCGCCACGGAAACCGCCGCCACCGCCGCCGCCGAAGCCGCCGCGGTCACCACCGCCGAAGCCACCACGGTCGCCGCCGAAGCCGCCGCCACCGAAACGGTCGCCGCCGCCGAAGCCGCCACCACCGAAGCGGTCACCGCCACCGAAGCCGCCGCCACCGAAATCGTCGCTACCGCCGAAATTGTCCCGCTTGTCGCGACCACGCGTGCCGCGGTTGCCTCGGCTACCTCTATCGAAACCCATAAGCCCTGTTCGTCTTCCCGGTTCGCCCGCAAATGCTATCCTCAAGAACCGTGCGCCGGACGAAGAGCGCGGGTCTTTCGGCGCCAAACCTTTTGCGCCTAGTTGCCAGTCATAACGCAGATGCCGACACATCGCGAACGAAATCGTGCGAGCCCGTCTCGGTTTGGCGCGAACGAGGCAGATTGCGTCGGAATTGTGGCCGAAACTCCACAACATCGGTAAAACCCGGATGCACGACAGCCCCCAAGTCCGTCGATCGCGGTTGAGGCTTGGGGGATCGCCCGCTAGGGCAGAGCATATGACCGTTCATCTGCACGAAGAAGACATTCCCGCCGACCTGTTCGCGCCCGGAGCCTCGATCGCCGTCGATACCGAGACGATGGGCCTGATCACCCCGCGCGATCGGCTCTGCGTCGTCCAGCTGTCCGATGGCGGACCGGACGAGCATCTCGTCCGCTTCGGGCCCGACAGCGACTATGCTGCGCCCCATCTGCGCGCGCTGCTCGCCGATCCGGCCCGGTTGAAGCTCTATCATTTCGGGCGGTTCGATATTGCCGCGATTCGCCATTATCTGGGCGTCGTCGCCGGGCCCGTCTATTGCACCAAGATCGCCTCGCGCCTGATCCGCACCTATACGGACCGCCATGGCCTGAAGGAGCTGGTGCGCGAGTTGCTCGGCGTCGAGCTGTCCAAGGCGCAGCAATCCTCGGACTGGGGCGCGCCCGAACTGTCCGACGCGCAGCGCGAATATGCCGCATCCGACGTGCGCTATCTGCACCGGATGAAGGTGGAACTGGACAAGCGCCTCCTGCGCGAAGGGCGGATGGAACTGGCCCAGGCCTGTTTCAATTTCCTTCCCGCGCGGGCCGAACTGGACCTCGCCGGCTGGCCCGAGGTCGATATCTTCGCCCACGCCTGATCCGCGGCTCGCAGGGAGAGGCACCAGCATGTCCGAAATCGCCGACCGCGTCCGCACCCAGCGCCAGCACTGGGCCGCGCCGGGCAGCCGCCACGACCGGTTCGTGACGCTGGCCCGCTGGATGCTGCCCAGCGCGATCGGCGTGCTGACCGCCTTTCTGGTGATGGCGCCGGTCTATTCGTCGAGCGAAGTGTCCTTCGTGCTCGACAAGAAGAAGGTCGAGGTCGCCAAGGAGCGGCTGAAGATCCAGGCGGCGCAGTATCGCGGTGTCGACGACAAGGGGCAGCCCTTCTCGCTCGATGCCGGTTCGGCGATCCAGCGCAGCTCGGCCGAGCCGGTGGTGCAGCTCAACAATCTGGCCGCCGCGATCCGGCTGTCCGACGGTCCCGCCACGGTCAGCGCCAATTCGGGCCGCTACGACATGCGCACCGAACAGGTGAAGCTGGACGGGCCGCTCGACTTCAAATCGGCGGGCGGATACGATCTTCAGACGCATGACGCGACCGTCGATCTTCAGCAGCGAACGCTGGAATCGGGCGGTGCGGTGACGGGCCGCGTGCCGCAAGGGACGTTCAGCGCGAACAAGCTGCGTGCCAATCTGGAGGATCGCACCGTCCGGCTGGAAGGCAACGCCCGCTTGCGCATCGTGCCGTAAAGACCGAAATAGCCGCCCATGCACAAGCTTTTCGCCGCGACGGCCCCGGCCCTACTCGTTCTCGCTGCCTCCGCCGCGGCGCAGACCCGGCATGACAGCCGTGCGCCCGTCGATTTCGGCGCGGACGTCATCGAGTTGCAGGACAAGGCGAATCGCGGCGTCCTGTCGGGCAATGTCGTGCTGCGCCAGGCGGAGATGACGCTGACGGCCGCGCGGATGGTCATCCATTATACGGGGCAGGTGATCGGCGGAAAGCCGCAGGTGTCGCGGTTCGAGGCGTCGGGCAATGTCGTCGTCAAGCGCCCCAACCAGACCGCACGCGCCAATTACGGCATCTATGACCTGAACCGCCGGGTCATCACCATGCTGGGCAATGTCACGCTGACCCAGGACGGCAACACCGTGAATGGCGGGCGCCTGACGCTGAACCTCGATACCGGTCGCGCGGTGATCGACGGATCGTCGGTGGCGGGTGGCGCATCGTCGGGCAATGGCGGTACGGTGAGCCGCGCTCCATCGGGCCGGGTCACGGGCACCTTCTCGGTTCCCGATCGCAACTGAGGCGTGACGCGCGGGGGCGGCCCGCGCTAACGTCGCATCAGGTAAGGAAAGAACGGGCCGATGGACATGGAAACCCCGATTCGCGAGGCAGATCAGCGCTCGGGCCATCGCACCAGCCCCGTGTCGGAGCCGCCGGTCTCCAACGGCCTGCAGGTCGTGTCCATCGCCAAGAGCTATGACAAGCGCACCGTCCTGACCGATGTGTCGGTGTCGGTCGGGCGCGGCGAGGTGATCGGCCTGCTCGGCCCCAATGGCGCGGGCAAGACGACCTGCTTTTATTCGGTCATGGGACTGGTGAAACCCGATTCGGGTCGCATCATGCTCGATGGCGAGGATATTACGGGGCTTCCCATGTATCGCCGCGCGATCCTGGGCCTGGGCTATCTGCCGCAGGAAACCTCGATCTTTCGCGGACTGTCGATCGAGAAGAATATCCTGACCGTGCTGGAACTGGCCGAGCCCGATCCTGCGGAACGCGCGCGCAAGCTGGACAAGCTGCTGGAGGAATTCGGGCTGACCCGGCTGCGCACGGCACCGGCCATGGCGCTGTCGGGGGGCGAGCGTCGCCGGGCGGAGATCGCGCGCGCGCTGGCCGCCGATCCGTCGATCATGCTGCTCGACGAGCCCTTTGCGGGCATCGACCCGATCTCGATCGCCGACATTCGCGATCTGGTGAAGGATCTGAAGCGGCGTGACATCGGCGTTCTGATCACCGACCATAATGTCCGCGAGACGCTCGACATCGTCGATCGCGCTTACATCATCTATGACGGTCGCGTGCTGTTCTCGGGATCGCCCGAGGAACTGGTCGCCGACGCCAATGTCCGTCGCCTTTATCTGGGCGAGGGCTTTTCGCTCTGATCCGATGACCGCGCGCCGCCGATCCATTCCCCTCGATGGTCCCGGCGCGAACCGGCGGGCGGCGGCATGAGCCTGTCCCCCCGGCTGGACATTCGCCAGTCCCAATCGCTGGTGATGACGCCGCAGTTGCAGCAGGCGATCAAGCTGCTGGCGCTGTCCAATCTGGAGATCGAGGCGTTCATCGCGGAGGAGGTGGAGAAGAACCCCCTGCTCGACGCGACCGCCGTCCGAGAGGTGGCCACCCCCGAGCGCCCCGAGCGCGACGCCCCGGCCGGCGCGGACGAGCTGGTCACCGGCACCGCTCCGCCCGAGGATCGCGGGCTCGACCTGGACTATGCGACCGAGAGCCATCAGCAGGACAGCATCGCCGATGGCGGCACCGGCCGCGACGGCGCATTGTCGCTGAACGGCGGGACGGGCAGCGGCGGGCTTGGCGGCGAGGATGGCCCCGACTGGGACGCGCTGCCCGACGACGCGCCTCATCTGGCCGAACATCTGGGGGCGCAGGTCGCGCTGATCCTGTCGGGGGTGGAACTGACCATCGCCGCGCACATCATCGATCAACTGGACGAGGCGGGCTATCTGACCGTGCCCCTGGCCGAGATCGCCGAGCGTCTGGGCGTGCCGCTGCCCCAGGTCGAATCGGTCCTGACGGTCATACAGAGCCTGGAGCCCACCGGCGTCGGTGCGCGCGATCTGGCCGAATGCCTGGCGCTCCAAGCCAAGGAGGTCGATCGCTACGACCCCTGCATGGCGCGGCTGATCGCCAATCTCGACCTGCTGGCACGCGGCGACCTCGCCCGGTTGAAGCGGCTGTGCGGCGTCGATGACGAGGATATGGCGGACATGATCCGCGAGCTTCGCGGTTATGATCCCAAGCCCGGCTGCCGCTATGGCGGAGAACCGACCCAGGCGGTGGTGCCCGACCTGTTCGTCACGCGGATCAGGAATGGCTGGGGCATAGAGCTGAACACCGCCACCCTGCCCCGTGTGCTGGTCAACCGCCGCTATTATCAGGAGCTGCGCCACGGGCCGCAGGACAAGGGGTCGAAGGCGTGGCTGGCCGATTGCTTGGCCAGCGCCAACTGGCTGATGAAGGCGCTCGACCAGCGTCAGCGGACGATCATTAGGGTGGCGACCGAAATCGTGAAGCAGCAGGAGGCGTTCTTCCTCCACGGCGTCGCGCATCTGAAGCCGCTGACCCTGGCTCGGGTGGCGGAAGCGATCGGGATGCACGAATCGACGGTCAGCCGCGTGACGAGCAACAAGTATCTCAGCTGCGCGCGCGGGCTGTACGAGTTGAAATATTTCTTCACGAGCGGAATCGCGGCGGCGGATGGTGGCGATGCGGTATCGGCGGAGGCGGTGAAGAGCGCGATCCGGGCATTGATCGCTGGCGAAGGCGCCAAGATCCTGTCCGACGACACGCTCGTCGAACTGCTTCAGGCCAAAGGCTTCGACATCGCGCGGCGGACCGTCGCCAAATATCGCGAGTCGCTGGGGATCGGCAGTTCGGTCCAGCGGCGTCGCGCGCGCGCACTGAACGGCTGACCGCGCCCGCATCTTGTCGCACGACCCCAGTGTATTATATCAAAGATACACCAGATCCGGAGTATCCCGCGATGGGCAAGAAAAAGCACAAGAAGAAGCAGAAAAAGGCGGCGCAGGCCGAACAGGCCGCATCGGCTGCCCCCTCGCCGCTGCACCGCATGGGGCAAGCGTTGCTCGATCAGGCGCGCAGCCCGATGGGGCGACAGCTGATCGCCTCCGGCCTGGTCGTCGCCGCTGCGGCTCTGGCGCGAGAGACCACCCGATCGACACCGGACGACGCTGCACGGGCCGAGACGGAGGGTGAAGCGAAAGACGGGCTGCCGCGCGACCCCGCCCGATCGCACCCGGCAGCCTCCGAGGCGGCTGCGCTTGCCGGACTGGCGCTGTCAGCGCTCGACCAGTTCATTCGCCGCAAGACGCCCGAGGACAAGGCCTAGATCGAACCGTCACGATTGCCTAGCCGCCGCCATCCCCCCGGCCACGGGGGATGGCAGGAATGTGCGCTTGGAAACTTATCGACCGGTAAGAGAAGCGACAGCGGTAAACGGGGGGAGCGACCCTATCGCCCAACCCCCGGCACCGACGCGCGATGCCGGTCTTTCCGGCGGCTTCCACTCCTGCTTATCTTATTATGATGCGCGGCGATGCGGCAGCCTAGGCCGACCCGCGTCAGAAGCATAGCAAAAAAAAGGCTGGTCCGAGGACCAGCCGTGAAAGTTTTTAGGAGAGGATGCCTGAAAGGCCCGTCCTCTTTGGCCGAGAATCGCGATTAACACAAATGCAAGCTCATCAATTTTACTTGCAATTTATGCATTCGCATATGCGTCCCTTGGTTTCTTGCGGCAGATCAATAATTTTCCGCTCTTCCGGGGTGCCGCGTGAAATGCCGTCCATCGACCCGCTAACATAGAGCATGACTGACAAGAACATGTTGAAACACTGTGGCGTTTATAGCCTTCGAATGCCCAGGCTTTACTCCCGGTTGTGCAGCGCTCCCATCATGTGAAAATTCTTTCAGAACGAAAAACTACCGTTGATTGTGGCTGTTTTTGGACAAATGGAGCAATCTATAGGTTGACGTCCCGTTATTGACGGTTAGGTCAAGCTGAAAATAACAGGAGCGTATCATGGCCGACGAACCTATCGATGTGAATGCCGTAGAACTGGCGACCGAATTGACGATCGCGTGGCTCGGAAATCCGAATACCCGCACGTCTTCTGAAGAGGTTCCGGCGTTCCTGAACAAGATGCACGAAACCGTGTCTTCGCTTCTGGGCAGCGCGCCGCAGACGGCCGATGTCGAATCGCCCGCCGAGTATGTTCCGGCGGTTTCGGTTCGCAAGTCGCTGGCGTCGAAGGATCACATCGTCTCGATGATCGACGGCAAGCCCTACAAGACCTTGCGTCGTCATCTCGCGACCCATGGCCTGACGCCGGAAGAGTATCGCGAACGTTATGGCCTGAAGCCCGATTATCCGATGGTCGCCGAAAGCTATTCGGAAAGCCGTCGCGCCATGGCCAAGAAGATCGGCCTGGGCCGCAAGCCCGGCGCTCGCAACGCCGCCGGTGCCGCGCCCGCGCCCGCGCGCAAGCCGCGCAAGGGTGAAAGCGCCGCCGACGCCGAATAAGATCGCCGCGATCCTCCCATCGCGCGGACGGCCCGTTCGATCGATGTCACTCATCTCCCGGAGTGGCATCGGTCGGGCGGGCCGTTTTCGTTGAGCCGAAAGGCGCGGCCGGCACGCCCTTTCCCGCCTATGCTGCCCTTTGCGGCTATCGAGCGCGCAGGCTCCTGCCACCGAGCATCCCGTGCATGGTCCTGCGTTTGCAACTCGGAGGCCTGCACCCCGGTCCACAAGGATTCGGGTGCCCAACTCGGCGCCCGCCAGACGGCGGTGGAGCGCTCCTTACTGCCCGAAACTTCCCTTGCGATAGAGCAGCGTGATCGCGACACGGCGGTTGCGCGGGTCGGACGGATTGTCGGTGATGATCGGCTCGCGATCGGCGACGCCCTCGATCCGCTCGAAGCGCGACTCGGGGATGCCTCCGGCGGCCAGGCGGCGTCGGGTCGACTCGGCGCGGCTGGACGACAGCATCCAGTTGTTCATCGCACGCGGATCGCCATAGCTCACCGCATCGGTATGCCCGCGGATCATGATCGTGTTGGGCAGGTCGGAAATCGACTTGGCGATGGTGCCGATCAAGGTCGACGCCTCGGGCTCCAACTGGGTCGTGCCGCTGGCGAACATCGAATAATCGGCATTGTCGACCAGATCGATGCGCAGCCCGTCCTGGGTCGGTATGAAGCGGACCTGTCGCGCCAGCTTCTTGAGGCCGGGCGTCGATTCCATCTTCTGCTGCACCGCCTTTTGCAGTTCGGCGAAGCTCTTGCGATCCTGCGCCATCGCATTGGGATTGCGCAGCGACCCCTTGGGGCCGGTACCGACCTGCTCGCCGCCCTCGCCCGAGACCTTGGGCACGATCAGCTGCACCAGGCCGGAGGAGCCGCTCTGTCGCTCGCCCGCCCCCGGTCCGCCCGACAGGACGCCGCCGCCGATCCCCATCGAACGGGTGTCGAGCAGCGTCGGCGCGAAATAATCGGCAATGCCCTTGCGCTGCTTTTCGGTCGTCGCGCCCAACAGCCAGAGCAGCAGGAAGAAAGCCATCATCGCGGTCACGAAGTCGGCATAGGCCACCTTCCACGCGCCGCCATGATGCCCGCCATGACCATCCGCGATGATCTTCTTGACGATGACGATCTTGGGCGGCTCGTTCTTGCCGTGCGGTGCGCGCGCCATGGCTTACTTGCCCCGCAGACCGTCGAACACCTCGGCGAAACCGGGCTGGTCCTTGTGCTTGATGCCCGAGCGCGCGGCTTCGATGACCAAAGGCTGGGGATGGCCGTGGAGCGAGGCGATGATGATCTGCTTGACCACGTGATAGATGGCGGCGTCGGCGTCGATCACCTGCTTCAACCGGCCCGCAAACGGGTTGACGATGCCATAGGCGAGCAACACGCCCATGAAGGTGCCGACGAGCGCCGAGCCGATCATCCCGCCCAGCACGCTCGGCGGCTTGTCGATCGAGCCCATGGTCTTCACGATGCCGAGCACGGCGGCGACGATGCCCAGGGCGGGCAGCGAGTCGGCCAAACTCTGCAACGTGCCCTGCGGCCCTTCGACCTCGTGATGATGGGTCTTGATCGCGTTATCCATGACCTCCTCGACCGCATGCACGTCGAGCGTACCCGACGACACCACGACCAGGCGCAGCGTGTCCGCGATCAGGTTGACCAGCGTATGGTCGGCGGCCAGGCGGGGATATTCGGCGAAGACCGAGGAGGACTTGGGGTCCTCGACATGCGGTTCCAGCGCGATCGGGCCCTCGGTGCGCAGCATCTTCATCAGCTTGGAGACGAGGAAGATGACGTCGAGATAATCCTGCTTCTTGTATTTGGGCCCCTTGAAGATCTTGCCCATCGCGCCGCCCAGCGCCTTCAGCTCGGCGCCGGAGTTGCCGATGACGAGCGCACCGACGGCCGCACCGCCGATGATGAGCATTTCATGGGGAATCGCCTCGAACACGGGCCCCAGCGCGCCGCCAGTGATGGCGAAGCCGCCGAAGACCATGCCGAGCAGAATGACAAGGCCGATGGCAGGAAACATGGTGAACCGATTCTCCAGCAGGGACCGGCACGGAGGCCGTCAGATGTCTGAATTAACCGGATTTGGTCACCATAGGGTTACCGCGCGGAAAAGGAGGCGCGGACCCCATGGCGATTATTTCAGATAATCGAACAGCGACAGGCCCGACAGCTTCGTAAAGCTGGCCTGGGTCGCCTGAAGCACGGTCATGGTCTGTTGCAACTGCGCGATATTGGTCGCGATGTCGACATCTTCGACGCTCGAGCGAAGCGTGGCGCGATCGGTGCTGGCGGTCTGCAGCATCGTCTCTTGCAGTTCGACCCGCGTGCCCCGCGCACCGACCGAGGCCTGCACCGCGCCGACATTGTCGTTGGCCGCGTTCAACTGGTCGATCGCGCTGCTGATCGTGGAGGTGGCGCTGCCCGGCGTCTTGAGCGCGGTGATCAGGTTATTCAGCACCGTGAAGGTGTCGGTGCTGCCCGACTTGAAGACGCGCTCGGCCCCGACCGTGATCTCGACCGACTGATCGCTGTCGATCGGTATCGCCGACGTCTTGGGGTCGGCATAGCTGTAGCTGCCGTTGGACACCTGAACGGGATTGGTGCCGTCGACCGTGCCGAACAAGGGCTGGCCGCGCATGTCGCGCGTATTGCCCAGCGTCACGAGCTGGTCGCGAATGGCGGTCAACTGATCGCCGATCACCGAACGGTCATAGTCGCTGAGCGTGCCGTTGGCCGCCTTGGTCGCCAGTTCGATGGCATTCTGCAACTGGCCGGCGATCGAGCCCAGCGTGGTATCGACCTGCTGGAGCACCGATTTGGCGACCGATACATTGCTCTTATACACCTCGGCATCGGCGTCGGCGCGGTTGAGCTGCGCGACCTGTGCCGAGGCGGCGGCATCGTCGGACGGCTTGAGCAGTTTCTTGCCCGTCGCGTTCTGCGTCATCAGCTCGTTGGCCTTGCTTTGCAGGGCCGTCATGCGACGCGTGGCGCTTTCATACAGGGTGGAGGTCGAAATCTGCATCGCCGTCACCGAATCTCAAGAATGGATTGAAGGGTCTCGCGCGCGACCTGGATGACGCGGCTCGACGCGGAATAGGCCTGTTGGAAACGCATCAGCGACACCGCCTCATCGTCCAGAGTGACGCCGGTCGCGCCGGTCAGGGCGGCATTGGCCCCGTCGCGGATCGCGGTCTGCGCATCCGCGATCGTCTGACGCTGTTTGAGCGCGGAGGCGTTTTCGGTGATGATCTGGGTGACGCGGGTTTCGAACTGGCCGCTGTTGCGCGCCGATTCCAGCGCAGAAAGATTGTCGGTATTGCGCGGTCCCTGACCGACGCCTGCCGCCGCGATCTTCGAGGCATCGGTCAGCGCGACCGTCATCGATGCGGTGCCTGAGGTCAGGCTGAACATGGCCGTGCCGGTCGCGCCATCGGCATCCTGCCCCTGACGCTGGATCGCGTTGACCGTGTCGGTGAAATCCTTGGCGACCGCGTTGAAACTGTCGCGCATCGTCGCGATTCGCTCCGCCCCGTCGACCAGGCCGCCCAGCGTGCCCCCGGCCGGCACCACCTCGGTCGCCTTGCCCAGCGAAACGACCGTGAAGCTGATCCCCCCGCCGCTCTTCCGCGAATAGCTGACCGAACCGAGCGAATCGGGCGAGGCGAGGACCGGCCCGGCGCGATCACCCATCCGCACCGTCGCCCGGCCCAGTTCGTCGGTGGTCACGCTGATGTCGGACAGGGCGCTCATCTGCGACAGCAACTGATCGCGCTGATCGGCAAGCTGGGCAGCGGCAGAGGTGCCCGCCTGGGTCCGGCTCAGGCCGTCATTGACCTTGGTGAGCGAGAGCGCGAGCGAAGACAGCCCACGCGCCGCATCGCGTGCCTGACCGTCGAAATCGGCCTGCATCGAATCGAACGCCTTGTCGGTCGCGGTAAACGCGAAAGCCGCCGAATTGGCGGCTTCCAGCATCGTGGTACGCAGTGCGGACGAGGTCGGGTCCGCCGCCAGGGCGCGCGAGGCGGTAAAGAATGATGTCAGGCGACTGGAAACCTCGTCCCCGGTCATCACGTCCTGGATACGGCTGAGCCAGACTCCACCCGCTTCGGTCCGCTTCAGGTCGGAGGTCGCGGATCGCACCGTCGCCGAGGCATAGGCGTCGCTTGCGCGGACGATGCCGGTGACGGTCACGCCCGCCCCACCCGACAATCTGTTGGCGGTCAATCCACCAGCGGACGCGACCTCGCTCAACCCGGCCGAACGACGCGAATAGCCGTCCGTGCCGGTGTTGGCGATATTCTCGCCAACCGCCGTCAACGCGGTCTGATACGCGCGGACGCCAGAAGCGCCGATGGAGAGCAGATCGCCCATGCGACTCGGACTACGTTATCCGTGGTTAAGATCGGGTTTCGATTTGGCGAGGAAGCTGGTCACCGCCTTGCCGATCCCCATCGGGGCATGGGCGGCCATGGTCTGTGCCACCTGCTGGTCCTGCATGTCGCGGAAGGTGTCGAGCGCCTTGGACTCGAACAGCGTGTCGCCCAGCTTGGTCTGGCGCATCGCCTTCAGCATCATGCCGTTGAAGATCGCCTCGAACTGGGTACCCGCCTTGTCCAGATTGGCGCCATTGGCCAGCCGTTTGGTATCGGTGGAAACCGTCCCCGTAATGGGCGAGGTCGATGGGATGGATGACATGCTCTGGGTCACAGGACGATCAACTCCGCCTTGAGGGCACCGGCTTCCTTCAGCGCTTCGAGGATCGCGACCAGATCGGACGGGGCCGCGCCGATCGCGTTCACCGCCTTGACCACATCGGCCAGCTTGGGTCCGGGGTTCAGCAGGAACATCGGGCGACGTTCCTCCTCGACGGCGACGCCCGATTTCTGGGTCACCGCGGTCTGGCCGCCGCTCAGGGGCCCGGGCTGGCTGACCCGCTGATTTTCGTCGATCTTGACGGTCAGCTTGCCGTGGGTGACGGCGGCGGGGCCGACGCGGACCGCCGAGTTGATGACCACGGTGCCGGTGCGCGCGTTGACGATCACCTTGGCGGGCGGTTCGGCCGAGGCGACGTTGAGATTCTCGATCTCCGACATCAGCGTGGCGCGGACATCGGCACCCATCGGCGCCCGCACCGCGACCGACACGGCGTCCATCGCCTGCGCGGTGCCCAGCCCCAGGCGCGCATTGATCGCCTGCGCGACATTCTGCGCGGTGGTGAAGTCGGCACGCGCCAGATTGAAGGTCAGCGCCGGCGCGGTGTCGAAACCGGTGGCGACCGCCCGTTCGACAGTCGCCCCCTCGGGGATACGGCCGGTCGAGGGGACGTTGACGACGATCTTCGATCCGTCGGCACCCTCTGCGCCCAGACCGCCGACCGCGAGATTGCCCTGCGCCATCGCATAGATCTGGCCATCGGCACCCTGGAGCGGAGTGAGGATCAGGCTGCCACCGCGAAGCGACTTGGCCTTGCCCATCGAAGAGACGGTGATGTCCAGCTTCTGCCCCGGCTTGGCGAAGGGCGGCAGCTCGGCCGTGACCATCACCACCGCCGCATTCTTCATGCCCGGATTGGCGTTGGGCGGCAGTTGCAACCCGAAGCGCGAGACCACGGCCTTCAGCGACTGGACGGTATATTCCAGATTGTCGTCACCCGTGCCCGGCAGACCGACGACGACGCCGTAACCGGTCAGCTGGTTGGTGCGGATGCCCTGGAACCCGCCCAGGTCCTTGATCCGGTCGGCCGAAGCCGGAACCGCGATGGACAGGGTGGCAAGAAGCGCGAGGAGGAAGCGGAGGATCATGTGCTATTGCCTCAGAACGGGCTGACGGCCTGGAAGAAACGGCTGAGCCAGCCCTGGCGGCTGGCGCGGGCGACGTCGCCGCGCCCGGTATAGGCGATCTGCGCATCGGCGACGCGGGTTGAGGGGACGCGGTTGTCGATGCCGATGTCCGCGCTGCGCACCAGCCCCTTGATCTGGATGAACTCGTCACCCCGATTGAGCGTCACGCGCTTCTGCCCCTGGACCAGCATGGTGCCGTTGGGGAACACCTGCGCCACCGTCACACTGATCTCGCCCGACAGCGAGTTGGACTGGTCGGCGGCCCCCGAGCCGTTGAAGTTGCGGCTGCCGCTCATGCCGAGGTCGGTCGACTTAAGCAGCGAGCCCAGCGGTCCCGTGGTGGGCGGGGTCAGGCCAAAATCGCCCTTGGAGCCGAGCTTGGAGCCCGCCGACTTGGACGCCGCCGTCCGCTCGACGAGCACGATGGTCAGCGGATCGCCGACCCGGCGCGCGCGCCAGCCTTCGTACAGCGCGGCATAGCCGTCCGACGTCTGGAAGATCGAGCCCGTGGGCTGGGCGGCGGGCTGGGCGGGATAGGCGTCGGGGCGGGTGGTGTTAAAATCCTCGGCCGGCTTCTTCTTGCCGAAGATGCTGGCCTGTGCCGGGGCCGGAGCCAGCGCCGCGACGACCATCGCGCCTGCGGCGGCGGCCAGCGCCAGCTCGATTCCATAGCCGAAGCGCGGAGGGGAAAGACGGGTGTCCATCGTCACAGATTCTGGTTCGCGTACTGGAGCATCTCGTCGGTCGACTTGATCATCTTCGAGTTGACCTCATAGGCGCGCTGGGTCTCGATCATGTCGACCAGCTCCTCGACCACATTGACGTTCGAGCCTTCGAGCATGCCCTGGCGGATCTGGCCGCGCCCTTCGAGGCCCGCGACACCCATGTTCGCGACGCCCGACGCGGCGGTCTCGGTCAGGTAATTGTCGCCCTTGGACTGAAGCCCGGCGGGATTGGGGAAGCTGGCGATCTGGATCTGCCCGATCTCGGCGGGCGCGGTCTGGCCCGCCAGCGTCGCCGACACGGTGCCGTCGGTGCCGATGGTGATCTGGGTCGTCCCTTCGGGCACGGTGATGCCAGGCATCACCTGATACCCTTCGGACGTGACCAGCAGCCCCTCGGCCGAGCGCGAGAAATTGCCCGCGCGGGTATAGCCCAGCGTGCCCCCCGGCATCTGCACCTGAAAATAGCCCTCGCCGTCGAGCGCGAGGTCGAGGCTGTTGTTGGTGGTCTGCATCGCCCCCTGGGTGTTGATGCGCGCGGTGCCCTGGACGCGGACGCCGGTGCCCAGGTTCAGACCGGTGGCATATCTGCTCTCGGTCGAACTCGCCGCGCCGGGCGCGGTGACGACCTGATAGGCCAAAGTCTCGAACGCGGCGCGGTCGCGCTTGAACCCGGTCGTGTTGACGTTGGCCAGGTTGTTCGAGATGACCCGCATGCGCATATCCTGGGCATCGAGCCCGGTGCGCGCGACGTGCATGGCGGCGGAAGACATGACTTTCTAATCCTCAGCTCGGCAGCCGCATCAGCGATGCGCTGTTCTCGTCCATCGACTTGGCCTCTTTCATGAGGTTGGCCTGCACCTCGTAACTGCGCTGGTTCTCGATCATGTCGACCAGCGTCTGCGTCATGTTGACGTTGGAGCCTTCCAGCGCGCCCGCCTGGACGGTGGCGTCCATGTCCTGCGGCAGGGCTCCCCCACCCTTGACCCGCAGGAGGTTGTCAAGCCCCTTGACCGTGGTCGACCCGCGCGTATCGGCCAGCTTGAGCCGGTCGATCACTTGCGGCTGCGTATCGGGGCCCGAGCCCAGCGGTACGATCGACACGGTGCCGTCGGGCGCCACGGTCAGCGAATTGTACGGCGGCACCGTGACCGGCCCGGTCTGGCCGATCACCGGATAACCGTCGCCCGTCTGGAGCACGCCGGAGGCCGTGACCTCCAGGTCGCCGCGCCGCGTATAGGCTTCCGACCCGTCGGGGGCCTGCACCGCCAGCCAGGCGGTGCCGGTGGCGATCGCCACGTCCAGCGGATTGCCGGTCTGCTGCACCGTGCCCGGCGCGCGGTCGGCGTCGGTCACTTCCTCGGCGGTGGGCATCCGCGCCTCGAACGCCGCGCCGCCACCCTTCAGGTCGATGCGGTCGAACACGACGCGATCGGAGCGGAAACCGATCGTCGAGGCGTTGGCCATGTTGTTGGCGATCGCCGTCTGCGCCGCCATGTGCGCACGCAGGCCGGTGGCCGCCGTATAGACCAGCTTGTCCATCGCTCTTTCCTGTCAGCCCCCGTGTCGCGCGCTTAGCTGCGGATGTTGAAGATGGTCTGCGAGATCTGGCTGGCGGTATCGAGCGCCTTGGCATTCGCCTGGAAATTGCGCTGCGCCGCGATCAGGTCGACCAGTTCCTCGGTGATGTCGACGTTCGATCCCTCGATGGTGCTCGACTTGATCGCGCCGTACGTGCCCTCCGCCGGCGAACCGATCGAGGGATTGCCCGACAGGCCGGTCGCCTGCCAATAGCTGTCGCCCGCCTGGCGCAGGCCCGGCATGTTGACGAAATCGGCCAGCGCGACCTTGCCCAGCTTGGCGGTCTCGCCGTTCGAAAAGGATGCAACGACCAGCCCGTCCTCGCCCACCGACACACCGGTCAGCGTGCCGATCGCCTTGCCGTCCTGCGAACGCGAGGCGACCGAGAAGACCGATCCCGCCTGCGACGTACCGGTATAGTCGACCGACAGCGGCTGCGACTTGGTCGAGTTGCGCGAGGTGAAATTGTCGAACGTGATCGGCTGGGTCGGCGCGGTCATGTTGCCGTTCTTGTCGAAGGTCAGCTCGGACGGAGCGGTGGAACCGCCCACCTTCATCTGCTCGTCGTCGACGAAGCTATAGACCAGCCACGTGCTGCTGCCGTCGGCAGGCTGGACCGCATTGCCATTGGCATCGACCGGCAGCGGCTTGCGGACATAATAGTTGGTCAGCGTCATCGCATTGCCCGACGGGTCGTAGATCTTGGTCTGGGTGGTGTTGTTGTAGGTGGCCATGTTGGACCGGTTGAACGCGATGGTGGGCGCGGTCGCCGATGTGGACAGGTTGAGGTCCATCGTCACCTTCGAGGTGGCGATGGGCTGGCCGCTGGTGGCGGGCAGTTGCAAAGAGGCAAGGCCGTCGACGCCGGTGGCGGTGACGTTGCCGTCGGCATCGACCGGCAGGATCTGCAAGCGGGCACCGCTCGAATCGGTCACGTAATTCTGCTGATCGACCTGGAACGCCCCGTTGCGGGTATATTGCAGCGGCCCCCTGCCCGGGGTCTGCACCGCGAAGAAGCCGTCGCCCGAAATGGCGAGGTCCAGCGCGTTGGACGAGCTCTTGTAATTGCCCTCCTTGAACTCCTGGCGGTTCGCCTTGACCACCGTGCCCGATCCGACCTGCTTGGTCGGGTCGGTCGCGAAGTTCGACGCCATCACGTCGGCGAACTGGGCATGGCTCTTCTTGAAGCCATCGGTTCCGACATTGGCGATGTTGTGCGAGATCACGGACAGGTCGGTCTGCGAAGCCTGGAGACCGCTCAGCGAGGTGTAGAAGGACATGGGCGGGATACCTTAGGTAGGAATGGGATGGGGCGGGCTCAGCCGACCGAGCGGACGGCGGCGAGATTGATCTGGCCGAGGCCCGCGACGGTCAGGACGGGGTCGCCGCTGGTGGGCATCGACACCGACTGGACGGGCGCCCAGACCAGCGTGCGGCCCGACACGGCAGAGACGCCGTCATTGGCGTTGAGCATCACGGTGAAGGGGCCGGTGCCCGCGTCCTCGCCATTGTCGGTCTTGCCGTTCCAGTCGAAGCTGGCGGTGCCCGCCTTCTGCGCGCCCAGCGACAGCGTCTTGATCGGATTGCCCTCCGCGTCGCCGATCGTGACCGAGACGTTCGCCGCCGCCTGATCCAGTTCGACCGCGCCGGCCAGGCCGCCGCTGGTCCGGCCATAGGCGACCGATCCCGGCGTCAGCACCGTCTTGCCGACATAGCTCATCGCGTCGGCCTTGGTCGTGCCGTTCATCTTGGCGGCCATTGCCGACAGGGTGGTGTTCATCTCGGAGATGCCCGCCACGCTGGAGAATTGCGCCATCTGGGCAACCATCTGCGTATTGTCCATCGGCGAGAAGGGGTCCTGATTCTTCAGCTGTGCGGTCAGCAGCTTGAGGAAGGCGGACTGGTCCAGCGTGTCGGACTTCTTGGCGGCCGTGCTGGTGGACGACGCACCGCTGGCGGTGCCGGAGCGACGCACGCCGAGCGCGTCGAGCGTCGAGTCCATGGAGGTGGAGGTGGTCATGATCAGCGGCCCAGCTTGAGGGTGTCGAGGATCAGCGACTTGGCCGTCTGCATCACTTCGACATTGTTCTGATAGGTGCGCGCCGTCTCCATCATGTCGACCAGCTCGCGGGTCTCGTCGACGGCGGCCTCGTAGATATTGCCGTCCTTGTCGGCCAAGGGGTTGTTCGGGTCGTGGCGCTTGGTGGGGTCCTCGCCCGCCGTGACGATCCTCTCGACATCTACCGTCGACAGGCCGGTCGCCGCGTCGAAGCTGGTGCGGAAGACCGGCTTCATCGTGCGGTACGCAGTGTCGGCCGATCCGGTGACGTCGCCCGCATTGGCCAGGTTCGACGCGGTGGTGTTCATCCGCACCAGCTGCGCCGACATGGCGCGCCCGGCGACCTGGAAGATGGAAAGAGGTGCGTTCGCCATGGATTACTCGCCCTTCAGCGCACGGGTGATGGTGGCGATGCGACCGTTCAGGAACGACAGGGTCGTCTGATACTGGACCGCATTTTCGGCAAAGGCGGTCTGTTCCTGGTTCAGCTCCACCGTATTGCCGTCGAGCGAGGTCTGGATCGGCACGCGATACTTCATCGCGGCACCGATGCCCCGGCCCTGCTCCTGCCCCTGTTCTCCCTCGACCGCGGCGAGCGCGGCCTTAAAATCGATGTCGCGTGCCTTGAAGCCGGGCGTGGAGGCATTGGCGATGTTGGACGCCAGCACGCCCATGCGCTGCGCCCGCACCTCCAGCGCTGCTCCATGCACGCCGAACAGTGTTTCATTGGCCATCGTCGATCCTCCTTTCCGGCGCGAACAATCACGCCAGCGGGGATACGCAACCTCCATGCCAATTCGCCCGCTACGAAGGAGACCGTCCCTGGCGGCAGCGAACGGCAGGCGGCATCCGGCAATGGTTTGCCGCTCGCTTGCCGGGCGGCGGCAAAGGGCGGCAAGCCGTCCGGCAATTCCCGCAGAATTTCGCGTGTCGGGACGATGCCGGGCAAATTGGCCCGCCCCTTGCACAGCATGAGCGCATGAACGGATTGCCACCCCTCTCGCAGTTCCTCGACCCCGCCGCGCTGGCCATCGTGCTGGGCGGTACGTTGCTCGCGACGTTGTTGCGCACGCCATGGCGCGATGCGCGGCGTGGCGTGCGGGCATTGGGGGTGCTGTTCCGCGCGCCCTATTCGGCCGATCCGCTGCTGGAACAGCTGACCCATCTTTCCCGCATCGCGCAGCGCCACGGCGTGGTGACGCTCGACCGCTCGGTGATCACCGATCCCGATCTGGCCGAATCGATCGGTGCGATCGTCGATGGCGAACGGCCCGACACCGTCCTGGCGCGCACGCGACAGGCGCGGCTGGCGCGGGTAGAGCGGCATCTGGCGGTGGCGGAGATGTGGGCGGGCGCGGCGGAAGCGGCCCCGGCCATGGGCATGGTCGGCACGCTGATCGGCTTGGCCGCGATGTTCGCGACGATGAACGATCCGCAGCAGATCGGCGGCGCGATGGCGATCGCCCTCCTCGCCACCCTTTATGGCGCGCTGTTCGCGAATCTGGTGGCCCAGCCCATCGCCGCGCGCCTGCGCCGTGCGGCCCGGATCGAGGCGTTCGAGCGGGCGCGGATCGAGGTGCCCCTCGCCGCGCTGGCCGCGCGCGAGGCGCCGGTCGTGGCGGTCCGCGCGCCGACGCCGCCGCGTCGTCCGCTGGCGACCGTCGCATGACCGAGTTCGACTTTCCCACCCCGGCGCCGTCGCGACCACTCTGGCTGATCACGCTGGCCGATCTGGCCTTGTTGCTGGTCGGCTTTCTGGTGCTGGTCCAGGCCATGGGGTCGGAACGGCGGCCCGCGCTGCTCGATTCGCTGCGCGCCGAATTCGGAACCGGCGCTCCCCTCGCCAAAGCCGTCGCTCCCATGCCGGCTCCGTCGCCGGTCATGCCGGTCGCCGCCGCCGCGCTGACCTTCGCGACCGGATCGGCACAGCCGCTCGATCCCGATCCCGCCCTGGCCGAATGGGCGCGCGAGGCGCTGGCCGATCCGCGCGTCCGACTGTCGATCGTCGCGGCGACCGATGGCAGCGCCGCCGATGTCGATTCGATGACGCACAGCCCGGTCGTTCTCGCCGCCGATCGCGCGCGCGCCGCCGCCGCGCTGATCGGGCCGGCCGCCGCCAACCGCCTCACCCTGTCCACCGCCACGGCCCCCGGCCGACGAAGCGCGGTGGTCACCCTCGTCTTCTCCGGTGAATCCCAAAGGAAGTCCCGATGATCCTGTCCCTGTTGCTGGCCGGTGCCGCCGGTTTTCAGGATGTCGCCGCGCTCGACGCGGCGGTCACCGCCTTTACCGGCCGTCCGGTCGGGGTAGAGGGCGGGCCCCGATCCCCGATCGATTCGCGGTTGAAACTCGCGCAATGCCCGACCGTCTCGCTATCCTGGCGGACCGAGGCGCATGACGCGGTGGTCGTCGCCTGTTCGACTCCGCAATGGCGCATCTTCGTGCCGGTGCTGGCACCCCCGCGCGCGGTGGCCGCCATCGCCGCCGCGCCCGCCGTCGCGGTGCGGCAGGAGCCGGTCATCCGGCGCGGCGATCCGGTGACGGTGGAGGCGGGATCGGACGGATTTTCGATCACCCGCGACGGAATCGCCATGGCGGACGCCGTGCCGGGCGCGCATTTCCCCGTGCGGATCGACGCAAGCCGCCAACCAATTCAGGCGGTTGCCCTGTCCAGCGGTCGTGCCACCCTGCCTGGCTGGACCGAATAACCGCATTGCTACGGGGTTGGGCCGAATTTCTTTCTAAAGAATTTCATCAAACGGCCGTTTCCATGAATGTCAGCGGGACCGATAGGTGCGGGCATGGTGGAAATAACAACTTCAAGGCTGAATGCCGGAGACACGAGGGTCGCGCGGATCGCGACGACCCGCGGGTCGGCGACACCCGAGGCAGCCTCTGTCCCGGCCAAGCTCGACACCGGCGATTCGAGCGTGCTGAGCGGCCTGTCCGCCTCACTCGCCTCGCAGCCCCCGGTCAACTCAGAGCGCGTCGCCCAGATCAAGAAGGCGATCGCGGACGGTCACTTTCCGATCCTGCCGGCGACCATCGCCGACCAGATGATCGCCCTGAAGCTGAGCTGGAACAAAAATGACGCGGCGTGACGCCCTGATTCGGGTCATCGAGGCCCTTCATCGTGAAATCGCGGCTCTGAAGGTCAATGACGTCGCGGGTCTGGAACGCGCGACGTCCGACAAACTGGCTGCGATCGAAGAGGTCGCCGCACTGGGCACCGGCCCGGCGGGCCCCGAACTGCGCGAGCTGGCCGATGAAGCCAATCGCCTGAACGAGACCTGCCGCATCTATGTGAACCTGATGGCGGCCAATGTCCGTCGCCGGTTGCAGACCCTGACCGGCGAGTCCGGCGCGGGCTATCGCCCGCTGATGCGCGCCTTCGCCTGATTGCCGTCTGCCGGCGGCAATCGCTTGCCGCTTTGCCGGCCCCCCGCTTGCCGTGGCGACGCCGCCCACCGCCCCTGATGTTTCCACGGCATCGATGATGTGACGCAAAGCCCGGTTTTCCGGGCTTTTTCTATGCCCTAACCCCGTATCGAGCAGCGCCGGCCAAGTGCCGATCGGGATTGGCACGTCCCTTGCTAGTTATGGCCCGAACCAGGGCTTTAACCAGATAGCATGACCGTCCAACCCGTTTCCCACGCCAGAATCCAATCGGCCATCGCGCTGGCGTCCAGCCGCACGGGGGTCGATTTCGGCTATCTGCTGGGTCAGGCCAAGCTGGAGTCCGGGCTGAACGCCAATGCGCGTGCGGGCACCTCCTCGGCCTCCGGCCTGTACCAGTTCGTCGAGCAGAGCTGGCTTGCCGTGCTCAAGAAGCATGGCGCCGAACATGGGCTGGGCTGGGCGGCGGATTCGATCGGCCAGTCGGGCGGACGCTATTATGTGTCGGGCAATGCACGCACGGCGATCATGGGGCTGCGCAACGATCCCACCGCCGCCTCGTTGATGGCGGCCGAACATGCCTCGGACAACAAGGCCGCGCTGGAGTCGACGCTGGGCCGCGAGGCGAACGGCACCGACCTGTACATGGCGCATTTTCTGGGGCTGGGCGGCGCGACCAAGTTTCTGGGCACGATGGCTGCGAACCCGCAGGCCAGCGGCGCGGCGCTATTCCCCGCTGCTGCCCGCGCCAATCGCTCGGTCTTCTACGCCGCGAACGGTCAGCCCCGCTCGCTTTCCGACATTTACGACCGTTTCGCCAACAAGCTGGCCGGGACCAGCGCCGACAGCGACGAGACGCGCGCCGCCAATCTCCAGTTCGCGGCGCAGGCGCTCGCGCTGAAGGCAATGGGCGACGACGCGACCGTGGTCACCGGCAACAATGAAAGCGCCGCCGATGCCATCGCCTGGGCGAACAGCACGATGAACCAGCTCGGGATGCGTGGTGCCGCCACCACCGGCGACAGCGTACTGCGCCCCAAACCCGATCATGCGCGCCTGGCATATATGATGCTGGCGAGCATGGGAGGCTGATAGATGGGCAAGTTCCTCTCCAGCGGCCGCACCATGGCCCTGCCCGCCGCGATCCTGTTGCTCGTCCTCGTGATGGTCGTGCCGATCCCGCCGGCGTTGCTCGACATCTTCTTCGTGGCGAACATCGCGATCAGCCTGGCCGTGCTGATGGTCGCGCTGAACGCCGAAAAGCCGCTCGACTTCTCGGCCTTTCCGACCGTCCTGCTCTTCGCGACGCTGTTCCGTCTGGGCCTGAACGTCGCCTCGACCCGCATTGTGCTGGTGCACGGCCATGAGGGCGAGAGCGCGGCGGGTCACGTCATCGAGGCGTTCGGCACCTTCCTGATCGGCGGCGACTATGTCGTCGGTCTCTTCGTCTTCGCGATCCTGATGATCATCAACCTGATCGTCGTGACGAAGGGCGCGGGCCGTGTGTCGGAAGTGTCGGCGCGCTTCACCCTCGACGCGCTGCCCGGCAAGCAGATGGCGATCGACGCCGACCTGAACGCCGGTCTCATCACCCCGGACCAGGCCAAGGCCCGCCGTCTGGAAGTGTCGACCGAGGCCGATTTCTACGGCTCGATGGACGGTTCGTCCAAGTTCGTGAAGGGCGACGCGGTCGCCGCGATGCTCATCCTGGCGGCCAATGTGATCGGCGGCCTGATCCTGGGCCCGGTCAGCCATGGCATGGGCGTCGGCGACGCCGCCAAGACCTATATCCTGCTCGCCATCGGCGACGCGCTGGTCGCGCAGCTGCCCTCGCTGATGCTGTCGATCGCCGCCGCCGCCATCGTGACGCGCGTCTCGTCCGACAAGGATCTGGCCGGCCAGATCGGCTCGCAGTTCGGTGCGTCCAAGACATGGCTGCCGGTCGCGGTGATCCTGGGCCTGCTGGGCGTGCTGCCCGGCATGCCGCACCTCATCCTGCTGCCCGCCGCCGCCATCGCCGGCTTCACCGCATGGAAGCTGCGCCAGATCGAGAAGCGCCCGGTCGTCACCGCGCCCGCCCCCGTGGCCGAGCCGGTCGACCCGTCGCGCATCGCCTGGGAAGACGTGACCGACGGGATGCAGGTGCATATCGACATCGGTTACGGCCTGGTCCCGCTGGTCGACGAGCGTCGCGGTGCCCCGTTGATGGCGCGCATCACCGGCGTCCGGCGCCAGCTGTCCAAGGACCTGGGCTTCGTCGTGCCGCAGGCGCGGGTCCGCGACGACATCAGCCTGGCACCCTATAGCTATCGCATCCTCATCAACGGCGTGGTCGCCGCCGAGGACCAGGTGTCGCCCGACGAGATGCTGGCGCTCGACACCGGCCAGGCGTTCGGCACGCTGAACGGCAAGCCGGTCAAGGACCCGACCTTCGGCCTGCCCGCCACCTGGATCATGAAGGGCGACGCCGATGCCGCCACCGGCATGGGTTATCTCGTGGTCGATCCGGGCACGGTGATGGCGACGCATCTCAACCATGTCCTGGGCTCCAACGCGTCCGAACTGCTCGGCCCCGACGAGGTGCAGGCGCTGCTCGACGGGCTGAAGGAGCGCGCGGCGCAACTGGCCGCCTCGCTCTGCCCGACGCCGCTGCCGCTGACCACGCTGACCCAGGTGCTGAAGGGCCTGCTGGCGGAGAATATCTCCCTCAAGGAGTTCCGCCGGATCGCCAGCGCGGTCGCGGTCGCCGCGCAGCGGACGGTCGATGCCGAAGAGATTATCGAGATGATCCGTCCCAGCCTGGGCGCGCTGATCATCCAGAAGCTGTGCGGCGTTCGCGAGCCGTTGCGCGTCATGACCCTGGACGGACAGCTCGAAGGGCTGCTGGGCCAGGCGATGCGCGCCGACGTGTCGCGCCGCCATGTCATCGAACCCGATCTGGGCCAGCGCATCACCACCGCGCTGACCCAGGCCGCCCAGCCGCTGATCGCCGAGGCCAAGCCCTTTGCCCTCGTCGTCCAGCCCGGCGTGCGTCTGGCCATGCGCAAGCTGCTCCGCACCTGCCTGCCCGACGTGCCCGTCCTCTCCTTCTTCGAAGTACCGGAAGACAAGCCGGTCGAAGTCGTCGCCGTCATCGGCACCCCCCATCACTCCCAGCAACAGGCGATTGCTGCATGACCTCGCACCCTCTCAGCGGCGCTTTCATGAATGCCCAGCCGGTCAACCCGGTCAGCTTCGACCCCGCGCTCGTCAACCCGACGCTGGCGGACCAGCCCCTCACCTATCGCCCCGCCGCGCGCGGGACCGGCCGCGACACCAGCGCGCTGATCCGCCAGCACCTGCCGCTGGTCCGACGCATCGCGTGGCATGTCCACGGATCGATGTCGAACCTGGTCGAGATCGAGGATCTGGTTCAGGTCGGGCTGGTCGCGCTGGTCGAGGCCACCACCTCGTTCGAGGAGCGCGGCGTCGAGTTCGTCCATTATCTGCGGGCGCGGCTGCGCGGCGCGATGATCGACGAACTGCGGCGCCAGGCCACCACGACGCGCGGCGCGATGCGCCGCCGCCGCGACTATGCCAAGGCGGTCGCCGCGCTGGCCCAGTCGAACGGCCAGGCTCCAACCGACGAGGCGGTGGCGCAGAAGCTGGGCGTGCCGGTCGACCGTCTCCGCACCGAATACAAGACGGCCGAAGCGGTGCGGATGGAGGCGATCGACGATGTCTATTCGGACGATCTGCCCTGGTTCGCCGACGACACCCCCGATGCCTTTGAGCAACTGGCCGAAAGCGACCTTCGCGAGGCGTTGATCGCCGCCATCTCCGCCCTGCCCGAGCGCGAGGCGATGGTGATCCAGCTTTATTATGTCGAGGAACTCAACCTCGAGGAAATCGGCCAGGTGCTGAACGTCGGCGCCGCGCGCGTCTGCCAGATCAAGAGCGCTGCGCATGCCAAGCTGAAAAAGGCGCTCGCCGAACAGGCGTGAGGCCCGGCGCGGCGGGGCTCGCCACCCCGCCCGCGCCATGATTTTGCTTTAACGGCGCACGACCTTGCGCCTAAGCCTTCTCCCGAATCCGGGGGAAGAGCATGTTCGCGACCTACGAACGTCGACTGATCGCACGCTATCTCTGGCCCGGCGCCGGTGGGCGGCTGGTCCTGCTGGTGGGCGCGATCGGTTGCATCGGCGTCGCGATCGGCGTTGCGTCGCTGGTGTTGGTCATCGCCGTCATGAACGGCGCACAGGCCAAGCTGGCCAGCAGCGTCGCACCGATCGACGGGCATCTCAGCATCACCGCCGCCGCGCATCAACGGATGGACGAGGCGCGGGTCGCCGCCATTATCGCCCGCCTGCCCGGCGTCGCCCGCGCGGAACCGCTGCGCGAGATGACCGCCGCGCTCAGCATCGATGGGCGGGTCAGCCCGATTCGCTTGCAGGGCCTCTATCCCGATGGCCTCGCGCGCCATCCCGTGCTGGCGCACTTGGCGATGGGGCGCCGTCCCGATTTCCCCGACAGCATCGTGGCGGGTGAGAATGCGGCGCTGCAACTGGGGCTGCTCCCCGGCATGCCGGTCGCGATCGGGCGGGTGGAGGTCGCGCCGGACAAGGCGGTCGCGCTGCAGCTCTTCGACGCACGGGTCGCCGGACTATATCATGACGACGAGGCGTCGGGGGGTCAGCCGCCGGTCGCGATCGGCCCGGTCGAAGGATTGCCGGTCCTGAGCGAATCGGCCGCGGTGACCCGCCGCGTCGCCGTGGCCCTGGCCCGCCCCGCCGACGAAGCGCGGGTGGCGGGCGAAATTCGCGAACGGCTGGGCCCCGCTTATCGCATCACCAGCTGGACCCAGAGCAATCGCGCCCTGCTGTCCGCGCTGGCGATGGAGAAGCTCGGCATGAGCATCGCGGTCGGCCTGGTCACGCTGGTCGCGCTGTTCAACATCCTGTCGTCGATGACGTTGCTCGCCCGATCGAAGCGGCGCGAGATCGCGGTGTTGCGCAGCATGGGCGTGTCGGCGCGGAGCATCGCGCGCATCTTCACGACGGTGGGCACGGTGATCGCGACGATCGGCGCGTCGGCGGGGCTGGCCTTTGCCGGCGGCGTCCTGACCCAGCGCGCCCATATCACCGCGCTGGCGCTGTGGATCGCGCCGTCGCGGGAGGCGGATCTGGACGTTTTCCTGTCCCTGCCGATCGGCATCGCCGCCCATGAGGTGGCGATCATCGCGGTCGTCGTGCTGGCGGGCGCTGTGCTGGCCAGCCTCTACCCGGCCCGTCGGGCGGCGCGTGTGTCGCCCGCCCTGGTCCTGCGCGGCGAATGATCATGTTCGCCGCATGCAAGTAAACCCCGGCGGTCCGAAGACCGCCGGGGTTTTTCCTGCAAACCGTGCCGCGCGCGAAGGCGCAGCCGGTTGGCCCCGGCACCCGAGTGGGGGCGCGGTGCCAGGGCGCTCAGGAAACCGGTGTTACTGTCCGAGCAGCTTGAGCACGCCTTGCTGCGACTGGTTGGCCTGGCTCAGCATGGCGGTCGACGCCTGGCTGAGGATCTGCGCCTTGGCGAGCGCGGTCGTTTCCGCCGAGAAATCGGTATCCTCGATGCGGCTGCGCGCGGCCGAAAGATTGGTGGCGTTCGACGTCAGATTGTTGATTGCCGACTGAAGACGGTTCTGCACCGCGCCCAGGCCCGACCGGAAATTCGCCACTTTGGCGATCGCCGTATCGAAATCCTCGAGTGTGGGCGGCGTCGTCGATTGCAGCTTCTGGTTGGTGAAATCGATGATCGTGGTCAGGGTCGAGTCGGTCTTCAGATTGCCGAACGTCATGGTCAAGGCGTCCGTGGAATAGGCGCCCGCCTGGATCTGCACCTCCCCGGAATTGCCCGCGGTGCCGTCGAACAGCTTCTGGCCGTTGAACGTGGTGTTGGTCAGGATGGTCGAAATCTGCGCGGACAGGGCGTCTTGCTCGACGGTGATGCTGGTCTTGTCCTGCGACGAATAGGTCGCGTTGGCCTTCTGCACCGCCAGTTCGCGCATCCGCTGCAGCATGTTGCTGACTTCCTGGAGCGCGCCTTCGGCCGTCTGCGCCATCGAGATGCCGTCATTGGCGTTGCGAACGCCCTGATTCATGCCCCGGACCTGTGCGGTCATCGAGGAGGTGATGGCCAGCCCGGCCGCGTCGTCCATGGCGGAATTGATCCGCTTGCCCGTCGAAAGGCGGTTCATCGAAACATCCAGCCCGGTCTGGGCTGCTATCGACGCATTGGCGGCGCGTAAGGCCGAGATATTGGTGGCGATCACCGTCATGGTTGTTCTCCAAAGCTGGAGCTCTCCGCCGCCCCCAAGGCGAAGGTCGAGCTGCCACAACGGAAAACGGCCGCCTTTCGCCGCACTTTAGGAAAAAAGTGCAGCGGGCGACGATTCTTTTTGACTGCCCCCTGCCATCTCTTTGAAATGGCAGGGGAACAGTTATCGGGGGTTCAGGGGATCAACCCCCGATCCGGGGATTAGCCGAGCAGCTTGAGCACGCCCTGCTGCGACTGGTTGGCCTGGCTCAGCATCGCGGTCGACGCCTGGCTCAGGATCTGCGCCTTGGCGAGCGCGGTGGTTTCGGCCGAGAAGTCCGTGTCCTCGATGCGGCTCTTGGCTTCCGACAGGTTGGTCATGGTCGAGGTCGTGTTGTTGACCGCCGACTGAAGCTGGTTCTGCGTCGCACCCAGGCTGGCGCGGGCCGTCGCCACTGCGCTGATCGCCGAGTCATACTGGTCGAGCGTCACATCCCCGACCGAGGTGGCCGTTGGCGCGGTGCCACCGGCACCACCGGTAACCGCCTTCATCGCGGCGTTGCCGTTCGTGCCACCGGTGAAATCGGTCGACTTCATTGTGACCGTATCGTTGGCACCCGCACCGGTCTGGATTTTGAAACCGGTCGCCCCAGCGTCGGCGTCAAACAGGCCCTTGTTGTTGAACTTGGTGTTGCCCAGCACGCTGTTGATCTGATTGGCTAGCGCCAGCTGCTCGTTTTTGATGTTGTCGGTGTCGGAGGTCGAATAGGTGCCGTTGGTCGACTGGACCTTCAGTTCGCGCATCCGCTGCAGCATGTTGTTGACTTCGTCCATCGCGCCTTCGGCCGTCTGGGCCATCGAGATGCCGTCATTGGCGTTGCGGACACCCTGCGCCATGCCGCGGATCTGGGCCGTCATCGACGAGGAAATCGCGAGGCCCGCCGAGTCGTCGGCTGCCGAGTTGATACGCTTGCCGCTCGACAGGCGCTGCATCGAGGTGCTCAGCGCATTCTGGGCCAGGGCACCGGCGGAGCTGGCACGCATCGCATTCACGTTCGTCGCAATAACAGTCATCGTTCTTCCTCCGAGTAGCTCGACGGGTCCCTCGCTGTCCCCTGGGACCGTCGAGCCGTCGAAGTGGAGAACGGCCGCATTCCGGCAGGTTTTAGCCGCCGACCGGCAAATATCTGCCCTAAAGTTTTGCCGGTTTTGCCGTTTCGCGAGCGGGCGGGCGCGCGGGCCCGTGGCGGCGCGGGCGCGGGCGCCCGCGCCCGCCTGCGCCCGGAAAAAAGTTGCCGGTGCCGTTGCCGAATTAACCGCGGTTTTACCAAAGAGGCCGCATTGACGAGTCACGAAAGGACTTGTCAGCCGATGCCGTCGATTCTTCCCTCTCCTGCCCTGGTTAAGCAGAAATATGCGCTGATCTCGGCGCTTCGTGCCCAGGGTCTGGCGATTGCCGAACCGGGTGCCGCACCGCAGGCCGGGGACATGTTCCTGGTGACGCCGGAAGACGCGGTCACGCACCCGACACGCACCGTGATCGTCGGCGACGGGGCAGAGCCCGCCATCATCCCGATGGCCGATGGCCGCCCGACGACCGTCATCTATCCCGCCAGCGAGGCCGGTGTCGGCAACAGCTTCGTCCGGGCGCTGGTCGCCGGGCCGGAAATGCCGACCGCCGCCGATCCCGAGAGCCTGGCGCTGTTCACCCTGGCCGAGCGTGTCGCGCAGTCGGACATCACCGTCCTGATCAACGGTCCGACCGGCACCGGCAAGGAAGTGCTGGCCCGCGCCATCCATGCGCAGTCCACCCGCGCCACCAAGCCGTTCGTCGCGATCAACTGCGCCGCGCTGCCCGAATCGATGCTGGAGGCCTTGCTGTTCGGCCATCAGAAGGGCGCGTTCACCGGTGCGGCCCAGGCTGGCGAAGGTTTCTTCCGCGCGGCGGACGGCGGCACCCTGCTGCTCGACGAGATCGCCGAGATGCCGCTCCAGCTCCAGGCCAAGCTGCTCCGCGTGCTCCAGGAGCGCGAGGTGATCCCGCTCGGCGCGTCGATGCCGCAATCGGTCGATGTCCGCGTCATCGCCTGCGCCAATCGCGATCTCCAGGCCGAAGTGGCGGCAGGCCGGTTCCGCGCCGACCTTTACTATCGCCTGTCGGTCTTCCCGCTGACCACCAAGCCGCTGGCCGAGCGTCGCATGGACATTCCCGCGCTGGCCGCGACGATGATCCTGCGCCACGCCGCCGGTCGCACCGTGATGCCGTGGCCCAGCATGGCCACGATCGAAAAGCTGTCGATGCACAACTGGCCCGGCAATGTCCGCGAGCTGGAAAATGTGATCCAGCGCGCCCTGCTCTTTGCGGGTGGCGCGACCATCGAACCCGATCATATCGTGTTCGACCGCCCGATGGTCGCAAACGACACCGATGACACGCCGCTGACCGTGACGACCGCGGAAGCGACGCTGGGTAAGGTCGTACAGATGAGCGAATTCGCCGCGATCCGCGAGATGCTGGCGGCCTGTGGCGGCAATCGTTTGGAAACCGCCAAGCGCCTGGGCATTTCGGAGCGCACGCTGCGCTATCGCCTGGCCAAGGCGCGCGAGCAGGGTGAAGAGATCATCCGCCCGTCTAGCCGGGCCGTGATGGCATGAGCGTCGGCGGTGTCGGCGGCGCGATGAGCGTCGACCGGGTGATGGCGCTTCGCGCCCAGATCCTGGAACGCAATCAAGCGCTCAAGGCGGCAAGCCAGGCCGGTGCCAACCAGGCGGCACAGGCCGCCCAGACTCAAGCTCCGGCGGCCCCGGCGAACAGCTTCGCCGACACGCTGGAAACCGCGCTGAAGGGCGTGAACGAAGGCCAGCAACAGGCCGCCCGCCTGTCCGAAAGCTATGAACGCGGCGAAACGGTCGACATCGCTAAGGTGATGATGGCCCGCCAGCAGGCATCGGTCGGGTTCGAAGCGACGCTGCAGGTCCGCAACAAACTCCTGTCCGCCTATAAGGACATCATGAGCATGCCGGTGTAAGATGAGCACTGCCCTCACCCCCGCATCGACCAATCCCGCACCGGCCTTGCCGCCGTTGCCGGAAAAGTTCGCCAACCCGCTTCGCCAGATCAAGTCGGTGATGGCGCAGCCCGCCGTCCGCCGGTCCGCGCCGATGGCGCTGCTGATCGGACTGATCGCCGCCGCCGCGCTTGCCTGGATGGCGCTGTCCAGCCCGCCGCAAAAAACGCTGTTCGAGAATCTCTCGGACGCGGACAAGCAGGCGGTGACGACCGCGCTGTCCGCCGCGAACATCAAGAGCAAGATCAACGACGGCACCGGCGCGCTGACCGTCAACGAAGAGGATTATTCGCGGGCACGGATGCTGCTGGCGGGCCAGGGGCTCCCGAAGCAGGCGCCTGGCGGCTATGCGATCCTCGACCAGTTGCCGATGGGCGTCAGCCGCGCGGTGGAGGGCGAACGGCTTCGCCAAGCCCGCGAAAGCGAACTGGCCCGCTCGATCGAGGAGATCGACGCGGTGGCCGAGGCGCGCGTCCACCTCGCCATGCCGGAGGCTTCGGTCTTCGTGCGCGACCATGCCTCGCCGTCTGCCTCGGTGGTGCTCAAGCTCAATGCCGGACGCTCGCTGTCCGACGCGCAGGTCCAGTCGATCGTCAACCTCGTCGCCTCGTCGGTGCCGGGGATGAAGCCCGAGGATGTGACCGTCGTCGACCAGATGGGCGGCCTGTTGTCCAAGAAGGGTGCCGACGGCGCGAATGGCGACGATCGCCGCATCGATTTCCAGCGTCGCCTGGAAGAGAAATACCGCACCCAGCTCGTCCAGCTGCTGACCCCGCTGGTCGGCGCGGGCAATTTCACCGCGGAGGTGCAGGCCGAGGTCAATCTGGACGAAACCAGCGCGACCCGCGAAACCTATGACAAGGAAGGCGTGCTGCGCGCCGAAACCGGCAACTGGACCGGCAACCAGAAGGATCCGACCACTCCGGGCGGCATTCCGGGTGCGCTGTCCAACACCCCGCCGCCCGCCAGCACCCTGCAACAGCCGCAGCCGGCAACGGGTGCGCCGGGCACCCCGCCCGCCGACCAGAAGCCGGTCGCCGGTGGTCCGGGCGTGAACCCCGAAAAACAGTCCGACAGCTTCCAGCGCGCCTATGACCTGGGCAAGGAAGTCTCGGTCACCCGCGCCGCGCCGGGTTCGATCAAGCGGCTGACCGTCGCGGTCCTGCTGCGCGATCCCGCCACGGGCAAGCGCAGCCAGATGGAGATCGGCCAGATTTCCGATCTGGTGAAGTCGACCGTCGGCTTCGATCAGCAGCGCAACGACAATGTCACCGTCATCAGCCGCAAGTTCGCCGACGCGTCCATGGAGAGCAAGCCCGCCTGGTACGACAATAGCTGGCTGCCCATCGTCGCCCGCAACGCGACCGCGCTGATCATCGCGCTGCTCGTCCTGCTGCTGGGCGTGCGCCCGCTGCTGAAGGCGATCACGAAGAAGAAGGACGAGGACGCCGCCACCAAGGCGTTGCCCATGGGGGCTGCCGATGGCGCGAAGTCGAGCCAGTCCGGCCAGCCGGGGCAGATCGTGACCGGCCCCGACGGCACGCCCATGATCATCGGCCTGGACGGCGTGGCCGTGCCGATCGACGCGACCGTGCTGTCCGCACTGGCCGCCGCCGGGATCAGCGTGACCCAGGCCAACCCCGCGCTCGGTTCCAGCGATCAGATCGCGGTGAACCCGACCGTGACGCTGGACGAGATCGAATCCTCGACCGTGCTCGACGAACGGATCGGCAAGGTACGCGGCTTTACCCGCGACAATCCGGCCCGCGCCGCGCTCGCCATCCGTGACATGATCCGCACCCCGGAGGCTGCGGCGTGACGACTGCGACGGAATCCCCCCGCGCCTATTCGGGGGTGGAACGCGCGGCGATGCTGATGATGCTGGTCGGCGAGGAAGAAGCCGCCGCCATCCTTCAAAAGCTGGACCCGGATGAGGTGCGCGAACTGGGCAAGGCGATGTATTCCATCGCCGATGTCAGCGAGGACGATGTCGGTGCGGTGCTCGACAATTTCGTCGGCTGCGCACGCGCGCGGACCTCGATCGCGTTCGAGCCCAAGCCACTCGTCGAAAATCTAATGAACCGCGCGCTCGGCCCCGAACGCGCCGACAGCGTGTTGTCGCGCATCGTGCCCCCCGAGGCGCAGTGCGAGATCGAGATGCTCGACTGGCTCGACGCCGCCGACATCGCCAAGATCGTCGAGAAGGAACATCCGCAGATCGGGGCGGTCCTGATCGCCAATTGCGATCCGGCGGTGGCGGGCCAGGTGCTCGAACTGCTGCCCGACGTGATGCAGCCCGACATTCTCCACCGCGTCGCGCGGCTGGGACCGGTGACGCCGCAGGCGATCGAGTCGCTGAACGCGATCCTGTCGCGTCGGGCGAGCGGCGGCAATGGCGGCAGCGGCACGAGCAACGGCCTGACCATGGGCGGTTCGCGCGAAGCGGCCAAGATCCTGTCGAGTGCGCGCAAGTCAACCGAGCAGCGGGTCATGCCCAAGCTGTTCAAGATCGACCGCGACGTCGCCAAACAGATCGAGGAGGCCCTGTTCATCTTCGAGAATCTGCTGGAGATGGACGACAAGAATCTGGGCGCGCTCATCCGCAACGTCGACGGCGAAGTGCTTATCCGCTCGCTCAAGGGCGCGGACGAGGCCGCGCGCGAACGCTTCCTGGGCTGTATGTCGGCGCGGGCGGCGGCGGGTATCCGCGACGAGATCGACTCGCGCGGCCCGATGAAGCTGACCGAAGTGCTGGAAGCGCAGAAGGCGATGATCGCCGTGGCCCGCAACCTGGCCAAGGAAGGGACGATCATGATGGGCGGCGGGGAGGACGATTATGTCTGATTTCGTCGCCGGCTTCTCCGCGCGGCAAAACGCCGCCGCCGCCGCGCTGCAACAGGCGTTCGCCCCGCCGGGCGCCTTTGCCCGGTCGGACCTGTCGGGCATGGCCATGGCGCCGGGAACGGGGGTCGGGGTGGGATTCGACATGGGCGCCGATCCGGTGTCCTTCCGGCCCCGCTCGCCCATGCCCGGTGGCGATGCGCCCCGCGATCCCGATATGCAGGCGCGGCCCCGCCACTTCCATCCGGCCAACCCCTCCCAGGACCCGACCCAGGGCTGGGACCCGTTCGCCGCGTGCGAGGAAAGTGCCGAACCCGCCGCCGACCCGATCGCCGCAGCGCGCGCCGCCGGCCATGCCGAAGGCTATGCCCAGGGTGTCGAGGATGCGACCCGCGAGTTCCAGGCGCTGACCGAGGCGCAGTCCCGCGACGAGCAGTTGATCGGCGGCATCTCGCACGCGCTCTCCTCGCGGATCGACCGCGACATGATGGCCAACCAGTTGCGTCATACCGTGATGGCGCTCGTCACCCGTCTGGTGGGCGAGACCGGCATCGACGCCGACCGGTTGACCAGCCGGATCGAGGGCGCGATCGACCTGCTGGCCGAGGCGCATGAATCGGCGATGTTGCGCGTTCATCCCGATGATGTCGCCGCGCTCGAGGGGCGGCTGCCGCAGACGATCTTCCCGGTCGGCGATCCGACCGTCGAACGGGGCGGCTTCGTGCTGGAAAGCGCCTCCACCATCGTAGAGGACGGACCGCGCCTGTGGCTGGATCAGCTGGCGGCGGTCATCGACAAGGTGCCGGTCCCTTCATGCTGAGCCGCTTCACCGCCGATTATCTCGAAACGCTCGCCCAGGCCGATTTCGCGCCGCGCGCGACCGTGTCGGGGCGGCTATCCTCCTATGACGGCCTGTTGATGGAGGCGGTCGGCCTGTCCTTGCCGGTCGGCACCGTTTGCGCGATCGGCGATGCGGCGAGCGAGCGGGTGGAGGCCGAGGTGATCGGTTTCCGCAACGGCCGCACGCTGCTGATGAATCTGGGGGGCCCGGCGGCCCTTCTCCCCCGTGCGCCCGTCCGCCCGCTCGGTCCTCCGGGCGAGGCGGAGGTCGGGGCGGCGATGCTGGGCCGCGTGGTCGATGGATCGGGCAAGCCGATCGACGGCTTGGGCCCCATTCGCGGTGCGGGCCGCTGGCCGCTGGCGGGCAAGATGCAGTCGCCGCTCGATCGCGGTCGGGTGCGCGAGCCGCTCGACGTCGGGGTCCGGGCGATCAACGGGCTGCTGACCATCGGTCAGGGGCAGCGCGTCGGCATCATGGCGGGATCGGGCGTCGGCAAGTCGGTGCTGCTGGGCATGATGGTCCGCGCCGCCCGCGCCGATGTCATCGTCATCGGCCTGATCGGCGAGCGCAGCCGCGAGGTCGCCGACTTTCTGGAAACCAAGGTCGCGGGCGAGGCGCGCGCGCGCTCGGTCGTCGTCGCGGTGCCCGCCAATCACTCGCCGGTGCTGCGTATCCGCGGCGCGCTTCGCGCCACCGCCATTGCCGAGGCCTTCCGGGCCGAGGGCAAGAAGGTGCTGCTCATCATGGATTCGCTGACCCGCGTCGCCCATGCCGGTCGCGAGATCGGACTGGCGCTGGGCGAGCCGGCCTCGGCGCGCGGGTATCCGCCGTCGGCCATTGCGATGCTGCCCAATCTGATCGAGCGCGCGGGGGCAGACGCCCATGGCACGGGGTCGATCACCGCCATCTACACCGTGCTGGCGGATGGCGACGACGGCAACGACCCGGTCGTCGATTCGGCGCGTTCGATCCTGGACGGGCATATCGTGCTCAACCGCCATCTGGCCGAGCGCGGCGTCTATCCGGCGATCGACATCGGCCCCTCGGTCAGCCGCGTGATGACCGACATCGTCGGCAAGCCCCATGCCATGGCGGCACGGACGTTGCGTCGTCATCTGGCGACCTATGAGGAAAATCGCGACCTTGTGCTGATGGGCGCGTACCGTGCGGGCGCGGATCCGGCGATCGACGCCGCCATCGCCTGCCACCCGGCGGTGATGGAATATATCCGCCAGGATGCCGACGAGATCGTGCCGCTCGACCATGCGGTCGAGGAACTGGTCGGCGTGTTCGGCCAGCCTGGCGTCTGAAGGATAGGCCATGCCCAATCGGCAACAAGCGATGCTGAACCGGCTCCACCGGGTGCGCACGCTACAACTCAACCTGACCATGGCCGAGGAATCGCGGGCGCAGCAGCGCGTGACGACCGAGCGGCAGCTATCCGATCGCATCGCGCAACTGGTCGAGGCAGTGGCTCCGACGCCCACCCCGCCGACATCGGCGGCGGCGCTGATGGCGCGGGCACATTTCCGCCACCGCCTGAACGAGTCATCGGACGCCGCCGCCAGCCGTGTCGCCGCCGCCGAGCATCAGGCGAGCCGCGCCGCCGAGCAGACTCGCGAGGCCAAGCGCGACCAGACCGCGGTCGAAAAGCTGCTGGAACGCGCTCGCGCCGCCGCGATCCGCGCCGAAATGCGCGCGCTGGAGGATATGCCCGCCGCATCGCCGCGCCGCTCGCAAAACCGGCACGATCCTTGCTGACGGGTATCACGCCATGTCAGCCATCGCTTCATCCCTATCAGTAGATACCCCGCATCCCCGCCGCAACCTGTCCGCCAAGCCGCACGGTGCCGCGTCGGAAGGCGCCGGAAATCCCGGCAAATTCTCCGATCTCCTGGCGATAGGATTGCCGTCCGCCGACACGGGCCCGGTCTCGCTCGCGCCCAATGACGAGGATGCCGCACCGGACATCGGCGACAAGGCGGCAGCGGACTCCGGCAATGTCTTGCCGACCGGCATGCCGATCGCCTTGCCGGCCTTTGCGGAACTCATGGCACCGCCGATCCAGCCTGCGCCGACGCCCGTCAATCCGACGATAGCCGCGCCGACCATCGAAAGCACCGTCGCCAGTCCGGCCATCGTTGCGAAGGCGACGACCCCGGTTGCACGCTCACCAGACGGCATCACGACGGCTCCGGTTCCGCAGGATGGCAAAGCGCAAGGCCAGGAGGCCATTGCCTTGCCGACGCTCGCCGCATCCGCATCGAGCGCGATCGTCCTGCCCCCGCCATCCGGTTCCGATACGGCCGCCGCACCGCAACCGGCCGGCAGCCCCGCACCGGATAGCCGCGTCGTGCGCGCGGCTTCGAACGCGACGCTGGTTAAGCCGATCGATACCGCGATGCTCGACGCCTTGACCCGCGCCACTATTCCGGCCGCGGGGACAACGCCCCCGACACCGCAAGCCGCCGGCGGAGCGGGCTTTCGACTCGTCTTCGCCGAGCCCCGGGTCGAGCCGATCGTCACAACTCCCGCCGCTCCTGCCCTGCCCAGCGGTCCGCTGAGCGTGACGCAACCGGCGCAGGGCGCGGCGACGATCGGCCTGCTCGCGGGCGCGCTGCGCGGCCTATCGACCGCGCCCGAGGATCGCGACGACGCGACCGAACCCCTCGCCCCCGGCGTGACGGGGCAGGTCGATCCGATCGCGCTGGCCGGCACCGACGGGGCGCGGCCGGTGGTGGCGACGTCGGCCACCGCCGACCAGTCGCCGCTCGACATGACGCAGCAGCATTGGCCGCAGGCGATGATCGACCGGATCGACCGGATGCGCGAGGATGCCGCGACCGCCGACACCCGGATTCAGCTTTCCCCCGACGCGCTTGGCGGGATCGCCGTCGCCATCAGGCGCGACGACGACCGGACGCATATCCACTTCACCGCCGAGCAGTCCCATACCGCCACGATGCTGGCCGACGCGCATGCGACGCTGGCCCGGCTGGCCGAGGACAAGGGGTTGCGGCTGGGCAGCATGGCGGTGAATGCCGGCGCCTTCAGCGGTTCCGATCTGGGCCAGTCGGCGCGGGATCAGCGCCAGCCCACCCCAGCCGCCACCATTCCGGCACGGCCCCCCGCGCCCGATGCCGACCCATTCCGCGAAAGCGCGACGGGCATGCCCGCCGACGCCGCCGCTTCCACCCGAATCGCCTGAGGAACTGAGATATGAGCGACGCGAAAGACACGCCCGAAGCCGATGGTGCGGCCAAGAAGAAGAAGGGCAAACTCGGCAAGATCATCGTCATGGCCGCCGGGGTCGTCGTCCTGCTGGGCGGCGGCGTCGGGGCCGGGCTCTATGCCGCCAATTCCGGCCTGATCGGCGGCCATGAAGCTTCCGCCAAGGACAAGGCCGCAGCGGAAGAGGCCGAGGCCGACGCCAGCCATCCTGGCCCCAAGCTGGTCCCCAAGTCTGAGCAGAAGCGCGCCGGTGAAGGGGGCGAGGGCGGCGAAGGCGGTCATGGCGGCGGCGAAGGTGGCGGCGAGGGCGGCGAAGGCGGCGAGCACCATGAGAATGTCGGCATGAAGACGCCGGTCGGCGACGGTGGCGAACGCTATGCCAGCAATTACTACCAGATGCCCAAGGACTTCACGTCCAACATGCGCAACTCGGTCCACATCATCCAGGTCGGGCTGGCCGTATCGACCCCCTATGACGACACGGTCATCAACAATTTGAAGACCAACGACCTGGCGGTCCGTTCGGCGATCCTGATGACGCTGGGCGATGCCGATGAGGAAGCGGTCTTCTCCAGCGACGGCAAGCGCCAGCTGCAACGCAAGCTGGTCGACTCGATCAACGAGATTCTGCGGCAAAAGGAGGGATTCGGCGGCATCGCTAACGTCTACTTTACCAATTTCGTTGTTCAGTGAGGCATGGTTAACGCCGCCCCTCAGGCCGAACGACGCGAGCGCAATCGGGAACAGCCCGTCGCCGATCATGGCGTGCTGGGTTCGACGAACCTCAACCCGTTCGGCGATCTGCATACGATGCAGCATCTGTCCGCGCGCCTCGCGCGGACGCTGCGGGGGCTGTTCGAATCCCTTCTGCGCGAGGAACTGCGCTGCTGGGCGGAGCCGCTGGTCGTCCAGCGCTTCGCCGATTATCGCGCCGAGCGTGGCGACGGCCTGAGCGCCTGGCTGCCCATGGCGATGTCCTCGCCAAGCGGATCGCCTGCCGACGCACAGGCGCTGATCGTCATAGAGGGCGGCTTCGGCCTGTCGATGATCGACCTGTTCTTCGGCGGCACGGGCGCCGCGCCCGATACCCTTCCGGCCGAATTCTCGCCCGCCGCCGAGGTGATGATCTCGCAACTGGGCGACATGCTGGCCACGCCGCTGCGCAACGCCTGGGAATCGCTCGCCAAGCTGGACTTCCGCGCCGGTCGCCCCGAATCCTCGCCCGCGATGCTGTCGGGGATCGAGGGCGAGGATGCGATGATCGTGACCCGTTTCGGCATCGCCGGACAGACCCGCCGCCCGACCATGCTCGACATCCTCTATCCGGTCAGCGCGTTGAAGCCGCACGGCTCCGCCTTGACCGGCAAGGTCGTCGACCGGCAGGCGGAAGCCGATCCCACTTGGCGCGGCGACCTGACCCGCGCGGTGATGACGGTGCGCTTCCCGGTCCGCTCGGTCCTGGCCGAACCCGTCGTTTCGCTCAGCCGCCTGATGGACCTGAAGATCGGCGACGTGATCCCGATCAGTTTCGGACCGGAAGTGCCGGTGATGGTCGGCGGCGATCTGCTCGGCATGGGCACGGTCGGCACCGCCAATGGTCGCGCCGCCGTCCAGCTTACCTCCCTCAACCGGTCCATCGACGGACTGGCCCGCGCTCACGAAGGATTCGAACAATGAACGATATGGCCGGGGGCTTCCCCGTCGACACATCGGTCGCCGCCAATTTCCGGCTGCTTCAGGATGTCGACGTCAAGCTGACCGTCGAGATCGGATCGACCCAGTTGTCGCTGCGCGAGCTGCTGGCGCTGTCCGAATCGAGCGTGATCGAACTCGACCGTCAGGCCAACGAACTGCTCGACGTGCTGGTCAACGGCACGCTGATCGGACGCGGCGAGGTGGTGACGGTCGGCGACCGCTTCGGCGTGCGCATGACCGAGCTGGTCAATCCCGACAAGCGCGGCTGAACCACCCCATGCTCTGGTCCTATATCCTGAAGCTCGTCATCCTGCTGCCGCTCATCTGCGGCCTGATGATCGGCTGCCTCTATCTCTGGCGGCGGCTGGAAAGCCGGATGCCGGGCCGCCCCGCCACGCGGCTGATCCATGTGCGCGAGACGATGATGATCTCGCCCGGCCTGCGTCTGGCGGTCATCGAGTTCGAAGGGCGCAACCTGCTCGTCTCGGTCGGGCGCGGCGGCGTCCAGCTGGTCGACAAGGTGGAAGGGACCGCAGGGTCGCCGGGGACGCCCGCCCCGGTGCCGCCGACCCCGCCGCGCCGTCCCACCGATTTCGTCTCGCGCTTCGCGCCCAAGAAGTTCGATCAATGACCATCTCCGTGACCCGCCGGGGAACCGGCCCCGCGCTGATCCGGGCGCATGGCCGCGCCGCCAGTCCCGCCGGCCTGTCCGGGCGTAATCTGAAGCCGCTGTGGATCGTCCTGGCCCTGCTGCTCGCGCTGATGATCGCGATGCCCGCCTTCGCCCAAGCGGCCCCCGCCGCTCCGGCCGCCGCGCCCGCACCGGGGGTCGGCGATGCGGTCGACCGCGCGATCGGGCAGCTTGGCGGCGGCGGCAATGGCGGCTCGGGCTCGCTGAGCCTGTCGCTCCAGGTCCTGATCATCATGGGCCTGCTGACGATCCTGCCGGGCATCATCCTGATGATGACCAGCTTTACCCGGATCGTCATCGTGCTGGCCATCCTGCGCCAGGCGCTGGGCCTGCAACAGACGCCGCCCAACCAGGTGCTGATCGGCCTGTCGGTCTTTCTGTCGCTGTTCATCATGGCGCCGACGATCAGCCAGATCAACGCCAACGCGATCGAGCCCTATGCGCAGGGGCGTCTGCCCGGCACCGAGATGATCAAGGCCGCCGGTGCTCCGCTCCACGCCTTCATGGCCAAGCAGACGCGGATCAAGGACGTGACGATGTTCGCCGAAATGGCGAAGTCGGGCCCCTATGCCAGCCCCACCGACATTCCCTATTCGGTCCTGCTTCCTGCCTTCGTCACCTCAGAGCTGAAGACCGCGTTCCAGATCGGCTTCCTGATCTTCCTGCCCTTCATCGTCATCGATCTGGTCGTTGCGACCGTGCTGATGGCGCTGGGCATGATGATGCTGTCGCCGTCGATCATCTCGCTGCCGTTCAAGCTGTTGCTGTTCGTACTGGTCGATGGATGGGCGCTGACCATGGGCAGTCTGGCGAACAGTTTCGCGACGTGAGGACGGGGCAGGGGCTTCGACTTCGCTCAGCGGAATCGGCGGTCAGGACAGGCCTTCGTTAACCAATCTCGACCATATGATCCGTTCGGCCCGAGCGAAGTCGAAGGCCACGGGACACCCTTTCCCACGGAAAGCATGCGAGCATCATGGACGCCGATTATTTCCTGACGCTGGCCAACCAGACCATGTGGGTGCTGGCGCTCGCCGCCGCGCCGATCCTGTTGCCCGTGCTGGTCTCCGGCCTGGTAATCGGCATGGTGCAGGCGGCGACCTCGATCAACGAACAGACGCTGTCCTTCGTGCCCAAGCTGATCGTCGTCGCCTTTTCGATCCTGATCTTCGGCGGGCTGATCGTCGGGCTGCTGAGCGACTTCATGGTCAGCATGTTCGAGCGTATCCCGGATCTCGTGAAATAACATGCTCGGCTTCGGCCTCTCGATCGAGCCGCAAGCCTGGGCGATCCTGTTCATCATGATCCGGATCGGGGCGGCGTTCATCACCGCCCCCGTGTTCGGCGCGGTGTCGATCCCCCTGCCCGTGCGCGTCAGCCTGGCCGGGGCGATCGCCTTTCTGGTCAACTCGGCGCATCCGGTGGTGCCGCCGCCGGTCATCTTCTCGGTCCCCACCATCATGTCGGTCGTGGCAGAGGCGATCGTCGGCCTGGCGCTCGGCCTGATCCTGCAGGTCGCCTTCACCGCGCCGCTTGTCGCCAGCGAGCTGATCGGCGGGTCGATGGGGATCAACTTCGCCGCGACCGTCGATCCGCTCAACGGCCGCTCCACCCAGGCGCTGGGCCAGTTCTTCACGGTCATGCTGACCCTGTTGTTCCTGTCGGTCGACGGGCACCTCGTCCTGGTCGACACGATCGTGAAAAGCTATGAGGCGCTGCCGCCCGGACAGGCCTGGATGGCGCCGGCGCAGTTCCGCGCCATCGCGCTGTTCGGCGGCTATGCCTTTCTCGCCGGACTTCTGCTGGCGCTGCCGGTCGGGTTCCTGCTGCTCTGCCTCAACCTCGTCATGGGCATGATGAGCCGCGCCGCGCCCTCGCTCAACCTCTTCTCGGTGGGTCTGCCCGCCGCGCTGTTCGTCGGCGTCATCGCCATCGCGATCGCCTTCCCCGCCATGGGCGACTATATGCTCGTCATCATCCGCGAGGCACTGGCCGCCACCGAAACGCTGGTGTTCGGCTGATGTCGGAGGGCGGCGAAAAGACAGAAGCCCCAACCCAGAAGCGCCGCGACAAAGCGCGCGACGACGGGCAGATCCTGCGCAGCCGCGACCTGGCGGCCGCGCTCGTCATGATGGCGGGTATCGCCTGGCTGATCTTCGCAGGCCCCACGCTGCTGGGCGCGTGCAAGGCGGTGATGGCCGCCAGCTTCCAGTTCAGCCATGCCGATGTCGAGGATTTCGAACCCTTCCGCCCGTTGATGGAGGCGGGGTGGAGGCTGGCCCCCTCGCTCGCCTCGCTCTTCGCGGTGACCATCGTCGCCACCGTCGCGTCGCAGGCGGGGCTGGGTTCGCTCCACTTCAATCCCAAGGCGATCGCGCCCAAGCCGTCCAAGCTCAACCCGGCCTCGGGGCTGAAGCGCATCTTCGGGGTGCAGGGCTGGACCGAACTGGGCAAGTCGCTGCTCAAGGTCGTGCTGCTCGGCGCGATCGGCGCCTATATGCTGTGGAAATCGTCGCGCACCACCATGGGGCTGGCGCAGAGCGACCTGAACAGCGCGATCGGGTCACTGGGCGGCACCTTCATCTCGGTGTTGCTGGTCATGGGCATGGGGCTGGTGCTGATCGCGGGCTTCGACGTGCCGCTCCAGATCTTCCAGCTGCTCTCCAAGCTCAAGATGACCAAGCAGGAGGTCAAGGACGAGCATAAGGAAAGCGAGGGCAATCCCGAGGCCAAGGCGCATATCCGCGCCAAGCAGCGCGAAATGTCGCATCGCGCCGTGCGCGCGGCGGTGCAGGAGGCGCATGTCATCCTGACCAACCCGACCCATTTCGCGGTCGCGCTCCGCTACGAACGCGGGCAGGACGAGGTGCCGGTCGTCGTCGCCAAGGGGCGCGGCGCGACCGCGCTGGCGATCCGCGAGATGGCGGGCGAATATGCCAAGCCGGTGCTGGAATATCCGCAGCTCGCCCGCGCCGTCTATTATACCAGCCGCGAAGGACAGGAAGTCCGCGCCGATCTGTATCAGGCGATCGCCGTCGTGCTCGCCTTCGTCTTCGGCCTGAATGCAGGGGCGGGCGGCACGTCGCAGCCGCCGGTCGAGGTTCCGGTCGGCGCCCGCTTCGACGAAAACGGCATGCCCCAGCCGTGAACGCCACCATGAATCGCGCCGCCGCGATCGGCTGGTCGCATATCGTTAAATATTCCCGGCACCCCGCCGTTAAGGATGACGAACGCGTGCCGGAGTCCCGTCGATGACGACCATATCCTCAACCTCATCGACGACGGCCAGCACCACGTCGACCCAGTCGACCGCGGACGCGACCAAGACCGCGGCGCAGGCGCTGTTCACCTCGCTTCAGACCGGCTCCGGCATCGACCTGTCCTCGCTCGTCCCCTCGTTGGTGCAGGCGCAGTTCGCGGCCCGCACCGCTGCGCTGAAGGCCAAGGCGGAGACCCTGACCACGCAGATTTCGGCGACCTCGAAGATCATGAGCTCGATCACCGATTTCGCCAGCTCGCTCGCCACGCTCACCAAGGGCGGGACGCTGGCGACGCAGGCGACCAGCAGCAATGCGGCGGTGTTCAGCGTGACGACCGCGGCGGGCGCGAAGCTGTCCGGGCTGAACAAGTCGATTACCGTCAACGCGCTGGCCACCGCACAGACCAGCGTCACGAGCACCAGCTATGACCGGACGGCGTCGATGGGCACCGGCAGCCTGTCGATCAAGGTCGGCTCCAACGCCGCGGTCGACATCACGTTCGACGACGGGACCAGCCCGACGATCGACGACGTGGCCGCCAAGATCAACGCCGCCAAGACCGGCGTCACCGCCTCGGTCATCACCGATGTCGATGGCAAGGCCTATCTGTCCTTCACCGGCGCGACGGGTGCCGCCAACAGCTTCACCGTGACGGCGACCGAGGGCGATACGGCGGGCCTGTCGCGCCTGAATGTCGGCGGCGACGCGACGGGCACCCGCACCACATCGACCGCGACCAATGCCAAGCTGACCGTCGACGGCGTGAACGTGGAGCGCGCCAGCAACGCGATCAGCGATCTGGTCAGCGGCGTGAACATCACGCTCAACTCGGTGTCGACCAATCCGGTCTCGCTGACGGGCACGCGACCGACCGCCGCCCTGACGTCGATCGTGTCGGACTTCGTCGCGACCTTCAACGACAAGATTGCCGAGCTCAACAAGGAACTGGACCCGCAAACGGGTGACCTGCGCAACGATGTGGCCGCGCGGACGCTGTCGCAGTCGCTGGGCCGGCTGACGACCATCAAGATCGTGCCCGGCGACGACAGTTCGCCGGGGCCCAAGACGCTGGCCGACCTGGGGGTGGGTACGCAGAAGGACGGCACGCTGAAGGTCGATACGGTCCGGCTGGCGCAGGTGATGGCGCAATATCCGGACGCGGTGGAGCAGATGTTCCAGACGAGTGGCGACAATCTCGTCGGCCTGTCGGCGCAGATGAACAAGATCCAACTGGCGGCGACCAGCACCATCAGCGGGCTGGGCGCGACTTCCAAGCGATTGGGCGAGGCACAAAGCGCCAACACGCTGGCCCAGAGCGACTTGAGCGACGATCAGAATGCCGCGCAGGACCGGATGACGGCGCAATTCTCCGCGATGAACGCCCGCGTATCGAGCTACAAGTCGATACAGAATTTCATGGACCAGCAGGTCAAGATGTGGACGAAGAGCAGCTGACATGGCCTATGCAACCGGACTGCTGGCCGATCCTGCCGCCACCTATCGCCAGATCGACGTCGTCGGCCGCACCGCGATGGCGGACGGCCCCGCGCTCGTCCAGCTCCTCTACGAAGAACTCATCTCGGCGCTGCGGTCGGCGGCCTGGGCGACCGAACATGGCCAGCTCGCGCGCAAGAGCGAGCGGGTGACGCGCGCCACCGCGATCCTGTTCGCCCTGGAGGCGGGCCTGGATTTCGAGCATGGCGGCGACATATCGAGGACCTTCGCCAAGCTCTATGTCGGGGCGCGGCGGCAGATCGTCGATGGCTCGCTCGACCAGAATCCGCAGGTGTTCCGCGACGTGGCGACCAACATCGCCGACATTGCCGAGGCCTGGGAGACGGTCCGCAAGATGAATACGGCCAAGCCGGCGTCCTGAGCCCACCGCGCCCCAAATCCGCGGTGAGGTCGCTCGACAGTGGTCTTACCGCCGGAACCAGTGCCGCTGCACGAAATAGATGACGATCCCTGCCGAAATCAGCGCGCAGGCGCCCAGAATCGCATCGAACGCCCACGGCTCCTCGGCATAGGGCAGGTTCTTGACGTTCATCCCATATAGGCCGGTGATGAAGGTCAGCGGCAGGAACACCATCGCCACGATCGAGATGACCAGCGCGCGATTGTCGATCTGTTCGGCGCGCAGATCGGTCAGCGTTTCGTGGATCAGCGCGGAGCGTTCGCGGATCGACTCCAGTTCCTCGGCCATGCGCGCCGCACGATCGGCGGCGGCCGATAGATGCAGCCGGTCGTCATCGGCCAGCCAGTCGCCCGGCAGCGCCGCCAGCTTTTCCAGCGCCGCGCGCTGCGGATTGAGGAATCGGCGATATCCGATCGCGGCGACGCGCACCCGGCTGACCGTACGGCGGAGCTGGAACACGCGGTGCTCGTCCAACTGCTCCTCGCAATCGTCCAGATCGTCGCCCAGCGCGGCGACATCGGGGTCGAGGTCGCTGGTGATCGCGGTGGCGAAGGCGGTGATGAGGTCGCCGGGATCCTTCACCTCGCCCCGCTCGACGCATTGGCGCACCGCGTCCACCGCAATCAGTGGGCGCCGGGTGACCGAATAGACGCGGCCCCTGACCGCCCAGATACGCACCGAGGCCAGCAGATCCGAACTGTCGAGCGGCTCGCTGCTTCGTCCGCGCATGTTGAGAAACGCCCCCTCGCCCATCGCCTCGCAGCGGGGGCGCGTCTCTGTGGCGGTCAGCGCATCGACGACATAATGCGACAGATGCGCCTCGTCGCGCAGCCAGGCTTGTGCGGCCTCGCTGTTGGTTTCCAGATGCACCCAGACCAGCCGCGCCTCGACCGAAACGGCCTCGCGCACATCGACCCGTGCCGCCTCGCCGCCGTCGATGCGATAGGCGAAACCGGTCACTCGCGCTGGTCCATGGACAGGTCGACCACCTGCCCATCGCCCGGATCGGCGGGCGCGGCGTCGCTGGCGATCCGCACCGCATCGGCGCGGGCACGATCGAGGATCGCGGGCGGAACATCGGCGCGGTGATAGACCCGGTCCGCAGCGGCCAGCGCGCGGGCCTGGCGAAGGGTCAGATCGTCGGGATCGGGCGAGGTCAGCACGAACGCCTCGAAGCGCGCCGTCGGCCGGTCCGCCCCCGCCAGCCAGTCGGACACATCGCCCTCCGCGCGCAACGGATCGAGCGGTCCGCCGGGCGACAGCGCCGCCCCGATCGCGCGCCGCCGCTCCGCCCCGTCCGGGAACCGCGCGCGCAAGGCGGCACGGGCGGCATAGAGCCCTTCCGCCAGCGCTCCCAGGCGAGCGGGCAACAAGGCCTCCAATCGCTGGCGCAAGGCCGCCGCCAGCCCGGCCGACACGCCACCGGTGCCGATCGCCACGATGACCGGCCCCCGCTCGACGATGGCGGGCAGGGTGAAGTCGCACGCCGCCGGGCGATCGACCGCGTTGACCAGCACGCCGCGTGTCTTCAGCCGCGCGATCGCGGCTTGCGCTTCGTCCTCATCCTCGATCGCGACGATGGCGAGCGCGGCCTGGGCGTCCTCGCCCACCACCTGCGCGCCCGCCCGGTCGAGCAGGCGGCGCTTGGCCTCGGCGGGCTCACCCTCGCCCAGCAGGATCACCGGACGCCCGCCCAGCCGGACGAACAGCGGCAGACTGGCGAGACTCAACGCCCCGCCCCCGTACCGTCGCCCCAGCGCAGGCTAGGGCCTATGGCGACGGGGGCACCGAAAGCCGCCAGAGATCCCAGCCTGCGCTGGGATGAAGGCTGAGACGGCGACCCCGCCCGGCGCGTCACTTCTTCAGCCACTCCGGCACGCGCTCGGCGGCGATGATCGTCTCGGCGGCGATGCGGTCGGCGACGACGGCGAAGCGGTCGCCCTCCACCATCACCTCGGGCACCAGCGGGCGGCTATTATAGGTCGACGCCATGGTCGCGCCATAAGCCCCCGCGGTGCGGAATACGGCGAGGTCGCCCGACTTCACCACATCGATCTCGCGATTCATGCCGAAGGTGTCGCCCGTCTCGCACACCGGCCCCGCGATATTCGCCATCATCGTCTCGCCGGTCGGGCGAACCGCGACAAAGTCGTGATGCGCGTCATACAGCGCGGGCCGCATCAGGTCGTTCATCGCCGCATCGACGATGACATAGGGGTTGGCGACGCCGGGCTTCACCCAGACGACCTCGGTCGCCAGCACGCCCGCATTGCCCGCGATCACCCGGCCCGGCTCGAACATCAACTCGACATCCCAGTCCTTCGTGACGCGCGCGACCATCTCGCCATAAGCGGCGGGGGCGGGCATCACGTCGCCGGGCTTGTACGGCACGCCCAGCCCGCCGCCCAGGTCGACGCGGCTGATCCGGTGCCCCGCCCCGCGCAGCTCGGCGACCAGCTCGCCGACGCGCTTATAGGCGGCCTCCAGCGGCGCGAGGTCGCCCAGCTGGCTGCCGATATGGCAGGCGACACCCTTCAGGTCGATGCCGGGCAGGCCCGCCAGCCGGTCGAACATGCCGAGCGCCTGGTCGATCGGCACGCCGAACTTGTTCTCCTTGCGGCCCGTCGAGATCTTGGCATGGGTCCCGGCATCCACGTCCGGATTCACCCGCAGCGTGGCGGGGGCCACGAGGCCGCGCTCATGCGCCAGCTCGGCGAGGACCGCGCCCTCTTCCTCCAGCTCCAGGTTGAACTGGCCGATCCCGGCCTCCAGGGCGGCGATCAGCTCGGCGCGGGTTTTGCCCACGCCCGAGAAGACGATGTCCTCCGCCTTCATCCCCGCCGCCAGCGCCCGGCGCATCTCGCCGACCGAGACGACGTCCGCGCCATAGCCTTCATCCGCCAGGACACGCAGCACGGCGAGGTTCGGGTTCGCCTTGATCGCATAGGCCAGATGGACGCGCGGCAAGGCGCTCAGCCCTTCGCGGAACACCTGTGCATGGCGACGGAAGGTGGAGGCGGAATAGATATAGACCGGGGTGCCGACTTCGGCGGCGATCCGGGACACGGGCACATCCTCCACATGGAGTTCGCCGTTCGAGAAATGAAAATGGTCCATCAGCGGGGGGGCAAATCGAATTCGTCCGAACGCCGATCCTGCGACTGGGTCATCAGTTCGTCGGAGCGTTGCGGGCGTTGTTGAGGGGTAGCCGTCAGCAATTGCTGCGGCGTCGGAGTGGCGGTGGCGCCGCGCGGCGCGACGGGCAGGCTCTCGCCCTTGGCCGGCTGCAACCGGTTGGCCGCGCCACAGCCGGTCAGCGCCAGCGCCACCAGCAGGGCGAGTGCGGGCTTCACGGCCGCAGGCCCCGCGCGGTCGCGATGGCGGCGCGGACATTGGCGGGCGCGGTGCCGCCGAAGCTGACCCGACTGGCGACCGAGGCATCGACCGACAGCACGTCATAGATGCTGTCGTCGATCCGCGCGTCGATGCCGGTCAGGTCGTCGATGGACAGCTGGTGCAACATCACGCCCTTCTCCTCGGCCAGTTTCACTGCGCGCCCGGTGATGTGATGCGCCTCGCGGAAGGGGATGCCGCCGACCCGGACCAGCCAGTCGGCCAGATCGGTCGCGGTCGAGAAGCCCGCCTCCGCGACGCCGCGCATCCGCTCCGTGCGGAAGGTGGCGCTCTGGATCATGCCGGTCATCGCCGCGATCGACAGCGCCAGCAGGTCGTGTGCCTCGAACACCGGCGGCTTGTCGTCCTGCATGTCCTTGGAATAGGCGAGCGGCAGGCCCTTCATCGTGACCATCAGGCTGGTCATGCATCCCATGATCCGTCCCGCATGGCCGCGCACCAGCTCGGCCGCGTCGGGGTTGCGCTTCTGCGGCATGATCGAGCTGCCGGTCGACCACTGGTCGGACAGCGCCACGAAGCCGAAGGGTTGCGACGCCCAGAGCACGAATTCTTCCGCAAGCCGCGACAGGTGCAGCGAGCAGTTGGTCGCTGCCTGGAGATAGTCGATCGCGAAGTCGCGGTCGCTCACCGCATCCAGCGAGTTGCGCGTCGGTGCGTCGAAGCCCAGCGCCGCCGCCGTCATGTGCCGGTCGACGGGGAAGCCCGTCCCCGCCAGCGCCGCCGAGCCCAGCGGGCACTGGTTCATCCGCGCGCGCGCGTCCGCAAAGCGGCTGGCGTCGCGCACGATCATCTCGTGATAGGCCATCAGGTGATGGCCCAGCGTCACCGGCTGCGCGGACTGGAGGTGCGTGAAGCCCGGCATGACGCTGTCGGCATGCTCTTCGGCGCGAGTCAGCAACGCCTCACGCAGCGCGCCGAGCGCGGTCAGCGTCTCGTCGATCGCGTCGCGCACCCACAGGCGGAAATCGGTCGCCACCTGGTCGTTGCGCGACCGTGCGGTGTGCAGCCGCCCCGCGACCGGGCCGATCAGCGCGGCCAGCTTCGCCTCGGTCTGCATATGGATGTCTTCGAGGGTCAGATCCTCGGCCACGCCGTTCGCGGCATAATCCTCGGCGACTTGGTCCAGCCCGGCGGAAATCGTCGCGGCGTCCTCTGCCGACACGATGCCCTGTTTGCCCAGCATGGCGACATGCGCTTTCGACCCGGCGATGTCCTGTTTCCACAATCGCTTGTCGAAGGGAATGGACGCGTTTATCTCGCGCATCACCGCGGCGGGACCTTCTGCGAAGCGCCCGCCCCACATTGCGTTGGAGCCGCCCATGTCGTCGCGTACCGTGATCGCCTGTCTCCTGGGGCTGATGGTCGCCGGGTGCGATAAGCAAAGCCCCGCCCCGGAGCAAGCCGCCAACACCTCTAGCGGTGAAGTTTCGAGCGGCGAAGTGACCGGTGGCGAAGTGACTGGCGGCGAAGTCGCCTCCTCCTCACCCGAAGCCCCCAAGCCCGCCGGCGCGGTCGACCGCAGCCATAAGGGCGACGCGGCACCGACGCTCGGCTTCACCACCCTTGACGGCAAGCCGGCGACGCTGGCCGATTTTCGGGGCAAGCCGGTGCTGATGAACCTGTGGGCGACCTGGTGCGGGCCATGCGTGGCGGAAATGCCGACGCTTGCCGCCACCGCGGCACGTCTGAAGGGCAAGGTCGCGGTGATCGCGGTGGCGCAGGACGACGCGGCCAAGGTCAAGCCGTTCCTGGCGGGCAAATCGCTGGACGCGCTGCCCATCTATCTCGATCCCAAGCTGTCCCTGAGCGTCCATTACAAGGCGAACCTGCCGACCACGATCCTGTATGGCGCGGACGGCAAGGAAATCTGGCGCGTCACCGGCGGCTTCGACTGGGCCGGGGCGGAGGCGACCAGGTTGCTGGACGAGGCGTAAGCCACCGGACCGAACCGCTGCCACCTCATCACCCGGCGGGTGGAGCGTCGTCCCTGACACAAAAAGACCCCGCCCGGCGTGAACCGGACGGGGCAGGCTGGGGTCGCATGGTCGGACCGGATCGGGGGCGGCGCTCCGGCCACCCCCTCTCCTTCCTTAGAATTCCGCCGTCAGGCCGATGAACACCGACCGGCCAACCGCGTCGTACATGCCCGGATAGGTGTTGCCGTTGCCGAAGGAGGACAACAGGCCCTGCGCGATGATCGGCGGGTCCTTGTCGAGCAGGTTGTTCACACCGGCGCGGAAGGTGATGCCGTCCTGCACCTTGGCGGTCGCCGCCAGATCGAAATAGCTGTACGCCTTGATCCGGCTGTTGAAAATGGACGGCGTGCCGGTCAGGTTCGGGTCGGACGAATTGTTGGTCAGGTTCGTCGCGCCGATATAGCGCCAGTTGAGCGAAATGGTCCCCACCTTCGACGCGTCGGTCCAGGTGAAGCGCGACTGGTGCCGCCATTCGGGCGTCGGCTGTCCGCAAACGGGGCCGAAATAGCCGACGCAGTCATAGGAACCCAGGCCCGGTACCGGCTCGTTCACCAGCTTGCGGTTCCAGGTGCCCTGGAAGTCGATCGCCAGCGACCCCACCGCTCCGAGCGGCTGGGAATAGGCCAGGCCGAAGTCCACGCCCGAGGTGCGCAGCGAACCGGTATTCTGCGTCGTCGAGACGATATAGCCCTGGTCGCCGAAGATGATGCCGCCGCGCGGATCACGCTTGAACAGGTTGCAGAAGAAGGGATTGCCGGTCGCGATGCACTGGCTGATCGTCTGGTTGACCGAGATCGATCCGATATAGTCGCGCACCTTGATGTCGAAATAGTCGACCGAGAAGGACAGCCGTCGCAGGAAGCTGGGCGTCAGCACCAGACCGGCGGTGAAGGTATCCGCCGTCTCGGGCTTGAGCGCCGGATTGCCGCCGAACTGCGCGGTGCAGGTTTCCGCCGGGCAGTCGGTGATGCGGCCATATTGCGCCTGGGTCACGCCGGTACGGGCGCACTGGGCGAAGGTCGCGGTCGGCGTCGCGGTGGCGCAGGGGTCCTGAGCGCTGACATTGCCGTTGAACTGCGGGCCGAACAATTCCGAGACGTTGGCGGCGCGGATCGCGCGGTTATAGCTGCCGCGCAGGCGGATATCGCTGCTCGGCGCCCAGGACAGCTCGGCCTTATAGGTCGAGACGATCTTGGACAGGTTGCTGTAATCCGATCCGCGATAGCCCGCGTTCAGCGACAGCTCCTTGAAGAAGGGGCGATTCTGGATCAGCGGCACTTCGATTTCGGCGAACAGCTCGTTCACGTCGAAGCGGCCCTGGGTCTCCTTCGTCCCCTTTTGCAGCGCCAGCGCGTCGGCCTTGAACTCCAGGCTTTCATAGCGATGCTCGATACCGAGCACGACACCGATGCCGTCGTCCGACCAGGGCGACTTGACGCCATAGGTGCCCAGATCCGCGCTGATATTGCCGCTCAGCACCGTTTCCTTGTCGACGCCGCGGGTCGAGGTCGGTGCGTAGATATAGCTGAACGCCGCGTCCGAAATGCCGTTGTAGCGGAAGATGTCGAGCGGAACGCACTGCGGGTCGCTGCCATCGACCACCGACTTGCAGGTCGGGGTGCCGTTGACGTTGACCACCTGGATACCGCGATTGGCGCGGGTGGGGTCGATGTCGTTCTCATAGGTCTCGTTGTAGAGAACCGTCGAGAACAGCGCGTTGGCGTCATAGCGGATGCCCGGCGCGATCTCGCCGCGCACGCCGCCCGAGAAGCGGTAATCGGTATGGCGCAGATCGTCACGACGCGGACGGGCGTTGCCCGCCACCGGGCGATAGCCGATGTAAAGCTGCTGCGTGGCGCTGGTGCCATAGGCCGATCCGCACAGGATATTGCCCTGCTGCGCACTGAGGAACGGATTGTCGCAGTTGACCGAGTAGGTATAGCCCTGGAACAGCGCGGACGGGGCGACCTGCGAATTGGTGTGGTCGTCCATGAACATCACGCTGCCATAGGCTTCGACCGACGGCGTGATCTCGTAATGCGCAAAGGCACCGGCGGTGTAGCGCGTGTCGTTGCGCTGGAAATAGTTCAGCGGCGCGTAGTTATAGCGGAAGCTGGAGTCGTAGGGCACCCAGGTCCGGTTGCCGTCCCGCGTGTTGTTGAACCGGCCGGTATCGGCGTTCGGGCCGGTGATGGGGTCGAACAGACCATATTGATTGTTGCTCGACCCGCCGCAGATCAGCGTCGAGTTGCCCGCGCCATCGGGATCGAACGCGCAGGACGACACGTCGCGATTGCCCTGCAGAACCGGCTTGGTGTCGCGATAGCCGAAATAGGCGGTCACATTGCCGCGATTGTCGGGGAAGTTGGTGCCGAAGGCGACGTTGACGTCCAGCTTCTGCCCGTCGAGCACGTTGCGATTGGCGAGGCGGTAATTGGCCTGGCTCTGGATGCGGCGGGCGAACGCATTGTCGTTCTGATGCTGGGCGAAGCCGTACTGGATGTCGGTCCGCACGCCTTCCAGATCGTCGCGCAGGATGAAGTTGACCACGCCCGAAATCGCGTCGGAACCATAAACGGCCGAAGCACCGCCGGTCACCACGTCGATCCGCTTGACCAGCGCGGAGGGGATGAAGTTCAGGTCGTTGGCCTGCACCGGCAGCATGCGCTGTCCGTTGATCAGCACCAGGTTGCGGTTGCTGCCCAGGTTACGCAGGTTCACGCGCGCGGTACCGTCCGAGCCGTTCGAGGCGTTCTCGTTTGCGTCCGGGGTCACCTGCGGCAGGCGGTTCAATACGTTCTCGACCTGGACCGCGCCCTGATAGCGGATCTCGGCGGCGTCGACGACGGTCAGCGGGCTGTTGCTGGTCAGGCTGGGACGCTGGAGACGCGTGCCGGTGACGACGATCGCATCACCGCCCGAAGCATTGGAGTCGCCCGACGATGGGGTGGCATCGGGCGGACAGGGCCTGTCCGGCGCCGGTACGCAATCGACCGTATCATCCCTGGCGGCACCAGGTGCCGTCTGTGCCAGAACCGGCGAAACCGACAGCAGCGCAATCGCAATCGCGCCGGCTGAACAGGCCAGCCGCCTGTAATTTACGTTCATGTGGGAGCCCCTCTTTGGTTTATGGTATTATTTCTACCTGAAAACCGGCAACCGTCAAATATATTATACCGTATGCCTGGAAACATCTGGTGGCGTTCTGGCAACCGATCGTCGCGTGTTGCGTTGCACAACGGGTCGGACTTGGCGCAGCCACGGGGGATTGCCCGTCCATCGCAGGAGATGCTGGAACCGATGATCCACGCCAATCGTCGAGAGCTGGTCGCGGCCTTTGCCCTATTGGGCCTGTCCCCCGCATGGGCGGCCCGTGCCGCCGCGCAGGTCGCTTCGGGCGGGGCGAAGATGAGCACACCCAAGCCCTTTTCCTGGTCCGCGCTCCAGTCGCAGGCCGAAGCACTGGCCCGCCAGCCCTATCGCTCGCAGGCCAAGATCGAGGCCGCTGCCGCGATCGACTATGACGCGGTCGGGACGATCCGCTATCGCGACGACCGGACACTGGCCGGGGGAATCCGGCTGTTCCCGCTGGGTCGCTATGCGCCCCATCCGGTGGGGATCAACATCGTCGAGAATGGCCAGGCGCGCGCCGTGCCCTTTTCGCCTGGCCTGTTCACTGCCGAGGCGGGCCATGCGCCGCCACTCGGCATTGCCGGCTTCCGGGCGATGACGGCGGACGGCAAGAGCGACTGGCTGGCCTTTCAGGGCGCGTCCTATTTCCGGACGGCGGGCGCGCAGGACCAATATGGCCTGTCGGCGCGCGGCATCGCGATCGATACCGGCATCGACGGGCGCGAGGAATTTCCCGCCTTTACCGACTTCTGGATCGAGCGGACGGGCGCGCAGGCCTATACCGTCCATGCGCTGCTCGACGGGCCGAGCGTGACCGGCGCCTACAGGATCGAGTCGCAAAAGGGCGCGACCGGGGTCGAGCAGCGGGTGTCGGCCGTGCTGTTCTTCCGCCGCGATGTCGAGCGGCTGGGCATCGCGCCCGCGACCAGCATGTTCTGGTACGGCGAAGGCAATCGCGCGGCGGGCAGCGACTGGCGACCCGAGATTCACGATTCGGACGGCCTCGCGCTCCTCACCGGCGCGGGCGAGCGGCTGTGGCGGCCTTTGGTCAACCCGCCGCGCCCGACGTTGGACAGCTTCGCCGACACCAATCCGCGCGGCTTCGGCCTGCTCCAGCGCGACCGCGACTTCGACCATTATCAGGACGACGGGGCCTTTTACGACCGCCGCGCCAATTTGTGGGTCCAGCCGCAGGGGGATTGGGGCCGGGGCCAGGTGATGCTCTACGCCTTTCCCACCGCGTCGGAGACGGTCGACAATATCGTCGCCTTCTGGAACCCCGCCGACGCGCCCAGGGCGGGCCAGAAGCGGCAGTTCGATTACCGGTTGAGCTGGGGGTCGACCGACCCGACCTTGGTGCCCGCCGTCGCCCATGCGGTCGACCAGTGGACCGGCGCCGCTGGGCGGCCCGGAGCGGAACCCACGCCCGGCGCACGCAAGCTGGTGGTCGATTTCGTCGGCCCGGCACTGGCGGGGCTGGACCGGCAAAGCGGCGTCACCGCCGATATGTCCGTCACGCGCGGCAAGCTGCTGACCCAGGCCGCCTATCCAGTGGTCGGGCAGGTCAATCGCTGGCGAATCACCGCCGACATCGCGCCCGAAGGGCAAGGTCCCGCCGATGTCCGCCTGTTCCTGAAGCGCGGCAGCAAGGCGCTGACCGAGACGGTGCTGGCCCCTGTCTTCCTGCTATGACCGACTCGCGCGCCATGATGCCGCCGCCGGCCCCGCTGACCATGGTAGTCCAGCGGTTCGACGGCCCGCCCCCGCCCCATGATGCGCCCGAACCGCGCGCCGGGGTCAATCTGGCGCCCGACGACATATTGACGCGGCGTCTGCTGCTCGTGCTGCTGACCGGACTGCTCGCCACCGCCGCCTCCGCCTCGGTCAAGGAAGCGTTGCTCAGTGACGGGTTCAGCCTGCTCGACGGTGTGTTGCTGCTGCTGTTCTTTCCGCTTTTCGCCTGGATTTCGTTCGGCTTCGTGACGGCGGCGATCGGGTTCGTCCTGCTGATCTCGCGCGCGCATCCCGGCATCGTGGCGGCCCCGCGCCACGGATCGCCGCTGACCGCGCGCACAGCGGTGCTGGTGCCGGTGCATAACGAGGATGTCGACGCCGTCTTCGACCGGATCGCGCGGATGGCGGTCATGATCGACCGCGCCGGCGCCGCCGACCGCTTCGCCTTTTTCGTCCTGTCCGATTCGGGCGAGGCGGCGGAAGCGGAGGAACGCGCCGCCTGGGCCAGCCTCGCCCCCCGGCTGCGCGTGCCGCTCTATTATCGCCGCCGGACCGAGAATGTCGGCCGCAAGCCCGGCAATGTCGCCGACTGGATCCGCAACCAGGGTGCGGCCTACGACTTCATGCTGATGCTCGACGCCGACAGCCTGATGGGCGGTGATACCATCGTCGGCATGGCGCAGATCATGGAGCAGCGCCCCTCCATCGCGCTCCTCCAGACCGTACCGATGATCATCGGCGCGACGACCTTCTTCCAGCGCTGGATGCAGTTCGCCAGCCGTTTCTACGGGCCGATTTCGACGGCGGGCCTCGTCTGGTGGTCGGGGTCCGAATCGACCTTCTGGGGGCATAATGCGCTGATCCGCATTCAGGCCTTTGCCGAAAGCTGCGGCCTGCCCGACCTGCCCGGACGCCCGCCCTTTGGCGGCACGATCATGAGCCATGACATGGTCGAGGCCGCGCTGCTGCGGCGGCGCGGGTGGCGGCTCCACATGCTGATGGTCGAGGACAGTTTCGAGGAATTCCCCCCCACGCTGATCGACCAGGCGGTGCGCGACCGGCGCTGGGCGCAGGGCAATACCCAGCATCTCAAGCTACTGGGATCGAGCGGTTTTCATTGGATCAGCCGGTTGCAACTGTTCATCGGCGCGCTCGCCTATCTGATGTCGCCCGCCTGGTTGATCCTGATCGCCACCTCGATCACGCAAAGCCTGTCCGATGATGCCGCGACGGTACGCGCGGTCACCTCGACCCAGGTACTGGTGGTGACGTTGGTCCTGTTGTTCGGGCCGAAGATCCTCAGCATCATCTGGGCCGTGACGGACCGCGACCGGCGGGCGAGCTATGGCGGCGCACGGGGCATTTTCGCATCGGTGGCGCTCGACGTGCCGTTGTCGATCCTGACCGCACCCGCCATCGCGCTGACCCAGACGATCGACCTGATCAACATCGTGCGCGGCAAGCCGTCCGGCTGGAACCCGCAAAGCCGGGTGCGCGACGGGCTGGCGGCGGCGGACGCGATGCCGCGCTATCGCTGGCATCTGGGGGTGGGTGTGGTTCTGCTCGGCGTGTCGTTTTTGAACCCGATGCTAGGGGCGTGGCTGTCACCGGTGACCTTGGGGCTGTTGCTGGCACCGTGGCTGGCGATGCAGACGGCGAAGGTGCGGCCGGGCGAAAGGCTGGCGAAGAAGGGTGTTTTCGCCGTACCGGGGTCGGCGGTGGCGGAACCGGCGCGGCCATTGGCATTGGTGTGAAGGTGGGGCGTGGGCTTCGACTTCGCTCAGCCTGAACGGGGTTAAGGGACAAATCTCCGTTCAGCCTGAGCGAAGTCGAAGGCCACGCTACGCCATCTCAATCATCCTCATCCTCGAACCCCACCAAGGCCAAGGCTCGCGCCTTCATCTGCCGCGTCTCGCACCAGTGGACCAAGGCCTCCTCGCGCCCATGCGTCACCCACACCTCGCGCGGCGCGATCTCGGTCAGCGTGGTCGTCAGCTCATCCCAATCGGCATGGTCGGACAGGATCAGCGGCAGCTCGACATTCTTCTGCCGCGCGCGCTGGCGCACCCGCATCCAGCCGCTGGCCATGGCGGTGATCGGATCGGGCAGTCGCCGCGACCAGCGATCGTTGAGCGCCCCCGGCGGGCACATCACGACATGCCCCGCCATCTCCGCCTTGGGCGTGTCGGCCACCATGCGGAGCTCGCCCAGATCGACGCCCAATTCCTGATAGAGTGCACATAGCCGCGCCAGCGCACCGTGGAGATAAATGGGCGCCTCATGCCCCCGCACGCGGAGTTCGGCGATCACCCGTTGCGCCTTGCCCAGCGCATAGGCGCCGACCAGCACGCAGCGCGTCGGATTGGCGTGGAGCCGCGCGATCAGCTTGTCGATCTCGTCGCCCGTTTCGGGGTGGCGAAAGACGGGCAGCGCGAAGGTCGCCTCGGTGACGAACACGTCGCATTTCACCGGCTCGAAGGCGGCACAGGTCGGATCGGCGCGGCGCTTGTAATCGCCCGACACCACCACCCGCTCGCCCCGATAGTCGAGCACGATCTGCGCCGATCCCAGCACATGCCCGGCGGGGACGAAACTCACCTCCACGTCACCCAACCGGATCGTCTCGCCATACCCGACCGGCACGCCGGTCTGCGGGCCATAGCGCGCCTCCATGATCGCCAACGTCTCCGGCGTCGCCCAGACGGTGCCATGCCCGCCGCGTGCATGGTCGGCATGGCCATGGGTCACGAGCGCGCGTGGCTCGGGTTCGGAGGGATCGACCCACACATTGGCGGGGGCCACGTAAATCCCATGTTTATGGGGCTGTATCCAGTCGCCGAGCTTGGCCATGCTACCTATATCCTTGGATATGCCTCCCGGTTCCCTTCCGCCCGCCCTGACCGACTGGTTCGCCGCCAAGGGCTGGCACCCGCGCACCCATCAGCTGGCGATGCTGGAGGAAGCCCGCGCAGGCCGCCACGCGCTGCTGGTCGCGACCACGGGCGCGGGCAAGACGCTGGCGGGGTTCCTGCCAACCCTGACCGAGTTGATCGCGCAGCCGAGCGAGGGGCTGCACACCCTCTACGTCTCGCCGCTCAAGGCGCTGGCGGTCGACATTCGCCGCAACCTCGTGACCCCGATCGAGGAAATGGGCCTCGACATCCGGGTCGAGACGCGGACCGGTGACACCTCGTCGGACAAGAAGGCACGGCAGCGGGTGAAGCCGCCGCAGATATTGCTGACCACGCCGGAATCGCTGTCGCTGCTGCTCAGCTATCCCGATGCCGAAACGATGTTCGCCGGGCTGAAGACCATCGTGGTGGACGAGGTCCATGCCTTTGCCACCGGCAAGCGCGGCGACCTGCTGTCCTTGTGCATGGCGCGGTTGCAGCGGCTATCGCCCGGTCTGCGACGGGTCGCGCTGTCGGCGACGGTGGCGGACCCGGACGGCTATCGCGCCTGGCTCGCCCCCGATGGCGATATCGACGCGGTCGGCCTCGTCACCGGCGAACCCGGCGCACCGCCGGACATCTCCATTCTGCTGCCCGAGGACCGCGTCCCCTGGGCGGGCCATTCGGGCCGCTATGCCGCCGCGCAGGTCATGCGCGTCATCGAGGCGAACCGGACGACCATCGTCTTCTGCAACACGCGCAGCCTGGCCGAGCTGATCTTCCAGGATCTGTGGAAGGCGAACGACAAGAGCCTGCCGATCGGCGTCCATCACGGCTCGCTGTCCCTGGAAGCCCGCCAGAAGGTCGAGGCGGCGATGGCCGATGGGCAACTCCGCGCGCTGGTCGCGACCGCCAGCCTCGACCTGGGCGTCGACTGGGGCGATGTCGATTGCGTGATCCAGATGGGCGCGCCCAAGGGCTCGTCGCGCCTCCTGCAACGCATCGGTCGCGCCAATCACCGGCTGGACGAATCGAGCCGCGCGATCCTGGTCCCCGGCAACCGCTTCGAATATCTGGAGGCGCGCGCCGCGCTCGACGCGGTGGAGGCGGGCGAGCTGGACCCCGACCTCTTCCGCCCCGGCGCGCTCGACGTGCTGGCGCAGCATGTCATGGCCTGCGCCTGTGCCGCACCGTTCGAGCAGGGCGCGCTGCTCGACGAAATTCGTTCGGCCATGCCCTATTCGGCGTTGGACAATGCGACGTTCGACCGGGTGCTGCGCTTCATCGCCGACGGCGGCTATGCCTTGCGCGCCTATGACCGGTTCAAGCGGCTGGTGCAGCAGCCGGACGGGACGTGGCGCGTCACCCATCCACAGTTCGTCGCTCAGCACCGGCTGAACGCCGGGATCATCGTGGAAGCGACGATGCTGAAGGTCCGCTTCCGCAACGGCCGCCAGCTCGGTCGAGTCGAGGAGGGTTTCGCCGCGACCCTGGCACCCGGCGACACCTTCTTCTTCGCCGGATTGAGCCTGGAGGTGGAATCGATCGATGGCGAGGATTTGATCGTCCGCGCTACCTCCCGCCCTGCGCGCATCCCGACCTATGGCGGCAGCCGGATGCCGCTGTCGACCAGCCTCGCCGACCGAGTGCGGGAGTTTCTCGCCGACCGGGGCGAGTGGGATCGCTTCCCAGCGGACGTGCATGCCTGGCTGGAGATGCAGGATCGCCGCTCGGTCCTGCCCCGCCCCGGCCAGTTGCTGGTCGAGACCTTCCCGCGCGAGGGGCGGCATTACATGGTGGCCTACAGCTTCGAGGGGTGGAACGCGCACCAGTCGCTGGGGATGCTCGTCACAAGGCGGATGGAGGCGCAGGGGCTGAAACCGCTGGGCTTCGTCGCCAGCGACTATGCGCTGGCCTGTTACGGGCTGGAAAAGGTGACCGATCCGGCGAGCCTCTTCTCCCCCGACATCCTCGAAAACGAGTTCGTCGACTGGGTGCAGCAATCGCACCTCCTCAAGCGCGCCTTTCGCGAGGTGGCGGTGATCGGCGGGCTGGTCGACCGCCAGCATCCCGGCAAGCGCAAGACCGGGCGGCAGGTGACCTTTTCGACCGACCTGATCTACGACGTGCTGCGCAAGTACGAGCCTGGCCATCTGCTGCTTCAGGCGGCATGGGACGATGCCCGCGCGCGGATGACCGATGTGGGGCGACTGGCGAATTTGCTCGACCGGGCGGGCGGCACGATGCTGCATGTCGATCTGGAGCGGGTGAGCCCGCTCGCCGTGCCGGTGCTGGTGCTGATCGGGCGCGAGCGCGTGGCGACGGGGAGCGCGGACGACGACCTGTTGATCGAGGCGGAGGCTCTGGCGGCGGAGGCGATGGGAGACTGAGGCCGGTGGCCCTCAACCCAACAAATCATCCGATCACCCTGATCGCATCAAAAATCTTGCAATGCGTACCCCTACCCCGCAAATCTGATTTCGTGCTCCGCCAGTATGAACTCGTCGACCGCGTGCTCGACTATGACCCCCAGGCCGATGAGGCGCTGTTGAACCGCGCCTATGTCTTCTCGATGAAGGCGCATGGCAGCCAGAAACGTGCCTCTGGCGATCCCTATTTCAGCCATCCGATCGAGGTGGCCGGCATCCTGACCGACATCCATCTGGATGACGAGACGATCGCCACCGCCATCCTGCACGACACGATCGAGGATACGGTCGCGACCTATGAGGAGATCGAACGACTCTTCGGCCCCAATGTCGCGCGGCTGGTCGACGGCGTCACCAAGCTGTCCAAGATCGAGGCGCAGACCGAAAGCGAGCGCGCCGCCGAAAATCTGCGCAAGTTCCTGCTCGCCATGTCGGACGATATCCGCGTCCTCTTGGTGAAGCTGGCCGATCGCCTCCACAATATGCGCACCCTCCATCACATCGCGAAGCCGGAGAAACGCCGCCGCATCGCGAAGGAGACGATGGACATCTACGCCCCGCTCGCCGAGCGGATCGGCATGTACGAGTTCATGAAGGAGATGCAGATGCTCGCCTTCCAGCAACTCGAACCCGAGGCGTATGAGTCGATCACGCTGCGCCTCGCCCAGATGAAGGAGGGTGGCGGCGACCGGATTTCTCGGATCGCGTCGGGCCTGAAACTCCTCATGTCGCGCGGTGGCGTCGAGGCCGAGGTGACGGGGCGTGAGAAGTCCGCCTTCTCGATCTTCCGCAAGATGAACGAGCGGCACATCAGCTTCGAACAACTGTCCGACGTCATGGCCTTTCGCGCGATCGTGCCGACCGAGGAGGATTGCTACCGCGCTCTGGGGCTGATCCATCGCCGCTGGCCGATGGTGCCGGGGCGGTTCAAGGATTATATCTCGACGCCGAAGCGCAACGGATACCGATCGCTGCACACCAGCGTCATCCATGCCGACAATGCGCGTATCGAAATCCAGATCCGCACGCCGGAAATGCATGCCGAGGCCGATTTCGGTCTGGCGGCGCACTGGACCTATAAACAGGCGACGCGCCATGATGCGCAGGTCAGCTGGATTCGCGACCTGGTCGAAATCCTCGACACCTCGGACAGCCCCGAGGAGCTGATCGAACATACGAAGATGGCGATGTACCAGGATCGCATCTTCGCCTTCACCCCCAAGGGCGAGCTGATCCAGTTGCCCAAGGGCGCGACGCCGATCGACTTCGCCTATGCCGTCCATACCGATCTGGGCGACCAGGCGGTCGGGGCCAAGCTCAACGGCCGCGTGGTGCCGCTATCGACCGTCATCTCCAATGGCGACCAAGTGCAGATATTGCGCTCGGCCGGACAGACGCCGCAGGCTAACTGGCTGAACCTGGCGATCACCGGCAAGGCGCTGGCCGCGATCCGCCGTCACCTGCGCCATGCCGAGCGCGCCGAGCAGGTGACGCTGGGCACCAAGCTGTACGAGGACATCGTCCGCCGCCTGCCCGCCCAGATCGGGCCGGATGCGCTGACCCATGCGCTGCAACGGCTGAAGATGCCCGACGAGGCGCATCTGATGATCGCGATCGCCAGGCGTACCGTGTCCGACGCGGCGGTGATGGAGGCACTGATGCCCGGATCGGCGGGCGCGGATGTCGTCGCCCTGCCGCCGCAGTCGAGCGCGATCTCGATCAAGGGGCTGACCCCGGGCGTCGCCTATGACCTCGCGCAATGCTGTCACCCGGTGCCCGGCGACCGCATCGTGGGCCTGCGCCGCCCCGATGCGGGGATCGAGGTGCACGCCATCCAGTGCCCGGTGCTGGCCGAATTGGCGGATCGGACCGACGAGGAAACCGACTGGGTCGACGTGTCCTGGGGCGACGACAGTGAGGGCGCGACCGCGCGCATCTCGGTGATGGTCAAGAACGAACCCGGCGCGCTGGGCATCCTGGCGACGATCATCGGCCAGCATAAGGCGAACATCATCAACGTCCGGCTGGATACCCGCGACACGCGCTTCCATACGAACCTGATCGATGTGGAGGTGCATGACCTGCAACATCTGATGCGCCTGATCGCGGCCCTGCGCGCGGCGGATGTGGTGAGTTCGGTCGAGCGGGTTTAGGTTCGCGCGGAGGCGCGGAGAACGCAGAGAGGTCCGGCGCGCGGAAAGCGCGTCCTGTTATCTTCGACGCTGCATGATGACCGTCGCCAAGGTGGTTGAACGAACCCCCTCTGCGTCCTCCGCGCCTCTGCGCGAACTAAATCTTCTTCGTTCCCCGGCGAAGGCCGGGGCCCAGTAGGGGTGAATGATCGAGAACGCGGGGCGTTTGCCTCCCACGCATCGTTTCGCGCGCCTTTGGCCGCGGGGAAACTGGACCCCGGCCTTCGCCGGGGAACGATGCGGCATTGGATTTCCTGACACCCGGATGACGCCTGCGTAACAAAAAGCTGGAACCCCCGACGCGCCTGCGCTTTGGAGACCCCGAACAGGGGAGCCTTAACATGCGTTTCGTCACCGCCGCCGCCATGCTCGCGCTCGTCGCCACCCCCGTCGTTGCCCAGACGACGCGCGCCATCTCCGCCTCGGACAAGGCGCAGGGGGCACAGGCCAACCCGGAACTCGTGAAGCAATATGGCGGCCGCTACACCGGCCCGCAGGCCGCGTTCGTCGAGCGGGTTGGAAAGCGGGTCGCAGTCCAGTCCGGCCTGTCGAACGCGCAGGGCGACTTCACCGTCACGACGCTGAACTCGCCGGTCGAGAACGCCTTCGCCATTCCCGGCGGCTATATCTATGTCACCCGACAGCTTCTCGCGCTGATGAATTCCGAGGCCGAACTCGCCTCGGTGCTGGGCCATGAGGTCGGCCATGTCGCCGCGCGCCATTCGCAAAGCCGCAATACCCGCTCGACCATCGGCTCGATCCTGGCGGCGGGCGCGGGGCTGCTGACCGGCAGCAATATCGCCACCCAGTTGGTGGGCACCGGCGCGCAGCTCTACACGCTGAAATATGGCCGCGATCAGGAATATCAGGCCGACGGCCTCGGCATCCGCTACATGACCGCCGCGGGATATGATCCCTATGCCTCGGCCGACATGCTCGCCTCGCTGGCCGCGTCGAGCAACCTCGCGGCGCGCACATCCGGCAAGGACGCCAACGCCATTCCGACCTGGGCCTCGACCCATCCCAACAGCGCCGACCGGGTCCGCCGCGCCGCTTCGCTTGCACAGCAAACCGGCCGCCCGGAGACTACGCCGCCCCAGGACACGGCATTCCTGCGGATGCTCGACGGCATGCCTTACGGCGACGATCCCAAGGAAGGCATTATCGACGGCCAGACCTTCCGCCATCCCGGCCTCAAGCTGAAGTTCACCGCGCCCAGCGGCTATGCCATCGCCAATGGCAGTGATGCCGTGACCATCGTCGGCCAGGGCGGACAGGCGGAGATGCGCCTCGGGCAAGGCAGCGATCTGGGCCAGGCGATCACGCAGCGTTTCCGCCAGCTCGGCACCGGCACCCCCTCTGGCCAGTTGCAGAACGGGACGGCCAACGGCATCCCCTATGCCTATGTGACGACCCGCGCCGCCGCCAATAATCGCGCGGTGGATGCGACGGTGGTCGCCTATCGCTTCCCCGCCGCGACCTATACCTTCACGCTGGTCACCCCCGCTGGCAGCGGCATCGGGCCTTTCCAGCCGCTGCTCGCCTCCGTCGCGCCGCTCTCGACCGCCGAAGCCAATGGCATTCGTGGCAAGAAGATCAGCATCGTCACCGTCCGCCAGGGCGACACGATCGACAGCCTGTCGGCGCGCATGGCCTTTCCCGATTACAAGCGCGAGCGGTTCGTGACGCTGAACGGGCTCGATTCGGAACAAGCGCTGATGCCGGGTCGTTTGGTCAAGCTGGTCGTGAATGGGTGACGGACGCGCTCGACGCCGCTAAACCGGCGGCGTCATGAAGCGCCCTGCCCTGTCCGTTGTCGTCCCCTGCTATAACGAAGCCGCATGCCTGGACGTGCTGCACGCCCGTATCTCCGGCGCAGCGCGTGCGGCGGTGGGCGAGGATTATGAGATCGTCCTGATCAACGACGGCTCGCGCGACGATAGCTGGCCGGTGATGCAGCGGCTCGCCGCCGCCGATCCGCATCTGGTCGCGATCAACCTGTCGCGCAACCACGGCCACCAGCTGGCGCTGACTGCGGGTCTCGACCTGTGCGCGGGCGAGCAGATCCTGATCATCGACGCCGATCTTCAGGACCCGCCCGAACTCCTGACAGACATGCGCGCGACGATGGCGGCGCAGGGGGCGGACGTGGTCTATGCCGTGCGCCGCAAGCGGGCGGGCGAGACATTGTTCAAAAAGGCGACGGCGGCGATCTTCTACCGGATGCTCGACCGGCTGACCGACACGCCGATCCCGCTCGACACCGGCGATTTCCGCCTGATGAGCCGCCGTGCGCTCGACGCGTTGCAGTCGCTGCCCGAACAGGCGCGCTTCATTCGCGGCATGGTCGCCTGGGTCGGCTTCCGCCAGGTCCCCTTCCCCTATGACCGCGCCGAGCGCCATGCGGGCGAGACCCATTATCCGCTGGGCAAGATGATCGCGCTCGCCTTCGACGCGGTGACCGGTTTCTCGACCGCGCCGCTTCGCTGGGCCAGCCATATCGGCCTGGCGCTGACGGCGGCCTCGCTGTTGCTGCTGGTCTATATCGCGATCGGGTGGCTGACGGGGACGGCGGTGCAGGGCTGGACCTCGACCATGTTGGTCACCGTCATTCTGGGCGCGGTGCAGATGTTCGTGCTGGGCATGATCGGCGAATATCTGGGGCGGCTCTATATCGAATCGAAGCGGCGCCCGCTCTATCTGGTCGCCGATGTGGCAGGGCCAGTGCAGGGCCATGCCCGGCTAGGCTATAGCGCGCATGAGGGGGCGAAAGACCCGGCCTGACCGCCATCGCGCGGGTCCGGCGCGGGCGCTTCCGCTCCTGCGGGACTCCCCCGGCGTTCGTCGGGGTGGTGGTAGCAGGCTAACTTTCGGACGGGAATCTTGACTCCGGGACGCACGCGGCGGGGGTCGGGGCGTGGCCTTCGAATTCGCTCGGGCTGAAGGGTTTTTGGTGTCCAGGCCCATTCTCGACCGCCGTTCAGCCTGAGCGAAGTCGAAGGCCACGGGACGCTCCCAACGAAAAAGGGCCCGGGGTTTCCCCCGAGCCCTTGTCCGTCATCCGAAGATAAGGATCAGTCGCGATCGCCGGTCAGGAAGGCCGGAGCGGCGAATTCGGACGAACCGCCCTGCTCGCCGCCTTCGCGACGGGGACGGTCGCCACGGTCGCGACGCGGACCGCTGCGGCCTTCGCCACCGCGCTCACCACCACGGTCGCCACCGTCACGGCGCGGACCGCGACCGCCTTCACGGTCACCGCGCGGACCACGGTCACCGCGCGGTTCACGCGGTTCGCGGGCCGGACGATTGTCCTCCAGCTCGGCACCGGTTTCCTGGTCGACGACGCGCATCGACAGGCGGACCTTGCCGCGCGGATCGATCTCGAGGACCTTGACCTTGACTTCCTGGCCTTCGGTCAGGACGTCCGAGACCTTCTCGACGCGCTCGTTCTTGATCTCCGAGACGTGGACCAGACCGTCCTTGCCGCCCATGAAGTTCACGAACGCACCGAAATCGACCAGGTTGACGACCTTGCCGTTGTAGATCTTGCCGACCTCGGCCTCTTCGACGATGCCCTTGATCCAGTTCATCGCGGCTTCGATCTGCGCACCGTCCGACGAGCTGATCTTGATCACGCCCTCGTCGTCGATGTCGACCTTGGCGCCGGTCGTCGCGACGATCTCGCGGATCACCTTGCCGCCGGTGCCGATCACGTCGCGGATCTTCGACTTGTCGATCGTCATCGTCTCGATGCGCGGGGCATGGGCCGAGAGCTCGGTGCGGGTCTCGCCCAGCGCCTTGTTCATCTCGCCCAGGATGTGCGCGCGGCCTTCCTTGGCCTGCGCCAGCGCGACCTTCATGATCTCCTCGGTGATACCGGCGATCTTGATGTCCATCTGGAGCGAGGTGATGCCCTCGGAGGTGCCGGCGACCTTGAAGTCCATGTCGCCCAGGTGATCTTCGTCACCCAGGATGTCGGACAGGACCGCGAAGTCCTTGCCTTCCAGGATCAGGCCCATGGCGATGCCCGAGACCGGACGCTTCAGCGGAACGCCCGCATCCATCAGCGACAGCGAGCCGCCGCAGACGGTGGCCATCGACGACGAGCCGTTCGACTCGGTGATGTCGCTGGTCACGCGGATGGTGTAGGGGAATTCCTCCTTCGACGGCAGCACCGGGTGCAGCGCGCGCCAGGCCAGCTTGCCATGGCCGATCTCGCGACGGCCCGGCGCGCCGAAGCGGCCCACTTCGCCGACCGAATAGGGCGGGAAGTTATAGTGCAGCATGAAGTGCTGGTACGACAGGCCGTTCAGACCGTCGATCATCTGCTCGGCATCGCGGGTGCCCAGCGTCGTGGTCGCGATCGTCTGGGTCTCGCCGCGGGTGAACAGCGCCGAGCCGTGCGAACGCGGCAGGAAGTGAACCTCGGCCTCGATCGGGCGAATCTGCGTGGTCGAGCGACCGTCGATGCGGCGGCCGTCCTTCAGGATCGCGGTGCGGACGATCTCGGCTTCCAGCTTCTTGACGAGCTTGGCGGCGACGAGCTGCTCCTGCGGGGTGCGCTCGGCCATGGCGGCCTTCGCCTTGGCGCGGGCCTCGCCCAGCGCGGTCTGGCGCGCCTGCTTGTCGGTCAGCTTATAGGCGGCGGTGATGTCCTTGCCGACCAGCTTCTTCAGCTCGGCCTTCACGGTCTTCTGGTCGTCGCCGACCTTCAGCTCCCACGGGTCCTTGGCGGCCTGCTCGGCGAGATCGATGATCGCGTCGATGATCTGCTGCGACGCCTTGTGCGCAAACATGACCGCGCCCAGCATGACCTCTTCGGAAAGCTCCTTGGCTTCCGACTCGACCATCATCACCGCATTGTGGGTGGCGGCGACGACCAGGTCCAGGTCACCGGCCAGCGCCTCGGCGTCGGTCGGGTTCAGCTGATACTCGCCATCGACATAACCGACGCGCGCGGCGCCGATCGGGCCCATGAAGGGCACGCCCGAGATGGTGAGCGCGGCCGACGCGGCGACCAGCGCCAGGATGTCGGGCTCGTTCTCGCCGTCATAGGAGAGCACTTGGCAGATGCAGTTGATCTCGTTGTAGAAACCTTCGGGGAACAGCGGGCGGATCGGACGGTCGATCAGGCGGCTGATCAGCGTCTCACGCTCGGTCGCACCACGCTCGCGCTTGAAGAAACCGCCGGGGATACGGCCCGCCGACGAGAACTTTTCCTGATAGTGAACGGTCAGCGGGAAGAAGTCCTGCCCTTCCTTCACATTCTTCGCGGCCGTCACGGCGCACAGCACCACCGTCTCGCCCAGCGTCGCGATCACCGCGCCGTCGGCCTGACGGGCCACCTTGCCGGTTTCGAGGGTCAGCGTCTTGCCGCCCCACTCGATGGCCACTTTCTTGGTATTGAACATGGAATATCCTTCACTCCGACGGGCCTATCCCGCCGGGGCCTATGGGTTGAGCCAAAATTGGCTCTGGAGGTCGACCGAATTGCCGATCCTCCGATCCTACCCGACCCTGTCGTCGGGTTTCATGACATAGAGGCTTTGGGGATGCGCCTTTGCGGCATCCGGTCGGCCCGGTGCTTCATACACCAGCCGATAAAAAAAGGGCACCCCCGCAGGGGTGCCCTTTTTCGTGGCTTTCGCCCGTGGCTTACTTGCGCAGGCCGAGCTTGGCGATCAGCGCCAGATAGCGGTCGCCATCCTTGTGACGCAGATAGTCGAGCAGCGAGCGGCGCTTGTTGACCAGCATCAGCAGACCACGGCGCGAATGGTTGTCCTTCGCATGGGTCTTGAAGTGGCCGGTCAGGTTCTGGATCCGCTCGGTCAGGATCGCGACCTGGACTTCGGGCGAACCCGTGTCACCCTCGGCTCGGGCATGATCCTTGATGATTTCCTGGCGGCGTTCAGCGGTGATCGACATCGTGATCCTTTCTTCAATCGAGGTTGAAGCCGCGTACGACCCGGACGTTTCCTTCCAGCGCCTCTACCAGCGCCACCGGGGTATCCCCCAGCATCGCGAAATATTGGCCATCGTCCACGGCGATCCCGGCCAGCACACGCCCCTGACGGAGCGCCCCTGCCTGGTCGGGGTCGAGAGCAAGAGCCGGGATGTCGTCCAGCCCCGCCCTCAGCGGCAGGAGTATCTGTTCAAGGGTGCGCGCCTGCCCCATTTCGTTCAATTTGTCCAGCGATATTGCCGGGGCGAGGGTGAACGGCCCGGCCTTGATGCGGCGGAGCATGGTGACATGCCCCACGGTGCCCAGCGCGAGCGCGATGTCGCGGGCGAGCGAGCGGATATAGGTGCCCTTTGAGACGTGCGCGGTGAGGGTGATCTCCTCCAGCGCGCCATCGGCCGCCCCCTCCTGCACCGTTAGGGCGTGGATCGTTACCGCACGACTCGCCAGCACCACCTCTTCCCCCGCCCGCGCCAGGTCATAGGCACGCTCGCCGTCGATCTTCAACGCCGAATAGGCAGGCGGCACCTGTTCGATCGGCCCAGTGAAGCCCGGCAAGACCGCTTCCAGCGCGTCGCGAGTCGGGCGGACGTCGCTGGCCGTCACCACCTCGCCCTCCGCATCCAGCGTCGAGGTCTGCTCGCCGAAGCGGATGGTGAAGTCGTACACCTTGTCGCTGTCGAGCATCCGCCCGGCCAGCTTGGTCGCCTCGCCCACCGCGATCGGCAGCACGCCGGTCGCCAGCGGGTCGAGCGTGCCGCCATGGCCGACCTTGATCCCCTTGCCATAGCCGCCCTGGCGCAGCACGCGCTTGACCGCGCTCACCCCTTGCGTCGAGCCGAGCCCCAGCGGCTTGTCGAGTATGATCCATCCATGCATCGGACGGGCGTTAGTCGGGCTTGGCCCCTATCTCAAGGACGGCGCCTCAAGCACCGTGCCGCCCGCCAGCGCTTCGCCGAAATGGCGGCGGCACAAGGCGATGTAGCGGTCATTGCCGCCAATCTCGGTCTGCGCGCCCTCGGCGATCGCCTGGCCCTGGCCATCGACGCGCAGGTTCATCGTCGCCTTGGCGCCACAGACGCACACCGACTTGATCTCGCTGAGCGTGTCGGCGAGCGCCAGCAACCGCGCCGATCCGGGGAAGAGCTGGCCCTTGAAATCGGTCCTCAGGCCATAGCAGAGCACGGGAATCCGGTGCCGGTCGGCCAGCCGGGCCAGTTGATCGACCTGATCGGGCGTCAGGAACTGCGCCTCGTCGACCAGGATACAGGCGAGCGGCGTGCGGCCATGCCGGTCGAGCGCGCAGGACTCCAGATCGGTGGTCGCGTGGAACGGTGTCGCGGGCTGCGACAGGCCGATTCGCGAGGCGATGGTGCCATAGGCGAAGCGATCGTCGATCGCGGCGGTGAACAGCATCGTGTTCATCCCCCGCTCGCGATAGTTGAAATCGGCCTGCAGCAGCATGGTCGATTTCCCGGCATTCATGCTGGCATAGTAGAAATAGAGCTTGGCCATATCCCGCCCTTATCGGAAGGGAGCCGCCATTTCGAGCATGGGACGAACCGGCATGTGGATTGGCACGCGGATGGCGATGGCGGTGGTGGCCACAGGAATGGGTGGCGCCGGATCGGCAACCGTGCCTGGCTCGTTCGCCTATGGCATCGACCCCGCCCATGCGCGCGTGCAGGCCAAGGTCGGCTTTTTCGGACTGGGCAGCAAGACGGCGCGTTTTCCCCGGCTGGAGGGCCGCGTCGCCCTGTCGGAGCGGGATGCGCAAGCCGTGACGCTGGACGTGCGGATCGATGCGCAGGCGCTGGAGGCGGGGGATTCGCTGACCCGCTCCCGCCTGCGCGGTCCCGATTTCTTCGATGTCGAGCGATACCCCCGCGTGATCTTCCATGGCTCGACCATGACCCGGACCGGACCGCATAGCGCGCAGGTCGCAGGGACGATCACCGCGCGCGGCGTCACCCGTCCGGCGACACTGGCGGTCGACTTCTCACGCGACTTTTCCGCGATGACCGGCCGCGAGCCGGTGCATATCGCAGCGTCGACACGGATCGACCGGCGGGATTTCGGAATGATCGCCTATCCGCTGATCGTCGGGCGACAGGTGACGATTACGATCGATGCCGATCTGGTGCCGGGGCGGGATTAGGGCGGTTCCCGCCTTCCGTTTGTCGTGAGTCAGGTTCGCGCAGAGGCGCGGAGGGGTGGATCGCCCCCAACACCCCACCCCGGCGAAGGCCGGGGTCCAGTTGCCATGGACGGGCGGCGGCGCAGTACATCTGCCTCCCCCGCCTCGGCGCAGCGCGCCATCCACGGCACGGAGACTGGGCCCCGGCCTTCGCCGGGGTGGGGCGGAATTTAAACATTGGGCGCTTCTTCTCTGCGCCCCCTGCGCCTCTGCGCGAACCTTTCTCTTGGCCTTCGACTTCGCTCAGCCTGCATAGAGGCGGGGTGTCAGTCCTCGGCGGGCTCTCCCTCCTCCAGATCGCGCGCGACCTTGGGCGAGCGGAGGAGCGAGTCGATATGGCTTCCCTCGTCGAAGCTCTCGTCCGCCAAGAACTTCAGCTTGGCGGCATATTTCATCTTCACCCGTGTCGCGACCTCGCGCTGGAGATAGGCGGTGTTGGTGCGCAGCGCCTTGATCACCACCTCCTCGTCCTTGCCGAGCAGCGGCTTCACGAAGACGGTCGCGTGGCGCAGGTCGGGCGACATGCGCACTTCGGTCACGCTGACCATATGCTTGGCCAGCGTTTCGTCATGCACGTCGCCGCGCGCGAGGATTTCGGACAGGATATGACGCACCTGCTCGCCGACGCGGAGCAGGCGGACCGAGGGTTCGGCGGGGTTCTTGGCTTGGACCATGATAGTTCTTCTTCAAACGGAAATCGCGGCCGCCCGACGGGCGACCGCGATCATGTCCGGCAGAGGCGGGCGGCAGGAGTTATCCCACCACCCTGCCCGCATCAGAGCGAACGCTCGCGCAGTTCGACCTCGAAGGTTTCGAGATAGTCGCCCGCCTTGATGTCGGTGAAGTTCTGCGTGAACGTCACACCACATTCCAGGCCAGCGCGAACCTCGGCGACATCGTCCTTGAACCGGCGGAGCGAGTTGATCTCGCCCTGGTAGATGATGACGTCGTTGCGCGTGATGCGCGCCTTGAGCGCCTTGCGGATGACACCCTCGGTGACCAGCAGACCGGCGGCCTTGCCGGTCTTGCCCGCCGAGAAGACCTCGCGGATTTCGGCGCGGCCGACGACCGTTTCGAACGCCTCGGGGCCCAGCTCGCCAGCCATACCCGCGCGGATCTCGTCGATAAGGTCATAGATGACGTCGTAGTATTTGAGCGCCACCTTGTTCCGCTCGGCGATCTCACGCGCCTTGGCGTTCGCACGGACGTTGAAGCCGATGATCGGCGCACCGCTGGCGGCGGCGAGCGTCACGTCCGACTCGGTGATGCCACCGACGCCCGAGTGCAGGATACGCGCCTTGATGAGGTCGGACGCGATCTTGTTGATCGACGCCACGATCGCCTCGACCGTGCCCTGCGTATCCGCCTTGACGACCAGCGGATATTCCTTGGCCTGGTTCGCCTTCAGCGCCGAGAACATCGACTCCAGGCTGGCCGGGGCCGAAGTGGTGCGCTTCTGGAGCAGCACGCTCTGGCGATACTCGGCGACCTCGCGGGCACGCGCCTCGTTCTCGACGACCTGGAGGAGGTCGCCCGCCTGGGGCACGCCCGACAGGCCGAGCACCTCGACCGGCATCGCAGGCCCCGCTTCCTTCACCTGGCGACCCTTGTCGTCGACCAGCGCACGGACCTTGCCGCTTTCCGCGCCGACAACGAACACGTCGCCGACCTTCAGCGTGCCGCGCGTGACCAGCACGGTCGCGACCGGACCACGGCCCTTGTCGAGCTTGGCCTCGATCACGCTGCCTTCGGCCGGACGATCGGGGTTGGCGGCCAGTTCGAGCAGTTCGGCCTGAAGCTGAATCTTCTCGATCAGCGTATCCAGACCGATCTTCTTGAGCGCCGAGACTTCGACGTCCTGGGTTTCGCCGCCCATTTCCTCGACCTGCACGTCATGCTCGAGCAGACGCTCGCGGACGCGCTGGGGATTGGCGTCGTGCTTGTCGATCTTGTTGATCGCCACGATCATCGGCACGCCGGCCGCCTTGGTGTGGTTGATCGCCTCGATCGTCTGCGGCATCAGCCCGTCATCGGCCGCGACCACCAGCACCACGATGTCCGTGATGTCGGCGCCACGCGCCCGCATCTGGGTGAAGGCCTCGTGGCCCGGCGTGTCGAGGAAGGTGATCTTCGACTTGTCCTTCAGCGTGACCTGATAGGCGCCGATATGCTGGGTGATGCCACCCGCCTCGCCGCGCACCACATCGGTGCCGCGCAGCGCGTCGAGCAGCGAGGTCTTGCCATGGTCGACATGGCCCATGATCGTCACCACCGGTGCACGCGGCTTCAGCGATTCCGCCGCATCCTCGCTGGTGTCGAGCGCCAGATCGATGTCGCTGTCCGAGACGCGGACGATGTTGTGGCCGAACTCGGTCACCAGCAGCTCGGCCGTATCCTGGTCGATGGTCTGCGTCATGGTGACGGGCATGCCCATCTTGAACAGCGCCTTGACCAGATCCGCGCCCTTCTCGGCCATGCGGTTGGCCAGTTCCTGGACGGTGATCGCTTCAGGCACCTGCACGTCGCGGACCTGCTTGACCTGCGGCTCGCGCGGGCCGCCAAAGCCACGCTTTTCCTTTTCGCGGGCACGCTTCAGCGCGGCGAGCGAGCGGGCGCGGGCGCCGTCCTCGTTCAGCGCGCGGTTGACGGTCAGCTTGCCGCCACGACGCTCGTCACCCTTGCGGTCGCGCTGCTGCGGACGGCCCGGAGGCGCGTTGCGCGGCGTCGGCTGGCCCGAGGGCATCGAACGCGGTGCACCACCCGACGGAGCGGAGGCGGTGGTGTTGGTCGGCGCGCTGGCGGCCGGAGTCGCGGCTGCGGCGGGCGCAGGCGCGGGCTTGGGCGCAGGCTTCGGAATCTCGGGACGCTGCACCGGCGAGAAACGGCGCGGCGCGGGCATCGAGGGATCGCGACCCAGGACCGGCGGCGTCGGCACCACCGGAGCGGGCGCAGGCGCGGGCTTCGCCGCCACCGGAGCGGGGGCGGGCGTCGGGGCCGGCGCGGGGGTAGGAGCCGGTGCCGGGGCGGGTACCTCGACCTTGGGCTCTTCCGCCTTAGGCTGCGGCGCCGGGATTACCGGACGCTCGACCGGACGGAAGGGACGCGGCTGGACCGAGATGGTCGGCGCGGCCGGAGCCGGAGCGGGTTCCGCCGCAGCGACAGGCGCAGGTGCCGGGGTCGGCTCGGGCGCAGGCTCGGGTGCCGGTTCCGGCGCGGGCGGCGGGGCGGCGGCAGCCTCGGCGGCGGCACGCGCACGCTCTTCGGCCCGCACACGCTCGTCTTCGGCGCGCTGCTGACGCTCGGCGTCCTCGCGACGACGAATCTCTTCCTGCATGGCGAGGCGCTGTTCCTCCGCTTCACGCAGCAGGCGCGCTTGGCGCTCCTGTGCCGTCTCGTTCGACGGCACCGGGCGACGCGGTGCAACCGGCGCCGCGGCGACGGGCGCTGCGGGCACGGGTTCGGGGGCCTGCGCGGGGGCGGTCGTCTCCGGCGCTCCCCCCTGCGGGCCCAGGACGCGACGGCGCTTCGTCTCGACGATCACGGTGTTCGAGCGGCCGTGGCTGAAGCTCTGCTTCACCTTGCCGGTCTCGACCGTGCGCTTCAGCCCCAGGGGCTGGCGCATTCCGAGTTTCGGCTTGTCGTTGTCGGTCTCGCTCACTCAAAATCCTCGTGTACGGTCACGGCCGGTCGGTCACCAGTAAGGTCGGACGCCGATGCGCCTTGCGAGGCCGTTTCGCAAGGCGTTGCCACAGGGTCGGGTCCGATAAAATGCAGCCAGCGGTCGAGCGCTTCGCTCACCCGCTTTGCCGCGTTACGATCTGTCAGGCCGATGTGTACCACATTTTCGCGGCCCAACGCCAATGACAATATGGGGCGTGTGGCGGGCAGTGCCAACCCCTTCAGATCGGAACCTTCACGGTCCGATCCGACGCGCCACGCCTGCGCCAGCTTGCGACAGCCATCCTCGCCCGCATCGGCGGCGTGATAGAGCGCGTGCAGCTGTCCCGAGCGCGCCGCCGTCGCGATCTTGTCCGATCCGGTCAGCAGCATGCCCGAGCGCGACTCGAGGCCCAGCCGGTCGAGCGCATTGCGCTCCAAGGCGGCGGTGATCAGCGCGGGCAGGTCGTCGGGGATCGCAAACTCGCCCGTCTTGAACGCGCGCGCCAGTGCCCCCTTCAACCGCCCCTTCGCCATCGCGATTTCCAGCTCGGCGCGGGTCACGCCGATCCAGCCGCCCCGTCCCGGCGCCTTGGCGCGGACATCGGGCAGCACCCGCCCGTCGGGCGCGAGCGCCAGACGAATCAGATGCGGGCGCGCGTCATGCTCGCCCGACAGGATGCAGCGGCGGACCGGTCCATCGATCGAATCGCGGGCCGCTTTCGCCGAAGCTCTGGGGCTCCGGCCCTTGGGGGCCGGAGCGGTGTTTACGCCACCGCGCTCATTGTCCCGGTTCCGCATGCGCGTCTCCCCGGGTGCTAGGAGCGTCACGGTCGGCGATCAACTGACCGCCAGCCCCGTAATTTTCGGTGGAGACCTCCTCGATCACGATCTGGACGGCGGCCGGATTCTTGCCCAGCCGCTCCACCAGCGAACGCGTCACGTCGGCGACGATCTCGGCCTTTTGCTGCTTGGTGGCGGTTCCCGCCATACGGATCGAGACGAACGGCATCAGGCTTCGTCGCCCTCCGCGTCGGCAGCCTCGGCGGCCACGGGCTCTTCCTCATCGGCGAACCAGTGGGCGCGCGCGGCCATGATGATCTCGTTGCCCTGCTCGTCGCTCAGGCCATATTCGGCCAGGATGCCGCCCTTGGGCGCGGCACGCGGGGTATCGTCGCCACGACGACGCGGCTCGGCGCGCTTCTTCTCGACCAGTTCGTCGGTCGCCAGATCGGCGAGATCGTCGAGCGTCTTGATGCCCGCCTTGCCCAGCGTGACCAGCATCGCCTCGGTCAGATAGGGAATGTCGGCCAGCGCGTCCTCGACGCCCAGGCCACGACGCTCGTCGCGTGCAGCCTGTTCGCGGCGGTCCAGCGCTTCCTGCGCACGGCTCTGGAGCTCCTGCGCCAAGTCCTCGTCGAAGCCCTCGATCGCGGCCAGCTCGTCGAGCTCGACATAGGCGACCTCTTCCAAAGCACCGAAGCCTTCGGCGACCAGCAGCTGGGCCAGCGTCTCGTCCACGTCCAGTTCGTTCTGGAACATCTCGGAGTTGGCCACGAATTCCTTCTGGCGCTTCTCGGACGCGTCGGCCTCGGTCAGGATGTCGATCGCCTTGGCGGTCAGCTGGCTGGCGAGGCGGACATTCTGGCCGCGACGGCCGATGGCGAGGCTGAGCTGATCGTCGGGGACGACGACCTCGATCCGGTCCTCTTCCTCGTCGATCACGACGCGGCTGACGTTCGCGGGCTGAAGCGCGTTCACCACGAAGGTCGCGGTATCGGGCGACCAGGGGATGATGTCGATCTTTTCGCCCTGCATTTCCTGCACGACGGCCTGGACGCGGCTGCCCTTCATGCCGACGCAGGCGCCGACCGGGTCGATCGACGAGTCGTGGCTGATCACGCCGATCTTGGCGCGGCTGCCCGGATCGCGCGCGGCGGCCTTGATCTCGATGATGCCGTCATAGATTTCGGGCACTTCCTGCGCGAACAGCTTCTTCATGAAGTCGGGGTGCGCGCGGGACAGGAAGATCTGCGGCCCGCGATTCTCGCGGCGCACGTTCAGGATCAGCGAGCGGATGCGGTCGTTCACGCGGACGACTTCGCGCGGGATCTGCTGATCGCGACGGATCACGCCCTCGGCGCGGCCGAGATCGACGACGATGTGACCAAACTCCACACGCTTGACGACGCCGGTGATGATCTCGCCCTGGCGGTCCTTGAACTCGTCATACTGACGATCGCGCTCGGCGTCGCGGACCTTCTGGAAGATGACCTGCTTGGCCGCCTGCGCCGCGATGCGACCGAATTCGATCGGGGGCAGCGGGTCGACGATGAAGTCGCCGATCGCGGCACCCTTTTGCAGCTTCTCGGCGCCCTTGAGGTCGATCTGCTTATAATAATCGTCGACCTGCTCGACCACCTCGACGACGCGCCACAGACGCAGGTCGCCCGAGTTGGGATCGAGCTTCGCGCGAATGTCGTTCTCGGCACCATAGCGGGCACGGGCGGCGCGCTGGATCGCGTCCTCCATCGCCTCGATGACGATGCCCTTGTCGATCATCTTTTCCGAGGCGACCGCATTCGCGATCGCGATCAGTTCCGCCTTATTGGCGGAAATGGCGGTAGCCATCAGTGCCGTCCTTCCGTCGTGGCGCCGTCCGTGTCGGGCGCGTCCTGATAATAAACCTCTTCCGCGCCATCCAGGGACAGCGGCACCGTCGCGGCGATCAGCCGGTCGGTCATGACGAGCTTGGCGTCCTCGATCGCCGCGAAGGGCAGTTCGTGGCGAACCTCTTCCCCGTCAACGATGATGACGGTCTCGCCCTCGACCCCGGCCAGATCACCCTTGAACTGCTTGCGGCCGTTCAGCTTCTCGGCGAGCGTGATCCGCGCCTCATGCCCCGCCCAGTCGGCGAAGTCCTTCAGTCGGGTCAGCGGACGGTCGATACCGGGCGAGGACACCTCCAGCCGATAGGCATGGTCGATCGGGTCGCGGCCCTGCTCCTCCAGCGCGTCCATCACGTCCGAGATTCGGCGCGACAGATCGGCACAGTCGTCGATGTTGAGCTGGCGCGTATCGGGACGCTCGGCCATCACCTGGAGCGTCGGGTCCGACGTGCCGCCATACATCTTCACGCGCACGAGTTCGAAACCAAGCGCTTTCGCCTCAGGTTCGATGAGTTGCGTCAGAAGGGCGATGTCCGCCATGAAAGCTCCAGATGTGCCGGATCGGTGCCGCGGAACCCGTCCCGCAGCCTCTTTCACCCGACGATGTAAGAGAATGTCGCAGTATATACGCGCAACGCTCTTGCGAAACAAGCACGCATATCGAAACGTTAGCCCGGATGATCGGGACCTTTCCAGGCCCCGGACGGGAGAGACGACCATGAAATTGCCGCTGCTCGCCACCCTTCCGGTGGCGCTGATCGCCTGTTCGGGCAATGGCCCCGCCCCCGACGAGACGGGCAGCACGCCCCCCGTCGCAATATCGCCGGGCGGCACGCCCTCCCCCTCACCCTCCGCATCCGCCACGCCGCCCGCGACGGTGGTCGACGGCCAGCCCTTTGGCCGGACCGTCATCGCCGATTTCGACGCGCCCTGGGCGATGACCTTCCTGCCCGACCGGCGTATGCTGGTGACCGAGAAGGACGGGCGGATGCTCCTGGTCAGCGCGGACGGGCAGCAGCGGCAGGTGATCGCGCGCATCGGTGTCGATTCGGCGGGCCAGGGCGGACTGATGGACGTGGTCCTCGCCCCCGATTTCGCTCGGTCGGGCCATGTCTATTTCAGCTATTCGGCCGCGACCGAGGGCGGCAAGCATGTCGTGCTGGCGCGCGGCGCGCTGCGCGAAACGAACGGTACCGCGCAACTGACCGGGATCGAGACCTTGTGGGGCGCGAGCCCCGCCGTCACCGGCGACGGCCATTATTCAGGCCGCATCGCCTTCTCGCCCGATGGCCAATATCTGTTCTTCACGGCGGGCGAGCGGCAGAAATTCACCCCTGCCCAGGATGCCAAGGCGACGCTGGGCAAAGTCCTGCGCCTGACCCCGGACGGCAAGCCCGCGAACAATCCGCTGGCGGCGCAGGGCTTCGATCCGGCGGTCTGGTCCTATGGGCACCGCAACCTGCTCGGCATCGCCTTCGACGCGAGCGGCAATCTGTGGGAACAGGAAATGGGCCCCAAGGGCGGCGACGAGCTCAACCTGATCCTGCCGGGGCGCAATTATGGCTGGCCCAACGCCTCCAACGGATCGCATTATGACGGACGCGACATTCCCGACCACCGGGCGGGCGATGGCTATGAGGCGCCCAAGGTCTGGTGGAACCCGGTGATCTCGCCGGGCGGGCTGATGATCTATTCGGGATCGCTGTTCCCGCAATGGCGCGGCGACGCCTTTATCGGCGGCCTGTCGAGCAAGTCGCTGGTCCGCGTCGACCTGAACGGCACCAGCGCGACCAAGGGCGATCAATGGGGCATGGGCGCGCGCATTCGCGAGGTCGAGCAGGGGCCGGACGGCGCCATCTATGTGCTTGAGGATGGCGGCGATTCGCAGGGACGCCTCATCAAGCTGACTCCGGCCACCGCATCCTGACCGCTTTGCCGCCCCTTCCCACCCGTCGGGGCGGCCATATTGGTCCGACAATTCACTTGACCGCCACCGACGGCAGGTCGATCCTGTCCGCGGGAGGAGAGGGACGATAAAGCTTCGCTCCACCAATATGGGGGAGACGAGCCAGATGCCATCGCCGCACCGAATGTCGCCTGGACGCGCGCGCGCCGTCGAGGCGCATTCGCGCGATGCGCGACTGTCGCGCGGCCTGTCGGGCACGAATTTGGAGCGCGCGGGCGACTATAATCTGCGCACCGTGCTCCAGGTGATTCGCCTTCACCGCGAAACGACCCGAATCGCCATCGCCAACCAGACCGGACTGACCCCGCCGACTATCGCCAACATCACCGGGCGGCTGACCGAAATGGGGCTGATCCGCACCGCCGGGCGGCTGCACAGCGGGCGTGGCCAGCCGGCGCTGAAGATCGAGCTTTGCCCCGATGGTGCGTTCGGCATCGGCCTGACCATCGATCGCGACCATCTGGCGATCGCGATCCTGGACCTGAGCGGCACGGTGCGCGCCCGCGCCACGCGGGAGATCGGTTTCGCGAGCCCCGACGACGTGCTGGCCTTCATCCGCGACACGCTCGACCCTGCTTTGGTCGAAGGAGGGATCGACCGGTCGCGCGTGCTGGGGGTCGGGGTGGCGATGCCGGACGGGCTCGATCGCTCGCTGCCCAATCAGACGCGGGGCTATGATGCCTGGGTCGGGGTGGACTTGAACGCGCTGCTCGCCCCGCTCCTGCCCTGGCCGATCCACCGCGACAATGATGCCGCCGCCGCCGCTTTGGGCGAGGCGCAATATGACCAGGACTTCGAATGCCCCAGTTTCTTCTACCTGCTGATCACGGCGGGCCTGGGGGGCAGCCTGGTCATCGACCGCAGCTATCATCGCGGCGCGCATCGCCGGTCGGGCGAGATCGGGCTGATGCCCGACCCCACCGCCGACCGCCCCGGCGCGGTGGTGCAGGACACGGTATCGCTGGCGGGGCTCCAGGTACGGCTGGCCGCGGCGGGACACAGGCTGGAATCACCCGAGACGCTGGGCGAGCGCGACGATCCGAAGCTGTCCGCCATACTCGACCCGTGGATCGCGGATTCGATCGCCTCGCTCGTCCAGCCGTTCGTCGCGGTCACCACCCTGTTCGATCCGCACGCCATCCTGATTGGCGGGCGGCTTCCCGCATGGCTGCTCGACCGGCTGGCGGAGGGGTTGCGACAGGCGCTGGCGGGGATCGAACTGCCCGCCCGCCCGATCATCCGCGCCGCCCGCACCGCGCAGGACGCGCCTGCGATCGGCGCGGCGATGCTGCCGTTCATGGACCGGCTGCTGCCCTCCGACTCGATCCTGATCCAGGCCGGGCGCGGGTAAACGCCCTTCTCATTCCCCTCATCCGTTCAGCCAGGACGGACGAGAAGGCCAAGCGCGCAGCGTCAAAAAAAGGCCCGCCTCCCATAGGGAAGCGGGCCTCAAGGGTATCTCGCATGTTCGGGGCTATCAGCCCGCCATGTCCTCCAACTCACGACCGCGCGTTTCGTTGACCATCGCGCGGACAAAGAAGAACGAAGCCGCCGCAAAGAAGGCATAACCGAAATAGGTCACGCTCAACCCCGGCGACACGGCGAGCGCCGGGAAGCTGACCGAGATGGCGGCATTGGCGATCCACTGCGCGAAGCCCGACACCGCCAGGCCCGAGCCGCGAATCTGGTTCGGGAACATCTCACCCAGCATGACCCACATGACCGGGCCCCAGCTGGCGTTGAAGAAGATGACGTAGAGGTTCGCCGCGACCAGCGCGATCACGCCGTTGTTGCCGGGCAGGGTCACGCCGCCGTTCGCGCCGGTGACGGCGGTCGAGAAGGCATAGGCGACGATCGCCAGCGTCACCGCCATGCCCGCCGAACCGATCAGCAGCAGCGGCTTGCGCCCGATCTTGTCGACGGTCGCGATGGTGAACAGACACGCCGCGATCGACAGCACACCCGACAGGATGTTGGTCTGAAGCGCATAGTCTTCCGAAAAGCCGACCGCTTCCCACAGGGTCGCACCATAATAGAAGACGACGTTGATGCCGACCAGCTGCTGGAAGATGGCCAGGCCGATACCGGCCCACAAAATGGGGCGGATCTTGCCCGTGGTCTTGTCGACCAGATCGGACAGCTTGGGCTTGTGGTGATCAGCGGCCAGGCTCGCGCGGATTTCGGAGACCTTGCGAGTCGCCTCCGCCTCACCGAACAGGCGGGTCAGCACGGTATGTGCCTCGGCATCGCGGCCCTTGGCGACCAGGAAGCGCGGGCTTTCCGGGATGATCGACAGCGCCGCGAAATAGACCGCCGCCGGGATCGCCTGAAGCCAGAACATCCAGCGCCAGGCGGGATAGCCCAGCCAGAATTCGGCGGTCGAACCACCGGCATAGCGCGCCAGCGCGAAGTTCGCGACGAAGGCGCCGGTCAGGCCGGTGATGATCATCACCTGCTGTACGCTCGACAGGCGTCCGCGAATCGCGGCGGGGGTGACTTCGGAGATATAGACGGGCGAGATGACGCTGGCCGCGCCGACGCCCAGGCCGCCGATGATGCGCGCGAAGATGAAGACGGCCGAACTGCCCGCCGCACCGGCCAGCAGCGCGCTGACCAGGAACAGCGCGGCGGCCAGCATCATGACGTTGCGGCGACCGATCGCGTCCGCCAGGCGGCCCGCACCGAACGCGCCGATCGCCGATCCGACCAGGATCGCGCCGACATTGACGCCCACGCCCAGGCGGCCGAGGTCGAATGCGGCCTCCAGCCCCTTCTGGGTGCCATTGATGACGCCTGAGTCATAGCCGAACATGAAACCGCCGATGGTCGCAACGGCGACGATCGCGGTGATGAAACCATGATTGACGCTGCCAGCGTCCAATCCCCTTGTCGTATCGGTCACCTCGGGCCCTCTCCTGATCCGTGCATGGCGTCTTCGCCTATCCGCACGGCAATGTCCTGTCACCGGCGCAATATGCCACCGGTTATCAATGGTAACGCTATCTTAAAACACCGCGCCGTCAAGCATGTGGATTCGCGCCCCATCCCCGATTGCGACGGAATGCGCCCCCGCATCAGATTTCGCGCGGGCGGCGGCGCGGCGCGGCATCCGACTGGCGGCGGATCAGGCTGTAATCGAGCCGCCGATGCGGGGCGGCGTCGAGATTCTTCTGGCGGATGACGGTCGCCATCATCTCCACCGCCGCGCGCGCCATGTCGGCGATCGGCTGGTGAATCGTGGTCAGTTCGGGCCAGATCGTCGTCGACAGGGTGGTATCGTCGAACCCGCAGACCGTCAGGTCGCTGGGCACGTCCAGCCCGCGCCGATGCGCCACCGCGACGCTGGCCGCCGCCATGTCGTCATTGGAGGCGATGATCGCGGTCGGCGGCTCGGGCAGGTCGAGCAGCCGTTCGGCGGCGTCCAGCCCGGAGCGATAGGTATACAGACCCGGTACGACCAGATCCTCGTCGAACGGCACGCCTACCGCCTCCAGCGCGGCACGGAATCCTTCATATCGCCGCGCACTGGCGGTCAGATTGGGGTTGCCGCAGATGAAACCGATCCGGCGATGGCCCAGCGTCATGACGTGCCGGGTCATCTCCTCCGCCGCCGCCCGGTCGTCGATCTGCACCGCCATGGTGGTGTCGGGCATGTCCTCGGGCGCGCGGCCGGTCGCCACCACCACCGAGGGGACCCCCGCCTCGCGCAGCAGCGTCAGCACCGCCTCCGCCTCGCACAGCGGCGGGGGAAGGATGACGCCGTCAATCCCGCCGGCGATCAGGTGGCGCGCCACCTCCACCTCGTGATCGCCGATCTCGCACTTCTCGACCACCATCTGCACGTCCAGCCGCGACGCCTGGTCCAGCGTGCCGAGCAGGAATTCGCTGAGGAAACCCTGGCTGGGGTTGCTGTAGAGCATGCCGATGCGGATCTGCGCCGCCCCCGCCAGGCTGCGCGCGGCAGGATTGGGGGCATAGTTCAGCTGGGCGATCGCCGCCTCCACCTTTTCACGGGTGGCGGGGCGGACATTGGCCTCGTTGTTGATCACGCGGGAGACGGTCATCAACGAAACACCGGCGGCGCGGGCGACGTCGCTGATCGTGGGAGCGCTGCTGCCGCGGCGCGAAGTCCTGATGCTCATAACGTTTACGCTTCCAACTTTCGGGCGCGAGACGCAATGCTTTGCGGCACGACGCGCATGTTTCTGTAACGGGCACCCCTATGGTAATGCTTGATTCCTCCCGGCCGGGCGACTAGGGGCGGCCTCAGCATCAAGAGTCGGGCCGTCGCCCGGCACCAACCTGCCTCCCGGCAAGGTGGTGCCTCTCCGACACGGAGGGGGATGTGGCCAGACCGGCAACAACGGGACGATCAGCCACCTTCTCCTTCATCCGCCTCGCCAGACCGGACGAAGGATATGCAATGACCGTGGCCCCCCAGCAATTTGCGAGCGACAATTACGCGGGCATCTGTCCCGAAGCCTGGGCCGCGATGGACGAGGCCAATCGCGGCTATGTCCCCGCTTATGGCGAGGACCCCTATACCGACCGCGCCGCCGACGCCTTTCGCACGCTGTTCGAGACCCAGTGCGAGGTGTTCTTTGCCTTCAACGGCACGGCGGCCAATTCGCTGGCGCTGGCCGCGCTCTGCCAAAGCTATCACAGCGTCATCTGCTCGGCCTCCGCGCATGTCGAGACCGACGAGTGCGGCGCGCCCGAATTCTTCTCGAACGGCTCCAAGCTGCTGGTCGCGCAGACCGAGGACGGCAAGCTGACCCCGGAGGCCGTGCGCGCGCTGGCCACCGGCCGGTCGGACATCCATTTCCCCAAGCCGCGCGCCGTGACCATCACCCAGCCGACCGAGACCGGACAGGTCTATACGCTGGCCGAAATCCACGCCCTGTCGGCGACATGCCGCGAACTGGGGCTGCGGCTGCATATGGACGGGGCACGCTTCGCCAATGCCTGCGCCGCGCTGGGTTGCTCGGCCGCCGATATGACGTGGCGAGCCGGAGTCGACGTGCTGTGCTTCGGCGGCACCAAGAACGGCATGGCCGTCGGTGAGGCGATCCTGTTCTTCGACCCCGCGCTGGCGGAGGATTTCGATTATCGCTGCAAACAGGCCGGACAGCTGGCGTCCAAGATGCGCTATCTGGCCGCCCCGTGGATCGGGATGCTGGAAAGCGGGGCGTGGCTGTCCAACGCCGCGCATGCCAATGGCTGTGCGCAGCGGCTGGCCACGCGGGTCGCCGGGCTGCCCGGCATCGCCCCGATGTTCCCGGTCGAGGCGAATGCGGTGTTCCTCAGCGCGTCGCCCGCCATTCTGGACGCATTGCGGGCGCGAGGCTGGCGATTCTATACGTTCATCGGCGGCGGTGCGCGCTTCATGTTCGCCTGGGACGCCGACCCGGCGCGGGTCGACGAGCTCGCCGACGATATTGCCGCCGTGGCGATGGAGACGTTGCAGGCGGCGTGACGCGGATCCGGCCGGGCGGCGCGCGTCGCCCGGTCAAATGCTTGATAAGTCTGAAATACTGTCGCATTATCCCGATCGTTGAGGGAGGAACATCGGAATGAAGCGTCATTGGGCAGCGGTCGCTATGACCGCCATCATCCTGTCTGCCGTGCCGGCGGGCGCACAATCGACCGAAACCCCTCCCCAGCCCAAGGAAAAGAAGACGTGTCGCCGGCTGATGCCGACGGGCTCTTTCCTGCCCACGCGCATGTGCAATACCGAGGCGCAATGGCGTGAGTTCGACGGCGTCAATCAGCAGGGCGTGGGGGAATTCCGCCGCGCCCTCAACATGACCAGCACCAACGAACGCAACCGGCCCCGGTAACGGGTGCTACGGGCCGGGGACGGATCGGCATTCGATCAGATCGCCGCGCCGCAGGTCCGACGGGGGCATGGGATAACTGTCCGCATGCCCATCCGAGCTGAAGACTATGGGCGATCGGCGGACGCCAGCGCGATTTCCACCCGGCGATTGCGCGCACGGCCTGCGCTATCGTCGCTGCCGTCGGGGCGCGCATTGGGGGCGATGGGCCGCGTCTCGCCCAGCGCGATGACCGTCATGGCAGTGCGCGCGATACCCTTGCCCGCCAGATAGTCGCGCACCGCCTCAGCCCGTTTGCGCGACATGCGGCGATTGGCCTCGTCATCCCCTTCGCTGTCCGAATGACCGCGCAGCACGATACGGCCGCTCCTGACCCTGGGATCGGCGGCAACCCGGTCGAGCGCTGTGCGCGCCTCACGATCCAGCGCGTCGCCCCCTTGCGGGAAACCGATGGTCGACAGGCTCGCCCCCGGATTGGCCGCGACTTCGCCCGGCAGCGTATCGGGCCCGGCCGGGGTGGGAGAGGCCGTGTCGGCCGAAGGCGACGGGTCGGGGACGGGCAACTCGATCGATGCCCCATTGGCCCCCGCCGCACGGGCGACCGTGGTGTCGCGGGAGTCGCAACCGGTCAGCGCCAGCCCGGCGATCGCCACCAAGGCCATCGGTCGCATCCGGATTCCCATTCGCCCGCCCCATCGATCCTGCCCGTTCGGCGCGGGACCATAGGGAGGCGATTGCTGCGGCGCAAACCGGTCATCACGTCCCGGCGGGTGGGATCACGCCGCGTTCCTCGCTCAGGATCCGCCATCCCGCCAGGAACAGCGCGGCGACCACCGGGCCGACGACGATGCCGCTCAGCCCCAGCAACTCGATTCCGCCCAGGGTGGTCAGCAACACGATCCAGTCGGGCAGACCGGTGTCGCGCCCCACCAAAATGGGACGCAGGATATTGTCGGCCAGTCCGATGACCAGCACGCCCGAGGCAACGACCACGGCCCCCTGCCAGATCGCACCGGTCGCCAGCAGATAGATCGCCACCGGCCCCCAGATGATCGCCGGACCGATCGCGGGCAGCAGCGCCGCGATCGCCATCAACAGGCCCCAGAGAAGGGCGGCAGGCAGTCCGACGATCCAGAAGGTGATCGCGCCCAGCCCACCCTGCACCAGTCCGACGATGACCGAGCCCTTGATCGTGGCGCGGACGACCGCGACGAAGGTTTCGACCAGCCGCTTCGCCACGCCATGATCGAGCGGGAGCGCGCGGACGAAATCGGGGCCCAGCCGGTCACCGTCGCGGATCAGGAAGAAGGCGACATACAGCCCGACGCCAAAGGCCAGCGCGAAGGCGAAGGCGTTGCGCCCGATCGACAGCGCCTGGGTCGCAATCTGGCTGACGCTGCTGCTGAGCGTGCGCGAGATGCGCGATTGCAGCCCTTCGAAACTCCCGACGCCCGAACTGTCCATCGCCTGACGGAGGCGGTTGGGCAAGGCGTCGCGGACCTGTTGGAAATATTGCGCGAAGTCGATCTGGCCGCTGCGCATCTTCATATAGACGCCCGATGCCTGATCCACGACCATGCTGCCGATCAACAGGGTCGGCACCACCACCGCGAAGGTGATGATGAGCATGGTCAACCCCGCCGCCAGGTTGCGCCGTCCTCCGGTCTTCTCCAGCAGCCATTGGAACAGCGACCGGAACAGGATCGCCGCCAGTCCTGCCCAGAGCAGTGCGAGCAGAAAGCCCGAGATGACCGCGATCAGGCCGATCGTAATCAGTGCGAGGAAGAGGATGAATCCCCCTCGCTCGATCCTCTGGCGGTCGATGTTCATATGGCCCTCCCCTAAATGCATCGCGGCGTAACCGTCACGATCACGCAACGGTTCCGCGATCCCTGTCGGCGGGATAACGGGGATGTCAGGATGGAAAAGGCTCTTGCCCTGCCCCGCAGCCCGCCGCCCCGTTCAGCCTGAACGGAGTGCGTCGCTATCCCTCCCCTGCAAGGGGAGGTGGCAGCCCTAAGGGCTGACGGAGGGGTGTCGCGCTCTCGATAGGGTGACACCCCTCCACCATGCTGCGCATGGTCCCCCTCCCCTTACGGGGGAGGAAGAATATAGCCCGTTACTCCGCCGCGACCGCCTCGACGCTGTCATCGAGCGGGTGGGCCAGGCGGGTCAGCATTTCCTTCGGGCAGACCTGCCAGAAATGACCCGCGACCCGGTCCCAGTCCTCCAGCAGACCCTTGGACCATTTGCTGTCGGTCGCGGCGGCATGCTGTTCGATCAGGTCGCGCAGCACGCCTTCCCAATGGGCGGAGGCCAGGCGCTGCCACACGATATTCTCGGGGTTGGCGCGGCGGGCGAAGCGGTCCTCGGCGTCGTAGATGAACGCCATGCCGCCGGTCATGCCCGCGCCGAAATTCGCGCCGACCTGACCCAGCACCACCGCGACGCCGCCGGTCATATATTCGCAGCCATTCGCGCCGCAGCCCTCGACCACCACGGTCGCGCCCGAGTTGCGAACCGCGAAACGCTCGCCCGCCTGGCCCGCCGCGAACAGCTTTCCGTTCGTCGCGCCGTAGAGGACGGTGTTGCCGATGATCGTGTTGTTCTGGCTGGCCAGCGGCGAGCTGACCGCCGGGCGCACGATGATGGTGCCGCCCGACAGGCCCTTGCCGACATAGTCATTGGCATCGCCGAACACTTCCAGCGTCACGCCCTTGCAAAGGAACGCGCCCAGCGACTGGCCTGCCGAGCCGCGCAGCCGCACGGTGACATGCCCGTCGGCCAGCTTGCTCATGCCGAACTTGCGGGTGATCTCCGACGACAGGCGGGTGCCGACCGCGCGGTGCGTGTTGCGCACCGAATAGGTCAGCTGCATCTTCTCGCCGCGCGAGAAGACGGCCGAGGCGTCCTTGATGATCTGCGCATCCAGGCTGTCGGGCACTTCGTTGCGGAAGGTCGACAGGCTGAACCGCCGCTCGGCATCGGTCGCATCGACCTTGGCCAGAACGGGATTGAGGTCGAGATCGTCGAGATGCTCGGCACCCCGGCTGACCTGGCGCAGCAGCTCGGTCCGCCCGATCACCTCGTCCAGCGAGCGTACGCCGAGGCGCGCCAGGATGTCGCGGACTTCCTCGGCGATGAAGGTCATCAGGTTGATGACCTTTTCCGGCGTGCCGGTGAACTTGGCGCGAAGCCGCTCGTCCTGCACGCAGACACCGACCGGGCAGGTGTTGCTATGGCACTGGCGCACCATGATGCAGCCCATCGCGACGAGGCTCAGCGTGCCGATGCCGAACTCCTCGGCACCCAGGATCGCCGCGATCACGATGTCGCGCCCGGTCTTGAGGCCGCCGTCCGCACGCAGGCGGATACGCCCGCGCAGGCCGTTGAGGGTCAGCGTCTGGTTGACCTCCGACAGACCCATTTCCCATGGCGTGCCCGCATACTTGATCGAGGTCTGAGGGCTGGCGCCGGTGCCGCCGACATGGCCCGACACCAGGATGACGTCGGCATGGGCCTTGGCCACGCCCGCCGCGACCGTACCGATGCCCGCCGAGCTGACCAGCTTCACGCAGACGCGCGCACGCGGGTTGATCTGCTTGCAGTCATAGATGAGCTGCGCAAGATCCTCGATCGAGTAGATGTCGTGGTGCGGCGGCGGCGAGATCAGCGTCACGCCGGGCGTCGCATGACGCAGCTTGGCGATGAACTCGGTCACCTTGAAGCCGGGCAGCTGCCCGCCCTCGCCGGGCTTGGCACCCTGCGCGACCTTGATCTCGATCTCGTCGCAGGCGTTCAGATATTCCGCCGTGACGCCAAAGCGACCGCTCGCGATCTGCTTGATCGTCGAATTGGCATTGTCGCCATTGTCATAGGGCTGATAGCGCAGCTTGTCCTCGCCGCCCTCGCCCGACACCGCCTTCGCGCCGATCCGGTTCATCGCGATCGCCAGCGTTTCGTGCGCTTCCGGGCTCAGCGCGCCCAGCGACATGCCCGGCGTCACGAAGCGCTTGCGAATCTCGGTGATCGCCTCGACCTGATCGACCGGCACGCCCTCGTTCGGGAAGTTGAACTGGAGCAGGTCGCGCAAATAGACCGGCGGCAGGTCGCCGACGCCGCGCGCGAATTGCAGGTACGTCGAATAGCTGTCGGTCGCCACCGCCGTCTGGAGCAGGTGCATCAGCTGCGCCGAATAGGCATGGGTCTCGCCGCCATCGCGCTGGCGATAGAAGCCGCCGATCGGCAGCGTGGCGACATGCTGATCCCAAGCCGCTTCGTGACGGACCATCGCCGAGTAATGGAGCGAGTTATAGCCCTCGCCCGAAATCTTGGCGGGCATGCCGGGGAACAGGTCATTGACCAGCGCACGGGACAGGCCGACCGCCTCGAAGTTGTAGCCGCCGCGATAGCTGGAGATCACCGCGATCCCCATCTTCGCCATGATCTTGAGCAGCCCGTCCTCGATCGCGGTGCGATGGTTGGCCAGGCACCTGTCGATGGTCATGTCGCCGAACAGGCCACGGCCATGGCGGTCGACGATCGCGGCTTCGGCCAGATAGGCGTTCACCGTGGTCGCACCGACACCGATCAGCACCGCATAATAATGGGTGTCGAGGCATTCGGCCGAGCGGACGTTGATCGACGCATAGGAGCGCAGCCCCCGGCGAACGAGATGCGTATGCACCGCCGCCGCCGCCAGCACGCCCGCGATCGCGACACGGTCTTCGGAGACATGCTCGTCGGTCAGGAACAGCTCGGACCGGCCCTCGCGCACGGCCTGTTCGGCCTGGTTGCGGATACGCTGGATCGCGGCGCGCAGCCGGTCGGGACCGCCATCTGCCTCGAAGGTGCAGTCGATTTCCGCCGCCGAACGGCCGAAATGCGTCTTCAGCCTGTGCCAGTCCGCGCCAGTCAGGACCGGGGACGGCAGGACTAGCACCCGCTCGCGCCGATCCTCGGTGTCGAGGATGTTGGCGAGATTGCCGAACCGGGTCTTCAGCGACATCACATAGCGTTCGCGAAGCGAGTCGATCGGCGGGTTCGTCACCTGGCTGAAGTTCTGGCGGAAGAACTGGCTGATCAGGCGCGGCTTGTCGGAAATGACGGCCAACGGCGTGTCGTCGCCCATCGAGCCGATCGCTTCCTTACCGCCCTCGGCCATGGGGGACAGGATCAGCTCCATATCCTCCATGGTCTGGCCGGCGGCGACCTGACGGCGCAGCATTTCCGCACGCGGCATCCGCACCAGCGCTTCCTCTTCAGACGGCGCGGGCAACTGGTCCATGGTCAGGAACTCGCCGATCATCGCGGCATAGTCCTGCTCGCCCGAGATCTGGTCCTTGATCGCACGGTCGTCGTACAGCTTGCCTTCGGCCAGATCGACCGCGATCATCTGCCCCGGCCCCAACCGGCCCTTGGCGGTGACGGTCGCCTCGGGCACCACCACCATGCCGCTTTCCGACCCGACGATCAGCAGCCCGTCGGCGGTCAGCGTATAGCGAAGCGGGCGCAGCGCGTTGCGGTCCATGCCCGCCACCGCCCAGCGGCCATCGGTCATCGCCAGCGCGGCCGGGCCGTCCCACGGCTCCATGACGGAGGCGAGATACTGGTACATGTCGGCATGCGCCTTGGGCGCGTCGAGGTCCTTCTGCCACGCCTCGGGCACCAGCATCAGCTTGGCGGTCGGCGCGTCGCGGCCGGAGCGGCAGATCGCCTCGAACACCGCGTCGAGCGCGGCGGTATCGGACGCGCCCGCCGGGATCACCGGCTTGATGTCCTCCGAATTGTCGCCGAACGCGATCGAGGCCATCCGGATCTCGTGGCTGAGCATCCAGTTCTTGTTGCCACGGATCGTGTTGATCTCGCCGTTATGCGCCAGGCAGCGGAAGGGCTGCGCCAGCCACCATTGCGGGAAGGTGTTGGTCGAATAACGCTGGTGGAAGATCGCCACGCGGCTCTCGAACCGGTGATCCTGCAGGTCGGGATAGAAGACCGACAGGCTCTCGGCGAGGAACAGCCCCTTGTAGATGATCGAGCGGCAGGACAGCGAACAGATATAGAATCCGCTGATCTGCGCCGCGATCACCCGCTTTTCGATGCGGCGGCGGACGAGATACAGGTTCTTCTCGAACTCGGCGGCATCGACCTCGTCGGGCATTGGCCCGGCGATCATGATCTGCTCGATCTCCGGCCGGGTCGCCTGGGCCTTCATGCCGATGACCGAGACGTCGACCGGCACCTGGCGCCAGCCGTAGATGGTGTAGCCCGCCTCGATGATGACGCTCTCGACGATGGTGCGGCAAGTCTCCTGCGCGCCCAGATCGGTGCGCGGCATGAAGATCATGCCGACCGCCAGCCGGTTCGGCAGCACCTTGTGCCCCGACGCGGCGATGGCGTCGTCGAAGAAGCGATGCGGCAGGTCGACATGCAGGCCCGCGCCGTCGCCGGTCTTCCCGTCGGCATCGACCGCGCCGCGATGCCACACGGCCTTCAACGCGTCGATTGCCGACTGAACGACCCGCCGCGAGGGCTGGCCATCGGTGGCCGCGACCATGCCGACGCCGCACGCATCGCCCTCGAACTCGGGGCGGTACATGCCATGTTCGGCGAGATATTGGCGCTGGTCGGTCATCACTTCTTGTCCTGCTGGGTCGCTTCGATGTCCTTGGCCATCGCGGCGATATCGTCCTGCATGTTGGTCATCGCCTGGCTCATCAGCTTGCGCTGCCAAGCGGCGATGTCGGGGTCGGCCATGATCGAGAAGGAGTTGGCCACATAGGCCTGGCCGCTCGGGGTCGCAAAAAACCGCTTCAGGTCATCCAGTTGGGCGATGTCGAAGCGGCGGGCATAGGCGCGCGACATCGCATCGACCATGCCGGGAAGCGATTCCCGCAACATCGTTCCGGTCCGCGCATCCTGCTTCGCCAGGAACCGGTCGAACACGGCCTTCGCCTTCAGGTTACCCAACGCCTTTTGCATGCCCGGAGACTGCATGATGCCCTGACGCATATTGGCCTGCATCGGAGTCAGCATCGACTGGATCATGGCTTCGCGGGTCGCGGGCGGCATGATCTGGTCGAGCAACTGCCGGGCCGAGGCAAGGCGCGCCGCATCGGGTTCGGCGGCCACGACCGCCGGGGCGGCCTGAGCAAAGGCCACGCTAGGCGTGAGGATCGCGGTCAGCGCGATCAGAAGAGCGCTGCGCATCACGCTGCCACCTTCTCACGCGCACCCGTCTTGGCGCGAGCCTTCAGCCACTGGTGCATCGCCTTGGCCACATCGCGGCCGTCACGGATCGCCCACACCACCAGCGAGGCACCGCGCACGATGTCACCGGCCGCGAACACGCCGTCCAAGCTGGTCATCAGCGTGCGGCCGTCGACCAGCACCGTGCCCCAGCGGCTGACGCCCAGTTCGGCGGTGCCGAACAGGCTGGGCAGGTCCTCGGCGTCGAAGCCCAGCGCCTTGATGACCATGTCCGCCTCGAGCAGATGGTCGGCACCCGGCTCGGCTTCCGGCGCACGGCGGCCGCTGGCGTCGGGCGCGCCCAGGCGCATCTTGGCGGCGCGCACACCCGTCACCGTCTCGCCACCCTCGAAGCCCAAAGGCGCGGAGAGCCAGACGAACTCGGCGCCTTCCTCTTCCGCATTGGCGACTTCGCGCTGCGAGCCGGGCATGTTCGCACGGTCGCGGCGATAGAGGCACTTCACCGACTTGGCGCCCTGGCGGATCGCGGTGCGGACGCAGTCCATCGCGGTGTCGCCGCCGCCGATCACGACGACATTCTTGCCCTCGGCATTGAGCGAGCCATTCTCGAACGCCTCGACCGTATCGCCGAAGCTCTTGCGGTTGGACGCGGTCAGATAGTCGAGCGCGGCAATCACGCCATTGGCGCCCGCACCGTCCACATCGACATTGCGCGCCTTATAAACGCCGGTCGCGATCAGCACCGCGTCATGACGGCGGCGCAGATCCTCCAGCGTGGCATCCTCGCCCACCGCAAAGCCTTCGTGGAAGACGATGCCGCCTGCCTTCAGCCGCTCGACCCGGCGCATGACGACGGGCTTTTCCAGCTTGAAGCCGGGGATGCCATAGGTCAGCAGCCCGCCCGCCCGGTCGTGCCGGTCATAGACATGGACCTCATAGCCCGACACGCGCAGATATTCGGCCGCCGTCAGGCCCGCAGGCCCCGCGCCGATCACCGCGACCGACTGGCCGCGCGCGGGTCCGGGGGCCAGCGGCTCGACCCAACCCTCTTCCCAGGCGGTGTCGGTGATGAATTTCTCGACCGATCCGATCGTGACCGCGCCGTGGCCCGAAAACTCGATGACGCAATTGCCCTCGCACAGCCGGTCCTGCGGGCAGATGCGGCCGCAAATCTCGGGCATGGTCGAGGTCGCGTTGGACAGCTCATAGGCCTCGCGCAGACGCCCTTCGGCGGTCAGGCGCAGCCAGTCGGGAATATGATTGTGCAGCGGGCAATGGACCGAGCAATAGGGCACGCCGCATTGCGAGCAGCGCCCCGCCTGATCCTCCGCCGCCGGGGGCGCATAACGCTCGGCGATCTCGCGGAAATCGTCCGCGCGGTCCGATGCGGCACGTTTGGCCGGATAGGCCTGATCACGTGCCACGAATTTCAGCATAGAATCGTTCGCCATATGCGCCTCCAAGGAGCCGGATATTGCGCAAACGATCCCATGTCACGGCGGAATCGACATTTAGGTAAGCAATGATGCCGCAGTTTTAGGGGAATCGCACCGCCGAACCCCCTTATTGCGAGCGGCCCGCAATAAATTGGGACCGATACGGTATCAATGCATGGTCAGCAGGGCGAGCGCGATGCTCCCAGCCACGATTCGGTACCAGGCAAAGGGGCCGAATCCATGCTTGCCGACGATCCCGACAAACCACCGCACCACCAGCAGGGCGACGACGAACGCCACCACGAACCCGATCGCGATCTCCAGAGGCCCGACGCTATTGCCTGCGCGCATCGTGTCGAGATGCCCGGCCGTCTCCACGACGCTTGCGCCCAGCATGGTGGGAATGGCGAGGAAGAAGCTGAACTCCGCCGCCGTCCGCCGCTCGACCCCCAGGGTCAGCGCGCCCAGGATCGTCGCGCCCGATCGGCTGACGCCCGGGATCATGGCCAGACATTGCAGGAAGCCGACGCCCAGCGCCGTCCTGGCGGGGACCGCCGCGATGCCGCGCGTATTGCCCGGCTTGACCAGCCGCTCGATCACCAGGATCGCGACGCCGCCGACGATCAGCGCAATCGCGACGACCTTGGGCTGGAGCAGCAGCGCCTCGATATGTTTCTTGGCCAGCACACCGATCACGGCGGCGGGGATGAAGGCGATCAACAGGTTGCGCACGAAGCGGATCGAACCCGGATCGCGCCGCGCCAGGCCGACCAGCACCGTCCAGAAGGTCCGCCAATACAGGACCACGACCGCCATGATCGCGCCCAGCTGGATGACGATGTTGAACATCTGCCACCGCGCATCGTCGTATCCGAGCAGCGCGCCCGCCAGGATCAGATGCCCGGTGGACGATACCGGAAGGAATTCGGTGACCCCCTCGACAATGCCGAGGATGATGGCCGCTATCAGATCGTTCACGCGAGTCCCCAAAAAATAAGCCCCGCCGCCATAGGGCGACGGGGCCGTCAGCGAAACGACAAACAGGCCGAACGCGGGACGACTTAAGCCGCCAGCGTCTCGGTCCGTCGTCCGAACCGGCCCGCCTTGCGGAAGCGGACGAGATATTCGGGCGCGATCGCCGCAAGCGGTTCGGCGGTAACGCCCAGTTCGGCCAGGCCCGGCGCACCAGCGGCGACGACATTGTCCTGTTGCAGCATCAGCCACTGATCCCGGCTGATCGGCGAGCCCGGCAGCCGGGCCAGCATCGCCCCCGCAAAGTCCGGCAACTCGACGAAATTGGGCTTGCGGCCCAGCGTCTTGGCGATCCAGCGGACGAGTTCACCCATCGCAATCACGTCCGGCCCGCCCAGCTCGTAGGTGCGGCCGCCATGCGATTCGGGATCGCGCAACGCTGCGGTCACCGCCTCGCCCACGTCACCCGCAAAGACCGGCTGGAATTTCACGCCCGCGCGCAGGATCGGCACGATCGGCGCCGAGACCATACCCGCGAAGCGGTTCACGAACTGATCCTCGCGCCCGAACACGATCGAGGGACGAAGGATGGTGGCGTTCGGGAAAGCCTGGCGCACGGCCGCCTCGCCCTGCCCCTTGGAGCGGGCATAGGCCGCCGCGCCATTCTCGTCCGCGCCGATCGCCGAGACATGGACCAGCGCGCCGGCACCGGCGTTGCGCGCTGCCTCCGCCACCGCACGCGCACCATCGACATGGATGCGCTGCATGTTGCCGCCCATCACGCCGACCAGATTGACGACGGCATCCGCCCCCTCGACCGCGCGCGCCACCGTTTCCGGGCGAGCGATGTCGACCGCGACGAACTGGGTCTGACCGAGCCCCCCTTGCGTGCGCAGGAAATAGGCCTGGCGCGGATCGCGCTGCGCTATCCGCACCCGCGTCCCGTCGCGCATCAACTCGCGTGCGACATAGCGGCCCAGAAAGCCCCCGCCGCCGATCAGCGTCACCAGCTTGTTCGTCATGACCGTCCTTATTCGCCAGATTTTTTGTGCACCGCCCCTTTGCCTCGCAAAAAAGCCGTTGACAAGGATTCGAACCCTCCCCTAAAGGCGCGGGCCTACCCCGTGCCCAGATGGCGGAATTGGTAGACGCACCAGCTTCAGGTGCTGGCGATCGCAAGGTCGTGGAGGTTCGAGTCCTCTTCTGGGCACCATTTCTTCGCATAGCGATGAAATCGCTCGGAGATCACCCAACGGATGGTCTCCGAGAGCGTCTGCTACGGGAAATAGCCCGTCGTCAGGCCGCAAGTCCCGGAAAATCGTCCAGATCGAGAGCGGCGACTGCTACAGCAAGCCGCTACGCGATCTTTCCAGAGCCTGACCGGATCAGGTTGGCGAACTGCTCATTACGACCTGTCGCCCCATGCTGCGATCCATGTCCCGCATAGTCGAGAGGCGATGCTCCGCCTCAACGATGCACCCATCGCGGAGTAGCCGGACGCGATCGCCACCGCACGGCGGAGCGCGGGCGAAACTACCGCTACCATCGCCGATCCGGAACGGGAGCGCTTGGCGGGCACCATCGACCGTCCCCGACAGATGCCTCGTCTCCGGCCGGCGCGGCGAGATCGGCCCTGTCCGGCGCGGCTTACTTCGCCATCGCGTTGACGTTGCGTGATACGCTGCTGTCGGTCAGTTGCTCGGGATGCGGTACGATGGGGGCTTTGCGCGTCGCCACCACGACCTCGCCATCGCCGAGATCGAAGCGACGCCGGGTCACGCGATAGTCACCGCCTCCCACCGTCCGCAACAGGATCGCGCTATGCGGATAGGCATCGCGGGCCCGGTCGCGAACGATCACCGCGCCCGCCACGCCGATCCGGTCGAGGATCGCCGCCGCCTGCTCCGGGGTCCGGGCGATCAGTTGATAGCCTCGGCCCATGAAATCGCTGCCCGACAGCCATTGCGATGCGCGCGCCGCCCAAAGCCTGTGTCGCCCACGATCCTGATAAGCGGCTTCGGCGATGATTGCCCCCTCGCCGCCCGCACGCCCATCGACCAACCAGATGCCAGGCGAGATGCGCATCGTCGTGACGATGGCGGGGGCGCCCATATCGCGCTTCGGGACCAGACGGGTCAGCGCCGTCACGGGGGGGATCAGTATGGCCATGCCCAGCGTCACCGCAGCGATGCGCCCCAGGCGCCCGTGCCGCCAGACGATCAGGATCGCCATTGCGACCAGCGTCACCGCCCAGGGAATGACCGGCAGGATGTAGCGCGGATCGAGCGCGACCGGGATGATCGACTGGAACGCCAGGGTGGCGACGATGACGGCCAGCGCGAGCCGCACGACCGGCCTCGCACGCGCATCACGCCATCCGAGCGCCGCTCCCGCTACCATCAGGACGATACCGAGCCATCCCAGATCGGCGATCAACGCCCCGATATTGGCCGACAGGGCAGTCCAGGCATAATCGAGCCCCGGCGCATAGTTGAACCCCCCTGCCGAAATCCGGAACGACACCGCATACCAGGGCGCAACGACCATCAGGGTCGTGGCCGCCACCACCCATAAGCGCCGGTCGCGCAGGATCGCCCAGCGCCGCGCCAGCAGGATTTCGATCACGGGCACCAGAGCGATCAGTGCGCCATTGCCCTTCACCAGCGGTGCAAAGGTCGCCAGGGCGCCGAACAGCCCGAACCGCCGCCAGCCCGGCACTTCCGTCGCCCGGAGCCAGGCGATCGCGCCTAGTCCGACGACCAGCGCCACCGGCTGATCGAGCAGGAAGTTCCACGCGCTATCGATCACCAATGGCGAGACCAGCATGGCGAACGCCGCCGCCAGCCCGAGCCGCCAAGCGCCGATCCGGTTCAAGGCCCACAGGATCAGGACAGCGGGAAGGCCCGCAACGAACGCACTGAAGATCGCCGCCGCGAAGGGCGAAGGCCATAGCAAGGCGAAGAAGGGCGCCAGCATCGCATACCAGCCCGGCGGCCAATGCCCGATCGAAAGCTTGGGGTAATGGGCATAAAAGTCGCGCGCGAACGCCATCGGGCTGGGCAATCCGGCGCGCAGCCAGTCGGCAAGGAACAGCGTGTTGACATAATGGGCCGATTCGTCGGGGCCCAGAAAGCTGTGCGTGATCCCGCCGGTCGCCCATGCCAGCGCCAGCGACGCCAGCCCCAGCATCACGGCCACGCCGACCGCCCCCGCATATCGAACCATAGACCTTCGATCCCCCGTCACATGACGAGCGATAAAGCGGTGCGGTCCGGCGATATAGGGAAATCTGGATGCCCCGTGAGGATTCGAACCTCAATTAACGGAGTCAGAGTCCGTGGTCTTACCTTTAGACGACGGGGCATCGAACAGGGGCGTGCCTCTAGGCGGGCGAATCAAGCTTGTCAACCGGATTTCCGCCGATCGGGGTCGCGGCGTCTTGTCGCGCGGGCGCCGACTCGCTACCTTGGTCTTCAAGCACCGGCGGACGCTCATGTCCGTGACGGATAGAACAGAATAAGCGAGATACGGCGATGGGGGATGTTCCCACCCGAAGGCCGTACCGGCAGGCCAAACCCCCTGCCCGTTCGGCACCGCCCCGGCCCCAGCGCGGCCGCTGGTCCGATGCGCAGGCCTATGCCGCGCTCGACCTGGGCACCAACAATTGCCGCCTGCTGATTGCGCGGCCGCAGGGCGGCGGCTTTGCGGTGGTCGATGCCTTTTCGCGCATCGTTCGGCTGGGCGAAGGGCTGGCTACGACCGGACGGCTGTCCGACGCCGCGATCGACCGTACCATCGCCGCGCTGCGCGTCTGTGCGGACAAGCTGAAGCGGCGCAACGTCACCTTGTCGCGCGCGGTCGCGACCGAGGCGTGCCGCCGTGCCGCCAACGGCCCCGCCTTCATCGCGCGCGCGCTGGCGGAGACGGGCATTCACCTCGACATCATTTCCGCCGAGGAAGAAGCGCGGCTCGCCGTGCTGGGCTGTCATGCGTTGATCGAGCCGGGGGAGGACCCCGCGCTGGTCTTCGACATTGGCGGGGGATCGACCGAACTGGTGCTTGTCGACACGCATGGGCCGGTCCCGCGCATCCTGGACTGGCATTCGGCCCCCTGGGGTGTCGTCTCGTTGACCGAAAGCGCGGGCGGCGGCGAGGGAGAGGCGGGGCGGCTGGCCGCCTATGCTCGGATGCGCGGGATCGTGGCGGACAGCTTCGCCGATTTCGCCGCGCGCCTGCCGCGCGAGTTGAAGCGGCCCCGGCTGCTCGGCACCAGCGGCACGGTGACGACCTTGGGCAGCGTCCATCTGGGGCTCAGCCAATATGACCGGGCCGCGGTCGACGGGCTGATCGTACCCACCGCCGCAATGCGCGAGATCAGCGCCAGCCTGTCACGCAAGAGCCTGGCGGCGCGCGGCAAGGTGGCGTGCATCGGCCCCGAACGCGCCGATCTGGTGGTGGCGGGCTGCGCCATCCTGGAGACGATATTGGACCTTTGGCCCGCCGAGCGGCTAGGGATTGCAGACCGTGGGATTCGCGAGGGAATCCTGCGCCGTTTGATGGGAATCGCCAGACCGTGAGCAGAGGAAATTCGGGCCTGCACCAGCGGGTGCGCACCGCCCGGAACCGCACCGCCCAATCGACCCGCTGGCTGGAGCGCCAGCTGAACGATCCCTATGTCCGCCGCGCCAAGGCGGAGGGGTTTCGCAGCCGTGCAGCGTACAAGCTGATCGAGCTGGACGAGCGGTTCGGGTTCTTGCGCGGCAAGAAGCGGATCATCGACCTGGGGCTGGCGCCGGGCGGCTGGAGCCAGGTGGTGCGGCGCAAGCTGCCGAACGCCAGCGTGGTCGGCATCGACCTGTTGCCGGTCGATCCGATTGACGGCGTCACCATCTTCGAGAAGGACTTCATGGACGATGCCGCGCCCGACACGCTGATGGAGGCGCTGGGCGGCGCGCCCGATCTGGTCATGTCGGACATGGCGGCCAACACCGTCGGCCATCCACAAACCGATGCGCTGCGCACCATGGGTCTGGTGGAAACGGCCTTCGCCTTTGCCTGCGACGTGTTGTCGCCGGGCGGGGTGTTCGTGTCGAAGGTGTTTGCGGGCGGCGCCGACTCGCAACTGGTCGCCGAGATGAAGCGCCACTTCGCCACCGTGAAGCACGCCAAGCCGCCGTCCAGCCGCAAGGGTTCGGTGGAATGGTTCGTCGTGGCGCAGGGGTTCAAGGGGCGGAAGGCCGTGGCGGTGGAGGATTGAGCGTAGTGCGGTGGGGTCCGCTAACGCTCACCTGCGGGCATTTAGAACTACCGGCGCGTTGGACATAATTTTACGGGCTTAAGCGTTCCCCGATACGGCCTGCTCGAGAGGGATTGAAATCAACCTTTCTTGGCCGACCATCAGACTTCGTCTCTGCAACTCGCACATATGCTTGCAGAAGTACGCCATAGGTAGTCCCACCGACCTTCGTTTGTGCCTCTTCCGGGGAAATATCGAAAGCGTAAACGATTTCGGGGCCTTCCAAGCCTCGGTCAAAGTCTATTGCCATGAAGAACTGCCTAACCCTGCTACTATCCATGCAAAGGTCGATCAGCGTCCCTTGGCGTATTGACGCGCTGCGCAATTCAAGATGCCCTTCCTTGGACCGCCATGCATGTGCGTCGACCTTGACGAGTTCGATCGAGCTCTCGTCCGGTTTGACCCTGCATTCTTCAAGGACTGCCGCCGCCTCCAAATCCTTGGCCAACTGCTGCAGCACGCGCTGCGCGCCGCCTCGCGCCATACCATCAAACGTAGGGTCGGACTTACTCTCGATGGCCCTTGATTGGGCTACGCGCGCAACGCGGCGGAGGGTCTCTGGATCAAGATGCGGCATAGTTTTCTCGTACATCAATATAAGGCACGCATCCAAAAATTCACGTGCGATCGGCCTCCAGCACCAAGCCTCGCCGAATGCGGCCAGCCCGCTTCACGCCCAAAGTAGACATTGGCTCCATTCCTACCTCCGTTCAGCCTGAGCGAAGTCGAAGGCCACGAGATGACGTTCGTGACGGAGGTTCGGGGCGTGCACTTCGACTTCGCTCAGTGCGAACGGAGGGTGGCAAGCGGGGCGAACGTAGGCAGGGCAAGCCCCCCCTCACAACAACGCGTTCACCGCCTCCATGAAGCGCATCAGGCTGATCGGCTTCGACACATAGGCGTCCGCCCCCGCCGCACGGATCCGGTCCTCGTCGTCGCGGCCGGCATAGGCGGTCACCGCCATCACCGGGATGCGGCGCAGGTCCTCGTCGGCCTTCAGCTCCAGGATCAGTTCGTAGCCGGTCACATGCGGCATCTGGATGTCCATGATGATCAGGTCGGGCTGTACCTCCCGCGCGCGCGCCACGGCCTCGCGCCCGTCGCGCACCGGCTCGGCGATGAAGCCGTGCGCGCGCAGCAGGTCGCAGAAGAGTTTCAGATTGAGTTCGTTGTCCTCGACAACGAGCACCTTTCTTGTCACGCGGGCTCCACCATTAGCGAGGGGACGATAGGCAATGCCCGGACCGGATACAATCGAGCGCGCGACGCCGCTGGCGCTTCAGGCACTGGTCTGGACGCTGCAAAGCCCGTCGCGGGCCGAGCGGCTGCTGGCGCTGACCGGCCTGTCGGTCGAGGAACTGCGCGGCGGGGCGGGCGAGCCGGGCGTGCTGGCCGCGATCCTGTCGTTTCTGGAGGGCCATGAGGCCGACCTGATCGAATGTGCCGATTCGCTGGGCGTCCGCCCGGAGGCGCTGGTCGCCGCGCGTCGCATGCTGGAGGGTGCATGAAACCGCTGCTGATCTGTGATTGTGACGAGGTGCTGGTCCATATGGTGCGGCATTTCCGCGCCTGGCTGGACGAAGCGCATGACATCGATTTCGCGCTGGATCGCCACGACTTTTTCGGGGCGATGACGCGGCGGGACGGCGGGTCCGCGCTCAGCCAGAGCGAGGCATGGGATTTGCTGCACGGCTTTTTCCCCGGTCAGATGGACCGCCAGACGCTGGTCCCCCATGCTGCCGAAGCGCTGGCCGAGCTGGCGAAGACCGCCAACATCGTCATCCTCACCAATTTGATCGAGGAATGCCGCCAGCCGCGCATCGAGCAACTCGCGCGTTTCGGCATCGCGCACCATGTCCAGTGCAACAATGGCGGCAAGGGCGAACCGGTGGCCCGGCTGGTCGCCGAGCATGGCAATCCCGTCACCGTCTTCGTCGACGATCTGCCGCAGCATCACGCCTCGGTCGCGGAACATGCGCCGCAGGTTCACCGGCTGCACATGGTGTCGGAGCCGGAAATGGCCCCGCACGTCCCCCCGGCTCCCGATGCCCATGCGCGGATCGACGACTGGCGCCGGGCGGAGGCGTGGATTGCCGCACGATTTGCCGGGGGGCACGCCGCCACCGCTTGACCGGTACCGCCCGCCCGCGCCATGTCTCGCCCATGACCACCCATATCGATCGCGCGCTCGAGCAGCTCGGCCTCGCCTTGCCGGAGGCTGCCGCCCCCGTCGCCGCCTATGTCCCCGTCGTCGAGGCGGGCGGGCTTCTCCACATTTCGGGCCAGCTGCCCTTCGTCGATGGCCAGCTCGTCACCGGGCGGCTGGGCGAAGGCGTCTCGCTGGAAGACGGGCAGAAGGCGGCGCAGGCATGCGGCCTGATGCTGGTCGCGCAGATCAAGAAATATCTGGGCGGCGACCTGTCGCGCGTCGGCCGCATCGTGAAGCTGGGCGTATTCGTAAACTCGGCCGCCGACTTCACCGACCAGCCCAAGGTCGCCAATGGCGCGTCGGAGCTGATGGTTTCGCTGTTCGGCGAATCGGGCCGCCATGCCCGTTCGGCCGTCGGCGTGCCGGTGCTGCCGCTGGGCGCCGCCGTCGAGGTCGATGCGATCGTCGCGCTCGCCTGATCGCAACCGTCGCCCCGGCGCAGGCCGGGGCCTTTGGCGGTAAGGGGCCTGCCGTTCGCGATTCTCGGCCTTCGCCGGATCGAGCCATCGATGGGCAGCCCCTTGTCCCGCTCCGCTTCGAACCGCATATTCGACGGCGATGACCACCGCCATCGCGCGTATCCTGTCCGGCGTCGCCGCCCTGTCCCCCGAAGAGTGGGACGCCTGCGCGGGGACGGCCAATCCCTTTATCGGCCATGGCTTCCTCACCGCGCTGGAGGATTCTCACAGCGTCGGCGGGCGGTCGGGATGGACCCCCGCCCCGATCGTTATCGACGGAGCGGATGGCCGCCCCGCCGCCATCGCCCCCGCCTATCTGAAGGCGCATAGCCAAGGCGAATATGTCTTCGACCATGGCTGGGCCGATGCGTGGGAGCGGGCCGGCGGGCGTTATTATCCCAAGCTTCAGATCGCGGCGCCCTTCTCGCCCGTGCCGGGCCCGCGGCTATTGCTGCGCGATCCCGCGCTCGCCCCCGCGCTGATCGCCGCGATCGAGGCGGTGACCGACCAGAACGAGCTGTCGTCGGCGCATGTCACCTTCGTCGCGCCCGACCAGCTGCCGCATTTCGAGGCGGCGGGCTGGCTGATCCGGGAGGGGGTGCAGTTCCACTGGCGCAATGAGGGCTATGCCCGCTTCGACGATTTCCTGGACGCGCTCGCCAGCCGCAAGCGCAAGGCGATTCGCAAGGAACGCGCGGCCGCGGTCCAGGGGCTGACCATCCGCCATCTGAGCGGCCCCGACATTCGGCCGGAGCATTGGGACGCCTTCTGGACCTTCTATCAGGATACGGGCAGCCGCAAATGGGGCCAGCCCTATCTGACCCGCGCCGCCTTTGACCGGATCGGCGAGCGTCTGGGGGACAAGGTGCTGCTGATCCTGGCCGAGCGGGACGGCGTGCCGATCGCGGGGGCGCTCAACCTGATCGGGGAGGATACGCTCTTCGGCCGCTATTGGGGCGCGACCGAGGAGGTGCCCTTCCTCCATTTCGAGCTTTGCTATTATCAGGCGATCGACGCGGCCATCGCGCGCGGGCTGTCAACGGTCGAGGCCGGAGCACAGGGCGAGCACAAGCTCGCGCGCGGCTATGGTCCGGTGCCGACCTGGTCGGCGCACTATATCCCCCACCCCGCCTTCCGCCGTGCCGTCGCCGAGTTCGTCAACCGCGAGCGCGAGGCGATAGAGGCGGAAAGCGCGTTTCTGGACGAACTCACCCCGTTCCGGCGGGGCTAGAGCGGTCTCCGATCAGCCTAGTCGAAGATCGCCCTGGTCCTTAGTCCCCGTTCTTGTCCGGCGGCGTGCTGCGCCGCGCGGGCGGGGCGCGGCGGTCATCGCCGGGCGAGGGACGGCTGAGCAGTTCATAGGCCGCCGGATCGATGATCGGGCGGCGATCGTCGATCCGGTAGAGCACATCGCGTCCCGACCGCCAGATCGGCGTCAGGCCGCGCGTAAGGCTTTCGTCATAGCGCGGCGGATGGACCAGCCAGACATAATCGAACGCATCGCGCGGCAATAGCTTGAGCGCGGTATCGACCGGGCGCCACCACTGGCCCCGGCACCGCCGCTGGGTCACGATCTCGGACGGATCATGCGCGAACCGCTTGGCGGGGGCGTAGCGCACCGTCAGCAATTGCCCACCCGCCATCGACCATTGGTCGTTGGCATAGGCCAGCTTGCGCTCCAGCGCGAGGCCGGCGACATGCTCCAACCGGCTCGACGGCCAGACATCGGCGCAATATTGGCGGCCGACAAAGGTCAGCAACCGGGCGCGCGGCGGCACATGATCGAGCGCGGCGAGCACCCGGTCATAGTCGTTGCTGTACATCACATAGCTGACCGTGGTCGCGCCGATCCGCACCACGAAGAACAACAGGCCGACCACCGCGAGCGTCGATGCCCCGCGCAGCGACAGCCCCCGCCGGGGCCGCAGCGCGATCAGCGCGATGGCGAGGACGTACGGCGCCAGCCGCATATCGGCATAGGCCGAACCGAAGACGATGCGCGGCAGCAGCAGATAGACCACCGCCAGGAACGCCGCCGACAGCACCAGATTGCGCGAATATTCGACCCGCTCGTCGCGCACGCCCTTGAGCAGCACCAGGAACAGCACCGTGACCGAGGCGAGGTCGAACGCCATCCAGCGATCGCGCAGCGCCATCGTCACCCAGTTGATCTTCCACCGCCAGTTGAACCAGTCGGTGGTCTGGCCGGTGACATCGGCCCCCGATCGCCACAGCACCATCAGCACCATGGGCAGCGCCAGCGGGATACAGCCGATCCCGGCATGGAAAGCCGAGACGATCCAGCCCTTCACGCCCCGCGCGCCCTTGGCTCGGCGAACATCGTGCTGGCGGATCAACTCGGCGGAAAAGGCCAGCACGCCGAGCACGCCCCAGCCAAAGGTATGCGCGACCCACAGGATGCAGGACAGCGGCACGAAGAGCCATGCGCGCCGCCGCACCGTGCCCAGCCGCCCCATGCGCAGCCAGAGCGCGAACAGGTTGAGCGCCAGCGCCATCGCCAGCGCGAAATTCACGAAACCGAACTGGAAGGGGTAGCTATAGGCCAGCGGCAGCGCGAACAGCGCGGTCGCGGGGATCCGCCCCTGCACCTCGCGCGCGATCCAGAGCAGGCCGGTGACGGTCAGCACCGGGATGGCGATGACGATCAGCTTGACCGCCAGCTCCAGCCCGAAGATCGGCGTCAGCGGCTCGATCAGCAGGTCGATGCCCAGATTGCCGATCATCTGCCATTCGAAATGATACCAATTGGCCAGCCAGGGCTGATGAGCATATTCCAACTGGACCCGGTACCGGCCCATATGGCCCGGCAGGTCGACCAGCGGCGGCACCGTCGGCCAGAGCAGCGGCAGCGCGGCGAGCAGGGCCATCGCCACCACGAACCACCGCGTCTGCCACCAGTTGAGCTTTCCCCCATTCATGGCGAAAGTGCCTAGCGGACCGAAGGGGCGTCCGACAAGCATCGGTCGCGCCGAACGCGATAGACGGCGGAATCGCGGTCGGACCATGTGCGGATCAGGTCGGGCGACTTCGCCCGCCCCGCCGGGAAACCGATCGTCCACACCGCATCGAAGGCGCAGCGATCGAAGTCGCGGATCGCGGCGTCGAAATCGACCCATCCGCCCAGACTGCCCGGCGCGAAGACCAGGCTGGAGGGATCGCCGTCATAGGGCGCGGCCCCGGCGACCCGGGGCCGGATCAGATGCTGGCCGGGCACGCTCCACTGGGTATTGGTGAACACACGCCGCCGCGCGATCGCGATCCCCGCAATATGCCAGCGCCGGGGACCGCCCCAGCCGCCTTCCGCCTCGGCATCGGTCAGCACCAGTACCCGGCCGCCCGGCGGCAAGGCCGACAGCGCCCGCCAGTCGCGCTCCTGCGCCGCCGCCAGCTGGGCGAAGGCGATGGTGGTGCCGATAATACGAACGAGGAAGAAGCCGGTCGTCGCCGCCGCGATGCGCCCATGATCGCGGCCAGGCGACACGCGCACCGACAGGATCGCCAGGATCACCGCCGGACACAGCATCCGCATGTCGAGATAGGCGCCGCCGCGATAGACATAGGGCAGGATCAGGAAGATCAGGAAGCCCAGCCCCGCCGGTATCGCCAGAAGCGGCAGGACCGACAGACGGCGCGACCGGATCACCGCATAGCCGAAGAGCAGTATGACGATCAGCGCCGCAATGTCCCAGATCGCCCATTGCTCGCGGAACAGCGTCAGGATCCAGCGCATCTTGTAGACCATGAACCAGCCGCCGGTATCGCCCGCCACCTGGTCCCCGCCGCCCTTCAGCATCAACAAGGCTGGCGAGGCCATCGGCGCCACCGCCAATCCGGCTCGCAGCATCGCCTGCCTCCAGGACCGCCCCGTGCCGCTCAGCCGCGTCGCCTCCATCGCAAAGACATTGGTCAGCAACAGCGCCCAGCCCAGCGCATGGGTCAGCCAGATCACCGGCGCGATCAGCGCGAAGAGCAGGATTCGCCAGCCGGCGCTCCACCGCCGCGCCAGATACAGCCACAGCGCCATGGCGAGCAGCACCAGCGCCTGGGCCAGGCTGAAATTGACGAACCCCATCTGGAGCGAGGGGCCATAGGCCAGCGGAAGGGCGAGCATCGCGGTCGCCGGAATCCGCCCATGCGCAGCGCGCGCCAAGGCGAAGATTCCCGCGACCGTCAGCGGCGGGATCGCCAGTACGACCAGCTTGGCCGCCGGTTCGATGTCGAGGTCAAACAGGCGGTGGAGCGCCAGCACCAACCCCTCGACCCCCAAATTGCCGACCGCGGCCCAATGCACGTCGTAATGACGCCCCAACGGTCCGCGCCCCGCCTCGGCCAGGATGCGATAGCTGCCGATATGGTCGCCCATGTCACTCAGCGGCGGCACGGCGGGCCAGAGCAGCGGCACCGCCGATACGATCACGCACAGCCACAAAAAGAGGCGAGACTGCCACCACAGCCCCGCCTCTTCGTCAGTTCTTCCGTCCCGTCGGCGATCCATGGCGATGGCTCCTGTCAGGACGGGATCGGATCAGGCCCGGTCGCGACGGCCCAGCAGGCGCAGGCGCAGCGCGTTGAGCTTGATGAAGCCCGCCGCGTCGCGCTGGTCATACGCGCCCTGATCGTCCTCGAAGGTGACGACCTTTTCCGAATACAGGCTGTAAGGCGACTTGCGCCCCGTCACGATCGCCTGGCCCTTGTACAGCTTCAGGCGGACGGTGCCGGTCACCTTCTCCTGGCTGTAGTTGACGGCGGCCTGCAGCATCTCGCGCTCCGGCGAGAACCAGAAGCCGTTATAGACCAGCTCGGCATAACGCGGCGCCAGTTCGTCCTTCAGATGCGCGGCGCCGCGATCGAGCGTGATCTGCTCGATGCCGCGATGCGCCAGCGCATAGATGGTGCCGCCCGGCGTCTCGTACATGCCGCGGCTCTTCATGCCGACGAAGCGGTTCTCGACCAGGTCGAGGCGGCCGATGCCGTGCTTGCGGCCCAGCTCGTTGAGCTTGGTCAGCAGCGTGGCGGGCGAGCACGCCTCGCCGTTCAGCGCGACGCCGTCGCCACGCTCGAAATCGATGGTGATCGTCTCGGGGACGTCGGGCGCGTCCTCCGGGTTGACGGTGCGCGAATAGACGTAATCGGGGACCTCATCCCACGGATCCTCCAGCACCTTGCCCTCGGACGAGGTGTGCAGCAGGTTCGCGTCGGTCGAGAAGGGCGCTTCGCCGCGCTTGTCCTTCGACACCGGGATCTGGTGCGCCTCAGCGAATTCGATCAGCTTGGTGCGGCTGGTCAGGTCCCATTCGCGCCACGGTGCGATGACCTTGATGTCGGGGTTCAGCGCATAATAGCCCAGCTCGAAGCGGACCTGGTCGTTGCCCTTGCCGGTCGCGCCGTGGCTGACCGCGTCGGCGTTCACCATCTTGGCGATCTCGATCTGGCGCTTGGCTATCAGCGGCCGCGCGATCGAGGTGCCGAGCAGGTACAGCCCCTCGTAGAGCGCGTTGGCGCGCATCATCGGGAACACGTAATCCTTGACGAACTCCTCGCGCAGATCGTCGATGAAGATATGCTCGGGCTTTACGCCCGCCATCTCCGCCTTCTTGCGCGCGGGCTCCAACTCCTCGCCCTGGCCCAGATCGGCGGTGAAGGTCACGACCTCGCAGCCATAATGCTGCTGCAGCCACTTGAGGATGACGCTGGTGTCGAGGCCGCCCGAATAGGCGAGGACGACGCGCTTGATATCTTCGCTCATGGCAAAGTCCTTGATGAAGAGGGGATGGATTTGCCCCGCGCCCTATGCGCTGTGGCGGCCGCACGCAACCTTCGCTTGGGGTCGTTCATTGCCCCGACAGCCAAAGGCCGTCAGGAGCGGCCATGATGTCCCGTTCAGGAGTGTCCCGCATGACCCGTTTCCTCGTCGCCGGCCTGATCGCCGCCACGCTCGCCGTGCCCGCCGCCCCCGTCCTGGCGCAGCAGGACACGCGCGCGTCGGCCGCCGCCAAATTCTCCCGCGAGTTCAAGGCGCGCGACACCAATCACGACGGCGCACTGACCAAGGCCGAGGTGAAGGCTGCCATCATGAAGATGGGCAACGGCCAGAAGAAGATCGACGACGTCCATGCCGGACGCCTCGCCGATCTGTGGTTCGGCAAGGCCGATGCAAACAAGGACGGCAAGGTGACCGAGGCGGAGGCGCAGGCGCTGCTGTCGCGCACCTTCGACGAATATGAAGCGGCCAAGGCGGCCCAGCGGTCGCAGCAACCGGCGGGTCCGAAGGGGCGGTAAGCGCCCCAACCCACGACCCTGCCACCGCCGTTCAACCTACCGAACCTCCGTTCAGCCTGAGCGAAGTCGAAGGCCACGCCCCACCCTCCGGGTAAGCGAATCCCGTGCACTTCGACTTCGCTCAGTGCGAACGGAGGTTGATACTATCCCGAGACGTCCCGGCAGAGGCGGGGGCAGCGCCCCCTCCTCCCCGCCAACATAAAAAAGGCCCGGTGCGTTACCGCACCGGGCTTAGGTCGTCCGCAGGAGGAACGTCGTGGGGTGCGGGGGTCTCTCGCCCCGCTCCCGATCAGTTGTAGGCGCGCTCGCCGTGCTCGCCGAGGTCGAGGCCTTCCTGCTCGACTTCCTTCGAGACCCGCAGGCCGGTCAGGGCCTTGGCGACGAACATGGCGATGACGGTGCCGATGGTGGCCCAGACGATCGTGGTGGCGACCGCGCCAAGCTGTACCAGCAGCTTCGGCCCGATCGCATAGTCGGCCGCACCCGGACCGCCCAACGAGGGAGCGTAGACCACGGCGGTGCCGATCGCGCCGATCATGCCGCCGATGCCGTGCACGCCGAAGGCGTCGAGCGCATCGTCATAGCCGAGCTTGGGCTTGAGGACCGACACCGCATAGAAGCAGACCACGCTGGCGATCGCACCCAGCACGATCGCACCGAACGGACCGGAGTTACCAGCGGCCGGGGTCACCGCGACCAGGCCGGCGACGATGCCCGAGCAGAAGCCCAGCGCCGAACCCTTATGACCCGCCAGACGCTCGGCGAGCATCCAGAACAGGCCGCCCGACGCCGTCGCGACGAAGGTGTTGATCATCGCCAGACCCGCCGAGCCATTGGCCTCCAGCGCGGAGCCCGCGTTGAACCCGAACCAGCCGACCCACAGCAGGCCGGTGCCCACGCCGGTCAGCGTCAGCGAGTGCGGGGGCATCGGGGTCGTCGGATAGCCCATGCGCTTACCCAGGATCAGCGCGGCGACCAGCGCCGAGACGCCGGCGTTGATGTGCACCACGGTGCCGCCCGCAAAGTCGAGCGCGCCCGCCTTGAAGAACAGGCCCGACGATGCCCACACCATGTGCGCGATCGGGAAATAGACGATGGTCAGCCACACGGCGGTGAACGCCATGACCGCCGAGAATTTCATCCGCTCGACGACCGAGCCGAGCACCAGCGCGGCGGTGATCGCGGCGAAGGTCATCTGGAAGCAGATGAAGACATATTCGGGGATTTCGACGCCAGCGGTAAAGGTCGCCGCCTGGCTGGCGGGCGTGACGCCCGAGAGGAACGCCTTGCCCAGCCCGGAGATGAAGTTGGACGCGCCCCCCGACACGTCCGGCCCGAAGGCCAGGCTATAGCCGTACATCACCCAGATCAGCATCGCGAGACATGCGGCCGCGCCGATCTGCGTCATGGTGGACAGCATGTTCTTCGCGCGGGTCAGACCGCCATAGAACAGCGCCAGGCCCGGCAGGATCATCATCATGACCAGCACGGTCGAGGTGAGCATCCAGGCGGTGTCGCCCTTGTTCACGGTCGCGGCCGGCGCGGCGGCGGCGGGCGACTGGAGCGCGGCGGCATCCTGGGCCCAGGCGGGCAGCGCGGCGAAGAGCGCCAGGCCGAGGCCCGTCGCGCCGGTCGCCAATTTGGTGACATGCTTCATCGAAATCCCCCCCTCTCTCAGAGCGCCGATTCGTCGGTTTCGCCGGTGCGGATGCGCACGGCCTGGCCGACATCGAGCATGAAGATCTTGCCGTCGCCGATCGCGCCGGTATTGGCGGCGGCCTGGATCGATTCGACGACGCGGTCGGCAATCTCGGACGCGCAAACGACCTCGATCTTGATCTTGGGCACCATGTTGGTGCTGTATTCGGCACCGCGATAGATTTCGGTCTGGCCCTTTTGCCGCCCGAAACCCTTCACCTCGGTCACCGTCATGCCCGCCACGCCCAAAGTGGTGAGCGCCTCGCGCACCTCGTCGAGCTTGAACGGCTTGATGATAGCGATGATCAGCTTCACCTGTGCCCCCTTTGCGTTTCCCGCCAACAAGCTTTGCAAAGGGTGTGCCAGTTACGATTTCGCGACTTTTTCGCGCTATGATGGTCCGGCGCGATCCTTTTCGCCTGCCGGACGGCATCAATTTTTAGGCATTGGCAAGGATATGCTTAAATTTTGGGCAGCCTTTCCTCCCCTGTAAGGAGGGGGGACCCGCTATCGAGAGCGTGACACCCCTCCGTCAGGCCTGCGGCCTGCCACCTTCCCCTTCTAGGGGAGGAAGGGAAATCACGCCGCCAGCGCGGTGCCGCCGACGGTCAGCCCTTCGACCAGCAGGCTCGGCTGGCCGACGCCCGCAGGCACGCTCTGCCCGCCCTTGCCGCAGACCCCCACGCCCTCGTCCAGCGCGAAGTCGTTGCCGATGCCCTTCACCTTGGTCAGCACGCTCGGCCCGTCGCCGATCAGCGTCGCGCCCTTGATCGGCGCGCCCAGGCGGCCATTCTCGATCCGGTACGCCTCGGTGCAGGAGAAGACGAACTTGCCCGACACGATGTCGACCTGTCCGCCACCGAAGGACTTGGCGAAGATGCCGTTCTTCACCCGCGACAGCAGCTCAGCGGGATCGTCCTGCCCACCCTTCATGAAGGTGTTGGTCATGCGCGGCATCGGCGCATGGGCAAAGCTCTCGCGGCGGCCATTGCCGGTCGGCGCGACGCCCATCAGCCGCGCGTTGAGCCGATCCTGCATATAGCCCTTGAGGATACCGTCCTCGATCAGCACGACCTCACGCGTCGGCGTCCCCTCGTCATCGATCGACAGCGAGCCGCGCCGGTCGACAAGGCTGCCGTCATCGACCACGGTGACGCCCGCCGCCGCGACCCGCTCGCCGATCCGTCCCGAAAAGGCCGAGGTGCCCTTACGGTTGAAGTCACCCTCCAACCCGTGCCCGATCGCCTCGTGCAGCAGCACGCCCGGCCAGCCGGGGCCCAGCAACACCGTCATCTCCCCCGCGGGCGCTGCGACCGAGTCCAGATTGACCAGCGCCTGGTTCAACGCGACGTCGATGCCGCGCTCCCACGTCTCGCGCGCGACCAGTCGATCGTAAAGGTAACGACCGCCGATCCCGAAGCTGCCCGTTTCGCGCCGCCCATTCTGTTCGACCACGACCGAGATGTTGAGCCGGACGAGCGGGCGGACGTCGGTGGCGACGAAGCCGTCGGGGCGAACGATCTCCACCACGCTCCAGCTTCCCGACAGCCCGACCGACACCTGCACGACGCGGGGATCGCGCGCACGGGCAGCGGCGTCGATCGTCTGGCAGAGCGTCACCTTCTCGGCGAAGGGGATCAGGTCGAGCGGATCGGTCGCGGTATAAAGATGGCGATTGGTCCCCTGCGGCGGGGGCGCGGCGGTGCCCTTGGCGGGGTCGATCAGCGCCATGGTCTCCGCTGCGCGCTTGATCGCCGCCTCGGAAAGCTCATTGGCATGGGCGAAGGCGGTCATCTCGCCCGATACCGCGCGCAGGCCGAAACCCGAATGCGTGTCGTAGCTGGCCGTCTTCAGCCGCCCGTCATCGAAGCCGAACGCTTCGGATCGCTTATATTGCAGATACAGCTCGCCATCGTCCGCCCGCGACAGCGCATTGGCGGTCAGCCGAAGTGCGGCCTCCGGATCGAGCGTGTCACGGTAGAGGAACGAGCGGGGATCGGTGGCGGATGTCATGCCACCGATATAGGGGGCTCAGCGGCCCGCGCCATCCCCATGGTCGGGAAGCTGCGACTGATCCGCACCATCCGCCGGGCCACCGATCAGCACGAAGCGGCGATCGCAATAGCCGCAATCGACATAGCCGGTCTCATCGATCTGCAGCCAGACGCGCGGATGGCCGAGCGCAGCGCCTCCGGGAATGTCGGTGGCACCGTCGCAAGCGACGCGGGTCTGGGTGACGCGGGTGGTTTCGGGCGGCGGCAACATAATGGCTGTGGCGATAGCAAGGCGTGGAGCCCCGTGCAATTGCCCAAAACAGGGCAAAACCGGCTTGGCCTCTCTGCGTCACGCGCCTATCGCTGGCACCATGACCTCCTCGACAGAAGCCGCCATTTCGATCCAGGGCATCGCCAAGACCTATCAGGGCGGCAAGCGCGCGCTCGACGGGGTCAGCTTCGACGTGCCGCGGGGGCAGATCTTCGGGCTGCTGGGGCCGAACGGTGCGGGCAAGTCGACGCTGATCAACATCCTGGCGGGCTTGGTGATGAAGACCGAAGGATCGGCATCGATCTGGGGCTTCGACATCGACCAGCATCCGCGCAACGCCAAGGCGTCGATCGGCATCGTCAACCAGGAAATCCTGTTCGACCCCTTCTTCACGCCGCTGGAGACGCTGGAGATCCAGGGCGGGCTGTACGGCGTGCCCAAGGGTCAGCGCCGCTCGATGGAACTGCTGCGCGCGGTGCATCTGGAGGACAAGGCCAACGCCTATTCGCGCACCCTGTCGGGCGGCATGAAGCGCCGCCTGATGGTCGCCAAGGCGATGGTGCATTCGCCGCCGGTGCTGGTCCTCGACGAACCGACCGCAGGCGTCGACATCGAGCTTCGCCAGCAGCTCTGGGCCTATGTGCGCCAGTTGAACGAACAGGGCGTGACGGTGGTACTGACCACCCATTATCTCGAAGAGGCCGAGGAGCTGTGCGACCGGATCGCGATCATCAACCATGGTCGCCTGGTCGCCAATGAGCCGACCCGCGAACTGGTCGGCAAGGCGCAGGAAAAGATCGTCGCGGTGACGGTGGACCGCGATGTCGCAGCGGTGCCCGACCATGCCAGCTTCGGCAAAATCGTGCTGAAGGGCAGCCGCACGCTGGAGATCACCTATGCCAAGGACAAGGTGAATGCGGGCCAAGTTTTGGCAGCGGTGCAGGCGGATGGCTATGGGATCGTCGATGTCTCGACCAAGGAAGCCGATCTGGAGGACGTGTTCCTGTCGCTGACGCGGAGCGTGGGGGCCTGAGGCCAAGAGATTCCCTTGGCCTTCGACTTCACTCAGGCTGAACGAAGTTTAGGGAGAAGAGATTGGTTCGCGCGGAGGCGCGGAGAACGCGGAGGTGTCAGGCGCTTGGCAAGCGCATGATCCGCCTCAAAGGTCGATGATGACGGCCGGCCAGCAAAGCGAAGTACGACATCTCTGCGTTCTCCGCGCCTCCGCGCGAACCAAGAAAATCCTCAAGCCCCGTTCAGGCTAAGCGAAGTCGAAGCCCACGCCCCGCCCTCACCGCTCGTCCCGCACCCGCTCCAACACCCAGTCCTGATTGACCACGATGATCGAGCGCACCGGCCGGCCATCGGCATCACGCGACGGATCATAGCGGTATCGCTGCTCGATCAGCTGGCACGTCGTCTCGTCGAGCGCGGCGTTGCCGCTGCTCTGAGTCACCACACAGCCGCTGACCCGACCATCGACATTGACGAAATAGCGGACCTGCACCGTCCCGCTCGCGCCCGCATCGGCGGCGGCCTCAGGATAGTCCGAGTCCTTGATTCGCCCCTTGATCCGCCGGGGCGGGGTTTCCTCCCCATAACCGTCGCCGTCGCCCGACCCGCCGCTGCCCGTGCCGTTGCCGATCCCGCCCGCACCGGTGCCCGGACCGGGCTTGTCGGACGCGCCCTGGCTGGCATCCGCCCCCGTCCCCGCAACCGGCGCGACGATGACGGGCGAAACGGGCGGCAACACCACGATCGGCGGGGGCGCCACCACTTGGGTCGCCTGCGACCGGATATTGGGCGGCGCCGCCGCGCCGCGCGGGCGGTGGGTTTCGACCTTTTTGGGCTGAGTCCGGGGCGGTGGCGGCGGAGCCGGAGGCACCACGTCGAAGCTGTCGAGCGCTTGCGACGGGGCCGGGAGGCTCGGCGCGAAGCCCAGCCCCAGAATGAGCGCATAGCCCATGCCGCCCACGATCAGCCCCGTGGGAATCGCGGCGCGCAGACGGTCGCGCCAATCGGGCCGGGCCAGCGTCATAGCGCAGGAGGTGGGAAGCCCCTTCCCGCAAGACAAGCGCTTACCCCCTGTCCCAACCCTCTCGTCCGTGCCAGAGGGTACGCCATGACCCCAGCGCCCCAAGGAGCCCGCGCATGACCGATTCCGATATTCTGATCGTCGGATCGGGCGCGGCCGGGCTGACCGCCGCGCTCAATCTGGCGGACCGGTTCAAGGTGACGGTGCTGGCCAAGGGCAAGCTGAACGAGGGCTCGACCGCCTGGGCGCAGGGGGGCATCGCCGCCGTCCTCGAACCCGGCGACACCTTCGACAGCCATATCGAGGATACGATGGTCGCGGGCGCGGGTCTGAACGACCGCGCCACCGTCGAATTCGTGGTCGAGAACGCCCCCGCCGCGATCGAGCGCCTCCAGAAAGTGGGAGTCCCCTTCGCGACCGAGGGCAATATGCTCCACCTGACGCGCGAGGGCGGGCATTCGCACCGGCGCATCGTCCATGTGGCGGATGCGACCGGCTGGGCGGTGCTCGACGCGCTGTTGAAGGCCGCGGACGCGCATCCCAACATCACCATGGTCCCCGATCAGGTCGCGATCGACCTGGCGACCAGCCGCCACGAGATGCGCTATTCGGGGGCGGGCCATGTCTGGGGCATCTATGCGGTCGACCGGCGGACGGGCCGCGTCGTGGTGCACAAGGCGCGAGCGACGATCCTGGCGACCGGGGGTGCCGGCCGCACCTATCAATTCTCCACTGCACCCAAGGGGGCGACCGGCGACGGCATCGCGATGGCGTGGCGCGCGGGCGCGCGCGTGTCGAACATGGAATTCATGCAGTTCCACCCGACCTGCCTCTACAACACCCAGGTCAAGAATTTCCTGATTACCGAGGCGGTTCGCGGCGAGGGCGGGCATCTGAAGATTCCCGAGACCGGGCACCGCTTCATGCCCGATCTCGACCCGCGCGCCGAACTCGCCCCCCGCGACATCGTAGCGCGTGCGATCGACCATGAGATCAAGCGGCTGGGCCTGGACTATGTCCATCTCGACATCAGCCACCAGTCGCCCGCCTTCGTCCGCGAGCATTTCCCCAATATCCACGAAAAGCTGCTGTCGCTGGGAATCGATATGACGGTCCAGCCGATCCCGGTCGTGCCCGCGCAGCATTATACCTGTGGCGGCGTGATCGTGGACCGCGACGGGCGCACCGACCTGCCCGGCCTCTATGCGGCGGGCGAGGTGACGCAGTCGGGGCTGCACGGCGCCAACCGGCTGGCCTCCAATTCGCTCCTCGAATGCTTCGTCTATGGCGAGGCGTGTGCGAACCATATCGCGGCGCATTGGGACGATCTGCCCCCCGCCCCCGCCATCCGCCCCTGGGATGAAAGCCGAGTCACCGATTCGGACGAAGAGGTGGTCATCAAGCAGAACTGGACCGAAATCCGCCGCTTCATGTGGAATTATGTCGGCATCGTCCGCACCACCAAGCGGCTGGAGCGCGCGCAGCACCGCATCCGCATGCTGACCGACGAGATCAACGACTATTACGGCCATTTCCGCGTCACGCCCGACCTGATCGAGCTGCGCAACTTGCTCCAGACCGCCGAGTTGATCGTGCGCTGTGCGCTCCACCGCAAGGAAAGCCGCGGGCTGCATTACACGCTGGACTATCCCGAGATGCAGGCGGAGGCGGTGGACACGATCCTGATTCCGTGAAGCAAGCCTTGATTCCTCCCCTACAAGGGGAGGTGGCAGGCGCAAGCCTGACGGAGGGTGTCGCCCTCCTCGATAGCGGGGACACCCCTCCGACGCGCTTCGCGCGCCACCTCCCCTTGTAGGGGAGGAATTCAGAATGTTTCGCGTCTTGTCGTGCAGGAGCGACCTTTCGTCGCAAGCCCCGTGCGGGGGGATTTCCCCCACCCGGTCAAGACGTAAGGATACCCCTGTGTTGCGGGGTATTGCGGTGGCGAAGCGAGTATTGAGCGGCAGGCTGCGTTCATGGCCTGCCGGATTTCTTCTCTTGGGGCTCGCAGGCTGTGGGGCGGATTCACGCCCCGGTGCGACGTCCCATGCTCCCAGCGTGCCCGATCCCCAAGTTTCGGTGTCGATGCCGCTCCCCCCGCCCCGCCCCAGCCGCGCGCCCGCCGCGCCCAGCGGGCTGGTCAGCACGATCGACCGGCTGTCCGCCGGTTTCTCGGGCAAGAAGGGCATCGCCATCCGCGCGGTCGATGACGGCTGGACGGTCGAGGTCGGCGGCCGTCAGCGCCTGCCGCAGCAATCGGTATCGAAGCTGTGGGTCGCGATCACCCTGCTCGACCTTCGCGACCAGGGCCGCGCGCGGCTGGACGAACCGGTGGTGGTCCGCCACGAGGACCTGACCCTGTTTCACCAGCCGATCGCGATGCTGGTCAAGGGCGACGGCTATCACACCACGGTCGGCGAACTCCTGACCCGCGCGCTGACGCAGAGCGACAATACCGCCAACGACCGGCTGCTGACCTTTGTCGGCGGACCGCAGGCAGTACGCACGATGATCGCCAACAAGCGGCTGGGCGACATCCGCTTCGGTCCGGGTGAGCGGCTGCTCCAGGCGAAGACCGCCGGGCTGACCTGGCAACCCGCCTTCGCGATGGCGGGGGCATTCCAGGCGGCGCGCAACCGGCTCGATCCGGCGGCACGGACCGCCGCGCTCGACGCCTATGTCGGCGATCCGCCCGATGGCGCCGCCCCGATCGCGATCGCCGACGCGCTGGCCCGGCTGGCGCGGGGTGAGTTGCTGTCCGAAACCTCGACCCGCATCCTGCTCGACACGATGGAAGCCTCGCGCACCGGCCATGCCCGGCTGCGCGCCGCCGTGCCGTCCGGGTGGAAGATCGCGCACAAGACCGGCACCGGCCAGGATCTGGGTCGTCGCAATGCGGGCTTCAACGATGTCGGCCTGCTGACCGCCCCCGATGGCCGCCGCTTCGCCATCGCGGTGATGATCGGCGACACGACCGAGGATATTCGTCAGCGCCAGTTGCTGATCCAGAATGTTGCCGCCGCCGTCGCCAGCTACGCGGGTCCCCCACGCGGGCCGGTCGCCGTCGCGAACTGAGCCCTGTCCCTACCCCTCAAGGCCGCGATCCTGCTGCCGTCGAGGGGGAGGACGACCTTACCGCGTGATTCCGCCCGAATGGGGTAATGTGGCCTCGTCCGCGCTGGGGGCCTTGCCGAACAGCGCACGGTCCGCCGGGCCGAACGCCCAGCGCCAGAGTATGAACAGATAGGTCGCCGCGATCGCGGGCTCGCCGAACAGCAGTTCCGCCCATTCCAGCCGCTGCGGCAACAGCGTGAAGATGGCCCCCACCGCCGTCGCCGCCGCCGCCGCCCAGACAAGCGGCCAGCGAAACGGGGAGACCGGGGCCTTCAGCATGCCTGACAGGACGCGCGCCTTGATCACCGATGTCATGGTCACGCTGGCCGCCAGCGCCACTGCCGGACCCGCCGCGGCCCAGGTTTCCGGCCAGCCCAGGGCACGCATCCCCAGGATCAGCGCGAAGCTCAAGCCGATCTGCACCCCCAGCATCGCGATCGAGATCATCAGGTTGCGGTGGCGTGCGGTATAGACCAGCGCCGATTCGCACACCGCACCGGTCGAGGCCAGCACCTCGGCGAACAGCAGGAAGGCCAGCGCGGCGGTGCCCGACACGAATTGCGGGCCGACCACGCCCATCACGCCTTCGCCCGGAATCGATCCCATCAGCGCCAGGCACCCCTGCGCCGCCATGATCCAGAAGGCGACCTGTCGCACCTGCCGCGCGATCGCGCCCATATCGCCATTGGCCAGGCTCTGGGTGATGACCGGGCCCAGGATCGGGTCGAAACTGGTCTTCAGCTTCTGCGGCAGCGAGGCGACCTGCTGCGCCATATAATAGATGCCGACGATGCGGGGTTCGAACATCACGCCCAGGATGAAGCGGTCGACATTGCGCGTGCCCCATTCCAGTGCGTCCGCCCCCGCCAGCGGCGCATTGGCGCGGGCGAGCGCGAACACGGCGGCGAGCCGGGGGCTCCAGCCATGGGGCAGGCCATAGCTGCGCAGGAACGGCACCAGGCTGGCGATCAGCGCCGCTGTCATCGACGCCACATAGGACAGCACCAAGCCGTCGCGGATCGTGAAGAAGGAAAAGACCCAGGCGGCGATCGAGATGGTCCAAGGCTCGACCACCGCGCGCGCGGTAACGGTCGCCTTGACGTTCAGGCGATAGGCGAGCGCGGCGAGGCTGACATCCGACCAGGCGATGGCGACGATGATGCAGGGCAGCCATCGGTCCAGCCCGGTGATGGCGCTGTTGGGATAGAGTAGCTCAGGAAACGACCATAATAGACCGCTGGCCACAACCGAGGCCAGGAAGGCCAGCGCCATCGCGTCCCACACGACATGGACATGGGGCCGATCGGTTGAGGACAGCGCCTGCGCCAGCCCACGCTTGAGACCCAGCGTCGCGATCAGCGCCGCCAGTTCGACGACGACCACCGCAATGGCGAAGCGCCCGACCAGATCCGGACCATAGATCCGCCCGGCGATGAACAGGAAGGGGATGCGCGCCGCCAGTCGCAGGATGAACCCTGCGATATTGGTCCGCCCGCCTTTGGCGAGCGCATCAATGTCCTTGGTTTCGGCCATCAGCGGCAGAGCGGCTGGAAAAGGCGGGACGCGACGGTCAATGCGCCGCGCCCCAGCTTTTGCCGAACCCGATCTCGACGCCCAGCGGCACCGACAGCGTGACGGCCGGTTCGGCCGCGCCCGCCATCACTTCGCGGATCACGGCGCCGGCGGCTTCGGCATCCGCCTCGGGCGCTTCGAACACCAGTTCGTCATGCACCTGGAGCAGCATCCGCACATGGCCGAGGCCAGCCGCGGCGAGCGCGGGTTCCATGCGGACCATGGCGCGCTTGATGATGTCGGCACTGGTGCCCTGGATCGGGGCGTTGATCGCGGCGCGTTCCGCCCCCTGCCGCTCGCCCTGATTGCGTGAGGCGATGCGCGGGAAATGGGTCTTGCGGCCGAACAGCGTGCTCGTGAAGCCCTTCTCGCGCACGCTCGACAGCGTCTCGGCGATATAGCGGTTGATGCCGGGGAAACGCTCGAAATAGCGGTCGATCATCGCCTGCGCCTCGTCCGCCGACACGTCGAGGCGGCCCGCCAGCCCCCAGCGCGAAATGCCGTAGAGGATGGCGAAGTTGATCGTCTTGGCCCGCCCGCGCGTGTCGCGATTGACCTCGCCGAACAATTCCTTGGCGGTCAGGCTGTGGATGTCGTCGCCGTTCGCAAAGGCATCACGCAAGGCGGGCACGTCGGCCATATGCGCGGCGAGGCGCAATTCGATCTGCGAATAGTCGGCGGCGATCAGGACATGGCCGTCCTCGGCGATGAACGCCTCGCGCAGCTGTCGCCCGACCTCGGTGCGGATCGGGATGTTCTGAAGGTTGGGCTCGGTCGAGGACAGCCGCCCGGTCTGCGCGCCGGTCAGGCTGTAGCTAGTGTGGACGCGGCCGGTCTTCGGGTTGATCTGCGCCTGGAGCGCATCGGTATAGGTGCTCTTCAGCTTGGACAGCTGGCGCCATTCCAGGATCTTGCGCACGATCTCCGCCGCCTCGCCGCCGTCGCGGGCCAAGCGTTCGAGTTCGGTCACGTCGGTCGAATAGACGCCCGACTTGCCCTTGCGCCCGCCCTTCAGGCCGAGCCGGTCGAACAGGATCTCGCCCAGCTGCTTGGGGCTGCCGATGGTGAAGGGGGTGCCCGCCATGGCGTGGATCTCCCCCTCAAGGCCCGCAATCTGTCCGGCGAACTCGGTCGAAAGCTGCGACAGGCGTTCGCGATCGACCTTGATCCCGCGCCGCTCCATGCCCGCGATCACCGGCACCAGCGGGCGGTCGACCATCTCATAGACTCGCGTCGCCTGCTCCATGGGGAGTCGCGCCTTGAACCGCTTCCACAGCCGCAGCGTGACGTCGGCATCCTCGGCGGCGTAGCGGGTGGCGGTCTTGAGATCGACCTCGTGGAAGCCGAGCTGCTTCTTGCCGGTGCCGACCACTTCCTTGAAGGCCAGGCAGGTGTGCGACAGATGGGTCGCAGCCAGCTCGTCCATGCCATGGCCGTGCAGCCCGGCGTCGAGGTCAAAGCTCAGCACGATCGTGTCGTCATGCGGCGCGACGGAAATGCCCCGCTCGCCCAGCACGATCATGTCGAATTTCAGGTTCTGGCCGATCTTCAGGACCGACGGGTCCTCGCACAGCGCCTTGATCCGATCGAGCGCTTCGGCGACCGGAATCTGTACCGGCACTTCCGAAAGGAGGTCGGTGCCGCCATGGCCAAGCGGGATGTAACATGCCTTGTTGGGCGCCAGGCACAGGCTGACCCCGACCAGTTCGGCCTGGGTCGCGTCGGTCGAGCTGGTCTCGGTATCGATCGCGATAAAGCCCTGGTGACGTGCGTCCGCCACCCATTGGTCGAGCGTCTCCAGGTCCTGGACCGTGGTATAGCCGTCGAGATTGCAGGGCTCGTCATCGTCCATCGGCGCGGCGGGCGCGGCCTCTCCGGCGGCGGGGGCGGGCGCGGCGTCTTCGGTGATCTGCCCCATCTTGGCGATCAGCGAGCGGAAGCCATGATGCTCCAGGAACGCGCGCAGCGGCGCATCCGGGATGGTCGGATGCAGCGCCAGTTCCTCCAGCGGCTGCGGCAGCGGCGCATTGCACTCCAGCGTGACCAGCCGCTTCGACAGCCGCGCATTCTCGGCATGTTCAATGAGGTTGTCGCGCAGCTTGCCCTTCTTCATCTCGGGCGCGGCGGCCAGCACCGATTCGAGGTCGCCATGCTCGACGATCAGCTTGGAGGCGGTCTTCGGACCCACGCCCGGCACGCCCGGCACGTTGTCGACGCTGTCGCCCATCAGCGCCAGCACATCGCCCAACTGCTTCGGGCCGACGCCGAACTTCTCCTGGACGTAAGATTCGCCCAGACGCCGGTTGTTCATCGTGTCGAGCATGTCGAGGCTGCCATCCTCGACCAGCTGCATCAGGTCCTTGTCGCCCGATACGATCGTGACCTGCCACCCCTCGGCCATCGCGGCGCGGGCATAGCAGGCGATCAGGTCGTCGGCCTCCAGCCCTGCTTCCTCGATGCAGGGCAGCGAGAAGGCGCGGGTGGCGTCGCGGATCATCGGGAATTGGGGGACCAGATCGGGCGGGGGCGGGGGCCGGTGCGCCTTATACTGGTCGTACATCTCGTTGCGGAAGGTCTTGGACGACTTGTCGAGGACCACCGCCATATGGGTCGGCCCGTCGGCGGCGTTGATCTCGTCCACCAGCTTCCAGAGCATGGTGGTATAGCCGTACACCGCCCCCACCGGCTCGCCATGCTTGTTGGTCAGCGGCGGCAGGCGGTGATAGGCGCGGAAGATATAGCCGGAGCCGTCGACGAGATAGAGATGGGGCATGACCAGCGCGGTTTAGCGGAACAGAGAGAGGCTAAACAGCCCCTGTTATCACCCCGTTCCCCGAATGTTGCCGATGGGCCACGCTAGATATGATCTTTCCGCCCCCGCAAGGCCGGATCGGAAAAGCCCCTCCCGCATGCGTCGAGAGGGGCCCCCCAATCATCAATGCCGGAAGTGGCGCATGCCGGTGAACACCATCGCCAGCCCGGCTTCGTCCGCGGCCGCAATGACCTCGTCGTCGCGGATCGAGCCGCCCGGCTGGATCACCGCGGTCGCGCCCGCCTCGACCGCCGCGAGCAGGCCATCGGCGAAGGGGAAGAACGCGTCCGACGCGACCGCCGAACCGATGGTGCGCGGCTCGGCCCAGCCCGCCTTGTCGGCGGCGTCCTTGGCCTTCCACGCAGCGATGCGCGCCGATTCCAGGCGGTTCATCTGGCCCGCGCCCACGCCCGCGGTCGAACCGCCCTTGGCATAGACGATCGCGTTCGACTTCACATGCTTGGCGACCGTCCAGGCAAAGCGGCAATCGGCCAGCTCCTGCTCGGTCGGGGCGCGCTTGGTGACGACCTTCAGCATGTCGTCGGTCAGGCGACCATTGTCGCGGCTCTGGACCAGCAGGCCGCCCGCGATCGACTTCAGCATCAGGCCGGCACGCGACGGATTGGGCAGTTCGCCCGACAGCAGCAGACGGAGATTCTTCTTCTTGGCGAAGATCGCGCGGGCCTCCGCGCTCGCGTCGGGTGCCACCACCACCTCGGTGAAGATGCCCGAGATGGCTTCCGCCGTCTCGGCGTCGAGCGGGCGGTTGCAGGCGATGATGCCGCCGAACGCCGACACCGTGTCGCAGGCGAAGGCCGCCTGATAGGCCTCGAGCAGCGTCTCGCCGCTCGCCACGCCGCACGGATTGGCGTGCTTGACGATCACCACGGTCGGCGGGCCGTCGATGAACTCGCTGACCAGCTCCAGCGCGGCATCGGCGTCATTGAGGTTGTTGTAGCTCAGCGCCTTGCCCTGCAACTGCTCGGCCTGCGCGATACCCTGCCCACCCCGCTGCGGCAGATAGAGCGCCGCGACCTGATGCGGGTTCTCGCCGTAGCGCAGGGTTTCGGGATGCTTGGTAAAGGCGAGCGGCAGGGTCGCCGGGAACGCCTCGCCCTGATCGGCGAAGGCGAACCACTGGGCGATCGCCGAGTCATAGGCGGCGGTGGCGGCAAAGGCCTTGGCGGCGAGACGCTGGCGGGTCTTCAGCGTCGAGGCGCCGTCATTCGCCGCGAGTTCGGCGAGGAAGTCGGCATAATCGTTCGGGTCGGTCAGGATCGACACGTAACCGTGATTCTTGGCGGCCGAACGAACCATGGACGGACCGCCAATGTCGATATTCTCGATGATTTCGGGGCGTTCGGCGCCCTTTGCGACCGTCTGCTGAAAGGGGTAGAGGTTCACGACCACCAGGTCGATCGCACCGATGCCATGCTCGGTCATCGCGGCGGCATGCGCGGGATCGTCGCGCACCGCAAGCAGGCCACCATGGACCATCGGGTGCAGCGTCTTGACCCGGCCGTCCATCATCTCCGGGAAGTTGGTAACCTCGGAAATGTCGCGTACCGGCAGGCCCGCATCGCGGATCGCCTTGGCCGTGCCGCCGGTCGAGACCAGATCGACTCCGCGTTCGGCCAGCGCACGCGCCAGGTCGATGACGCCGGTCTTGTCGGACACCGACAACAGCGCGCGGCGAACCGGCACCTGATCGACGGAGGGAGCGGTGGGGAGCGAAACGGCCATCGGGCAGCGGGTCCTGATACTGGGAGGAGTTTGCGGACCCGATAGACTCCGATTCGCCGAAGCGCAAAATGTGATTCGGGAAAGACCCATTCCTCCCCTGTAAGGAGAGGGGGGCCATGCGCCGCATGGTGGAGGGGTGTTACCGGTTGCGAGGGCAGGCTTTACTTGCCGGGCGGGACACCCCTTCGTCAGGCCTTCGGCCTGCCACCCCCCTTGCAGGGGAGGAATTTGAGTCTTTGCGCCTCCGCGCGCATGCCCCCCCCTTAAAGCGCGCGCTTAAAGGCCCAGCTGACATGCGCGCCGCCTGCCGGGGTCTCGCCGGTCACGACAAGCTGCTGAGTCGCGACCGGACGGCCGGTGCCGTCGATCCACAGCGATTCCTCGATCGCCAGCGTGCCGCCGCGACAGCGGAACTGCCACAGCGCGCCATCGTCGAGGCGCAGGATCGCCTGGCCACTCTCGGCCGTCACCATCGCCTCCACCCCGTCGCCGAGATGGAAACGCAGGCTGAAATGGGTGCTCCCCGCCTGGCGCTTACGCCCCTCGGGCAGCAGCGCATCCTCGCCGCGCAACTCGCGCCCGTCGCCGGTCAGCAGCAGCTGGCGGCGATGGGTGAAGCCATAACGGCGGACATAACCGTCATGGCTCGCCTCGATCCGGCTGGCGGCGTCCGATTCCTGGCGGCTGAGTTCGACCTCGGCGACGCCGCGGCCCAGCGTGCCATCGGCATGGATGGCGGTGGAGTTGCTGTCGCCCAGCGTCAGCGTCGAATGCGCCGCCGTGGTGCGAAGGCCGTGCGCCAGGCTGGCGGGCACCTGCGCCACGGTTGCCCGCGCGCCGCCGCAATTGACGACGATCCGCTGCGCGCCGTCCGAAAACTCGAACGCCAGGGTCGAGGCACAGCCACCCTCGATCGCGCGAGCGATCGGCGGGGGCGCGGCGTCCATGACCAGCACCGCCTGCGCCGCCGCGAGCCGCTGATAACCCCAGTCACCCGCCTGGCGCAGCGGCCGGGTGCGCACGCCCGACGCTTCGATCACGGCGGCGATCTTTTCCGGCGTTTCGGGGCCCGAGCCCTGCCAGCTCGACAGCGCGCGATCGCCATGCATCACGCCGAGCAGCGCCGAGATCATCTTCTGCAACCGCGCCTGGAATGGATCGGGGAAGGCCAGGCCACGCGCGTCATAGACCTCACGCATCATGGTCAGCAGCATGACCGCGTCGAGCTGCACCGACGGGCTGCGCGCGATGACGCCGCCATCGGCGAACAGCCCGGTATCGAGCGCCCGCGACAGCCCCGCCTCGCCGAACGCCTGGCGCGGATCGCCCCCGGCCAGCAACAGCCCCGCCGCGATCACCCCGCACCAAGACGCGATCCGCGCGACGCCCGCCGGTGCCTTGTCGGCACCGCGATCCAGATGCCGCGCCCCCCGCGCCATCGTATTCAACACGCGCGAGCGATAGACGAGGTCGGTCGAGGACAGGATCAGCGGCGCATGCGCGGTCCAGAACAGGATGCGCCGTCCCCACAGATCGGGCCGCCACGCCGTGGCATCGACCGTCTCGGCAAAGGCGTCGAGCCAGCGGCCCATCAGATATTCGGCGATCGGCGCGCCCTGTTGCCGGGTGGCGACCGACGAAAGGTCGCGCAGCCAGGCAAAGCTGTGCAGATGATCGGCGAACCCCGTCGACCAGTCGGGCCGTGCGAAGTCGATCGATTCGACCCCCCGCTCCTCGCCACGCCAGTCGAGCACCCCGCCGAGCAGCGCATGACCGCGCTCGATATCGCCCAGGATCGGGTCCTCGGGCACCGCCATCAGCTTCAGCGGATGCCGCCCCTTCAACCGCAGCGAATGGAGCGGCGTGCGCCAGGTCAGGCGGTGGAGATGCTCGCTCAACCGATCGGCGAGCGACAGGCCCCCGGTCTGGACGCGGACGAGGCGCTTGCCCTCTTCGATGCTGTCGGCGGCGGGCGGGGCGACATCGCCCCCGATACGGTCACGCATGTCGTTCGATCGCCCGCTCAGCCGCGCAGCGCGGCGATATTGGCGGCGTAGTGCGCCGGGCCGCCCCGGAACGCCGCCGTCCCCGCGACCAGCGCATCCGCACCCGCCTCGATGCAGCGCTTCGCATGAACGGCATCGACGCCGCCATCGACCTCCAGATCGATTTCGCGGCCCGAATGGTCGATCATCTTGCGGATCGCGACGATCTTCTTGAGCTGGCTGTCGATGAAGCTCTGTCCGCCGAAACCGGGGTTGACGCTCATGACCAGGACCAGGTCGACCATGTCGATCAGATAATCCAGCATCTTGGCGGGCGTGGCGGGGTTCAGCACCACGCCGGCGCGCTTGCCCAGCCCCTTGATATGCTGGATCGTGCGATGGATGTGCGGCCCCGCCTCCGGGTGCACCGTGATGGTGTCCGCCCCCGCCTCGGCAAAGGCGTCCAGATAGGCGTCGATCGGCGAGATCATCAGATGCACGTCGAAGGGCTTGGCCGTGTGCGGGCGCAGCGCCTTCACCACCGCCGGGCCGATGGTGATGTTGGGCACGAAATGCCCGTCCATCACATCGATGTGAATCCAGTCGGCGCCGGCGGCGTCGATGGCCCGGACTTCTTCGCCCAATTTGGCGAAATCGGCGGAGAGGATGGAAGGAGCGATACGCACAGGAAGCATGGTTTTCCCCTCTACTCCCATATCGCGCCCAAGTCAGCCTTTGCGTTGCAGCCTGGCGATGAAGAACCCGTCGAGCCGCCCTTCCTTTGCGAGCATCGTCGGCAGGGTGCGGATCGTGCCCCTCTCCGTGATGCCGGGCCAGTCGCCAGCGATCGGGACCAGCGTATAATCGGGGCGCGCTTCGAGGAACGCCTCGATCTGCCGCTCGCCCTCTTCGGGCTCCAGCGAGCAGGTGGCATAGACCATGGTCCCACCGGGCTTCAGCCAGTCGGCCGCGCGCGCCAGGATCACCCGCTGCAATTCCGCCATCTCGGCGATGATCGCCGGGCGAACGCGGTAGAGCACGTCCGGATGACGGCGGAAGATGCCGCTGGCGCTACACGGCGCGTCGACCAGGATCGCGTCGGCCGGGGCCGGGGGCGCCCATTCGCGCAGGTCGGCGGTGACGATCTCGGCGGATTGCCCGGTCCGCTCCAGATTCTCGCTCAGGCGGGCGAGGCGCGATTCGGATTGGTCGATCGCGGTGACCTTCCAACCGGCGGCGGCGAGTTGCAACGTCTTGCCGCCCGGCGCGGCGCACAGGTCGAGCACATCGCCCTTCCCCTCGCCCAGCAGACGCGCGGGGATCGAGGCGGCGAGGTCCTGTACCCACCAGGCGCCTTCGTCAAAGCCCTGCAATTCCATCACCGAATGGCCCGAGGGCAGACGGACATGACCGGGCAGCAGGCTGACCCCGCCCAGCTTTTCGACCCATTCGGCGGTCGCAGCCGGATCGGCCAGCGTCAGGTCGAGCGGCGGCGGTGCGGCGATGGCATGGGCGGCGGCCTCGACCATCTCGTCACCCCAATTCGCTTCCCAGCGCGCTTCGGTCGCGTCGGGCAAAGCGGGGATTTCGGGGAGCAGCACGCCGCTTTTGGTGATGGTGCTGAATACGCCGTGGACCAGCTTGCGCGGGCCGCCATCGACCAGCGGCAATACGGTGGAGATCGCCGCATGGGGCGGCGTGCCCAGCGCCAGCAACTGCACCAGTGCGATACGGAGCGCGAAACGCGCCTTGGCATCGTCGGGCAGCCGCTGCTTGGTCGCCGAGTCGATCAGCGCGTCGAGATCGGGCAGGCGGCGCAGCGTCTCCGCGGCGATAGCGTGCGCGAGGCCCCGATCCGGTCCCCCCGGCAGCGCCCGGGTCGCCGAGGCGAGCGCGGCCTCCAGCGGCTCACCCCGGCGCAGCACCGCATCGAGCAGGCGGATGGCGGCGCGGCGGGCGGCGGTGCCCAGCGGCTCGGTGGGGCGCTGCTGTCGTCCGCGCCGGTCCTCACCCTTGGGCGCACCCCGGCGATCGGGACGGCCACGGGTCGGCGATTGGGGAGGACGTGTCACTTGGCAAAACTCCTGTCAGCCCCGACATGGGCTGCAATCATTGCCCCTTAGTCGAAAGGACCGCCCATGGGCCAGCGCCCCGACCATGTGAAGCCGCCCGCCTATCTGTCGCAGAATACCCCGGTGCCGCAGCCAGAGGCCAAGCCGGAGCCGCAGAATGACCCGTTGGGGAAGAATCCGGTGCGCTATGGGGATTGGGAATTGAAGGGCGTCGCGGTCGATTTCTGACCGTTTCCCGTCTGGTGCTGGGGCGTGGTCTTCGACTTCGCTCAGCCTGAACGGCTGTCGAGGAGTGGGCATACCCCCAACCCTGTTCAGCCTGAGCGAAGTCGAAGGCCACGCCCCGACCTCGCCTCAGACCAGAAATTACCGGCGGACTAACGTCCCCGCACCCTGCTTGGTGAAGATTTCCAGCAGCATCCCGTGCGGCACCCGCCCATCCAGAATCACCGCCGCATCCACGCCCGCCTCGACCGCGTTGACGCAGGTTTCCAGCTTGGGGATCATCCCCCCCGAAATCGTCCCGTCGGCCCGAAGCTCCGCGATCCGCGCGGGGTTGAGGTCGGTCATCAACTCGCCCTGCTTGTCGAGCACGCCCGCGACGTCGGTCAGCAGGAAGAAGCGCGACGCGCCCAGCCGCGCGGCGATCGCGCCCGCCATGGTGTCGGCGTTGATGTTATAGGTATGCCCGTCCAGCCCGATGCCGACCGGTGCGATCACGGGGATGATCCCGTCGGCGCACAGGCTTTCGATCAGGCGCGGATCGACTGAAACCGGCTCTCCGACGAAGCCCAGATCGACATGCCGCTCGATGCCCTTCAGCGGATCGGCCTCGCGCCCCTGCACCTTCTCGGCGATGACAAGCCCGGCGTCCTTGCCCGAGATGCCGACCGCGCGGCCCCCGGCGGCGGCGATCCAGCTGACGATTTCCTTGTTGATCGATCCCGCCAGCACCATTTCGGCGATCTGCGCGGTTTCCTTGTCGGTCACGCGCAGGCCGTTGACGAACTGCGACTCGACACCGAGGCGCTTGAGCATCGCGCCGATCTGCGGACCGCCGCCATGGACCACGACCGGGTTGATGCCGACCGCCTTGAGCAGCACCATATCCTCGGCAAAGTCGCGCTGACGCTCGGGATCGCCCATGGCGTGGCCGCCATATTTCACCACGAAGGTCTTGCCCGCATAACGCTGGAGATAGGGCAGCGCCTCGGTCAGCGTCTCGGCCTTGGCGAGCAGGGCGGCGTCGGGATCGTGGTTGGTCATGGCGCGCCCTTTATCGCGGGTCGGGACCGGGGAAAACCGGCAATATGGATCAGCCGCGATCCAGCCGCCGCCCGATCCCCACGAACACATAGATGAGCGGCGGCACCAGCACGGCCGACAGCGTGACCTTGGCGATCATCTGCCCCACGATCAGCTGCCCGATCGGAAAGGCGCCGTAAAAGGCGATGGTCACGAACAGCAGCGTATCGACGATCTGGCTGAGCATGCTGGCCACCGCCGCGCGCAGCCAGAGCAGCTTGCTGCCCTCCTTGCCCTTGAGCGCGGCGAAGATGGTGACGTTCAGCGTCTGCGACACGCCGTAAGCGATGATCCCGCCCAGCCAGATCCGCCAGGTCGATCCCAGCACCAGCTGGATCGCGTCGCGATTGGCCGGGATCATTTCGGGCGAGGGCGGCAGCATCCACACGACCCAGGACAGTGCCAGCGAGACGAGCAGCGGTACGAAGCCCACCCGCACCAGCCGCCCGGCGGTGGCGGCGCCGTGCAGTTCGGCGACCGCGCTCGACGTGACGACCAGCAGCAGGAAGGCGAAGATGCCCGCCTCCACCGCCAGCGGCCCCAGCGCGACCTGCTTGTTACCCAGTACGCCGGCGATACATACCATGCCGCCATAGAAGATCGACAGCGCGAACAGCGAGGGGGAGATCAGGCGAGGGCGGGAAACGGTGTCGGGTCGGTCCATCGGCGACTGCTAGCGCGAAATCGCCCCGGGGCAAAGGGATAGCCGCTCCATGTTCCTCTCCTGTAAGGGGAGGTGGCGCGCGCAGCGCGTCGGAGGGGTGTCACCCTCTCGATAGCGGGACACCCCTCCGTCAGGCCTGTCGGCCTGCCCCTCCCCTTCCAGGGGAGGAATGAAGGAACTCAATCGCTTGCACCTGTCCTCATGACGCGCTCTATTCCCATCGAAACCAGAATAAGGGGGACAGAAGATGCGGTTGGCGAAATGGATCGGTGGAGCGCTGGCGGGTTGCGCGCTGCTGCCCGCCATGGCGGCGGCGCAGGATCGGCCGGACCAGAAGGCGTTCTTCGACCTCTACAAGCAACTGGTCGAAACCAATACCAGCCTGTCCGTCGGCAGCTGCACCCAGGCATCGGCGCAAATCGCGGACCGTCTGAAGGCGGCGGGCTATAGGGACGCCGACATCACCCTGTTCTCGGTGCCCGAACATCCCAAGGACGGCGGCATCGTCGCGGTGCTGCCCGGCACCGACAAGAAACTGAAGCCCATGCTGCTGCTCGGCCATCTCGACGTGGTCGAGGCCAAGCGCGAGGACTGGACCCGCGACCCGTTCAAGCTGATCGAGGAGGACGGGTTCCTCTATGGTCGCGGCACCGTCGACGACAAGGCGATGAGCGCGATCTGGGCCGATACGCTGATCCGCCTCAAAAAGACCCCGCCCAAGCGGACGATCAAGATGGCACTGACCTGCGGCGAGGAGACGACCTTCGCGTTCAACGGTGCCGAATGGCTGGCCAAGAACAAGCCCGATCTGATTGCCGCCGAATTCGTCCTGAACGAGGGCGGCGGCGGGCGGCTGGACGCCGATGGCAAGCGCGAATTGCTGGCGGTGCAGGTCGGCGAAAAGGCCGCGCAGAACTATACGTTCCTGGCGACCAATCCCGGCGGACACAGCTCGCAACCGACGCCGGAAAACGCCATCTACGAACTCGCCGATGCGGTGAAGGCGGTGCAGGGTTATGAATTTCCCGTCGTCCTGACCGACACGACCCGCGCCTTCCTGACCGCGACCGCGCAAAAGGTCGGTGGGCAATTGGGCAATGCGATCACCCGGCTGCTTGCCGATCCGAACGACAAGGCGGCGGACGCCATCGTCAGCCAGGACAAGGCGCTGCACTCGACGCTGCGCACCACCTGCGTGGCGACACTGCTCCAAGCGGGCCATGCCGAAAACGCCCTGCCCCAGCGCGCGACCGCCAATATCAACTGCCGCATCTTCCCCGGCGAGACGGTCGAGGGGACGCTGGCCAAGCTGAAGGAGCTGGCCGGGCCGAAGATCACCGTCACCGCCAACCAGCCGGTTCGGCCGACCGCCATCCCGCCCAAGCTGGACCCCAAGATCATCGGCCCGATGAAGGCAATCGCCGCCAGGCATTTCCCCGGCGTGCCGCTGGTCCCGATGATGTCGACGGGCGCGACCGACGGCATCTTCTTCCAGGCGATCGGCATCCCCGTCTACGGCGCGCCGGGCATCTTCATCGAAAAGGACATGTCGGGCATCCATGGCCTGAATGAGCGGATTCGGGTGACGTCGCTCTATAACGGCCGCGACTATCTCTACGATCTGGTGCGTGCCTACGCCTATTGATGGCAGGGCGGGATGATGGTGAGGGGAGGCGGTGGCCGCCAGGGACGGCGACCTTCTCCCCCCACCCTGCTGAATCCCCGTCTCCTGCCGGGAGCGGCCTTCGATGATCGTCGTTCGGAAATTCATGCTCGCCCTGATCGGCATCGGCCTGCTGCTGGCGATCGGCTTCGTTCTGGAGCGCCGTTTCGGCGTGTCGCTGGATAGCAGCTACCGGGTCGCCTGTGCGGGCGTGTGTCTCGCTTTCATCGCCAAGCTCGATCGGGACAGCGGCGGGGAGCGATGGCTTCGGATCGGGCTCGCCTTGTCCGCGCTGATCAATATCGCGCTGTTCGCGACGCCGATCTTCGACCGACCGGCCTCACGCGGCGAGATTCTGTTCTTTGCCTTTCCCGATCTCGTGATCGTAATGATCGCCCGCATCGTCACCTATCCGGTGACCGACGGCCATCAGCGTGCCGTGCGACAGCAGCTCGTCGTCGGGCTGCTCCTCGCCATGGCCTTTTGCGCGCTGGTGATGGCGTCGGCTCTTGTCCCGCGGACGTGACGCGATCCATGGGGGCATCGGCTTGACTCTTAAATCTACATATGTCGTAGTGCCGTCATGCTTCGCAATAGACCGCCCTCGCGACAGATGCGTGCCCTGTTGGCCGCCATGATGACCGATCCGGCGGCGTGGCGGCATGGCTATGAGTTGATGAAGGATACCGGGCTGTCGTCCGGCACGCTCTATCCGCTGATGATGCGGATGACCGAAAAGGGGCTGGTCGAGGCGGAGTGGCGCGATCCGTCGCAGCCGGGGCGCCCCGCACGGCATGTCTATCGCCTGACCGCCGCCGGTATCGCGCTGGCGCGGTCGCAAGAGGCTGGCGGCGAACCAACCACCCAATGGTCACCCGCATGAGCGCGTCGCTACCCCAGCGGATCGTGGCGATTGCGGCACGCTGCCTGCCGCCCGATGAGCGGGCCTGGGGGCAGGCGATGCGCGCCGAACTGGAGGCGGCGGCGGCGGATGGACGTGCCCTGCCCTTCGCGCTGGGTTGCCTGACGACGGCATGGCGACGCCTGCCTTTGCATCGCGACGGCCGATCGCTCCTGGTCCGCCATGGGCTGACGATCGGGCTGATCCTGCCCTTTGCCGCCTTTCACTTCCAATGCGGTCTTCGCGGGGCCTATTTCCTGATCTCCGGTCATGACCCCTATTATGCCGTGCTGACCCATGGGGGTGCGGCGCAGCGGGCGAGGGCCGAACTCTATCGCGATATGACACCCGCCGTGACGGCCCTGCTGTTACTGCTGGGGCTGGCGCATATGGCGATCGCCTGGACCGTGCTTCAGCGCCGCTGGCATCAGGCCGCGATGCTTTGGCTGATAACGGCGGCGATCGTCGGGGCCGTCGTTGTCGTCATCGCTCCAATCGCCACGACGACGGGGCTTGTCGTACAGGCGGTCGCGCTGGCCATCGAGTTGATCGCCATTCCCCTTCTTGCCCATCGGCGGAGCGAATCCACCCCCTGACCTTGATGGAGGTTCCATGACGTCACTGCTTCTGCTCGCGGCCTTGGTCGGGGGCGATATCACCCCTGCGCGCATGGAAGGCGACCGGCTTCGCCCCGGCTCGGTCTGCTACACCATGACCGCCGATGGGAAAGCCATGGGTATGACCGCCCAGACGATCGCCGCGACCCGCATCGACGGCAGGCCGGTCTGGGACATCGTCATTCATCAGAAGGTCGCGAACGGCGTGTTCGACATGCGCGATCATTTCATCGTCGACCGCCGGACGCTGCTGCCGCTGCACATGGACAGCCAGCGCGGCGGCGCGCGGACCGATCGCGGCTGGCACCGGATCACGATCGACTATGCCAAGGGTCGGATCACCGGCACGCGCGAGACCGCGACCGCGACGACGCTGATCGACGTGGCGGCGGATCATCCGGTCTGGGATGGCAATTTATGGGGCGTGACCTTCGCCGCGCTGCCGCTTCGCCAGGGCGGGCGCTACACCCTCCCCTTCTGGCAATATGACAAGGGCTTCGGCCAATTCACCCTAAAGGTCGTCGGGCGCGAGACGGTGACCACCCCCTCCGGTCGGGTGGGCGCCTGGATCGTCGAGGCGGAGGACGATCCCGCGCACCCCATGCGCTACCGCATCGCGCAACGTCCCCGACAGGAACTGGGCTATGTCGTCGGGTCGCATGGACAACAGCTGGGCGGAACCTGTTCCTGACGGGCAATGCCTTGGCCACAAAGCTGGCGCACGGCTGAACGCCCCCGCCACGATCAGTTCAGAATCATGGGGCTATCACCTGATCATCCGGGAGCGGATCGATATCTTGAGGTGTCGCGATGACCATGCGCAAAACTGCTTTGCTGTTCGCCCTTGCCGGAGGCGCGCTGTTCGCCTCCACCGCCGCCAGCGCGCAAGCCTGGGGCTATGATTCCTACATGGCGAACCAGGCGTATCAGGATGCCCGGTACCGGGCCTATCAGGCGGGCCGGGATCAGCGCGCTGCGGACGAAGCCGCCTATTATGGCGATTACCACGCGGCCAACGCCTATGCGCGCGATGCCTCCATCCGCCGGTCGGAGGCCAAGCAGGCCGCCCGCTTCGCGCATGAGGAGAAGAAGGCGGCATATTGGGGTTCCTACCGGCATCACGGTTGGGGCTGGTAGACCGCTTCGTCCCCGCACGACCGGGCCCATAACGAAAAGGGGGCCGACGCTGGCTTGGCGTCGGCCCCCTTTTCCGATGTCATCGCGCCGGGCGATCAGCCGTCGTAATCAGCACCCAGATTCTGGTTGCGCGGCGGTGCGGCGGCGGTCAGACGCAGCGCCTCGGCCGAGGCCTGCAGGCTGCCGACATCGTCCGCCTCGTCCTCGTCGTCGATCTGGACGCGCTGCAGGCTGTTGACGACCGATTCTTCCAAATGGGTCGGACGAACGGTTTCCTCGGCGATCTCGCGCAGCGCGACCACCGGGTTTTTATCGCGATCGCGATCGACGGTCAGGTCGGCCCCGCCCGAAATCTGACGAGCCCGCTGCGCCGCGAACAGCACCAGATCGAAACGGTTGGGAACCTTGTCGACGCAATCCTCGACGGTGACGCGCGCCATGCGTGTGTCCTTCGCAAATAATGCTGGGATGAAAGCGGGCCACCTAACAGCAAAGGGCGGACAAGTCAAAAGCCTTGGCCAAAGCGCGGCAGCGTGCAACGCGCGTGTCGCCTCGATCGTTACGCATCGCACCGGACCATGCCATCAAGGAGCCCGTCATTTCGCCAAACCCGCCCCCCGAACAACCCGTCTTCCGGGTCGGTGACGACGCGCTGACCCTGCTGGACACGGGGCCCCGGCGGCTAAAGGCGGTGCTGGACCTGATCGACGGTGCACGAGACAGCCTGCGCATTCTCTATTACATCTATGCCGATGACGAGACCGGACGGCGGGTGCGCGACGCGATGATCGCCGCCGCCCGGCGCGGCGTGACGGTGTCGGTCGTGGTGGACGGTTTCGGCGCGGGCGCGGACGAGGCGTTCTTCCGCCCGCTGGTCGAAACCGGCGCGCGGCTGTCGCGGTTCGAGCCGCGTTTCGGCCGACGCTACCTGCTGCGCAATCATCAGAAGCTGGCCCTGGCGGATGCGGAGGGCCCCGCACCGCGCATCATCATCGGCGGCTTCAATATCGAGGATGACTATTTCGGCACCCCCGCCGACCAGAGCTGGCGCGATCTGGGCCTGTTGGTCGAAGGGCCGACGGCGGCGCGGATGGCGGATTATTTCGACGCACTGCTCGCCTGGACGGAGAATCCCAAGGGGCGGCTGCGCGATCTGAACAAGGCGCTGGCGCATTGGAGCGAGTCCCGGGGAACTTTGCGCTGGCTGATCGGCGGGCCGACGCGGCGGCTGTCCCCCTGGGCGCGGACGGTGCGCGACGATATGCGGCGGGGGCGCAGGATCGACCTGATCGCGGCCTATTTCACCCCCAGCCCGACCATGCTCCGCCGCCTCGACCGCGCCGGACGGCGCGAGGCGGAGGTGCGGATCGTGACCGCCGGCAAGTCGGACAATCAGGCAACGATCGCGGCGGCGCGCTTTACCTATGCCGGTCTGCTGCGCAAGGGCGTGCAAATCTTCGAATATCAGCTCACCAAGCTGCACACCAAATTATATGTCATCGACGATGCGGTGCATATCGGCTCGGCCAATTTCGACATGCGCAGCCTGTTCGTGAATCTGGAACTGATGCTGCGGGTGGAGGACCGGGCCTTTGCCGATCATGTCCGCGCCTATGTCGACGGCGAGGTGGCGCGGTCGGAACCGATCACGCCGGACTGGTACAAGCGCCAGACCGGCTGGTTCCAGCGGCTGCGGCAGTTCGGTGCCTATCTGCTGATCGCAGTAATCGATCCGTCGGTGTCGCGCGGGCTGAACTTCGGGATCGAGTCGCCGGATAGGGATTAAATCCTCCCCGGCTCGGGGGGGCTTGCTACCCAGCGACTCCTATGGGGGAAGCCCCCTCCGTCAGGCCTTCGGCCTGCCACCTCCCCGTACCGGGGAGGATTGTGTTCAGTCCTTCCACGCCCAGTAAAGCTGCGCCGGGGGCACGTTCCACCATTCCATATCATGGTCGATATTGTCCCAGTGCGGAACCAGGAAGTCCTTCACCTTGGGGCTGAACTGATAGACCAGGAAGGCGCCGCCGGGACGCAGCACGTCATGCGTGCCCTGCGCGATCGCGGGACCGACGCCGGGCGGCAGGGTGGAAAAGGGCAGGCCCGACAGGACATAATCGGCATGATCGAAACCATGGTCGCGCACGATCTTCTGCACGTCCGCCGCCGATCCGTTCACCGCGGCGAAGCGGGAATCGACGATCGTGTGACGCAGATAGTCGCAGAAATCGGGATTGGTATCGATCGCGATCAACTTCGCATCCGGCGCCATCCGCTCCAGGATCGGGCGGCAGAAGGTGCCGACGCCCGGACCATATTCCACGAACAGCTTGGTATTGGCCCAGTCGACGGGAGCGAGCATCTTGCGGATCAGCTTGCCTGAGGATGGGATGATGGAGCCGACCATCACCGGATGCTTCAGGAATTGCTGAAAAAACATCTGGCCGGGCGACGGATAACCCGTGGCTTCGGTGCGGGACTTGCGCGCGGCGGTGGTCGAGCTGGGCATCGAGTTCCTGTCGTTCGTGATCCCCGCGTGGAGGAAACGCGAGGGAAATTCCCTCGTCGCACAGGTGCCGAACGACTTTCAAGCTATTGGGTTGCGACGAAGCGGTGCATTCCGTCGCAAAGCCGATGCGGCAAATGGGGGCGGACATGGATCGGACGGGGCAGATCGCGGTGATTTTCGTGTCACAACGAACGGCAGAGGATGCACAGGGTTATGCCGATGCGGCGGCGGCGATGGACGGCCTCGCGGCGCAACAGCCCGGCTATCGCGGAGTGGACAGCGTGCGGGATGCCGATGGCCTAGGCATCACCATCAGCTGGTGGGCCGACGAGGCGAGCGCGCTGGCATGGCGCAACCATCCGGACCATACCGCGATCCGGGACCGTGGACGCGCGCGGTGGTATTCGCATTATGAGGTCGCGGTGACGACCGTCGCACGCGATTACCGCTGGGAGGCTTAGGCCCCACCCCCATCCCGGCGCGGACCGGGATGGGGACCTGGCGGCGTTACCGTTGCTTGCCCTCCGTCGACGTCAGCATCCCCGGCGCGATGAAGCCGATCGGCTGAATCGCCGCCGCGTCCTGTTTCAGCTTCGCCGCGATCTGTTCGTAATCGCGTTCCATCTCGGGCGTGACGCTGGCACGCGCTTCGGTCAGCGCCTCGTCGAACGCCGCCATGTCGACCTGCGCCGCGCTTAACGACCTGCGCAGCGCGATCAGACCCGCCCGGCGCACCACATCGCCCAGATCGGCACCGGTGAAGCGATCGGTCCGTGCCGCCACGTCATCCAGATCGACGTCCGGGGCGAGCGGCATCTTGGCGGTCTGAATCCCCAATATCCGCCGCCGCCCCGCCTTGTCCGGCACGCCGACATAGATCAGCTCGTCGAACCGCCCCGGCCGCAACAGCGCGGGATCGACCAGATTGGGGCGGTTGGTCGCGCCGATCACGACGACCGACTGCAATTCCTCCAGCCCGTCCATCTCGGCCAGGATGGTGTTGACCACCCGCTCGGTCACCTGCGGCTCGCCCAGGCCGCCGCCGCGCGCGGGCACCAGCGAATCGAGTTCGTCGATGAAGATGACCGTCGGTGCCACCTGCCGCGCGCGGGCGAACAGGCGGGTGATCTGTTGCTCGCTCTCGCCATACCATTTGGACAGCAGGTCGCTCGACTTGGTGGCGATGAAGTTCGCCTCCGCCTCGCGCGCCACCGCCTTGGCGAGCAGCGTCTTGCCGGTACCGGGCGGGCCATAGAGCAGGAAGCCCTTGGCGGGCCGTATGCCCAGACGCCGGAACGCATCCGGGTCCTTGAGCGGCAGTTCGACGCCTTCCTTCAGCTTCATCTGCGCGGTGTCGAGACCGCCGACATCCTCCCAGCGGACCGAGGGCGCCTGCACCATCACCTCGCGCATCGCCGAGGGCTGGACGCGCTTCAACGCTTCCAGGAAATCCTCGCGCGTGACCGAAAGCGTGTCTAGCACCTCCGCCGGGATGGTCCGCTCCTCCAGGTTGAGGCGTGGCATGATCCGCCGCACCGCCTCGATCGCCGCCTCACGGGTCAGCGCGGCCAGGTCCGCCCCGACAAAGCCGAAGGTCGTCCGCGCCAGCTCGGCGAGATCCACCTTGTCGCCCAGCGGCATGCCGCGCGTGTGGATGCCGAGAATTTCCCGCCGCCCGCGCTCGTCGGGGACGCCGACCACGATCTCGCGGTCGAACCGACCCGGCCGCCGCAACGCCTCGTCGATCGCCTCCGGCCGATTGGTCGCGGCGATGATGACCAGATTCGCCCGCGATTCCAGCCCGTCCATCAGGGTCAGGAGTTGCGCGACCAGCCGCTTTTCCGCCTCGCCCTGCACCCGGTCGCGCTTGGGCGCGATCGAGTCGATCTCGTCGATGAAGACGATCGAGGGGGCGGACTTGGTCGCCTCCTCGAAAATCTCGCGCAACCGCTGTTCCGACTCGCCATAGGCCGAGCCCATGATCTCGGGCCCGTTGATCAGGAAGAATTGCGCATCCGATTCATTGGCGACGGCACGGGCGAGGCGCGTCTTGCCGGTACCGGGCGGTCCGTGGAGCAGCACGCCCTTGGGCGGCTCGACCCCCAGCCGCTCGAACAATTCGGGGTAGCGCAAGGGGAGTTCGACCATCTCGCGCAACTGGTCGATGGTCGCGCCCATGCCGCCAATATCGTCATAGGTGACGTCGGCGCGGCGGGCCTCGCGCGGTTCCTCATATTCGGGGCGAAGCTCAACCTCGGTATTCTCGTCGATATGCACCACGCCCTTGGGGCTGGCCGCCACGACCGCGAGGCGGATTTCCTGAAGCGCATAAGCGGGCGCGTTCATGAACTGCGCCACGCCCGGCGGCATGTTGGTGACCCGCTGCTGCCCCGCGGTCGCCACCACATCGCCCTGACAGAGCGGTCGGTTGAAGAAGGTCCGCTTGAGCGCCTGGGCCGAGCCCTGCAGCCGCAGATTCTCCTGCGCGGGGGCGAAGACGACGCGGGTGGCGGGTTTCGAATCGACCCGACGCACCTCGACGAAATCGCCCGAGCCGACGCCCGCATTGGCACGCTGCAACCCGTCGATTCGCAGCAGGTCGAGCCCTTCATCCTCTGGATAGGGGGCAACGGCGCGAGCCGGGGTCGCCTGTTTGCCCACGATCTCGACCACATCGCCTTCGGTAATGCCCAGCGCGGCCATCAGGTTGCGCGGCAAATGGGCCAGGCCGCGCCCGGAATCCTCGGGGCGGCTGTTGGCCACCTGTATCTTGCGGGTCGGCGCGTCGCTGTCGGCCATGATCGTCCCTTGGCAAAGTGTCTGAGACACGAAAGCGCGGGACGTGGGGGCGGGTTCCTGCCGGTGAAAGACCGGACCGCCGAACCGAGACAAAAAAAAGGGCCGATCGAAACGACCAGCCCGAAAAGTTTTTAGGAGAGGATGCCTGAAAGGCCCGTTCCTTTTGCGCTGCGACACGTTATGTTGCAAGTGCGAAAAGCTTGGTTATGATTGCAGTTTATGCAATCCTGTACCCAAGCGACGGTAAGATAAAGGTTGCGTGATGCGCAGGCTCCCTCCGCTGGGTGCGATCGAAGCGTTTGTACAAGTCGTCCGGCTGGGCTCGATCAAGGCCGCGGCCGAGGAATTGGCGCTGTCCGCGCCGGCGCTCAGCCGCCGGGTGCAGACGCTGGAACGATTCGTCGGCAAGCCGCTCTTCGCCCGGCGTCATCAGGCGATGGTGCCCAATGTAGACGGCCAGACGCTGATGGAGCAGATCGCCCCGTTGCTCGATCAATTGTCCGATGCGGTGGAGGCGATGTCGAGCGGGCAGGAGGTATTGCGCCTGCGTCTCGGCGTGCTGCCGCTCTATGCCGCGCAGCGGCTGTTCCCGCATATGGGGCAATTGCGCGCGGCGCATCCCGAACTGCATCTGGACATCGATACGGCGGGCCACGGCATTGCGCGCCTGGGCGAAGGGCTGGACGCCGTCATCGCGCTGGGCCGCGAAATCGATCCGTCGCTTTATGCCAAGCGGTTGGATTTCAACAAGGTTTACGTCATCGGCGCCAAGCGGCTGGCCGAGGGTCCCAATGCCTTGCTCCATCCCGAACAGATGAACGGGATGACCGCTTTGCTGCACCGCGAAATGCCCGACGCCTTCACCGCTTGGTGCCAGGCGGCGGGGCTGACCAACATCAAGCCCAAGGCGATCGACTTTTTCGACTCCGGGGGCCTGATGCTCGAGGCGGTGGCGCAAGGGCTCGGCGTCGCCTTCATGCATGCCAGCCATTTCGAACATGCCCAGGACCCGCGACTGGTCCGGCTGTTCGATATAGAAGTGGACAGCCCCTATAGCCACTGGTTCGTCTGTCGCCCCCGCGCGCTCCAGCAGAAATCGGTGCGGCTGTTCCACGACTGGCTGATCCAGACGCTCTACCCCGCGGCAGCGTAAGCCTGTTCCCCGACATGGCCCCGGCAGACGCTGGGGCCGTTACCGATCGACAGTTCGCAAGCGTGTCACTGCCCTGGCTCTGCGAGATGACGCGTGATGAGGTAACGACAAAAAGCCGCGCGTCCATCAGGACGGCGGCTTCACGCCTTCAAGCCATTCACGAGGCGGCGTGCGCGCCGCCCCCGCGAATTACTTGATCTTGGCTTCCTTGAACTCGACATGCTTGCGCACGACCGGGTCGTACTTGTTGAAGCTCAGCTTCTCGGTCTTGGTGCGCGGGTTCTTCTTGGTGACGTAAAAGAAGCCGGTATCAGCCGAGCTGACGAGCTTGATCTTGACGGTGGTCGGCTTGGCCATGACCTGGTTCCTGTATGCGTGAAAAAGCGAAAGCGGCAGCCGGAGCCGCCGCTATATAAGGGCGGCGCATGGCCCAAAGGCACGTCCGAGTCAAGCATTTCGCCCGATTTAAGCCCCTCTTTACGCGCGCGGCGCTATATTCCAAGGCGGATCCGCCCCCTGACAGGGCGAATAGGCGGACAGGCAAAGGCCGGGGGGAAGCGATGGAGCAGGACGAATCATCCGATCGGGCGATTCCTTCGGAAATACGGGACGAGCTCTGGGCCCGAATCGCCGCGCTCGACGTCAGGGCACCCTATGCCCCCGCCGCCGATCTAGCCGGTGGAATCGACGCCATTCGCCGGCTGGCCCATGCGTATGGCCTGGCTCCTGCGGTCACCGTCACCCATTTCATCGACCGCGCACTGACGCGTGACGGCGCGGCGGGGCCCGTCCATGGCTGGTTCGCGATGCTGACCGACGCGGTCGCCAGCGAGCGCCAGGATCTGGAGACCGCAAACCGATTCGCCGAGGCGTGTTCGGTACGAATGGCGGGCTGATGGACGCCTTCATGATCGTTCTGGTCGCGACCCTGGCAGGGCAGGCCTGCGGACGATCGAGCCTGTTGGCGGCGCAACTGACGGAGCGGAGTGGGCGGCCGGTCGCGGTGCTGGCCGGGCTGGTGCTGGCACAGGCATTGCTGGCGGGGGTCTGGATTCGGCTCGGCACCGTGCTCGCCGCGCGATTCACACCCGAGACGCATGGTCTGTTCCTGGCCATCGCACTGATTTTTATCGGGATTGGGATGATGGGGCCCCTGCCCCGCTCCGCGACGCCTTATGGCTGGCCCCGGCTGGGCGTTTTCGGCGGGGCATTGATCGGCGGCGGAGCGATCCTGTTCGCCGATTCGGGATCGTTGATCGTGGCCGCCGCCGCCGCACGCTCCCCCCTGCCCTGGGCGGCGCTGCCCGGTGCGGCGATCGGGCTGGCCGGGGCCGTGCTGCCTGCGATCATCCTGGGGGAGCGGGGCTGGCGCCGCCTGCCATTGCGGGCCATGCGGGTTGGATTGGGCGTGCTGATGGGGCTGACTGGCGTGGTGATCGCACTGGCGGTGAAAGGACTGATCTAGGGTATCGATCACTCAGGCCATGCTTTGTACATGGACGCGGCGGAGCCATTCCGCCATCGAATCGTTAACGCAACGATCCAGACAGCGGGAGCATGTCCATGTCCGATATCAATCCGGCGCTCGATACGCCGACCGACCTGAACCGCAACGCGACCGCCAGCGTCGCCGATGCCCTGAACGGCGCGCTGGCCGATTGCTATGCGCTGTACCTGAAGACCAAGAATTTCCACTGGCATGTCTCGGGCCCGCATTTCCGCGACTATCACCTGATGCTCGACGATCAGGCCGCGCAGATTCTAGGCGTGACCGACGCCATTGCCGAGCGGGTGCGCAAGACCGGCAACGTCACGCTGCGCTCGATCGGCGACATTGCGCGCCGCCAGACGATCGTCGACAATGACCGCGAGTTCGTCTCCGCCGCCGACATGCTGGTCGAGCTGCGCGACGACAATATGAAGCTGGTCGAGCGCTTCCGCACCGTGAAGGACGCCGCCGAAGAGGCCAAGGACAATGCCACCAGCGGCATCGTCGACGAATGGACCGACCAGGCCGAGGAGCGCGCCTGGTTCCTGTTCGAGGCCGGCCGCAAGGGCTGAGGGCCTGGAGCAACCTTCGAACAGAACGACAGGCGAAAGGCCCCGGTGAAAGCCGGGGCCTTTTTCATGGGTCAGATCAGAGGGGCAGGGACGAAGCCCCGTCGCGCATCCAAAGCTCGGTCTTGGTCAGGACGTCCAGATCCCCGGCATCGCGCCGTGCGACGATATAGTCGATCAGGCCGCGGAACTTGTCCGGATCGGTCTGGCCGGTACCGGTGGCAGAGAGGCCATGGATATAAAATTCCGAGGTTTCCCCGCGCAGGATGGTCAGATCGATATCGGCCTTCAACTGATCCAGCGATTCGTTCGACGTGGCATTGGCGGGGACGAGGACACCGCCGCGATCGGGAATGCCGAAGCGGGACAGCCAGCTTCCGCGCCCCTGAGTCGTTCGCGCCATCTTGAACCCCGCCGCCTTCAACGCCAGCGGCAGCTTGGTGTAGGAGAATTCGCCCGACAGGTCGGTGAAGTTGAATGCCTTGACCTGGGCGATGACCGGAGCGCTGAGCGTGATCTGGGTGGTGCTATCCACGCTGACCACGGTGGTGCCGATCGGGACGTTATAGCCGCCCACGAACATGCCAGGCTGGATGCCCGAAGTGTCCGCCATGGTGGCGATCACCGTGCCATTGGTCCGGACGGAAAAGCTGCGCGGCCGGGCCGGGCTGTCCTGGTAACGGCCATTGGGATAGCAGCAGAAATCATTGCCGCGCGGCATGCCATTGGCCTGTGCCCAGTCGCGCACCTTTTGCAGATCGGCCACTGCAGCAGCCAGCGTCGAGTGGCCGATCATCATACCGTCGTCATAGGTGCCGTTCAGATAGCAATCCCAGCCCGCATCATACATTTCGCGAATCTGCGCGAGGGTCAGCCTGCTGGGGCCGCCGACCAGGCCGGGGGCGACATGGAAGCCGCCCTTGACGTTGCGGGCGCGCATATAGGGAAAGGCTTCGGTATATTGCGTCCGCAGAAGATCGTCGAAGCCGATTATGATGGTCGGGCGGCCACCGGCCCGGGCCACCAGTGCATCGACGCCGACCCGCGGCGCGTCGGGTGCCTGTGTCGACACGCTGTTCGCCATGCCGAACCGGCCGGGCCCCGCGCTTTGCAGCCCCGCAATCTCGCTCGAATGGATCGATCCCCACATCGTGCCATAGAAAAGCGGCTGCGGCGTCTGATAGAGCGGCGCCAACAGCGCCGTCTGGCCGCGAAACTCCTGCCCGTCGCGCAAAAAGGCCAGATCGAAGGCGGTGACAGTGCCATAGACCGGATCCCATCCCAGATCGACGAACTGCGCGATCGTTCCCAGCTTGGCGGGGTCGTGATAGCCGATATCGGACTTGCGCAGTCCCGGTCCACCCAGGCGCGATCCCGTCCCCTGCATCTCTACCGAGCCGCTACCCTGAGCCCGAGCCGATCCGCTGGCGAGCAGCGCTCCATTGGTTGCCGTAAAGCCGCTCGTCGTATCGAAGCTTTCCAGCAAAATGGGGGAATCGAGCACCACCGCAAGCGCGACGGCGGTGACGTTCTGCCCATTCATCAGGCCGGTGGCGACCAGGCGGGTGCCGAGATCCTGCGCGCGGGCGACATAGGTTGCACCGGAAGCGTCGGCAATCGGCGTGCGCGTCCGATCCACGGTCAGCGCCTCTCGAAACCACTGAATGCCGGTCAGCCCATTGGGCACGGAATAGGTTTGGCCGACCGACCCGTCCTTCGTCGCCAGCATATAGAGCGGCGGGGTCGCGACAGGGGTCGGCGTCGGCGTGGGCGTTGGTTGCGGCTGGGGATCATTTCCCCCCTCCACCACGCAGCCGGCACAGGAAAAGGCCGCCGCGCCGATCAGGAATTGGCGCCGAGTCGTCATGAATTTACCCCCGTGAGCAGTTGGTTACTGCCCCCTCCCCTTCCGCACATGCCCCAAAGAGGGACGATGTTGCAATGCCGCGATCGGGCGCCGATCCGGTTTCGATACCATGATGGGACAGACCACATGTCCCTTTTTCCTCTTTCGCCTGGGCACGGCGCGCCGACGGGCAAGGCGACATTCGCGCCCGCATGGATCGCAACGGCAATCCGTAACCGGAACACCAACCCGCCCCGCCGGTTAACCCTTTTCATCAAGGTCGGAAGGATGCCCCCATGCTCAAGCTCGCCATCACGTTTCTCGTCGTCGGATTGATTCTCGGCGCACTCGGTTTCGGGGGTGTCGGCGGGGCGTTTGTCGGGATCGCCAAGATCCTGTTCTTCATCGCGATCGCATTGTTCGTGATCTTCCTGGTGCTCGGGCTGGTCGCGGGCAAGTCGGTGAAGAACGCGATCGACTGATCCGCCGGTGCGCGACTTTGCCGCGTTGCTCGACGCGCTGATCTATACGCGATCGCGCAACGCCAAGCTGAAACTGGTCGCGGATTACCTCGCCGCCACGCCCGATCCCGACCGGGGCTGGGCGATGGCGGCGTTGACGGGCGATCTCGACCTGCCGGGCGTCAAGCCCGCGCTCATCCGCGCGTTGATCGAGCAGCGGGTCGACCCCGTGCTGTTCCGCATGAGCCGCGATTATGTCGGCGACACGGCCGAGACGGTCGCCCTGCTCTGGCCCACACCCGACCGGCCGCTCGATCCCGAGCCGCTATCGGTCAGCGCGGTGGTCGAGCGGTTGCGCCACCTGTCGCGGTCGGACGCGCCCGCCGTGCTCGCCGACATGCTCGACCGATCGAGCGCGGAGGAGCGCTTCGCACTGCTTAAGATGGCGACCGGCGGCCTGCGGATCGGCCTGTCCGCGCGGCTGGCCAAGACCGCCTTCGCCCAGCATTTCGGCCTGGATGTCGAGGCGGTGGAAGAGGTCTGGCACGGCTTGTCCCCGCCTTATGCCGAACTGTTCGCCTGGGGCGAGGGCAAGGGGGCACAGCCGACACCCGCCGATGTGCCGGTCTTCCGCCCCTTCATGCTCGCCCATCCGCTGGAGGATCTGCGGGTCGACCTGACCGACTATGCCGCCGAGTGGAAATGGGACGGCATTCGCGTCCAGATCGTCCATGTCGCGGGGCAGACCCGACTCTATAGCCGCACCGGCGACGACGTGACCCACGCCTTTCCCGATGTGGCGAACGCCTTCGACGCGATCGGCGCAGTCGATGGCGAACTGCTCGTCAAGGGCGAGCATCAGGGGGGTACGCTGGAGGATGGCGGGGGTGCCGCCAGCTTCAATGCTCTCCAGCAACGGCTCGGGCGCAAGACGGTGTCGGCGAAGATGCTGACGGATTATCCCGCCTTCGTCCGGCTCTACGATATTCTCGTCGACGGGACCGAGGATGTCCGCGCCCTCCCCTGGACCGAGCGGCGGAAGCGGCTGGAGGCGTTCGCCGCGAAACTCGACCCCGATCGCTTCGACGTCAGCGCGGTGATCGAGGCGGAGGATTTCACCGCGCTGGAGGCCCTGCGCGCCACCGCCCGCGACGCCGCGATCGAGGGGGTGATGCTCAAGCGCCGCGATTCGCCCTATAGCGGTGGGCGGCGCGTGGGCCTGTGGTACAAATGGAAGCGCGATCCGCTGACCGCCGATTGCGTGATGATGTATGCGCAACGCGGCAATGGCCGCCGGTCGAGCTATTATAGCGACTATACCTTTGGCTGCTGGACCGAGGATGGCGAGTTGCTCCCCGTCGGCAAGGCCTATTCGGGGATCACCGATGAGGAATTGCGCGCATTGGACCGCTTCGTTCGCGCGCATACGGTCCAGCGCTTCGGGCCGGTTCGCGAGGTAGACAAGACGCTGGTGCTGGAGATCGCGTTCGATTCGATCCACGAATCGAAACGGCACAAGTCCGGTGTTGCGATGCGCTTCCCCCGCATCGCCCGTATCCGCACCGACAAGCCCGCCGCCGAGGCCGACCGGGTGGAAACGCTGAAGCGGCTGGTGACGTAGGCAACTCTATTCCTCTCCTGCAAGGGGATGGGGACCATCCGAAGGATGGTGGAGGGGTGTCGCGCTCTCGATAGCGGGACACCCCTCCGTCAGCGCTATGTGCTGCCACCTCCCCTTACCGGGGAGGAAACGGGTTTAGTCCCCGACGCGCTCGATGTCGGCACCCACCGCCGACAGCTTTTCCTCCAACCGCTCATAGCCGCGGTCGAGGTGATAGACGCGGCTCACCGACGTCTCGCCCTCGGCTGCCAGACCCGCCAGGATCAGGCTCATCGAGGCGCGCAGATCGGTCGCCATCACGGGCGCGCCCGTCAGCCTGGCGACGCCCTTGACCATCGCGGTGCGGCCATGGACCTGGATGTCCGCACCCATCCGCGCCAGCTCGGGCACGTGCATGTAGCGGTTCTCGAAGATCGTCTCGGTCAGGGTGCTGGTGCCGTCGGCCTTGCACAGCATCGCCATGAACTGCGCCTGCATGTCGGTCGCGAAGCCCGGGAAGGGCGCGGTCGACAGGGTCAGCGGCTGAAGCGGGCCATCGGCCTTCACGCGGATCGAGTCGCGGCCTTCCTCGACGGTAACGCCAGCCTCGGTCAATGCGGCGAGCGTGGCGCGCATATCCTCGGCACAGGCCCCGACCAGTTCCAGGTCGCCGCCGGTGATCGCGGCGGCACAGGCATAGGAGCCCGCCTCGATCCGGTCGGGCATCACCGAATAGGTCGCACCGTGCAACCGCTCGACGCCTTCGATCGTCAGCGTCTCGGTACCGACGCCATCAATCCGCGCGCCCATCGCGATCAGCAAGCGGCAGAGATCGACGATCTCGGGCTCGCGCGCGGCATTGCCCAGCACGGACGTCCCGCGTGCGGTGACGGCGGCCATCAGGGCATTCTCGGTCGCGCCGACCGATACCACCGGGAAGGTATAGCGCCCGCCCGACAGGCGCCCGCCGGGCGCGCTCGCCTTGACGTAGCCGGCGGTCAGCTCAATCTCGGCGCCCAGCGCTTCCAGCGCCTTCAGGTGCAGGTCGATCGGGCGGTTGCCGATCGCGCAGCCACCAGGCAGCGACACCCGCGCCTCACCCGCCCGCGCCAGGATCGGGCCCAGCACCAGGATCGATGCGCGCATCTTGCGCACAATGTCATAGGGCGCCTCGGTCGAGAAAAGCTGACCCGCCCGGATCGTCATGACCCGGCCGAAATCCTCGGGCCGCGTCCCCTCGACCCGCGTCGACGCACCGATCTGGTTGAGCAGATGACCGAACCCGTCGACATCGGCCAGACGCGGCAGGTTGCGCAGCGTGACCGGCTCATCGGTCAGGATCGCGCAGGGCATCAGGGTGAGCGCGGCGTTCTTCGCGCCCGAGATCTTCAGGCGGCCCGACAGCCGGTTGCCGCCGCGAATGAGGATACGGTCCATAGGCCCGTCCTCCTAGCGGACCCGTGCGCCACCGCCAAGGGTCCCGCACTCGATCGCGTTCAAATCCTCCGGCGACTCGTCCGGCGCGGCATCCCTCGACGGTTAAACCAGAAAAGGGCCGGTTGATCGATATTAATGCGGGCTCGCACCCTCCGTGGCTAAGGCACGTGTCCGCTCGGGGGATGAGGTGTCAGTGTCAAATTTCGGCCTTGCTGACAGACTGGGAAGATGGGTTGAATTAACCCCGTTGGAGCGTGAAGCCCTGTCCCAGCTGGAGGAACGGCCGCGCCAGGTCCGACGCGGATCGGTGCTGATGGACGAACAGTCGCGCAGCGAGGAATTGTTCGTCCTGCTGCAGGGCATGCTGATGTGCTATGTCCTGCTCGACGACGGCAGCCGCCAGATCGTGCGCTTCCTGTTTCCCGGCGACCTCTTTGCCATGTCGACCCTGGTCTATGGCCGATCGCCCGACACGGTGGTGGCGGCGTCGAACGCGGTGGTCTGTGGCTTCGACCGATCGCACGTCACCCGGCTGGCGACCGACCATCCCCGCCTGTTCAGCCTGATCCTCGTCCTCAACCAGATCGAACGGGTCGTCACCACCGATCGCCTCGCCGGACTGGGCCGGACCTCGGCCCGTGCGCGGGTGGCGACGCTGCTGCTGTCGCTGCGCGGTCAGATGCGTCAGGCGGGGATGGCGGTCGGCACCTCCTTCACGCTCGGACTGACCCAGGAAGAGATGGGCGACGCGATCGGGCTGACTGCGGTGCATGTGAACCGCATGCTGCGCCAGTTGGAGGATGAAGGGCTGATCAAGCGCGAGGGCGGCCGGGTGTCGGTGCTGGACGAGGCGCAACTGGCGCAAGAAGCCGCCTATATCGACCGCTTCGCCAATCTGGACCTGAGCTGGCTGCCCCCGGCACGCTGACGCATTCGTCGCATCGGGCGGGCGGCGGCAGGAACGCCTTCCCGTCAGCAAAGGATCGAGGGAAAGCCCCTTACGCCTTTTCGAGCGTGCATTGCAGCGGATGCTGGTTCGCGCGGGCGAAGTCGATCACCTGCGCCACCTTGGTCTCCGCCACCTCATAGGAAAACACACCGCAGACGCCCACGCCGCGCTGATGGACGTGCAGCATCACGCGGGTCGCATCGTCCATGCTCATGCGGAAGAAGCGCTGGAGGCACAGCACCACGAATTCCATCGGCGTGTAGTCGTCGTTGAGCATCAGCACGCGGTACGGCGTCGGCTGCTTGGTGCGCGTCCGGGTCCGCGTCGCGACGCCCAGGCCGTTGCCGTCGTCATCCCCATGGTCGGGGCCCTGGCCGGGTCCGCGTCCCGGCCCATTGCCGGTCATTCCCAAAGGATGGGTGAGAAGGTCGCTGTTCAGGGCCATGATGATGTAAAATATGGCATGGTGGGGGGTGCGCACAAGTCCCCCAGGATAAGGCCATCGCAGAAATCGCCTTCTCCGGCCCCTTATGGCCCGCTCAATGGAAATCGCGCGAGCGGGGGAGCAGCCGAACGTCGCGCGGATGGATGCCGCGCTGGGCAGGAGTGCCGCGCGGATCGGGCGAGCACGTGGGATGGCGGGTATATCCTCCAGCCGCGCCAGCATCGCGCTGCGATCCTCGACCCCGGCGGTCATCACATGGATCACCCCCTCCTCGCTCCGCTGGACGACGCCGTGGATCAGCATCAGCCGCGCCGCCATCACCGCCCGCCGGTTCACCTCGAAATCGCGCGCCCAGAGCAGCGCGTTAACGATCCCCGTCTCGTCCTCGATCGTGACGAAGATCGCATTGCCCTTGCCCGGCCGCTGGCCCACCAACACCACCCCCGCCACCTTCACCCGGCGTCCGTCGCGCAGATGCGGCAGGTCGGCGGCGCACAGGATGCCTTCGGCCGCCAGTTCGCTGCGCAGGAACGCCATCGGATGGCCTTTCAGCGACAGGCGGGTGGCGCGGTAATCCGCCGTCACCTGTTCGGACGGCGTCATGGGGGGAAGCGGCACCTCGGGCTCGGCGGCCATTTCGGGGGCCTGCATCGCGGCGAATAGCGGCAGTTGCGCCGATTTCATCCGCCGCGCCTCCCACTGCCCTTCCCGCCGCCCCCGCCCCAACGAGCGATAGGCATCCGCCTGCGCCAGCAGGTCGAGCGCCCGGCGGGGAAGCTGTGCGCGGATCGCGACCGACTCGATCGTCTCATAGGGGGCATGGTCGGCGATACCGTCGCCCCAGCTTTGGCGAAACCCATCCACCTGTCGAAAGCCCAGCCGCAGCGCGAAGGCGCCATCCTCCCGCCGCTCCAGTCGATTGTCCCAGCCGCTGTGATTCACATCGACCGGCCGCACCTCGACCCCGCCATTCTCGCGCGCATCGCGAACCAGCTGGGCGGGGGCATAGAATCCCATGGGCTGGGCATTGAGCAGCGCGCAGGTGAAGATCGCGGGCTGATGGCATTTCAGCCAGGCCGAGACATAGACCAGCCGCGCGAAGGACAGCGCATGGCTTTCGGGAAAGCCATAGGAGCCGAATCCCTCGATCTGCTTGAAGCAGCGCTCGGCGAACTCCGCCTCATAGCCGCGTGCGACCATGCCGCCGATCATCTTGTCACGGAAATTCTGGATGGTCCCGACATTGCGGAAGGTGGCCATGGCGCGGCGAAGCTGGTTGGCCTCATCGGGGGTGAACCCCGCCGCCGTGATGGCCAGCTTCATCGCCTGTTCTTGGAACAGCGGCACGCCATAGGTCTTGCCGAGCAGCGTTCGCAATTCGTCCGCCGGACCTTTGGTCGGGGAAGGATAGCTGACCGGCTCCTTGCCCGCCCGGCGGCGCAGATAGGGATGGACCATGTCCCCCTCGATCGGCCCCGGCCGGACGATCGCGACCTGTACGACCAGATCGTAGAATTCCTTCGGCTTCAGGCGGGGCAGCATGTTGATCTGGGCCCGGCTTTCCACTTGGAACACGCCGATGCTGTCGCCCTTCTGCAGCATCCTGTAGACGCGACCATCCTCGTCCTGCGCCAGCGTGTCGAGACCCGGGCGCGGCAGCCCGTTCGCCTCCATCAGGTCGAACGCCTTGCGGATGCAGGTCAGCATCCCCAGCGCCAGAATGTCGACCTTCATGATCTTCAATTCGTCGATATCGTCCTTGTCCCATTCGATGAAGGTCCGCCCCTCCATCGCGCCGTTATGGATCGGCACCGTCTCGTCGAGCCGCCCCTGCGTCAGCACGAAGCCGCCGACATGCTGCGACAAGTGGCGCGGCGCCCCCAGCAGCCGGTCTACCAGCGTGCGCAGCCGCGCGATTTCGGGATTGTCGGGCGAGAAGCCGGTTTCGTGGAAGCGCTTTTCCTCGAACTGCTTGGAGAAGCTGCCCCAGACGGTGCTGGTCAGCCTTTGCGTCACATCCTCGCTCAGGCCCAGCGCGCGGCCGACCTCGCGCACCGTGCTGCGCGGGCGATAATGGATGACCGTCGCGGCGATGGCGGCGCGGTGGCGGCCATAACGGTTATAGATATACTGGATCACCTCCTCGCGCCGTTCATGCTCGAAATCGATGTCGATATCGGGCGGCTCGTTCCGCTCGGCGGAGACGAATCGCGAGAAGAGGAGGTCGTGCCTGGTCGGATCGACCGACGTAACCCCCAATATCCAGCACACCGCCGAATTGGCCGCCGAGCCGCGCCCCTGGCAAAGGATTGGCGGTTTCAGGCCGCGCGCATGACTCACCACGTCGTGCACGGTCAGGAAGTAATGCGCATATTGGCACTCGCCGATCAGAGCCAGTTCCTTGGCCAGCGTGGCTTGCAGCGTGGCGGGCACACCGTCTGGAAAGCGCTCCGCCGCCCCCCGCCGCACGAGTTCCTCCAGCCAGTCCTGCGCCTCCCATCCTTCGGGCACCGGCTCGTCGGGATAGTGATAGGACAGATGCCCCAGTCGAAACTCTATCCGGTCGAGGATCGTCCTGCTCTGTGCGACCGCGTCCGGGCGATCGGCGAAGAGCCGCGCCATTTCGGTGGCGGGCTTCAGATGCCGCTCGGCATTGGCGGCCAGCCGTCGCCCGGCGCTGCGGATGGTCAAGCCTTCGCGGATACAGGTCAGTATATCCTGTACCGGACGGTCGGCAGGATCGGCGAACAGCGCGTCGGTGGTCGCGAGCAAGGGCACGCCCCGCGCCTCGGCCAGCGCCGCCTGCGTCATCAGCCGCCGCCGGTCCGCGCCCCCTCTCGGCATCGTCACGCCCAGCCACACCCGCCCCGGCGCCGCCGCGACCAGCCGGTCGAGCGTCGCCTCCAACCCCGGATCAGCGCGCTTCGGCGGCACCATCGCATCCGCCATCGGCCCGCAGGGGCGCGCGCTGGAGTGCGGCAGCGCGATCAGCAGCAGATCCTCCGCATGACGCGTCAGGTCGCCCAGCCCCAGGATGCAGCCCCCCTTTCGCGCCCGTTTGTTGCCCAACGTCAGCATCCGGGTCAGCCGTCCCCAGCCGGTACGATTGACCGGATAGGCGACGATGTCCGGCGTCCCGTCGCTAAAGACCAGCCGCGCGCCGACGACCAATTCAAAGGCGCCGATGTCCTTGCCATGCATCTCACGGATTTCGCGCAAAGCCCGATGCGCGCGTACCACCCCCGCCACCGTGTTGCGGTCGGCGATACCGATTCCGTCCAGCCCCAGCACGATAGCCTGCTGGACCATCGCCTCCGCCGAACTCGCGCCGTCGAGGAAGGAATAATGCGTCGCCGCGACCAGTTCAGCGAAGTCGGGCATTTATCCTTTTCCTTCCCCGCAAAGGGGAGGGGGACCATGCGCAGCATGGTGGAGGGGTGTCGCCGCCAACGAAGCTGGGGAACCTCACCACCGGGGACACCCCTCCGTCAGCGCGATGCACTGCCACCTCCCCTTGCAGGGGCGGAATGGGAACGACTCCCTCATGCGAACAGGCCGTGGACATACCAGCGCGGCCGTTCGGTTTCGGAATAGAGGCCGTGGCGGAAGATCCAGAAGCGCCGCCCGCGCACATCCTCGACCCGGTAATAATCGCGCGTCGGCGGCGCCATGTCGGCGCGGCGCCACCATTCGCCCGCGATCCGCTCGGGTCCTTCGGCGCGCGCCACGTCATGCAGCTTGCGCCGCCAGCGAAAGCGCGCCGGGGGCCCGTCGGGCGTCTCGGCGGCAAGCGATTCGATCGGCTGAGGCGGGTCGAACAGATGGATCGGGCGCATCGGCGGCTCGCCCGCCTCGGGCCGGGTCCATTCCGCGCGGGGCGGCGCCTCGGTCGCGGGAAGCAGCAATTCGGCCTGTTCGGGCATATGGCTGTCGCGCGGATGGATACGCCGCACCCGTTCACGCCCCAGCCGCGTCCCCAATTGGTCGATCAGCGCCGCGACGGCCGCCTCGGCCTGATGCGCACGCCCCTCGCCCCCCTCCAGTCGAAGCTGCACCGCATCCATCTTCTCGGCCAACCCGACATCCAGCCGGATCAGGTCATAGCCGAAACCGGGGTCGAGCGGATCGGCCAGCGCCTCGATCCGCTCGCGGAACAGGCGGAGCAGCATGGCCGGATCGCGGGTCGGCTGCCCGGTCTCGACGCGCAGATCCTGAACCTCGCCATCCGCGCGGAACAGCCGCGCGTCCCAGCGCCGCCCGCCCTCATGCCGTTCCTCCAGCGCCCGCGCCGCTTCCCCCGCCAGTTCCTCCAGCACGCCCAGCATATGCTCGGTCCGGGCCACCGGCTCGGCAAAGCGGCGCTCGACCGCGATCGGCGCGGCCACGACACGCGGGGTCAGCGGGCTCTCCTCCTCGCCGGTCAGCCGCCGCAGCGCGGTCGCCGCCTCCCGCCCGAAGCGCGCGGCGATCGTCGCCATCGGCCGCGCCAGTACGTCGCCGACCAGCTTCAGCCCCGCCGCGATCAGCGCGGCGGTCGCCTCCTCATCCAGGTCCAGCGCGGCGACGGACAGGCGGCGGATCGCCCCCATCTCGTCCGGGGCGGGCGCCCCGGCATGCCGTGCCAGCGCGCGTGCCGCCTCGGGCGTGTCGCCATAGGCCAGCCGAACCGTAATTCCCCGCCGCGCCATCCGCGTCTCGATATCCTCGGCCAGCCCCCGCTCCCCGCCGAACAGATGATCCACGCCGGCGCTGTCGATCACCAGCCCGTGCGGCGGATCGAGCGCCACCGCCGGGCTATAGCGTCGCGCACCCTCGGCCAGTCGCTCCAGCCAGTCCGCATCGGCGGCGGGATCGTGCGGGAACACTTCGATCTCCGGCACCCGCGCCCGCGCATCGGCCAGGGTCAGCCCGACCGACAGCCCCGCCACGACCGCGCCCCTGTCGAGCGCGGCCAGCCGAATCGCGCCGCCCACCGATTCGGCAAAGACGATCGGCGCCTCATCGCGCCCGACGAACAGATGCGGGCGACGGGCCCGCAACCGCTCGATCGGCAACCAGGGGAAGACGAGCGCCAGATAGCGGCGCGGGGTCGAAGCTTTGCGTGTCACGGTTCCACTCCACGCGCCACCGGGCGCCTGCGGGCCCTCCCCGTCGGCGCAGCAATTCCAGATCATAGGCGGGCGCGCCCGGCGCATCGGCCGCCAGAGCGCGCGACGGGGCGGGCGCGACGCCCCAACGGGTGGCGGCCGCGCTGGGCACCGGCTGTCCGCCGACGCGCAGCAGGATCATCAACACGCCCGAAGCCTCGGCGGCCAGCATCAACCGGCGCGATGCGGTCAGGTCATAGTTCCGCATCGCGCCCCAGCCCTCCACGATCACCGTGCCCAGGCCCGGACAGCGCGCACCATCCGCCGCCGCGCGCAGCAACGCCGCATCGTCGGCCACGATCACCACGACCAGATCGGCGGGGTCGAGCCCCATTGCGATCAGCCCCGGCCCATGGAGTCGCCCCCCTTCCCGCTCGGCGGATTCGGTGCGCAGCCATAGCAGGGGCCGCGCCGCCGCCGTCAGCACGCATCCCATGGCAAAGCCCGCGCCGCTCGCCCCTTCGTTGTCGGAAAACACATGAATTTCATGGAGTTGCGCCCGAGCCAGACGGGGCAGCCCATCCTCCGCCGCCGCCACCGAACCGGGCACCACCTCGCCCGCCAAAGCGGCGGCGCGGCGCAATCGGTCGATCAGGGCGAAGGGCTCCTCCATATATGTTCTTGTAATGTTCTATTGAAAAAGCCGCCAGCCGGAAAAATTTTGAAAAAAGGGCTTGCCGGTTCGAAAACCCCCATCTAATAGCCCGCCTCACCCCAGCCGGTCAGCCGGCTCGGAACGCCAGAGCGGGCGTAGCTCAGGGGTAGAGCACAACCTTGCCAAGGTTGGGGTCGAGGGTTCGAATCCCTTCGCCCGCTCCAGCGACTTGTTCCACAAGTTGCCTTCGTCGCAGTCAGCGGCGCTTTTTCCAGCTTCTACGGGTTATGGCGACACCGATCGCCGATGATCGCCTGTGCCGCTCGAAAACTCCTCTTCGCCTTTGTCGGGACTCAGGAATTTCGAGTTTATGGCCATCGGGTACGAGGAGTAAGTCGATGCCCCCGACCTCGGCTTTCCACCCTAGCGAGACAACATCCGACGCCACGGCGGAATCAAGCCGCTGTCAGGTGAATCGCCAATCGCGCAGCGCACGCGTATCACCGTTTCATGCCAATTCGCCCCGCCACCCCCGACGACGCCCCCGCCATCGCCGCGATCATCCTGCCGGTGATCCGCGCGGGCGAGACCTATGCGCTGGATCCGACCATGACGGAGGAGGATGCCCTGGCCTATTGGTGCGCGCCGGACAAAAGGACCTTCGTGTTCGCGCAGGAGGGCGCGATCCTCGGCACCTATTTTCTGCGCCCCAATCAGGCGGGCGGCGGGGATCATGTCGCCAATGCCGGATATATGACCAGCCCCGCCGCGCGCGGCCGTGGCGTTGCCAGGGCGATGGCGCTGCATTCGCTTGACGCGGCGCGGGCGCGCGGCTTCACCGCGATGCAATTCAACTTCGTCGTCAGCGCCAATGCCCCCGCCGTGCATCTGTGGACCTCGCTGGGCTTCGCGACGGTCGGCCGGGTGCCGGGGGCGTTTCGGCACCCGGCGCTGGGGCCGGTCGATACGCTGGTGATGCACCGACCGCTGTAGCGATCACGCTCCGCGCGCGACCTGGAATCCGGCAAAGGACTGGCTGACCGGCATCAGCTCCAGCCGGTTGATGTTGAGATGCGGCGGCAGTTCGGCCACCCAGAGCAGCGTCGCGGCGATATCCTCCCCCGTCATCGGGTTGGAGCCCGCATAAAGCGCATCCGACGCCGCCTGATCGCCGCCGGTGCGGATGGTGGTGAACTCGGTCTCGACCATGCCCGGCTCGATCGAGGTCACCCGCACCCCCTTGCCATGCAGGTCGGCGCGCAAGTTGAGCGAGAATTGCCTCACGAACGCCTTGGTCCCGCCATAGACGTTGCCGCCGGTATAGGGGTAATTGGCCGCGACCGAAGACAGGTTGATGATCCCTCCCCGCCGCTCGATCAGGCGGGGGAGCAGCCGGTGGGTGATGGTGATCAGCCCGTCGATATTGGTCGCGATCATCGTCCGCCACTGGGCCAGGTCGCTGTCCTGGGCGGGCTTGGTGCCGAGCGCGAGACCGGCATTGTTGATCAGCAGGTCGATCTCCGCGAAATCCTGCGGCAGGCTGGCCAGCCCTGCATCGAGCGCGGCCTCGTCGGTGATGTCGAAGGCCAGCGGGTGAAACGCCTCGCCCAGTTCGTCGGCCAGCGCCTGCAACCGGTCGGCGCGGCGCCCCGTCCCGATCACCCGCCATCCGGCCGCGACGAAGGCGCGCGCGGTCGCGGCTCCGATTCCGGCGGTGGCACCGGTGACAAGTGCGGTTCGGGTCATGGGCTTACTCCTTGGTCGCAGGCGCGTCGGGCGCGAAGAGGGGTGTCCGGCCAAAAGGCGAAACGCAGCTTTGCGCTCCCGCCCCTTTGCCCAGGCGTTCGGCTTTCCCACATAAGGTCCCACGCCGTTCGCGGCCACGTCAATTAGGACCCCCGATGCCCCGCCCGATCCGAATCGATTTCGTCTCCGACATTTCCTGCCCCTGGTGCATCATCGGCTTGCGTGGGCTGAAGATCGCCTTGGAGCGGATGGGTGATACGGTCGCGGCGGAGATTCACTTCCAGCCTTTCGAGCTGAACCCCGCCATGGCGCCCGAGGGCGAGAATATCGTCGAGCATATCGGCCGCAAATATGGCGCGACGCCCGAACAGTCCGCCGCCAACCGCGCGACGATCCGCGAGCGCGCGGCGGCGGTCGGCTTCACCATGGCGATGGGCGATACGTCGCGAATCTATAACAGCTTCGATGCGCATCGACTGCTCCACTGGGCGGCGATCGAAGGGCGACAGGCCGCGTTGAAGCACGCGCTGTTCGACAGCTATTTCACGCGGGGCGAGGATATTTCAGACCACGACGTGCTGCTCGCCGCTGCGGTGCGTGCCGATTTGTCGGAGGATGACGCCCGCGCCATCCTGACGTCCGACCGCTATTCGGCCGAGGTGCGCGAGGCCGAGCGGCTGTGGCAGGGTCGCGGCATCCAATCGGTGCCCGCCATCGTTATCGACAATCGTTACCTGATCTCGGGTGGGCAACCGCCCGAAGCTTTCGAACAGGCACTGCGCCAGATCGCCGCCGAAGCCTGAACCCATCAAAGGAGTCCCCCATGGCCGACACCCGTTACGCCAAGACCGAGGAAGCGCTCGCGAAGCTGACCCCGGAGCAATATTATGTGACCCAGCAGAGCGGCACCGAACGCCCCGGCACCGGCGAATATCTGCACACCCGCGAACCGGGCCTCTATGTCGACATTGTCTCGGGCGAGCCGCTGTTCGCCTCCGCCGACAAGTTCGATTCGCATTGCGGCTGGCCCAGCTTCACCCGGCCGATCGAGCCCGCCCATGTCAACGAGCTGCGCGACACCACGCACGGGATGATCCGCACCGAGGTCCGCTCGGCGCATGGCGACAGCCATCTGGGCCATGTCTTCCCCGACGGCCCGCGCGATCGCGGTGGCCTGCGCTACTGCATCAACTCGGCGTCGCTGCGCTTCGTGCCGCTCGGCGAGATGGAGGCGCAGGGATATGGCGACTATGTCGACCAGGTCCGCGCGGCGGAGCAGGGCTGATCCAATCCTTCCCGGACGGGGAGGATTGACGTTTACGGCACCTTTTGCCCCCCGGATCGTTAGCGCCGCGCAACGATAAGTCTTGGAAAACGGGGGGCTATAGGATGGCGATGATCTGGGGATGGGCGCCGTTGCTGCTCGCGGCCCCGCTGTCGCCGCAGCAGACCACCGATCCCGTCCCCACCGCCGCGCGCATCACGCCCGATGCCGCCACCGGTGATACGCAGCGAATCCCGACCCGCCGCCGCCCGGTCCGCCCCTCCGACAGCGCGCCCTCCGCGATCACCGCCGACACGCGCCGCACGCCGCCGCCGGGGATCATCGGCAACTGGCACGAGATCCGCACCAGGCTGAACCAGCGCGGCATCACCGTGACCGCCCGCTATGCATCGGAAAGCGCCGCCAATGTGACCGGCGGCCGCAAGACCCTGTTCCGCGAAACCGGGCAGTTCGATGCGGGCGCGCTGTTCGATCTGGAAAAGGTGATGGGACTGAAGGGCGGGGCGTTCCAGGCCACCCTCACCTATCGGCGCGGCCGCAACCTGAGCGACGACGCCAATCTGGGCACGCTGCAACAGGTGCAGGAGGTCTATGGTCGCGGCCAGACGCTGCGCCTGACCCAATTCTGGTACGAGCAGCGGATTGGCGAGCGGTTCGAGCTGAAGCTGGGCCGCGCCAATCCGGGCGAGGATTTCGCCATCTTCTCCTGCCACTTCATGAATCTCAGCTTCTGCGGCGCGCAGCCGGGCAATCTGGTCGGCGACTATTGGCAGAACTGGCCGGTTAGCCAGTGGGGCGCGAGGCTGCGTTACGAGCCGCGCGACGATCTGTACGTCCAGGGCGCGGTCTATGAGATCAATCCGCGCAACCTGGATACCGACTTCTTCATCGGGCATTTCAAGGGGGCGACCGGGGTGCTGGTTCCTGCCGAGATCGGCTGGATCAACAATGCCAGCGCTGGGCGGATCGGATCGTACAAGCTGGGCGGCTGGATCGCGACGGCAGATGCGGCGGACGTGTATCTCGACGTCAATCGCAGACCCGTGGCGATCACCGGGCTGGCCCCGCTGGAGCGGAGCAGCCGCTACGGCATCTATGTCAACATCCAGCAGCAACTGACCGGCGAGACCAAGGACGGCAAGGCGGAGAACGGCCTCAGCATCTTCCTGAACGCGACCCAGGCCGACCGAGCGACCAGCGTCACCGACAACCAGGTCGCAGCCGGCCTGTTCTACAAGGGGCTGGTCCCTGCGGTGCCGGGCGACGTGCTGGGCATCGGTGTCGCGCGGACGCATGTGAACGGGCGCGTAGCCGATGGACAGCGGCTCGACCCCACCCGCCCCGCCGTGCAGGGATCGGAATATGCCGCCGAGGTCTATTACAGCATCCATCCCGCCGAATGGCTGGAGATGCGGCCCAACGTCCAGTTCGTCCACCATCCCGGCGGCTATTCGCAGGCCGACGACGTCACCATATTGGGGCTGAAAGCCGCCTTCACCCTGTGACATCCGCGATTCACGACCCGTTCAATAGGCCGCACGCATGACGGTCGGCCAAAGGAGTTTGATATGATCCGTTCGATTGTGGCGTCCGCCCTGTTGGCGCCGACCGCCATGGCGATGGTCGCCGCCCCCCTCCCCGCCCTTGCGCAAGCCAGCGGCGATCTGGCGGCGGTGCAGCGTCACCTGCAATCGGTGCAGACGATGACCGCCGACTTCACCCAGACCGATCGCGCCGGCAAGGTGCTGACCGGCACGCTGACCATGAAGAAGCCGGGCCGGATCCGGTTTCAATATGAAAAGGGCGTGCCCCTGCTGATCGTGGCGGATGGCGGCGCGTTGACCTTCATCGACTATTCGGTGCGCCAGGTGCAGCGCTGGCCGATCAAGAACTCGCCGCTCGGCGTGCTGCTCGACCCCAGCCGCGACATCGGCCGCTATGCCAAGGTGGTGCCCAGCGCCGATTCGCGGCTGCTTTCCGTCGAGGCGAACGATCCCAAGCATCCCGAATATGGCAAGATCACGCTGGTCTTCGCGCGCGATGCCTCGGCGCCTGGCGGGCTGATGATGCAGGGTTGGGTCGCGCTCGACAGCCAGAACAACCGAACCACCATCCGCCTGTCCAACCAGCGATTCGGCGTGCCGGTGGACGACAAGGCGTTCCGATTCAACGACCCGCGGAGAGGCGCGGCGCGAAACTGAACGCTCGCGGACCGTTTCATTCATCCGGGCGACAGGTTTCCTGTCCTATCAGGGCTTTGCGGTTGAGGGGCCTTCGAGATTCCCCCCTGTTGCTCGGACGAGCATCCTCATCCCGCCTGCGTGACGAACGCTAGGTCGGCCCTCGCTCCATGCCCCCGGAGCGGGGGCCTTTCCTTTTCTGCACCTCTTCTTCGCGACCCCGGCGAAGGCCGGTGCCCTGTCGCCATGTCGCTGATGGCGCGCATCGCATTGCGTGGAAGGCAAAAACGCCGCGCCCCCGATAGTCCGTCGTATCTGGACCCGGGCCTCCGCCGGGGTGGTACAGAGATATACAACGCCACCCCATGAAGCGGGTAATCTTGTCTCCCCCTCGCCCCGCCGCTACATCGACGTCCGTGAAAATCGCCTCCTGGAATATCAACTCGGTGCGTTTCCGCGCCGCCATCGTCGAGCAATTCCTGAAGGAAGCCGAGCCCGATGTGCTGTGCCTGCAGGAGACGAAGGTCGTCGATGACGACTTCCCGTTCGATCTGTTCCGCGCGGCGGGTTACGAGCACATCATCATCCATGGCCAGCGGATGCATCACGGCGTCGCCATCGCCAGCCGCGTCCCGATCACCGAGGACGACCGCCTGGACTGGCAGGCCAATGCCGAGGCGCGGCATGTCGGCATCCGGCTGCCGAACGGCGTGCGGCTGGAGAATGTCTATATCCCGGCGGGCGGCGACGTGCCCGACCGAGAGGTGAATCCGAAATTCGGGCAGAAGCTCGATTTCCTGGGCCGCATGATCGACTGGTCGGAGAAGCTCGACTGCCCGACCATCCTGACCGGCGATTTCAACATCGCGCCGCTCGAATCGGACGTATGGAGCCACAAGCAGCTGCTCGACGTGGTCAGCCACACCCCCATCGAGGTGGAGACGCTGGCCAGGCTTCAGGCGTCGAACGACTGGGTCGATCTCGGCCGCCATTTCACCCCGGCGCCGCAGCGGCTCTATACCTGGTGGAGCTACCGCGCGAAGGATTGGGCGGCATCGGATCGCGGGCGGCGGCTCGACCATATGTGGGCGACGCGCGACGTCGCGGCAAAGGCCGTGTCGCACCAGGTGTTCGAGGGGTGCCGGAGCTGGCTCAAGCCGTCCGACCATATCCCGATCATGACGGAATTCGATTTTTGACCGCTGACCCCAAGGCCGCCGCCCGCGCGATCGACGCGCTGCGCCGGGGCTGGCCGATCGCGATCGACGGGCAGGCGCTGCTCGCGGTCGAGACGGCCGATCCGCTGCGCTTGTCCGCCTTCGATCCCGAAGCGCGTGCGCCGGTTCTGATCTCGGCCGGGCGTGCGGCAACGCTCAAGCTGATCAACCAGCTGGAAGCGGCGGACCCCGATGCCGCCGTGCTGGTCGAACGTGCGCCATGGATCGATTTCGCCGCCGCCACCGCGCTGGCCGATCCGCAATTCGATCTCGCGACGCCGTTGAAGGGCCCCTATCGCGCGCTCCCGCTGCCCGATCCGGCGATCGCGGCGGCGGCCATCCGGTTCGCGCGGATCGCGGGGATGCTGCCCGCCTTCTTCCTCGGCGGGACGGGGGTAGAGGCGGCACTTTCGCTGGCCGACATCGCCGCGCATGAAAATGCCGAGGCGCTGGCCATCGCGACCCGCGCCCGCCTTCCCGTCGCTGGCGCGGAGGATGCGGAAATCGTCGCCTTCCGCTCGCCCCATGCGGCGGGCGAGCATGTCGCGCTGGTGATCGGCCAGCCCGACGGCCAGCCCCCTCTGGTGCGGCTGCACAGCGAATGCCTGACCGGCGATGTGCTGGGCAGCCTGAAATGCGATTGTGGGCCGCAGCTTCATGCCGCGATCCAGGCCATCGCGGACTCGGGCTGGGGAATCCTTCTCTATCTGCGGCAGGAGGGGCGCGGGATCGGCCTGGTCAACAAGCTGCGCGCCTATCAGCTTCAGGACCAGGGGTTCGATACGGTCGATGCCAACACCCGCCTGGGCTTTGCGATCGATGCGCGCGATTTCGGCGTGGCGGCGCGGATGCTGACCCTGTTGGGGCAGGACAAGGTTCGGCTGCTGACCAACAATCCGGCCAAGGTCGCCGGGCTCGACGCCGCCGGCGTCCATGTGATCGAACGCGTCACGCACAGCCTGCCACCCAATCCGCACAACGAACGCTATCTGGCAACCAAGCGCGACCGGACCGGGCACCAGCTTTAGGAAAGTCCTCCTTCCCCCCTTCCGTTCAGCCTGAGCGAAGTCGAAGGCCACGGGATTGGCCTTTGTGGCCCAGCGCGGAACGTGCGCTTCGACTTCGCTCAGCGTGAACGGAAGTTGGGGTTGGGCGTTCAGAACCCCAATTCCCGCCGCACATCCGCATAATCCTGGGCGATCGCCGCGACGCCAATGTCGCGCAGCCGCTGGTCATGCCCGACCGCGCAGTGGCTGCCCATGCACATGCCGATGACATGGCCCCCGCTCGCCACCGCGCCGGTGGCGCCGACGGGAGAGTCCTCCAGGATCGCGCAATCCTCGATCCGCACGCCCAGCCGATCGGCGGCGAAGAGATAGAGGTCGGGCGCCGGCTTGCCCCTCGTCACATGCTCGCGCCCGCTATAGACGTGATCGCCGAACGCCTCGCGCAGTCCCAGATGGCGCAGATGCCGGTCGAGCCAGACGGTCGGGCTGGACGATACCACCGCCTTGGGGAAATCGGCGGGGAGCGAGCGGACGAACTCCACCGCACCGGCGATCGCCGCCACGCCCTCTTCCATCGCGCGGATATCCTCGACGCGACGTGCTTCGTAAAAGGCATCCGGCAGGGCATAGCCGATCCGCCCCTCGACCGCGGCGACGAAGTCCTTGCCCGCCAGGCCCATATAATGGTGCATCGCCTCTTCGGGCGTATGCGGGTGGCCGTTGGCGGTCAGCCATTCGGCGAGATGGCGATTGCCCTCATATTCGCTGTCGATCAGCACACCGTCGAAATCGAACAGCAACGCGGCGAACTTGCTCATTGGCGTGCTCCGAACAGCGCGCTGCCGACCCGGACATGGCTCGCCCCCAGCATCGCGGCGACCTCATAATCCTCGGACATGCCCATGCTGAGCTTTTCCAGCCCCATCTCCCGCGCCATCTTGGCGAGCAGCGCGAAATAGGGTGCCGCATCCACCCCGTGCGGGGGGATCGCCATCAGGCCGATGACGCGAAGCCCGGCCGCCCGCGCCTGTTCCAGCATGGCGGGCGCCTCCACGATGGCGCAGCCCCCTTTCTGCTCCTCCTCGCCGATATTGACCTGAAGGAAGCAGTCGGGCCGACGCCCGCTCTTGTCCATCGCCTCGGCCAGCGCGGCGATCAGCGAGGGGCGGTCGATGGTGTGGATCACATCGAACAGCGCGACCGCGTCGGCGGCCTTGTTCGACTGCAACTGGCCGATCAGGTGGAGTTCGACACCCGCATAGCCTTCGCACAGCGCAGGCCATTTGGCAGCCGCCTCCTGCACGCGATTCTCGCCGAATACGCGGTGCCCCGCGTCGAGCAACGGGCGGATCGTCTCGGCATCATGGGTCTTCGACACCGCGATCAGGGTGGGCATGGCATGATCCCCCAGCTTCGCGGCACGCCGAAGCTGATCGGAGACGGTGGAAAGGCGGGAAACGCTGTCGTCGGTCATGCCTCGCGCTATAGTCGTGAGGATGGCCGACCGATACCCCGTGACATGGTTGATGACCGACGAGCGATTGGGCGACGGGCTTTGGGCGGCACTTCGGCGCCTGCCACCGGGTTCGGGCGTGGTCTTCCGCCATCACGCCACCCCGCATGCCGAGCGCCGGGCGATTCACCGCAGGCTATGGCGGATCACGCGCGCACGGCGAATGCTGTTGCTGGTCGCGGGGGGCGGTCTGCCCGGCGATGGCGTGCACAAGCGCGGCAAGGGCCAGGGCCTGCGAAGCTGGCCCGCGCATGACCGCGCCGAGGCGGTCGCGGGACGGAGGGCGGGAGCGGACCTTCTGTTCGTCTCCCCCCTCTTCCCGACCCGTTCGCATCCCGGTGCGCCGAGTCTCGGCCCCGATCGGGCGATACGAATCGGGCGGGGGCTGGGTTTGGCGCTGATCGCGCTGGGCGGAATGGATGCCCGCCGTTTCCGTCGCTTGCGCGGGCGCTTCGACGGCTGGGCCGCGATCGATGCCTGGGGTGGGGCTTCCCGGTCGTGACTATGTCATGGGACGGTCGATCCGGCGCGCTAAGGTCGCCGCGAAGGTGAAAGGAATGCGATGATATTCTCGCTGATCCTGGCCGCGGCTGCCCCCGCGTCGATACCGATTCCCGCTGGGCTGGCCCCCTATGTCCGCGATCACAAGCTGACCCGCTACGACCATGCGCTTCGCGATCTGAACGACGATGGTCGCCCCGAGGCGTTGGTCTATGCCCGACCTATCAAGGGGTCGGAGCAAGGGACGACTGTCATAAACGCCGAATGACGCCGATCGAACCAGGGTCGCCGCCGTCATGCGGGCAGCACCGGATCAGAAGCGGAAGGCCGTACCCAGATACACCGCCTGGCTGTTCCGGCGATCATCGTCCATCCGCGCCAGACGTTCGCGATCCGAGCGATAGCGGACGCCCGCCGTCACATCGAGGTTGCGGGTCAGCGAATAGGAGCTGCTCATGTCGAGCGAATAGCTGGACGGCATATCGACCAGCTTGTTCACGCCCTCGATCGGGCGATCGCTCGATGCCTTCACCCGGCCGGTAAAGCGATTCGCGCTATAGCTGACCGCCACATCGGCGCTCTCGCGGCTGCCCGGCAGGCCCGCCAGATCGACCCGCGCCAGTTCGCCGGTGACGGCCAGACGCTTCCAGCCTACCGCAACACCCAAATTATAGGAGATGGGCGCCAGTCCCACCGTCGGCGCGGTATTGGCGGCGATGCGTTCGTCGTTGGTACGGCTGGTGCGGGCGCGGACCGCCACGGTGACCGGGCGATTGGCCCCACGCTGGCTTTCCGCCGGGGTGAAACGCAGATCGCCTGCGTCCAGACCGCTCCGCGCGAAGATCGCCGCGAGCCGGGGATCCGCCGCCGCTGGCGTGAAGCCGCCGCGCCCCATCAGGCTGAGGCTGCGCTTGGGGGCCCGACCATTCTGGTCCACCGCACCGATGGCGGGCGCGACCAGCGCAGTCGTGGCGGCAAGCGCCCCGATTGCGATTCCGATCACCACACGCCCGAACGACACGGTCCACCCCTTTATGAGACCTCTTTGATACATAGCCTCTAACATGAAATCGGCGGTGAGCGATCCCATTGTTACGCTGACATCCGCGATTCTTGTCCGAGTGTTGCGCATCTTCCACAGAATCGGTCTTCGGCGCGTGATTCGCCGGAATGCTTGCCGGGGTGGCGGGGCCCCTGTAGAGGCTATAACCAACCCTTATTCCCAGTCAGGACAATGCCGATGCTTCGCCGTTCCGCCACCGCGTTCGCGGTTATCGCCGCCCTGTCGCTCGGCGCCTGTGCCGGCAAGAAGGATCGTCCGCAGGGCGATCTGGCCGCGTCGAAGGTGACGACGATCGGCGTGAACTCCTATCTGTGGCGCGCTAGCCTCGACACGCTCAGCTTCATGCCGCTGGCCGAGACCGATTCCAATGGCGGCGTGATCGTCACCGACTGGTACGTCAATCCGCAGACGCCGACCGAGCGGATGAAGGTCACCGTCACCATCCTCGACCAGGATCTGCGCGCCGATGCGCTGCGCGTCACCGCGCTGCGCGAGGTGAACCGCGGCGGCCAGTGGGTCGAGGCACCCGTCCAGGCCGCGACCATCCAGAAGCTGGAAGACATTATCCTGACCAAGGCGCGCGACCTGCGCCGTGCGTCGATCACGAACTGATAAAAGACGAGAAGAATGGCCTCGCGTTTCAATGCCCTGAAATCGGATTCGACCTGGCAGCGGATCTGGGAGGAGCGGCGCACCTTCGCCGCCGACGATCACAGCACCAAGCCACGGTCCTATGTCCTTGAGATGTTTCCCTATCCTTCGGGGCGCATCCATATGGGGCATGTCCGCAACTATACGATGGGCGACGTGCTGGCGCGCTATCGGCGGATGATCGGGCATGAGGTGCTCCACCCGATGGGCTGGGACGCGTTCGGCATGCCCGCCGAGAATGCCGCAATGGAAAAGGGCGTCCATCCCGGCGGCTGGACCCGCGACAATATCGCGACGATGAAGGCGCAGCTGAAGCGGCTCGGCTTCGCGCTCGACTGGACGCGCGAGATCGCGACCTGCGAACCCGATTATTACGGGCATGAGCAGGCGCTGTTCCTCGACCTGTATGCGGGCGGCCTGGTCTATCGCAAGGAATCGGCGGTCAACTGGGATCCGGTCGACATGACCGTGCTCGCCAACGAACAGGTGATCGACGGGCGCGGCTGGCGTTCGGGCGCTCTGGTCGAGAAGCGCAAGCTGAACCAGTGGTTCCTCAAGATCACCGACTTCGCCGACGAGCTGCTGGAGGGTCTGACGACGCTCGAGCATTGGCCCGACAAGGTGAAGCTGATGCAGGAGAACTGGATCGGCCGCAGCAAGGGCCTTCAGTTCCGTTTCGCGCCGGTCGCCCCCTTCGCGACCCCGATCGAGGTCTATTCGACCCGCCCCGACACGATCTTCGGGGCGAGCTTCGTCGCGATCGCGGCGGATCACCCGATCGCGCGCGAACTGGCCGAGACGAATGCCGATGCGGCCGCGTTCATCGAACGCTGCAAGGCGGGCGGCACCACCGCGGCCGAACTGGAAACGCAGGAAAAGCTGGGCTTCGATACCGGTTATCGGATGCAGCATCCGATGGACGAGAGCATCACCCTGCCCGTCTATATCGCCAACTTCGTGCTGATGGATTACGGCACGGGCGCGGTGATGGGCGTGCCCGCGCATGACCAGCGCGATCTCGACTTTGCGCGCAAATATGGCCTGAGCGTTACCCGCGTCGTCGCGGACGGCGATAACACCGATCCCGTCTTCGAAGGCGACACCGCCTATACTGGCAGCGGCCAGCTGGTGAACTCCGGCCCGCTCGACGGGATGGACGTGGAGGCCGCCAAGGCCGCCGTTATCGCCCGCGCCGAAAGCGAAGGCTGGGGCCAGGGCCAGACCGTGTACCGCCTGCGCGACTGGGGCGTCAGCCGCCAGCGTTACTGGGGCACGCCGATCCCGATCATCCATTGCGACGATTGCGGCGCGGTGCCGGTGCCCAAGGACCAGCTGCCGGTGACGCTGCCCGAGGACGTCACTTTCGATGTCCCCGGCAACCCGCTCGATCGCCATGCGACGTGGAAGCATGTCGACTGCCCCAATTGCGGCAAGCCCGCCCGGCGCGAGACCGACACGCTCGACACCTTCGTCGATTCGTCCTGGTATTTCATCCGCTTCGCCAGCCAGCCCAACGATCGCCCGTTCGATCCCGAGGTCGTGAAGAAGTGGCTGCCCGTCGGCCAGTATATCGGCGGCGTCGAGCATGCGATCCTGCATCTGCTCTATGCCCGCTTCTGGACGCGCGCGTTGAAGCATATCGGCCTGATCGACGTAGCGGAGCCCTTTGCTGGCCTGTTCACGCAGGGCATGGTCACGCACGAGACCTATTCGGTCGAGATCACCAATTCCGAAGGTCTCACGATCCGGCAATGGTTCTCTCCGAATGATATTTTTTGGAAAGAAGGCGCTGCCCGCACCAAGATATTTACTGGCATGGAAGTGCCGGTCCATGTCGGCCGCGTCGAGAAGATGTCCAAGTCCAAGAAGAACACCGTCGATCCCGAACCCATTGTGGATCAGTACGGCGCGGACGCGGTCCGCTGGTTCATGCTGTCCGACAGCCCGCCCGAGCGTGACCTGCCCTGGTCGGAATCGGGCATCGAGGGTTCGTGGCGCTTCGTCCAGCGCTTGTGGCGTCTGTTCGACGGTTCGGAAGCTGCCGAGGGCGAGGACAAGGCTCTGGCGCGCAAGCTGCACCAGACCATCGCGGGCGTGGCGGCGGACATCGAGGCGCTGGCCTTCAACAAGGCGGTCGCCAAGCTGTACGAACTGGTCAACGCGATCGAAAAGGCCAAGCCCTCCGCCACGCGCGCTGAGGCGATCCGCACCACCATGCTGCTCGTCGCGCCGATGGTCCCGCATCTGGCCGAGGAAGCCTGGTCGGGCATGGGGCAGGACGGCCTGATCGCCGACGCCGCCTGGCCGGTGGTCGATGAGAGCCTGCTGGTCGAGGACGAGGTCACCGTTGCGGTGCAGGTCAACGGGAAGCTGCGCGACACGCTGACCGTCGCCAAGGGGCTGCCCAAGGACGTATTGGAGGCGACCGCGCTGGCGTCGGACAAGATTGTCCGCGCGCTCGACGGCGCAACGCCCAAGAAGGTGATCGTGGTGCCCGACCGTCTGGTAAATATCGTCGCATGACCCGCCCCCTCCCCCTTCCCCTGCCCCTCTTCTGTCAAATCGCCGCCGGTCTGGCGCTGACGCTGGGCCTGTCGGGCTGTGGACTGCACCCGCTTTACGCGGGGGGCAGTTCGGGCCCGGTCGCCAGCGCCCTGTCACAGATCGAGGTCGCACCGATTCAGGGGAAAGCGGGCTGGCTGATGGCCAACGCGCTCAGCGACCGGCTGGGCGGCAAGAACGGTACGGCGCGCTATCGCCTGGACGTGAAACTGGACGACCAGATTCGCGGGCTTGGCGTGCGGCGCGACGACTCTGTGGTGCGCGAGCGGCGTATCCTGCGCGCGCGCTACCAGCTGGTCGACCAGACGAGCAATGCGGTGCTGGTCGATGCTACCGCCGGGTCCGATGCCGGGATCGATGTGGTCCGATCCGAATATGCGACCATCGCGGCGGAGAATACCGCGCTGGAACGGCTTTCGGTCATCGTCGCGGACGAAATCGTCGCGCGGCTGGCTACCTATGCCCGGTCGCGTCCCGGCGAGTCGATGGTTTCCGCGCGGCCGTGAGGGCTCACGGATCGTGAAAGCCAGCGCCAACCAGATTCGCCAGGCGCTGAGCCGCCCATCCGCCGATATTCGCCTCTATCTGCTGCACGGCCCCGATGAGGCGGGGGCGAGCGAATTGGCACGGTTGCTCGCTACCGCAATGGGTCGTGAAGCCGAACGGATCGATCTCGATTCGGCGACGCTCAAAAGCGACCCCGCCCGGCTGACCGATGAGGCCGCCGCCATGTCGCTGTTCGGCGGACCGCGCCATATCCGCATTGCCAGCGTGGGCGAGGAAGGCCTGGCGGCGTTCACCGCGCTGCTGGAAGCGGAATCGGCGGGTAATCCGGTCGTCGCCATCGCTCCGACGGTCAAGACGACCGCCAAGATCGTCAAGCTCGCGCTCGATTCGCCGCGTGCCATGGCCTTTGGCTGCTACGCCCCCACCGCCGCCGATGCCGAGCGACTGGCGAACACCATCGCGGGCGACTTGGGTCTGCGCTTGGCAGCGGGCGTCGCTGCACGGCTGGTGGAGGCCGCTGGCGCCGATCGGTCGGTCATTACCCGCGAGTTGGAGAAGCTGTCGCTCTATCTGGACGCTGCGCCCGACCGTCCGCGTGAGGCCGATCACGCCGCCATCGACGCGATCGGCGCCGATCTGGGCGAAGTCGAGATGGGCGATGCGGTCGAGGCCGTCATCGAAGGGCGGGTCAGCGATCTGGGCGGCGAATTGGCCCTACTGGACGAAGGTGGCGCGTCACCCATCCCGTGGCTTCGCGCACTGGCCCGACGGCTGGTTGCACTGGCCGATATGCGGGCCGATATCGACGCGGGGGAACCGGTCGATGCGGTGATGAAGCGGCACCGTGTCTTCTTCCGCGACGAGGCTCGCACCGCCCGCGCGCTGCGCCGTTGGACCCCGGCGATGCTGGCGCGGGCTCTAGCCCGAATCCGTGCCTCCGAACGTGCGGTCATGGCGCCGGGCAATGCCGGAGCGGTGCTGGCCGAGTCGGAAGCGACGATCATCGCGCAGGGAATCGCGCGGCGGGGATGAGAGATTCCCTTGGAATCCGGCTTCGCTCAGCCTGAACGGGGTATGGGGTTAGTCTGCCTCATACCAACAACCGTTCGGGCAGAGCGAAGTCGCAGCCCCCGCCCACCCCGCTCAAAAATCAAAAACGAGCTGCGCCTGTCTGCGAAGCAGACCGGCGTCCCGCTTTCAAATACCCTCACCGGTCAGTCGCTGGCACACCATGTCGAGCTGATCGAGCGTCGAATAGCTCAGGGTCAGTGTACCGCCCTTTTCGCCATGCGCGATCCGTACCGACAGGCCGAGTAGATCGGCTAGCTGCCCTTCTAACGCCGCAATATCGGCGTCGGCGGCATCCTGCCCGGACGGCTTGGTTGAACCCTTGTCGCCCGAAGCCGCCTTACGCCCGCCGCCCTTGGCCTCACGGGTCAGCTTCTCGGTTTCGCGGACGCTCAGGCCCCTTGCGATGACCTGATCGGCCAGCGATTCGACCTCGTTCGCGCCCAGCAACGCGCGGGCATGGCCCATCGACAGAGCCCCGCTGACGACCTGGCTCTGCACCGTGTCCGGCAGTTCGAGCAGACGCAGCAAATTGGCGACATGGCTGCGCGACTTGTGGACGATCTTGGCCAGCGCCTCTTGCGTATGGCCGAACTCGCCCGCCAGCCGCTGATAGGCCTGTGCCTCTTCGATCGCGTTGAGGTCCTGCCGTTGGATATTCTCGATCAGCGCGACTTCGAGCGTCTGGGCATCATCGAAATCCCGGACGACGACCGGCACCTCGTGCAACCGGGCCCGCTGCGCCGCCCGCCAACGCCGCTCACCCGCGACGATCTGATAATCCTTGCCGTGCGGACGGACGACGATGGGCTGGATCAGCCCGCGTGCCGCGATCGACGCGGCAAGTTCGTCCAGTGCCGCTTCCTCAAAATGACGGCGCGGCTGATCGGGGTGCGGCGACAGCGAACCGACCGGCAGCATCCGCACGCCGCCCGGCGTCGGCTGATCGCCGGGGCGAATCGGTGCCTCGCGCGCCATATCGCCGAGTAGGGCACCCAATCCACGACCCAGACCGGGCCGAGGGCGTTTGGCCGCAGGTTCGGCGCTCATGCCGCTGCTGCCCCCGGCTGCGTGCCTAGCGGCAGCCGCGCGATCAACTCACGGGCCAGCGCAATATAGGCCTGGCTCCCCACGCAACGATAATCATAGATCAGCGCAGGCAAGCCATGGCTGGGCGCCTCCGACAGCCGGACATTGCGCGGTATTACCGTATCGAACACGACCCCTCCCAAAACGGCGCGCACATCCGCCGACACCTGGTCGGTCAACCGGTTGCGCCGGTCATACATCGTCAAAGCCACGCCAAGGATTGCCAGCCCCGGATTGAACCGGGCCCTGATCCGCTCGACCGTGGTCAAAAGTTGCGAAAGCCCCTCCAGCGCGAAAAACTCGCATTGCAGCGGCACGAAAAGCGAATCGGACGCGACCATCGCGTTGATCGTCAGCAGCCCCAGCGAGGGCGGACAATCGATCAGGACAATGTCCCAATTCCCCTGCGACCGCCGCATCGCCTGATCGAGCCGATGGGTCCGATTTTCGAAATCGACAAGCTCCAATTCCGCGCCGGACAGATCGACCGTGGCCGGCACCACGTCCAGCCTCGGAACCTGCGTATGCACGACCGCATCGTCGATCCGCGCTTCGCCCAGCAAGACATGATAGCTGGAGAACATGCGCTGGCTGTTGGAGATACCCAGACCGGTCGAGGCATTTCCCTGAGGATCGAGATCGATCAACAGGACGTTCAGCCCCGTCGCAGACAGTGCGGTGGCAAGATTGATGGCGCTGGTGGTCTTGCCCACCCCACCCTTTTGGTTCGCGATGGCAACGCAGATCATCGGGCCCCTACTCGGTCGAGGATCACGATCGACGAGTCCGCCGATGTGATGCTATGTTCCACGTGAAACACGAAGCGCCATTGCCGCTTGAGGGTCTTGATTTCGCGCTCGTCCAGGCGGCCGCGCGGTAGCAACCACCGCGTATCCTGTTTGCCGCAGTGAGCGGCCGCGCGCAAAAGATTTTCGACTGTTGCCACGGCACGAGCAGAAATAATGTCGGCCTTGACCTGCACCGCCTCGATCTTGGACGCATGGACGGTTACGCGATCCGCCACGCCCAGAGTTTCAGCACATTCGCGCAGGAAGTCGGCGCGACGCTTGCGGGGTTCGACCAGTGCGACACGACCGGGCCAGGCCAGCGCCACCACCATGCCGGGAAAGCCCCCGCCGGTGCCGATGTCTACCCACTGGCCGTCCGAGCGCTCTGCCAGCGGAATCAACTGCACCGAGTCGAGCGCGTGCCGCGACCAGATGCTGCCAATGGTCGATGGCGCGATCAGGTTCTGCTGGTCGTTCTCGACGATCACCAGATTGAGGAAGTGGTCGATACGCTCGGCCGCCTCTTCGCCGAAACGCTGGACGACCCAGTCGCGCGCCTGCTCTTCGGTCATGCCGCCATCTTTCGTGCGTGGAGAAGGACCGCCGACAGGGCGGCGGGGGTAATCCCCCGAATGCGCGAAGCCGCCGCCAGAGTGGCAGGACGGGCCATGCTCAAGCGGTCGATCATCTCCTGCGACAGGCCAGGGATCGCCATATAGTCGATCATGGGGGGCAGCAGGATCTGCTCATCGGCACGAAGCCGTGCGACCTCCTCCGCCTGTCGTTCGACATAGGGGGCGTAGCGCGCGTCCTCCAGTGTCTCCGCTACGATCGCGGGATCGCAACCTTCGGACGCCTCTGGCGCAACATGCGCGAGCGTGACACCATCGAAGCGTAGCCATTCATAGGCCGTCCGCCGCGCGCCATCCTGGGCGATCGCGGCACCGCTCCGCGCGAGATCGGACGCGGTGCGGACCACCGCAAGCCGCTCGCGCAACAGGCTCTGCTGCTCCTGCCGCCGGCTTCGATGCGCCAGCCTTTCGGGGGAGAGACACCCCGCCGCTTCCGCTATTCCACCGAGCCGCGTTTCGGCATTATCGGCCCGCAGCGACAGCCGATATTCGGCGCGCGCCGTCAGCATTCGATAGGGTTCGGTCACGCCCTGAAGGACCAGATCGTCGATCATCACACCCAGGTAGCTGGATGCCCGGTCGAGAATAACCGGGCTCAGGTCGCAGGCATGCGCTGCGGCATTGAGTCCGGCGATCAGCCCCTGCCCCGCCGCTTCTTCATAACCGGTCGTGCCATTGATCTGCCCCGCGCAGAACACACCCGCCAGCGCACCCAGCGCGAGCCGGGCGTCGAGCGAGCGCGGATCGATATGGTCATACTCCACCGCATAGCCCGGCAGCGTGATGACGGCACGTTCCAATCCCGGCATGGAGGCGATCATTGCCTCCTGCACATCGGTCGGCAGCGAGGTCGACAGGCCGTTGGGATAGACAAGCGGATCGTCCAGCCCCTCGGGCTCGAGGAAGATTTGATGGCTGTCGCGATCGGCGAAGCGCTTGATCTTGTCCTCGATCGACGGACAATAGCGCGGCCCGTTCGCCTCGATCGCACCGGTGAATAGCGGCGAACGGTGAAAGGCCGCCGCGATGATCGCATGCGTCTGTTCGGTCGTCCGGGTAATCGCACAGGCGATTTGCGGCAGCGGCCGCACGCCCGTCATGGGCGACATGGTCCAGGGATCGAGATCGGAGAGCTGTTCGTCCAGCTTCGCCCAGTCGATGGTCCGGCCATCCAGACGCGGTGGCGTGCCGGTCTTCATCCGTGCCATGGGCAGCCCCAGCGCACGCAACTGCTCGGCCATCCGCGTGGCGGCACGCTCGCCGATCCGCCCGCCCAGATGCCGCTCGTCCCCCCGGAACAGTCGTCCGCCCAGGAACGTCCCGGTCGCGAGCACCACTGCGCGAGCCGACAGGATCGTGCCATCGCCAAGCTGCACGCCCGTCACCCGGTCGCCATCCAGCAGCAGCGCTTCGGCCTCGCCCTCAACGATGGTCAGGTTCGATTGTGCCGCCAACATCGCCTGGATCGCCCCGGCATAGCGTCGTCGGTCGGCCTGGACGCGCGGGCCCTGAACCGCGGTTCCCTTGCTACGGTTGAGCATCCGATAGTGGATCGCGCCCTGATCTGCCGCGCGGCCGATCAGCCCGTCAAAACTATCGACCTCGCGCACGATATGGCCCTTCCCCAATCCGCCGATCGCCGGATTGCAGGACATGGCGCCCAGGCCATGACGGTCGAAGGACAAAAGGGCCGTCCGCGCACCCCGGCGCGCAGCCGCCGCAGCGGCCTCGGTTCCCGCGTGACCGCCACCGATCACTACGACATCAAACATGGCTTTGCCCTACCGGAAGCCGCGGTCAGCGTCAAAGCGATCTATGGTAAACGTTCCACGTGGAACAATTATTTGCCGAGGCAGAACCGTCCGAACAACGCGTCCAGCATGGTCTCCGTCGCGCTGACCCCAAGCAATTCCGCCAGTGCCTGACGCGCAATCCGAAGCTCTTCCGCCATCAACAAAAGGTCACCCGCGGGAGCGGCCATCAGCGCACCGGCCGCCCGGCGGCACTGCTCCTGCTGATGACGTTTGAAGCCGATGCTATCCTCGCGGGGGAGAAGCATTGCTGCTGCCTCTGCAATCACGTCCCACACCGCCGCCACGCTCGCCGCATCGTCACGTCGAACCGCCAGCCGCCGCCCCCCCGGCAGTGCCTCCCGGCCGACGAGATCGGCCCGGCTATGAAGCCAGATCGCATCCGCACGAAGGGGCGTCGTGTCCGCCATCCATAGCAAAATGTCCGCTTGTTGGATCGCCTCCTGCGCGCGGGTGACACCGATCGCTTCGATCACATCGTCCGTATCCTCCGCCAGCCCGGCGGTGTCGGTGAGGATATAGGCGATGCCACCGCGCAGCACGCTCGCCTCGATCCGATCGCGTGTGGTGCCCGCAATCGGGGAGACGATTGCCGCCTCCCGCTCCACCAGCAGATTGAGCAGGGTCGACTTGCCGCTATTGGGCGGCCCCGCCAGCACGACGCGAATACCGTCATGCAAGCGATCGACCGGGGGCCGCTCCACGACCTCCAGCATCGCCGCCGCAAGCGCATCCATGTCCTGCCTGATCCGCGCCGCCACAGCGGTATCGAGCGGGACGTCATCCTCTTCGGCGAAATCGAGCATCGCCTCGATCATGGCGGACAGCGCCGACAAGCGGTCCATCCATCCCCGCAGCGCCTGACTGACCCGCCCCTCGACCGCGCTGATCGCGGCGCGGCGCTGACGTTCGGTCTGGGCTTCGAGCAGATCGGCCAGCCCTTCCGCCTCGGCCAGATCGATCCGACCATTGAGCAGCGCGCGGCGGGTGAACTCGCCCGGCTCGGCCCGACGGACACCGGGCTGCGCGGCAAGCGCCGCCTCGACCGCCGCGACCACAGCACGCCCGCCATGACAATGAAGCTCGACCAGATCCTCGCCGGTCGCCGTCGCCGGTCCGGGGAAGCATAGCATCAAGGCGGAGTCGAGCAGCGCCCCCTCCCCATCCCGCAACGGTCGCAGTCCGGCCCGACGTGGCGCCGGCAAGCGTCCGCCCAGACGCTCGGCCACGGCGAACGCCACCGGGCCGCTGACGCGGATCACCGCGATCGCGGCGGGCGGCTGTCCACTGGAGACGGCGAAGATTGTGTCGGTCATGCCTTTAATCCTTGGGGGCGATCAGCCCTTCTGCCCCTCGAACATGCGACGCCACATCGCCATGCTCGCCTCGCCCATCGGCGCCCAGCTGCGCATCATCGCCTCGACCATTTCAGGCTTCACCCCCGACTGCATCGTGTCGAGCATCATCTGGACATAGCGTTCATGGATCGGCGTCAGGTCGGGCAGCCCCATGGCGCGGCGCGCTTCTTCGGGCGTGCAGTCGATTTCCACATTCACTTTCACGGTGCCATTCTCCTCACGCGACCAAGTGAGGCATAAGGCGTTATCGTCGCGACGACCACAGGAGACCAGCATGACCGGAACCAAGACCATCGCCGCCCCGCACGGCGAAGGCCCGTTCAACGCTTATTATGCCGAGCCGGAGGGCACAGCTTCGGCCGCGATCATCGTCATTCAGGAGATTTTCGGGATCAATGCGGGCATCCGCCGAAAGTGCGATACGCTGGCCGAAGCGGGCTATCTGGCGGTTGCCCCCGATCTTTTCCACAAGATCGCGCCCGGTATCGAACTGGACCCGGACGTTCCCAACGAGATGCAGCAGGCGCTCGATCTGATGGGGCAATTCGACCAGGATGGCGGCATTCGCGATATCGAGGCGACGATCAAGGCGATCCGCGAAGAGCATGGCCCGGACTTCAAGGTCGGCGTGGTCGGCTATTGCTTGGGCGGGCGTCTCGCCTTCATGACTGCGGCGCGCACCGATGTGGACGCCAGTGTCGGCTATTATGGTGTCGGCATAGACGGGTTGCTCGGTGAGAAACACGCCATCGCCAAGCCGGTGCTGCTCCACATTCCGGAGGAGGATCATTTCGTCGACAAGGACGCGCAGAAGCGGATGCACGAGGGGCTGGACGATCACCCCAAGGTCACGCTGTACGACTATCCCGGCGAGGATCACGGCTTCGCCACCGAATTCGGTCAGCGCCGGTCGGACGAGTCCGCCAAGCTGGCGGACGAACGCACCATGGCGTTTTTTGCGGAGCATCTCCGCTAAACAATTCTACCCTCACCCTTCCCACCCGCTTTCAGCGGGCGGGCCCCTTCCCTCTCCCAATGGGAGAGGGAGGGAGGCGCGAAGCGCCGGAAGGGTGAGGGCAGCCAGCCGTTACGCGGCCTTGGCCAATGCCTCGGCGATCAGTTTGCGGCTGTTATCCACACCGTAAAGCGCGATGAAGCTACCCATGCGCGGCCCTTGCGCCGACCCCAGCAACGTTTCGTACAGCGCCTTGAACCAGTCGCGCAGCGACGGGAAGGCGTCGGTTTTGCCGATCTCATAGACGATGTTCTGGATATCCTCGGCACTCGCCCCTGCCGGGAGCGCCGCCAATTGCGCGTCGAGCTGGCGCAGTGCCTCGGCCTCATGCGGCTCGGGCGCGCGGCGCTGGAGCGTCGGGGCGACGAAGTCACGCGCATAGGCCAGCGCATGGTCGATCAGCCGGTCCAGCTCGGGATATTTCTCCGCCGAGGCTTCTGGCACATAATTGGCAAGATAGCCCCAGACCTGCTCCTTGGTCGCCTCGCCCATCACCCCGACCAGGTTGAGCAGCAGGCCGAACGTCACCGGCAACTCTCCCTGCGGCAGCTTGCCGTCATGGATGTGATGCACCGGATTGCCCAATTGCTCCTTGAGCGACTGGTTGGGATAGTTGACCCGAAACTGCCAATATTCGTCCACCGCGCGCGGAATGACGCCCATGTGCAGCTGCTTGGCCTTTTTGGGCTCGCGATAGGCGAAGAAGGCCAGGCTCTCTTCGGGGCCATAGGTCAGCCACTGGTCGAGGCTCAGGCCATTGCCCTTGGACTTGGAGATCTTCTCGCCATGTTCGTCGAGGAACATCTCATAGTTAAAGCCCTCGGGGGGACGACCGCCAAGTACTCGGGCGATCTTCGACGACTGGGTGACCGAGTCGATCAGGTCCTTGCCCGCCATCTCGTAATCCACGCCCAACGCGACCCAGCGCATCGCCCAGTCGACCTTCCATTGCAGCTTGGACAGGCCGCCCAGCGCCGACTGGACGATCCGCTCGCCCTCGTCGTCGAAGGCGATCAAGCCCGCCTCGGCGTCGATCACCTCGACCGGCACCTGAAGCACGATACCCGATTTGGGGCTGATCGGCAGGACCGGCGAATAGGTCGCGCGGCGCTCGGCGCGCAGCGTCGGGAGCATCACATCCTGAATGCCCTGATAGTGTTTCAGCACCAGCCGCAGCGCGTCGTCGAACCGGCCCGAATGATAATATTCGGTGGAGGAGGCGAATTCATAGTCGAAGCCGAAGCGATCGAGAAACTGGCGCAGCAGTGCGTTGTTGTGCGCGGCAAAGCTATCGAACTTCTCGAACGGATCCGGCACCTGGGTCAGCGGCTTGCCGAGATGCTCGCGCAGCATCTCCTGGTTCGGGACGTTGTCGGGCACCTTGCGCAATCCGTCCATATCGTCCGAAAAGGCGATCAGCCGGGTCTTCTGGTCCGACAGCGCATGAAAGGCGTTGCGGACCATGGTGGTGCGCAGCACTTCGTTAAAGGTACCGATATGCGGCAGGCCCGATGGGCCATATCCGGTTTCGAACAGGATCGGCTCACCACCAGGCTTGCCGTCGGGATAGCGTTTGAGGAGCTTGCGGGCCTCCTCATAGGGCCAGGCCTTGGACTCGAGAGCGGTGGAGCGAAGTTCGTCTGTCATGGATTTGCCTCTGGCAAGGCAGGGCGCGATGCACAAATGCATTTTACACGATCCACCCAATATCCCGCTTCGATCCACCGCTTCTCATCACATTATTCACAGACTTATCCACAGAAGCTCATGTTCCACGTGGAACAGAGCAAGAGGGATTTTGCAGGCGATTAAAAGCGGTGCGCCCCGTTGCCATCCTGTTCCGGGTCGCCGATATCCTCGCTTGTGACCGCGCCTCCCTACCCCGCCCTGCACGCCAGCCATAGCGGCGTGTGGATATCCACCCAGGGACAGACGCGCGCCGTCTCGCGTGGCGAAGCGATCGGACTCGCCGCCGAGACGCCGGTGATCCTGCTCAACGCGCCGCTGATCGGGCAGCGCCTGGGCTATGCCGAGCTGTCGGGCCTCGACCTGCTCGAACTCTTCGCCTTTTTGCGACCCGCCCAGTTCGCGGTGCCGACCCCGCATGGCCTCGCCCGTGCCTGTGGCCTGGAACCGCCGCGAAGTGACGCGGAGGTGGCCGCCTTTCTGCTCCAGGCGACCGAGACGTTGCTCGCCACCCCCGATGGTGCCTGGCCCGAGCGCGAGGGGGCATGGACCGCCGCGCAGAGTCTCGCCCGGCTGCGCTGGCCATGGGCGCCGCTGATCGGCCCGCGCCTCACTCGCCCCGAACGCAACGAGCGATGGCTGTTCAGCGCCCTGCCCGAATGGGAGGAGGACGCCCCACGCCCCGCCCCGCGCACCATCGATCTGCCCCCGCAAGACGCGGAAGTCCGCTTGCGCCGTCTGACCGGCGAGGGCGCGGAAGAACGCCCCGGTCAGCGCGCCTATGCCGCCGCCGTCACCGCCGCCTTCGCGCCGCGCGCGGTGCGTGACACCCCCAATATGGTGTTGGCCGAGGCGGGCACGGGCATCGGCAAGACGCTGGGCTATCTTGCCCCCGCCAGCCTCTGGGCCGAGCGGGCGGGCGGCGCGGTGTGGATCTCGACCTATACCAAAGCGCTGCAACGTCAGTTGAGCGGCGAGACCGCGCGCATCTTCCCCGACGCCGTGCTGCGCAAGGAACGTGTCGTCACCCGCAAGGGGCGGGAAAATTATCTCTGCCTGCTCAATCTGGAGGATGCGCTGCAAGGCGGCTTTGCCGGACGCGCGGCGGTGCTGGCGCAATTGGTCGCGCGCTGGGCCGCCTATACCAGCGATGGCGATATGGTGGGCGGCGACCTGCCCGGCTGGCTGACCACCCTGTTCCGTCGCAACGGGTCGGCCGCGCTGACCGACCGGCGCGGCGAGTGCGTCTATGCCGGGTGTCCGCATTATCGGAAATGCTTCATCGAGCGGGCTGCCCGCGCCTCGGTGCAAGCGGATATCGTCATCGCCAACCATGCGCTGGTCATGGTCAACGCCGCGCGTGGGCGCGAGACTCAGACGCGGCCGACCCGCTATGTCTTCGACGAGGGACATCACCTGTTCGATGCGGCGGATTCGATGTTCGCCACCGCGCTGACCGGGGCGGAGACGATCGAGTTGCGGCGCTGGATTCTCGGCCCCGAAGCCGGATCGCGCGGACGCCGCCGGGGTCTGGCCGCACGGCTATCCGATGTCGCCAGCTATGATGAGGGCGGCAACCGCGCGATCGGCGATGCGGTGCAGGCCGCCCATGCGCTGGCGAGCGAAGGCTGGCTCGGCCGACTGGCAGAGGGGCAGCCCTTCGGCCCGATCGAGGCGCTGCTGGCGGCGGTGCGAGGCCTGGCCTTCGCTCGTGCCGAACAGTCGGGCGATGCGGGCTATGGTCTGGAGACCGAACTCGCCGACCCCTCGCCCGAACTGATCGACGCTGCTGGACCTGCCGCCCATGCGCTCGACGCGCTGCTGCGCCCGCTCGTGACTTTGGGGCAGCGGCTGGAGGCGGTGCTGCATGAGGCACCGGACTGGCTCGACGGACCGGCGCGCGCGCGAGTGGAGGGTGCGATCGCCTCGATCGCGTGGCGCGCGGAGACGGTGGCCGCCTGGCTATCGCTGCTCGCGCGGATCGGCGGGCCGGTCGATCCCGATTTCGTCGACTGGCTGGCGGTCGATCGGGTGGAGGGGCGCGAATATGATATCGGGCTCCACCGCCATTGGCTGGACCCCACCCGGCCTTTTGCCGAAATCGTGCTGAAACCCGCGCATGGCGCGGTCGTCACCTCCGCGACCTTGCGCGCCGGAGGGGATTGGGATGTGGCCGAGGCGCGAAGCGGAGCACCGCATCTGGCGCGAAGCCCTGCTCATTTCGTCGCGGAAAGCCCGTTCGATTATCCCGATCGTGCCGAGGTCCTGATCGTGACCGATGTGAAACGTGGCGACATTCCGCAACTCGCCAACGCCTATGCACGACTGATCGAGGCGGCGAAGGGCGGGACGCTGGGGCTGTTCACCGCCATCCGGCGCCTGCGCGGTGTCCATGGCCGCATCGCCGACCGGCTGGCGCGCGAGGGGCTGGCCCTTCATGCTCAGCATGTCGATCCGATCGATACAGGCACGCTGGTCGATATTTTCCGCGACGATCCGTCCGCCTCGCTGCTGGGTACCGATGCGCTTCGCGACGGCGTGGACGTGCCGGGCTCCTCGCTGCGGCTGGTGGTGATGGAGGGGGTGCCATGGCCCAAGCCCACCGTCCTTCATGCCGCGCGCAAACTGGCCGGGGGCGGCAGCGCCTATGACGACCGGATCGTGCGCGCGCGCATGGCGCAGGCGTTCGGACGGTTGATCCGGCGTGCGGACGATCGCGGTGCGTTCGTGCTTCTGTCCGCCGCCATGCCGTCGCGGTTGCGCGACGCCTTTCCGCCGGGGGTCGCGGTCACCCGGGTGACGCTGGACGAAGCGGTCGCGCGGGTCGCGGCGCGGCTTTCCTCCGACGCCGGGATCGGGCATGGAAACAGCGAAACGCTGCCCGCCGCCGCGACGGAGTATCCGGTCCGATGAAGACGCTGACGCTGCTTCGCCATGCCAAATCGAGCTGGGACGATCCGGTCTCCCGCGATTTCGATCGGCCCCTCAACGCCAAGGGCCGCCGCGCCGCCGCGATGATCGGGCGGCATCTGAAATCGCTCGATCTGCAATTCGACCATATCGTCGCCTCCCCCGCCATTCGCGTGATGGAGACGCTGGACGAAGTGTGGGGCGGCTATGGCCGGACGCTGGCGCCGGTGTGGGACAAAGCGATGTACCTCGCCTCCGCCCCCAGCCTGCTCGACCGGGTGCATGCCCTGCCGGACGAGGCGGATCACGTCCTGCTGGTCGGCCATAATCCGGGGCTGGAGGATCTGGTCCTCGAACTGGCGCTGGACAGCGAATTGCGCGAGCGGGTGGAGGACAAATATCCCACCGCCACCGTCGCGCAGATGACCTTGCCGATCACCCGCTGGGCCGAGGTTCAGCCGCATAGCGCAACGCTGGTGGCGTTCATCCGGCCGCGCGATCTGGACCCGACGCTGGGGCCGGATACGCCTTAACGGGGCGTCCCCTCGCCCCTGCCGCTCCACAGCTTCAATTGAATCAGGACTTGCCCTCGAGCTTTGCCTTCAGCCCGGCCAACGCGCCGAAGGGTCCGGCCTCGTCCTCGCTGATGACCCCTGCTTCCTTGAGCGCCGTCGCGGCATTGGGGCTGCGCGGGAACGGGTCCAGCGACAGTGCCATGGTTTCCGCCGCTGCCTCGCCCAGGTCGATCGTGCCGCCTTCGATCTCGATCGTGTCGAGCGAGTCTTCGGACAGTTCGATTTCCTCCTCCGCCCCATGGGCGGTTGGCTCTACGAAGCGAAGCGCTACCGGCTCGTCGACCGTCGCGGGAACGGGATCGCCCGTGACCGAGCAGGGCTGAACCACCGAACCCCGCACCGTGCCGGTGACGAGGATGCCCATCGCGTCGGGTCGCACCACCAGTTCGGCGTTCAGTGCGTCGATCGCCAGCAGCCCGAACCGTCCGGCCAGCGCACGGCGTTCATCGTCATTGGCCTCGATCGCGATCGGCTTTTCCCGCTCGCCGATCGTATCGATCTTTTCGGGGCGGCTCCATTCGGGGGTCACGGTAATTCTCCAAGCAGCAGTCGGGCGAGCGATACGTCCGCCAACCCGCTATGTAGGGTACGAAGCGCCTCGCGAACATGGGCGATGGCGTTCGGATCGGCGGGGACCTCTCCGCGGTACAGATTGCGGAGCAGGGCGGCGTCGAACGCCTCCCCCTCCCCCGCCAGCCCCGCGCGATAGGCGGTCAGGCGGCCGCCAAGCATCGCCATCATCCGGCCGATATGCTTGCCGACCACGATGTCGCCGATGCCCAGTTCGCGAAGCTGTCCGTCCATGTCGGTGACGAAGCGCTCGGTCAACCGCGCCGCCGGGCCTGCGCCTTCGGGCATGGCCTCCAGACGGATCAGCACCATCGACAGGACGGCCGCGATCATGTCGAACCGGCCATCGACCGTGTCGGGCACCGCACCGGCCAGATACCAATGTGGTTCGCGTGCCCGCAGCACCACCGCATTGTACAGCGGCAGGGCTTGATCGCCGTCGCGTCCGAAATAGCGCGCGATTCCCCGCTTGAGCGTTCCCAGAACCATGCGCCCCTCCCTCCTTGCCGCACGATCAGCCGCGCGCGAATTGCTTGTATGCGCCTTTCCCTTCGCATATCGAGGGGGCGACGGTCGAGCGGATCGGTCGCCTGTATACCTGCCTGTGCGGCCGATGATCCGGCCCGGAGATGATGATGAGCGTTTCTTCCACCCGCGCCGCCCTCGGGCTCGGCCTGGCGATGGCCCTGGCCGCGTCCGCCTGTACGCCGCTGCGGTCGCATCAGGGTTATGTGGTCGATGTCGATCTCGTCAACTCGATCCAGCCGGGCGTCGACAACCGCCAGTCGGTGCTCCAGACGCTGGGCACTCCGACGATCAGCAGCCAGTTCGGCGGGACCGACTGGTATTATGTCGCGCGCGACAGCCGCAATCTGGGCTATACCCTGCCCCATCCCTCGTCGCAGATCACGCTGCAGATCAGCTTCGACAAGGCGGGCAATGTGACGACGATCCGTCGCGCCGGGCTGGATCAGGTCGCGGACATCTCGCCCTATGGCAAGACCACGCCGACCCTGGGTCGCGAGCGCGGCTTCTTCCAGGATCTGTTCGGCAATATCGGCGCGGTGGGTGCACCGGGCGCGGGTGCTGGCCAGGGCGGTGGCATGGGCGGCGGGCGCACCCGGCCATAAGGGCTGAAGCGCCTCTCACTTCCCTCCATTCCCGCTGAGCGACGTCGAAGCGCATGGTCCGCGTTTCGCCAACGGACACCCTTGGCCTTCGACCCCGCTCAGGCTGAACGGAGGGGGAGAAACGGTGGGACTGGGGCGCTCCCCCGTTTGGCCGCGTCGCGTGGTAAGCAACGACGCGGCCGTGCCGTGCTTGGACCGGCACGATCCCGAAAGGGGGTGGGATCGGGCCTGCTAACGCCCCAAAACGAAAATGGGTTCGCAAGCGGGCCTATTTCCCGCCGGCGAACCCATCAAACCGTAGCGTCGGCGGGGTTGGTGCCCCCGCCCCGCTCTTACTGGTTCATCGAGTCGAAGAAATCCTCGTTGGTCTTCGAGTTCTTCATCTTGTCGAGCAGGAACTCCATCGAGTCGATCGTGCCCATCTGCATGAGGATGCGGCGAAGCACCCACATCTTGGACAGCTTGTCCTTCTCGACCAAAAGCTCTTCCTTGCGGGTGCCCGACTTGCCCACGTCCATCGCCGGGAAGATGCGCTTGTCGGCCACCTTGCGGTCGAGGACGATTTCCGAGTTGCCGGTGCCCTTGAACTCTTCGAAGATGACCTCGTCCATGCGGCTGCCCGTGTCGATCAGCGCGGTGGCGATGATCGAGAGCGAGCCGCCCTCCTCGATGTTGCGCGCCGCGCCGAAGAAGCGCTTGGGCCGCTGGAGCGCGTTCGCATCGACACCGCCGGTCAGCACCTTGCCCGACGACGGGACCACGGTGTTGTAGGCGCGGCCGAGGCGGGTGATCGAGTCGAGCAAAATGACCACATCCTTCTTGTGCTCGACCAAACGCTTGGCCTTTTCGATCACCATCTCGGCGACCTGGACGTGGCGCTGCGCCGGTTCGTCGAAGGTCGAGGAAACGACCTCGCCGCGCACCGAGCGCTGCATGTCGGTGACTTCTTCCGGGCGTTCGTCGATCAGCAAGACGATCAGGAAGACTTCGGGGTGGTTGTCGGTGATCGCCTTGGCGATGTTCTGCAGCATCACCGTCTTACCCACGCGCGGAGGCGCGACGATCAGCGTGCGCTGGCCCTTGCCCTGGGGGCTGACGATGTCGATGACACGCGCCGACTTGTCCTTCTGGGTTGGGTCGGCGGGGTCCAGGATCAGCTTCTGCTCGGGGTAGAGCGGGGTCAGATTGTCGAAATTGACGCGGTGGCGGACCGCTTCCGGGTCATCGAAATTGACGCTGGTCAGCTTGGTCAGCGCGAAATAGCGCTCGCCGTCCTTGGGCGCGCGGATTTCGCCTTCCACCGTGTCGCCGGTGCGCAGGCCGTGCTTACGGACCTGGTTGGGCGAGACATAGATGTCGTCGGGCCCGGCGAGATAATTCGCTTCCGGCGAGCGCAGGAAGCCGAAACCGTCGGGCAGCACCTCGATCGTGCCGAGACCCATGATCTGGTCGCCCTGCTCCGCCTGCTCCTTGAGGATGGCGAACAGCAGGTCCTGCTTGCGCAGCGTCGACGCGCTCTCGACCCCCAATTCCTCGGCCAGTTGCACAAGGTCGGCGGGGGTTTTCTTCTTGAGGTCTTTCAGATGCATGATCGGTCCGGATGGTCGGAGGGCGTCGGTCGGCGATGATCGCGGCGAAACGAGGCTGTCGATAAGGAAGCGTACCCGACGCGAGGACCGCGCCGTACAGGTGCCGAGTTAGGATTCGAAGACCCCCAAGTCAATGGGGAATGGAGACGCGGGCGCTTCGCTCGCGTCTCCGGCTCCTGTTCAGAACGGCTTGATGACCACCAGCACGACGATGATCGTCGCCGCCAGCGCGGGCACTTCGTTGATCATGCGCAATTGCTTGCCGGTCAGCTTCGTCTCCCCGCACGCCAGCTTCTTCGCATAGCCGACCATCCAGCCATGATAGCCGCTGAGCAGCAGCACGAAGAACAGCTTGGCATGGAGCCAGCCCAGTCCGGGCACGCCCGAGAACAGCCCCAGCGATACCGCCAGCAGCAGCCCCAGCACCCAGACCGCGATCATCGCAGGCGTCAGGATGATCGAACGCAGCTTGCCCTCGCGCTCGACCCAGCGCGCGGCGTCCGTCGCGTCACCCGCGACCAGAGCCTCCTGATGATAGACCAGATAGCGCGGCATCATGAACAGCCCCGCCATCCAGAAGATGACGAAGATGATATGCGCCGCCTTCACCCATTCATAGGCGGCCCCCAATAGTCCGATCATAGGTCGTTCCTCACACGGGCGATCAGCCGCTCGACATGCGCGATCGGCGTGTCGGGCAATATGCCATGCCCCAGATTGAAGATATGCGGCCGGTCGCCAAAGGCGGCGAGGATGCGATCGACCGCTCCGTCCAGTGCCTCGCCCCCGGCGATCAGCGCCAGCGGGTCGAGATTGCCCTGCACCGGCAAGCCCTTGGGCATATAGGTATCTGCCCAGACCGGATCGACCGTCTCGTCCAGCCCGACCGCGTCCACCCCCGTCTCGCGGGCATAGGCGGGCAGCTTGCCACCGGCGCCCTTGGGGAAGCCGATCACCGGCACGCCGGGGCAGCGTTTGCGGAAGCCGTCGACGATCGCGGCATTGGGCGCGATCACCCAGCGCTCGAACTGCGCCGGGGACAAGGAGCCCGCCCAACTGTCGAACAGCTGCACCGCCTCGACCCCGTTGGCGACCTGCCCCGCCAGATAGTCGACCGTCATGTCCACGATGGCCTGGATGATCGCCCCGAACCCGGCCGGATCGGCATAGGCGAAGCGCCGCGTCTCGCCCTGGTCCTTGGACCCCTGCCCCGCCACCATATAGGTCGCGACCGTCCAGGGAGAGCCCGCAAAGCCCAGGAAGCTGGTCTGGGACGGCAATTGCGCCTTCACCCCTGCCACGGTGGCATAGACCGGGTCGAGCCGCTCAGGGACGCGCTCCAGGGCATTCAGCGCATGATCGACCAGCGCAGGCGCCAGACGCGGCCCCTCGCCCACCCCGAAGCTCAGATCCTGGCCCAGCGCCCATGGGACCATCAGGATGTCGGAGAACAGGATCGCGCCATCGAACCCGAACCGCCTGATCGGCTGCACCGTCACCTCGGCCGCCGCCGCCGGATCGGTGGCCAAAGCCAGGAAGCCCCCCTTCTCTGCCCGCAATGCGCGATACTCCGGCAGATAGCGCCCGGCCTGTCGCATGAGCCACATCGGTGGCGTTGCCTGCCGCTCACCGGAAAGCACGGCGAGCAGGGGTTTTTGAATCGCAACGTCGGTCAGGAGACCCCCCTTCTTCTAAATAAGAAGATTCTAAGAATGGATTGTTGAAGTGGTTGGCACGTTGGTTGTCGGGATTATGCGGCTCTCCCCGATATGCCAACACGTTGACTCATGGGGAATCGCCGATTCAACGGGATTCGGATTCATGACCCCCGTAACTCACAGGCTGTGGAAAAGAATCGGGCCTGTGAGATTCATTGTGGACGAATCGGTCGTTATCCACCGCCGGTCCGCCGCTTGGCCGGTCGGCGAAGTTACGCTACCGATTCTTCCCATGTTATCCACAGAGTCATTAGGCCGGTCATGACGACGCGGCTCCACCTCCACCTTTTGTCCGATTCCACGGGCGAAACGCTGGAGAACATCGCCAAGGCGGCGCTGGCGCAATATGACGATGTGGAAACCGTCCGGCACTTCTGGCCGATGGTCCGCACCGAAAGCCATCTGGAGCGTATCCTTCAGGAGATCGCGCAGAATCCGGGGCTGGTCATCTACACGCTGGTCAACCCGGCGACCCGCCGCATCCTGGAAAGCCGGTGTCATGCGCTGGGCCTGCCCACCGTCGCGCCGCTCGACCCGGTCAACGCCGCATTGTCGGGGCTGTTGGGTGTTCAGGCCAAGATGCGGCCCGGCCGCCAGCATGTCCTGGACGCCGCCTATTTCGCGCGGGTCGATGCGATCCAGTTCACCATCGCGCATGACGACGGCATCGCCTGGGAGGAATGGGAGGAAGCCGATATCGTGTTGGCCGGGGTCAGCCGCTCGTCCAAGACGCCGACCTCCATCTATCTCGCCAATCGCGGCTTCAAGACCGCCAACATCCCGATCGTGGTCGAAAGCCCCCCGCCCCCGTCGCTGTTCACGCTTAGAAATCCGCTGGTCGTCGGGCTGACCACGAGCGCGGATCGGTTGATCGCGATCCGGCGCAACCGGCTGCTCTCGCTCAACCAGGCGCCCGACACCGACTATGTCGCGCAGGAGGCGGTGAACCGCGAACTCACCTTCGCCCGCCGGATGTTCGCCGATAATGACTGGCCGGTGATCGACGTGACCCGCCGTTCGATCGAGGAAACGGCGGCGGCGATCATCTCCCTCGTAAATCAAAGAAAGACCGACGCATGATCATCCTCGCCTCGCAAAGCGCCTCGCGCCGGGCGATGCTCGACGCCGCCGGGGTCGCCTATGAAGCCCTGCCCGCCCGCGTCGACGAAGCGGCGGTCAAGGCGGCGATGGCGGGTTCGTCCCCCCGCGACCTGTCCGACGCGCTGGCCGAGATGAAGGCGGTGAAGGTGTCGGCGAACGCCGGGCCGGTCCCGGTGCTGGGGTCGGATTCGATCGTCGCGCTGGCCGACGGCACGCTGCTCGACAAGCCCGAGAGCCGCGAGGAAGCGGCCGAGCATCTCGCGCGGATGAGCGGCGGCAGCCACGAATTGTGGAGTGCCGCCGTCATCGCCGAGCATGGCCGCCCCGTCTGGCGGCAGGTCGAGCGCGCCAGGCTCCATGTTCGTCCCCTCTCCCCGGCCTTTATCAACCGCTATCTGGATCAGGAATGGCCCGCCATATCGGGTTGTGTCGGCTGTTTCCGGATCGAGGGACCGGGCGTCCAGCTCTTCTCGCGGATCGAGGGGAGCCATTTCACCATTCTGGGCATGCCGCTGCTTCCCATACTGGGCTATTTGCGCGAGCGCGGATGGATGCCCGCCTGATGGCCAGGCCCTATGCGGAGGTGATCGGCGATCCGATCGGCCACACCAAATCGCCGCTTATCCACAGCTTCTGGCTGGAGGCGCTGGGGATCGACGCGGAGTATCGCGCCACCCACGTCACGCCCGACGCACTGCCCGGCTATTTCGCGACGAGGGCCGCAGATCCCGACTGGCGCGGCTGCAACATCACCGTGCCGCACAAGGTCGCGGCGCTGGCGCATGTCGAGGATCGCGAGGATGTTCGCACATCGATCGGCGCGATCAACACGGTCATCCGGGCGGAGGATGGTGCGCTGACCGGCACCAACACCGACGCGTCCGGATTCGCGGCGCCGCTGGCCGGACTCGATCTCGCGGCCAAGCCGGTGACGGTGATCGGGGCAGGGGGGGCGGCCCGCGCCGTCCTGTTCGCGTTGTCGGATATGGCGGTCGGCCCGGTGACCCTGTTCAACCGTGATGTCGCGAAGGGAGCGGATTTGCTGTCGTCCTTTGGGCTCGAGGGGCAGGCGCTGCCGATCGGGGAAGCGGTTCCGCCATCGGCGCTGCTGGTCAATGCGACCAGCCTGGGGATGACGGGCCAGCCGCCGCTCGCCCTCGACCTGTCGGCCTTGCCCGCAGAGGCGGTGGTCTATGACATCGTTTATGCGCCGCTCGAAACCGGGCTGCTGGCGGCGGCGCGGGGTAGGGGTCTGGTCGGGATCGACGGGCTGGAGATGCTGATCGGCCAGGCGGCGGTGGCGTTCCGGTTGTTCTTCGGGGCGGAGCCGCCGCGCGACCGGGACGACGAATTGCGCCGTCGCCTGCTGGCATGATCGTCCTTGGCCTCACCGGTTCGATCGGGATGGGCAAATCCACCGTCGCGCAGATGTTTCGTGACGAGGGGGTGCCGGTGTTCGATGCCGATGCCTGTGTCCATGAACTGCAAGGACCGGATGGGCGGCTGGTCGCGGCGATCGAGACGGCTTTTCCCGGTACGACCGATTCGGGGGGTGTGAATCGCGCCGCGCTCGGTCGTGCCGTGCTGGGTGATGATTCCGCGATGCGACGGTTGGAGGCGATCGTCCATCCGGCAGTTCAGACGGAGAGGGCGGCCTTTTTGGCGCGCCATGCCGCCTCGCCCCTGGTGGTGGTGGACGTGCCGCTGCTGTTCGAAACCGGTGGTGATAAGGCTGTGGATAAGACGTTGGTTGTATCGGCAGAACGGGCCGTGCAGGAGGCAAGGGTGTTGGCAAGACCCGGTATGACCAAAGCCAAGTTCGCCGCGATTCTGGGGCGTCAAATGCCCGATGCGGAAAAGCGTGCGCGCGCCGATCACGTCATCGCGACCGACATTCCGCTGGCCGAAACGAAGGCGGCGGTGCAGCGGCTGATCGCTTGCATGAGGGGCGATGAAGGCCGATAGTCGGCTCATGAGAGAGATCGTTTTCGACACCGAAACGACAGGGTTCAAATTTTCGGAAGGCGACCGGCTGGTCGAAATCGGCTGTGTCGAACTGGTCAACCGGGTCGAGACCGGCCGCACCTATCACGCCTATTTCAACCCCGAACGGTCCATGCCGCCAGAGGCGCAGGCGATCCACGGATTGTCCGACGCGTTCCTGAAGGACAAACCGGTCTTTGCCGCGGGCGTGGCCGAGTTTCTGGACTTTATCGGCGACGCGCCGCTGATCGCGCACAACGCGACCTTCGACTTCGGCTTCATCAACGGCGAACTGGGTGCGCTGGGCTTTGCGCCGGTGTGCGAGAAGACCCGCATGGTCGACACGCTCGTCATCGCGCGACAAAAGCACCCCGGCGCCAAGCATACGCTGGACGCGCTCTGCTCGCGCTATGGCATCGACCGGTCGCACCGCGTGCTGCACGGGGCGCTGCTCGACGCGCAACTGCTGTCGCAGGTCTATGTCGAGCTGATGGGCGGGCGCCAGATCGGTCTCGGTCTCCTGGCGGAGACGGCGATCGATTCCGGCCCGACCATCGTCGCCCGCGCGCCGGCAAAAGTCCGTCCGCCCCGCATCTTCCGCCCCAATGACGCGGAACTTGCCGCCCATGCTGCGTTTCTAAAGGGGATCAAAGATCCGATTTGGGGGGCCGAGGCGTCCGGTTGACGCCACGGGACAGGCCAAAAGGACCGTCCCACCACGTGCATAAGGAGAAGACGATGGATATCCGGATTTCTGGTCATCAGGTCGAAACGGGCGACGCGCTGCGGACCCATGTGACGGACCGGCTTCAGGGTATCGCCGAGAAATATTTCGCCCGTGCCATGTCGTCCGAGGTGACGTTCGGCAAGGGCCCGCACGACATCGGCTTCAAATGCGATATCGTGATGCATGTCACTCGCGGCCTGGTGCTGAAAGGTCGTCACGACGCGCAGGACGCGCATCTTTCGTTCGACGGCGCGGCGACCAAGATTGAGAAACAGCTTCGCCGCTATTCCCGCCGCCTGAAGGATCGCAATGCCGGGCAGGCGATCGAACTGGCCGAAGCCGGGGCCTATGATGCGGGCTATACCCTGTTCGCCGAACAGGTCGATGAGGACGAAGCGGGCGATGCGCCCCTGATCATCGCCGAAACGCGGGTCGATATTCCCGATGCCAGCGTGTCGGACGCGGTCATGATGCTCGATTTGCGCAATACTGCGGCGCTGTTGTTTAAGAATTCGGGCACCGGTTCGTATAATATGGTCTATCGCCGGGGCGACGGAACCATCGGCTGGGTGGAACCGCAAAGAGCCTCGTCGGCGGGATAACCCCTATCGTTCTTCCGCGCGGGCCGCTAATAGGCGGGCCGCGCGGGGGCGCACCGGAAAGACCATGAACGATTTCAGCGATCTGTTGCGCCATGAAACGGTGCTGGCGGGTGTATCCGCCGCCAACAAGAAACTCTTGTTCCAGACTCTGGCGGCTGCGGCCGCCGAACCTGCGGGACAGGATGCCAAGCTGTTGGCCGATGTTCTGACCGAACGCGAAAAGCTGGGCTCGACCGGCTTTGGCGGGGGCGTGGCGATTCCACACGGGAAGGTGGCGGGACTGGACCAGATCGTCGGCGTGTTCGCCCGGCTGGCCCAGCCGGTGGATTTTCAGGCGGTCGACGATATGCCGGTCGACCTGGTCTTCGCGATGTTTTCCCCCGCCGATGCGGGATCGGCGCATCTCAAGGCGCTGGCCCGGGTGTCGCGCCGTCTTCGCGACAAGGGTTTCGTCGCCAAGCTGCGTGGCGCGGGGTCTCCCGATGCGATCTGGGCCTTGCTGACCCAGGACGAGGCGCGTGACGCCGCGGCCTGAGGGCGAGGCGGCGCATTTCCGGGCGCTGGAGGCTCTTTATGCCGAGGCTCCGATCAATCGCCTGTTCGACTCCCGTCTCGAAATTCCCGAGCCGGGAATCGCGCGTATCCGCTTCAAGGTGGACGAGCGGCATTACCACGCCGCCGGGGCCGCACATGGCACCAGCTATTTCAAGATGCTCGACGATGCGGCCTTCTATGCCTGCAACAGCCTGGTCACCGATCGTTTCCTGCTGACGACCCAGTTCAACCTGCTGCTGACGCGTCCGGTCAAGGCCGGGGAGGTGATGGCCGAGGGACGCTGGGTCAGCGGGCGGCGGCGCGTCTTCGTCGCCGATGCGCGGCTGATCGACGCCAGTGGAGAAGAGGTGGCGCGGGGCACCGGGACCTTCATGCGCTCGCAGATCGCGTTGGCGGGGCTACCCGGCTATCGGACGGCCTGAGCGCGATGGACGGCCGCCTGCCCAGCGGAATGCTGGTCACCGCGCTGCTGCGGCGGATGAACGATAGCGGCGGCATGGGCATGGTGCTGGCGCGAGGCGATGCGCAGGCGGGCGGCATATTGGTGATCGCCATCGGCCCCGACCGGACCGAGCGCGTGCTGGAGCGCGGAATCGGTCCCGATGGCCGCATCACGCTGATCGATACCACCCCGAAAGACGACGTCGCGGGCTATTGGCAACGCCGCCGGTCGCGCGATCCGGACCTCTGGGTCTTGGAACTGGATGGCGCTGCGGCGGAACGGTTCACCGCTGAAACGATCCTGAACGATTGACGAACGAGGCCGGATCGGCCACGAGCGCCCTCATCTTAATATCGCGTTGTGCTTATCGGGTGCGATCCGGTGGGTTACGCAGTCGGGGGGAAGCCCGGACGAGCGCCTTTGGGCAATGCTCGGGTCCGTGATCCAACCGCATGTCTGTTCGAGTGAATGACGGTATTCAAACGAGTCGCGGCGTCTGCGGCCATGGCTCTTTCCCTGGCGGGCCTCCTCGCCACCAGCACGCCCAGCTTGGCCAATGTCGCCGGCGGTGTTGCACCAGCCACTGCAATGGCTGTTTCCGGGATCAACGCGGCCGACCTGCCGCTGGTTCCCACGAGCGCCCGGGCCACCATGTCCCCGCTCCCCAATTTTTCCGAAGTTTCTGAAACGGATGAAGACGGCGACGACGATTTCGAGTCGCTGGCCGAGGCCGTTGCGGCCCAAGACGACATGGCGTCGAGCGAAGAGCTCCGCTGTCTCGCCGGTGCCATTTATTTCGAATCGCAGGGTGAACCGCTCAGCGGACAACTCGCCGTGGCGCAGGTCATCCTGAACCGCACCAAGTCGGGCCGCTTCCCCACCGGGGTGTGCGATGTCATCAAGCAGCGCGGGCAATTCAGCTTCGTGCGCCACGGTGAGATCCCGTCGGTCAGCCCGTCGCGCAGCGCCTATCGCACCGCCGTCGCGGTGGCGAAGGTCGCACTGGCCCAGGCTTGGGACAGCACCGCGGGCAAGGCCCTGTATTTCAACACCCCTGGCAACCGCCCGGGCGTGCGCGTGCAGAAGGTCGCGGCGATCGGCAACCATATCTTCTATCGCTGATCCTCCAGCCCCGCCGATGCGGGGCTTTGCTTTTGTTCGCCAAATGTTCTAAGCGGGTGGTATGTTGGACATGCCGCCCGCTTCGTGCGTCGACGATCCGCTGTCTCCGCTCTGCGCCGCCGATGTCGCGCGTGGGGTGACCCGGATGCTGCTCCGCCACGATCTCATCACCATTCCCGAAGTCCCGCTGGAGGGCGGCCGTCGTGCCGATCTGATGGCGCTGGATGCTCGGGGCGGGATCGTCGTGGTCGAGATCAAGGTGTCGCGGGCGGATATGCTGGGTGACGGCAAATGGCCCGATTATCTGGCGCATTGCGACCGTTTTTACTGGGCGGTGCCCGCCGGCTTCGACTGGTCGCCGCTGGAAAGTCCGGCCTTTCTGCCCGAGCGGACGGGGATCATCGTCGCCGACCGTTACGACGCCGCGATCGTGCGGGAGGCGCATAGTGTTCCGCTGCCCGCACATATCCGCAAGAAGACGACGCTGAACTTCGCAAGGCGGGCAGGGCGGCGGATGATCGGGCTGACCGATCCTGACGCGGGGATGTGAGGGCGGTTTCGCGTGGCCTTCGGCTTCGCTCAGCCGGAGCGTAGCTTGGTATCACGCCCCACAAATCTCCATGACCCGTTCAGCCTGAGCGCAGCCGTAGGCCACGTGCCACTCAACCCTACCGCGTCAAGACCAAGGTCACGATCGACCGCGGCGGCGCGACCTCGCCCGGAACCGCTTCCGCCTTGTGAGTCGCATCGGTCAGGAAGATCTGCCGCCGCCACTCACCCGGCACCGCGACGGTCAGCGGACGCGGCGACAGCCCCGGATTGACGTGTACCAGCACCAGCCGCCGTCCGTCGGGGGACAGTGCGCCCACCGTATCCTGATCGTCCACCGGGATCAGCCGGTCACCGGGACGAATATGGCGGCTGAACTGCGCCATCGCCCAATATTTGCCGGTAACGTGGATCGCATGGGGCTGATCGGGTGCGCCCATCAGATCCGCCTTGACGATGCCCCAGTTGGAGCCCTTCTCGCCCTTGCGCGTGCTCAGATCCTCCACCGCCTGCCAGAAGACCCAGGCGGCGGGCTCCAGCCGCTTGAGATCGCCGACGACATGCTCGGCAAAGGCGAGGGGGGTCGCCATACCGGTGAAATCCTCCGGATCGCGCGACAGCGGCGTGTCGTTCTCGCTCATCCACAGCTTGATGCCAGAGGCGCGGGCGATGTCGCGCACCGCCGTCTGGTGGACGGTGCCATAGCTGTGGACGTTGAGCTGCCCGATCCGGGCACGGGTGGCGGCGGGATAGGCGGCCCAGTCCTCGACGAACAGGTTGGATGAGGTTTCATCGGGCGCCGCGATGACGGTGGAAAGATTGCGCGTCTTCAGCGCGGCGGCGGTGGCGTCGATCATCTGCGCCTGCCGCGCGGGCGACCAATGCGCGCCTTCCTGCGTGTTGGTGGCGAACCAATAGTCGGTATTGGGTTCGTTGACCGGTGACAGGGTCCGGAAACGAATGCGGTGCCGCCGTTGCAGCTCGTCGGTGACTTGGACGAGATAGGAGGCGAAGGCGGTTTCCTGACCGGGGCGCAGATTGTCGTCAGTGCCCTTTTCGGCGCCCGACACGCGCCCGCTGACCGTCATGAACCAGGGGGGCGAGTTGGAAAAGGCCTCGAAGATCGGTTGCTTCACCCGTGCCGTGATCGCGTCCAGCCACCAACGCTGATTGGCGTCCTGACTCCAGTCCCACATGGCGGGATCGTCGGCATGCCACCAGTCCTTGCCGGTCGCCCCGGCCGGTTGCCGCCAGAAGCCGGGGACCGCGCGCCCGACCTTCATATAGGGCGCGGTGTCCGCCGCATTGCCACCGCCGATATTGTAGCGCGCGATCGTCCAGCCTAGCCCTTGTGGGCCATAGAAGAGATCGACCAGCCGCGTCCGTTCCGCCTCCGGCCAACCGCCGGTGACATGCGCGAACCACGCCAGCGCGGTGCCCCAGCCCTCGAACACCGTCGACGGCCGGTCGATCGCGGGACGCAGCGTGATCGGTACGGCGGGGTCGGCATGGGAAGCGGGAGGGGCCGTGGTGCCATGTTGCGCCATGGCCGGAGCCGCAAGACTTTGGGCGAGGGCGAGGGCGAGGGTCGCGCCCCAGCCCACCCGTCCGCCTCGCACGGCCCGATTTGTCTGTGCAACCCGCCGCCCCTGCCGCTTCATCGACCCACTCCTGATAATAGGTCAGGCTATAAAAACGGGCTATATGGATTCGTCAATGCCCGTAAACCGTAAACAATTTCAGTATCTAAGACGAAAAAGGCCAAAAATTGCGCTCAAAATGATGATAGGGTCCATATTTCCTATTGCGGCCGAAACGGCATATTCTTATAAATCAGACAAATAATCGACGCATCTCGAACGAAGATGCGGTTTCAAAAGGGGGGATGCACGATGAAGATCGTCAGTGTTTTGCTGTGCGGCACGTCCATGGCGGCGGTCGCACTTACGCCGGGCGCGGCCCAGGCACAGGTTCAGGCCACGGTCCAATCCGCTCAGGCGCTGACCGCTGACCAGGCCGCGACCCGATCCGATGTCAGCGATCAGGATATCGTCGTCACCGGCGTTCGCGAGAGCCTTCGTTCGGCGCAGGCGATCAAGCGCAATGCCGACCAGATCGTCGATTCGGTCCAGGCGCAGGACATCGGCAAGCTGCCCGACGCCAACACCACCGAAGCGCTGCAGCGTATCACCGGCGTCCAGATCCAGCGCCGCTACGGTGAAGGCGCGACCGACTTCGATCACCGCACCCAGCCCGCCGTGACCGTGCGCGGCCTGACCCAGGTGCAGAACTTCCTCGACGGGCGCGCGGTCTATTCGGCCTCGGGCGGCCGCGCCTTCGATCTGGAAGGGGTTCCGCCCGAACTGCTCGCCGGTATCGATGTCTACAAGAACGCACCCGCCAATATCATCGAGGGCGGCATCGGCGGTGCGGTCAATCTGCGCACCCGCAAGCCGTTCGACGCGGCGGGCCAGGTCATCTCGCTGACCGCGCGCGCCAATTATTACGACCGCGTCGACAAGTTCGGCGGATCGATCTCCGGCCTGTACAGCAACCGTTACGACAGCGCGATCGGTGAGATCGGAATCCTGGTCAACGCGGTCTATTCCAAGAGCCAGTATCGTCAGGACGGCCTGCTCGCGGGTCCCTTCGCCGAAGCGCAGCCGGGCACCATCGCCAATGCTCCCGCCAATGCCAAGATTCCCTATGGCTTCGAAATCTATGACGATACCGGCGACCGCCGTCGCTTCGGCATCGCCGCCGCGCTGCAATGGCAGGCCAATGACGATGTGTTGGTGACGGCACAGTATCAGGGGACCAAATATTGGTTCAACCGCACCGGCGCCTATTATTACGATTACAACAACCGCTCCAACCAATATAATTCGGCGGGGCAGGTCACCTCCTATGGCACCAGCGCGGCGCCGGGGGCGAACTTCACCTTCAACAACGAAGGATATGCGACCAGCGGGGCGCTATCGCCCCAGACCTTCGAGACGGGCCGTTTCGACCAGCAATTGTGGAGCGCCAGCCAGAACTATACCTTCAATGTCGGCTGGCAGGCGACCGATCGGGCCAAGGTCAATTTCGACGTCCAGTTTCTGAAATCCTATTATAATGCCGATCGCAACGGCCATGTCCTGTCGCTCTACAGCGCGTCGGGTCAGAATGCGCTGACGGCGCCGCACCCCTCGACCGTGGTGTTCGACCTGCGCGGCAAATATCCGCGTTGGGACGTGACCAATCCCTCGGTGCTCAACAATCCGGCCAATTATACGCTGCCCTTCATCGCCGACTCGCTCCAGCGCAACGATGCCGAAACGCTCGCGCTGGCCTATGACATCGAATATGAATTCGAGGGCGGCGTCCTGCAAAAGCTGCGCGGCGGTGCGCGCTATGCGGGCAATACGATCGATCTGCGCGGCACGTGGAACGGTGTCGGCCTGTACCAGGGTTATGCGCCGGGTGCGGACGCCCCCAGCGGCACCGCCCTGATCCCGCTGTCGCGCTTCCCGCAATTGTCGATGCGCGGACCCTCGTCCAACTGGTTCGACGGCAACACGGTGAAGGGCGGTATCCTCTACCCGGCCTTCCCGCAGGGTGACGGCGTCTGGGCACAGACCAAGGCGCTCTATGCGCTGTTCGGCGCCAAGACCAAGGACAGCTTCACCCCCGGCGACCTGAACAACCAGACGGAAAAGACCTATACGGCCTGGGGCATGGCCGATTACGAGTTCGAGGCGGGCGGCATCCGCTTCGACGGTAGTGCGGGCGCCCGGATCATCCGTACCGACCTGACTTCGAACGGCACCCAGTTCAATTCCGACGGCACCAATGCGCCGCTGGCGTTGAAGAACCGCTATAACCGCGTCCTGCCCAGCGTGAATCTCCGCGCCCGCCTGACCGACGAGTTCCAGATGCGCTTCGCCTATTCCAAGGGGCTGGCGCGTCCCAACTTCGACCAGCTGTCGACCAACATCACGCTGAACAATCCGAACCAAGTCAATCCCGCGACCGGACGGCCCAGCGCCAGCTCGGGCAATCCGCGGCTCAGCCCGATCGACTCGGACAATCTGGACCTGACCGCAGAATGGTATTTCGCGCCCGCGGGCTCGCTGACCGGCGGCCTGTTCTACAAGAAGGTCAACGGCTTCCTCGCAAGCGGCCGGATCGTCGGCATCTATGGCGGTCGTGCCTATGACGTGAACACGGTGGTCAATTCGGGCAGCGGCACGGTGAAGGGGGCGGAGATCGGTTATCAGCAGTTCTTCGACTTCCTGCCGGGTCTGCTGAGCGGACTGGGTATCCAGGCGAATTACACCTATGTCGACTCCAACGTCGCCAATCCGTTCGCGGGAAACAATGCCAATGCTCCCGCGTCGTTGCCGCTCGAAAAGCTGTCCAAGCACAGCTATAATCTGATTGGCCTGTACGAGAAGGGTCCGGTGACCGCGCGTGTCGCGTGGAACTGGCGGTCGAGCTATCTCGATGCCACCACGGGCAGCGGGGCGAATGGCGAGGCGCAATATGCCAGGCCCTATGCCTCGCTCGATGCGTCGCTGAACCTCAACCTGACCAAGAATCTGGCGGTGTCGATCGACGCGGTGAACCTGAACAACCGGATGAACGTGCTGTATATCGGGACGCCCGCCGCGCCGCTGCAATATCAGCTCAACGACCGGCGCTTCGGTGCGTCGATCCGCGTCCTGTATTAAGGCCCCAAACTCGGCATGGGGGCTCGACCGTCCCCATGCCGGTCTTTCGACTGGGGTAGCGGACGAATGAGGCAATCACCCGATAGCGGCCCGGATCTTGGGCAGGATGCGGCGATCCGGCGGATCGTCATCCTGGGGGGTGGCACCGCCGGTTGGATGGCGGCGGCGGCCTTTTCGCGTGTTTTGGGCGCGAACGGACCCGCGATCACCCTGATCGAATCGGAAGAGATCGGCTCGGTCGGCGTTGGCGAGGCGACCATCCCGCCGATTCAGGCCTTCAACGCACTGCTCGGTATCGATGAGCGTGAATTCGTGGCGGCCACCCATGGCAGCTTCAAGCTGGGTATCGAATTCGTCGACTGGCGGCGGACCGGGCACCGCTATTTCCACCCCTTTGGCACCTATGGCCATGATTTCGGGCTGATCCCATTCGAGGCGATCTGGCAGCGCATGGCACAGACGGGCCGGGCGGAGCCGCTGGACAGCTATGCGCTGGCGACTTTGGGCGCGCGGGCCAACCGGTTCACCACGCCGCGGCCCGGCAATACGCCGCTGGGGCATATCGGCTATGCCTATCATTTCGACGCCGGGCTCTATGCCCGCTTCCTCCGGGGCCGGGCGGAGGCGCAGGGCGTCACGCGGCGCGAGGGGCGGGTCGGCCATGTCGAACGCCGCGCCGATGGCCTGATCGATGCGATCGTCATGCAGGACGGCACCCGGATGGCGGGTGATCTCTTCATCGACTGTTCGGGTTTCCGCTCGCTGCTGCTGGGGGAGACGCTGGGCGTCGGGTTCGAGGATTGGGAGCATTGGCTGCCCAATGACCGGGCGATCGCGGTCCCATGCGCGCGAAGCGGCGCGCTCACCCCCTATACCCGCTCGACCGCGCATGGGGCGGGGTGGCAATGGCGCATTCCGCTTCAGCATCGCACCGGCAACGGCATCGTCTATGCTAGTAGGTATTTGTCTGAGGATGAAGCGACCGCAGGATTGCTCGCCGGACTGGACGGGGCGGCGATGGGCGAGCCGCGTGCGCTCCGTTTCCGGGCGGGACGGCGCGACCGTCTGTGGCAGGGGAATTGCGTCGCGCTCGGCCTTGCCGGGGGATTTCTCGAACCGCTCGAATCGACCAGCATCCATCTGATCCAGGTCGGTATTGCGCGGTTGCTCGAAATGCTACCGACGATGCGGTTCGAAGCGGCGGACCAGCGCCGCTATAACCGGCTGATGGTCGAGGAAATGGCGGATATACGGGATTTTCTGATCCTGCACTTCCACCTGACCGAGCGCGACGACACGCCCTATTGGCGGTATCTGCGCCATATGGACGTGCCGGAATCGCTGCAGGACCGGCTGGCCATCTATCGCGCGACCGGCCGAATCCATCGTGAGGGCGAGGCGCTGTTCACTAAGACGAGTTGGCTGGCGGTGATGGACGGGCAGGGGCTGAAGGCACAGGGATTCGATCCGCTGGCACTGGGCATGGCGGAGGATGAGGCCGCCGCACGGCTGGCGCATATTGCACAGGTCACGCGAAAATCGGTCGCGTTGATGCCGGATCATGACGCATTTCTCCGACAACATGGCTATGGCATGATCAACAGCGCATGAGCGCGGAGACATAAAGGGGAGTGCGATGAAGTGGCATCTGGCGGCCGGCGTGGCCGCATGGGGGCTGACCGGCCCGGTCCTGGCGCAAAACGGGCCGCAGGTCGCCCCTGTCCAGGCCGATTCCAACCGCCCCGACTGGGAAAACCCCGCCGTCAACGCGCGGGGCACACGGCCCGCCAGCGCCACCGCCTTTCCCTATGAAAGCCGCGCGCTCGCGCTCGCCGGGGATCGCACCCGGTCCAGCCGCTTCCTGAGCCTGGACGGCCCGTGGTCCTTTTCCTTCTCCCCCTCGGTGGACGGCACGCCCAAGGGGTTCGAGCGGCCCGATTATGATGTGTCCAGCTGGAAGACGATCCCGGTCCCGGCGATGTGGCAGGCCCACGGCTATGGTCAGCCCAAATACAACAACATCACCTATCCCTTTCCCGCCAACCGCCCGCTGGTGCCGCATGAGGATAACGAGACTGGGGCCTATCGCCGCGACTTCACTTTGCCGGAAGGGTGGCGCGGGCAGGATGTGATCCTTCAGATCGGTGCGGCGGGGTCGGCCTATCGCGTCTGGGTCAACGGGCAGGAGGCCGGTTACTCGGAGGATTCCAAACTTCCGACCGAATATGACGTCACCCCTTTTCTGAAGCCCGGCCGCAATGTCGTGGCGATCCGAGTCCATCGCTGGTCGGACGGCAGCTATCTGGAGGACCAGGATTTCTGGCGCGTCTCGGGGATCGAGCGTTCGGTATTCCTGCGCGCGGTGCCGAAGGCCCGGATCGACGATCTGTTCGTCCATGCCGGGCTCGACAAGGCCTATCGCGACGGAACGCTGTCGACCGAGCTGACGCTGCCGGCTTTGCCCCAGGCGATGACCGCGCGGATGACGCTGCTCGATGGCGAGCGCATGGTGATGACGCACGAGGTGACGCTGGCGAAGGGGGCGACCTCGGCCACGCTCGATACAACCGTGCCCGGCGTGCGCGCCTGGTCGGCGGAGACGCCCAACCTCTACACGCTGCTGGTCGAACTGGTCGATGGTCAGGGCCGGGTGGTACAGGCCACGCCACAGCGGATCGGTTTCCGCACCGTCGAGATCAAGGACGGGCAGGTCATGGTCAATGGCCGCCGCATCGTGATCCGCGGCGTCAACCGGCACGAGCATGACCCCGTCACCTTCCACGTCATCTCCGAAGAGTCGATGCGCCGTGACCTGGAGTTGATGAAGCGGAACAACTTCAACGCGATCCGCACCTCGCACTATCCCAACGATCCGCGCTTCCTGGCGCTGGCGGACGAATATGGCTTCTACCTGATGGACGAGGCCAATATCGAGAGGCACGCCTATATGGAGCAGGGCAACCGCCACGCCGGTGAGCGGGCCAAGTACCAGATCGGCTTCGACCCCGCCTGGGAAAGCGCGCATGTCAGCCGCGTGATGAACATGGTCGAGCGGGATAAGAACCATCCCTCGATCATCTTCTGGTCGCTGGGCAATGAGGCGGGGATCGGACCTAATTTCGAAAAGGCCGCCGCCGCGATCCGGCGACGCGATTCCTCGCGGCTGATCTCCTATCTCGGCTGGGGCACGCTCGACTGGAGCCATCAGCCGAATAGCTATGTCGACATCTATGCCCCCATGTATGACGATATCGAGAAGATGGTCGACTGGGCCGAGGACCCGACCCGGACCCAGCCGATGATCCAATGCGAATATGCCCATATGCAGGGCAATTCGGGCGGCAATTTCCAGGATTATTGGGACACCATCTACGCGCACCGAAAATTGCAGGGCGGCTTCATCTGGGATTGGGTGGACCAGTCCATGTACCGTTATACCAAGGATGGGCGGCGTTACTGGGGTGACGGCGGCGAATATGGCCCGAATCCGGGCGGCGATATCGAGTTCGGCGACGGGCTGAACCAGCCCGACCGGACGCCCAATCCGCAACTCTACGAGGTGCAGAAGGTCCAGTCGCCGATCCGCTTCGACGGTTACGATCCAAAGACCGGCCGTCTGACTGTACACAATCGTCATGACTTTATCGATCTGTCGGGTTTCACCTTCGACTGGGTGGTGGAGAAGAACGGCGTCACGGTGGCGAGTGGGCAACTCCCCGCATTGGCGACGACGGCCGGACAGGTGCAGACGGTAGCGCTTGCCCCCAAATTCGCGCGCGAGCCCGGTGCGGAATATCTCCTGACCGTTCGCGCCCATGCCAAGGACGGCACGATCCATGCGGTCCCGGCGAATTACGTGGTCGGTTGGGAGCAATTCGCCCTGAGCGATGCGCCCGTCCTACCGGTGGCGCGCAAGGGCCAGGTCGCGGTCGCCGACACCGCCGACAATGTCACCCTGTCGGCGAACGGCGTGGAACTCGTCATCGATCGCAAGACCGGGCTGGTCGCGCGCTATGCGGCGGGCGGCCGGATGCTGGCACAGGGTGGCAAGCCCAATTTCGTCCGGGCGGAAACCGACAACGACACCGCCAATGGTACGGTCGCGCAGCAAGGCCCGTGGCTTACGATGAACGGCCGCTATCAACTGCGCAGTATCGTGGTCGGCCCCGATCGCAGCGTGACCGTCGATCACGAAATGGGCGCGGGCGCGGCGCGCTTCGTCACGACATACACGATGGCGGGGGACGGCGCGGTGGATGTCGACGGGCGGTTCGTGCCCTTGAAGGCGGACCTGCCGCCGCCGGTCCGTATCGGCCTGTGGTACACCATGCCCACCGCCATGAAGACGGTGCAATGGTATGGTCGCGGCCCCCATGAAAGCTATGTCGATCGCAAGACATCGGCCGCGATCGGATTGTGGCGTGGCGCGATCGCCGAGCAGAACCATGATTATATGCGGCCCCAGGATACCGGCAACAAGGTCGATGTCCGCTGGATGGAGCTGGTGGGTGAGGGGACGGGGCTTCGCGTCCGTGCGGCCAAGCCGCTCATGATGCAGGCGCTCGCCTTCCCCTATACCGATCTCTACCGCCGGGAGCCGGGCACGTGGAAGTCGACCGACATCGTCCCCCATGGCGAAACGACGTTGATCGTCGATGCGGCCCAATGGGGCGTCGGCGGCGACACGACATGGAGCCATGTCGGCCAGCCGCACATGAAGTACCGCACCGCGCTGGAGCCGACCCGCGTCGCCTTTCGCCTGGAGCCTTTTAGCGGCGAAGGCACCATGCCCGAAAAGGCCCGGCCCGCACGCGCGACCGAGCCGCAATAGGGCTGTTCTTTACTCGGACAATAAGCCATCATGCCGTTTCAGGCAGAGGAGAATCCATGAAAAGGGCAACGAAATTCCTGTTCGCGGCGGCGGTGGCCACGCTGTTTGCGGGCACCGCGACGGCGCAGACCGCGCCCGCGAGCACGGGCGACACGGTCGCGGTGCATGGCGACCGGCCCGGCGCCGTCTACAATCGCCGCATCTTCGGCCAGTTCGCCGAGCATCTGGGCACCGGCATCTATCCCGGTATCTGGGTGGGCAAGGGCAGCAAGATCCCCAACATCAACGGCTATCGCCGCGACGTGATCGACGCGTTGAAGGCGATCCGGGTGCCGGTGATCCGCTGGCCGGGCGGCTGTTTCGCCGACGAATATCATTGGCGCGAAGGTGTGGGACCGCAGGCCAAGCGCCTGACCAAGGTCAACACCAACTGGGGCGGCGTGACCGAGGACAACAGCTTCGGCACCAACGAATTCATGAATTATAGCGAGATGGTGGGCGCGGAAGCCTATGTCTCGGGCAATGTCGGTTCGGCCGCCCCGTCCGAGATGGCCGAGTGGGTCGAATATATGACCTTCCCGTCCAAATCGACCTATGCCGAGGAGCGTCGCCGGAACGGTCGCGACAAGCCGTGGAAGCTGGCGATGTTCGGCATCGGCAACGAGCTATGGGGCTGCGGCGGCAATATGCGCCCCGAATATGCGGCCGACGTGACGCGTCGCTATTCCACCTTCCTGAAGGTCCCCGCGGGTGAAAAGCTGATGCGCATCGCCAGCGGTGCGAATGGCGACGATTACAACTGGACCGAAGTGATGATGCGCGATGCGTCCAGCGCGTTCGACGGCATCGGCGTTCATTATTACACCGTCCCAGGCGCATGGGAAAAGAAGGGCCCGGCGACCGGCTTCGACGAGGAAGCCTGGGCGCGCACCCTCTCCAAGACGCTGAAGATGGAAGAACTACTCACCCGTCACTCGGCGATCATGGACAAATACGACCCGAAGAAGCGGGTCGCGCTGCTCGTCGACGAATGGGGCACCTGGTATGATGTCGAACCCGGCACCAATCCGGGCTTCCTCTACCAGCAGAACTCGCTCCGCGATGCGATGGTCACCAGTCTGAACCTCGACATCTTCGCCAAGCACGCCGACCGCGTGCGCGGTGCGAACATCGCGCAGATGATCAACGTGCTCCAGGCGATGATCCTGACCGATGGCGCGCGTATGGTGAAGACGCCGACCTATTGGGTGTTCGACATGTACAAGGACTATCAGGACGCCACCGTCCTGCCGGTCGATGTCCAATCGCGCTGGTACAATAAGGACCAGTGGGTGATGAAAGCGGTCAGCGCCTCGGCGGTCCGCGACAGGGCGGGCGTGGTCCATGTCGGCCTGACCAATGTCGATCCCAACCAGCCGGCGACCGTCTCGGTCAAACTGGACGGCGTGACGGCGGGCCAGGTGTCGGGTCGTATCCTGACCGGTACGACGATGGATGCCCACAACACCTTCGACGCGCCCAACCAGGTCGCGCCGCAGCCGTTCAACGGCGCGACGCTGTCGGGCGGCACGTTGACGGTGCAGATCCCGGCCAAGTCGGTCGTGATGCTGGACCTGCGCTGATGAAAGCCCGCGCCGGAGCGTTGCTGCTCACCGCCGTCCTGCTTGCCGGGACGGCGGGGTCCGCCGCGCCCCGGCGCGAGGCACGATGGAACACGCCCGGGGCGGGCAACCCCTTGCTCCCGGGCTATTTCGCCGACCCCTCCATCGTGCGCGATGGAGGCCGTTGGTATATCTTCGCCACGATCGATCCCTGGGGCGATGATCGTCTGGGTCTCTGGACCTCGGACAATGGCCGCGACTGGACCTTCTCGCAGCCCAACTGGCCAACCAAGCAAGCCGCGACCAGCCCGACCTCTGGCGATTCGAAGGTCTGGGCGCCCTCGGTGGTCAAGGCCCCCAATGGCCGCTGGTATATGTATGTCTCGGTCGGCAGCGAGGTGTGGGTCGGATCGGCTCCCTCGCCGGCGGGGCCCTGGGCCGATGCCAATGGCGGCAAGCCGCTGATCGCGCGCGACTTCGCGCCCCAATATCACATGATCGACGCGGAAGCGTTCGTCGACGACGATGGCCAGGCCTATCTCTATTGGGGATCGGGGCTGAACTGGGTCAACGGGCATTGCTTTGTGGTGAAGTTGAAGCCCGACATGGTCCATTTCGATGGCGTACCGAAGGACGTAACCCCCGCCCATTATTTCGAAGGCCCCTTCATGGCGAAGGAAAAGGGCCGTTACCTGCTGACCTATAGCGACGGCAACACGACCAAGGACACGTACAAGGTGCGCTACGCGGTCGGCACATCGCCGATGGGGCCCTTTATCGAGGCGGCGAACAGCCCGATCCTGGAAACCGACGCGGGCAAGCAGATCATCAGCCCCGGCCATCACGCGATCTTCGCGGACAAGGGCCGGTCCTATATCTTCTATCACCGCCAGGCCCTGCCCTTCGCGATGGGCAGCGATCGGGTGCTGCGACAGGTGTCGATCGACCCGCTGACCGTGCGCGCGGACGGGACGCTAGAAAAGGTGGGGCCCAGCCATGATCCGGTGATCCCGGCCTTTGCGGCAAAGCGGACGCGCGGGCTGCGCTGGACGGGCAAGGGTGCCGATGCGCTGGCGGCGGACGATAATTACGCGACCGCCTGGCGGCCCGAGGCGGGGAAGGCGCCGGTGTTGACCGCCGATCTGGGCGCGGTGCGGGATGTGCGCGAAAGCCGGATCCGCCCGGCCTTCGTGATCCAGCCGCGGGATTTGCGGATCGAGGCGTCGCAGGATGGCCGGACGTGGCACGAGGTGGCGGCCGAAAAAGGGGTGAGCGGGTCCCCCATCATTCTGCGCCATGCGGGCAAGGCGCGGTTCCTGCGCATGACGGTGCAGGCGAAGGAGCCCGCGATCCTGGAGTGGTCGATCTTCTAGAAGAGACACCGAGTTCGCGCGGGAGGCGTGGAGGACGCAGAGACGTGATAGGCTGGTGATCCTGCCATGCTGATGCCCCAGGCGCGGCACCTCCGCGTTTTCCGCGCCTCCCGCGCGAACCGTCACACCCCCTTCGGCAACGCAAACGCCATCGTATAGTCCCCGTACCGCGTGCCCAGTGCGCCATGACCCCCAGCGGTGATGACGACATATTGCCGCCCGTCCCGTCCGCGATAGGTCATCGGCGTCGCCTGCGCGCCTGCGGGCAGCCGGGCGCGCCACAGCACCTTGCCGCTCTTCAGGTCATAGGCCCGCAGATATTGGTCGGTCGTCGCACCGATGAAGACCAGCCCCGAGGCGGTGATGATCGAGCCGCCCAGATTGGGTACGCCGGTCTTGATCGGCACGCCCAGATGGCTGCCGAACAGGCCGGTGTCCTGTGCGGTGCCCAGAATCTTCTTCCACACCACCTTCTTGGTGTTGAGATCGACGGCGGTCAGATGCCCCCAGGGCGGCGCGTTGCACGGTGCCCCGAACACCCCGATCCAGGCTGCGACCACGGCGACATAGGGCGTGTTATACTGGGTCTGGAGATTGGGTTCGCGTGCATTCTCGCCGCCCTTCTTCTTTGCCATATACTCCCTCACGCGCGGATCGTCGCGGCGCATCAGCCAGATCTTGAACGGCATCTCCATCGTGTTGACGGTAAAGACCTGCCGCACCGGATCGAGCGCCGCGCCGCCCCAGTCGGTGACGCCGTCAAAGGCCGGGTGGCCGATGATCGGCTTCAGTCCCGTCGGCTGATAGATGCCGGTCCCCTGGGCACGACGAATGTCGATCCGGCAGAATAGCTGGTCGATCGGCGTCGCGCCCCAAGTCGATTTCTCGGTCGGTGCGGGCGGCGTGAAGGAGGGCAGGCCGACCGACCAGGGCTGCGTCGGCGAAACCTTCACCCCCGGCGTCGCGCCGTCCTGCCGCGCAGGCCGTTCGACGATCGGCGTGATCGGCGCGCCGGTCAGCCGGTTGAGGAAATAGACCTGACCCATCTTGGTGGTCTGGATCAGCGCGGGAATCGTCTGTCCATTGGGTGCGCGATAATCGAACAGCGACGGGCCGATCGGAATATCCATGTCCCACATGTCGCGGTGGACGAGCTGGCGGACCCAGCGCAGCTTGCCGGTCGCGATCTCCAGCGCGACGATCGCCGAGCCGAACCGGTCGTCGAACGGCCGCCGCCAGCCGATCCAATAGTCAGGCGAGGCATTGCCGGTGCCCAGATAGACCAGGCCATTGCCCGGATCGGCGGTCATTGCGCCCCAGACATTGGGTGTGCCGCGCGTATAGGTTTCCCCGGCGGGCAGCGGCGGGATCGCATCCTGTGACCGGCCCACATCCCACGCCCAGACGCCCGCGCCGGTGATCGGATCATAGGCGCGCACCACACCGCTGGGGATATTGCGGTTGACGTTGTCGACGATCCGCTCGCCGACGATCAACCGGCCATTGGCGACGACGGGGGGCGAGGTGCTGATCTGATCGGCGGGCCCCGACACGCCCATATTCTGGCGCAGGTCGATGGCGCCATTCGTCCCGAAGCCGGGGCAGGGCTTGCCGGTATCGGCGTCCAGCGCCATCATCCGCGCGTCGAAGGTCGGCGCGAAGATGCGGCGGGGGCAGGGCGTGCCCGCCGGTGCCTGATAGAAGGCGACCCCGCGACAGACGAGATAGCTGTTGCCTTGACGGCTGACCTGATCCTTCCAGCTCCATTTGGTGCGCCCGGTCGTCGCGTCGATCGCCTGGACGATCGAATGCGGCGTACAGGTATAGAGGGTGTCGCCGATCTGGATCGGTGTCGCCTCCGAATGATATTCGCGCTTGTGCTCGACCGATTCCGCCCGGTCGGGCAGGTCGCCGGTCCGCTGGGTCCAGGCGAGTTCCAGCTTGTCGACATTGGCGGGCGTGATCTGCGACAGAGCCGAATAACGCTGGCCCGATAACGTGCCGCCATAGTCGGTCCAGTCGCCCACCGGTGCTTGCGCCGCGATCGGCAGGCCGGGATCCTGCGCATCGGCGGCACGGGTCTTGATGACCGGCACGGCGAAGAGCAGCGCAACGATCCCGAGCGCGGCCGGCATGGCGCGCGCCCGCGTACGCGGCGAGCGGATCGCATGGCCGATCCAGGGCAGCGCGACCAGCAGCAGCAGGACCGTCGGCGCAATCACCCGTGGTACGAGCTGGAGCCAGTCCAGCCCGACCTCCCACACCGCCCAGATCAGCGTGGCGACCCAGATTGCGACATAGAGCCACCGGCCACGCGGGTCACCACGCCCGATAAGCGCCCCCGACAGGATCATCGCCAGACCGGTCAGGACATAATAAGGCGATCCCCCCAGCAGCGTGAGATAGCCCCCCGCCACGGCGAAAAACCCGCCCAGCAGGGCCAGCACCCAAGCCAGAATCTTTGCAAAGGCGCGACCCAACACGGGCTATCCCCCTATGGCTGTAACAAAATGTTGCTGTGGCATGAACGCAGCCGAGCGGGCTTTGTTCGCATCGGATCTTGATGTGAGGCAAATTTTCAGCCGAACTCGGATGGTTGGCCGACGAAAGGATGGAGACAGTGATGGCGGCATTGCCCTCTTGGTCGGTCGACGGGCCATTCTCGCCATGGCTGACGCGCTGGATCGCGCCCGATGGCTGGGCGCATCGCCGCTTCGACCGGTCGCGGGTGGAGGGTGTGGCGCGGCGCGGACGCTTGCTGTTTCAGACCGGCCGCGCCGACATGGTCGAGAAATATGGCGATGCGATCGACCATTTCCGGGCGCAAGGCTGGGACGTCACCGCCTTTGACTGGCGTGGGCAGGGGGGATCGGGACGACTGGCGAGCGACGATACCGGTCATATCGACAGCTTCGACCGGCTGACGGAGGACCTGTCGGCCTTTTATGCCGATTGGGTGGCGGAGGAAGACGGACCGCATGTCGTGCTAGGCCATTCGATGGGTGGGTTCGTCACCCTGGCGGCGCTGGCGGCGCGTCGCATCGCGCCCGATGCGGCGGTGCTGGTCGCGCCGATGCTCGCGCTGCGTTCCCCGATCGGGCAATGGGCCGGGGCGAGGGTCGCCCGGTGGCAGGTCGGGCGTGGTGATCCGCGACGACCCGCCTGGCAAAGGCTGGAGACGGAGGCCGCCGCCACCGCACGCCAGAAGCGGCTGACGCATGACCTGACACGCTTTGCCGACCAACAGGCGTTTCGACGGCAATGGCCGGATTTATGCCTGGGTTCGCCGAGCTGGCATTGGGTGGCGGAGGCGTTTCGTGCGACCGCAGCGCTGCGCGGCGATCCCGCGCTGACGCGGATCGAGACGCCGGTGCTGATGCTGGTGGCGCTGGCCGACCGGCTGGTCGATGCGCGTGCCGCCGGACGGGTGGCGGCGCGATTGCCGCAAGGCGAAATGGTCGCCTTTGGCCGGGGTTGCGCCCATGAGATATTGCGCGAGGCCGAGCCGATGCGGAGCAACGCCTTCGCCGCGATCGATGCGTTCCTGACGCGGCGGGTTATGGGGTCGGCGTGATCCGCCTCACTTCGCGCCGCAGCGGACCGGCCCGCCACCCGTTCCGGTCATCCGGCATTTGGGCATCCCCGCGACGGTGACCCGACCCAGACCGTTATTGCCGATCGTCGCGGTGTAGCGTGCGCGAGCATCGACCTCACCCGGACCGTCCAGCACCACCAGCAGATCGCCTGCCTCCAGCCCATCGGCCATGATCGTGGCGGGGCCGCTGGCGGTCAAGCGTGCCTTTCCGACCCGCCCGCCACCGATCGCCAGCCGCCCCGACCCGAGCAGCGTCGCGGCCAGTTGCTCGCCATCCGCGCGGTCGATGCGCACGTCGCCCGCACCGTTGACCGCCAGTGACATTTGCGGGCCGCGCATCGCCTGCGCCGTCACCTGTGCCCCGCCGATGACGGTGATCGCCGACAGAGGCGGGGCGGCGATGGTCAGCGTGATCGGGCCCCGCATATTGCCGGTCCTTCCCGCGCCACGGTCGCCGGTCCGGCGTACCACCAGCGTCGCCCCGGTGATCTGGGCTTCGACCTGGCGTAGCGTCTCCGCATCGCCCGACATCCTGGCGTGTGGCGAGGATGCGGTGGTCAGGGTGACGATGAACGGACCCTCGACCCGCAATTTGTCGAAGCTGCTCAAATCGATCCGCCGCTCGGCCGCCTGCGCGGTCGCGGGCATGGCCAGGGCAGCAATGAGAAGGGCGCGGGCGAGCATGGCGTTCGGTTTCGCACCATAGGATCGTCGCGACAAGCGGCCCGCCCGCATCAGTGCGAGGAAAGGGCGAGGCCGTAGGTCGCGCTTTATCGTCCGCAGCGTGCGCTACCCGATCCCATCTTGCTGACGGTGCAGGTCGATTGTGGCCCCAGATCGGCACTGCCCGATCCCATCAGACTGACCTTGGCCGAGCCATTGACCCGCGCGACGACATCGCCCGATCCGGCGATCGAGACATCGGCCTGTCTGGCTTGCAAAGCCGCACCGCGCATATCGCCCGACCCGGCGATCGACACTTTCAGCCGGTCCGCCGTGCCGCTGGGGGTGATCGTGCCAGATCCTGCAATGCCCAGATCGGCCGCACCGACTCGCATCGCGCCGATGGTCAGGTCGCCCGATCCCGCGACGCCGGCATGGAAGTTCGGCCCGTCCACCCTGTCGACCGTCATGCGGCCCGATCCCGAAACCTCCGCATCGGCCAGACGCGGCAGGGTGACGAGGATTGGCGCACTTTTGCCGCCGCCCCAATGCACGCCGTTTTTGCGCCCGATGCGCAGCGTGTCGCCGTCGCGCTCGATCCGCAGCTGGTCCAGCACATCGGACGGCCCCTCGGCCCGCACCGAAAAGCCGCCGCCGACCCGTATATCGACGGGGTCGCTGCCGCGCAGATCGATGCCGGTAAAGTCGCGCACGGCATAGCTGCGGCTGTCGCCCGAGCCCTGCGCGGGAACATCCCGCCCCTCGTCCGACCGGCTAGAGGAACAGGCGGTGGCCGGGATGGCCAGTGCGAGGATGGCGAACAGGGGCAGACGGATTGCGGGCTTCACCATGACGATCTCCTGTATTGCTTGCACAATACACTAGAGGACGTGCGGCACGCAAATGAAAAGGGGCGGCCCCGGATGGGACCGCCCCTGATCGTCAGGTCGAGACCGACGGCGTCAGGCCGCAGGCTTTTCCTTATTATAGATGGCGGCCGCGGCGCGCAGGATTTCCAGGATCTTCTCCTGGGCGCGGGGCTCGTCCACCTCTTCCATCGCGGCGAGTTCGCGGGCGAGGCGGCTGGTGGCCGCTTCGAAGATCTGCCGCTCGGAATAGCTTTGCTCGGGCTGGTCGTCGGCGCGGAACAGGTCGCGGACCACTTCGGCGATCGACACCAGGTCGCCCGAGTTGATCTTGGCTTCATATTCCTGGGCACGGCGCGACCACATGGTCCGCTTGACCTTGGGCTTGCCCTTCAGCGTTTCCATCGCCTCACGCATGGTCTTGTCCGAGGACAGCTTGCGCATGCCGACCGACTCGGCCTTGTTGGTGGGAACGCGGAGCGTCATGCGCTCCTTTTCGAACCGCAGCACATAGAGTTCGAGCTGCATCCCTGCGATTTCCTGCTTTTGCAGCTCTATAACGCGGCCCACGCCATGTTTGGGATACACGACATAGTCACCGACGTCGAAGTGGAGCGCCTTGGCAGCCATTGGGGGCCTTTCCGGATCAGGGCCTTCACGCGAGCGCCGAACGAGCGGAAATGGGTCCACTGATCAAGTCGGCCTCGGGAAGGAAGGGTCGAACACATCAAAGGCGGGCGGTCGCGAAAACAGCTAGGCCCGTCGCGGAACCATATAGCATGGTCGCAACAAAATTACCAGCATATGTGCAGGGTAACGGGAACCATTCAGCGCCGCACCGAAACATTCCTCCCCTGCAAGGGGCGGAATGACCTTGGATCAGTCGCCCTTGCCGGGCACGTCCCGGTTAGTCGCCCTTGCCGGGTTCCGGGCTGAAGAACTGTTCGTACTTGTTCTCCACACCCTTCATCGCATCGGCGTCGGGCGGGGTCTGGTCCAGCTTGCGCGTGACGTTGGGCCATTGGGCGGAGAAGGTGTTGTTCAGCTCCAGCCACTGTTCCAGACCGCTCTCGGTATCGGGCAGGATCGCCTCGGCCGGGCATTCCGGTTCGCACACGCCGCAGTCGATGCATTCGGACGGATTGATGACGAGCATATTCTCGCCCTCATAGAAGCAGTCGACGGGACACACCTCGACACAGTCCATATACTTGCAGCGAATGCAGGCATCGGTGACGACGTAGGTCATGACAACTCCCAAGGTACGAACGCGTGCTGCTATGCCGCATGCGACGATCCGTCAACGCTTGAAACCGGCGAAGTGACCAGATCGCAGTAGCAGGCGCGTCCTTCGGCGGGTGGTCCGCGCCGGACGGGGAGCGATTCCACCCGCAGCACGCGCACCTGACCATGATGCGCGAAGGTCAGGATGCTGCCGATCCGTACCGGCGCATGGGCGCGGTCGATCGCGCGCCCATCCATCCGGAAATGCCCGTCGCACGCCATCGCCTGCGCTGTATCCCGCGACTTGGCGATCCGCGCCCACCAGAGGAAACGGTCGAGCCGCATCGATTCGGGGGCAGGGGCGCGGTTCGTCATAGGGTCAGGCGATCCTTTCCAACGGAGAAATCCAAAACATATTATCCGCCCCGGCGGAGGCCGGGGCCCAGTCGCCATGCAGCCGCGTGGCGAGCCATGACCTTCATCGCAACTGGACCCCGGCTTTCGCCGGGGTGGCGAGGTGAAGGGGACTCACGAAGGCCGTCCCCAATCGGCAAGCGCGGCGAAGGCGTTGCCGGGGCGTGCCTCGACGCGCGGCGCGGGACGGGCAGGGGGGCGGCCGCGCCAGATCCAGCGGGGGGCCTGGTCCTCGGCGTCGCCACGCACCTTGCGGAAACCCAGATCGCCCATCAGCCGGTCGAGCGTCGCGGGTTCCAGCCCGATCGAGGTCGCCAGCGCCGGGTCGGGTGCGAACGGTCCGCGCCCCTGCCGCGCGTCATGGGTGGCGCGCGCGATTCGCTCGACCAGATCGATCCGCACCGCCTGCTCGCCCAAGGGCCGAAAGCCCGAGGCCACGGTCCGCCCCGGCTCGTCCCGGCGCAAGGTGGTCGCGCCGATCCGCGCCAGTTCCGGGCTCTGCCCCCAGAGAGTCATCAGCGTGCGCCGCCACGCCGCGGCGGCAGGCTTGAGCAACCGCGCATCGAATATGTCGAGCGTCCCGATGGTAATTCCCAGCCCGCGCAGCCGCCGCCGCTCGTCGGGCGACAAGGCGTCGATCATCAGCCGCAACGGCTGGCGCGGCACGATCCCGCCCGCATCCTCCAGCGCGGCGGCGACGGCGCGCAAAGCGGGCGAGGCCTTCGCCTCCCGCGCCAGCCCAGCCAGGCGAACGATCGCGGGCACCTGCTTTTCGAGCGAGCGCGCCACCCAGCCGTCGAGCCGCGCCTTCACCCGCTCGCGAAGCGGCTGGCTCAGGCAATCCAGATCGCGCTCCAACCGGACCACCGGCCGCCCCAACGACGGGCCGGCGGTCAGCCTCGCCACGCCATGCCCGTCCCAGACCAGCCGATCCTCGACGATCGCGATCGCGTCATGCTCGGCGGCGATCAGCGCCTCGGCCCGACGCGACCGTTCGGTGCCCAGCCGCTTTTCGGCGGCGGCGAGCAACAGCCTTTTGTCATTGGCCCGCGCCCCCGCCTCGACGGTGAAGCGGAACCCCTCCAGCCGCCCGATGGGGTGATCCTCGACCAGCACCTCGCCCTCGGGGCCGATGGTGACGGGCAGCGCCCCGGCATCCGCGCCGATGCGGCGGATCAGCGCGGTGGTGCGCTTGTCGACGAAACGCTGGGTCAGGCTTGTATGAAGCCCGTCGGACAGACGCTCCTCGATCTCGCGGGTTCGCTCGGCCCAATGCTTCGGGTCGGCCAGCCAGTCGGCCCGCTGCGCGATATAGGCCCAGCTCCGGATCGCGGAGAGCCGCCCCGCCAGCGTCTCGACATCGCCCGCCATGCTGTCCAGCCGCGCGATCTCGTCGGCGAACCATTGGTGCGGGACATGGCCCAGCCCCTCGGACAAATGGCCGAACACGCGCGAGACGAAGCGGGCATGGGGATCGATGCCGACCTTGCGGAAATCGGGAATCCCGCACGCCGCCCACAGCCGCGCGACCATGGCGGGCCGCCGCACCCGGTCGCGGACCCAGGGTTCGTCGGCCAGCCGCTTCAGAACCTGTAGATCGGTGGCGAGCGGCGCGGCGCGCAGCACGCCAGGCTCGGGCTTGCGCTCCAGGCTCTTGATCAGCGCGTCGATGCTCGACAGGTCGGGATCGCCGTCGCGCCAATAAAGATGGTCGAGCCGGGGGAAGCGATGCTCCTCGATCGCCAGCATCTCTTCGGGCAGGAACGCGTCGGGGCCTTCCTCGGCCAGCGCGCCGAAGGTGCCGTCGCGGTGATGCCGCCCGGCGCGCCCGGCGATCTGGGCCATTTCGGCGACGGTCAGGCGACGGCGGCGGCGGCCGTCGAACTTGTGCAGCCCGGCAAAGGCGACATGCGCGACGTCCATGTTCAGCCCCATGCCGATCGCGTCGGTGGCGACGAGATAATCGACCTCGCCCGCCTGGAACATCTGGACCTGGGCATTGCGGGTGCGCGGGGACAGCGCCCCCATCACCACTGCCGCGCCCCCGCGCAGGCGGCGCAGCATCTCGGCGACGGCATAGACCTCCTCGGCGGAGAAGGCGACGATGGCCGAGCGCTTGGGTAGGCGGCTGATCTTCTTGGCGCCCGCATAGGACAGGGTCGAGAAGCGCGGCCGTGCGACGATCTCCGCCTCGGGCACCAGCGCGCGGATCATGGGTTTCAGGGCCTCGGAGCCCAGGATCATCGTCTCGTCCCGGCCGCGCGCGTGCAGCAACCGATCGGTAAAGACATGACCGCGCTCGGGATCGGCGCCCAGTTGCGCCTCGTCCAGCGCGACGAAGGCGACGTCGCGGTCGGGCATGGATTCGGCGGTGCACAGGAACCAGCGGGCGTCGGGCGGCACGATCTTTTCCTCGCCCGTCACCAGCGCGACCTTTTCCGGTCCCTTCAGCGCGACGACGCGGTCATAGACCTCGCGCGCGAGAAGGCGGAGGGGAAAGCCGATGATGCCGCTGCTATGCGCGCACATCCGCTCGATCGCGAGGTGCGTCTTGCCGGTGTTGGTCGGCCCGAGAACGGCCGTCACGGCGCCCGATACGCGGCTGGTCATATCCCCTACATCGGGCCTCTCGCGCCCGGTTGCAACGGCATGAAGCAAGATGGGCCCGCCGCCGCGATATTCGGCCCGGTCCGGTCACGTTTTACCGCAGCATCGGGGCAGCAGGGCGTAGCGTGTTTGACTTTGCCCGCGCCCCCCTACACCCGATCAGCGTGCGCCGGGGGGATCGGCGACATGGATCGACGATAGACGGACGCACCCTTTAGTCATGTTCCTGGCCAGCGACGACGCATTACTCGTATCCGGCGGTACCGCAGCGCGGCCGTTGAAGACGGCCTTTCCGCTCGCCCCGACCGGACGGCTGGCCTGGTGGCGACAGGCGATGCGCGGGGTCGACTGGGTGCCCGATCTGGGCGCGCAGATCGGCAGCCGCGACTGGTGGCGGGGCCTGGCGACCTGTTCCACCCTCTGCGCCGCGACGATCGCCATGGCACCGGGCTTTCACCATCGCATTCCCGCCCGCGCTCCCGCGCCGCTGACCGGCGATGCGTGGAAGAATGCACGCGCCCAGGCGATTACCCCGCTGGCCCTGGGGGCCGATAGCGGCCGGCGCATGGCGGCGGGCGATCTGGTCGAGCATCTCGCCGAAGCGCCCGAACGGCCCAGCGTCGACCTGTCCGCCACCATGGGATCGGGCGACTCGCTCGCCCGCGTGCTGCAACGCGCCGGGGTCTCCCGCGATCAGGCCCGCGCCGCCGCCGATCTGGTCGACCAGGCGACCGAGGGCGAGGCGATCGCCTCCGGCACCCGTATCGCGCTGACGCTGGGGCGGCGACCCAGCCGGATGGTGGCGCGCCCGCTGGAGGGGATGAAGCTGCGCGCGCGTTTCGATCTGGCGGTGACCTTGACCCGCACGCCGCAGGGGCTGGCGATGACCAGGCAGCCCATCGCGATCGACCGCACCCCGCTGCGCCTGCAAGGGCTGGTGGGGGCAAGCCTCTACCGCTCGGCGCGGGCCGCCGGGGCTCCGGCCAAGGTGGTGGAGGCCTATATCAAGGCGCTGTCGTCGCATGTCTCGGTCGGGCGGGACGTGCGGCGGTCGGACAGTTTCGACCTGATCATCGCGCGCGAACGGGCGGCGACCGGCGAGACGCGGCTCGGCCAGTTGCTGTTCGCCGGGCTCGATCATGGCGGGCGCAAGGTGCAACTGGCGCGGCTGGCCGATGACGATGACGGCCAGTGGTACGACGTCAATGGCCAGAGCGAACGGCGCGGCAGCATGGGAATGCCCGTCGCGGGCCGCATCACCTCGTCCTTCGGCAAGCGGATGCACCCGATTCTGGGCTTCATGCGGATGCACAAGGGGACCGACATCGGCGCCCCTTATGGCGCGCCGATCCACGCGATCATGGACGGCGTCGTCCAGTTCGCCGGGCGGTCGGGCGGCTATGGCAATTTCATCAAGCTGTCGCACAGCGGCGGCGTGGCGAGCGGTTACGGACATATGAGCCGCTTCGCCGTTCGGTCCGGCGCTCATGTCAAACAGGGGCAGGTGATCGGCTATGTCGGATCGACCGGCATGTCGACCGGCCCGCACCTTCACTGGGAAGTGTGGAAGAACGGTGTGACCGTCAATCCCCGCACCCTGAACCTGTCGAGCGTCGCGACATTGTCGGGCGCGAAGCTGCGTGCCTTCCGTCGTGAGGTGCAGAGCCTGCTCGCGGTGCAGCCGGGACGGTAACAGGCCCGGCCTTCGGTCTGCCCCCTATTTCCCCGCCGCCCGCCACCGCGCCACGGTGTCGTTCAGCACGGCTTCGCCCCGCGACGGCGTCGCCCAGAGCGAGGTGACCTTCATGTCGTTGGAGGCGGGTCGCTTGCCGTCCTCCAGAGTGTCGAGGCTGGCGCGCATCGGAAAGGCTACGCCCTCGCCCGACAATATGGCCTCGCGATTGCGCAGGGCCGAGATGGTGTCGAGCAGGCCGCGACCGCCCTCGGGCATCGCCGCGCGGACCATTGCCTGATCCCGCTCGTTGTTCAGGCGCATCGCGATGATGGTGCCGCATTGCGACAGCACGCTTTCCGACAGGTCCGACGGTCGCTGGGTCACCAGTCCCAGCGAGACGCCATATTTGCGCCCTTCCTTGGCGATGCGCGATAGGACGCGACCGACCGCCGAGCCCCGCTCGGCATCGGCGGGGATATAGCGGTGCGCCTCTTCGCAGACCATCAGGACGGGGCGGCGCTCCTCGGGCCGTGACCAGACGGCATGGTCGAAGATCATCCGCGCCAGCACCGCGACCACCACGCTCGTCACGTCGGAGGGGACACCCGACACGTCGATGATCGAGATGGGCCGTCCGCCGCCGGGCATCCGCAGGATACGGCTGAGAAAGCTCGCCATCGTATCGGCGACCAGCATCCCCGAGAACATGAAGGCATAGCGAGGATCGCCCTTCACCTCCTCGATCTTCGCCTTGAGGCGCAGATAGGGCGCGGTATCGCCCGCGCGTTCCAGCTTGCTCATCTCCTGCGACAACAGGCTGGTCAGGTCGGACAGCAGATAGGGGATCGGCGTGTCGACGGTGACGCGGGGCAGGTCCTGCGCCGCGCGGTTGCGCATCCGCGCCGCCAGAAGGCAGCGTGCCAAGACATCCATATCGCCCTGGCGATCGTCCGACCCGGCGGTGACGAGGATTTCGCAATGCTCCTCGAAATTCATCAGCCAATAGGGCATCCGCAGATTGCCGACATCGTGGATCTGGCCGCTGTCGTGAAAGGCGCTGGCATATTCGCCATGCGGATCGATCATCACGATATGACCCTGCGGCGCGAGTTCGCAGATACGGTGCAGGATCATCGCGGTGGCGGTCGACTTGCCGGTGCCCGTCGAGCCCAGCACCGCAAAGTGGCGACCCAGCAGCGCATCGACCACCAGGGTCGCGGGCACACTGCGCGCCGGATGGACGGTGCCGATCCGTATCGTCGCGATGTTGCGATTGGCGTGAATGCCCGCCAGTTCCGCATCGGTGATCGCATGGATCGTCGCCCCCGGCAGCGGATAGGAGGTGACGCCGCGGCGGAATCCGTACATCTCGCCGGTTTCGGCGTGACGCATGCCCTCGCCCATCAGGTCGATCTCGGTCGCGATGGCGGCGGCGTCGCTGGCCGGGTCGAGCGACAAGGCGCGGATCGAGCCGATGATCCAGCGATCGTCGCGGCGGATCTTGACCGGCATCGCGACCTGCCCCGCCGCCGCCAGCACCGGGTCGTCATGCTCCGCCAGAGCGCTCACCGCTTCCCGGTCGAGGACGATGCGTCCGCTCGCCCCGGCAATGCCCAGAAGCCAGCCGATGACGGGCGCATCGGGGCGGGATGGCATGGGGTGTTCGAAGACGAGCGAGGGGGAGTCCATCAAGACGACATGGTCCGATCCGGGGAAAAGGGCGATCCTTCTACCCCGGTGAACCTTAAAATGCCGTATCTACAACCGCCTAGACGCGGCGAGCGATCCAGCCGGCGGTCCAGCCCAGCAGGATCGAAAGCGCGACGGCGGTCAGGCCATAGGGGATGGCGGCGCGATCGGCGGCACGCGCGACGAACCGCTCGAACCCCGACTTGCGGATGTCGATGTCGCGCACGGCGGCGGCCAGGACGCGGCCGTCGCGGATCAGAAAGGTCTCGGCGGTGAAACGCCCCACCGGCACCCGCGCCGGAATCGTCACCCGCGCGCGGTAGAGCACATCGTCGGTGATCTCGACGGCGCGCGGTGCCTCGACATACAGGCCGGCGCGGCGGCGCTGATCGACCAGACCTTGCTGGAATCGCGCCTGGACGGCGGCGGGGGCGTTGGAGGCGGGGGATAGCTGAAGGCTGTCGAGCCCGAGTTCGTAGATGGCGCGCGTCCGGTCGTCGACGATCCGCTCGATCGGGCGGGACGAGGCGATGGCGTAGAAGGACGGTGCCGACTGATAGCGCAGCCGCCCGGCATTGACCCACAGCCCGGCGATCTTCTCCTTCTCGCGGATCAGGATCGACTGGGTCGGGCCCTTGACCACCACCACGATATCGGTCGGGCGGTCGTTGCTGGGTGGGCGGCCGCCGGGATAGAGGATCGCGCCGAACAACAGCAGTTCGGCTCCGGTGAAGCTATAGGCGATCTGAATATCGCGCTGCGACACGTCGGGGACCAGCACGGGCTTGGCCTGCGCCATCAACAGCGGCGACAGCAGCGCCAGCGCGGCGGCGGCGATCCTCATGGCGGCCGGCCTCATAGCGGCTGGACCGTGAAGATTTCCTCGGGCCGCCAGACCAGGCCCAGCAGGATGCGCAATCCCACCAGCAACACGATGACGGCCAGGGCAAGGCGGAGATATTCGGGCTTCGCATTGGTGGCGAGCTTGGCTCCGACCTGCGCCCCCGTCACCGATCCGACCAGCAGCAATCCGGCGAGCACGATGTCCACCGCCTTGGTGGTGGTGGCGTGGACCATGGTCGCGGCGGCGGTGACGAACAGCGTCTGAAACAGCGAGGTGCCCAGCACGACATTGGTCGCCATGCCGAGGATATAGATCATCGCGGGGACCAGGATGAACCCGCCACCCACGCCCAGCAGGATGGTCAGGATGCCCGTGAAGAACCCCAGCATCAACGGGGCCAGCGGCGAGATATACAGGCCGGAGGCATAGAATCGGGTGCGGAAGGGCAGGGCCGCGACGATCGGGTGATGCCGCCGCCGGGCCGCACGCTGGGGCAGGCCCCGGCGCTGCGCCAGGATCGCGCCCGCCGCCTCGCGTGCCATGACCAGCCCGATCCAGCCGAGCATCAGGACATAGACGATCGCGATGACCGTATCGATCTGACCACTGGCTTGAAGCAGGCGAAAGATCCATGCGCCCGCGAACGACCCGATGATGCCGCCCGCGACCAGCACGCCGCCCATCTTCACGTCCACCCCGCCGCGTCGCCAATGCGCGGACACGCCGGATACGCTGGCCCCCGTCACCTGGCTGGCGGCGGAGGCGGCGGCAACGGTGGGCGGGATGCCATAGACGATCAGCAACGGCGTGGTCAGGAAGCCGCCACCGACGCCGAACATCCCCGACAACAGACCCACGCCTGCCCCCAGCGCGATGATGACGAGCGCATTGACCGACAAATTGGCAATCGGAAGATACAGGTCCACGCCCGCGTTATAGACGCACGCGTCTTTCCGAACAGTATCGACGGCTCAGAAATCGCCCGCCAGCGACAGGGCAGCGCCGGAATCGGGCGAAGCCTGCCCTGCCACCCGCTGTCGCCAGTCGAGCGACAGCCGCAGGCGGCGATTCGCGACCGGCACCGCGATGCCCATCGTCGGCCCGACATCCAGCCGGTGCGCGTCGCGCTGCGCCCCGCCCCAGGCCCCCAGCCCCAGATCGATCATCGGGCTCAGTGCTGTGCTGACACGCACCGCGCCATCGGCAAAGGGCTCGATCCGCTCGCGTGCCACCGCGCCACCCTGTGCATAAGCCGCCAGGACAAGGCCGGGCGCGACCGGCTGGGGGCCGATTCCGGCCACGACCAAAGCGGCGGGGGCGTCTCGGCCCGAATCGAGGGCGATGCGCTGTTCGACCAGCAACCGGACCGGCCCATGCCGTACGGGACGCCAATCGATCCCCACGGCCATCTCGCGCCCGATACCCTGCCACGGCGTCGACAGACGCAGGCTGGCGGACAGGACGCCCCGCTTATCGATCCGCCGCAACACACGGACGCCGGCCTGCGTGCCCCCCAATTGCCCGCCGGGCAGCAATGTCCGCCCCCCGTCGCGGGCGATCGCCCATAGGCTGGCACTCCATCGTCGTGCCGGGGCGGGGGTTTCGGGCAGCGCCGGGATCGGCGATGGCGGGATGACCGACGGTGGCGATGCGATGACGGGCGCATCCTCAGGCGGGGTCTCCTCCACCATTTCCACCGAAGGCGGCATGACCATCGTCGGCCTTCGTGCGTTCGGCCGAGGCGAATGTCCGCTCGCAAGCCCCATCGGTCGCGAGTCGGGACGGAGCGGGGCAAGGTTCGTCATTGCCACCTTGCTCGCCCTCGGCTTGGCCGGTCGTTCGGGCCTGACCGCCATCTCGACCACCGCATCGGAGGGCAGCAGAAAGGCCAGGCGGCCGAGCGTCCACAGCCCGACAATGGCTCCCAGAAATCGCAAGGGTCGACCGCTCATGGTTGCGGCGACAGGTCGGGGAAGTGATGGCTTGTCTTGTCCCACTTGGCGGCACCGCCGCGCAGGACATGGATATAGCGGATCAGCGCACGGGGAATCGCCGCCAACGCCACGAAATTGCCGATGATGAATCGCGGCAGGGACCAGAACGCCTCGCGCCAGCCATAAGCGCGTCCCGTAAACGTCATCCGCACCGCCAGTCGCCAGGTCAGCAGCAAGGCGTTGATCCCGAACAGCATGCGCAGACCAGGATGGACCGGCGGCAAGGGGCTGTCGGTGACCCAGTGGACCAGCACCGCCACCGCATCGGCGGTCATGCCCAGATAGGCCGCCGCCAGCACCAGCATCGCCACAGGCCCGCGCCGATCCCGCAGGCGCCACCAATGATCCCCCATCGCCAGAGCGCGGCCCCAGCCGGTGCGGTCCCATCCGATCAGCGCGATGCCCGTCATCCAGCGCGCCTTTTGCCGTACCGCCGCCAGCAACGTGGCCGGGAAATAGGCACGGACCGCCACCACCCCGGCCCGCCGTCCATCGGCCACGCGGGCGAAGAGTCCCTGACCGCCCAGCTCGGCGATGCGCAGACCCAGCTCATAATCCTCGGTCAGGCTGGTCGCGTCGAACGGATCGCCGCCTCGCATGGCGGCGATCCGTTTCAGAATGTCCGGCGATATGGCGCAGCCCGTACCCGCCAGCGGCAGGCCCGCGCCGATCCAGGTCCGCACGACCAGTTGCTTGATATGGCTTTCCGCAAACTCGTCCGCATAGTGGCCCGATACGAGTCGCGATCCCGGTACGACCAGCGGCAATACCGGAAGCTGGACCACCGCCCGCCCTTCGATCAGCGAGTCGAAGACGGCCAGTTCGTCGGGATGCACGACATCCTCGGCATCGTGCAGGACGATCGCCTTGGCATCGAATCCCTCCGTCGCCGCGTCACGCCACAGGGCATGCCAAAGCGTGTTCAGGCAATCGGCCTTGGTCGTGGGGCCGTCACGCGGACCGATCACCAGACGGATGCGATCGTCCCGCTCCGCGACATAAGCGGCGGCGGCGATGGTGCCGGGATCATTGGGGTAAAGCCCGACATAGATGCGATAATCCGGGTGACGAAAGCGGGCGAGCGCGGTCGACAGCATCGCGCCGATCACCGCCGCTTCGTCCCAGGCGGGGATGAAGACGATCATCCGCCCCGGCTGGACGGGCGGGGTCAGGGCATAGCTGCGGATCGGGGTCGCCGGGCCCTTTACCAGGCGTCGCGCCAGATAGAGCAGGTCGACCAGAAGATCATCCAGTCCCCCGATCAACAGCCCGGCCGCCGCGAACAGCAGCAACTCGCGCGCCACGATTTCGATCACCCCCGTGACCCCACCCATTCGGCATTCCCCCTTTGCCGAACGGGATTGTGCCTGTCCGAAATGGACCGATCAACCGCGACGTGATCGACCGTTTCGGGACAGTTACGGAGGCCGGGTATCGGCGCCTTGCCAATTCTCTTTGGAAATCATTGTCACGGAAGCAAGCTGTCGGTTGCGCATCGTGTTGCGGTGCAACATATGCGTGATGAAAGGATTCTCATGCCCCGGACATTCTCCCCCGGCATCGTCCACGCTGCGCTGGCGGTGGGCGGTTTCGCGATCGGCACTACCGAATTCGCCGCGATGAGCCTGGAGCCGGACCTCGCGCGCGGGCTGCATATCGATGCGCCGACCGCGGGGCATGTCATCAGCGCCTATGCGCTGGGCGTGGTGGTGGGTGCGCCGATGCTGGCGGTGCTGTCGGCGCGGATGGCGCGGCGGACCCTGCTGATCGCGCTGATGCTGATGTTCGCGATCGGCAACGGCCTGTCGGCGATGGCGCCCGATTATCACTGGATGCTCGCCTTCCGCTTTCTCAGCGGCCTTCCGCACGGAGCCTATTTCGGTATCGCCGCACTGGTCGCCGCCTCCCTCGTCCCCGATGAACGGCGGACGGTGGCGGTGGGGCGTATCATGCTGGGCCTGACCGTGGCGACGGTGGTGGGGGTGCCACTGGCGCAGATGCTGGGTCAGTGGCTCAACTGGCGCTGGGTCTTTGGCGTCGTCGCCGCGCTGGCGCTGCTGACCGCCACGCTGGTCGCCATCGCCGCGCCGCACGACCGGCCGGAGCAGGGGGCGACGATCCGGCGCGAACTGGCGGCGCTGGGCCGGGGCCAGGTGTGGTTGACGCTGGCGATCGGGGCGATCGGCTTTGGCGGTATGTTCGCGGTCTATACCTATCTCGCCGCGACGCTGACCGAGGTGACGGGGGCGTCCACCGCGACGATCCCGCTGGTGCTGGCGGTGTTCGGCATGGGCATGACGATCGGCAATATCGTCGTGCCGCGCTTTGCCGACCGGGCGTTGATGCCGACGGCGGGTGGGTTGCTGCTCTGGTCGGCGGCGATGCTGGCGCTCTATCCGCTGGCGGCGGGAAGCCTCTGGACGATCCTGCCCAATGTCTTTGCCATCGGCCTGGGCGGCGCGCTCGGCACCGTGCTCCAGACGCGGTTGATGGACGTGGCGGGCGAGGGGCAGGGGCTGGCCGCCGCGCTCAACCATTCGGCGTTCAACACCGCCAACGCCATTGGCCCATGGGCAGGCGGCCTGGCGATCGCGCAGGGACTGGGCTGGACCTCGACCGGCTATGTCGGCTGTGCGCTGGCGCTGGGCGGCTTTGCGATCTGGCTGGTCGCGATGCGATTCGCCGGAGACACGCTCAGCGGGCCAGCGGATCGATCGAATCGTCCGGTGCTGTCGCACTGAGGCTTTTCGCCACCGCGTCTACCTTTTCCATGACGCGAAGGATGTTGCCGCTGGTCAGCGCGGCGAGGTCGGCATCGCTCCAGCCGCGCCGGACCAGTTCGGCCAGCACCAGCGGATAGCCGTCCACGCCGGTCATGTTCTCCGGCCCGGTGCCGTTGATCCCGTCATAATCGCCGCCGAAGCCGACCGCGCCGCGCCCTGCCACCTGGGCGATGTGCGCGATATGGTCCGCGACCATCGCCGCCGTCACGCGTGGGGGTGGATTGGCGGCATCCCAGGCGATCAGCGGCGCGGGACTGCGCGGGCCATAGACATTGGCGGCCACCCCGACCGACTTGGCATAGGCGGTGCGCGTCCGATCCCAGGCGCGCCAGTCGCTCGACAGGAAGGCGGGGTAGCAATTGACCATCACCACGCCGCCGCCTGCGCCGATCCGACGGAGCAGGTCGTCGGGGATGTTGCGCGGCGCATCCGCCAGCGCGCGCGCGTCGGAATGGGAGGCGATGACCGGCGCCTTGCTGGTGTCGAGCACCGCCGCCATCGTCGCGTCCGAGACATGCGCGACATCGACGATCATGCCGATTCGGTTCATCTCGGCGACGACCGCGCGGCCGAACGGGGTGAGGCCGTTGGCGATCGGCGCATCGGTCGAGGAATCGGCCCAGGCCAGGCTGTGGCCATGGGTCAGCGTCATATAGGCGACGCCCAGCGTCCGATACTGACGCAGCACCGACAGCCGCCCGTCGATCTGGTGGCCACCCTCGACCCCGATCAGCGACGCGACTTTGCCGGAGCGGGCGATGCGGCGCATATCCTCTGCTGTGCGGGCCATCGCCATCCGGTCCGGATGCGGGGCGACGAGGCGGTGGACGCGGTCGATCTGCTCCAGCGTCATCTCCACCGCGCGCGGACCCGTGACATCGGCGGGAATCCACACCGACCAGAACTGCCCGCCAACACCGCCGCGCTTCAACCGCGGCAGGTCGGTCTGAAACGGATGAGGCAGGGCGGTGGTGCCGGTGTCGAGTGCGGGCGACTCGGGTGGAACGCCGGAGTCGCGCAATTCCCAGGGCAGGTCGTTATGCCCATCGACGATCGGCGCCCGGGCCAGGACCGTTTCGACCCGGCGCGTGACGGCGGCATCGGCCATGGCGGCCTGAGCAAGAAAAAGCACGATCATAGCGTGGGCCTCCGTTCGAAATGGGTGAGCGCGGGGTCGAGCGGCGCGTCGCTTGGCACGACGTGCGCGACCCGGGCGGCGGGCGGACCGTCGGCGGCCTCGGCGATCATCCGGGTCAGGGCCGCGTTATCGCCTTGGACCAGCGCTTCGACCGAACCGTCCGCGCGGTTGCGGACCCAGCCGGTCAGTCCCAGCGAATCGGCGCGGGTCCGGAACCACTCACGATAGCCCACGCCCTGCACGCGCCCGGTAATGCGGAGATGACGACCGACCATACGCTGACTGTCGCGTGGGAGGGGGACAAAGGGAAGTCCCCTATTCCTCCTGTGCATGGGGCGGTGGCAGGGTGGAATGTCCCGACCATCCTCGACCCCGTGGGCGGGTTCGACCTGGCACGCCCCTCCCGCGATGCGCCCCAGGTCCCATCCCCTTGCAGGGGAGGAATCCTGGTTCGCGGGGAGGCGCAGAGCTCGCGGAGAAGACGTGTCTGTTCTTCTCTGCGTCCTCCGCGCCTCTGCGCGAACAAAGGCCTTAGACCTTTTCGGTCAGTTCGGGCACGACGGTGAAGAGGTCGCCGACCAGGCCGATATCGGCGACCTGGAAGATGGGGGCGTCCTCGTCCTTGTTGATCGCGACGATGACCTTGGAGTCCTTCATGCCCGCCAGATGCTGGATCGCGCCCGAGATGCCGACCGCGACATAGACTTCGGGTGCCACGATCTTGCCGGTCTGGCCGACCTGATAGTCGTTGGGGGCATAGCCCGCATCGACCGCCGCGCGGCTCGCGCCGACAGCGGCGCCCAGCTTGTCGGCCAGCGGGTCGATCAGCGCATGGAACTGCTCTTCCGAACCCAGCGCGCGACCACCCGAGACGATGACCTTGGCGCTGGTCAGTTCGGGACGGGCATTCTCGGCCTTCTCGGCACCGACGAAGCGCGACTTGGCCGCATCGCCCGTGGTCGGGATGGCCTCGATGGTGCCCGATCCGCCCTCGGCCGCCGCCTTTTCGAAGGCGGTGGTGCGCACTGTCAGGACCAGCTTGGTGTCGCTGGTCTTTACGGTCGCGATGGCATTGCCCGCATAGATGGGCCGGGTGAAGCTGTCCGGTCCCTCGACCGACAATATGTCGCTGATCTGCATCACGTCGATGAGGGCTGCGACGCGCGGCGCGATGTTCTTGCCCGTCGTGGTCGACGGCGCGAGGAACGCGTCGTGATGGCCCATCAGCTCGGCGATCAGCGGCGCGACATTCTCAGCCAGCGCGTTCGCATAGGCCGCGTCGTCCGCGACATGGACCTTGCCGACGCCCGCGATCTCCGCGGCGGCCTGCGCCACGCCGTCGACGCCCTGCCCGGCGACGATCAGGTGCACCTCGCCCAGCTTGGCCGCCGCCGTGACGGTCGCCAGCGTGGCATCCTTGACGGTCCCGCCGTCATGCTCGACCCAAACCAGCGTCTTCACTTGGCCACTCCCAGTGCCTTGAGCTTTTCCACGAGTTCATCGACCGAGCCGACCTTGACGCCCGCCTGGCGCTTGCCCGGCTCGGCGACATGGGTGATCGTCAGCCGGGGCGCGATGTCGACGCCGTAATCGGCCGCCGTCTTGGTCGCCATCGGCTTGGACTTGGCCTTCATGATGTTGGGGAGCGACGCATAGCGCGGTTCGTTCAGGCGCAGGTCGGTGGTGACGATCGCGGGCAGCGTGAGCGCCACCGTCTCCAGACCGCCATCGACCTCACGGGTGACGTTGGCCGTCTCACCCTCGATCTCGATCTTCGACGCGAACGTGCCCTGCGCCCAGCCGAGCAGCCCGGCCAGCATCTGGCCGGTCTGGTTGTTGTCGCCGTCGATCGCCTGCTTGCCCAGGATCACGAGGCCGGGCTGTTCCTCCTCGACCACCTTGGCGAGCAGCTTGGCGACGCCCAGCGGCTCGGGTGCCTGGTCGGCGGTGATCAGCACCGCCCGGTCTGCCCCCATGGCGAGCGCGGTGCGCAGCGTGTCCGCCGCCTTAGGCTCGCCGATCGAGACGACGACCACTTCCGTCGCCGCCCCCTTCTCTTTCAGCCGGATCGCCTCTTCCACCGCGATCTCGTCGAACGGGTTCATCGACATCTTCACGTTCGCCAGGTCGACGCCCGTCCCGTCCGCCTTCACACGCGGTTTCACGTTATAGTCCAACACCCGCTTCACGGGCACGACGATCTTCATCGCGATTCCTTCCCGGCTGGATAGCCCATCATGCCGCCGTCTTTGGCGGGCTTGCGACCGCATCGCAAGAGTTACGCCCGACCAACGAGAAAGGGGCCCGGACGTTTCCGCCCGAGCCCCCCTATATCGGTCCGTCAGGGCCAAAGGTGCGGTTTAGGCGACCTTCTGAACCTCGGCGACGATCTTCTTGGCGGCGTCGCCCAGATCGTTGGCGGGGACGATGGCGAGACCCGAATTGGCGAGGATTTCCTTGCCCTTCTCGACATTCGTGCCCTCGAGGCGCACGACCAGCGGAACCTGCAAGTTCACTTCCTTCGCCGCCGCGACGATGCCGTCGGCGATGATGTCGCAGCGCATGATGCCGCCGAAGATGTTGACCAGGATGCCCTTCACGGCGGGATCGCTCAGGATGATCTTGAACGCCGCGGTGACCTTCTCCTTGTTCGCGCCGCCGCCGACGTCGAGGAAGTTGGCCGGGAACATGCCGTTCAGCTTGATGATGTCCATCGTCGCCATGGCGAGGCCAGCGCCGTTGACCATGCAGCCGATGTCACCGTCGAGCTTGATGTACGCCAGGTCGTACTTCGACGCCTCCAGCTCCATCGCGTCTTCTTCGGTGGTGTCGCGCAGTTCCATCAGGTCCTTGTGACGGAACATGGCGTTGCCATCGAAGCCGACCTTGGCGTCGAGCACCATCAGCTTGCCGTCCTCGGTGACGGCGAGCGGGTTGATCTCGATCTGCTCGGCATCCGTGCCCAGGAACGCGGCGTACAGCTTCGACGCGACATTGGCGGCCTGCTTGGCGAGGTCACCGGTCAGCTCCAGCGCGGCGGCGACGGCGCGGCCGTGATGCGGCATGAAACCGGTCGCGGTGTCGATGTCGATCGAGTGGATCTTCTCGGGCGTGTCATGCGCCACGGTCTCGATGTCCATGCCGCCCTCGGTCGAGGCGACCATCGAGACGCGGCCGGTCGCGCGGTTGACGAGCAGCGCGAGGTAGAATTCCTTGGCGATGTCGACGCCGTCGGTCACGTACAGGCGGTTGACCTGCTTGCCCGCTTCGCCGGTCTGGATGGTGACCAGCGTGTTGCCCAGCATGTCGGTCGCAGCCGCGCGCACTTCCTCGGCGGTCTTGGCGAGGCGGACACCGCCCTTGGCGTCGGGGCCGAGTTCCTTGAACTTGCCCTTGCCGCGGCCGCCCGCATGGATCTGCGCCTTGACGACGTAGAGCGGTCCGGGGAGCTTGGACGACGCCTCGACGGCCTCTTCGACGGTCATCGCGGCGAAGCCGGCGGGGACGGGCACGCCGAACTTGGCGAGCAATTCCTTGGCCTGATATTCGTGGATGTTCATACGCTAGCCTTCCGCCTCTCGGGTGGTTCTAGGGAAATTGGTTGCGGCTAAAGCACAGGCCGGGCGGTAAATCCACCCCGAAACCGCTTTATTGCAATTGCATCGCAGATGCGATTTGCAATCGGTCAGGGCGTTCGATGGCGGCGATGAAGGGAATTGTGCGCAAAATCATCGCATATGCGTTATAGCACCGTCATGCATTGGGCTTTCGGTATCCTCCTGTTTCTCGGCACCGTGATCTTCATGGAGGGATTCGCCTATGCGGCGCATCGCTGGATCATGCATGGGCCCGGCTGGTTCCTGCATGAAAGCCACCATCGCCCGCGCACCGGCAATTGGGAATTGAACGACCTGTACGCGGCGATCTTCGCGGTGCCCTCCTTCGTGATGATCCTGGGCGGCGCGCAGCTGGGCTGGTGGCCGGGCTTCACCTGGATCGGGGCGGGGATCGCGGCTTATGGCGCCATCTATTTCGGCTTTCACGACGTGATCGTGCATAAGCGCCTGCCGAGCCGCTATCTGCCCAAATCCGAGTATATGAAGCGCATCATCCAGGCGCACCGGCTGCACCATGTCGTCGAGACCAAACATGGCACGGTCAGCTTCGGCTTTCTGGTCGCGCCCAGGCCTGAAGCGTTGAAGGCCGAATTGAAGCGGCGGTCGCGGGCGGGGGTGCGTCGCCCGGCGGGTGCGCCGCCCGAGCGGGATGCGGCGTTGTCGGAAAAGTAACCTTCTTTCGGATAAGATGAAGGCACTATGGAAAAACCGGTCTTTACCCCGCCGTTCGAGCCGGTTGCCGGCCAGGATCTTCGCCGTTCGCTACGCCATGCGGTGCGGATGCGCGCCCATTTGCGCGACAAAGGGCAGACCCGGTTCGAGATCGACGTGGTCGATCTGTCGCCCGAAGGCTTTCGCGCCGAAACCAGCTTCACTCTTTGGCCGGGCACCATCGTCTGGCTGACCGTGCCGGGCTTGGCGCCACTGGAGGCGGTGATCGCATGGCGCGACCGGTTCCGATATGGTTGCGCCTTTTCGAAGCCGCTTCACCCGGCGGTGTTCGAACATATCGTCGGCTTGGGGAATCGCTGATTTTCAGTCGCCATTGGGCGCCGGTATTTCCTGAGTCCATGTGACGTTGGGTGGATCGGCCCGACCCCTTGCTGGCTTTTCCGGTTCCGCAGACGTTATGGGCAAAGGTGCACCTGCGAATATAACTGGAATCACCGGGACTCGGTGTGCCCTCGCCCTGGTGGTTTTGGCTACCTTGCCACCCGAATGCCGAGTCGTCGCAATCGGGCGCTCCGCCGCTGTCGCAACCGTAGTCCCCACACTCATGGCCCCCAGCGCCATCGCGGCGAGCGCAGGCCGCAATACCGTATAGCGGACGCAAAGATTTCCAGAATTCGACTCGACCAGGTGGCGTCGCTGGTCGTCGCTCATGCTCGTCAGATCATGGACGACCTTGTCGCAAAGCGAGCAGCGCCCCGCTGTCACGATGTCATCGAGCTTGCCCGGATAGGGGCAAGGGCTTTGGATTTTCGGGAATAGAGCCATCCGCATCCACTCCATGCGTCCGGCGATCCAAGGCGAAGGCCGGTTTCGACCTTCGCCCCATAGCATCAATCGAACAGGCTCGAAACGCTCGTCTCGTCCGCGATACGCTTGATCGCCTCGCCCAGCAGCGGGGCGATCGGCAGGTGGCGGATCTTGCCGGTGGCGTTGATCGACTCGTGATTCCCGATCGAGTCGGTGATCACCAGCTCGCGCAGCTCCGAGCCATCGACGCGCGCCACCGCGCCGCCCGACAGGACGCCATGGGTGACATAGGCGACGACATCCTGCGCCCCCGCCTGACGCAGCGCGGCGGCGGCGTTGCACAGCGTCCCCGCCGAGTCGACGATGTCGTCGATCAGGATGCAGAAGCGCCCTTCGACGTCACCGATGATGTTCATCACCTCCGACTCGCCTGCACGCTCGCGACGCTTGTCGACGATGGCCAGCGGCGCGTTGTTCAGCCGCTTGGCAAGCTGGCGCGCGCGGACCACGCCGCCCACGTCGGGCGAGACGACCATGAGATTGTCGTTCTTGAACCGCGCGAGAATGTCCGCCGACATGACCGGCGCAGCATAGAGATTGTCGGTCGGGATATCGAAGAATCCTTGGATCTGACCGGCATGGAGATCAACCGACAGGACGCGGTCGGCGCCCGCGACCGTGATCAGATTGGCGACCAGCTTGGCCGAGATCGGCGTGCGCGGGCCGGGCTTTCGATCCTGGCGCGCATAGCCGAAATAGGGGATGACTGCCGTGATCCGCCGCGCCGACGCACGCTTCAGCGCGTCGATCATGATCAGCAATTCCATGAGGTTGTCGTTCACCGGATAGCCGGTCGACTGGATCACGAACACGTCCTCGCCGCGGACATTTTCCTGGATCTCGACGAAGATTTCCTCATCGGCGAAACGGCGGACAAGGGCCTCGGTCAGCGGCACTTCCAGATAGGCCGAAACCGCTTTGGCCAGCGGCAGGTTCGAATTGCCGGTCATCAACTTCATGCTACTACCCCGTCCCCGCAGACAGTCTCTGATCGCGGCCCCTTTAATCGCGCTGTCACAATAGCGCAAAGGCGATTCCCGGATTATGGCGCGGGGCATGACCGTGACCCGTTTCGCTCCCTCGCCCACCGGGCGGCTGCATGTCGGCAATATCCGCACCGCGCTCCACAATTGGATGTACGCTCAAAGCACCGGCGGCCGCTTCCTGCTGCGTATCGACGACACCGATGCCGAGCGGAGCGAGGAACGCTATGTCGATGCGATCCGGGCCGATTTGGCGTGGCTGGGCCTGATCCCGGATGCGGAGGTGCGCCAGTCGCAGCGTTTCGCGCTATACGAGGCGCGCTTCACCGAATTGGTCGCGGGCGGCCATGTCTATCCCGCCTATGAGAGCGCGCAGGAACTGGACCTGAAGCGCAAGATTCAGCTCGGGCGGGGTCTGCCGCCGGTCTATGACCGCGCCGCGCTGGCCCTGAGCAACGAGGATCGTGCCAAGCTAGAGGGTGAGGGCGTTCGCCCGCACTGGCGGTTCAAGCTCGATCACGGCGCAGCCATCGAATGGGACGATGCGGTGCGCGGAGCCCAGCGCTTCGATCCGGCGACGATGAGCGATCCGGTGATCCGCCGCGCCGACGGCACGTGGCTCTACATGCTCCCCTCGGTCATCGACGACATCGACATGGGCGTGACCCAGGTGGTGCGTGGCGAGGATCACGTCTCCAATACCGCGCTCCAGATTCAGATGTTCCAGGCGCTGGGGGCGGAACTGCCCCGCTTCGCCCATGCTGCGTTGCTGACCGGCAATGAGGGCAAGCTGTCCAAGCGACTCGGCTCGCTGGGCGTCGATCACTTTCGCGAGATCGGCATCGAGCCGCAGGCGGTGCGTGCGCTCCTCGCACGGATCGGGACCAGCGATCCGGTCGAGCCGGTCGCCGACATGGCCCCCCTGATCGCCGGATTCGACTTTTCGCGCTTCGGTCGGGCACCGGCGCGGTTCGACGAGGCGGAACTGGCGCAACTGAACGCGCGCATCCTCCACCAGACGCCCTATGACGCGGTCGCCGATCGCCTGCCGACCGGCATGGGCGCGGCGGAATGGGAGGCGGTGCGCCCCAATCTTTCCACCGTCGCGGAAGCTGCCGACTGGTGGCAGGTGATCGAGGGACCGGTCGAGGCCTCCGAACCTGCCGAGGACGACCGCGCCTATCTGGCGCAGGCGGCGCAGGTTGCGGGCGAAATCGACTGGGCGAGCGACCCCTGGCATGCGCTCACCGCCGCGCTGAAGGACGCGACCGGGCGCAAGGGCAAGACGCTGTTCCTGCCGTTGCGACTCGCGCTGACCGGGCGGGCGCAGGGACCGGACATGGCCGCGCTGCTGCCGCTGATCGGGCGCGAGCGGACGGTCGCGCGTCTGTGGGCCTGATTTACCGAACGGCCTTTCATTACCGCATCCCCTCGCCCACATAGGGCGGGCAACACGTAAAGGAGCGTCTTTTGGCCACGTTGGGAATGTCGCCCGCCGAGAAGGAGGCCGTCACCGCCTTCCGCCGCGATGTCGTAGAGCCGTCGATGACCAAGCTGGTCATCCTCGATTTCTGGGCGGAATGGTGTGGGCCGTGCAAGGCGCTGGGCCCGACGCTGGAGAAGGTGGCCGAGGCCTATGCCGACAAGGGCGTCGTGCTGGCCAAGATCGACACCGACAAGAACCAGTTCATCGCCAACCAATTCCAGATCCGCTCGATCCCGACCGTCTATGCGATGTTCCAGGGACAGCTGGTCGCCGACCTGACCAGCGCGCGCACTGAAAGCGCGCTGCGCACCATGCTCGACCAGTTGCTCAAGCAATTGCCGATCCAGTCGGAGGCAGCGGATGCGGCGGCGGAGCTGGAACCGTTGATCGCGATGGGCGAGGAAGTGCTCGAGGCCGGCGACGCCGAACGCGCGCTGTCGATCTTCGACCAGCTGCTCGACATGGCACCCGATCACCCCGCCGTTCTGTCCGGTCGCATCCGGGCGCTGATCGCCGCCGGACAGGTGGACGAGGCGGAAGCGGCGGTGGATGCGTTGCCCGAGACGTTGGCGAACGACCCCGCCATCCACCGCGCCGTCGCCGCCGTGGCGCTGGCCCGCTCGGCACCTCCGGCGGCGGACTATGCCGGATTGGCCGATGAAGTCGCCGCCAACCCAGACGATCATGAAAAGCGGTTCGCGCTGGCGAATGCGCAGATGGCGGCGGGGGACCGTGACGGGGCGGCGGACAATCTGCTCCACATCGTCGCGGCCGATCGCAGCTGGAACGAGGATGCTGCGCGTCAGCAGTTGCTCAAGCTGTTCGAGGTTGTCGGCATGACCGATCCCTGGGTGTCCCAGCAGCGGCGGCGCCTGTCCGCCATCCTGTTCGGATAAGAGCGGATGGCGCGGCTCTCGATCTTTCCGCTGGCGGGCGCGATCCTCTTTCCGGGGATGCCGTTGCCGCTGCACATCTTCGAGCCGCGCTACCGGGCGCTGGTATCCGACGCGATGGCGCGTGACCGGCGGATCGGCATGGTCCAACCATCGGGCGAGGGGGACAAGCCCTCGCTCTATGCGACCGGCTGCGTCGGCCGTATCGCCGAGGTCGAGGCGATGGAGGACGGCCGTTACAATCTGGTGCTGGAGGGCGTGTCGCTGTTCCGCATCGTCCGTGAGCTGGAGGTGACGACGCCGTTTCGCCAGGTCGAGGCAGAGCTGCTGCCCGTGGTGGACGAAGACCTGTTGTCGCTGGGCCGCCGCGCCTCGCTGGAACAGGAATCGCGCCGCTTCGCCGATCTACAGGGCTATGCGGTCGACTGGGACGCGGTCGGTCGGCTGGACGATGAGAGCCTGGTCAACGGCATCGCCCAGATCGCGCCCTTCGACATCGCCGCGAAACAGGCGTTGCTGGAAGCCCCCGATCTGGAGCAGCGCGCCGAGCTGATCATCCAGTTGATGCAATTTTTCGGTCGCCATGACGGCGAGGATCGGGTGACGCTGCAATGAGCCTGGACCCGTGGCTGCTCGAACGACTCGTCTGCCCGGTGACGCGGACGCCGCTACGCTATGACGAAGCTGCGCAGGAACTGGTGTCGGAGGCGGCGGGGCTGGCCTATCCGATCCGCGACGGCGTGCCGGTGATGCTGGTCGAGGAAGCGCGGGAAATCTGATTCCCGTCTTAGTTCAACCAACCCCCACCTCCGTTCGCATTGAGCGAAGTCGAAGTGCACGTTCCGCGTTGGCGGATAGGGTTTCTCTTGGCCTTCGACTTCGCTCAGGCTGAACGGAGGATGGGAACGGTCAAACGATTCTGCCGATCAACGCCACCAACACGATGACCAGCGCCGCGACGCTGGAATAGAAGGTCAGCGCAAAGCCGAACGCCCGCGCCGCTGCACCCCGCGTATAATTCGCCCAGAACAGCGTCCGCCCCACCGAGAACAGCGCGGCGAGCGCCGGGATCATCGCCCCCGACCCTTCCACCACCCAGGCGAGCGCCAGATAGGCGGGAATCGCCAGCACCACCTGTTCCAGCGTGTTGCGCAGCACCGCCTGCGCGATGACGACCCGCGGCGAATCTCCGCTCCCGCTGGCTGCCGCATCGATGTCGGCGGGCGATTCGAAGCGGAGCGCCGCGACATGTCCGATCGCCACCGCCAGCCAGAGCGCTGCCACCGTCGCCGTCGCCACCGCGCGGAGCACCCGGTCCGTGGGCGACAGGACGGGCGCGATACCCCAGCCGATCGCCAGCGTCAGGACCACGACGGCCAGAGCCGCCCCCATGCCGCGCGCCACGCCGGTCTGGCGGCGGTCGCGAATTGGAGCCCGAACGGGGCGGGTGGGGCGATCAGGATAATCAGGCCCAGGGATCATAGCTGCCGAAACTCCAGACATGGCCTTCCGGGTCGCGCGCCGCATAGCCTCGCCCGCCATGGGGCTTGTCCGCCGGCTCGGCTATGATCGTCGCACCGCCCGCACGGGCCTGGGCCGCATGGGCGTCGACATCCGCGACGACCAGATACAGGTCCATCGTCACCCCGCCGGCCTGGGTCGGCGTCTTCGATCCCGCCACGGCGGCATGGGGCGTGAACAGCGCGCTCGACACCATCACCATCCGCTCCTGCCATACCAGTTGCGCGTGATGGATGACGGTCGGATCGTCGGGATCGGAAAACACCGCCTGCCGCGCGAACCCGAAGGCGTCACATAGAAAGTCGATGGCGCGCGGCGCATTCTCGTACCGGAGGCAGGGAATGATATCGTGCCGCATCGCCATCTCGCTCGACTGGGTTACACCATCACGCCCTGCAACAACCGGGGCAGCTGTCCGGTTTCGCCGCGCGCCTCGGCCATGAAGCGGTTCTTGATCGGCGGGATATGGTTGATCGCGGTGATGCCCAGCCGCCGTATCGCGCTGGCCGTCTTTCCGGGCACGCCGAAGATGCGGTTGAAGCTGTCGGTCGCTACCGACACCATCAGCGTGTCGAGCCCGCGCCATTGCTGGTAGCGCTGGAGCAGCGCCGCATCGCCCAGATCCATCCCGGTCCGCTTGCCCTCGACCAGCACCTCGACCAGCGCGGCGACGTCGCGATAGCCGAGGTTCACGCCCTGCCCCGCGATCGGGTGGATGCCATGCGCCGAGTCGCCGACCAGCACCAGCCGGTCGCCGGTCATGGTCGCGGCGCGGTGGAAGCCCAGCGGATAGGCCGAACGCGGGGAGGCATGGGACAGCGCGCCCAAGAAGCCGCCCATGCTCTTCTCCGCCTCCGCCAGGAAGGCCCGGTCGGAGAGCTTGAGCATGGCATCGCCGTCGCGCCCCGGCACCGACCAGACGATCGCCGAGCGATGCCCGATCTCGTCGTCCGGCAAGGGCAGCAGCGCGAAGGGACCGGTGGGGTAAAATATCTCGAACGCGATATTCTCGTGCGAGGCTTCGTGGTGGAAGGCGCTGATGATTGCCTTATGGTCATAGGACCAGCGCGCGACCTTGATTCCCGCCGCGTCGCGAGTCGGGGATTGCCGCCCCTCCGCCGCGACCAGCAGAGGCGCGCGGACGGTGGTGCCGTCGCTAAGCTGTGCGATGACGCCGCCCGGACCACGCTCGACCGACAGGGCGCGGGTCTGCATCCGCAGATCGACCAGACCCGCCTCATTGGCGGTGGCATGGATCGCGCGGCGGAGCAGCTTGTTCTCGAACATCGTGCCCAGCGCGCCGTCATCGGCGTCGGGGATGAAGTCGAGCGCGCCGGGCTCCAGCCCGTCGCTGACCCGAATATGCCGAATCTCGCAGCCCTGGCCCGCCAGCTTCGCGCCGATCCCGATCGCGTCCAGCATCCGCCAACTGGCCGAGGCGACGGCGGAGGCGCGTCCGTCGAAACCGGGGGCCAGGATCACCGCCGGATCGGCGGGATCGACGATGATCGAAGACAGGCCATGCGCGGCCAGCCCGACGCCCAGCGTCGCGCCGACCAGGCCGCCGCCGAGGATGATGACGTCGCTATTCATAGCTTCGCTCCTAGACCTTCCTATCGCGCCAAACAATGTGGCAGGCGCTCGCGCCTTGACGTGGGAACCATCAGAGGCGATGAATTTTCCCGCATTTTCGGACATTCCTGAAGGACAACACCCATGGCCAGCCGCGCGCAGCCGGTTCTATGGCGCGAGACGGTGAAGGCGGGGGCGGTGCGCAGCGGCGCGCTGGTCACGGCGATCGCCCTTTTTGCCGTTACGCTGATGCTGGTGCTGGCGCTGGCCAGCTACCGGGCGAGCGACCCGGCGCTCAACACCGCCTCGGGCGCGGTGCCCGCCAACTGGCTGGGGCTGCCGGGCGCGTGGGTGGCCGATATCGCGCTGACCCTGTTCGGGCCCGCCGTTGCGCTGATCCTGCCGGTGGGTCCGATCATCGCGACCCGGCTGTGGCGCGACCGACCGGCGGGACGCTGGGTGCGGATGCTGCGGCAGGCGGTGATCGGCGTCGCGCTGATGGCCTGTGCCTTGTCCTTCGTGTCCGACTCGGCGGTGCTGGCGCTGCCCGCCGGATGGGGCGGGGTGATCGGCCTGTCGGCCGTCGGGCTGGTCGACTGGGTGCTGGCGTTCAGCGGACAGCCGGCGGTCGTCACCTGGGGTTCGGTCGTGGCGGGGCTTGCCTTCGGCCTGGGCGGTGCGCTGATCTGGGGACGCAGCCTGGAACTCGATCTGGCCGAACGCGGTCTGGCGCGGTTGCGCCGTCGCCGCGCCGCCATGTCGGGCGACGAGGCCGATGGCGTGCCCTGGGACGATGAAGACGAGTCGCTTTACGACGACGCAGAGGATGAGGAGCCGTTGACGCTGGCGCGCAAGGCGGTGCCGGTGCGCGAGGACCGCCCCGCCCCCGTCATCGCCGACCGCCAGGTCGCACCCGCCCCCGCCCGGCCCAAGGCGGCGGCCGACCGCGATGCGCCCTATCAGCTCCCCGGCCTCGACCTGCTGACGCCCGCGCCGCCGACGCCGGCGGGCACGATCGACAAGGCGGGGCTGGAGCGCAATGCGCGGCTGCTGGAGAATGTCCTCGACGATTTCCGCGTCCAGGGTTCGATCGTCGAGGTGCGCCCCGGCCCGGTCGTCACCATGTACGAACTGGAGCCCGCGCCCGGCATCAAGGCCAATCGCGTCATCGCGCTGGCCGACGACATTGCCCGCAACATGTCGGCGATCTCGGCGCGCGTCGCGGTGATTCCGGGGCGCAACGTCATCGGCATCGAACTGCCCAATCAAAAGCGCGAGATGGTGTCGCTGCACGAACTCGTCGCGTCGCAGAGCTTTGCCGACCAGGCCGCGCAATTGCCGATCATCCTGGGCAAGAATATCGCGGGCGACTCGGTCGTCGCCGACCTCGCGCCGATGCCCCACCTGCTGGTCGCGGGTACGACGGGTTCGGGCAAGTCGGTCGGCCTCAACGGCATGATCCTGTCGCTGCTCTATCGCCTGACGCCCGAGCAGTGCCGTATGATCATGATCGATCCCAAGATGCTCGAACTGTCGATGTATGACGACATCCCGCATCTGCTCTCCCCGGTCGTCACCGATCCGGCCAAGGCGGTCCGCGCGCTGAAATGGGCGGTCGAGACGATGGAGGACCGCTATCGCCAAATGTCCTCGGTCGGCGTGCGCAGCCTCGCCAGCTTCAACGACAAGGTGCGCGCGGCCAAGGCCAAGGGGCAACCGCTGGGGCGCAAGGTCCAGACCGGCTATCATCCCGAGACCGGCCAGCCGGTCTATGAGGAGGAGAAGCTCGAATACGAGCCGCTGCCGCAGATCGTGGTGATCGTCGACGAGCTGGCCGACCTGATGATGACGGCGGGCAAGGAAGTCGAATTCCTGATCCAGCGGCTGGCGCAAAAGGCGCGCGCGGCGGGTATCCACCTGATCATGGCGACGCAGCGCCCGTCGGTGGACGTCATCACCGGCGTCATCAAGGCGAACCTGCCGACCCGCATCAGCTTCCACGTCACCTCCAAGATCGACTCGCGGACCATCCTGGGCGAGCAGGGGGCCGAACAGCTGCTGGGGCGCGGCGACATGCTCTACATGCCCGGCGGCAAGGGCATCGTGCGGGTCCACGGCCCCTTCGTCTCGGATGACGAGGTGCACCGGGTCGCCGATCACTGGCGCGCGCAGGGGCAGCCCGACTATATCTCCTCGGTCACCGAGGAACCGGCGGAGAGCTTCGCGCTCGACGGTGCGCCCACGGGCGAGGACTCGGCCGAGGACCAGCAGTATCGCGCCGCGATCCAGCTCGTGTGCGAGAGCCAGAAGGCCTCGACCTCCTGGCTCCAGCGGCAATTGCGCATCGGCTATAACTCGGCGGCGCGGCTGATCGAGCGGATGGAGACCGACGGCATCGTAGGGCGCCCGGATCATGTCGGTCGGCGTGAGGTGCTTCGCGATACGGAGGGGCATCCGATTTAGAGATTGGGGCCGTACGCTCAGCGGGCACTTCGACTTCGCTCCGTGCGAACCGAGGTTGGGGAATCACCCCTAAACCCGTTCAGCCTGAGCGAAGTCGAAGGCCACGGCATAACGCCAGCCCCTACGACCCCACCGGCTTCAACGTCGCCGAGTCGATATGCCAGCGTAGTTGCTCCGCGCTTGCGCCCGGCACGCCGTTGACCCGGCGTACGACATATTGGCCGACGAAGCGCTGCCGTCTTCCGTCGTTCAACTGCGCATCGACCGTCACCGGGACGGTCGCATAGATCGATCCCGCCGCCCCTTCGCTGGGCGGCATCGCGCCGATCGTCACGCTAGTCGCGCGGGTGTCGGCAAAGCCCTTTTGGAAATCGGCGAAGCGCTGGCCCGGACGCCCATTTTCGCCCCACTGGCTCCAGGCGGTGGCATAGTCATGCGCGTTGATCGCCGAATAGTAGCGACGGACGACCGCTGCGGCGGCGGCATCGCTTTGGGGGGCGACCGAACAGCCGGTGGTTTTTGCGGCATCCTCGCTCAGCAATGCGCAACTCCGCGCGATCTCATCCTCGATGATCGCACAGCTATTGGCGGCATTGCACGGCGGATGGGTGGCGGGGGAGACCGAGGTACAGATCTTGACCAGCCGGTCGGCCGCCGCCTGTCCCCGCTCGGCGGAACAGGACAAGATGCCGTCCGGATCGGGCGAGGATGCGGTCTTGATCGGCGCGGAGAGGGCGGCCTGCTCCGCCTCGGGTGCCGACGGCGACGGGGCAACGGGCGCAGGGCTGGCCGTGACGGGGGCGCCGTCGTTGCGGGCAGGATCGCTGCCGCTGCTACAGGCGGTCAGCGGCAGCAGCAACGAACCCGCCAGCCAGCGGGCGATCCGGGGAGCGGCACGAGTCACGGCGAAGTCTCCAAAGAAGCGATCGGGATCAACGCCCCGTCATCGCCTCCCGCTCCTCATCCGGCCGCATCCGGCGCTTCGCCTGCCGTCGGAACCGCCAGTGCCGCGATGGTCAGATGGTGGGCGATCCCGATGCGGTTTCGGGCTCGGGCGCGGCGGGGGTCGGAGCACCCTCGGCCGGGGGTGCGTTCGTCGCTGGGGCCGTCACCGGAGTCGTCACGATCGGCGCCGGAGCGGTGACGGGCGTGACCAGCGCGGCATTCTCGATCAGGTCGAGCGCCCGGCGGGCCGCGACATAACGCTGCGCGGCATGCTGCCAGGCTTGGGCGGTCGCGGCACCGGGCAACCGCGCGACCTCGGCCCGCGCGGCCTCCACCTGCCCGCCGTCGAGCAGGCGACGCGCGCGATCCAGCCGGTCGGCGGGGTTGGACGAGGGGGCGGTGGCCTCGCGGATCACGATCAACCGGCCGATTTCCTGCCGGAGCCCTTCCCACCAACCATCGGATTCGTTGACGACCAGATCGGGTGCCAGCGTGTCCAGCCCCTGGCGCAGCGTCTCCAGCGTCACCGGCTGGCGCGCATTGCCGATCAGCACGGCGACCGCGCGCGGCTCGTTCGCGCCGAAGCGGATGCGCAACTGTTCTTCGAGATAGCCGAGCGGCTGGCCGCGATCGACCGCGCGGCGGGCGGCGGCGGCCACCAGGATCGATTCGGCGCGGCCCGCCTGCGCCCCCGCCGCCGAGGCATCGGTGGCGATGGTGGCGGCGCGCGTCTCCAGCGCGGCGAGTTGCGCGGCCAGAGCGGCCTCGCGCGTGGCAAGCGCGATCGGGTCGGCGGCGGCGCGCGCCACATCGCCCCCGGATGATCCGCCATTGGGGGGGCTGCCCGGCTTGGCGGTGGACACCGCGTTCGTCCTGGCGGCCTGGGTGCCGCCGAACCAGGACAGGTTGCGCATCGCATAGGCCATCAGAATCAGTCCGGCAGCAAAGGCGAGCAGGATCAGCGCGACGGTCGCACCCGTACGGGGGCCGCGCGACGGCGGTCGGTCGGATGGCGCGAAATTGTTCATGCCTCGCTTATCCCCGTGGCGGCTGTCCGGGTCAACGCCCGCGCGGCGGCGACCATCGCTTCGTCGCGGGGGGCCACCGCCACCGCCACGGCGCGCCAGCCCGAGCCCGCCGCCTCCGCCACCTTGGCACTGATCGCGACGATGGCGATGCCGGTGCGCGGCACCCCCGCCGCATCGACATGCTCGGCCAGCCGCGCGGCGGCGCGGGCGGAGTGGAGCAGCACGGTCTCCCCGGTCAGCGTGGCGAAGGAGGACGTCGCCACCGGCACCGGATCGGCGGCATAGACGACCCGCACCATCGCCCCCGTCTCCACCCGGTCGCGTCCCGCCAGATGAAGCAATCGGGCCAGCCCCATCGCCCGCGCCTGTGCGACCACCGTGGCGGCGTCGCTGGTCCCTGTCAGCGCCACCGACAGCCCCGCCTTCCGCGCCGCATCGGCGGTGGCGGCACCGACCGCGACGACGGGGCGATGCCTCAGTCCCTCCAGCCCCCGCCCGGCCAGCCGCACCGCCTGCGCGCTGGTGAACAACAGGGCGTCGATGCTGTTGGGATCGGGCGGGGTCCAGTCGCGCGCATGGGTCGCGAAAAAGGGCAGTGACCGTGCCTCCAGCCCCGCATCGCGCAGGGCGGCGATCGTCGCGGCATGGCCGGGTTCGGGCCGGACGACGACGACCGCCATGCGGGTCAGCCCCCAGCGAACAGGCGGCGCACTTCGGGCGGTGCGCGGTCGAGCAGGTCCATCGCCAGCCGCGCCCCCAATTCCTCGTCCAGTGCCCCCTCGACCCAGCCCGTCACCCGTGCCGAGCCATCCTCGGCCAGCAATTCGGCGCGCAGCGTCAGCATCTCGCCCGACAAGGAGGCGAGCGCGGCGACCGGGCTGTGGCAATCCGCCTGCAACGCGGCGAGCAGCGAGCGTTCGGCCATGACGCAGCCATGGGTCTCGGCATGGTCGATCGAGCCGATCAGCATGGTCGCCGCGGCATCATCGGCGCGCGTCTCGATCCCGACCGCGCCTTGGGCGGGGGCGGGCAGCATCTGGTCGGTCGGCACCGCATGCCCGACCTCGCGCCCCAGCCGGTCGAGCCCGGCGGCGGCGAGCAGGGTCGCGTCCAGGTCTCCGTTCGCAACGGCGGCCAGCCGCGTGTCGACATTGCCGCGTAGCAGCGTGATGGCCAAATCGGGGCGGTGCGACAGCAATTGCGCACGGCGGCGCGGGCTGCTGGTGCCGACCACTGCACCGGGGGGCAGTTCAGCGATGGTCTCCACCCCGATCAGCCGGTCGCGGACATCGGCGCGCGGCAGCATCGCGGCGATGTGCAGCCAGTCGGGACGGATCGTCTCCACATCCTTCATCGAATGGACAGAGGCGTCGATCTCCCGGTCATAGAGCGCGCGGTCCAGTTCCTTGGTCCACAGCGCCTTGCCGCCGATCTCGGCCAGCGCTCGGTCCTGGACCCGGTCGCCGGTGGTCTTGATCGGCACGATCTCGATCGCATCGGCGTCCCAGCCTTGCGCATCGGCCAGTGCCGCGCGCACCATATGCGCCTGGGTGAGGGCCAGCGGCGAACCGCGCGTACCGAGCCGAAAACGAACCATGATGCCGCCTTTGCCGCAATACAGCCCCCTTCGACAATATCCCGCAAGGCGCGTATGGGGTGGCCCATGCTGATCCTGGGACTGGAATCCTCGTGCGACGAGACGGCCGCCGCACTCGTCACCGATGACGGGCGCGTGCTGGCGCATCGTCTGCTGGGGCAGGAGGCGGCGCATGCCCCGTTCGGCGGCGTCGTCCCCGAAATCGCCGCGCGCGCGCATGTCGAGGCGATGGAGCCGCTGGTCGCCGCCGCCTTTGCCGATGCCGGCGTGACCCTGGCCGATGTCGACGCGATCGCCGCAACGGCGGGGCCGGGGCTGATCGGCGGGGTGATGGTCGGCCTCGTCACCGGCAAGGCGCTGGCCCATGCGGCGAGCAAGCCGCTGATCGCGGTCAACCATCTGGAGGGGCACGCCCTGTCGCCGCGCCTGTCGGACCGCGAGCTGGCCTATCCCTATCTGCTGCTGCTGGTCTCCGGCGGGCATTGCCAGTTGCTGCTGGTCGAGGGCGTCGGGCGCTATCGCCGGATGGCGACGACGATCGACGACGCGGCGGGCGAGGCGTTCGATAAGACCGCCAAGCTGCTGGGTCTCGGCTATCCCGGCGGCCCCCGAGTCGAGGCAGCGGCGCGGGAGGGCGATCCCTTTGCGGTGCCGCTTCCCCGACCGCTGAAGGGCGCGGCCGAGCCGCATTTTTCCTTCGCCGGGCTGAAGAGCGCGGTCGCGCGGGCGATCGGGCAATATTGCCCTGAGGATATTGCCGCGTCCTTCCAGCAGGCGGTGGTCGACTGCCTGCTCGACCGCACCCGCCGGGCATTGGCGGACGTGCCGCCGGTCACCGCGCTGGTGGTCGCCGGTGGGGTGGCGGCGAACGGCGTGATCCGGGCCGCGCTGGAGGCACTCGCCGCCGAGCATGGTCTGCGCTTCGTCGCGCCGCCGCTCTGGTTGTGCACCGACAATGCCGCGATGATCGCCTGGGCGGGCGTCGAGCGATTCCGCGAGGGGCTGACCGATCCGCTCGACACGCCCGCCCGGGCGCGCTGGCCGCTCGACCCGGCGGCGGAGGCGGTGCGCGGTGCGGGGGTGAAGGCATGAGGATCGGGGTGATCGGAGCGGGTGCCTGGGGCACCGCGCTGGCGCAGGTGGCGGCCTATGGCGACAGGCCGGTGCGGATCTGGGCGCGCGATCCGGCGGTGGCGGAGGCGATCAACACCACCCATGCCAACCCGCTCTATCTGCCGAACATCGCGCTATCGTCGAGTATCGAGGCGGTCAGCGATCCCGCCGCTATGGCCGAGATGGACGCGCTGCTGGTCGTGACGCCCGCGCAGGCGGTGGGTTCGGTGCTGGCGACGATGCCGGTGGGGTCCAAGCCGTTGGTCCTGTGCTCCAAGGGCATCGAGGCGGGGTCGCGGCGGCTGGTCGGCGAGGTGGCGCGGGCGATCCATCCGGATGCGCCGATCGCGGTGCTGTCCGGCCCGACCTTCGCGCATGAGGTGGCGGCGGGGCTGCCCACGGCGGTGACGCTGGCATGTGAGGAGCCGGAACTCCGCAAGGCCTTGTCCGCGCGAATCGCCGCGCCGCATTTCCGGCCCTATGCCACCGACGACGTGACCGGCGCGGAGATTGGCGGCGCGATCAAGAACGTGCTCGCCATTGGCTGCGGCGTGGTGGAGGGTGCGGGGCTGGGCCAGAATGCCCGCGCCGCACTGATCGCGCGCGGCTTTGCGGAGATGACCCGGTTCGGGCTGGCGCGCGGCGGTCGGGCGGAGACGCTGGCCGGGCTGTCGGGGCTGGGCGATCTGGTGCTGACCTGTTCCTCCACCGCCTCGCGCAATTTCTCGCTCGGCGTCGGGCTGGGGCAGGGGCGGTCGGCGGCGGAGTTGCTCGCCGACCGGCGGACCGTCGCGGAAGGTGCCTTTACCGCGCCCGTGTTGCGCCAGGCGGCGGCGGAGGCGGGTGTCGACATGCCGGTGTGCGAGGCGGTGTGCCGCTTGCTCGACGGCGCAGCGGTGGGCGAGGTGATCGGCACGCTGCTGGCGCGGCCGTTGAAAGCCGAGGGGGCTTGATCCCTCCACCGCTCCGTTCAGCCTGAGCGAAGTTGAAGGCCAAGGGACTCCGGTGGCCCAGGCCCCCTTTTGCGAGCGTTCCAACGTTGCCTTCGACTTCGCTCAGGCTGAACGGGGGCGGGATGGGCGGAGACACGGTCTTAGCGCAACACCTGTCGCGCGAGCGACCCGCAGGCCGCGTCTTGCGCCTTGGGTCCGGAGTCGCCCGTGATCGCCCGGCCGATCGATTGGAAGATATCGCCGACCGATTTCACCTCCTTGGGGATGACCAGATCGGGCTTCTCCAGCGTCCCCGACACCGTCGCCGCACCCGCCAGCCGGAGCGTCGCGTCGTGTTTGGGCGCGCCGGTCAGGCGCAGCGCCAGCCGCTCGTCGGGGAAGCTGACCGTCCCCGTGCCGTCCAGCCGACTGCGCGAGGTATCGACGATCAGCGGATCGGCGCGGCCCGTGCCGTTTTTCATGTCGACGCCCAGGATCAGGCAGCGCAGGCTTGCCCGCTTGCTATCCCCGATGAACGCCGCACCCGCATCGAAGCCCAGGGCCGCGGCATAGCGATCGGGCAATGAACCATTTGCGACGACCAGGCCGATGCGGCCGTCCGACCGCCCGACGGCGTCGCGCACCGTTTCGCCGCTGCCCGCCAGTTTCGCGCGGGCGGCGACCTGGCCGGTAATCTCGGTCTGGCCGGACAGCGAAAGGACGCTGGCCCCGGTCAATCGCAGGTCGAGCGCCAGATGCGGCATTTTGCGTCCGTTGCGCTGGTCGATCACCGCCCGACCCGTCACCACGCCTTCGCGCAGGGCCATGCGGATGTCACCGATGGTCAGCAACTGGTGATCCATCGTCATCCGCCCGGCCAGGCCGGTGATCGGCGAGGAGCCCTGCGCGCTGACCACCCGGCCGACGCGAAAGCGGATGGTGCCGTCGGTCGTGTCGATCTTGGAGATGTCGATCCGCGTATTGGGCACCAGCCGCGGCCCGATCCGCCGTTCGAGCGCGGCGGCCTCTGCCCGGCCTTCCGCCGAAGACAGGTCGTCAAAGTCGAGCTGCCGCGCGGTCACTTCGCCGTCCAGCAACGTGCGTCCCGCCTTCTTGTCGACGGTCAGATGCCCGGCCAGGTCGGAGCGGCCGATCCGCCCCTTCAGATCGGTGATGGTCCAGCGGGGGCGTTCGTGGCGGACATGGGCGGATAATGCGACCGGGCGGGTCTGGAACAGCCCCGCCTCGATCACCGCGTCGATCCGTTTCAGGTCGTCGGCCTTGGCCGTCAGGTCCAGCGTCATCGCATCGGTATCGAACGGGCGATCCATCGTCCCGCGCGCCGTCATCGACAGCGTGTTGCCCGTGATCGTCGCGGCAAAGGGCCAGCGCCCCGGTTTGACCGCCGCGCCGGTGAACATGATCCGCACCGGCGCGCCGCGCACCGATCCCGGCCCATCGGCCCGAACGCCCTGGTCGGGGTCGGCGGTGATATGCAGCACGGCGTCGCGATCCTGCTTGGCATCGCGGTAGCTGATGGTGCCATCGGTGATGGTCAACCCCTGCAGATCGGTGGAGCCGCCGCCCTCCTCTGGTTCGCCGGGGCGCGACCAGTTGGTGCGGCCTTGCTTGTCGCGAACCAGTGCGAGACGCAGGCCCGAGACGCGAATATCCTCGGGTACGAAGGAGCCTTTCAGCAACGGCCAGACCGAGAAGCGGATTTCGGCGCGCTCCATCCGTGCGAAATCTCCCTTCCCCGCCCAGTCGGCCTGGGGAATTTGCAGCTTTTCGACCGCAATGACCGGGTGGAAGCCGATACTGTCGACGCGGTGGACCGACCCGATGGTGACCGGCCGTCCGAACCGCTCGGTCGCCTCGCGCGTCACCGCGCCGCGAAGCACGCCCCAAGGAAAGATCGCGAGAATCGCCAGAAGCAGCAGCGGCACGGCCACCAACACCCCCAATACGATCCGTCCCCAATGTCGCTGCCGCGTCCCCGCACGATCCGTTGCTTGTCCCATGTTAAGCGGGACGCGCGACCCGGTGCTTCGTTCCGGCAGCGTCAGGAGTTGGTGCGCGATGATTGCCCCGACCGTCCCCGCGCCCTAGATAGAGGACAAAGACCTTCAGGAGCTCCCTGCGTTGATCCTCATCCTTCAGATTCTCCGAATTCTCCTCGATGTCGTCTGGTGGGTGATCATCGTGCAGGCGATCCTGTCCTGGCTGATCGCCTTCAACGTCATCAACACCTCCAATGATTTCATCCGGTCGATCTGGTATGCGCTGCAACGGATGACCGATCCGCTCTATCGCCCGATCCGGCGGATCCTGCCCGATTTCGGCGCGCTGGACCTGTCGCCGATGGTGGTGCTGCTGATCGTCATCATCCTGGACAAGGTGCTGGATACCGCGATCGCCCAGCAGATGTACGGGGGCGCGGTCGTCGTCGGCTGAGCCATGCCCGCCTGGGCCCTGCGGGACGACGGCATCCAGATCGCGGTGCGGGTGACGCCGCGCGGCGGTCGGGATGCGCTGACCGCCGGCACGGAGGAGCATTTTGCCGCGCGCCTGTCTGCCCCGCCGGTCGATGGCGCGGCCAATGCCGCGCTGGTCCCGCTGGTCGCCCGGCATTTCGGCGTGCCCAAGCGCGCGGTGAGGATCGTCGCGGGCGAAACCGCACGATTGAAGCGGTTGCATGTCGTCGGGGAGCCGCAAGTGCTGGCGCGCATCGCCGAGGCGCTTTATGGCGATGCGCCATGACCAGCGCCACGATCATCGACGGCAAGGCGTTCGCCGCCGGCCTCCGCACCCGCATCGCCACCCAGGTCGCGACCTTCCGCGAAGCCGCCGGCCGCGCGCCCGGCCTGGCGGTCGTACTGGTGGGCGAGGATCCCGCCTCCAGCGTCTATGTCCGCTCCAAGGGCAAGGCGACGCGCGAGGCGGGGATGGAAAGTTTCGAGCATCGCCTGCCCGCCGATACCGATCAGGCGACGCTGCTGACGCTCGTCGAACAACTCAATGCCGATCCGACGGTGGACGGCATCCTCGTCCAGCTTCCCCTGCCGGGCCAGATCGATGCGCAGGCGGTGATCCAGGCGATCGACCCGGACAAGGATGTCGATGGCTTCCACCCGGTCAATGCCGGGCGGCTGGCCACGGGTGTCGAGGGCTTCGTGCCCTGTACCCCGCTCGGCTGCCTGATGCTGCTCAAGAGCATCCACCCCAGCCTGTCGGGGATGGACGCGGTGGTCGTCGGCCGCTCGAATATCGTCGGCAAGCCGATGGCGCAGCTGCTGCTGGGCGAAAGCTGCACCGTGACGGTCGCGCACAGCCGCACCCGCAACTTGGCCGAGGTGGTCGGCCGCGCCGATATCGTCGTGGCGGCGGTGGGCGTGCCCGGCCTGGTCAAGGGCGACTGGATCAAGCCGGGCGCCAGCGTCATCGATGTCGGCATCAACCGGATCGAGACCGGTCTGGTCGGCGATGTCGAATATGACGTGGCCGTCCAGCGGGCCGGCGCGATCACCCCGGTGCCCGGCGGTGTCGGCCCGATGACGATCGCGGTCCTGTTGCGCAACACGCTGGTCTCGGCGGGACGGCGCGAGGGCGTCGCGATCGACCAGACGGCACTGTAAGCCGGTGCTCGAACTCTTCATCTCTTCGCTCATCACCTTCTTCGTGGTGATCGACCCGCCGGGTTGCGCGCCGATCTATGCGGGGCTGTCGGCGGGGGCCACGCCGCAGCATCGCCGGGCGATGGCAATCCGAGCGGTCTTCGTCGCCTCGGTCATCCTGTTCGTCTTCGCGCTGTTCGGCGAGGCGTTGCTGCACGGCCTGGGCATCGAGATGGCGGCGTTCCGCATCGCGGGCGGCATCATGCTGTTCCTGATCGCGCTGGAGATGGTGTTCGAGAAGCGGACCCAGCGGCGCGAGGACCGCGCGGCCAAGATCGCTGACGATCCGCACGAGGCGGAGGATGTGTCGATCTTCCCCATGGCGATGCCGATGATCGCGGGTCCGGGTTCGATCGCCACCGTGATGCTGCTGATGAGCCGTAATCAGGGGCTGGAGGCGTCGATCGTCGTCCTGGCGGCGATGGGGACGATCCTGCTGCTGACGCTGGTCGCGCTGCTGGCGGCGGGGCCGCTGATGCGGCTGCTCGGCGCGAAGATCGAGGCGGTGATCACCCGCGTGCTGGGCGTCCTGCTGGCGGCGCTGGCGGTGCAGTTCGTGATCGACGGGGTGACCGCGTCCTTGCGTTGATTTTTCGCGCGGAGACGCGGAGGCGCGGAGAAGAAGGCTGATTTACCGCCTTTGGCGGTAGACCCTCGAAACAGTCGGAGAGGAAGCGAAAGCTATCCAGTACTGCGCCCCCTCCGCGTTCTCCGCGCCTCCGCGAACCTTAAACCCGCAATCCGCGAGCGGTTCGACCGCGAGGGCGCGAAGACTCTCAATCGATCCGGTACAGCCGCAGCGGCGACCCCTTGGGCAGTGGCAGCGGGGTCAGCCAGTTCGGCACCCAGCCATGCGCCATCCGGTCGTAGAATCCCCCTGGCGCACGCGCGCGGTAATTGGTCGACTCGGCCATGTCGGGGCAGATCAGCAACAGGGTCGCGCCATGCCGCTTCATGATCGCCCGCGCCTGCGCCTCGCTGCCCTGAAAGGCGTGCTGCACGTCCAGGATCGCGTTGCCATTGCGGTGATAGGGGCCTGCGATCGCATCGTGATGGGTGGTGACGATCAGACGTGGCCCCAAGTCGACGAAGGTGAATACCGTCGCCTTGGGATAGGCGTTGACCCGCGTCAGCACCGAGGTCCGCACGCACTGCCCGGTCGCGCGATTGACCCGCGCGGCATAGGCGCTGGGCTGCGCGGCCGGCAGCTTCTTCAGGACCAGCGCGGCGACGACGCCGGTGGGAATCAGGATCACCGCGACCGTCAGCGGCACCCGCAACAGGGGTGAGCGCAACCGCTGGATCAGCGGGAGGAGCATCCACACCAAAGCCGCGACGCCCGGTACCGCCAGCATCTGCGCCGCCGGGGCCGCGCGCGCCTGCCACAACAGCATGGCGCAGGCGAAGGCGGTGAACAGCGCGACCGCGCTCCACCCGATCGTCCGACGCCGCCATGCCGCCAGGGCCGCACCGATCAGGCCGATGACCGGCATGATCGCCATGGGCAGCGCGACGCGAAGCGGATGCTTGTAGATCGGCTTGGCCTCGCGGACATTGTTCAGCCAGTTGCGCTGGAGCTCGGGGCTGACCTGTTCGGGGCGGGTCAGGCATTGCGGGAACAGGCTGGCGAACCCGCCCGCGATGATCGCCCCCGCCGCGACGGCGAGGCCAAGCCGCGCCCCCCGCGATTCCGGATTGATCCGCGCCAGCACGAACAGCAGCGCCCCCGCCACCACCGTCACCGACAACCAGACCGGAGTCAGCGCGTCGCAGCGCATCGCGTAATTGGCGTTGGAGGCAAAGGCGGCGAACCCCGCCGCGCTTCCCCCACCCAGCGTCAGCGCATAGACCGCCAGACGCGGCGCTTCCGCCCGGTCCCATACCCAGCGCAAGCATAATATGGCCCCCGCCATCGCGGCATAGGGCAGCATTTCCAGCCCGATCGCCAGCGACACCGCGCTGGCCAACCCGACCATCGCGCCGCCGCGCCGTCCTTGCGGATCGCACAGCCCCGCCACGGTGACGGCCAGCATCGCCAGCTGCCAGCCATGATGGTCGATACGCATCGGCATGTACATCAACTGCGTCGCGCTGGCGCAGAGCAGCAGGACGATTCCCAGCGGCCAGACATAGGGCTCGATCAACCGGCGGATGGTCGCCGCGATCGCCAGCATGGTGATCGACAAGGGGATGATCGGCGCGAGTCCGCAGGCGAGCCGTTCCGCCCAGGCGGGGGTGGTGAACAGGCGGAAGAACAGGATCAGGGCCGCGATGGGCAGGTCGACGATGCGGCTCCAGTGGATGTCGAATCCGACCGGCGGGTTCATCCGATACTGGCGCAGATCATACCAGCTTTGCCCCGCCATCCAGGCGCGAACCTGCATCAGGCGCATATTGTCGTCGGTATCGCCCAGCGACCACCAGCGTATCTGACCCCACCGGTCATACATGTACCAGGCGGCGACCGCGACCCAGGCGACCAGTACCCAGCGCCGCCAGTGCTGGTCGATCTCACGCTGCAGACGTTCCAAAGACGCTTCCCTCATACCCGCCCGCGGCTTAAGGCGCAGGACTTGGAGCCCGCTCTATCGCGGGCGGCGTAAAGGGCAAGGTCGGGGCAAAGGCGGCGGCGTGGCGACTCTTCAGCACCAGATCGATCGATGGCGGTCCAGCGGGATGCTGGGCCAGATCATCCGCTTCGGCATTGCGGGCGGCCTGTCGACGGTCGTCTATTCGGCGGTCTATCTGCCGCTGACCGCCTGGGTGCTGCCGCACAGCCAAGCCGTGCTGGCCGTTCCTCCGGCCTTTCTGGTCGCGGTGATCTTCGGCTTCTTCCTGCACAGCGCCTGGAGCTTCCGCGGGCACGGCACCCGCGATTCCAGCGGCAAGCAACATCTGAAATTCCTGGTGGTGCAGGGCTTTGGCCTTGCGTTGAATGCGCTCTTCACCTGGATCGCAACCGGGCTCCTGCATCAACCACCCTGGGTCGCGCTGATCCCGGTGGTCACGATCACGCCGATCGCGACCTTCGCGCTCAACCGCCAATGGGTCTTCGGATAAGTTCATGGACCGTATCGTTTACGACCGCATGGCCGCGCATGATTCCACCCATTGGTGGTACCGCGCCCGCCGCGACATCCTGGCCGATTATCTCGATCGCTATGGCAAGCTGCCCAAGGATGCGCGTATCCTGGAGATCGGCTGCGGCACCGGGCACAATCTGCCGATGCTGGCCAGCTTCGGCACGGTCGACGCGATCGAGATCGATCCCGCCGCGCGCGCGATCGCATCCCAGCGGCTCGGCCGTCCGGTCGGCGATGCGCCGCTTCCCGAACTGCCGGGGATCGAGCGGGGCGGCTATGACCTGATCGCGGTGCTCGACGTGGTCGAGCATATCGAGGACGATGTCGCCGCGCTCGCCGCGATGAAGTCGTGCCTGAAGCCCGGCGGCAAGATCCTGATCGCGGTGCCGGCGCATCAATGGATGTGGTCGGCGCATGACGTGGTGAACCATCACCATCGTCGCTATTCCAAGACGACCCTGGTCGCGGCGATCGAGAAGGCGGGGCTGAAACCCCACAAGCTCGGCTATTTCAACTCGCTGCTGTTCCCGCTGGCCGCCGCCGCGCGCATCGCGGGGCGGATCAGTGGCCGCGACGACAGCGACGACTCGCCGCCCCCCGCGCCGCTCAACAAGGCGTTCGAGGCGATCTTCCGGCTGGAGCGGCACTTGGTCGGGCGCGTGCCGATGACGCCGGGGGTTTCGATCGTGACTCTGGCGGAACCGGTTTGAGCTAGGCGTTCGGGAGTGGCCTTCGACTTCGCTCAGGCTGAACGGAGCGAAGTCCTTTGGGCCGCACATCCAAGCGGCCATTCAGCTTGAGCGCAGTCGAAGGCCACCCGATTCCTTCATAAATAAGGTTCCGCTCCTCAGCCTGGCTGGGTAGGGAAGCCCCATGCTGGACTTTCATCGCGCCGATCTGGCCCGACTGGCCGCGCGGGACCGATTGCGGGGGCTGGCCTCGCAGAGCGGCAAGGACTTCGCTTCCAACGACTATCTCGGCCTGGCGCACCACCCGCGCCTTGCCGCCGCCATTGCGCGAGCGATGGAAGAGGGCGTCCCCGTCGGCTCGGGCGGATCGCGCCTGTTGCGCGGCAATCGCCCGGAGCATCAGGCGCTGGAGGCCGAAGCCGCCACATTCTTCGGGGCGGAGGCGAGCCTCTATTTCTCGTCGGGCTATACCGCCAATGCCACGCTTCTCGCGACGCTGCCGCAACGGGGCGACCTGATCGTCCATGACGCGCTGGTCCATGCCAGCATGCATGAGGGGATGAAGCTGTCGCGCGCCGACAATGTGGCGGCGGCGCATAACGATGCCGATGCGTTCGACGCCGCGATCCGCGACTGGCGCGGGCGGGGCGGGAAAGGCACCGTCTGGATCGCGGCCGAGAGCCTGTACAGCATGGACGGTGACACCGCACCGCTGGCGGAGCTCCATGCGGTGGCCGAGCGGCATGACGCGATGCTGATCGTCGACGAGGCGCACGCGACCGGCGTCTTCGGCGATCGCGGGCAAGGGCTGGCGATACCCGGCGAGCGGGTGGTGACGCTTCATACCTGTGGCAAGGCGATGGGGTGCGAGGGCGCGCTGGTCACCGGGCCGGCACTGTTGCGCGACTATCTGGTCAATCGCGGGCGGGGCTTCATCTTCTCCACGGCTCCTTCGCCGCTGATGGCGTGTGCGGTGCGGGAGGCTTTGCGAATCCTGGCCGACGAGCCCGAGCGCCGCGCCGCGCTTCACCAGCGGATCGCGCTGGCGGGCGAGCGGCTGTCGAAGCACGGCGTCGCGGCGCAGGGCACTCCGATCCTGCCGCTGATCCTGCGCGACAATGGCCGCACCATGCGCACCGCCGAGGCGTTGCAGGCGCGTGGCTATGACATACGCGGCATCCGCCCGCCGACCGTGCCGGTGGGTTCGGCCCGGTTGCGGCTGTCCATCACCCTGAATGTCGAGGAGGCGGACATCATCGCGCTCGACGAAGCGTTACAAGAGGTTCTGGCATGAGCGCCGTCATCGTCACGGGCACCGATACCGAGATCGGCAAGACCATCTTCTCCGCCGCGCTGACGGGCGCGCTGGGGGCGAGTTACTGGAAGCCTGTCCAGGCAGGCACCGACGAGCAGGGGCATGGCGATGCCGAGACGGTCGCCGCGCTCAGCGGGCGTCCGGTCCTGCCGTCGGCCTATCGGTTGAAGACGCCCTGCTCCCCCCACCGCGCCGCCGAGATCGACGGTGTGACGATCGAGATGGAGCGGCTGGCCCTGCCGCCGGTCGACGGGCCGCTGGTGGCGGAAGGGGCGGGGGGCGTGCTGGTCCCGGTGACGCGACACATGCTGTTCGCCGATCTCTTCGCCCATTGGCAGCGTCCGGTGGTGCTGGTCGCCCGGACCGGGCTGGGGACGATCAACCACAGCCTCTTGTCGATCGAGGCGTTGCGGTCGCGCGGCGTACCCGTTCTGGGCATCGCCTTTGTCGGGGATGCGGTCGAGGATAGCGAGGCGACGATCGCCGCGATCGGTGGCGTGAAACGGCTCGGTCGCCTGCCGCGTCTGGCGAATCTCAACCGCGAGACGTTGGCGCAGGCCTTCGCCGCGAACTTCGATGCCAGGGATTTCCGATGACCTCGCCTGTCTGGCATCCCTTTACCCAGCATGGACTGGGCGAGCCGATCCCCAAGGTCGCCTCCGCGAGCGGCGCGGTGCTGACCACGGCTGACGGGCTCGAGGTGATCGACGCCATCTCCAGCTGGTGGGTGACGACGCACGGCCATAACCATCCGCGCATCGCGGCCGCCATCGCCGACCAGGCGCACCGGCTCGACCAGGTCATCTTCGCGGGATGGACCCACGAGCCCGCCGAAGAGGTGGCGGCCGAGTTGGTGCGGATCACGCCTGAGGCGCTGACGCGAGTCTTCTTCTCCGATTCCGGTTCGACCGCGGTCGAGGTCGCGTTGAAGATGGCGCTGGGATATTGGCTCAACCGGGGCGAGCCGCGTCATCGCATCCTGGTCCTCGAACACAGCTATCATGGCGACACAATCGGCGCGATGTCGGTCGGCGCGCGCGGCGTGTTCAACCGGCCCTATGCGCCACTCTTGTTCGATGTCGGCACCATCCCCTATCCCGTCGATGCCCAGGCGACGCTCGATGCGCTGGAGGCGGAGTGCCGGGCGGGCGCGGCGGCGTTCATCGTCGAGCCCCTGGTGCTGGGGGCCGGCGGCATGTTGTTCTACGCCCCGGAGACGCTTGCGGCGATGCGCGACATCTGCGCGGCGCATGGCGTCCTGTTCATCGCCGATGAGGTGATGACCGGATGGGGCCGTACCGGCACGCTGCTGGCGTGTGAGCAGGCGGGGGTGGTGCCCGACATTCTCTGCCTGTCCAAGGGGCTGACCGGCGGCGCGGTCCCGCTGGCGGTGACATTGGCGACCGAAGCGATCTTCCAGGCGCACTGGTCGGAGACGGATCGGTCCAGGCAATTCTTCCACTCGTCCAGCTACACCGCCAATCCCATCGCCTGCGCGGCGGCGGCGGCCAATCTGGCGATCTGGCGCGACGAGCCCGTGCAGGACCGGATCGACGCGCTGGCGGCGGCGCAAGCCCGGCATCTGGCGACGGTCGGCGGCGAGGGGGCGGTGCGCAATCCCCGTGCGCTCGGCACCATCGCCGCCTTCGAACTGGGCGCGGGGCAGGATTACTTCTCCGACCTGGGGCCCCGGCTGCTCGCCCATTTCCGCGAGCGGAACCTGCTCGTCCGGCCGCTGGGCAACACCATCTATGTCATGCCGCCCTATGCGATCACCCCGGAACAGCTCGGTAAAGTCTGGACCGGCATCCATGAGGCGATCGGCCGCTTCGGGGGTTAGGACGGGGAAGCTTTGACTTTACGACCAATCATTTGCTTTATCCGGCAGCGATAAAAAAGGGAGCAGGCATGAGCGTGGCGGCGGCAAGAGCGATGGGAGCTCTGGCATCAATGACGGCGCTGGTCTGGAGCCTCGCCGCCTCCGCGCAGACGGCACCCGCCACCCCGACGGCCACGCCCCCCGCGACACCCCTCGGCCCTATCAATGCCGATCTGCCGCCGGGTGGCGACAGCTATCGCCGCGCGATCGTACAGACACCGGTGGTCGCGCCCAACTGGACGCTGTCCGCCTGGGTCCAGCCGCGCGGCGTCATGGGCAAGGGCACCACCATGCTGATCGGCGGCTTCGGCGATCCGACGCGGGGGCCGCGCCGCTATCTGGCGCTGGTCGACGGACAGCCCGCGCTCGTCACCGAAGCGGGGGTGGTGCAGGGCGGCGGCACGGCGGATCGCAACAAATGGACCCATATCGCGGCCAGCTATGACGGGAAGGTCGTTCGCCTGTTCGTCAACGGACGGCAGGTGGTCCAGCGCGGCCTGTCGCTGGAACCGGTAACGGGCGTGGCGACGCTGGCGCCGCGTAGCTATCAGCCGGTCTTCGCGGGCAAGGTCATCGATTTCCGCATGGTGCGCGAGGTGGTCGATCCGCTGACCATCCGCGTCGCCGCGCGGCGCGCCCCCGATCCGGCCAGGATGGCGCTCCAGACCGGCAGCCCGAACTGGCCCTATCAGGTTCGCCAGATGCAGGGGCAGACGGCGCCGCAGGATGCCTGGACCCTTCCCCAGTCCAAGGCCCCGATCCCGACCAGCGGCACGGCCAGGCCCGAGCCCAAGGATCCCGCGCTGGTCTCCACCGCGACCGGGCAATGGGCGGTGAATGGCTGGCGGCTGATCGAGGCGGCCAAGGTCGGCCCCGGCGGCGCGGACCTGTCACAGGGAAGTTTCGACGCAAGCAAATGGTATGCCGCGACCGTGCCGGGCACGGTCCTGACCACGCTGATCGATCGCGGCGTCTATCCCGATCCGGCGGTGGGGCTGAACAACCTGTCCATCCCCGAGACGCTGGCGCGGCAGGATTATTGGTATCGCACCGAGTTCGATACGCCGCCCGAGGCCGCCGGGCGGCAGATGTGGCTGACCTTCAACGGCGTGAACTATTCGGCCGAGGTGTGGGTCAATGGCCGGATGGCGGGGACGATGAAGGGCGCGTTCATCCGTGGCCGTTTCCCCGTGACGCTGGCCGCCGGGCGCAACGCCGTCGCGGTGCGGGTCTCGCCGCCGCCGCATCCGGGGCTCGCGCATGAGGAATCGATGACGGCGGGCGTCGGCGAGAATGGCGGCGTCCAGATGCTCGACGGCCCGACCTTCGTCGCGACCGAGGGCTGGGACTGGATTCCCTCGGTCCGCGATCGCAACACCGGGCTGTGGCAGGGGGTGACGCTGGCCGCGACCGGCCCGGCGGTGATGGGCGACCCGCAGGTCGTCACCACGCTCCCCAAGCCCGACAATTCCGTCGCCGATGTCGAGATTGCGGTGCCCGTCACCAATAACGGCCAGACCCCGGTGACGACGACGGTGCACGCGGTGTTCGACGATGTGGTCGTCGAAAAGCCGGTCACCGTGGCACCGGGACAGACGATCCGCGCCGTCCTGTCGCCCGCCGAGTTCCCGCAACTGTCGGTCAAGAATCCGCGTCTCTGGTGGCCCAATGGCTATGGCGATCCGGCGCTGCACGATCTGGCGCTGACGGCGGCGGTCGATGGTGCGCTGTCCGATTCGAAGGCGCTGCGCTTCGGCATGCGGCAGGTCAGCTATGACCTGTCGTTGTTCGACGATGACGGCAATCTGGAGCGGGTGACGCTGGACCTCAACCGGGTGCGCGGCAGCCAGCGGGTGGTGGACACCAGCCATGCCGGTATCCGCAAGACGGCAAATGGCTGGGCGATGAGCTTCACCCCGGGCGGCGACCAGTCGGCGGCGGTGACGAAGGTCGCCGACGATCCGCGTCTTGCTCCCTATCTCGTGCTGCGCGTCAACGGCGTGCGGATCGCGGCGCGTGGCGGTAATATCGGCATGGACGATTATAGGAAGCGCGTCGACCGCGCCCATCTGGAGCCGTTCTTCCGCCTCCACCGCGACGCGCATCTGAATATCATCCGCAACTGGGTGGGCCAGAATAGCGAGGAGAGTTTCTTCGATCTGGCCGATGAATATGGCCTGATGGTCCTGTCCGACTTCTGGGAGTCGACCCAGGATTACAATATGGAGGCCGAGGACCCGCAACTCTTCCTCGCCAACGCCGCCGATGTGGTCCGCCGGTTCCGCAATCATCCCTCGATCATCGCCTGGTTCGGCCGGAACGAGGGCGTGCCGCAGCCGATCCTCAATAGCGGGCTGGACACGCTGCTGCGCGCCGAGGACGGGACGCGGCTCTATATGCCCTCGTCCAACGCGGTGAACCTGCAAGGCTCGGGGCCGTATAACTGGCGGCCGCCGGTCGAATATTTCACTGACCATGCCAAGGGTTTCTCGGTCGAGGTCGGCACCCCCTCGCTGCCGACGCTGGAGGCGTGGAAGCGTGCCATTCCGGCCGAGGCGGATCGCTGGCCGATCGGCGATGTCTGGGCCTATCATGACTGGCACCAGACCGGGAATGGCGCGGTGAAGAGCTTCACCGACGCGCTCGAACGCCGTTTCGGCCCCGCCACCGGCCTGGAGGATTTCGAGCGCAAGGCGCAGATGATGGAGTATGAATCCTATCGCGCCATCTTCGAGGGGATGAATGCCGGGCTCTGGACCGAGAATTCGGGGCGGATGCTGTGGATGACGCAACCCGCCTGGCCGTCCTCGGCGTGGCAGATCTTCTCGTCCGACTATGACACCCACGCTGCCTTTTACGGGGTGAAGAAGGCCGCCGAGCCGATCCATGTCCAGATGAACCTGCCCGACCACCGCGTCGTCCTGGTCAACAACACCCGCGACGCGCTGAAGGGCGTGCAAGTGCGTGCCAAGATCGTCGGACTGGATGGCCGGGCCGAAGGCGAGCAGGAGGCGAAGGTCGCCGCCAATGCCGAGGGGGTGACGCCGGTGCTCAACCTCGACCTCGGCTCGGCGATGAAGCGTGGGCCGGTGCTGGTCCGGCTGGAGGCGAGCGATGCGGGTGGGCAAATCCTGTCGACCAACAGCTATTGGCAGGCGCCGGACGATGCGGGCTACCGTGCGCTGACGACGATGGGCGCGGCGACCGTCACCGCGACGACCAGCCTTCAGGGGCAGGGCGACGAGACGACCGCCAACATCACCCTGACCAATAGCGGCACCGTCCCCGCGATCGAGACCAAGCTGACCGTGATGAACGCGGACGGCAGCCAGGTGCTGCCCGCCTATTTCAGCGACAATTACATCACCCTGTTGCCCGGAGAGACTCGCGTGATCGAGATTCGCTATCCCACGGCCAAGGCGGACAAGCCGAGCGTCACGCTTCGCGGCTGGAACGTCACCGCGATCGCGGCGGAGCTGCGCCCGTGAGCCGCCTGTCCCTGGCCGCATTGCTGGCGCTGACCCTCGCCACGTCCGCCTCTGCGCAACAGAAGGAGACGGACGGCCAGCGCTGGGCGCGCGAATGGGAAGAGCGGTTGCACAACGACTTCGCCTATCTGGCGCGCTACCGGGACGATAATGCGAAACTCGGCGCGCCCGTGGCCGGACAGCCGCGCGTGGTCTTCATGGGCGATTCGATCACCGAGGGCTGGGTCGGCAAGATGCCGCAATTCTTCACCCCCGGGCGGGTCGGACGCGGGATCAGCGGACAGACGACCTCGCAGATGCTGCTCCGTTTTCGACAGGATGTGATCGACCTGCATCCGACGGTGGTTCAGATCATGGCGGGCACCAACGATATCGCGGGCAATACCGGCCCCACGACCGATGCGCAGGTGCAGGGCAACATCATGTCGATGGTCGAGCTGGCGCAGGCCAACGGCATCCGCGTGATCCTGGCTTCGATTCCGCCCGCCGATCATTTCGAATGGAAACCCGGCGTGAAGCCTGCCCCGCGCATCGCCGCGATGAATGCATGGGCGAAGGATTACGCGGCCCGCATTGGCGCGACCTATGCCGATTACTGGTCGGTCCTGCACGTCGGCGACGCGCTGAACCCGGCCTTCGGTACCGACGGCGTGCATCCCAATGCGGCGGGCTATGCCGCCATGGCCCCGGTCGCCGATGCCGCGATCAAGCGCGCTTTGGCCAAGCCTCAGCCACGTAAGATGCGGTAGTTCAGCCGCGCGGTCGCGATCGGTTTCTCGCGATCCTCCTGCCACGCCGTCGCCTCGACATTGGCGACCCGCTGGCCGAGGCGCAGGATGGTGCCGACCGCGCGCGTTGGGTGATCGCGGCCGGTGCGCAGATAATCGGTCGTCACCGTCACCGGCTTGATCCGGCCGCCGCCCTCGCTGGCCAGCCTATGGGTGAGCGCGGCGATCCCCGCCACCTCCAGCAGCCCCGCGATCGCCCCGCCCTGGAGCAGTCCGGGCCAGCCCATGACATGGTCGCCGAACGGCATGACTAGGTGCGGAGCATCATCCACCCAGTCGATCGAGCAACCGAGCCATTCCGCATAGGGCGGCAGGACCATCGCATGCCCGATCGCGGTGCGGGGCATCGTCATGGCTTCATCCCCATGAAGGTGCCCGCGACATGCGCGACGGGATCGCCCGGATCGCCGTCATGCGCGATGCCCCGGACAAAGGCGACGCTGCGGGTGATGCGATAGCATTCGCCCCGTCCGATCACCGTCCGCTCGGGGACTGCGGGGCGGAGATAATCGACGCGCAGGTCCAGCGTCACATGCGCCTCGAAGCGCCCACGCTTCAGCCAGACGGCGACGCTGGTCGCCATGTCCATCATCGCGACGATCGGGCCGGAGGCGATGACCCCGCTCGCCGGATCGCCGATCAGCCGTCGGTCATAGGGCAGCGCGAGTTCCGCCCAGTCTTGCCCATGCGCGTGATAGGCGATCCCCAGATGCCGGCCATGCCCGCCGCCCAGGCCGCCCATCGCGACGAAGCGTTCCATATCGAACCCCATGGTCCGATGGTCTACACGAGCGCAAAGCCAGTGCAAAAGGAGAGCGATATGCGGGACCGGGTGGCCATCGAGGTGGCGGGCGGCGTTGCCGATGTCCGGCTGGCGCGGGGCGAGAAGCTGAACGCGATCGACCGTGCGATGTTCGACGCGTTGGCCGAGGCGATCGCGACTCTCGCGGCCCGCACCGACCTGCGCGCCGTCGTGCTGTCGGGGGAGGGGGAGGGGTTCTGCTCCGGCCTCGACATGGCGGCGATGGCGGGGGGCGATCTGGCGGGGCTGGACCTGTCGGCCCGCGACTTCGGCCCGGCGAATCTGGTGCAGCAGGTCGCCTGGGGCTGGCGGACGCTGTCGGTGCCGGTGATTGCGGCGGTCCACGGCGTCGCCTTTGGCGGCGGGACACAGATCATGGGCGGCGCGGACATCCGGATCGCGCACCCCGCGACGCGCTTCGCGATCCGCGAGGTGCATTGGGGGATCGTTCCCGACATGGGCGGCTTCGCCCTGTGGCGCGGTGTGCGCGAGGATATATTGCGCGAATGGGTCTATACCGCGCGCGAATTCGATGCGGCCGAGGCGCTGGCGGCGGGGTTCGTCACGCGGTTGGCGGAGGACCCGAGGGCCGAGGCGCTGTCGCTCGCCCGCAGGATCGCCGAGCGTAGCCCCGATGCGGTGCGCAGCGCCAAGCGACTCTTCGGCGCGATGGCGACCACCGAACCGGCGACGATGCTGGCGATGGAAAGCGCCGAGCAGGTAGGTCTGATGAAGGGCGCGAATCACCGCGAGGCGGTGCGAGCAAATATGGAGCGGCGGCGGCCGGATTTTCGCGATTCGTAATACCCAGGATTCCTCCCCTGCAAGGAGAGGAATTGTGAAGCCTCTGCCGGGGGGCAACGAAAAAAGGGGAGCCTCTTTCGAGACTCCCCTTCAAAACCATCCGGTTCGCGGGAAGATTACTCCGCGGTCGCCTTCAGGATCTTGCCCGGATTGCGGGGCGGCTCGCCCTTGGGGAGCGCATCGACATGCTCCATGCCGCTCTCGACCTGGCCCCAGACGGTGTACTGGCGGTCGAGGAAGCGCGCGTCGTCGAAGCAGATGAAGAACTGCGAATTGGCCGAGTTCGGGTCGTTGGTCCGCGCCATCGAGCAGGTGCCGCGCACATGCGGCTCGGCGTTGAATTCCTGCTTCAAGTTCGGCTTGTCCGAACCCGACATGCCGGTGCCGGTGGGGTCGCCGCCCTGCGCCATGAAGCCGGGGATCACGCGGTGGAACACGACGCCGTCGTAAAAGCCTTCATTGGCGAGCCCGCCGATGCGCGCGACATGCTCGGGCGCGAGGTCGGGGCGCAGGGTGATGACGACATCGCCGCTGTCGAGCGTCAGGGTCAGCTTGGAAAAAGTCTCGGCCATAAGGGTCTTCCTTGGTTGATGCCCCGCAGGTAGGGATTCCTGTGCCCGCTGGCAAATCCAGGCGCCTCTCTATAGAGGCGTGACACCGCGTTCATCCACGATCGAGGGAGGCCGAGATCAGCGACACCGAACTCCCCGAACTGGAAACCGAGACCCCGCTGCCCGAGACGCAGCTGGACGAGGACGACCGGCTGAAGCCTGAATATGTGACGGCCGTGCTCGACGCGCTGGAGGCGGGCGACGACGAGGGTGCGCGCGCGCTGGTCGAGCCGCTCCACCCCGCCGACATCGCCGACCTGTTCGAGCTGGTCGGGGACGAGGAACGCGTCAACCTGGCGCGTGCGGTCGCGGATTTGCTGAACGGCGACGTCTTCGCCGAGATGAACGACTATGTGCGCGAGCAGCTGATCCAGGCGCTCGAACCGCATGAAGTCGCCGACATCGCCTCCGAACTCGACACCGACGACGCGGTGGCGATCATCGAGGACATGGACGAGGACGAGCAGCGCGCGGTGCTGCGCGCGCTCGACCCCGACGACCGCGCCGCGATCGAGGAGGCGCTGTCCTTCCCCGAGGAGTCCGCTGGCCGCCTGATGCAGCGCGAGCTGATCGCGGTGCCTGAACATTGGACGGTGGCCGAGACGATCGAGTTTCTGCGCGACGACGAGGAACTGACTACCGATTTCTGGGAAATCTTCGTCGTCGATCCCGGCCACCGCCCGATCGGCACCTGTCAGCTTTCGTGGATTCTTCGCGCGCCGGGCCAGATCGTGATCGGCGATGTGATGAAGCGCGAGCAGACGCTGATCCCGGTCGACATGGACCAGGAAGAGGTGGCGCTGCGCTTCCAGAAATATGCGCTGATCTCGGCCGCGGTGGTCGATGGCAGCGGGCGGCTGGTCGGCATGATCACGGTCGACGATATCGTCCACATCATCCAGCAGGAAGCGGGCGAGGACGTGCTGCGCCTGTCGGGTGCGGGCGAGGGCGACATCAACGAGCCGATCCTCGACAGCTACAAGAGCCGCGTCCGCTGGCTGCTTGCCAACCTGATCACCGCGATGGTCGCCTCTTCGGTGATCGCCGCGTTCGAGGGGACGATCGCGCGGATGGTGGCGCTGGCGACGCTGATGCCGATCGTCGCCGGGGTCGGCGGCAATGCGGGGACGCAGACGCTGGCGGTGACGGTACGCGCGCTGGCCACCAACCAGCTGACCCGATCCAACACGGCGCGTGCGATCATGCGTGAAATCCGCGTGGCGATGATGAACGGCGTCACCGTCGCGGCGGTGATCGGGGTGGGGGTGAGCCTGGTCTTCGGCAATCCGGCGCTGGGCATGGTGATCGCGGCGGCGATGATGACCAATATTCTGGTCGCGGGGCTGGCGGGCGTGCTGGTGCCGGTGACTTTGGATCGGTTCGATGCCGACCCGGCGGTGGCGTCGTCGGTGTTCGTGACGATGACGACCGATTCGATCGGCTTCCTGGCGTTCCTGGGACTGGCGACGGCGGCCGGGCTGACGGGGTAATCCTCCCCGTGCCGGGGAGGAATTTTGCGCTCCGATCAAAACTATGGCGGTCATGCTTCACCATGCTTATGGTGCACCCCCGCGCAGCCGGGGGGCCGCGTATATCCACCACCCGCCCCAAAGCGGCCCAGTTAAGCAGCGCGCATGAATCGTTTCGCCATCGGTATCGCGGGTATTCTTGTTATTCTGGGCATCGCGGTTGCCCTCTCCACCGATCGCCGCGCCATCCGCCCGCGCGTCGTCGGCGCGGCTTTCGCGTTGCAGGCCGGGATTGCGGTGCTCGTCCTCTATGTCCCCTGGGGCAAGAAGGTGCTTCAATGGCTGTCGGGCGGCGTGGCTGGGCTGCTCGGCTATGCCAATGAGGGGACGAAGTTCCTGTTCGGGGCGCTGGCCTCCGACCCGCTGGGCCGGAATTTCGCGATCCAGGCGCTGCCCGTCATCATCTTCTTCGCCGCGCTCGTCTCGATCCTTTATTATCTGGGGATCATGCAGCTGGTCGTGCGCTGGCTGGGCGGCGCGATCGAGAAGGTGATCGGCGTATCAAAGGTGGAGTCGCTCTGCGCGGCGGCCAACGTCTTCGTCGGCCAGTCTGAATCGCCTCTCGTCATCCGCCCCTATCTGGCGAGCCTGACCCCGGCGCAGTTGTTCACCGTGATGACCAGCGGCATGGCGGGCGTGGCGGGCACGATCCTGGCGGCCTATGCCTCAATGGGCATCTCGATCGAATATCTGCTTGCGGCCAGCTTCATGGCGGCGCCCGGTGGCATATTGATGGCCAAGATCATCATGCCCGACCGGATCGAGCCGCCCGTGGGCGAATTGCCCTTGGAGGACATGTCAGGTGAGGATCGGGACATCCGCCTGGCCGCCAGCCGCCGGATCGGCCCTGGGCTCGGCTTAGCGGCCCTGCCCAGCGAGGGCGCGGCGGGCGAGCCTCTTCCCGAAGCGAGCCATGACGAGGAAAAGCCCGCCAACATCATCATGGCGGCCGCGCAGGGCGCGCAGACCGGCGTGAAGCTGGCTGTGGCGGTCGGCGCGATGGTGCTGGCCTTCGTCGCGCTGGTCGCGCTGGCGAACGGGTTGCTCGGCGGCCTGGGCAATCTGATCGGCATTCCGGGGCTCAGTTTCCAGGCGCTGCTGGGTTATGTGTTCCAGCCGATCATGGCGCTGCTCAACGTGCCGTGGAACGAGGCGGGAATCGCGGGCGGGCTGTTCGGCGAGAAGATCGTGCTCAACGAGTTCGTCGCCTATATCGACCTGGGCAAGCAGGCGGCGCAGCTGTCGCCGCGCACCGTCGCGGTCGTGACCTTCGCGCTGTGCGGTTTCGCCAATTTTTCATCGATCGCGATCCAGATGGCGGTGACGGGCAGCCTCGCCCCCAACCAGCGCCCGACCATCGCGCGCCTCGGCATCCGCGCGCTGATCGCGGGGAGCCTGGCCAATCTGATGTCGGCGGCGCTGGCGGGGTTGTTGATCGCCTGACGTCCATTCGGGGTTGATCCAGCGCGACAGGGCGTTATGGCGCGCCCTGTCGGTTGCCAGCGTGGCCGACCAACACAACAGGATCATAATGCCCCGATCTAGTCCCTTGTCCGGCGACGAGGACAGTAGACGCTTCGGCGTCCACGTCTTTGCCGACCGTCTGACGGGCCTGACGGGGTCGCCGATAGCGGCCCGCTAAAAGCCGTTCCTCGCCGACCTTCCGCCGGGCTCGACCATATGAACCCGAAGGAGGTCCGCCATGACCCGTACCATGTTCCGCGCGCATATCCGCGCCCAGTCCCTCGCCACCGTGATGGCGAGCGTCCCGCGCGAGCGCGCACGCCTGCTCCGCGCGCTCGCGTCCACCCGTCCGCAGACGATCCGTCGCACCCGCCCATCGGTCTGATGCTGCGACCCCGGCACGCCTGACGACCGATCCTCCCCATACTGGATGGGGAGGATCTGGGGCTCACCGCGTCGGGACGGGCTCCGCGCCCGTATAGTCGTAGAAGCCGCGCTTGGTCTTGCGGCCATACCAGCCCGCCTCGACATATTTGATGAGCAGCGGGGCGGGGCGGAATTTGGGATCGCCGGTCCCCTCGAACAGCACGCGGGTGATCTCCAGGCAGGTGTCGAGCCCGATGAAATCCGCCAGCGTCAGCGGGCCCATGGGATGGTTGAGCCCCAACTGACACGCCGCATCGATGTCGGGGATGGTCGCCACGCCCTCGCCCAATGCGAAGATCGCTTCGTTGATCATCGGCATCAATACGCGGTTGACGATGAAGCCCGGCGCGTCGTTTGCGTGCACCACGCGCTTGCCCAGTTCCTGCGCGAACGCCTCGACCCTGGCGACCGTCTCGTCCGAGGTGGCGAGACCCCGGATCAACTCGATCAGCCCCATGACCGGCACGGGGTTGAAGAAATGCACGCCGACGAACCGCCCCGCATCGGGTGCCGCCTGCGCCAGCCGGGTGATCGGGATGGAGGAAGTGTTGGTCGCCAGGATCGCGGTGTCGGATAGCCCCTTGCCGACCTCCTCGAAGATCGCGCGCTTGACGGCCTCGCGCTCGGTCGCGGCCTCGATCACCAGTTCGCACGACCCCATGGCGGAAAGGCTGCCGACCGGCTCGATCCGTGACAGCAGCGCATCGGCGTCTGCCCGAGTCGTCTTTTCCTTGATCACCAGCCGGTCGAGCGCCTTGGCGATTCCCGCCTTGCCCGCTTCGGCCCGCTCGGCGGAGACATCAGCCAGCTTGACCGAATAGCCCGCCGCCGCCGACACTTGCGCAATGCCCGCGCCCATCTGGCCGGCACCGATCACGCCCACTGACTTCATCGCGACACTCTCCTTATTCTTTGACAGTCGCCCTATCCGTTTCGGAACGTCACCGCCAGCAAAGGGGTTGGTCCATCATGATTCGCAGTGCCGCTTTTACGATCCTGGCCGGGCTGGCGATGCCCGTCATGGCGGCGACACCCGATACGCCGACGCCCGCCAGACTGAAGCTGTTCCGCGACTGGATCGTGACATGCGACAATGGCGGCGGGTGCGAGGCGGCGTCGCTGTCGTCCGAGGACGGCGCGTTGCAGGATGCGGGCTTGCTGATCCGCCGCGCGGCCGATGGGACGCTCGCCGTGAAGGTGGCGGACATGACCGGCAAGGCGAAGGCGGCGACGATACGGATCGACGGACGATCGGTCGCCACCGTCACGCTGCCCGAACAGGCCGAGGGCTGGCTGCGCGGGGCGTCGGCCGACACCCTGCTCGCCGCGATGGTCAAGGGACGCCGCGCCGCCATCCTGACGCCGGAGGTCAGATCCGTCTCGCTGAACGGGGCCACCGCCGCCCTTCGCTATATGGACGATCGGCAGAAGCGGGCCGGGACGAGGGGCGCACTGGTCGCCCGGGGAAGCGCCCGCTATCGCGGCCGGGCGCCCATCCTGCCGGTCGTGCGGGTGGTGACGCCGCCGCCGGGCGCGGCCCCGGCGATTCCCAATGCGGCGCTCAACGATATGCGACGGCGGCTCGACTGCCGGAACAGCCTGGGCAGCCCGGTCAGTGCCGAGGCCTATCGGCTGGACAGGCGATCGACGCTGGTGCTGCTATCCTGTGGTGCGGGGGCGTATAATTATCTGGTCAAGCCGCTGATCTGGCAGGGCGGGCGACTTGCACCTGCGACGTTCGACTTCGCCTTCCCCTTTGCCGAGGAGGCGAAGCGAGGTGGCGCGGTGACCCTGGTCAACAGCGAATGGTCGCCGACCGGCCGCCTGTCGAGCTGGGGCAAGGGACGCGGCCTGGGCGATTGCGGCGATCGCCAGCTTTTCGGTTGGGACGGGACACGCTTCCGCCTGCTCGAAGCGGCGAGCATGACCGAATGTCGCGGCGCGATCGACACGCTGACCGTCTGGCGGACGCGTCCCATGGCCATGGCGGCGCGATAGGCAAGGGAGACAGGATCATGCTCGAACATCTGCCCGCCTGGTTGGGCAAGGCGATGAGCGGCTGGCGCGCCGGGGTCGAATCGATCGCGTTGGTGCGGCCCGAACTGGCGCCGCCCGCCGCCCTGTCGCTTCACAGCCCGGCCTTTGGTGACATGGCGCGCCTGCCCGAGCGCTTTACCGCCGATGGGGAGGGGGTATCGCCGCCGCTGGTCTGGGGCGATCCACCGAGCGGAACGGCGATGCTCGCGCTGCTGGTCGAGGATGCCGATGCCCCCACGCCACAGCCGCTGGTCCATGCGATCCTGTGGAAGCTGCCGCCCCATGCCGGGGAATTGGCCGAGGGCGCGATCGCGCCGGACGGAACCGGAACCCCCGATGGCGGGGATGTCGGGCGTAATTCCTATCTGGGCGAAGGCTGGTTGCCGCCCGATCCGCCGCGCGGCCATGGCGAGCATCGTTACGTGTTTCAGCTCTTCGCGCTGGATCACATGGTCGAGATGGACGGCACGACGCCGGGGCGCAGTGCGCTGGTCGAGGCGATGGCGGGGCATGTGCTCGCCGCCGGGGTGCTGACCGGCACCTATTCGCGGGAAGAGGAAGCACCGGTGGGCCCGGTCGGTGCGGTGGCTCCCGCCTGATCGTTCGGAAAGGGACGGTCGGGCATCGGGACAGGATCGCCCGACCGCGCCTTGAAAGGCCGCGTCACGCGTCAGGCGATCGGAAAGATCGGCGCGGCGCTGGTGATGGCAAGACCGGCGAAGACGATCGCGCCGAAGCAGGAAACGAGGATCTGGCGAGCCTGGAACGAATTGAACATGGTGAAACTCCCTTGATGATCCGGTCGTCCAACCATTTGGCGACCGATACCAGACGCTTTGCAGGGAGCGTGCCAATTCAATAAGCGACAGAAATCAGGGCTTTTTAATTTCCGGCGGGTCAGGTTTGGGAATCTGCGCCAGCGATAGTGCGGATTTTACGCCATGACGTGGCGGAAAATCAGCTATCGGCAACGGCGCGGTCGCGACCCTCGTTTTTCGCGCGATACAAAAGCGCATCGGCCCGTGCGAAAAGCGTTTCCTGCGTGTCATCCGGACGAACGGCAGTGATCCCGGCCGAGAAGGTGATCGGCCCCAGCGCTGCTCCGGTCTCCCGCACCTTCATCTGCCGTCCGCGCAGTGTATCGCGGGCCCGCTCGACCAGCGTGAAGGCTTCCGCATCGGTCAGGTGCGAGATGAGGATGGCGAACTCCTCGCCGCCATGACGGCTGACCAGATGCCCCTTGCATTCCTCCGCCAGGATATTGCCGATCGCCAGCAACACCCGGTCGCCCACCCCATGGCCCTGTTCGTCGTTGATCCGCTTGAAACGGTCGACGTCGCACAGGACGAGGTGACAGCGATGCCGCGCCTGGAAGCACTGGACGAGCGCTTCGTTGAAGCCCAGTCGGTTGGCGAGCCCGGTCAGCGGATCGCGCCGGGCCGCCGCCCGCGCCTCGGTCAGCTTTTCGCGGAGCGTCTCCGCCTCGGCCGTCGCCCGTTGCAGCCGGTGTTCGGAGGCGTGGATCCGCTTCAGCATCTCGCCGGTCAGCGTCGCCAGCGTGGACAGGCCGATCGCGTCGCCGCGCTGAAGCTCCGCCGCGTTGCGCGCCAAGTCGACGCCGAAGGCCGAGGTATCCTCCTGAATCGCGCGAATGACTGCCGCGAAGGTCTCCACCTGATCCTGGGTCTGTTCGGCGAGCGCGGCGGTCTGCGCCTCGGCGGTGGGAACGGCCAGGCGGATCGGGGCGGGTCGTGGCGGTGGTGCGGCTACGGCGCCGGGCTGGCTCGCGGCCTGTGGCCCACCCAGTCGCGAGATGTCGTCGCGATGCAGCCGCACGCCGCCATCGATCAGGGCCGCCACGGCGCGCGCCAGATTGCCATTCGGCTCGGTCATGATGGCATGGACGAACGCGTAATGCGCCGGATCGGGCGACAGGCGGTGGTCGCTCAGGAAGCGGCCGATCCGCCGATACAGGTCGTCGGTCGCGTGGGCCGTGCCGCCCGCGCCCGCTTCAAACGGATCCCCCAAAGCCATGGAACGCCCCCCCGGCATGTTCGGGTCAGCGACGGCTCTTGAGATCGCGCACAGCCGCCAGCGTCGTGGCGACATGTTCGGCCGGATTCATGTCGTCGTGGACAAAGGCGATCTTGCCGTCGCGACCGATGACATAGCTGGTCCGCGAGGTGATATCGCGCCCTTCCATCTGGCGGCCGAGCGCGACGTCATAGCCCTTGACGATGGCGGGCCCTGCGCTGGCCACGGGGAACTTGCCCGCGCATTCGGCCTTGGAAAAGGCGGCGAGCTTGTCGACCGGGTCGGCGGACATGCCGATCACGCGGGCGCCGGCGGCGCGGAAGGCGTCGATCTTCTCGGCAAAGGCGCGCGCCTCGGCGCTGCATCCGCTAGTGAAGGCGGCGGGGAAGAAATAGAGGACGACCGGTCCGTGGCGCAGCTGGTCCTTCAAGTTCAGCGTGAAGACCTTGCCCGCCACCGCGCCGCGCGTGGTGAAGTCGGGGGCCGCCGCTCCCGGACGGAGGGCAGCCGCGGCGGGAACGGCCGCCATCGCCAGAAGAACGCCGAGCATCACGCGCATCACTCTACCCCTACAAACTTCTCCAAGAAGTACCGCGTCATGGAGATGGCGTCCATTGCTGATACATCCAAGCTACCCTATCGATTGACCCATGTCCGTACATTCTGCCGATATCGATCTGGCAATAAGGCTGGCCGATGCCGCCGGTTCCGCCATCCGCCCCTATTTCCGTCGTGAAATGGGCCTGGAAATCAAGGAGGATCGCTCCCCCGTTACGCTCGCCGATCGCGAGGCGGAGGCGGTGATGCGCCGCATCCTGGAGGCGGAGCGCTCGGGCGACGGAATCCATGGCGAGGAATATGGCGTCAAGCCGGGCGTGACGGGGCGGCAATGGGTGCTCGACCCGATCGACGGCACGCGCAGCTTCACGGTGGGGCGGCCGATTTTCGGCACGCTGATCGCGCTGGTCGACAATGGCTGGCCGGTATTGGGCATCATCGACCAGCCGATCGGGCGGGAGCGCTGGCTGGGCGTCACGGGCCGCCCGACCCTGTTCAACGGCCAGCCCGCCCGCACGCGCCCCTGTACCGAGCTGGCGGGCGCGACGATCGCGACGACCAGCCCGCATCTGTTCGACGATGAGGACGTGCCCCATTTCATGGCCTTGGTCGGCGCGATCAGTGGGAACAGCCCGCGTCAGGGTCCGGTCTATGGCGGCGATTGCTATAATTACGGCCTGCTGGCGAGCGGGCATATCGATGTGGTCTGCGAATCGGGGCTGAAACTCCACGACTTTGCCGCACTCGTGCCGGTGGTCGAGGGTGCAGGCGGGCGGATGTGCGACTGGAACGGCGATCCGCTGACCGTCGACAGCGCGGGCCATGTGCTCGCCATCGGCGATCCGGCGCGCACCGAAGAGGTGCTAGAGGCGCTGCGCAACGTGCCGCATTCGCACGATCACGGGCACGATCACTGAGCATTCCCCGACCGGCACGGCCGGGGGCTATTTGAAACGCGCCCCTGCAGATTTTCTGGGCGAAGTTCAGAAAATGCCCAGGAATTTCTTGCGCTGCGCCTTGGCTTCGCCGGGATTGCCGCGGCCTTTTTCGTCCTTGGCGGTGGTGCCGCGACCCACATCGTCGCGCGGCTGGCCCTTGGTCGTCCGCTGAGCCCCCGCCCGCGCGCCTGCCAGCACCGGCCCGCACGCCGCCGCCTTGGCATCGCCGACATCGACAAAGGCGAGCACCCCCGCCAGCGGCGTCGCCACCACCGCCAGGCCCAGCCCTGTGCCGGCGCGGGCGAGCAGGTCGCCGCTGATCGGGTCGATTCCCGGCGAGACGAAATGGCCGGTCAGCCCGACCGGGGACTGGCCGGAAAAGAGGCTGAACTTCTTGGCGTCGGCGCGAATGGCGAGGTCGATCGCCTCGTTGCGGAAGCTGAATCCGCCGCGACCGACGATGACGTTCTTGGACGTGTCGATCAGAATCGGGTCCGCCGCCGCCACGCCGCTGCGCACGGTAAAGGCGATCAACCCGCAATTGATCCGAACCGGTTCTTTCAGCCGTTCCTCGAACATCTTCTGGACGAAGGTGCCCAGGTCCAGCTCCGCCAATTGCGCGTTGCGAGTCCAGAGCGAACCAGCGGGGAGGATGAAGGCCATGCGGCCGTCGGCGCTGGCCAGAGAATCATGGATCGTATCGCCGCGCCCGGCCAGCTGGATGCGGCCCTTGACCGTGCCGGTCGTCCCCGCCTCCGCCACGCCCCATCCGGCGAGCAACCGGCCCAGCGGCGTCGGCGACAGCCGGATGTCATAGCTGATCCGGCTGGGGCGCGGGCGGGTGTCGAAGACCAGGTCTGACGCCACGTCACCCCGCGCCATCGCAAAGCGCAGTGGCGACAGGGTCAGCTTCCCGCGATCCAGCGCCAGCGTCATGTCGACATCGGAAATCGGCACGCGGCGCGACCGGACGGTGCGGATCGTCCATTTCAGATCGGCATCGAATCGCTGCATCGTCGCCACGGGCAGCGCGGCATCGGGCAACAGCCTCTGCGCCCCCGCGCCCGTCGCGGCGGCGGCGGCCTGTGCGCCCTTGGACGCGACGATGTCGGGATTGTAACCGATAAAGGGGGCGGCATCGACGATGTCCAGCTTCTTCGTCGCCAGTTCCGAATCGAGGTGCAGCCGCTCGCCATTGGTGACCGTCAGCCTGCCCGCCAGATCGCTGTCGCCGAAACTCCCCGTCATCCGGGTGAAGCGATAGGCCTCGCCGTCCTTCACCAGTTGCGCGCGCAGGTCATAGCTGCGGGTGCGCGGGATGACGACGCCGATCACGTCGAGCAGGGTGGACAGGTCCTTGCCCCGCGCCCGCGTCTTCAGCGGGACATTCTCGATGTCGGCGATCGAGGGCAAGGTACCCGATAGGTCGACCACATTCCCCGCCGCCCGCATCCGCGCGATCAACTCGTTCCTGCCGCGATTGGCGGTGGCGTCGGGGGACAGGAGTTGCGCGGTCAGGGTGAAGGGGGTGGCGCGGATCACGCCCTTGCCCCGCACGCCGACCGCCTTGCCGATCCGCGCGTCCTGCGACCGGATGTCGTCCAGTGCGAGGTCCGCCGTCACCCGCATCCGGGGATCGCGATAGCGCACCGTCGTCCCGGTCACCGCCGCCACATCGATGCGCGGGAACTCCAGTGGCTTGCCGCCCTTCTTCTCGCTGAACGTCCATGTGTTGGTTCGGTGGTCGGGCGTCCATTCCAGATCGATCGCGCCGTTCGTCAGCTCCAGCCAGGTGAAGCGCCGTTTGCCGAACAGCAGCGACAGCGGCGCGATCCGCGAATCGATCCGGTCGGCGGTGAACAGGTTGGGGCGGCTGGCCCAGCCGGGGTTGGAGATCGCGATCTTCTCGGCGACGAACTTGATTCGCCACGGCGCGAAATAGAGCTGGAAGTCGCCGCCCACCGTCACCGTGCGATGCGTCTGCCGCCCGACGATCGACTCGAACGGATGGCGCAGGAACCGCCCCTTGGTGACGAACAGCACCAGCCAGATCGCGGCGACGAGGGCGAACAGCCCGACGACGATCCGCAACGCCCATCGCCGCCATCCCGCACGGGCGGCGGTTGGGTCGGCGGGGGTGTCGGCCGCGGGCACCTGATCCATGACAGCCCCAAGCGCGCGAAGCGAGGCGGTGGTTCCCTGTGCCCCATCTCAGAGCGCAAGGTTGCAATCCGCCCCCGCTTGGGCTAAGCGCCCCGCTTCCCGAGCGAGGTGTCACGAACGGCCCGGCCATCAGGGCTGCCGCGGCCGTTTCTGCCTTGCTCAAAGCGAAAGGACCAAAATGCCCAAGCTCAAGACCAAGAGCGGCGTCAAGAAGCGCTTCAAGCTCACCGCGACCGGCAAGCTCAAGCACGGCGTGGCCGGCAAGCGCCACCGCCTGATCAGCCATAACGGCAAGTATATCCGCCAGAACCGCGGCACCTCGGTCCTGTCCGATGCCGACACCAAGACCGTGAAGGCCTGGGCGCCTTACGGCCTGAACTGATTTCTGGAAGGATAGAGAGATATGGCACGCGTCAAGCGGGGCACGACCACCAAGGCGAAGCATAAGCGGATTTTGGAACAGGCGAAGGGCTATTATGGCCGTCGCAAGAACACCATCCGCATCGCGCGCCAGGCCGTCGAAAAGGCCGGTCAATATGCGTATCGCGACCGCAAGGTTAAGAAGCGGACCTTCCGTGGTCTGTGGATCCAGCGCATCAACGCCGGTGTCCGGGCCGAGGGCCTGACCTATTCGCAGTTCATGCACGGCCTGAAGCTGGCGGGCGTCGAACTGGACCGGAAGGTCTTGGCCGACATCGCGATGCACGAGGGCGAAGCCTTCTCGGCGATCATCGCCCAGGCGAAGGCCGCTCTGCCGCAGGCTGCGTAATCCGCAACCGACGGTTAGCGCCGGAAATCAGAAAAGGGCGTCGATGGGTTTCCATCGGCGCCCTTTCTGTTTGGGCAAAGCCGCACGGATGGGGTGAAGCGGTCTCGTCGAAACGATTGGCCCCGCCGTCCGGCGGCGTTGGCCGCGTTCATAGAGTCGCAGCCGCCCAGGCCTAGCGATCCTGCCCCTTCGCCCCCACATGGTCGGCGACATGGCGCTTCATCTGACCAAGGTCGCGTTCGGGGCGGCCAGTATCGATCATCTGGCGGAACGACTGAAGATACGGGCGCAGGAAGGGCCGGTCTTTCTGACCACGCGCTATCTGCCCAAACGGCATGAGGAAGTGGCGGGGCAGGGCTCGCTATTCTGGATCCTCAAGCATCAACTGGTCGCGCGCTCGCCGATCCTGTCCTTCGGCGAGGCCGAAGGCGGGCGGTGCGCGATCCATATCGATCCGGCACTGGTGCTGGTGCAGGCCTTGCCCCGCCGCGCGCATCAGGGATGGCGCTATCTCGAAGCGATCGACGCCCCGCCCGATCTCACCGGCGCGGCCAGCGGCATTGAGGCGATGCCGCCGGTCCTGGTCGGCAAGCTGGTGGAACTGGGGCTGATCTGATCCCCCCCTTTCGGGGAGGATCGAGGATTTAGAGCTTTGGCCCGGACACCGCCGCGCGGGTCTTTTTGGGGGTTTCGGCGAACAGCTTGGCGATGGCGGTGTTGCGGGCGTCCTGCGACGCATATTCGCGCGCGGTCAGCCCGGCGACATTGTCGGCCTGATCGGGATCGGCCCCGGCACTCAGCAATTCGCGGACCATGCCGATGTCATGACGCTGCACCGCGCGGATCAGCGGGGTTTCGCCGGAGGCGTTGCCGATATTGGGATTGGCCTTGGCCGCGGTCAGGATGCGGATCATCTCCGGCTGGCCGCCCGATACTGCCAGCAGCAGCGGGGTATTGCCGCGCCCGTCGCGCAGATTGGGGTCGGCGCCCTTTTGCAGCAGGAAGCGCAGATAGGTCTCGTCGCCGCGCTTGATGACGATGTGCAGCGCGCCTTCGCCGCTGGTCACGTCGCGAGTGTTGATGATGCTGGCGCCGGGACGGTCCAGCATGTTGGTCACGTCGTTGCCCTTGGCCTCGCGGACCGCCTGGAGGAATTTATAGCTTTCCGACTGCATCATCTGGGCGGTCGCGGGCACGGCGATGACACCCAGAAGCGCAGCGGCGAGCAGGGGGCGAAGGGACATGAAAGGTGATCCTGAGCAATGGAGCATGGCTTGCAACCGGCGATTTATCACAGCAAGGCTATCGACGTCATGACCCGAATATTCCTGTCCGCCCTGCTGCCGCTCGCCTTTGCGCTGGCCGGTTGCGGTTCCTCCCAGCCGGAAGCGCAGCCGCCGCTGGCGGGGACGAAGATTGGCGGCCCGTTCCGCCTGACCGGGGCGGATGGACGGACCGTCACCGACCGCGACTATGCCGGGCGGTATCGTATCGTCTATTTCGGCTATAGCTTCTGCCCCGATATCTGCCCCACCGACATGCAGGTGATCGGTGCCGGCCTGAAGCTGCTGGAGAAGAGCGCGCCGGCCAAGGCGGCGCGGATCGTGCCGATCTTCATCACGGTCGATCCGGCGCGCGACACGCCGCAGGTGGCCGGCCGTTTCGCCACCACCTTCCACCCGCGTTTCGTCGGACTGACCGGCACCGAGGCGCAGATCGCGGCGGTGGAGAAAGCCTATGCCGTCTGGGCGCAGAAGGGCGATCCCTCGCCCGGTGGCGGTTACCTGATGAACCATAGCAAACAGGCCTATCTGATGGGCCCGGACGGCATGCCGATCGCGCTGTTGCCTTCGGACGAGGGGCCCAAGGCGGTGGCCGACACGCTGGACCAATGGGTCCGGTGATGGAGCGTTTCTGGGAAAAGCCGATCGAAAGCCTCGACCGCGCGCAATGGGAGGCGCTGTGCGATGGCTGCGGCAAATGCTGCATCCACAAGCTGGAGGATGAAGAGACGGGCGAGTTGGTCGCGACCAATGTCGCCTGCCGCCTGCTCGACCGGCGGAGCGGGCAATGCTCCAACTATCGCCATCGCCGCGCCTATGTCAGCGAATGCGTGCGTCTGACCATGGGCAATGTCCGGTCGATCGACTGGTTGCCCACCACCTGCGCCTATCGCCTGCGCGCGGCCGACGAGCCCCTGCCCGACTGGCATTATCTGGTCTGCGGCGACCGGGAGGCGGTGCACCGCGCGGGTCAGTCGGTGCGCGGCTGGACGATCAGCGAGGATGACGCTGGCGATTTCGAGAATCACATCGTGGACCGCGAATTGTGATCGACGAAGTCGTCCGCCATCCGACTGCCAAGACCATCCGCCTCAGCGTCGATCCTGCCACCGGCACCGCCAGGCTGATCGTGCCGCGCCGCGCGGGCCTGAAGTCCGCGCTCGCCTGGGCCGAGGACAAGAAGGACTGGATCGCCGAACAGCGCGCGCGGTTGCCGACTCCGCGCCCCTTCGTGCCCGGCGCGTCCATCCCGTTCGGTGACCGGGTGCTGACGCTGGAATGGCAGGAGGGTCGCGCCCGCGTCATCCAGTGCGAGGGGGACCGGCTCTGCGCGTCCGGCCCGATCGAGACGCTGGAGCGTCGAGTCGAGGCCTGGCTGAAGCGTCAGGCGCTGGAAGTGCTGGCGCGCGAAACCGCGGAGATCGCGCGGGCGGCGGGCGTCACCGTGACCAAGGTCAGTGTCGCCGATCCCAAGGCGCGCTGGGGCAGTTGCGCCTCGACGGGGGCAATCCGCTATAGCTGGCGGCTGATCCTCGCGCCCGCCTTCGTCCGCCGGGCGACCGTCGCGCATGAGGTCGCGCATCGGGTCCATATGAACCATGCGCCGGTCTTCCACGCGCTGGTCGCCGAATTGCTGGGCGAGGACCCGGCGCCCGCCATCGCCTGGCTACGACGGCATGGCGCGGGGCTTCACTGGTACGGACGATCGTCCTGACGATCGCGCGCTGACCCGCGCGGCGGGTTGGAGTTGGCCCGACCGTCGCGCGGGGCCGCACCATTGCCGCGCCCGGTCACCCGGTCGATCCACGCCTGGTCCAGCCGCTGTTGCGGGGCCGGATTCTGTGCGGGCGGCTGGCCAGAGGGCGACGGGGGAACGGGCGCGCCCGGCTGCGGCTGCTGGAGGGGGACGGGCGCGGCGGGATCGCGACGGGTGGGAATCTCCATCGTCTCCTCGCCGTCCTGCGCTTCCCCGGCGACCGGCGGGGGCAGCGGATTGCCATCGGCATCGACCCCGCTCACGCCATTGTCGGGCTGGCCGAAATAGCTCTCCTCATCGGGCTCCAACTGCCATTCGGGCAGCGTCACCTGGGTCTCGAACTGCTCGATCGGGCGGCTGGCGGTGGCGACCCGCATATAGTCGGCGAACGCCTTGGCGGGCGCGGTGCCGCCATGAAGCCCCGCCACCGGGCGGTTGTTGTCGCGACCCATCCACACGCCGGTGGTGATCCCACTGGAGAAGCCCAGGAACCAGCCATCCTTGGAACTGCTGGTGGTGCCGGTCTTGCCCGCGACCGGGCGGCCGATCTGCGCCGCGCGGCCGGTGCCGGTGTTGACCGCCGTCTGGAGCAGATCGGTCATCTCGGCGGCGACGAAGGGGGCGACCAGCACATGGCTGCGATCCACCTCATGCGTATAGATGGTCTGGCCATTCGCCACGACCTTGGTGATGCCATAGGGGGTGACCTTCACCCCCTTGTTCGCAACGCTGGCAAAGGCGCTGGTCATGTCGATCACGCGCACTTCCGACGTGCCCAGCACCATCGACGGATGGGTGTTGACCGGCGTGGTGATGCCGAACCGGCGCGCCATGTCGGCGACGGTCTGGAACCCGACTTCCTGGCCCAGCTTGGCCGCGACGGTGTTCAGCGAATAGGCGAAGGCGGTACGAAGCGAGACGCTGCCCGAATTGCGGCGCGAATCGTTGCGCGGCGACCAGCCATCGATGGTGACGGGTTCGTCGACCACCTGGTCCTCGGGCTTGTGCCCGGCCTCCAGCGCGGCGAGATAGACGAACAGCTTGAAAGCGGACCCCGGCTGGCGGACCGCCGTCACCGCGCGGTTATAGTTGGTGGAGACATAGTCCTTGCCCCCCACCATCGCGCGCACCGCGCCGTCGCGGTCCAGGCTGACCAGTGCGCCCTGCGTCCCCTCGGGCGCATCGGCGCGAATCGCGGCATCGGCGGCGCGCTGCATGGTGAGGTCGAGCGTCGTCCACACGTCGAGCGGGGCGGTCTGCTCGTCGATCAGCAGGTCGAGTTGCGGCAGCGCCCAGTCTGTGAAGTAGCGGACCGAATTCTGCTTGGGCTCGGGCGCGAGCTTAAGGGCCTGGGGATCGGCGCCCGCGGCCTGCGACGCGGTGATGAAGCCGTTGCGTTCCATCTGGCTGATGACCACGCCCGCACGCCCCACGGCGGCCTCGGCATCGGCGGTCGGGGAATAGTTGGACGGCGCCTTGACCAGCCCCGCGATCACGGCGGCTTCGGACAGGCTCAGATGATCGGCGCCGTGGCCGAAGAATTTGCGTGATGCCGCGTCGATGCCGTACGCGCCGCCGCCATAATAGACCTTGTTGAGATACAGCTCGAGAATCTGGTTCTTGGAGAATTTCAGCTCCATTGCCAGTGCCAGGATCGCCTCGCGGAACTTTCGACCGAACTTCTTTTGGTTGTTCAGGAAGATGGTGCGCGTAATCTGCTGGGTGATGGTCGAGCCGCCCTGTTTCCAGCGCCCCTTTTCCAGACGCACCTCGACCGAGCGCGCGATGCCGATCGGATCGACGCCGGGATGTTGGCGGAATCGGCGATCCTCCACCGCGATCGTGGCGTCGCGCATCACGATCGGGATGCGGTCATAGGGCAGCCACTCGCCATAGCTGGGCCCGAGCGACACGATCACCGTGCCGTCGGCGGCATGGACGCGGATCATCTGGCCGTTGGGCGAGGATTTGAGCTCCTCGAAGCTGGGCAGTTGCGACTTGGCGACAAAGACCGCGATCGCCAGCGCACCGATCGCCAGTACGGCCAGGCCGATCAGAATCTGCAGGGTTACGACGATCCGGCGCCGCCAGGGAGAGCGGGGCTTGGAGGAGCGGGGCCGGGGTGACCGGGAAGACGACGCGCGAGGCATGGGACGGATCGCGAATTACAGGGCTTTGAACATGACCACAAGACGGCGATGCCCGACCCCATATTGCGCCGTGATGAACCAAAGATCGGTACGTCTCTGCAAGGCTGTTAATTTTTTGTCCGTGATGCGTTAATAGAGAAGGGAAGCCGAATTCCGTCAGGGGGCGTAATTGGCGGGAAGGATAGGCATGGAACAGATCGAACAGCAGGAAAGCGCCTCGGCTGAACGTCGTTCGGGCCAGCGGCATTCGGCTGTACTTCTGCTTGGCAAGGTGTGCGGCGACGTGCCAGGCGTCTGCCTGGTCCACAATATCTCGGGCAGTGGCCTGATGGCACGGTTCGTCAACGTGCCCGCCGTCGGCGATTCCATCTGTATCGAGGTACGCGGCCTGCCGCCCGTTCCCGGCACGGTCCGCTGGGTCCGGGGACAGAAGGCGGGCGTGCAGTTCGATACGCCGCAACCCTATCAGAACATATTCTCGGCGGAGAACGAGGACGGTACGATCCCGCGCCCGCCGCGCTTTCCGGTGACGCTGGCGGCCGAAGTGCGGCTGAGCGACCGGAAATTCGCCAGCGAGTTGATCGACGTGTCCGCCGGCGGGGCCAAGCTGGTCGCCAGCGGTACGGTCCAGCCGGGGTTGGCGGGGCATATCATCATCCGCCCGATGGGCACCGCATTGTTCGGCACGATCTGCTGGGTGAAGGACGGGCGTTTCGGCTTTCGCTTCGTGTCGCCGCTGCCCCTCGATACGCTGGCTTCGATCGTCGCGACGCGGTGATTTCGGGGCCCCTGACGCCTGGACAGGATTTCATGCGGCCGGTCGCACGCTGATCGTCGCGGCTCCGAACGGAGACCCCGCTGGTCGGGATTAGCGATGTTCCGAGGAAAATCTGGTGCGGTCGAGAAGACTCGAACTTCCACGGCCTTTCGGCCACAACGACCTCAACGTTGCGCGTCTACCAATTCCGCCACGACCGCACTCGATAGTCACCACCGGCAAGCCGGAGGGCTGGTAGGCGGCTGCCCCTAGCAAAGCGATACGGGCAGCGCAATGCCTTTCGTGAGGCGATGTCGCTTCGGCGACAATCCATGGCTTTCGCGAATGGCGCTTCGGGCATAGGGGAGGGGGCATGACGTCCTTCCTCCGCCCCGATCGTGCCGAGGCGCGCCGTCTGCTCGGGCTCGCCTGGCCGGTGATGCTCACCAGCCTGAACTGGACCATCCTGCACGTCACCGATGTCGTGGTGGTGGGTCGCGTCGGCGAGCATGAGGTCGCCGCGCTCTCGGCCAGTCGTTCGCTGACCTATGTCGCGATCGTCACGGGGCTGGCCTGGCTGTCGGGCGTGCTCGTCCGTGCCTCGCGCGCCGATGGGGCGGGGGATTGGCCCGAGACCGGCCAGGCGCTGCGCGACGGACTCGTGTTGGGCCTGATCCTGGGTATCGCGGCAATGCTGATCCTGGGACTGGGGGGATCCGGGCTGTTGCGGGGAATCGGCGTCGATCCCTCGCTGGTCGAGCCGGGCGCGCGGGTCGTCGCGGTGATGGCGCTGGGCTATCCGTTTCAGCTGGTGCTGGTCGCCGCCAGCTTCTTTCTGGAGGGGATCAGCCGCCCGCGACGGGTCACGATGGTCAATCTGTCGATCCTGCCGATCAACGCGGCGTTGGCCTGGGCGCTGGCGGGGGGAGAGATGGGATTGCCTGCGCTGGGTGCGGTCGGCGCGGCGCTGGCGACGGTGATCGCCTCGGCATTGGGGGCCGTCGCGATGGTGGCCAGCGCGATGACCCTGCCGCGCGGGGCCTTGCGTGGCGTGCGTCGGATGGACCGCGCGGCCTGGGCCCCGACCTGGCGCGGCGCGATCGGCCTGGCGCGGTTCGGCTTCGTCCCCGCCATCGCGTCGGGGCTGGAACTGGCGGGGTTCGCCATCCTGATCGCGCTGTCGACCCGGTTGGGCGACGCCACCGCCCATGGTTTCCAGATCGTCTTTTCGGTTCACAACGTCACCTTCGCGCTGGCGCTCGGGCTGGGCTCGGCGGCGGGGGTGCGCGCGGGCAATGCGGTGGGCGAGGGCGTGGCGTCGGCCGCGATCGCCCGCACCCTGCTGGCGGTCGCGCTGGCGGCGCTGGCCATGGCCGCCTGCGGCCTGGTGATGCTCGTCGGTGCGGGGCCGCTGGTCGGGCTGTTCCCCGCCCAGGCCGATGCGCGGGCGGTGGCGGTGGCGATGCTGGTCATCTGGGCACCGTTCATCCTGTTCGACGGAATCCAGGTGGTGCTGGTCTATGCGCTACGCTCGCTGGGGGATCAGGTGGCGGCGGGGATCAACAGCATCATCGCCTATTTCATCGTCACGGGCGGCGCCGGATGGTGGCTGGTCGCGCATGGGTGGGGCGCACAGGGGCTGGCCATCGCGTCGGGCGCCGGGATGCTGATCGCCGCGCTGCTCCATGGCGCGCGGTTCGGGATCGTCGCCCGGCGGCTCTGGCGGGCTTAGGTTCCGCTTCCCTCACCCGCAAAGCTCAGGTCCAGCCGCTTGGAACTGGGCGGCACGTCGAGCTTCGCCGAGTTGAAGTCCATCGACGCGCCCGGCCCCAGGGTCCGCTGCTGCGGCGCGATCGCCCAGGAGAAGACGACGCGCCCCTGCGCATCCTTCAGTTCGGCGCGCAGGTCCGGCACCCGCTGCTGCGTCGAGGAGGGGTTGATGATCTGGCCCGAAATGGCGAACAGTTCCGAGCCATTCTCCAGTTCGCGTCGCTCGATCGGGTTGGAACGGAGTTCCAGCGCCGACTCGGTGCTGCCCAGACCCAGCCAGCCGCCGATGCCCGGCATGCCGGTCCACAGGATCGCGGCCGTCGCGATCAGCATCAACAGCCCTGCCGCGACCGCGCCGATGGTCCAGCGCCGCACCGGATTGCGCCGTGCGCGGAATGGCGGGCGGTGCGCGAAGGCGTCGAAGCCGGGTTCGTCCTGCGATAGGATCGGCGGGGCGGGGGACGGCGCGACGATCGGTGGGGGCGGTGGGGGTGGCGGCGGCGCATCGACCGCATCGTCCGGAATCGTCTCATCCGGCTCTGCGGCCAGGACGGGCGGAAGAGGCAGTTCGGGATCGGGTGGCGACTGGAACCAGCTGTGTCGGCAATTGGCGCAACGCACGGTCCGACCCTCCAGCCCGATCGCGCTGTCGGGCACCAGATAGCGGGTGCGGCACTCGGGGCATTCGAGGATCATGCGGTCGGGCACTTCAACGGACAGGACGGATCGACAGACGGACAGGCCATCCGGATCAGGCCCCCCGAAAGTCCAGTAAGCACGCCGCCCATATGCGTGGCAAGCTTGAAGCGCGGGGCGGGCCATGCCAAGGCCATGAGAGCATGGCGAACATCGTCCAGTTCGAGAATGTCGGCCTTCGCTATGGTGCGGGCGAGGAAACCCTGTGCGACGTCAGCTTTACGTTGCGCTCGGGGCAATTCTATTTCCTGACCGGGGCCAGCGGTGCGGGAAAGACCTCGCTCTTGCGGCTTTTATATCTGTCGCAGCGTCCCAGTCGGGGAATCATCCGGTTATTCGGCGAGGATGCGGTGATCCTGCCGCGCGACCGTCTGCCCGGATTCCGGCGACGGATCGGGGTGGTGTTCCAGGATTTCCGTCTGATCCCGCACCTGTCGGCGGCGGACAATATCGCGCTGCCCCTGCGCGTGGCGGGCATGGCCGAATTGGAGATTGCGCGGGCGGTGCGCGAGATGCTGGCCTGGATCGGCCTGTCCGAACGGTCGGGCGCTCGCCCGGCGACGCTTTCGGGCGGCGAGCAGCAGCGGGTGGCGATCGCGCGGGCGGTGATCGCGCGCCCCGAACTGCTGGTTGCCGACGAACCGACGGGCAATGTCGATCCGGTCATGGCGGAGCGGTTGCTTCACCTGTTCAACTCACTGCACCGGCTGGGGACGACGGTGGTGATGGCGACGCATGACTGGCATCTGATCGACCGGATCACGGGTGCGCACCATATGCATCTGGAGCACGGACGGCTGGTCGATCCCGAACCGTCCGAGGCGACCGCCCCGCCAGGCGTCGCCCCCAGGGCCGAACCACCCCGGTCGACCATCGTGCGGAGCGGGTTGTGACGCGCGCCGACACGACACGGCGCGCGACGGGGGCGGAGGCGCGGGCGCTGGACGATGTCGGCGGTGCGCATGTCATGAGTTGGGTGATTGCGATCATGTTGTTCCTGACCCTGCTGGCCGGGGCCGCCGGACTGGGCACGGCGCGGGCGGCGGGGGCGCTGGACCGACAGATGGCGGGGCGACTGACCGTTCAGATCGTCGAGGGCGAGACGCAGCGTCGCGACGCCGCGGCCGCGCGGGTGCTGGCCGTGCTGCGCACCCTGCCCGATGTCGCCCGCGCGACGCCGGTGCCCCAGGCCGAGCTGGCGCGTATGCTGCAACCCTGGCTGGGGGGTGATGCCGCCGCCGCCGGGCTGCCGGTGCCCGCGCTGATCGATGTCGATCTGACCAGCGACCGGAGCGACGCCATTGCCCGTGTCGGCGCGGCGGTGGCGCGCACCAGCCCGGCGGCGCGGGTCGATGCCCATGCGACCTGGCTGGGCCCCGTCGGGCGCCTGCTCGACACCGCCGCCTGGCTCGCGGGGGCGATCATCCTGTTGATGCTGGGGGCGACGGCGGCGGTGGTCATGCTGGCGGCGCGCGCCGGTTTGGAGGCGCATCGCGCGACGATCGAGGTCATCCATATGCTCGGTGCGACCGACCGGCAGGTCGCCCGGCTGTTCCAGCGGCGAATCGCGCTCGATGCCGGAATCGGTGCTGTGGTGGGCAGCGTGGTCGCGGGCGGCGCGATCGCGCTGGTCGCGCGGCAAGTGGGTGCGCTGGACTCGGAATTGCTGAGCGGCATGCGACTGGGGATGGGGGATGTGGCGATGCTGATCGCGCTGCCCTTCGCCTTTATCGCACTGGCGGTGGTCGCGGCGCGGCTGGCGGTAATGGCCCAGATGCGGCGGATGCTCTGATGCTGCGCCTGTTCGGTCTGGCGGCGCTGGCGTGGTGCCTGGGGTTCGCGGTCTTCATGCTGACCCTGCCGCACCCCCTGGAGAACAACACCACCGATGCGATCGTGGTGCCGACCGGCGGCCCCGGGCGCATCGATCGGGGGATCGCGCTGCTCAAGGCGCATCAGGCCAAGCGGATGCTGGTGACGGGCGTCGCGCCGGGAGTGCGACCGATCGATCTGGCGCGCACCTATCACACCTCGCCCGCGCTGTTTGCCTGCTGCATCGATCTGGGCGGCGAGGCGGTCGATACCCGTTCCAATGCCGAGGAGACGGCGAACTGGGTTCGCGAACATGGCTATCGCACGGTGCGGCTGGTCACTTCCGACTGGCATTTGCCGCGCGCGAAGATGGAATTGACCGCGACCTTGGGCTCGCAGGTGCTGGTGCTGGGGGACGGCGTGCCGTCCGAGCCGCGGCTGGGGACGCTGGTCAACGAATATAACAAGCTGATCCTGCGCAGGGTCGCGCTTTGGACGGGGTTTGGTGCGTGATTCTGCTTCGTAACATCGTCTTCGTGGCGATCTTCTATCCGGTATCGGCGATCATGGCGCTGCTGTCGCCAGTGATCGCGCTGGGTGGGCGTCAGGCGGTGATCCACTGGGCGACCGGTTGGACCCGGTTTCACCGGATCTGCACCCGCTGGATCCTGGGCATCCGCGTGGTGGTGGAGGGGACGCGCCCGACCAGCCCGGCGCTCTACCCCGCCAAGCATCAGGCGATGTTCGAGACGATGGAGTTGCAGCGGATGCTGGGCGCGCCCGCCATGGTGCTGAAGCGCGAACTGGCGAATATTCCGCTCTGGGGCTGGGCGGTGCGCAAATATGGCGCGATCGTGGTGGACCGCAGCGCCTCGGCCAGGGCGATGCGCGGGATGATGCGCGACGCCCAGGTCGCGGTGGGCGAGGGGCGGGCGATCATGATCTTTCCCGAGGGGACGCGGGTGAAACCCGGCGAAACGCCGCCGCTGAAACCCGGATTCGCGGGACTATACCGGATGCTCAACCTGCCGGTGGTGCCGGTGGCGACCGATTCGGGGCTGGTCTGGCCGCGCAAAGGCTTGAAGAGGCCGGGTGTCGTGACGCTGCGCTTCGGCGAGGTGATTCCGCCCGGGCTGCCACGTGCGGAGGCGGAGGCTAGGGTTCATGCGGCGATGAATGCCCTGGAATCCTCACCGGCGCGGGGCGGTGGCAGAGCATAAACCCTGACGGAGGGGGGCTTCCGCAAGGGACGCCCATTTTTACGTCTACCCCCCTTCCGCCATGCTCCCCATGGCCCTCCCGTGCCGGGGACGATTTATCCCCCGTGACTCCGCCCGAAATCCTCGCGGGCGTCGTCCTGGCCTTGGTCGATGATCGAGCGACGGATGGCGCGGGTGCGGCTGAACAGGTCGAACAGGGTATCGCCATCGCCCCAGCGGATCGCGCGCTGGAGCATCGTCACATCCTCTGTCAGGCGTTGTAAGATCTCCAGCACCGCCTCGCGATTGTTGAGGAACACGTCACGCCACATGGTCGGATCGGAGGCGGCGATCCGGGTGAAGTCTCGAAAACCGCCAGCGGAGAACTTGATGACTTCGCCTTGCGTCACGTCTTCCAGGTCGGAAGCGGTGCCCACGATCGAATAGGCGATCAGGTGCGGAACGTGGCTGGTCACCGCCAGGACGAGGTCGTGATGGCGCGGTGTCATCAACTCGACATTCGCGCCCAGCGCTTCCCAGAAGGCGCGCAGCCGGGCGACCGGGGCTTCGGGGCAATGTTCCTCCGGGGTCAGGATGCACCAGCGGCCGCGGAACAAGGTCGCAAAGCCGCTTTCCGGGCCGCTATTCTCCGTGCCTGCCACCGGATGGCCGGGGACCAGCATCGCATCCGGCAAGACGGAACGCAGCGCCGCGACCACACTTTCCTTCGACCCGCCGACATCGCTGACGATCGCCTCGGCGGGCAGGTCGTCGGCGAACGTGGCCGCGACCGCCGCCATGGCGCCGACGGGCACGCACAGCATCACCAGATCGGCATCGATCACTGCCGCACCCGCGCTGTCGGCGACATCGTCACACAGGTCGATCCGCCGTGCCGTCTCGCGCACGCCGGCATCGGCGTCATAGCCGGTGAGCCTCGCCGTGGGCATGTTCGCGCGCACCGCGCGCGCGACCGAGGAGCCGATCAGCCCCAGGCCGATGATGGTGATCCGGGCAAAGGGCAGCATCAGTCCGCAGCCATCCGGCGGAGCGCGGCGATCACGCCCTTCACCTCATCCTCGGTGCCGATGGTGATGCGCAGGGCATGGCCCAGCCCCTGGCTCGGCAGCCAGCGGACGATGTAACCCGCGTCCATCAGTCCATGATAGGCGCGCTCTGCGGTCAATTTGCCCTCGAACAGGACCAGCGAGAAATTGGCCTTGGATGGCACGCAGCGAAGCCCGGCATTGCCGAGGTTTGCGATCTGCTCCTCGAACCAGGCCAGCCAGCGGGCGTTATGGGCACGCGACGATTCTACGAAGGCGCGGTCGCGGATCGCCTCGATCGCGGCGTTCTGCCCGGCGATGGTCACGTTGAACGGCGCGCGGATGCGGTGCAGCGCATCGATGATCGGCGCGGCGGCATAGCCCCAGCCGATCCGCTCGGCGGCGAGGCCATGGATCTTGGAGAAGGTGCGCGAGACCAGCACGTTCGCCGCGCGTTCGGCCAGCGCCAGCCCGCCATCATCCTCGCCCTCGGCCAGATATTCGGCATAGGCCTGGTCGAGGACCAGCAGGACATGGGGCGGCAGCCCGGCGTGCAGCCGGGCGATCTCACCCGCGCCAGCATAGGTGCCGGTCGGATTGTTGGGATTGGCGACGAAGACGACCCGTGTCTTGTCCGTGACGGCCGCCAGGATCGCGTCGACATCGGTGGCGTATTCGTGATCGGCGACCACCACCGGCTCCGCCCCGACGCGCCGGGTGGCGATCTCGTACACGGAAAAGCCGTAGCGGACATGGATGACCTCATCCCCCGGCCCCGCGAACGCACCCGCCGCAAGGTGGAGAATCTCGTCCGAGCCGGTGCCATAGATGATTCGCGCCGGGTCGAGGCCGTGGACCGCGCCGATCGCCTCGCGCAGCGCGGTCGCGCCCGCATCCGGATAGCGCTCTAGATTCCGCGCGGCGGCGGCGAAGGCGGTGCGCGCCTTCTCGCTGGTGCCCAGCGGATTCTCGTTGGACGAGAGTTTGGCGACCTTGCGCCCGTCATCGGTCGTCGCGCGGCCGGGGACATAGGGCGCGATCGCCTTGACCCAGGAGATCGGTTCGGGGGCGGTAAGCTCGGTCATGGCAAACGCCATAGCGGCCATGGCCTTGCGTTGCCAAGCATCGCGGCCTAGCGGATAGGGCTCCATGGCCGCTTCCGTTTCCGCACAATCCCTTGGCGACGACCAGCGTTTCGGTCTGTCACGCCATATCGTGCTGCCCGGGCCGCTTCGGCTCGATGGCGGGGGGCTGCTGTCGCCGGTCGAGATCGGCTATGAGACCTATGGCACGCTGAATGCCGATGGCTCGAACGCGATCCTGATCTGCCACGCGCTGACCGGCGACCAGCATGTCGCCTCGCCCCATCCGCGCACCGGCAAGCCTGGCTGGTGGACGCGGCTGGTGGGGGAAGGCAAGCCGATCGATCCGGCGCGGCATTTCATCATCTGCTCGAACGTGATCGGCAGTTGCATGGGATCGTCCGGCCCCGCGACCACCGATCCCTCCACGGCCGAACCCTGGGGAATGCGCTTTCCCGTCATCACCATCCGCGACATGGTGCGCGCGCAAGCCATGCTGCTCGACCATCTGGGCGTGGGGCAGTTGAAGGCGGTGGTCGGCGGATCGATGGGCGGGATGCAGGCGATCAGTTGGGCCGCGACCTTTCCCGAGCGGGTCCGCGCCTGCGTCATGGTCGCCTCGACCGCCAGGCATTCGGCCCAGAACATCGCGTTCCACGAGGTCGGGCGACAGGCGATCATGGCCGACCCGAAATGGCGCGGCGGCGCCTATTACGAGGCCAACGATCCCCCGGCGGCGGGTCTAGCGGTCGCGCGGATGGCGGCGCACATCACCTATCTGTCCGAGGCAGGGTTGACCGAGAAGTTCGGGCGGCGGCTCCAGGCACGGCCCGATCGGCCGGACGGCGCCAAGAGCTTCGGTTTCGACGCCGATTTCCAGGTCGAAAGCTATTTGCGGCATCAGGGGTTGAGCTTCGTCGACCGGTTCGACGCCAACAGCTACCTCTACATCACCCGCGCGCTGGATTATTTCGATCTCGCCGAGGAGCATGGCGGGCTGCTCGCCAACGCCTTTCGGGGGACGAAGACCCGCTTCTGTCTGGTCAGCTTCGACACTGACTGGCTCTATCCGACCTCCGAGTCGCGTGCCGTGGTGCAGGCGCTCAACGCGGCGGGCGCGGCGGCGAGTTTCGTGGAATTGTCGAGCCCCTATGGCCATGACGCCTTCCTGCTCGAAGCGCCCGAGATGAACCGGGTGATCGACGGCTTCCTGCGGGCCGAGCCATGAGCGAGATGCTTCGCCCCGATCTGGCGATCATCGCCGCGCATGTCGCACGGGGCGCTCGCGTGCTCGATATCGGATGCGGCGACGGGCAGTTGATGGCGGCGCTGCGCGACGATTCGGGCGTGGATGCGCGGGGGCTGGAGATCGACCCGGTCAACGTCGCCTCCGCCGTCGCGCGCGGGCTGGCCGTGGTGCAGGGCGACGCCGACGTCGATCTGGCGGGCTATCCCGACAAGGGGTTCGACTATGCGATCCTCAGCCAGACGCTTCAGACCGCGCGTGCGCCCGACCAGGTGCTCGACCATCTGCTGCGCATCGGCCAGCGGGCTTTCGTGTCCTTCCCCAATTTCGCGCATTGGCGGGTGCGGCTGTCGCTTTTGTGGGGCGGGCGGATGCCGGTGACGAAATTGCTGCCCGAACAATGGTATGACACGCCGAACATCCATCATGTGACGATCGACGACTTCCGCGCCTTCGTCCGGCAGCGGCGGATTACTGTGGAGGGAAGCTGGTTCCTGTCGCGCGGGCGACCCACCAGTGCGGCGGCGGCGAACGTCCGCGCGGAGCACGCCGTATTTTTGTTGCGTCGTTAGAACCGCTACACAGTCGGAACTTTATTTCGATCAAGGCCGTTATTGGCGAAAGTGACGGGAATTTGACATGAGACAAACCGCCCTGATCGTGGAAGACGAAATTTTCGTGGCCCTCGATCTAGAGCGCATTCTGACCGATGCGGGCTATCAGGTGGCCGGCATAGCGGCAGACAGCCGCACCGCCTTTGAGACCGCGCCGGGTTGCTCCTTTGCCTTTGTCGATGTGAACCTGCGCGACGGGGCGACAGGCCCCGACATCGCACGTCGGCTGGCCGACGATTATGGGGTGAAGATCGTCTTCGTCACTGCCAACCCCGCCCAGATTTCGACCGATATCGAAGCGCTCGGCTATATCCGCAAACCGTTTAGCGAGCGGGCGATCCTGGCGGCGGCGGCCATGGCCACCGGTTCCGCCGCGGACATGATGTCCGAGGAATTGATGCCGCTCAAGCTGGCGATGTAAAGCCTCTCCCGCCGGGGCCTTTCATGGCCCAGGCCTCTTTGCCAATCCATGATCATGCGTTCGGAAAGCTGCTCAGCGGCCGGGGCCCAGCCCCGCCGGACGGCTGAACGCGGCCAGCGGGACCTCGATCGTCACGACCAGTCCTTCCGCACGCCAGTCGCGCCCGACCGTGCCGCCCAATTGCCGCACCGCCGACAGCTCGACCAGTTGCGATCCGAATCCGATCCGGGTCGGCGCGGCATCGAGCGCGGGGCCGTCATGCTCCTGCCAGCACAGCGTCACCATGTCGTCGCGCCGCGTCACCGTCAGCACGACATGCCCGGTCATGACCGATAGTGCGCCATATTTGGAGGCGTTGGTCGCCAGCTCGTGGAACAACAGCGCCAGCGGCGTCGCCGAACGGTCGTCGACCGGCACATCGTCCCCGTCCAGCCGGATGCGCGCCTCGGTATCGCCGCGATAGGGCTCGAACAGATCGCCGAGCAGGCCGTGGAGCGAATCCTGCCGCGCCTTGGGCTGCGACTGCGGACTATGGGGGCGGACGAAGTCGTGCGCACGGCCCAGCGCGGTGATCCGGTCGCGCAGGTCGCTGGCGATCGCGCCAAAGCCCGGATGGCTGCGCGCGGCAAAGGCGATCAGGCCGGAGATCACCGCAAAGATATTCTTGATCCGGTGGCTCAGCTCCTGGCTGACGATCTCGCGTTCTTCCAGTGCCAGCTTCTGTTCGTGAATGTCGGTGCAGGTGCCGAACCAGCGGGTGATCTGCCCGTTCGCGTCCCGGATCGGCAGCGCGCGGCCCAGCACCCAGCGATAGGTGCCGTCGCGATGCCGCAACCGATATTCGATCTGATAGGGATCGCCGGTCGCCAGGCTATGACGCCATAGCGTCCAGGCGCGCTGCTGGTCGTCCTCATGGAACATGCCGTTCCAGGCCTCGCCATCGGTCGAGCCGTCGGGCATCCCCGTAAACTCATACCAGCGCGCATTATAATAATCGTGAAAGCCGTCGGGCAGCGTCGACCAGACCATTTGCGGCATGGTGTCGGCCAGGGTTCGAAAACGCTGCTCGCTATCGGCAACGCGCGCCTCGGAGGCCTCGACCGTCTGTTCATGCTCGCGCTGGGCACGACGGTCCTGCAACCGGCCCATGACGGCGGTCGCCAGGATCTCCAGACCGCGCTGCTGGAATGGGGTCAGCCCCTGCGGTCGGGGCTCGGGCGAGATGACGCAGATCGCGCCCAGCGGCACCCCCTCATGCGACAGGAGCCGCGCACCCGCATAGAAGCGGATATAGGGCGGCCCGGTGACGAGGGAGAAATCGGCGAAGCGCGGGTCGGCGCGCGCATCCGGCACCACCATCGTCGCCTCGCGGCCGATCATCGCATGGGCGCAGAAGGATGTATCGCGAGGCGACTGATCCGCCTCCAGCCCGACCACGGCGAGAAACCGTTGGGTCTCCTCCTCGACCAGGCTGACCAGTGCCACCGGGGTTGCGCAGAGTTCGGCGGCAAAGGCCGCCAGATCGTCCAGGTGCCCGCTTTCGCGATACCCCGCCAGGTCATAGGATCGGATCATCGCCGCGCGCCGTTCGTATGTCAACACCGATGGGTCGAGCATATCCGTCTTCCCATCCGTCTGGCCGAATATCAGGCCGGTCCTAAAACCTTCTCGATCCATCCTCGCACCATGGAACCCGTGCCCCGATCAGAAGGGAACGTCGTCATCCAGATCGTCGGCGAAACCGCCGCCCTGTCCGAACCCGCCACGATTGCCACCGTTCCCGCCCGAGGACGAAGAACCGCCGCGCTGACCGCCGCCATAGCCGCCGCCCGACGATCCGCCGCCGAATCCGCTCGATCCGCCGCCAAAGTCGCCGCCGCCGAAATCATCGCCACCGCCGAAATCGCCGCCGCCACGGCTACCGCCGCCGCCCTGACCGCCACCGGGGCCGTCGAGCATGGTCAGCACCGAGTTGAAGCCCTGCAGCGTCACTTCGGTCGAATAGCGGTCATTACCCTGTTGGTCCTGCCACTTGCGGGTGGTCAGCGCGCCTTCGATATAGACCTTCGAGCCCTTGCGCAGGAACCGCTCGGCGACGTTGGCGAGACCTTCGTTGAAGATCTTGACCGTGTGCCACTCGGTCTTTTCCTTCCGCTCGCCGCTATTGCGGTCCTTCCACGATTCGGACGTGGCGATGCGCAGCTCGACCACCTTGCCGCCATTCTGGAAGGAGCGGCTCTCGGGATCGCGTCCCAGATTGCCGACGAGAATCACCTTGTTGACGCTGCCCGCCATGTATTCAGTCCCGTGCTTGGTTCAGAGGCCGGCGAAAACAGCCAGCCAATATGTGATGCCCGCCATGACATAAGCGGTCACGAAAAGGTACCCCACCATGAAGGCGGGCCAGCGCCATCCGTTGGTTTCCCTTCGCGTCACCGCGATGGTCGAGATGCACTGGGGTGCGAAGACGAACCACATCAGGAAGGCGAGCGCGGTGGGCAGCGACCAGTTGCGCTTGAGCTTGTCGGTCATCGCCTTCTGCCCGCCCTCATGCTCGGTATCGTCGATGGCGTAGACGGTGCCGATTGCGGCCACCGCCACTTCGCGTGCCGCCATGGCGGGGACGAGTGCCAGGGAGATATCGCGGTTGAAGCCGATCGGGCGCACCACGACCTCGATCCCGCTGGCGATGCGACCCGCAACCGAATAATCGACCGGCGAGATGCCCGAGCCTTCCGGCGGCTTGGGGAAGGACAGCAGCGCCCACAGGATCACGGTGGTCAGCGCGATGGTGGTGCCCGCGCGCTTCAGGAAGATCAGCGCACGGCTCCACAGGCCGAGCAACACGTCGCGGATATGCGGCCACTGGTACTTCGGCATCTCCATCATGAAGCCCGACGACGCGCCCTTGGTGACGGTACGCCGGAGCAGCAGCGCGGCGACGAACGCACCGACAATGCCCATCAGATACAGGCCGAGCAGCACCAGCCCCTGTAGCCCGACAAAGGGCAGCACCTGCCGGTCGGGAATGAATGCGCCGATGATGATGGTGTAGACGGGCAGGCGCGCCGAACAGGTCATCAGCGGCGCGATCAGAATGGTGGTCAGCCGGTCCTTCTCGTCATCGATCGTCCGCGTCGCCATGATGCCCGGCACCGCACAGGCGAAGGACGACAGCAGCGGAATGAAGGCGCGGCCCGACAGCCCGACCTGCGCCATCAGGCGGTCCATCAGGAAGGCGGCGCGGACCATATATCCGCTCGCCTCCAGCACCAAGATGAACAGGAACAGGATCAGGATCTGCGGCAGGAAGACGATGACCGCGCCGACACCGGCGATCAGGCCATCGGTGATGAGGCTGCGGAACCAGCCCTCGGGCAGGGCGGCGCCGACCTGGGCCTCCAACCAGACAAAGCCCTGCTCGATCCAGCCGACCGGCGCTTCGGACCAAGCGAAGACCGCCTGGAACATGACGAAGAGCAGCGCGACCAGCAGGATCGGCCCCGCAATGGGGTGCAGCGCGACCGAGTCGAGCATGTGCGTCCAGCGGCGGACGGGCGTCTCCGCCACGGTCGCCGCCGCCGCGATCTGGCGGGCGCGGCGTTGCAGCGTGACGATGTCGTCGATCTGGTCGGCAGGGGCGATCGGACGGGCACGCTCCTCGGACACCAGCCGGTCGACCTCGGCCTTCAGCGCATCGAGGCCACGGCGGCGCACCGCGACGGTCGGGATCACCTTCACGCCCAGTTCGCGCGCTAGAATATCGGGATCGAGCGTCAGCCCGTCACGCTCGGCCAGATCGACCATGTTTAGCGCGACCACCACCGGCAGGCCCAGAGCGATCAGTTGCAGCGCGAAGCGCAGATGATTGTCGAGATTGGCGGCATCGACCACCACGACCAGCGCATCCGGGCGCCGCTCGCCCGCCTGCGACCCCATCACGACATTGCGGGTGACCTGCTCGTCCAGGCTGCCCGGATCGAGACTATAGGCACCGGGCAGGTCGACCAGTTCGACCGGTCGGCCATCCTCCAGCACGAGGCGGCCCGAATGCCGCTCGACGGTGACGCCGGGGTAATTTCCGACTTTCTGCCGCGCGCCGGTCAGCGCGTTGAACAGGGCGCTTTTGCCGGCATTGGGATTGCCGACGAGCGCAACCAGCGGTGCGGCGTTCATCAGATCAGGCGAACCTCAAAAATTCAGGCGCCGGTCGCGACGCGGATCGATGCCGCAACCCGGCGACGCAGCGCCACGGTCATCCGGCCGATCCGGCAGGCGATCGGCCCACCGCCCAGCGTTGCGCGGTGCAGCACCTCCACACCCACGCCTTCATCGAAACCCAGTTCGCGCAGCCGGCGCGCCTCGGGCAGCGCCAGCTGAGTCCAGTCGATCGCGGCCACGGTCGCCGGTTGCCGCCGGGGAAGGGTTTCGAGACTGCTGAGCATCGCCATGGAGACTACATAACCCCAGTGCGATTGATTATCAATTACCCGTTGATGAAATGGATGTCGGGGTTTGGGGCGTGGCCTTAGACTTCGCTCAGCCTGAGCGAAGTCTAAGGCCAGGGGAATCCCTCAACCCCGAACCGCCTCACACCGCCGGATAGCGCAACCGCCCGATAAACCGCGACAGGCTGGGCATATTCTCGCCCCGCTTGACCATGCCGGCCTTCCATTTCTCGAACCGCATGATCCCCTCGATCCGGCGAGCCAGGAAGGCGCGGGTGTCGGCATGCCCTTCGCTCTCGTCGTTCAGGAAGGCAGCGATGGTCGCGGCATAGACGGCGAATAGCGTCGCGCGCTTGGTATAGTGATTATAATCGGTCGCCGTATCGCCCGCCTGCGCCCAGATCGTGTCGACCGTCCGCCAGCCGAGTCGCGCCCCGCTCGCGGCATTTTGCGGCATGGCGAGAATGGTCAGCGCGCGGCGCAGCGCCTCGCGATTGGGGGCGAGGGCCTCCAGTCTTGCTTCGACCAGTGCGGTGATGCGCTGGCGGATCTTCATCGCGGCGGCCTGTTCGCGCGGCACCGCCGCGACCATCGCGGCATCGATCGCGGCAAACCAGGCGTCGATCATCGCGACCGGCCCGTCCTTGAAGGCGAGCCGGGCGATGTCGCGGTCGATACCGGCCGCATCCGCCGCCATGTCGCGCGCTTCGTCGCCCCAGCCGTCGAACGCGGCGTTGGACGCGATGCCGTCGGCCAGCGCAACGCGCACCTCGTCGAGGGTCAGGTCTTGAACATCGGTCATGGCAATCTCGGTCATAGGCTTCTCTCGTCGTCCCTATCGTCCGGCTTGGCAACCGCCTTGGATGATCCGCGCCGCACCAGCACCAGCGCGACCGCCACCATCGCTACCCCCGCCAGATCGGGCAGGGCCAGCGTCTCGCCATAGACGATCCAGCCAATCGCCGTCGCCACCATCGGCTGTACCAGCAGCGCGAGACCGACGACCAGCGGGCTGAGCAGCCCCAGCGCATAGATCATCAACCCCTGGCCGATGATCTGGCTCCCCAGCGCCAGCAGGATCAGCGGGCTCCACTGATCGGGCCATACCCGCTCGCCCAGTACCACCGCGAAGACGAACAGTGGCACGATGCTGGCCAGTGTCGACCAGGCGAGCGCCGGCACCGGCGGCATGGCGACGCGGACCCGCGACATCAGGATGAAGTAAAAGGCATACAGCACCCCCGCGAGCACGCATAGAAGATCGCCGACCAGATGGCGCGGATCGACCTGATAGCTACGCCCCATCAACAGCCCGGCCCCCACCGCCGCCAGGATCAGCGCGATCCCCTGCATCCGCGAGGGCCAGGCGCGTGCGACCAGAAAGCCATAGAGCGGGAAGATGAAGGTCGCCGAATTGCCGAACAGCGTGGCGTTGGCCATCGTCGTCTGGCGGATGCCGATATGCCAGGCGCCCAGATCGCCCGCAAAGGCGATCCCGCCGATCAGCAGCAGCGCCCAGAGCCCGGCCTGCCCCCGGCCCGGCATACGCGGCCGCGCGGAGCCTAGCAGCGTGACCAGCACCAGCACGGGCGCGGCCAGCGTGATCCGCCAGAAGGCCGAGGCGACCGGCCCGGTATAGGCCATTCGCACCAGCAGCGGCCCGAAGGCGAGCGCGACATTGGCGAGGATGACCGCCGCGAAGGCCAGAGGCGGCGTGGTGGTGGGCCCGCTCCGGTCCGAAAGACGAACGCTTTCAGACAATTCACTTTTTCTTGGGGGGGCGGATACGGGCATGGGCTCCCTTAACGTCCTATCTGCGTTGCGTCAGGCCGGAAAGGCCACAGAAGGATTTGATTTTGATGCCAACGCTGTTCGATCCCATCGATCTGGGTGCCATTCACGCGCCAAACCGCATCCTGATGGCCCCGCTGACCCGCGCGCGGGCGACGCGCGAGGCGGTGCCGACGCCGATCATGGCGCAATATTATGCCCAGCGGGCGAGCGCGGGCCTCATCATCTCCGAGGCGACCGGTATCAGCCGCGAAGGCCTGGGCTGGCCCTATGCGCCGGGCCTTTGGACCGACGAACAGGTCGAGGCGTGGAAGCCCGTCACCGCGGCCGTGCACAAGGCGGGCGGCCGGATCGTCGCACAGCTCTGGCATATGGGCCGCCAGGTGCACAGCTCGGTGACGGGGATGCAGCCGGTCTCGTCCTCCGCGACCCGGACCGAGGGGCAGGCGCATACCTTCGAGGGCAAGCAGGATTTCGAGACCGCCCGGCCGCTCGAACTGTCCGAGATTCCGCGTCTGCTCGATGATTATGCGCTCGCCACCCGCAATGCGCTGGCCGCCGGGTTCGACGGGGTGCAGATCCATGCCGCCAATGGTTATCTGATCGACGAATTCCTGCGCGACAACGCCAATCATCGCGAGGATGAATATGGCGGCTCGCCGGAGAACCGCATCCGCCTGCTCCGCGAGATCACCGAGCGGGTGATCGCGGTCGCGGGCAAGGAGCGGGTCGGGGTGCGCCTGTCGCCCAATGGCGACAGCCAGGGCGTGGACGACAGCGATCCGGCCTCGGTCTTCGTGCCCGCCGCGAAGATGCTGTCGGACCTTGGCATCGCCTTTCTCGAACTGCGTGAGATCGGGCCGGATGGTACCTATGGCAGCACCGACGTACCCAAGCTGTCGCCGCAGATCCGCGAGGTCTTTACCGGTCCGCTGATCCTCAACAGCGATTTCGACAGCCGGGAAAAGGCGCAAGGAGCGCTCGATTCGGGCGTGGCGGATGCCATCGCGTTCGGTCGCACCTTCCTGGCCAATCCGGACCTGCCCGAACGACTGCGCACCGATGCGCCGCTGACCCAGAGCGACATGAAGACCTGGTACAGCCAGGGGCCGGAGGGATATATCGACTATCCGACGCTCGACGAGCAGGCCCGCGCGGCGTGAGTGACGGGGGGCGGGGGTGATTCTCCCGCCCCCGCAGTATCTCTCCTGACCTATATTCCCTGCTCCGTTCAGCCTGAGCGAAGTCGAAGGCCAAGGGAGTCCGAAGCCGCGAGCCCAAAGCGTAGGCAGCGACTTCGCCCAGCGTGAACGGAGGTGGGGGTTATTCGGTGGTATCCAGCCCGTCGAGAAAGGCGGTCACCTGATCGCGCACCGTCTCGCGGCTCTTGGAATTGAACAGCAGCAGCGGTGCTCCCCAGACGATGGGAATGGCGAACGCCAGCAACACCCAGATGACCACCATCGCCACCAACCCGGCTCCGGCATAGCGCAACTTCTGCATCGCGCCTGTATCCAGCGTCAGCGTGCGCGGCCCCTTGGCGTCGTAGAAGCTATCGGTCGCCCAGCTTCCCCCGCCGTCGAAGCGCAGCTTCTCCGGTAGCTGGAATCGCGGCTTGCTCGGCGAGGCGATCGGGCGCGGCGTCGGCGTCCGCTGCGCGGGCGGCGATTTGCCCGCCTGGGTGTCGATCACTTCCAGCCGCCGGCCCCGCTCGACGACGCGAAAGCGGGTGGGCGGCATGTCGGTCATGCGGAGGCTGTACCCCGCCGGGCGCGCCATTGGTCGGCGCTCTGGCCCCAAGCGTCAACGCGAAAGGACTCAAGCGGTGCGGGCAGGCGAGTCGGTCCCTCGTTCACCGCCCCCAGCCGCTGCGCCAGCCTGATCGAGCCGATATTCTCCGGGTCGATGGTGTGGATCACATGGTCCCAGCCCAGCACATCGATGGCATAGTCGATCGCCGCGACCGCCGCCTCATGGGCATAGCCGCGCCCGGCGAACTCGCGCGCCACGCCCCAGCCGACTTCGCGGCCCGGCCAGCCCTCGGGCTGCCAGGGCCCGATCCGGCCGACCCAGCGGCCGGTGGCGCGCTCGATCACCGAGAACATCGCGAAACCGCGCACGCTCCACGCGCCCACCATGGTGCACAGGCCTCGCCATGCCGCACCGCGCGCCTGCACGCCGCCCAGGAAGCGCATCGTGTCCTCCTCGGCATGGAACGCCGCCCAGGCCTCGAAATCCTCCGCCGAGGGGAGCCGTAAGGTCAGCCGCTCGGTCTGGAGGATGGGCGATGTCACCCGAACCGGCCCTTGAGCGCCAGCATGGCGAGCGCCGCCTTGGCCGCCTCACCGCCCTTGTTCTTCTCGTCCGGCTTGGCGCGGGTCAGCGCCTGCGCTTCGTTCTCGGTGGTGATGATGCCGTTGCCGATGGGCAGGCCATCCATGGTCAGAGCCATCAGCCCGCGCGCGCTCTCGTTCGAGACGATCTCGAAATGATAGGTCTCGCCGCGGATCACCACGCCGATCGCGACGAAGGCGTCGTAACGCCCCGTGTCCGCCGCCATCGCCACCGCGCCCGGAATCTCCAGCGCGCCGGGGACGGTGATCGTCTCATGGCTGTGGCCCGCCTCCTCGATCGCGGCGCGCGCGCCCGACAGGAGCAGGTCGTTCAGATGCTCGTAGAAGCGCGCCTCGACGATCAACACATGCGCCATCAGGCGTCTCCCTCAAAATTTTCGATGCGACGTTCGCCGACGATCGACAGGCCGTACCCGTCGAGCCCGATCAGCGTGTGATGGGTGTTGGTCAGCAGCACCATGTCCTGCACGCCCATTTCGGCCAGGATCATCGCGCCGACGCCGTAATCGCGCAGTTCCTCCATGTCGATCTGCACCTCCTCGCCCGCTTTCAGCCGGACGGCGGTGGTGAAGGCGTCGGTGCGCGGGCGGTTGATGACGACGATCACGCCCGAGCCCTCCTCGGCGATCATCCGCATCGACTTGGCGAGCAGATGGCCGCGCGGCCCGGCCTCGCCGAACATGTCCGCAAAGGGCGTCATGGCGTGCATCCGCACCAGCACCGGCTTGTCGGTGTCCAGCTTGCCCTTGACCAGAGCGACCTGCTCGGTGCCCGTCGCCTTGTTGCGATAGGCACGCGCGGTCCAGGTGCCGCCCCATTCGCTCTCGAACGTGGCTTCGGATTGCAACTCGACCAGATGGTCGTAGCGGCGACGATAGGCGATCAGGTCGCGGATCGTGCCGATCTTGAGATTGTGGAGCTGCGCGAAGGAGACGAGGTCGTCCATCCGCGCCATCGTCCCATCCTCGTTCATGATCTCGCAGATCACGCCCGAGGGGTTGAGCCCCGCCAGCCGCGCGACATCGACCGCCGCCTCGGTATGGCCGGCGCGCACCAGCACGCCGCCGTCGCGCGCGACCAGCGGAAAGACATGGCCGGGCGTGACCAGCGAGTCGGGGCCTTGGCTCGCGTCGATCGCCACCGCGATGGTCCGTGCGCGATCGGCCGCCGAAATGCCGGTCGTCACGCCCTCGCGCGCCTCGATCGAGATGGTGAAGGCGGTTTCGTGCCGCGTCCCGTTCTTGGGGCTCATCAGCGGCAGGCCGAGCGTGTCGACCCGCTCGCGCGTCATGGCGAGGCAGATCAGGCCGCGCCCGTGCCGCGCCATGAAGTTGACCTTCTCGGGTGTCGCCATCTGCGCGGGGATGACCAGATCGCCTTCATTTTCGCGATCCTCGTCATCGACCAGGATGAACATGCGGCCGTTGCGCGCCTCGTCGATGATCTCTTCGGGGCTGGACAGGAAGCCGCGCCGCAGGCCGGCCAGAGCGTCGGGATTAGCGGCCACGATAATGCTCCATGCGCTGCAGGTAACGGGCGAGCACATCGATCTCGATATTGACGCGCTGGCCTTCCACGATGCCGCCCAGCGTGGTGACCGCGGCGGTGTGCGGGATGATGTTCAGGCCGATCACCGTGCCGTCGTTCGTATCCTCGACACTGTTGACGGTCAGCGAGACGCCGTCGATCGTGACCGAACCCTTGGTCGCCATGAAGGGGGCGAGGTCGGACGGAACGGCCACGAAGACGCGGTGCGATCCGCCTTCCTCGGCAACCGATATGACCTGACCGACGCCATCGACATGGCCGGTGACGATATGACCGCCCAACTCGTCGCCCAGCTTCATCGCGCGTTCGAGGTTCAGGCGCTGGCCGCTGATCCACTGGTCGGCGGTGCGCCCGATCGTCTCGGCCGAGACGTCGACCGCAAACCAGTCGGGGCCTTTCTCAACCACGGTCAGGCAGACGCCTGAACAGGCGATCGACGCGCCCAAGTCGATGGTCGCCGTATCATAGGCGGTGGCGATGACGACTCGCGTGTCGCCGCGCGCCTCGACGGCGGTGACGGAGCCGATGTCGGTGACGATCCCGGTAAACATATCAGTCGCGCTCGTAGACCTCCAACCGGTCGCTGCCAAGCATCCGCGAGTCGGCAAGGCGCCAGCGGCCATGCGCATCGGCCAGCCTGTGCAATCCGATATCGCCCAGCGCCGCGCGACCCTCGCCGATCAGGATCGGCGCGCGATAGAGGAGCAGCCGATCGACCAGATCGGCGGCGAGGAACGCCGAGGCAGTTTGCGCGCCGCCCTCGACCATGAGACGGTCGACGCCCGCCAGATCGGCGATGGCATGGGGGGAGGGGATCGTTTCCCAACCGGGTGCGGGGGTGCGGGAGAGCAGGATTCGGCGGGGGCTGCGGTCTTCCAGGCCCGGCAGGCGGACGTCTAGCCTGGGCACATCCGCCTCCAGCGTTCCACGCCCGACCAGAATCGCCTCGTGGCGGCTGCGCTCCAAATGGGTATGGGCGCGGGCTTGCGGGCCGGTGATCCAGCGGCTCTCGCCATCGGGCCGCGCGATCCGGCCGTCGAGCGAGGTGGCGAGCTTCAGCGTGACGAAGGGGCGACCCCTGGCCCGGCGGGTCAGGAAAGCCGCGATCATCGCGCGTGCCTCTGCCTCACGCACGCCGGTCGTCACCGAAATCCCGGCGGCGCGGGCGCGGGCAAAGCCCTGGCCGTTGGTCCGGGGATCGGGATCGCCCATCGCCGCGACGATTCGTGCGACTCCGGCGGCGATCAGCAGGTCGGTGCAGGCGGGGCCGCGGGGCGAGACATGGGCACAGGGCTCCAGCGTGACATAAGCGGTCGCCCCACGCGCCGCCTCGCCCGCCTCCGCCAGCGCCATCGCCTCGGCATGGGGGCGCCCGCTTGGCTGCGTCCATCCGCGCCCCAAGACGCGACCGTCACGAATCAGGATGCAACCGACATTGGGATTGGGCGCGGTCCGCCCGACGCCGCGACCCGCCAGGGCCAGCGCGGCGCCCATCCAGCGATGATCGGTCAGATGCCCCACTTGTTCAGCGCATCGTCCACACGTTTGAATTCGGCCTGGCGCTGTTCCTTGGCGGCCTTTTCCTCGGCCAGCCGCTGCTTCTTCTTTCCATAATCGATCTTCTGCTGCGCCCGGATCTCCGCATCGGTGCGGTCGGCGCGCCATTGTTCGACATAGATGATGTCCGGCTTATACGGCACCGGCACATAATCGTCGCGGGCGAAGGCATAGATGAAGAAGCCGGTGATCCCGATCGCGATCATCAGGAAGACCAGCTCATAGGGCTGGCGCTGCGACAAGAAGAATCGCAGGTCGCGGATCGCGCGAACGGGGGAGAAGCGGCCGAAGAACGACATGGGGAGAAGATAGGCGCGGCGCGCGCGGGATGCCAGTGGGGATGGGAATGCGGCTCGGCGTCGTTTTCGAAAAGCCTCTCTCCCGGCCCGGGGACGGGGGAGGCAAAAGCCGTTCGCGGTCCGCCTGTCCAATGGGCGTGATCCACCACACGCACAAAAAAGGGCGGCCGCATCGGCGACCGCCCTCTTCATTCCGGTGATGGAACCCTTCGCGGATTAGGCGACGGTCTTCATCTTTTCGGCGGCGACCGCGAAGCGGTTGCTCAGCGGCTGGGCGATCTCGCCAGCCAGCTTCATCATCGTCTCGGTCGAGCGCGAGGTCTGCGCGACCATCGAGTCGAAGGCCGAACGGGCGAAGTCCGACTGAAGCTTCAGAAACTCGGTCGGCGACTTGACCGACGACAGGGTCTGGAGCGTCTGGGTCGCGGTTTCGAACGAACGCTTGGCATAGTCCGCCGCGCCCTGGCCCAGCGACTCGGCGCCCTTGGCGGCGATCTTCGACGATTCGACGACCGCTTCCAGATTGCCCTTGTTGAAGGCGACCATGTCCTCGAACAGCTTGGCGCTCTTCTCCATGGTAGCCTGGGTGCGGGCCTGGGCGTCGCCGAAAAAGGCCTGGGTCTTGGCGGCGGTGTCCTGGGCGGCGTTTTCGATGGTGCTCGTGGCGTCCATGATCATGTCCTTGGGCTTTGAGTCCGCCGAAACCGCGGCGGTCGGGGAAGAAATTTCGGGGGTCTCCGCCACCCGAGCCGGTGCCGGAGCGGGCTTGGGCGGCTCCACCGGCTTGGCTTCGGGCGCCACCGCCACCGGCTTGGGGGCAGGCTTGGGCGCGGCGACCTTCGGAGCCTTGGGCGTCGGGGCAGGCTGCGCGACCTTTACGGCCAGCGGCAGGCTCGGGCTCTCAGGCGCAGCAGTCTCGATGGCGACGGGCTTGGCGGTCGGCGTGGGATCGGAAGGAAGGCCCGGCAGCGTCTTGGCGGCGACTGGCTTGGCCGCGCGACGCGCTTTGGCCGCTGGCTTGGCAACGGTGACGGTCGGCTTGTTCTTGTCCAACAGCACTCTCCCGATTTGTTGCGCTGCACAATAGCGATTCGCGGGCGAAAATCAAGTCCATTGTGCAGTGCAGCAAAAGCGGATCAGCGTTGCCTGACGTAAAGTCCGGGGGCGTCTTCAAGGGCGGGGAGAGAGCCTTGTCCTGGTATGCGCGCGCCTTCCACCACGATGGTGGCGGCGTCGCGGGTGCGAAGCCACGCCGCCCAATCGGGCCACCAGCTACCCTTCGTCTCTTTGGCCCCGGCGACGAACTCGGCGAGCGTTTCGGCGGGCGTATCATTGGTCCAATATTGATATTTGCCCGCCGCCGGAGGATTCACCACGCCCGCAATATGCCCCGACCCCGCCAGCACGAAGCGCAAGGGGCCGGTAAAGGCCTCGGTGATCTTCCACACGCTTTCGGGCGGGGCGATATGATCCTCTCGCCCCGCCTGGATATAGGCCGGGGTCGCCACCTTGGTCAGATCGAGCGGCACCCCCGCCACCGCCATCGCGCCCGGCGTCATCAAAAGATTGTCGCGGTAAAGGTCGGTCAGATAGCTGAGATGCCATTTGGCGGGCAGGTTGGTGACGTCGCCATTCCAGTGGAGCAGGTCGAACGGCATATAATCGCGCCCGAGCAGATAGTTGTTGGTGACGTAATTCCAGATCAGGTCGCGCCCGCGCAACAGGTTGAAGGTCGCCGCCAGATAGCGTCCGTCGAGGAAACCATCGGGCGACAGCGCGCCGATCAGCGCCAGTTGCTCGTCATCGACGAAGTGGAGCAGCTCGCCCGCCTTCGAGAAATCGACCTGCGCGGTGAAGAAGGTGGCGCTGGCGACCTTGGCCGCCTCGCCTTTGGCCGAAAGATAGGCGAGCGTCGCGGCGAGCGTGGTGCCCGCGACGCAGTAGCCGACGGTATGGACCGCTTCCACGTCGAGCAGGTCGCGCACCGTGTCGATCGCGTCGACCTGCGCGGTGACGTAATCGTCCCAGATCACGTCCTTCATCGTGGCGTCGGCGGATTTCCACGACACCATGAAGACGCTGAACCCCTGGTCGACCAGCCATTTGATCAGGCTCTTCTCGGGCGCGAGGTCGAGGATGTAGAAGCGGTTGATCCAGGGCGGAAAGATCAGGATCGGCACCGCCGCGACCTGCCCGGTGGTGGGCGTGTACTGGATCAGTTCGTAAAGCGGCGTGCGCTTCACCACCTTGCCCGGCGTGGCGGCCAGATTGCGGCCGACCTCGAATGCGCGCGAATCGCTATGGGTGAGCTGCCCGCGGCCCAGATCGGCGAGCATGTTTTGCAAGCCTTTCAACAGATTCTCGCCGCGCGTCTCGACGATCTTGTCGAGCACTTCCGGGTTGGTCGCCGGAAAATTGGTCGGGCTCATGGCGTCGACAAAGGCGCGCGCGGCGAAGCGGATCTGCTCCTTCTGCTTGGGCTCCACCCCCTCCAGCGCGTCGACGCCGCGCAGCATATGGTCGGAGATCACCTGATAGCTTTGCCGAATCCAATCGAAGAGCGGCGACTGCCACTGTTCCGCCTTGAATCGGCGATCGGGCTTGGGGGCCATGCTGGGTTCGGCGGCCGGGTCGATGAAGCGTTGCCACAGCTTCATCGAATCGGACCAGAAGTCGCGGACCCGTTCGACGGTGGCGGGGTCGTTGAAGCCCGGCACCACCGGCACGCCCTCGGGCGGCGGGGTCAGCGCGGCCTCCATCATCATCTGCTGCGCCCGGCCCATCACCCAGGTCCAATGCTGCAATTCTTCCAGGGTCGGCAGGGCGCCTGTGGAATTGGGGGCTGTCGCGTGGGCGGCCGTCATCGCATCCTCTCGTTCGTTTGGGCCCACTCTAGCGTCAGGATATTGCGCCGTCATGTCGGGTCGCGTTGTTCAACGAAAGGCGCTAAGTATCGGGTCCCAATTCGTTACACAGAGGGACCCATGTCCGAAGAGTTCTACCGCATCAAGCGCCTGCCACCCTATGTCATCGCCGAAGTCAACGCGATGCGGGCGGCGGCGCGCGCGGGGGGCGAGGACATCATCGATCTGGGCATGGGCAATCCCGACCTGCCGCCGCCGGACCATGTGCTCGACAAGCTCGTCGAGGTGGCCAAGAAGCCCGACGCGCACGGCTATTCCCAGTCCAAGGGGATTCCGGGCCTCCGCCGCGCGCAGGCGAACTATTATGGCCGCCGCTTCGGCGTCGATCTCGACCCCGAGACCGAGGTGGTCGTCACCATGGGGTCGAAGGAGGGGCTGGCGTCGCTGGCGACCGCGATCACCGCGCCGGGCGACGTGATCCTGGCGCCGAACCCCTCCTATCCGATCCACACCTTCGGCTTCATCATCGCGGGGGCGACGATCCGGGCGGTGCCGACCACGCCCGACGAAGCCTATTTCGAGAGCCTGGAGCGGGCGATGCACTTCACTGTGCCGCGCCCCTCGGTGCTGGTCGTGAACTACCCGTCCAATCCCACCGCCGAGACGGTGGACCTGGCCTTTTACGAACGGCTGGTGGCGTTCGCGAAGGAGCATGAGCTGTGGATCCTGAGCGACCTCGCCTATTCCGAGCTATATTATGACGGCAATCCGACCCCCTCGATCCTGCAGGTCAAGGGCGGCAAGGACGTCGCGGTCGAGTTCACCTCGCTGTCCAAGACCTATTCGATGGCGGGCTGGCGGATCGGCTTCGCGGTCGGCAACAAGAAGCTGATCGCGGCGATGACGCGGGTGAAGTCCTATCTGGATTACGGCGCCTTCACGCCGATCCAGGCGGCGGCCTGCGCCGCGCTCAACGGACCGCAGGACATTGTCGAGCGGAACCGTCAGCTTTACCACAAGCGTCGCGATGTGCTGGTCGAAAGTTTCGGGCGTGCCGGGTGGGACATCCCTTCCCCCCGCGCCTCGATGTTCGCCTGGGCCCCGCTACCCCCCGCACTGGCGCATCTGGGCAGCCTGGAATTCTCCAAGCAGTTGCTGACCGAGGCCAAGGTCGCGGTGGCGCCGGGCGTCGGTTATGGCGAGAATGGCGAGGGCTTCGTCCGCATCGCCATGGTCGAGAACGAGCAGCGGCTCCGCCAGGCGGCGCGCAACATCAAGCGCTATCTGCAATCCATGGGCGTCAACACGCCGGGTTCGGCCAAGGCGCTGTAAGGATGCGGGCGGCGGCAGGGTGATTCCCCGCCGCCGCCTGGCCTGTCGCATAGGCGACCGGGCTGCCGGCGTGGCGAACGCGCTTGATCGCATACATGGCGGCATCCGCCTGCTCGATCAGGGAATCGAGATTGCCATCGACCCACCCCCGCGACAGGCCGATGCTGAGCGAAGGATAAAGGGGTCCGTCCGCCAGGGCCGCGACCGCGCGGTCGAAACGGTGGGACAGCCGGGTCGCGATCGACCGCACCGTCACTTCGTCATGATCCGGCAGGATGCACAGGAACTCGTCGCCGCCGATCCGCACCAGGGTGCCGCCCGTTCCCATTTCCCGCTGCGCGAGATCGGTCAGCATCCGCAGCGCCGCATCGCCCGCCGCATGTCCCTGTCCATCGTTCAGCGCCTTGAACCGGTCGATGTCGATCAGCAGCAGCGTGACCATGCCGCGAAGCTTCGACTCGATCTCTCCCATGCCGAACCGGTTGAGCGCCCCGGTCAGATGATCCCGCGAAGCCTGTTCGCTCAATCCGCGTTGCACCCGTTCCGCATTGATCAGCAACAGCGCGAAATGGCTGAGCGAGACGAGGATGATGGCGATGCCGATGCTCCAATCGGCGGTCCATTGCGCGGTGTCGGCCCAGCTCGGGTCGTTCCACGCGGCCAGCAACAGCGTGGTGCGCACCACGAACAGCGGTACCGATGCCGCGAACAACAGCCCCATGACCCAGGCGGTCCGCAGCTTTTCCGTTTGCGCGATGGAGATCAGCATCCAGGCGGTGGTCGCGTTCAACACCGTCCGCGTGCCGCCGAGCACGACGATCGGCAGCCGGTAATCATGATCGCTGTACAGCAACAGCAGCACGCTGAAGCTCATCATCCCCGCCAGGAAAAAGATCATCGCGGGTGGTAGGCGACGTCGCGAGAAGATCGACAGGCCGGTGACGCACAAACACAGGCCGGTGAGAAGGAACAGGTCGCTGATCCGCTCCAGAAGGGAAAGCCGGCTGCCGTCGAAACACAGGCCCAGGGCATTGCTCGCGCCGACCAGGATCTTGCCGGTGCCCCACCAATAGGGCCAGCGTCCGGGCTCACGAGCGACCATGCCGGGGAAAAAATGGATCAGCCCGGATAATATGCTGCCGAGCGCCGCCACGACTTGCAGGCTGGCTATATCAAGTGTGAACAATCCGGCCCCCGATTCGTGTCGGCGGCCCCCCGACGAACACATGCTGGTCTTAATGCAGGATAAGTTACCAGGTCATTTCGTGAAGATGGTAAATTTAACGCGGGCCTCGTGGGTTTTGCGCGACCCGGGAGGCCGGTGACCGCGTGAAGGATTGATCCGGGCCACCCCTAGCCGCTACGGCGGGGGCAATCCCGCAAACCGGTCCGGCTCGCCCTCTTCGGGGCGGACCATGCGGCCGACGGAGTGAAGTGTGAGCAACGAACTCGAAAATATGCGCGAGCATCTGCTCGTCGCGATCGCCGCCGCCCCCGCGCTCGACGCGCTGGAGGTGGTTCGCGTCGATGCGCTGGGCAAGCAGGGCCGCATCACCCAGCTGCTCAAGACGCTGGGCAAGATGAGCCCCGAGGAGCGACAGGTCGAAGGCCCCAAGATCCATTCGCTTCGCGAGGCGGTGACCGAGGCGCTGGCGACCCGCAAGGCGGCGCTGGAGCAGGCGGCGCTCGACGCGCGGCTGTCGTCCGAGCGGCTGGACATGACCTTGCCGGTCGATACCACCGGCTTCGGCACCGTCCACCCGGTCAGCCAGGTGATGGACGAACTGGCCGAGATCTTCGCCGATCTGGGCTTCGCGGTCGCGACGGGTCCGGAGGTCGAGACCGACTGGCACAATTTCACCGCGCTCAACATTCCCGAGACGCATCCGGCGCGCGCGATGCACGACACCTTCTATCTGGCGGGCGTCGAGGCGGGCGGCGACGAGCGGACGGTGCGCCGCGTGCTGCGTACCCATACCTCGCCGGTGCAGATCCGCACCATGCTGGACCAGAAGCCGCCGATCCGCATCATCGCGCCCGGCCGCACCTATCGCTCCGACTCGGATGCGACCCACACGCCGATGTTCCACCAGGTCGAGGGGCTGGTGATCGACAAGGGGATCACGCTCGGCCATTTGAAATGGACGCTGGAGACCTTCCTCAAGGCGTTCTTCGAGCGCGACGACATCGTCCTGCGCCTGCGCCCCAGCTATTTCCCCTTCACCGAACCCTCGGCCGAGGTCGATGTCGGCTACACGATCGAGAAGGGCAAGCGCGTCATCGGCGGGTCCGGCGGCGGCTGGATGGAAGTGCTGGGCAGCGGCATGGTCCACCCGAAGGTCATCGAGGCATGCGGGCTTGATCCGAACGAGTGGCAGGGCTTCGCCTTCGGCTGCGGCATCGACCGTCTCGCCATGCTGAAATACGGGATGGACGATCTGCGCGCCTTTTTCGACGGCGATATTCGCTGGTTGAAGCATTACGGGTTCGCGAGCCTCGACGTACCCACGCTGTCGAGAGGAGTCGGCGCATGAAATTCACCCTGGGCTGGCTGAAGAGCCATCTGGACACCGACGCCTCGCTCGACGCCATTGTCGAGGGGCTGACCCGTATCGGCCTGGAGGTCGAGGGCGTGCACAATCCGGGCGAGGCGCTGGCCTCGTTCCGCGTCGCGCGCATCCTGTCGGCCGAGCGGCATCCGCAGGCGGACAAGCTGCAAGTGCTGTCGGTCGATGCGGGCGACGGCCCGATGCAGGTCGTGTGCGGCGCGCCCAATGCGCGCGCGGGCCTCGTCGGGGTCTTCGGTGCGCCGGGAGCCTATGTTCCCGGTCTTGACGTGACCCTCAAGGTCGCGGCGATCCGCGGCGTCGAGTCGAACGGCATGATGTGCTCGGCGCGCGAGTTGCAGATCGGCGAGGGCCATGACGGCATCATCGAACTGCCCGAGGATGCGGCCATCGGCACATCCTTTCCCGATTATGCCGGGCTCAACGATCCGGTCATCGACGTGTCGATCACGCCCAACCGGCAGGACTGTATGGGCGTCCACGGCATCGCGCGCGACCTGGCCGCCGCCGGGCTCGGCACGCTGATCGCGCCGACCGTTCCGGAGGTGAAGGGCGAAGGCCCCGGTCCCGACGTGCGGATCGAGGATGCCGAGGGCTGCCCGGCTTTCTATGCGCAAGAGGTGTCGGGCCTGACCAATGGCGAGGCCCCCGAATGGATGCGCCAGCGGCTGACCGCGATCGGGCAGAAGCCGATCTCTGCCTTGGTCGACATCACCAATTATATGACGGTCGATCTCGGCCGCCCGCTGCACGTATACGACAAGGCCAAGCTGTCGGGCGGTCTGGTCGCGCGCAAGGCCCGTGAGGGCGAGACGGTCGAGGCGCTGAACGGCAAGACCTATACGCTGTCGGAAGGCATGACCGTCATCGCCGACGACGCGGGTGTCCACGACATCGGCGGCATCATGGGCGGCGCGCATTCGGGCGTGTCGGATACGACCACCGATGTCATCATCGAATGCGCGTACTTCACCCCCGAGGCAATTGCCCGCACCGGCCAGAAGCTCGGCCTGACCTCCGACGCGCGGACGCGGTTCGAGCGGGGCGTGGACCCCGCCTTCCTGGACGACGGCCTCGCCATCGCGACCTTCCTCGTCCAGCATATCTGCGGCGGCAAGGCGAGCAACGTCACGCGGGCCGGTGAGCCGCCGGTCGTGGCGAAGACCATCGCCTACGACCCCAATCTCGCTGAGACTCTGGGCGGCCTCGCCATCGCGCCCGACCGGCAGAGGGCGATCCTCGAATCACTCGGCTTCACCGTCACCGACGACTGGCAGGTGACGGCACCGAGCTGGCGTCGCGACGTGGACGGCCCCGCCGATCTGGTCGAGGAGGTGATCCGCATCGAGGGGATCGACCATGTTCCCCCCGTCGCGCTCCCCCGCACCCCCGGCGTCGCGTGTCCCACCGCCACGCCGCAGCAGAAGCTGGAGCGCCGCGCCCGCCGCGCCGCCGCCGCGCGTGGGCTCGATGAAGCGGTGACGTGGAGCTTCATCAGCGAGGCGCAGGCCGCGCCCTTCGGCGGTGGCGCCTTCACGCTCGCCAACCCGATCAGCGAGGATCTGAAGGTCATGCGGCCCTCGCTCCTCCCGGGCCTGCTCGCCGCGACCGAGCGCAACATCAAGCGCGGCGCGACCAGCGTGCGGCTGTTCGAGATTGGGCGCCGCTATCTGGAAGAGGCCGAGCGGCCGACGCTCGGCGTGGTGCTGGCGGGCGACAAGGCGCCCCGCAACTGGCGCTCGGGCAAGGCGCAGGGCTTCGACGCCTATGACGCCAAGGCGGAGGCGATCGCGCTCCTCGCCCAGGCAGGGGCCCCTGTGGATAACTTGCAGGTGATGGGCGAGGCGGGCGAGGCCTGGCATCCCGGCCAGTCGGGCACGCTGCGGTTGGGGCCGAAGACGGTGCTGGCGGCGTTCGGCATGGTCCACCCCTCGGTGCTCAAGGCGTTCGACCTTGACGGCGCGGTGGCGGCGGTGGAGCTCTATCTCGATGCGATCCCGCCCAAGCGCGCGACCGGCTTCATGCGCCCGGCCTACACGCCCCCGGCGTTGCAGTCCGTGAAGCGCGACTTCGCCTTCCTGGTGCCCGACACGCTGGCCGCCGACATGCTGATCCGGGCGGTGCGGGGTGCGGACAAGGCCGCCATCACCGCCGCGCGCGTGTTCGACGTGTTCGCAGGCCAAGGCGTGCCCGAAGGCCACAAGTCGGTCGCGGTCGAGGTGCTTCTGCAACCGTCGCAGAAGAGCTTCACCGACGAGGAATTGAAGGCCATCGCCGACAAGATCGTCGCGGCGGCCGCCAAGCAGGGAGCGCAACTTCGTGGCTAATGAGGAAAACTGGGTCCGCATCGGCAACGACCATCTGTCGGCGGCGATCAATCCGTTCGGCGCGGAACTGTCGTCGTTACAGGACGCCGAAGGTCGTGAGCTGATGACCAATGCGGACCCGGCTTTCTGGACCGGCCGCGCGCCCTTGCTGTTCCCGGTGATCGGCGTGACCCGCGACGGCATCCGCCTGAACGGCCAGCACTACCCGATGGCCAAGCACGGCTTTGCCCGCCACTCCATGTTCGAACTGGTGACGCACGAGGCCACCCGCGCGGTCTTCTCGCTGGGCGATAGCGAGGAAACGCGCACCTCCTATCCCTTCGCCTTCCGGCTGGAGGCGGAGTTCCGGCTGGAGGAGGCGACGTTGGTGATGGAAATCCGCGTCCTCAACCGGGGCGAGGTGGCGATGCCCGCCAGCTTCGGCTTCCACCCCGCCTTCGCCTGGCCGCTGCCCTACGGCCGTCCACGCGCCGATCACCGCATCGTCTTCGAAAAGGACGAGCCCGCTCGCCTGCGCAAGATCGCGCCCGACGGCCTGATCGCCGAAGACCGCCGCGACAGCCCGCTCGACGGCCGCGTGCTGCATTTGGCCGACGACCTGTTCACCGACGACGCGTTGGTCTGGGACCCGGTTGAGAGCCAGTCGCTGACCTACGGCGTCGAGGGCGCGCCGCAGCTCCGCATCGCCTTCCCCGACACGCCCAAGCTAGGCATCTGGACCAAGCCGGGCGCCGCCTATGTCTGTGTCGAGCCCTGGCACGGCATTGCCGACCCGGAAGGGTATGACGGCGACTTCGCCGACAAGCCCGGCGTGTTCGTCGTGCCGGTCGGGGGCGAGAAGGTCATGCAGATGACGGTGACGTTGTCGGTTTAAGGAGGGGCGCTGGGCAGTATAGTATATTGCCCATCCTGCGGGGATTTCGAACAGCCGAGATAACTGCCCGGATAAACATATCTCTTGCTTGTCGCTGGGCACCTAAAGGCCCAAACTATAGCGGGAATTTGCCTTATTCCCTGGGTAATTACCCAAGCGGATACCAAAACCAATCCGTCTTCTACCATAACCTGATTCTTTCTGCCCAACTTTTTAATCTCAGGCGATGCAATATCTGATCGTGACAGTGCCGGCGGGCTGCGCCAGCGCATCCCCTACAAATTAAGGTAAATCCGCACGCAGATTATGCCGGCTGGAGCCGGCATGGTACGACCACCCGTGTATGCGGTATGCTGGAGGGCTAGGTCTCGTAATTTTGCTGCGACAGAACTCTGCGGAGCCGCTATGGGAATTCGCAATCCCTGTGCCGTTCGGCCGCCGGGACGGGCAACTCGCTGCCCCTGAACCTCTTTGCTATCCAGAGCCGCCCATGACTTCCCCCCGCCGTACCTTCGCGATCATCTCGCACCCTGACGCCGGTAAGACGACGCTGACCGAAAAGCTGTTGTACTTCGGCGGCGCGATCCACTTGGCGGGTGAGGTCAAGGCGCGCGGCCAGAATCGGCGCGCGCGGTCGGACTGGATGAAGATCGAGCAGCAGCGCGGCATCTCGGTCACCTCCTCGGTCATGACGTTCGAGAAGGACGGCGTGACCTTCAACCTGCTCGACACGCCGGGCCACGAGGATTTCTCGGAGGATACCTATCGCACGCTGACCGCGGTCGACTCGGCCGTGATGGTCATCGACGCCGCGCGCGGTATCGAGGCGCAGACGCGCAAATTGTTCGAGGTGTGCCGCCTGCGGTCGGTGCCGATCATCACCTTCGTTAACAAGGTCGATCGCGAGGGCCGTCCGCCCTTCGAACTGCTCGACGAGATCGCCGACATCCTGGCGCTCGACGTCGCGCCGATGAGCTGGCCGGTCGGCATGGGCGGGCTGTTCGAGGGTATCCTCGACCTGACCACCGGCCAGGTCAGCCGTCCCGAGGGCGACAGCCGCGCCTTCCTGGGCAAGGTCGACGACGCGCCAACGCTGCCCGCCGAAATTGCCGAAGAAGTTGAACTGGCCCAAGCCGGGTACGCTGCATTCGATGGCGAGGCCTATCGCAACGGCGACCTGACGCCCGTGTATTTCGGCTCCGCGCTGAAGGATTTCGGGGTCGCCGAGCTGATCGACGCGCTCAGCCGCCACGCGCCGCCGCCCCGGCCCCAGCCTGCCGAGCCCGCCCCCGTCGCGCCGGAGAATAAGGAAGTCACCGGCTTCGTCTTCAAGGTGCAGGCCAATATGGACCCGCAGCACCGCGACCGGATCGCGTTCATGCGGCTCTGCTCGGGCACCTTCAAGCGCGGCATGAAGCTGACCCCCACGGGCCATGGCAAGCCGATCGCGGTCCATTCGCCCATCCTGTTCTTCGCGCAGAATCGCGAAGTCGCGGACGAGGCGTTTCCGGGCGACATCATCGGCATCCCCAATCACGGCACGCTGCGCGTTGGGGACACGCTGTCGGAACGGGCGGATGTCCGCTTCACCGGCCTGCCCAATTTCGCGCCCGAAATCCTGCGCCGCGTGGCGCTCAAGGACCCGACCAAGACCAAGCAGCTGCGCAAGGCGCTGGACGACATGGCCGAGGAGGGGGTGACCCAGGTCTTCTACCCGGAGATCGGGTCGAACTGGATCATCGGCGTGGTCGGGCAGCTCCAACTCGACGTGCTGCTGTCGCGGCTGGATGCGGAATATAAGGTCGCGGCCGGGCTGGAGCCCGCGCCGTTCGACACCGCGCGCTGGATCACGGCGGACGACCCCGCCGACCTCAAGGCGTTCATGGACCTCAACCGTTCGGCCATGGCCAAGGATCGCGACGACAACCCCGTCTTCCTCGCCAAGAGCGCCTGGGAGGTCGGCTATGTCGCCGATCGCTATCCCAAGGTCCGTTTCCTCGCGACGCGCGAACGATAAGGGAACCGGCGGGCCGTTTCGCGGCTTCAACGGTCCATGCACGAACAGGGACCCATCATGGACCGTACCGCGATCGAAGCGACCTTCGAGGCCAATGAGAAGCTGATCCGCCGCCGCGCGTTGAAGGCGGGGGCCAAGGCGCTGACCATCGGCACCGAAAGCCTGGCGGAGATGATCGACCAGATCGGCGATGCCTATGGCCTGACCGGCGCGCAACGGCGACAGCTGGAACCCGGCATGGCGATCGAGGCGCAGGAAATCGCGGCCAAGCTCAAGGGTTTTGTCGGCCCGGCCGCGATCCTCGGCGACCTGCGTGGCGGATCGGGCCTGTTGTCGCAGGCGCGGGCGGCGGGAAAGCTCGCCAAGACTGCGCGGCGGATCGGGAAGGGCGGGCTGGCCGCTGGTCGGATCGCCGCGCGTGGCGGACGGGCGGCGCGGGCTGTTCCGTGGGCGGCGCTCGGCGTGGCGGCTTGGGGCGTGGGCAATGGCGGCTGGTTCTGGTGGCGTGCCCATGCCTATAACCGGGCGTGCCGGGATTTGCTGCTGGGCGGGCAGGGCGGCGTGATCGAGCCGCCTAGATAGGGCGAGCGGGTTTCGACGTCGTTCGGCCTGAGCCAAGTCGAAGCCCACGCCTCCAAATCCTATTTTTCCGCCCGGTCATCCCATGCCAGCGCTTCGGCCAGCAAATCGCGGATATGGCGTAGCGTCGTCGCCGGGTCGTCCTTGACGCGGGTTTCGCTCTCGAACAGTTGCTGCACCCCGCGCACGGTATAACCCTGCTGGTTGAGCAACCGGGCGATCCGGCGGATCAATGTCAGGTCGGCGGCACGATAATAGCGCCGGTTGCCCGCCCGCTGAACCGGTTTGAGTTGCGGAAAGCGGCTTTCCCAATAGCGCAGAACATGTTGCGCTACGCCGGTCTCGCGCGAAACCTCGCCGATGGTGCGCAGCGCACCATCGGTCTTGCCGCCGTCCGAGGGGCGTTCGGGTCTATCCAGCCGCGACAATACGATCGCGGATCATCTGGCTCGCGCGGAAGGTCAGGACGCGGCGGGGTGCGATCGGCACCTCGATCCCCGTCTTGGGATTGCGGCCGATCCGCTCCCCCTTGTCGCGCAGCACGAAGGTTCCAAAGCCCGAAATCTTGACATTCTCTCCCCGCGACAGCGCATCGCACATCTCGACGAGGATCTGCTCGACGATATCCGCCGAATCGGCGCGGGAAAGCCCCACTTCCTGATGCAGCGATTCAGCGAGATCGGCGCGGGTCAAAGTTCCGGCTTTGGTCATTTTCCATCCCCCAATGGTGTAATCGATCGCCTAACACATCGACTAATGGGACCGAAAGGGATTTATCTTGGTTAATGTCAATCGATTGTTTAAAAACGAATGACCGCCGCCCCCCATGTAAACCCGCCGCCCATCGCCTCCAGAACGATCAGATCATTCTGCCGGATACGTCCGTCGCGAACGGCCGTATCCAATGCCAGAGGAACCGACGCCGCCGAGGTATTGGCGTGTCGGTCGACCGTGACGATGACTTTCTCCGCAGGCAGGTTCAACTTGCGCGCAGTGGCGTCGAGGATGCGGGCATTGGCCTGATGCGGCACGATCCAGTCGACATCCTGGGAAGACAGGCCGGCAAGGCCCAGCGCTTCTTCCATCACCTGCGCCAGATTGACGACGGCGTGGCGGAAGACCTCGCGGCCCTTCATCCGAAGCTTGCCGACCGTGCCGGTGGTGGAGGGGCCGCCATCGACATAGAGCAGGCCGTTGTGGCGGCCATCGGCGTGGAGCTTGGTCGCCAGGATGCCGCGACCGCCCTTTTCGTCGCTCTCGCGCACTTCCAGGACCATCGCGCCGGCACCGTCGCCGAACAGGACGCAGGTGGTGCGGTCTTCCCAGTCGACGATGCGGCTGAAGGTTTCGGCACCGATCACCAGGGCGCGACGCTGCACGCCGCTGCGCAGCATCGCATCGGCGACCTGCACGGCATAGAGGAAGCCCGAGCAGACCGCCGCCACGTCGAACGCGACGCAGTCGTCGATACCCAGCATCGTCTGGACCTTGGTGGCGGTGGCGGGGAAGGTCTGGTCCGGCGTGGCGGTCGCCAGCACGATCAGATCGATATCCTGCGCCGACAGGCCCGCCGCCGCGATCGCGGCCTTGGCGGCGTCGGCGGCCAGCGTGGCGGTCGTTTCCTCCGGCCCCGCAATATGGCGGAAACGGATGCCGGTACGCTCGACGATCCACTCGTCGGACGTGTCCACCTGCTGCGCCAGTTCCTCGTTCGATACCCGCCGGGTTGGAAGCGCCGAACCCGTACCCGTGATGATCGAACGAATCATGCGGCATCCTCGAAATTCAGGAGATCCTCGGCGATACGCCGGGTCAGGTCGGCGCGCACCATCTTGGCCGCGTTGCCGATCGCGGTGGCGACGCCCAGTTCGGTCGCGCCGCCATGGCTTTTCACCACCACGCCGTTCAGGCCCAGAAAGACCGCGCCATTATGATTGTTGGGGTCGAGGTGATCGCGCAGCAATTCGGTGGCGGGGCGCGAGATCAGGAAGCCGATCTTCGACCGGGTGGAGGAGCGGAAGGCACGCTTCAGCAGATCGCCGACGAAACGCGCGGTTCCCTCTGCGGTCTTGAGCGCGATGTTTCCGGCAAATCCGTCGCACACGATGACGTCGACCTCACCGCGGGCGAGCTGGTTGCCCTCGATGAAGCCGGTGAAGTTCAGGGGCAGATGGCTCTGTCCGCGCAGCACGGCGGCCGCGTCGCGAATCTCGTCGGTGCCCTTCTGATCCTCGGACCCGATATTGAGCAAGGCGACGCGCGGATTGTCGAGTTCGAGCAAGATGCGGGCATAGGCCGCGCCCATCACCGCGAACTGGACGAGGTTGCGTGCATCGCATTCGGTATTCGCGCCGAGGTCGAGCATGACGACGTCATTGTCGCCCAGCGTAGGCAGTGGCGCGGCAAGCGCGGGCCGGTCGATGCCGGGCAGGGTGCGCAGGGACAGCTTGGCCATCGCCATCAACGCGCCGGTATTGCCCGACGACACGGCGGCGGCGGCGCGGCCACGCTTCACCAAATCGATGGCGATACCCATCGATGTCGTGCGCGCACGCCGAATCGCCTGGCTCGGCTTCTCGCTGGAGCCGACCACTTCGGGCGCGTGCACGATTTCGGACGCGGCAGACAGATTGGGATGGGTCTTCAACCCCTCCGCAATCTGCGCCTCGTCCCCGACCAGCAGGAAGCGCATGCCCTCGAAACGGCGTCGCGCTCTGGCGACACCGGCGAGCATCACCGCCAGCCCGTCGTCGCCGCCCATCGCATCGACGGCGATCCAGGCGTTATCGGCCATGCGTTCCTCTAACGGTCGTTCAGTTCAAAGGTAGAGGGATCAGCCCTCGACCGACACGACCTCACGGCCGTTATAGTGGCCGCAAGCGGTGCACAGATTGTGCGGACGCTTCAGCTCGCCGCAGTTCGGGCATTCCTGGAACGCGGCGATCGACAGCGAGTCGTGGCCACGGCGCATGCCGCGCTTGGAGGGCGAAGTCTTTCTCTTGGGGACGGCCATTGCGGCACCTTATCAATTCGAACAATGGGTGGAATACGCCACGGTCAGCACCCATTGCGCGCCCGGATCGAAGACCCGGCCGCGTGAGCACCCAGCCGGACGCATCGCGAAGCCCCGCGCCTATAGCGAGTTTTGCCGATGTTGCAAGCTTTGCCACGGAATGGCAGGCGGTGTTCGGGTTCAATATACGGAGAATGCGGCGCTTATGGTCTTGCCCGTCACGCTCAGCATCGCGGCGGCGGCCGCATTGGTCAATTTATGGCTCGCGCTGCGAATCGCCGTCGGGCGGGTAAGGGGCAAGGTTCTGCTTGGCGATGGCGGCGATTCGCGACTCGCCAGCGGCATGCGGGCACAGTCGAATTTCGTCGAATACGCTCCTTTCGTCCTGATCCTGATGGGGTTGGTCGAGCTGGCGGGTGGGTCGCCCTTCGGGCTGTGGATATTGGGCGGCGCGTTCATTCTGGCGCGCATCGGCCATGGCTGTGGCATGATGCGGCCCGCGCCCAATGTGGGGCGCGCGGGCGGCGCGATCGGAACCTGGGCGATACTGGCGCTGTTGGCGGGCTGGGCGATCGGAATCGTCTATACCGCCCAGAGCGCGCCCGCGCCGACCACCACCATTGTAAGGATCGACCGCTGATGATTCGCTTCCCCCTCATCGGTCTGGCCGCCGTCGCGCTGACTGCCGCCGCACCCGACCCCATCTCGCCGTCGCGCCTGTCGGCGGATGTGAAGGTGCTCGCCTCCGACGGGTTTGAGGGGCGCGCGCCCGGCACCCCCGGCGAAGCGAAGACCGTCGACTGGCTGGTCGCGCAGTTCAAGGCGATGGGCCTCCAGCCCGGCGGCCCGGATGGACAGTGGACGCAGGCCGTGCCGCTGATTCGCACCCAGATCGGTCAGGGCGGGATGCGTGCGGGGTCGATGCCGCTGGTGCAGGGGCAGGGCGTCTATGTCTCGACCGTCCGTCCGGTCGACCGGGTCGCCATCGCCGATGCGCCGATGGTCTTCGTCGGCTATGGCGTCCATGCGCCGGAGCGCGGCTGGGACGATTTCAAGGGCGTCGACCTGAAGGGCAAGATCGCCGTCTTCCTGGTCAACGACCCCGATTTCGAGGCGGTCGATGGCGACGATGCCAAGGGCAAGTTCGGCGACCGGCGGATGACCTATTACGGCCGCTGGACCTATAAGTTCGAAGAAGCGGCGCGGCAGGGCGCGGTGGGTGCGCTGATCGTCCATGACACGCCGGGCGCGGGCTATGGCTGGGCGACCGTCACTGCCCCGGCCGGCGAGAATTACGACATCGTCCGCTCCGATCCGACTTCGCGCGTGCTGCTGCAAGGCTGGCTGTCGGGGGAGTCTGCAACGAAGCTGTTCGCCGCCGCCGGGCTGGACCTGGCGCAGCAGCGCAAGGCTGCGCGACGGGCCGATTTTCGCCCCGTCGAGTTGAACGGCCAGCGATTCTCCGCCGATCTGCCGGTCACGACGGTGCGGGCGGAGAGCCGCAACGTTCTGGCCCGGCTGCCCGGCAAGACCCGTCCGGACGAGGTCGTCATGTTCGGCGCGCACTGGGACGCCTATGGCAAGGGCGCGGCGGATGCGGACGGACGGGTGATCCGCCCCGGCGCCAATGACGATGCGCTGGGCGTTGCGGGGGTTCTGGAACTGGCTCGCGCATTCAAGGCCGCGCCGCAGACCGACCGCAGTCTGGTCTTCGCGCTGTGGACGGGCGAGGAGCGCGGGCTGCTGGGGTCGGAAACCTATGCGGTGAAGCCGGTCTATCCGCTTTCCAAGACGGTCGCGAACCTGACGCTCGACATCCTCCAGACGGCGGGGCCTGCCAAGGACGTGATGCTGGTCGGTGACGGGCAGAATGATCTGGAAGACCGGCTGAAGAGCGCGGCCGCCGCACAGGGGCGCAGCGTGACGCCCGAGGCGCTGCCCGAACGCGGATTATTCTACCGCGCGGATCATTTCTCGGTCGCGCGGCGGGGCGTGCCGACGCTGCTGCTGATGGCGATCAGCGGGGCCCCCGATCTGGTCGAGGGTGGGCGTCCGGCGGGGCAGAAGTGGCTCGACGATTATATGCGCTGCTATCACCAGACCTGTGACGCCTGGGACGCCAACTGGGATTTGCGCGGGGCGGCGGCGGATGTCGGGCTGTTCTATCGGATCGGGCAGGGCCTGGCGGATAGCCGGGACTGGCCGGAATGGCGTGCGGGTTCGGAGTTCAAGGCGATTCGGGCGGAGAGTGCTGCGGAAAGGAAGTGATTCCCTTGGCCTTCGACTTCGCACAGGCTGAACGGGGTTGGGGAAGCGATCCTACCCTCCTTTCAGGCTGAGCGAAGTCGGAGCCCAGGCGAACCGCTTACCCCAGACCCAATACCCGGTCCGCCACGAATGCATTGCTCTGCCGCTCATGCCCGAAGGTGCTGGGCTGGCCGTGCCCCGGAATGAACGCCGTCTGATTCCCCAGCGGCCAGAGCTTCTCCACGATCGAGCGGATCAGCGTATCGTGGTCGCCGCCGGGCAGGTCCGAACGCCCGACCGAACCCTGGAACAGCACGTCGCCGACCAGCGCGAAATGCGAGGGGGCATGGTGGAAGATCACATGCCCGCGCGTATGCCCCGGCGTCTCGTACACATCGAGCGTCAGGTCGCCGATCGTGACCGTATCGCCCTCCGACAGCCAGCGCGTCGGCTCCAGCACCTGCGCCGGGATGCCATAGGCCTGCCCGTCCTCGTCCAGCCGGGCGAGCCAGAAGCGATCCTCTTCCTGCGGTCCCTCGACCGGTACGCCCAGCGCATCGGACAGCGCCTTGGCACCGCCCGCATGATCGATATGGCCATGGGTCAGCAGGATCTTCTCCACCGTCACGCCGGTCTTGGCGATGGCGTCGTGGATGCGGGGCAGGTCGCCGCCGGGATCGACCACCGCCGCCTTCATCGTCGCGGTGCACCAGACGATCGAGCAATTCTGCTGAAGCGGGGTCACGGGGACGATCGCGGCGCGCAGCGGCGGGTTCTGGGGGGCATTAGTCATGCAACCTGGGATAGAGACTGGGACAGTCGCGGCCAATCGATACTTGCATGCGCGGGGGAGGGCCGTGCATGGATCGTCCCCCATGCTGCGCCTCGATGCCCCTTTCGTGCTGCTCGACGACGCCCGTGACGGAGGAGCGGCGGCGCGGCTCTATACCGCACCGGTCGACATCGTGGTCGCGCATCTGCCGCACGAGGTCGCGCCCGCGCTGGAAAAGCTGCGGCAGGCGCGGTCGCGCGGGCTGCACGCCGCCGGGATGATCGCCTATGAGGCGGGAGCGGCGCTGGAGCCCGGCGTGCCAGCCCCGAAGGCGGGGGACGGGCCGCTTTTGTGGTTCGGGCTGTTCGAGGATTATCGAAACCTGTCGGTCGAAGGCGCGCTGCCCGATCCGGCGGGGGCGTGGATCGGCGCCTTGCGGCCCGAATGCGACGAGGAGCGTCACGCCGAGCAGTTCGCCGAGGTGCAGCGGCTGATCACGGCGGGGGACCTTTATCAGGTCAATCTGTCCTTCCGCGCGACCGCGCCGGTGCTAGGCGATCCGCTGGCCCTCTATGCCGCCTTGCGCGCCCGGTCGCGGGCGGGATGGGGTGCGGTGGTCGCCACCGGGGAGGCGACGATCCTGTCGCTGTCGCCCGAAATGTTCTTCGCGCTGAAGGGCGGTCGCCTGACCGCGCGGCCGATGAAGGGCACGGCGCGGCGCGAGGAGGACCCCGGTGCCGATGCGCGCGCCGCCCGGACGCTTCACGACGATCCCAAGCAGCGCGCCGAAAATCTGATGATCGTCGACCTGATGCGCAACGACCTGTCGCGGGTCGCGCGGGCGGGCAGCGTCGCGGTGCCCGAACTGTTCGCGGTCGAACCCTATCCGACCGTGCACCAGATGGTATCGACCGTCACTGCCGATCTGGCCGAGGGGCGCGACGCGGTGGACGTACTGGCCGCGCTCTTTCCGTGCGGCTCGATCACCGGCGCACCCAAGATACGCGCGATGCAGGCGATCGCCGCGATCGAGGATTCCCCGCGCGGACTTTATACCGGTTCGATCGGGCGGCTGGACGCGGATGGCGACGCGATGTTTAACGTCGCGATACGCACGCTGACCTGGCCCAATGGCGCGACGGACGTGACGCTGGGGATCGGATCGGGCGTCGTCGCCGACTCGGTGGCGGGGGCCGAATGGGACGAATGCCTCGCCAAGGCGGCCTTCCTGTCCGGGGGGCAGCCCGATTTCGACCTGATCGAAACCATGGCCTTCGATCCGATCGAGGGCATCCAGCATCTGGAGGCGCATCTCGCCCGGATGAAGGCGAGCGCGGCGGCACTGGGCTTTGCCTTCAACCGGCATGATGCGCGCAACGAGTTGCAGGCGGCGACCTTCCGCCTGCGCGATGCGCGGCGGATCCGCCTGCTACTCGCGCCCGGCGGCGCGCTGGTGGTCGAGGTGGCGCCGCCTCCCGCCCCCTTTGACGGGGTGGTGCCGGTGCGTATCGTGCCGCTCCCGGTCTCCCCGGAGGATCTGCGGTTGCGGCACAAGACCAGCGCACGGGGTTTCTACGATGCCGCGCGGGCCCGAGCGGGGACGGCGGAAGTCGTGTTCGAGGCCCCCGATGGCAGCCTGACCGAGGGCAGCTATACCTCACTGTTCGTGCCGCATGGCGACCGGCTGGCGACGCCGCCACTGGCCCATGGATTGCTGCCCGGTGTGCTGCGCGGCCATTTGATCGAGTCGGGGCAGGCGGTCGAGGAGCGGTTGACCCGCACCGACCTTCGGGATGGATTCTTGCTTGGCAATGCGCTTCGTGGATTGTTTCGTGCGGAGGTGGTTGCGGATTGACGCGACGGCGGGCTAAAGCGCGCCCGCACTCTCCTGTCGCAAAGGTTCCGTTCCATGCAGCCCTCCGCCGCGCTCGGCCGTATCAGCCCGTCCCCCACGCTCGCCATCACCAGCCGCGTGATGGAGCTGAAGCGCGCCGGCGTCGACGTGATCGGGCTGGGCGCGGGTGAGCCCGATTTCGACACGCCCGACTTCGTGAAAGAGGCCGCGATCCAGGCGATCCGCGACGGCAAGACCAAATACACGAACGTCGACGGCACGCCCGAGCTGAAGGCCGCGATCGCGGCAAAGTTCGCGCGCGACAACGGCCTGACCTACAAAGCCGACCAGATCAGCGTGAATGTCGGCGGCAAGCACACTCTGTTCAATGCGATGGTCGCGACGATCGACGCAGGAGACGAGGTGGTGATCCCCGCGCCTTACTGGGTCAGCTATCCCGACGTGGTGCAGTTCGCGGGCGGCGTGCCGGTGATCGTGAAGGCGGGGCCGGAACAGGGTTACAAGCTGACCCCCGAGGCGCTCGACGCCGCGATCACGCCGAAGACCAAGTGGGTCATCCTGAACTCGCCGTCCAATCCGACGGGTGCGGGCTATACCGCCGACGAGCTGAAGGCGCTGGGCGAGGTCATCCTTCGCCACCCGCATGTCTGGGTCTTCGCCGACGATATGTACGAGCATATCGTCTATGACGGCTTCCGCTTCGCCACCATCGCGCAGGTCTGCCCCGAACTCTACGAGCGCACCCTGACCGTCAACGGCTGTTCCAAGGCCTATGCCATGACCGGCTGGCGCATCGGCTATGCGGGCGGCGCGCCCTGGCTGATCAAGGCGATCGCCAAGCTGCAGTCGCAGTCGACCTCCAACCCCTGCTCGATCGCGCAGGCGGCAGCGACCGCGGCGCTGACCGGCGACCAGAGCTTCCTCGCCGAGCGCAACCAGGCGTTCCAGGCGCGGCGCGACATGGTCGTGTCGATGCTCAATGCAATCGACGGCATGACCTGCCCGACGCCCGAAGGCGCCTTCTACGTCTATCCGTCCTTCGCCCCGCTGATCGGCAAGACGACGCCCTCGGGCCGGTTGATCGACAGCGACGAGGCGTTCGTCGGCTATCTGCTCGACGATGCGAAGGTCGCGGCGGTGCAGGGCGCGGCCTTCGGCCTCTCGCCCGCGATGCGGATCAGCTATGCGACCTCGGACGCGCTGCTGCGCGAGGCGTGCACCCGCATCCAGACGGCCTGCGCCGCGCTAAAATAATTTTTCGCTTTTGCGATGCGAAAGCCAGTCGATCGGGCCAAGTGGCTCGGTCGGCTGGCTTTTTCATTGGCGACCATGCGCCGCAGCAATATGGCTTAACTGTGGCATGAACGACACGTCCACGTGCCGTTAATGCTGTGTTTCTATAAACGCCATTGTCGGAACGGCGCCGATCGACCAGATGGCGCCCGGAAGATCGCCGCCCATTCGGGGGCGACCCGTTTTAGACAGGTGAAGACGAATGCGTGCCCTCCTCAAGTCCAGCTTCGTGTGGCAGTTCGCCGGCGGATTTGCGCTTGGCGCCCTGGGTCTCGTGGTGCTTCATCCGGGCGAGGCGCCCAGCCGTTATGCTTCGGCCCCGGTTGAGGCGGTTCGCTAAGACGGATTGCTGGCGAGGTGATTCCCATGGCCTTCTAGTCCGCTTGGGGGCACGGGGGGGGGGCAAATTGACCGCCCCCAAAACCTCCGTTCAGCCTGAGCGAAGTCGAAGGCCACGCTGACACACCAGCCCCTGGCCGAACCCCAAAAACACCCCATATTCCGGTGATGCGCAATAGACTCTGCATCGCCCTGGCCGCGACCGCATTCGGAGCGGTCGCCTTGTCCTCGCTTCCCGCACGCGCCGAACGCGCCGTGCCGCTGCCCAAGGCGACGATCGACCTGCCTGCCATGGGTCGGTCGCAGACGGCGGTGCTGGCGGGCGGGTGCTTCTGGGGCATGGAGGCGGTGTTCGAACGGGTGAAGGGTGTGCGCGGCGTCACCGCCGGCTATGCCGGGGGCGGGGCGGCCGATGCCAATTACGCCGCCGTCTCGACCGAGCGGACTCGCCATGCCGAGGCAATTCGAATCACCTACGACCCCGCTCAGGTCTCCTACGCCACCCTGCTTCGCGTCTATTTCTCGATCGCGCATGATCCGACCCAGGTCGGCGGTCAGGGCCCGGACCGGGGGCCCAGCTATCGCTCCGCGATCTTCGCCCAGTCGCCGCAACAGGCGCAGGTCGCGCGCGCCTATATCGCGCAACTGACCAAGGCCCATGCCTTCGCCAGACCGATCACCACCCATATCGAGCAGGGTGGTTTCTTCCCGGCCGAGGCCGAGCATCAGAATTTCTACGATCGCAATCCGATGCATCCCTATATCACGCGCTGGGACAAGCCCAAGGTCGCGGGGTTCCGCGCGGGCTTTCCCGATCTCGCGCGCGCCGGATAGGCGTCAGGCCGCGACGGGGAAGCGCAGCATCCGGTCGCGCACCGGGACCAACGCTTCCGCCGAGCGCCCCACCGCCTCGATCAGCGCGGGGTGATCCACGTCCAGCCCGCCGGTCAGCGCCCCGAAGGCGGGCAGGACGAGCTTGTTGACGGTGCCGACGAAGCAGCGGCGCGCGACCAGCTTGCCCCGCACCCGCAGGCGAAGCTTGGGATGGAAATGGCCCGACAGTTCGGGCCGCGTTTCCGCCGGATCGGCCTCGTGGCGCAGGATCAGGCCATCGACCAGCGCCTCGTCCACCACCGCGCCGCCGCATCGGTCGCGAAGCACCGGGTCATGATTTCCCGTGATCCAGGTCCAGTCAGTCGCCCCGGTCAGCGCCAGCAACATCGCCCGCGCTTCGGGAAGCAGCCGGTCGCACCCTTCCGCATCGTGAAAGCTGTCGCCCAGGCACCAGACCTCCCGCGCGCCCGTCCGCGCCACGATCGCGGTCAGCTCGCTCAACGTGGCGAGCGAGTCGTACGGGGGCAGCATCTGCCCGCCCCCCGCATACCAGCTCGCCTTCTCCAGATGCAGGTCCGCGACCAGCAGCGCGGCCCGCGCGGGCCAGAACAGCGCGCCATCGGCCAGCGCCTCAAACGCATGCCCGCCGAACGAAAAGGGAACCATTTGCCGTCCATGCGCTTGACGCTCGGCAATATCAAGCGTTTGCAAAGGGCATGGGAAAGCCCTTGCTTCCGAGACGGAGAAGCGTAAAGCGCGCCGTCCTTTTGGCTCAGGGGGTTCCGGCGGACATGACGGGGACGGCAACCGACATTACGAGCGACCAGACCGCGGCGGAAACCGCGCACCGTCACCCCGCGCTGGCCGCGCTGACCATCGGGGCGATCGGCGTGGTGTTCGGCGACATCGGCACGAGCCCGCTCTACGCCTTTCGCGAAGCCCTGTCGCAATCCGCTGGCGACGGCATCGACCCCAGCGAGATCCTTGGCGTGCTCAGCCTGGCGCTCTGGTCGCTGATCCTGGTGGTCACGATCAAATATGTCGTCTTCCTGATGCGCGCCGACAATCAGGGCGAGGGCGGCGTGCTGGCGCTGGCTGCTCTGGCTCGCCGCTCGGTGGGGATTCGGTCGAAATTGGCGCTGGTCCTGGGGGCGGCGGGCGCCTCGCTCTTTTATGGCGATGCGATCATCACGCCCGCGCTGTCGGTCCTGTCCGCGATGGAGGGGCTGCACACCATTCCCGCCGCCGCGTCGATCTTCAACGAAGACGTGATCCGGATGTGCACCATCGTCATCCTGGTCGCCTTGTTCTTCATCCAGTCGCGGGGCACCGCCTCGGTATCCAAGCTGTTCGGCCCCATCTGTATCCTGTGGTTCCTCGTCATCGGCGGGCTGGGCCTGTGGCATATAGCCGACGAACCCTCGATCGCGCGGGTGATCTGGCCGGGCTATGGCATCAGCTTCCTGGCGAGCCATGGCGTGGTCGGGCTGTTCGTGCTGGGCGCGGTGTTCCTGACCGTGACGGGGGCCGAGGCGCTGACCGCCGATATGGGGCATTTCGGGCGATTGCCGATCCGCATCGGCTGGTTCTCGCTGGTGCTGCCGGCGCTTGCGCTCAACTATCTGGGCCAGGGGGCCTTTGCCCTGTCCGCGTTGGAGCAGGCGAGCGCCAATGGCCAGCCCTTTACCAATCAGGACTGGTTCTTCCTGATGGCGCCCGAGGCGTTTCGCCCCGCGCTGATCGTGCTGGCCGGGCTGGCCACCGTGATCGCGGCACAGGCGGTGATCACCGGCGCCTTCTCGCTGACCCAGCAGGCGATCCAGCTCGGGCTGCTGCCCCGATTGCGCGTCCGTCAGACGTCGGCTGATTTCCAGGGGCAGATCTATCTGCCAGCGATCAACTGGCTGTTGCTGTTCGGGGTGCTGGTGCTGGTCATTCAGTTCAAGACCTCCTCGGCCATGGCCGCCGCCTATGGCATCGCGGTGACGGGCACGATGGTGGTGACGACCTGCCTCGCCTATCTGGTCGTGCGGCATCGCTGGGGCTGGTCGCGTCCGCTGGCACTGGCGGCGATCCTGCCCTTCCTGGCGCTCGATCTCGTCTTCTTCGGGGCCAATATCCTGCGCGTGATCGAGGGGGGCTGGGTGCCCCTGCTGGTCGGCGCGGCCGTCGGCACGATCATCCACACCTGGGTGCGGGGGCGCGGCATCGTCGCGGCCTTCGAGAAGCGGCAGGCCATCCCCCTGGCCGATCTCGCCGCCGCGCTCGCCAAGCGTCCGCCCGAGCGGGTGCCGGGGACGGCGGTGTTCCTGACCGCCAATCCTGCCTCGGCACCCGGCGCGCTCCTTCACAATCTCAAGCACAACAAGATCCTGCACGAGCAGAATCTGATCGTGACGATCCGCACCGCCGACCGCCCCGTCGTGTCGAGCGAGCGGCGGGCGCATGTCGAACGGCTGGACGACAATTTCGCCACCGTGGCGCTGACCTATGGCTTTATGGAAACGCCCGACGTGCCGCGCGATCTGCCCCGCGACCTGGGGGTGGAGATGCGTTCCTCGGGACTGGACCCGATGAAGACCAGCTACTTCATCGGCCGCAACACGCTGAAACCCGAAGCGGAAAAGGGCATGCCGCCCTGGCAGGACCGGCTGTTCATGTTCCTTCAGCGCAATGCCAGCGATCCCACCGACTTCCTGCGGATCCCGCCGGGCAAGGTGCTGGAGCTGGGCGAGCAGGTGACGGTGTAGGTAACCACCACCGGGCTCTTGTCCGATGATGCGCGGCCTTAGCCCGTCCTTTGTTACAGCACGACCTTGGGCGGCTTGGCGGCCTCGACCGCGACCAGCACCATCTTTTCCCAGACCGCAGGGTCGCCTGCCTCGGCCATCGCCTGATCGGGTTCGCGCAAGGTGCGCAGGACCGCCAGCGCATCGGCCATATGCTCGCGCCAGTGATCGTCGACCAGCCGCGCGGCCGATTCCGAATCGCCCCCGGCATTGGCGCTGAGCCGTTGACCGCATAGGACGCGCGCGATGCGTTCGGCGGCGGGGGTGTGGGCAATATCCATGGCAACCTCTCCTGATGCGCGGATCGTTACGCGATCAACGCGGGAGAGGAGTGGGAGTTCATATGGCGTCCGGCCAATGGCGAACGGCCCGGCCTTCGCAGGGGGCGTCGGACAGTCGTTCGGCGGAGAGCTCTATCGCTCTCCGCCGCATCGAATCAGCCCTGTGCGCCGCGACCGGCACCACCGCCGCCACCGGGGCGACCCTGACCGCCACGGCCACGACCGCCGCCGCTGCGACGACGCGGCTGACGGCCCTGCGGCGCGCGGGCATCGGTCGCGCGCGGGGAATGCGTGGCGCGGGGCCGCTCCGGATCGCGCGGGCGGTCGACGCGCGGCGCGGGATCGGCACCGATCGCCTTGACCCGCTGCGACTTGATCGTCTCGGCGCGCTTCACGAAGTCCGCGGGCAGCGGCACGACTGTGATCTTCTGCCGCGTCAGCTTCTCGATATCCTTCAGATACGGACGCTCATCCTCGGCGCAGAAGGCGATGGCCAGGCCCGAGCGACCCGCACGCGCGGTGCGGCCGATGCGGTGGACATATTGCTCCGCGACATTGGGCAGCTCGAAGTTGAAGACGTGGCTGACGCCTGGAATGTCGATGCCGCGTGCGGCGATGTCGGTGGCCACCAGCACGCGGGTCTGGCCCGACCGGAACTCGCCCAGCGCGCGCTCGCGCTGGCCCTGGCTCTTGTTGCCGTGGATCGCATTGGCCGCGATGCCGTTGCCCGCCAGCAGCTTCACGACGCGGTCCGCGCCATGCTTGGTGCGGGTAAAGACCAGCGCCAGCTCGATCGCAGGATCGGCAAGCAGGATGGTCAGCAGCGCCTGCTTTTCCTGTTGCGTGACGAAGGTCACCGACTGCTCCACGCGCTCGGCGGTGGTCGAGACCGGGGTCACGGTGACGGTCGCGGGATTGTCGAGGAACTTGTCGGCCAGGTCCCGGATCGCGGCGGGCATGGTTGCCGAGAAGAACAGCGTCTGGCGCTTGCGCGGCAGCATCTTCACGATGCGGCGCAGCGCGTGGATGAAGCCCAGGTCGAGCATCTGGTCGGCTTCGTCCAGCACCAGGATTTCGATCATCGACAGGTTCAGGAAGCCCTGCTCGACCAGATCGATCAGACGGCCCGGCGTCGCGACCAGGATGTCGACGCCGCGCGACAGGTCCTGACGGTTCTTGTTCAAGCTGGTGCCGCCAAAGACGGTCGCGACCGCCAGCTTGGAGAATTTGGCATAGCCCTTTGCATTTTCAGCGATCTGGCTGGCCAGTTCACGGGTCGGCGCGAGCACCAGCATCCGGCAATGGGTCGGCAGGACGCGCTTGTTCGCCTCGACCAGACGCTGGATCGACGGCAGCACGAACGCGGCGGTCTTGCCAGTGCCGGTCTGCGCGATGCCCAGCAGGTCGCGGCCTTCCAGCAGCGTCGGGATCGAATCGCGCTGGATGGGGGTGGGTTCGGAATAGCCCTTGGCCTCGAGCGCGCGGACGAGCGGCTCGGCAAGGCCGAGTTCGGAAAAGGACATGGAATTGCTTTCGATCATGGCGCGCGAGTCACGGAAGGGCCGCGAGGAGCGGCGCCGGGGTTGATGACACCCCGCGTGACAAGGGAAGCCTGAAGACAGGGTCGGGGCGGAGCCGGGACCAGATGGTCCGTTCACGCTGCGAGTGGACGCCTCGACGGGTGGGCATGTGCGCCCTGCCTTGCGAAAAGTCAAGTTTAGGGCAGGATCGGCATGCGGTGGCGTGACAACCGTGGGCAGATGGTTACATCTGATACCAAGCAGCGAAGAGGAGTCCTGATGAAACTCGCCAGTCTGAAACACGGTCGCGACGGCAAGCTGGTCGTCGTGTCGAGCGACCTCGCCTGGTATGCGGATGCGGACCATATCGCCCCGACCCTGCAGGCCGCGCTCGACGATTGGGACCGGGTCGCCCCCGCACTCACCAATCTGGCGACCGACCTGGATCACGAAGCCATTCCGCGGGCGCGCTTTCATGAGCATGACGCGGCCTCGCCCTTGCCGCGCGCTTATCAATGGGCGGACGGATCGGCCTATGTGAATCATGTCGCGCTCGTCCGGCAGGCGCGGGGCGCGGAACTGCCCGACAGCTTCTGGCACGACCCGCTGATGTATCAGGGCGGGTCGGACGGGTTCCTGGGGCCGCGCGACGCGATTCCGCTGGCCGACGAAAGCTGGGGCTGCGACCTGGAGGGCGAGGTCGTCGTGGTCACCGGCGACGTGCCGCTGGGTGCGAGTCGAGAGGAGGCGCTGGCGGCGATCCGGCTGGTCGGGCTGACCAACGACGTGTCGCTCCGTGCGCTGATTCCGGGCGAACTGGCCAAGGGGTTCGGTTTCTTCCAGTCCAAGCCCGCCTCGGCCTTTTCGCCGGTGTTCGTGACGCCCGAATCACTGGGCGACTGGTGGCAGGACGGCAAGCTGCACCGGGTGCTGAAGGTCGATCTCAACGGCCAGCCCTTTGGTCGCGCCGATGCGGGGCAGGACATGACCTTCGACTTCGGCACGCTGGTCGCCCATGCGGCGAAGACGCGCGCGCTGGGGGCGGGGACGATCATCGGTTCGGGCACCGTGTCCAACCGCGACGCCGATGGCGGGCCGGGCAAGCCCGTCGCCGAGGGTGGCGTCGGCTATAGCTGCATCGCCGAGGTGCGGATGATCGAGACGATCCAGGGCGGCGAGGCCAGGACGCCGTTCCTCAAGAAGGGCGACACGGTGCGCATCTGGATGGAGGACGACCGCCACCATCCGATCTTCGGCGCGATCGAACAGACGGTCGAATAAGAGCCGATCCTCCCCATCGGCGATGGGGAGGATTCATGCGGGTCAGCCCACCAGCGCGTCGATGGCCTCGGCCATGTCGATGTCACGCGCCGACAGGCCGCCCGCATCATGGGTGGTCAGCATGATGTCGACCCGATTCCAGACATTGGACCATTCGGGATGGTGATCGGCCTTTTCCGCCAGCAAGGCGACGCGGGTCATGAAGCCGAACGCCTCGTTGAAATCGGCGAAGACGAACCGCCGGGTGATCGCATCGCGCGCCTCGTCCCAGTCCCATTCGGGCAGGCCGTCCAGCGCCTCGTCCCGGTCCAGCTCGCTCAGCCGCTCCACCATTGCCGTCCCTTTGCTTCTCTTGTTCTTTTGACCGGCACAGCGGTATGACGACGCGCATGAGCGGGCAAGACGGGATCGGCGAACCACCGGGTGCCGAGGTGATCGAGGCGATCGCGCGGGCTACGATCGCACGCCTGCCCGCCGCATTCGCCGCGCACCTGCACGACGTGGTGTTGATCCTCGAGGAATATGCCGATGGCGAGACGCTGGCCGCGCTGGGCATAGAGCATCCGCTCGACCTGACCGGGCTGTATCATGGCCGTCCGCTGGGCGAGAAGAGCTCGATGGATTCAGGCGGACTGCCCGATCGCATCCATTTGTATCGCCGCGCGATCCTGGACGAATGGATCGACACCGGCGTCCGGCTCGACGATCTGGTGGCGCATGTGACGATCCATGAGATCGGCCACCATTTCGGCCTGTCCGACGATGATATGCACGCGTTGGAAGACGCGGTGGATGTGTCCGCCCCGTGATCCTTTCATTGTCCGATGTCGCCTGTGCGCGGGGTGGGCGGCTGTTGTTCGCGCGATTGTCGCTGACGCTGGCGGCGGGGGAGGCGGTGGTCGTCACCGGCCCCAACGGCATCGGCAAGTCCAGCCTGTTGCGGCTCGCCGCCGGGTTGATCGCGCCGTTCGAGGGTCAGGTCGAGCATCGGGGGCCGACCGCGCTGATGGCCGAGGATTTGGCGCTCGACAGTGACCCGAGTCTGACCGGCGCGCTGTCGTTCTGGGCCAGGCTGGATGGTCGGGGCGACCCTGGCGCGCGGGTGGAGGCGGCCTTGGCAGAGGTCGGACTGGCCGGTCTAGCGGCGATACCGGTGCGGTTCCTGTCCACCGGCCAGCGGCGGCGCGCCGCACTGGCCCGCGTGCTGGCGTCGGGGGCGGTGCTGTGGTTGCTCGACGAGCCGGGCAACGGGCTGGATACCGCGGGGCTGGCGATGCTGGAACAGGCGGTGGCACGGCACCGCGCCGGGGGCGGCGCGGTGATGCTGGCGACCCATCAGCCGCTGGCTGTGCCGGGTGGCAAAGCCATCGCTCTCGATACCCTGGTTCCCGCTTGAGCGCGGCGCTGACCCTGATCGCGCGCGACGTGCGGCGTGGCTATGCCGGGGGCGGGGCGGCTTTGGTGTCCGGCTTTTTCCTGCTGGCGGTGGTGCTCTTTCCCTTTGCCATCGGTCCCGACCGGGTGACGCTGATGCGGATCGGGCCGGGGGCGATCTGGGTCGCGGCCCTGCTCGCGGCGCTGCTTCCGGTCGAACGGCTGATCGCGCCCGATTGCGAGTCGGGATGGTTCGACCAGATTCGGGTCCATGGCTTGTCGCTGACGCTGGTGATGGCGTTGCGGATCGTGGCGCATTGGCTGGCCTTCGCGCCGCCATTGATGATCGCGGCGCTGATCGCGGGGGGCTTGTTCGGGCTCGACGCGGCGGCCCTCGTGTCGGTCGAACTGGCGCTGCTGCTCGGTACGCCGGGTCTGGCGGCGCTGGCGGTGGCGACGGCGGCGCTGACGGCGGGGTTGCGCGGGGCCGGGGGGATTGCGGGGTTGCTGTTGCTGCCCTTGGCCTTGCCCCTGCTGATCTTCGGTGCGGGCGGCGCGGATCTGGGTGCGCTCAAGCTGCTGGCGGCGGTGTCGCTGATGCTGGTGGCAGGCGCACCCTGGCTGGCGGCGGCGGCGATCCGGTCGGTACGCGATTGAACGGGGCGGTGGCAGGGGTGACGGAGCAGACACCGAGCCGGGTCGCGCGTGCCTTCGACGCGGCGGCGGCCTATGATCGTCATGCCGTCGTCCAGCGTGCGGTGGCGGATTGGTTGGCCGAGCGGATCGTCGCGGTCGCGCCGCCCGGCCCGCGCGTGCTGGAGGTGGGATGCGGCACCGGGTTCCTGACCGGCGCGACGCTGCCTCGCCTGGATCGGCCCGACTGGCTGATGACCGACATCGCCCCCGCCATGCTGGCGCGCGGACTGGCGGGGCAGCCGGGCGTGCGGGGGCGGGTGATGGACGGCGAACATCCCGACCTGCCCGACGAAGCGCCGTTCGATCTGATCGTCAGCAGCCTGGCGGTGCAGTGGTTCGTCAATCTGGCCAGCGGGTTGCAGCGGCTGGCGGGCCTGCTGCGCCCCGGCGGGCGGTTGCTGGTGACGACGCTGGTCGAGGGGACGTTCGCGGCCTGGCATGAGGCGCATGCGGCGGAAGGGTTCGTGGCGGGGAGTCCTGTCTATCCGCCGGTCGGGTCGCTGGGTTGGCGGGTCGAGACCCGGCGGTTCGAGCAGCGGCACGGCTCGGCGGCCGCGTTCATGCGCGCGCTCCGGGCGATCGGGGCGGGAACACCGCGCGAAGGGCACCGACCGATCCCGCCGGGCGCGATGCGGCGGATCGCGAAGCGGTTCGAGGCTGGCGGTGCGGTGGCGACCTATGAGATCGCGTTGATCGAAATTCCCAACTCCCGTTCGTGCTGAGCGAAGTCGAAGCACACGCCCCGCCGCTATGATCTGGCGTGGCCTTCGACTTCGCTCAGGCTGAACGGAGGTTGGGACGTGTCGAGGACATGTTACCGGCTCCACCGCGCCCAGATGGCGGTGGGCAGGGTCAGGCCGCGCGCTTCCTCGCGTACGCCAAGTTCGCCGCATTCGACCTTGCCGGGCAGGTCGGCCATCACCTGGCGCATCATCTCGCCGATCGCCATCGCCGACATGCGCACCGCATACACCGTCAGGAACAGGAAGCGCGAATCAGCGTCGAGCAACTGGCGGCAATTGGCGATCAGGCCGGGCAGGTCTTCCTCCAGCCGCCACACCTCGCCCTCCGGCCCACGGCCGTATTTGGGCGGGTCGAGCAAAATGCCGTCATAGCGCCGTCCGCGCCGCACCTCGCGCGCGACGAACTTGGCGGCGTCGTCGATGATCCAGCGGACCGGCGCATCGCCCAGGCCCGACAGCATCGCATTGCTCCGCGCCGCCTCGACCGATTTCTTCGACGCATCGACATGCACCATCTTCGCGCCCGCGCTCGCCATCGCCAGCGTGCCGACGCCGGTATAGCCGAACAGGTTCATGCATTCCGGCTCGGCGAGGCCATCGACCTGCTCGCGCATCCAGCTCCACACAGGGGCCATGTCGGGGAAGAAGCCCAGATGGCGGAACGGCGTGTTCTGCGCGGTAAAGCGCACCTCGTTCCACTTCAGCGGCCAGCCCTCGCGCGGGACCGGCTCGTTGAAGTTCCAGCGGCCGCCGCCATCCTCGTCCGAACCGGGCACGAACTCGGCCGCAGCGCGCCAGTCGCTGGTCGCCGGGGCCCACATCGCCTGGGGTTCGGGGCGGATGAAGCGGAACCGGCCATAGCGTTCCAGCTTGCGACCATGGCCGGAGTCGACCAGCCCGTAATCCGCCCAGGGCTCGCCGATCATCGTTTCGAGTTTCATGCGCGCTGCGTTAGCGCAAACCATGCCCGTCGATAAAGGCCGTCACCGCGTCGAAGGTGGCGGGTAGGGTGGTGAAGCGTTCCTCGCGCTCGAACAGGTCGCCGACGCGGGGGGGCAGCGGGGGCCGCACCCCGGTCGCACGTTCGACCGCATCGGTGAACTTGGCCGGATGCGCGGTGGCCAGCGTTACGACGGGCACCGCAACGTCGCTCGCCCGCGCGGCGGACAGTGCGATGGCGGTGTGCGGATCGAGGATCTGCCCGGCCGACTCGGCCGCCCAGCGCATCGCGCGGCTCATGTCATCGGCATCGACCCGCGCGCTGGTGAAGAGCGGGGCGATATTCTGGCTCTGCGCATTGGTCAGCCGCATCGCGCCCGACGATTCGAAGCCCTTCATCTGCGCCGCCAGCGCCGCGCCGTCGCGTCCGTTCGCATCGAACAGCAGCCGCTCGAAATTCGAGCTGACCTGGATGTCCATCGACGGTGTCGCGGTCGCCTGCACCTGCCCCTTGGAATAGTCGCCCGAGGACAGGGCGCGGTGAAGGATGTCGTTGACGTTGGTCGCGACGATCAGCCGCTCGACCGGCAGGCCCATGCGCGCCGCGACATAGCCTGCGAACACGTCGCCGAAATTGCCCGTCGGCACCGAGAAGGCGATAGCCTTGCCCGGCGCGCCTAGCCGGACGGCGGCGTAGAAATAATAGACGACCTGCGCCATCAACCGCGCCCAGTTGATCGAATTGACCGCCGACAGGGTATGGCGATCGGCAAAGGCGCGGTCGTTGAACATCGCCTTCACCAGCGCCTGCGCGTCGTCGAAATTGCCCTCGATCGCGATGTTATGGACATTGGGGGCGAGGACCGTGGTCATCTGGCGGCGCTGGATCTCGGTCACGCGCCCCGCCGGGTGCAGCATGAAGATGTCGATATTGGCGCGTCCCGCCACCGCGTCGATCGCCGCCGATCCGGTATCGCCGCTGGTCGCGCCGACGATGGTCAGCCGGGTGTCGGTGCCGCGCAGGAACCGCTCGAACAACAGCCCCAGCATCTGGAGCGCCACGTCCTTGAACGCCAGCGTCGGCCCGTGGAACAACTCCAGCAGCCACTGGTCATGGTCTAGCTGGACCAGCGGCGTCACGGCAGCGTGCGAGAAGCGGCCATAGGCGGCGTCGCAGAGTCCTTGCAGTTCCTCCGCGCTCAGGCTGTCGCCGACGAACGGCGCCATGATCTTCGCGGCGGTCTGCGCATAGGTCAGACCCGCCAGCCCGGCAATCTCGTCGGCGGTCAGGCTCGGCCACTGTTCGGGGACATAGAGCCCGCCATCGCTGGCAAGACCGGCAAGGGTCGCCCCACGGAAATCGAGGACGGGGGCGGAGCCACGGGTACTGAGATAGCGCATGATGCGCTGCGGCTTAACGGCGTGCGTCGGTCACCACAACCGTTCGATTGCGTCGAAGGACGGCCAAAACATAGATTGTTGCGGCGATGGCGGCAAACAGGAACCATTGCACGGCGTAAGCGAGGTGATTGTTGGGAACGCCGCCAATGTCGGGGCTGGGATTGGCGTCCAGGCCGGGCGCGGGCGAGTCGGCTACCAGCAACATTTCCTGCGGGCGGTGGTCGAAGGCGGACTCTATCAGCGACCGACTGTCGGGCGCATGGGAGACATAGCCGGTCACGCGCCCGCCCGGCCAAGTGGTTTCGGCGCGCGGATCATGGGTGGTGCCGAGCTGAACCTGCATTTTGCCGCGCGGTACCGAACAGGTGGCGATCAGCCGGAAGCCCGCCGCGCCCGCGCCCGCGCGCCGGATGGCGATGGGTGGGCGGCAATCGGCGACGGTGCGGCGGAAGAGCAGGCGGTCATCGGGATAAAGCGGGAAGGCAATGGCCGGCCGCACCGGGTTGGCGGCGAGTTGCGCGAGATAGGCCTGCTTCTGCGGCAGCCGGTCGCGCCATTGCCAAAGGCCCAGCGCGATCATCGCGGCCACCGCCAGGCCGACGATCAGCGTGGGAAGGATCGGCACCCGCCTCATGCATCCTCGTCCTCGGTACGGACGATGGCACCCTCGCGCGCTTCGTTGCGATATTCCGCCGCCATCAGCGCGCCCTTGGCGAGCCGCAGGCTATAGACCACGCCCACCGCCGTCAGCGGCAGCCAGATCAGCATATGCAGCCAGAGCGGCGGGTGCAGCGTTATCTCGACAAGGATCGCCGCGATGGTGATGACCGTCCCCAGGATCAGGGTCAGGAACGCCGCCGGGCCGTCCCCCACATTGAACCGGGTGAAGTCGAGCCCGCAGGCCGCGCACCGATCGGCGAACCGGACCGGCCCCGCAAACAAATGGGGCTGACCGCAACGCGGACACAGCCCCTTGAGCGCGGCCTGCGCGATGGTCGGGGACGCAGGATCAGCCACTATGGACCGGCGCGCCCCAGCCACCCCAGACATAGATGGTGACGAACAGGAACAGCCACACCACGTCGACGAAATGCCAGTACCAGGCCGCGGCCTCGAACCCGAAATGCTGGCGCGGGGTGAAGTCGCCGCGATAGGCGCGGATCAGGCACACGATCAGGAAGATGGTGCCGACGATGACGTGGAAACCGTGAAAACCCGTCGCCATGAAGAAGGACGCGCCATAGTTGATCCCCTTGAAGGGGAAGGGGGCGTGCATATACTCATAGGCCTGGATCGCGCTGAAGATCAGGCCGAGCACGACGGTCAGCCATAGTCCCTTCAGCACGCCGTCGCGGTCGCCGACGCCCAATGCACCCCAAAGACCGCGCTTCTCGCCGCCCCGCTGGTTGTGGATCAGGGCATGGTGCGCCCAGGTGACGGTGGTGCCGCTGGTCAACAGGATCATCGTGTTGAGCAAGGGCAGCTTGAAGGCGTCGATCACCTCCAGTCCCTTGGGCGGCCAGGTTGCGGCAATGGCGGCGGCGCCTTCGGTCGCGCGCTCCACCTGTCCGTCGACGAAGCTCATCGCGGTCGGGAACAGCGCGAAGTCGAAAAAGGCCCAGAACCAGCCGACGAAGAACATGACTTCGGACGCGATGAACAGGATCATGCCATAGCGGAAGTGAAGCTGGACCACCGGCGTATGGTCGCCGTGATGCGCCTCGCGCACCACATCCGCCCACCAGCTTCCCATGCAGAACAGCACCGCCGCCAGTCCCGCCAGGAATGCCCAACCTCCGCCGGGCGCGCTGTGCATCCACATGATCGCACCCGAGGCCATCAGCAGTGCCGACATCGAACTGGCCAGCGGCCAGGGGCTCGGCGGCAGGATATGATAGTCGTGGTTCTTCGCGCCAGCCATGATCCCGTCCCTATATTTTGCTATTTTGAGGACAGGCTAACCCGCTTTCTTCGCCGAATCCACCGGGTAAAATGTGTAGGACAGGGTGATGGTTTCGATGTCGCGCGCGTCGGGATCGTTCAGGATCTTGGGATCGACGAAGAAGATGACCGGCATTCGCACCGTCTCGCCGGGTTTGAGCGTCTGCTGGGTGAAGCAGAAGCACTGGATCTTGGTAAAGTAGCGCCCCGCCTGATCGGGCGTCACGTTGAAGGTCGCGGTGCCGGTGATCGGCACCTTCGCATTGTTGGTCGCGGTGAAGAACACCATGTCGCGCGCGCCGATATCGACCGTTTCATGCGGGTTTTCGGGTTTGAAGGTCCAGGCCAGGCGCGAGGAGACATTGGCGTCGAAATCGACGCGAATCTGCTTGTGGACGCTGCCCGGCGCCGCCAGTCCCCGCTGCGTCGTGCCCTGATAGCCCGTCACCTGGCAGAACAGGCGATAGAGCGGCACGCTGGCCCAGGCGAGGCCGGTCATGAACACCACACCGAACAGAGCGAACACCACAGTCCGGCCCTGGCGCGTCAGCCTCATCCGTGCATCCCCGACCGGATCTTGGACAAGGTGATGAAGAAGATCAGCACCACTAGGAATCCCAGCAACAGCGCCATCGCGGTGGCGCGGGCGCGCTGCTTGGCGCGAATGCGATTCGAATCGTCGGGCGTCATGCCCAACGATCCACCACCAGCGCGCCGAAGAGAAGGAAAAGATAGAGGATCGAATATTTGAACAGCCGCTTTTCGGGCTTCATCGCATCGTCGGGCTGTGTGTGGCGAAAGGCGACGATGGCGGCGTAGAGCGCGAACAGCGCGGTCCCCGCTGTCGCGCTGAGGCCATAGACCGACCCCGTCAGCCCCAGCGGCCAGGGCGCGACCGCTGCGATCGCCATGGGAATGGTGTACAGCCCGATCTGCGCCCGGGTCACCCGCTCGCCCGCGACGACGGGGAGCATCGGCACGCCCGCATTGGCGTAATCGGTCTTCACGAACAGGGCCAGCGCCCAGAAGTGCGGCGGCGTCCAGAGGAAGACGAGGCTGAACAGCAGGAAGGGCAACAGCGCGATCTGCCCCGTCGCCGCGGCCCAGCCGATCAGCGGCGGAAACGCCCCCGCCGCGCCGCCGATGACGATATTCTGCGGCGTCCGACGCTTCAACCAGACGGTGTAAACGAGGACATAGAACAGGATCGAGACGGTCAGGATTCCGGCGGCGACGTAATTGACCGCCAGCCCCATCAGCAGGACCGAGAAACAGGCCAGGCCGACGCCGAAATGCAGTGCCGACTCGCGGCTCATCCGCCCGGCAGGCAGGGGGCGTTTGGCGGTACGCTTCATCAGCGCGTCGAGATCCGCCTCATACCATTGGTTGAGTGCCCCAGCCGCACCCGCGCCCAGCGCAATGCACAGGATGGCGGTGAAGCCGATCACCGGATCGATCCCGACCGGTGCCGCCAGCATCCCGCACAGGCCGGTGAACACCACCAGCGTCATCACCCGCGGTTTGGTCAGGGCGAGGAAGTCGCGCCAGTCGGCGGGAACGAAGACGGAGGAGGGAACGCTGGACATGGGAGCCCTGCATATAGGCGTTGGCGGCGGGGCGGGCAAATTGAAGCGAATGCAAATTCCTCCCCTGCAAGGGGAGGGGGACCATGCGTAGCATGGTGGAGGGGTGTCACCCTGTCGGGAACGGGACACCCCTCCGTCAGACCTTCGGCCTGCCACCTCCCCTTAAAGGGGAGGAATAGGGTCGGCTCAATCCTTCAGCGTCGCCATGTCGATGACGAAGCGATACTTCACGTCGCTCTTCTGCATCCGGTCATAGGCGGTGTTGACCTCGTCCATCGCGATCATCTCGATATCGGCAGTCAGGCCGTGTTCGTGACAGAAGTCGAGCATCTCCTGCGTCTCGGCGATGCCGCCGATCAGCGAGCCCGCCAGCGCGCGGCGGCGGAAGACGAGGTTGCCGACCGAAGGCGACGGGTGCGGCGAGTCGGGCACGCCGACCAGCGTCATCGTCCCGTCGCGCTTCAGCAACATCAGGAACGCATCCAGGTCGTGCGGCGCGGCGACCGTGTTCAGGATGAAGTCGAAGCTGTTGGCATGGGCGGCCATCTGCTCCGGGTCCTTCGACACGATCAGCTCCTTCGCCCCCAGCCGCTTGGCATCCTCGGCCTTGTTGGGCGAGGTCGAGAAGACATAGACCTCGGCCCCCATCGCCGCGGCGATCTTCACGCCCATATGGCCCAGGCCGCCCAGACCGACGATGCCGACCTTCTGGCCCGGCCCGACCTTCCAGTGACGTAGCGGCGAATAGGTGGTGATGCCGGCGCAGAGCAGCGGCGCGACGGCGGCCAGATCGGCGTCGTCATGGTTGATCTTCAGGACGAAGCCTTCCTTGACGACGATATGGTCCGAATATCCGCCGAAGGTGTGGCCACCCATGACGGGATCGGGGCCGTTATAGGTGCCGACGAAGCCGGTCGTCTCGCAATATTGCTCCTCGCCGTCATGGCAGGAGGGACAATGGCCGCAGCTGTCGACCATGCAGCCGACGCCGACCCGATCGCCGACCTGGTATTTGGTGACGGCATCGCCGACCGCAGTCACCCGGCCGACAATCTCGTGCCCCGGCACGCACGGATATTGGGTGCCCGCCCATTCGCCGCGTGCGGTATGCAGATCGGAATGGCAGACGCCGCAATAAAGGATGTCGATCGCGACATCGTCGGCTTGGGGGTCGCGGCGCTCGAACGAGAAGGGGGCGAGTGCGGCATCGGCCGACTGGGCGGCATAGCCCTGGGCGGGAGTGGGCATGGAAGCTCCTCTGAAATGGGGGCGACCATATGGTCGCGGCGCCCATATGGGGCCCGCCGGAGTCCATGCCAGCGAACGGCCTGGCCAGTTTTTCCGATCGCGGCTGATCGGAAAGTTACGCAAGCGCAATATGTTATATCGTTGCGATAGGCTCGGTGTGCCGGTCGCTTACCCCATGAAGCCCTGATTCCAGGTCGAGGCGTCGTAATTGCCGATATTGGGCAACACGGTGCGCAAACCGCCCGAGTCGATGCCGAACCAGCTGGCCAGCGTCGCGGCATATTGATCGACCGACATGGTGGGGATCAGTCGACCCTGGCCGACATCGTCGTCGGTGTTGGTGCCGACGATCGGTGCCTTGCCATAGAAGCGCTGCCCCCGCACCGCGCCGCCGACGATGAAGTGCATCCCGCCCCAGCCATGGTCCGATCCGTCGTCGTTCGACTGGAGCGTGCGGCCGAAATCGGACGCGGTGAAGCTGGTAACCTGGTTGGCGAGTCCCAGCGCGGCGGTGGTGTCGTAAAAGGCCTTCATCGCCGCCGATAGCTTGGCCAGCAGACCCGGATGCTGCGCCACCAGATTGTCGTGCAGGTCGAACCCGCCCATCGACACGAAGAAGACCTGCCGCTTCAGCCCGAGCGTCTGGTTCACCGAGATCATCCGCGCGACCATCTTCAACTGGTCGGCGAGCGAATTGCTGGAGGGAAAGAGCGGGAAATTGGCGGCGGGCGCCCCGGCCAGCGCGCCGCTCAACTGCGCCTGGATATCCAGCGCGCGCTTGCTGATCCGCGCATGTTCGCTGGCCATCACCGGACCCGACTCGGTCGTCATCAGCGCGCGCAGCGTATCGAGCGCGCTCGACGAGCCGTACAGCGTGCGGCTGCTGTTCAGCAAGGCGATCGGGCCGCCGGTGCCGACCGAATATTGGATGGCGTTGCGCCCGGTCAGATAGACCGCATTGCCGCTGGTGTTGATGCAGGTGAGCGCGGCATTGCCATTGCCGTTCTGGAACACGTCACCGATCCGCCCGCCCCAGCCGCTGCCCGCACCCTCGGGGCTGGACGCCTGGAAGAAGCTCTGCTGGTCGTTATGGCTGAACAGCTTGGGAGGCAGTTGCACGCTGCGCCGCTGATATTGGGACTTGCTCGTCGGTTCGACCAGCGTGCCGACATTGAGCGCGACGGCCATCTTGCCGGCCGCGAACAACTGGCTCATCTCGGGCATGCTGGGCGACAGGGCATAGGCGCGGCCGTCGGGCAGCGCGACCGAGGGGCTCAGGACCGTCCCCGCCAGCGCATCGCGCTGATAGCCGATATTGGCGCGCGCAGTGCGATAGGCGGAAAAGCTCGCCTCGTCATAGGGGACCAGCGTGTTGGCATAATCGTTGCCGCCATAGAGGAACACGCACACCAGCGCCTTATAGTCCGACGCGGTGGCGGCGGCGGCCTCGCCGATCGCGGCCAGGCTGGAGACGAAGGGGGTGGCGGTCCCGGCCAGGCCGAGCAACGCGCTGCGCTTCAGGAAAGCGCGCCTGGACTGATCATGGGGGGATTGGTCTTGCATCATGCTCATCACCGCAGGGTCAGGTAATCGGGGGAGGCCATGGTCAGCAGGATCGCGATGCCGACCCGGTTGATCGGGCCGTTGGTCGCGGTGGCGGACACGCTGTCCACCGCCGCGCGGATCGATGCCTGGGTAGCGCTGGACAATTGTCCGGCGGCGAGGATCAGATTCACTTCGTCCACCAGCGTCTTGCTGTCGGCGGCCAGCGTCAGCATCGCGGCGTAATCGGCCTTCACGTCGCCGATGCCGTTGGCGATCAGGCCGTACATGAAGTTCACATAGCCGATGACGCTCTGTTCGTTGGTGATCTGGAACTCCGGCGCGACCAGCCCGCTGCTCGCCAGGCTGGTGCCGGGCGGTGCATAGCCGGGGCGGTAGAAGTTGAAGACCGAGGGGCTGTGCCCTTTGGCCTGGCCCAACCGGTTGGACGGATTGCTGGTGTCGCCGATCGCCCAGGCGCTGGACGGCGAACTGGCCTTGAACGCCCTGGCCCAGCCGGTCAGGCGCAGCACCGGTTCGCGCAGCTTGCCCGCGGTGGCGGCGGTCGGCAGGGTGCGCGCCTCGCTGTCGAGCAGGATGGCGCGGATCACCGCCTTCATGTCGCCGCGCACCCCCTGGCCATTGTCGGCGAACTTGGTGGCGACGCGGGTGACATAGGCGGGCGACGGATTACTGGTCACCAACCGCTGGATCAGCTGTTTTGAAATGAAGGGCGGCACATTCGGATGCGCGAAGATCGCATCCAGCGCGGCGTTGATCGCCGCCATGCCGCCGCCGCTGACCGTCGTGCCCAGAAAGGTCGAGGCGCCGGTCTCGTTGTTCGCCGCGTTCATCACCAGCGGCTGGCGCAGGCGCGCAGGCGTCGAATTGTCGCTGCTGGCCGGCACCAGGCCGGTGAAGATCCGCGCCAGTCCCGTCACATCGGCCTGGCCATAGGTGTCGATCGACTGTCCGCCGTTCAGCTTGGGCGTGCCGTCCATGTTCAACTGACTGAGGCCCAGGGTGAACAACTGCATCAATTCGCGCGCATAATTCTCGTCCGGCTGGGCACCGGTCGAGGCATTGGCCTTGCGATTGTGCAGATAGGTCATGAAATTGCCCATCGCGTAATTGGTCGTCACCGCGCCCAGCAGGGTGCGGTAATTGCCGAAGGCGTTGTCGAGCAGAAGGTCGACATAGGCCCCCATCGCAAAGGCGCGCCAGTTATCGCTGGACGTGTCGATACCGACGACCAGAATGTCGAGCAGCGCCATGCCGATCCGCTGGCGAAGCTGGTCGGGCTCGACGATCATCTGCCGCCACATTGACGGGTCGAAACCGTTGATCGAATTGCTCTTGGCGGTGTCGTACCCGTTCGCGGTCAGCCAGTCCCAATGGCTGGTCGCCCGTGGCAGCGCGAACTGGTCGGTCAACCAGCCGTCATAGCCGCGCGAGAGCACCGCATCGATGTCCGCCCGCGTCGCGCCCATGCTGGCCTGTGCCAGGAAGCGGCTGGCCTCGGTCGCGGTGGGCGGTTGGGTGACGACGACGATCGGGGCGGAGGTGTCGGCCGGGGCGCTCGAACCACCCGCCGGGGTCGCCGCCGTCGTGCCGCCGCCCCCACCGCCACCACCACAGGCAGCCAGCGCGAATAGCGGGAGCAGCGAAGCACCACTGCTGGCGCGTGCCACGGCGGCGTTCGTCCCCTTCGGCATCGCAGGCGCGCCCGCCTCTTCGGTGGTGGCCGCCATCCCTGGCGACCCGTACCGTTCGTCCCACCCCGTCATCAATTGAATCCCGCAAAGCCCGCTCATTGCGGGCCACGCTCAAAATGCGGCGAGCATGGCTAATAAAGCGTGAAATGGTTCCTCGACTCGTCGCATTATTTGCGAAGTTGATCTCCGGTGAATTATTACGGAGTTGCAACAAAAAAGGCCCCGGAGCGATGCTCCGGAGCCTTTCGGGACTGGTGAGATCGAGGTCAGTCGATGCGTGGCAGCGTCTCGAACTGGTGATAGGGCGGCGGGCTGGACAGCGTCCATTCCAGCGTCGTTGCGCCATCGCCCCAGGGATTGTCCCCGGCGGGCTTGCCCGCGACCAGCGACCAGATCAGGTTGACGAAGAAGATCGCCATGCCTGCCGCCATGATCTCATAGCCATGGGTGGCGACCGCGTTCCATGTCGCATAGGCGTCCGGATAGTCGGGATAGCGACGCGGCATCCCCTGCAACCCCAGGAAGTGCATCGGGAAGAACAACAGGTTCACACCGATGAAGAACACCCAGAAATGCAGCTGGCCAAGCAGCTCGCTATACATCTTCCCCGACATCTTCGGGAACCAGTAATAGAAGCCCGCGAACAGTGCGAACACCGCGCCCAGCGACAGGACATAGTGGAAGTGGGCGACGACATAATAGGTGTCGTGCATGTAATCGTCGATGCCGCCGTTCGCGAGCACCACGCCGGTCACGCCGCCAACCGTGAACATGAAGATGAAGCCGATCGCCCAGACCATCGGCGTCTTGAACGACAGCGAACCACCCCACATGGTCGCGATCCACGAGAAGATCTTGATGCCGGTCGGCACCGCGATGATCATCGTCGCGGCGGTGAAATACATCTTGGTGTTCACGGAGAGGCCGGTGGCGAACATGTGGTGCGCCCACACCACGAAGCCGACCACGCCGATCGCGACCATGGCATAGGCCATGCCCAGATAGCCGAAGACGGGCTTGCGGCTGAAGGTCGCGATGATCTGGCTGACGATGCCGAAGCCCGGCAGGATCATGATGTACACTTCGGGATGGCCAAAGAACCAGAAGAGATGCTGGTACAGGATCGGGTCGCCGCCCCCGGCGGGGTCGAAGAAGGTCGTGCCGAAATTGCGGTCGGTCAGCAGCATGGTGATCGCGGCGGCCAGCACCGGCAGCGACAGCAGCAGCAGGAAGGCGGTGACCAGCACCGACCAGACGAACAGCGGCATCTTGTGCAGCGTCATGCCCGGCGCGCGCATGTTGAAGATGGTAGTGATGAAGTTGATCGCGCCCAGGATTGACGAGGCGCCCGCCAGATGGAGCGCCAGGATCGCCATGTCCACCGATGGCCCCGGCTCTCCGAAGGTCGATAGCGGGGCGTAAGCGGTCCAGCCCACGCCCGCGCCCGACCCGAAAAAGGGCGAGGCGAGCAGCAGCGTGAAGGCCGGGATCAGCAGCCAGAAGGACACGTTGTTCATACGCGGGAACGCCATGTCGGGCGCACCGATCATGATCGGCACGAACCAGTTGCCGAACCCGCCGATCATCGCGGGCATGACCATGAAGAACACCATGATCAGGCCATGCGCGGTGATCAGCACGTTCCACAGGTGCAGCGACTGATCGAGGCTCTGCGCCCCGCCGTGCAGCATCCCCGCCCAGATGCCCAGATACTGGATGCCGGGCTCCTTCAACTCGGCGCGCATCAGGCCGGAGATCGCGCCGCCGATGATCCCCGCGACGATCGCGAAGATCAGATAGAGGGTGCCGATATCCTTGTGGTTGGTCGACAGGAACCAGCGCGCGAAGAAGCCCGGCTTGTGATCGGCATCATGGTGCGCGTGGTGATGGTCTTCATGACCGACGAAAGCCGATCCGGGGTGAAGTGCGGTGTCGGTCATGGCTTATTGTCCAGCGTTGCCGGGGCCCGCCGGATTGCCGGTGGCGCCTTGCGCGGAAGAAGGGGATATGGCGGGCGTGGAGGCGTTGTCTGCCGGACCCGTCACCGCCTCGGAGGCATTGGCCTGCGCGGCTTCGGAGGCCGAGCCCTCGGCCCCCGGCTGCGGGATCACCGAGGAGGAGGGGGCGGCCGAACCCGGCATCTTGCCGCCCTTGGCCGCGACCCAGGCGGCGAACTGCGCCGGGGGCACCGCCTGCACCGCGATCGGCATGAAGGCATGGCGCGCGCCGCACAGTTCGGAGCATTGGCCGAAATACAGGCCCGGCTTCTCGATGGTGAAGCTCGTCTCGTTCAACCGGCCGGGCACCGCGTCCAGCTTCATCCAGAAGGCCGGGATCGCCCAGCTGTGGATGACGTCGTTGGAGGTGGTGATCAGGCGGATCGGCACGCCGACGGGCAGGACGATGCGATTGTCCACCGCCAGCAGGCGCGGACCGTCGGCATCGGTGCGCGCCCGCTCACCCGGCGCCACCTGATCCTTTTCCTTCAGCATGTTGGCGGTGATCTCGATCCCGCCATGATCCGGATATTGATAGGTCCAATACCATTGGTTGCCGATCGCCTTCAGCGTGACGGCCCCGGCGGTGGCGGGCTTGAACTGCGCCTGGAGCAGCCCGATCGAGGGGATGGCGATCAGGACCAGGACGACGACAGGGCCCAGCGTCCAAAGCACCTCGACCAGCGTATTGTGGCTGGTCTTGGACGCCACCGGATTGGCGGCGCGGCGATAGCGGAACACGACCCAGGCGAGCAGCAGCAGGACGAGCACGCAGATGGCGGTGATGACCGGCATCAGCACGCCATTGTGCATCCAGTGCGCGAACTCGCCGTTCTTCGTCACCTGCGGCTGAAGCCCGATGCGGCCGTCGATCGGCAGACCGACCTTGGGATCGATCGTCGTGGCGGGGGCTCCGTCCTGCGCCAGCAGCGGGCTGGTCGGCGCGGCGGTGGCGGGGGCGGCGGCGCTGGTCGGTGCGGTGTTGGAGACGCCCTGGCCTTCGGCGGCGGTCTGGGGGGCGGCCTGCGGCGCGGGGGGAGCGGCCGGCGTGGCGAAGGCGGCACCCGCCAGCGCGGCACATCCCAGTCCGGCGGCGATCGCTAGCGCCTTCATCCGTTTCGGCATCCTCATCCTCCGGGGTCCGGACATGCGCTTGACCTCGCTCATCCCGCTCTCGTCTCCCATCTCCCTCGCCTGTCCATCGATGGTCCGACGGGCTTTGACGGGGCATCCTGTCGTTTTTGTTAGGCGGACTATAGCACGGGACCGCGCCCCCTCAAGCCATAGCTGTCGTATGCGCGATTGCGTGCGGCGAGGGCGGATCCTATGAGGCCGGGTCATCCGCTATCGCACCCGCAGGAGTTGCCCCGCATGACCGATGAAGACGTCCTCGCCGAGTTCCGCGCCGCAGAGGCGTTGCTCGAAGGGCATTTCATCCTCTCCTCGGGGCTTCGCAGCCCGCGTTACCTGCAATGCGCGCGCGTCCTGATGGACCCGGCCCGCGCGGCCCGGCTGTGCGAGGCGGTGGCAGCGAAGATCCCGGCCGAGATCAAGGCGCAGATCAGCGCGGTCGTCGCCCCGGCGATGGGCGGCGTGATCGTCGGCTATGAAATGGCGCGCGCACTCGGCGTGTCGGGTATGTTCCTGGAGCGGCCCGATGGAACCTTCCACCTGCGCCGCGGCTTCCGGCTTGATGCAGGTCAAAAGGTGCTGATGATGGAGGATGTGGTCACCACCGGGCTGTCCAGCCGGGAGGCGATCGCGGCCATCGCGCGCGAAGGGGGCGAGACGATCGCCGCGGCCTCACTGGTCGATCGGTCCAACGGGACGGCCGATCTGGGCGTACCCTTCTTTCCGCTGATCCGGCTCGACGTGCCCAGCTACAGCCCCGACGCCCTGCCGCCCGAACTGGCCGCGATCCCCGCCATCAAGCCGGGGAGCCGAGCGGCGGCATGACCGATCACCTGCGGTTGGGGGTCAATATCGACCATGTCGCGACCGTGCGGAACGCGCGCGGGGCGGGTTATCCGGATCCGGTCAAGGCGGCCTTGATCGCGGCCGAGGCAGGCGCCGACGGCATCACCGCGCATCTGCGCGAGGATCGGCGGCACATCACCGACGACGACATCGCGCGCCTGTCCGCCGAGCTGACCGTGCCGCTCAATCTGGAGATGGCGGCGACCGAGGAGATGCTGGCCATCGCGCTGAAGCATCGCCCGCACGCCGCCTGCATCGTCCCCGAAAAGCGCGAGGAGCGCACGACCGAGGGCGGGCTGGATGCCGCCGGGCAGCGCGAATGGCTGGCCCCCATGGTGGCGAAGCTGGGCGAGGCGGGCATCCGAGTCTCTCTGTTCATCGAACCCGATCCCCGCCAGATCGAGGCGGCGCTGCACCTGGGCGTTCCCGTGGTCGAACTCCACACCGGCCGCTATGCCGAACTGGACGGCGAGGGACGCACCGCCGAGCTGCGTCGCCTGTCGGACGCGGCCGCGCTGGCGGCCAAGAACGGGATCGAGGTCCATGCCGGTCACGGCCTGACCTATGACAATGTCGCGCCGATCGCCGCGATCCCACAAGTGCGCGAGTTGAACATCGGCCATTTCCTGATCGCCGATGCGGTGTTCGTCGGCCTTCCCGAGGTCGTGCGCAAGATGCGCGCCGCGATGGACATGGCGCGTAGCGCGCCCGCGGGGCCGGCGGGGGGCCGGCGCGGGGGGGGGGGGCGGCCCCCGCGCCCCATAGGACTTGCGTCGTGGAGAACCCCCTCCACCATCGCTGCGCGACGGTCCCCCTCCCCGTGCCGGGGAGGATTTTATGATCATCGGCCTCGGCTCGGACCTCTGTAACATAGAGCGGATTCAGGCCGCGCTGGACCGGCACGGTGCTCGGTTCGAGGCGCGCTGCTTTACCGAGGTGGAGCAGGCCAAGGCGGCCAAACGCCCCTTCACCCGTGCGGGCACCTATGCCAAGCGCTTCGCCGCCAAGGAGGCTTTTTCCAAGGCGGTCGGCACCGGCTTTGCGCAAGGGGTGTTCATGCGCGACATCGGGGTCGTCAATAAAGCCGGTGGCGCGCCCACGCTGGAGCTGACGGGCGGAGCGCGCGAACGACTTGACGCGATGATCCCGGCGGGCCACGTCGCCCATATCCATTTGACCATGACCGACGATCACCCCTGGGCGCAGGCCTTTGTCGTGATCGAGGCAAGACCGGAAGTTTCCGCATGAAGGACGCGGTGTTGGACACGAACCAGGGCTCGCCTGCGGATCAACCGGCGGCCAGGCCGCTGGAATCCAAGCCGCAGCCCAAAAAGGGCACCGACTGGTGGTCCGAGGTCAAGGGGCTGTTCTGGCTGCTGCTGATCGTCCTGGGCTTTCACAGCTTCATCGCCAAGCCCTTCTACATCCCCTCCGAATCGATGCTGCCGGGCCTTCGCGTCGGCGACCGGCTGGTGGTGAGCAAATTCGCCTATGGCTGGTCCTATATCTCGCCGACCATTCCCAACCCGATCGCCTTCTTCAAGTCGGTCGTGCTGCACGAGCCCGAGCAGAGCTGGAGCGCGCAACTGCCCTTCATCCATGGCCGGTTGTTCGGATCGCTGCCGACGCGCGGCGATGTGGTGATCGTGACCCCGCCGGGCACGCATAACGACTATATCAAGCGTGTGATCGGCCTGCCCGGCGACCGGCTGGAGGTGCGCGACGGCGTCGTGATCCTGAACGGCAGGCCGGTGCAGCGCGGGCCGCTTCATTATGTCGATATTCCGGTCGACACCAACAGCCCGTGCAAGGCGTCCGACTATGGCGAGGAGGCCAAGGTGCGGCAACCCGACGGCCAGTGGGTCTGCCACCTGCCGATCGTGACCGAGACCTTGCCCAACAATCGCCGCTACGACACGGTCGAGCTGGGTTGGAGCCCGGGGGACAATTACGGACCGATCACCATTCCGGCCGACCATGTCTTCCTGATGGGCGACAATCGCGATCGTTCGGCCGACAGCCGTTTCTCGCTGGCCGAGCTGGGGCTGGGCGGGCCGGTGCCTTATGAGAATATCGGCGGCCGCGCCGAGTTCGTGACCTTCAGCCTGGACGGCGACGCGACGCTCAACCCGCTGACCTGGTGGGGTTCGCTACGCTCGGGCCGGGCGGGCAGTTCGCTTCATCCGACCACGGTGAAGCCCGGATCATGAGCGATCCCACCCCGCTGACCGATGCCCCCGCGCCCATCGAGTTTCGCGAGGGCTTCGTCCGGCGGGAGTTGACCCGCGCCGCGATCTGGCTGGGCCTGATCGCGGCGATGGCGGTGGCGGTGCTGCTGGTCCAGCCGCTGCTGGTGATCTTCGCCGGGCTGGTCTTCGCGACCCTGCTCGACGGCGGTGTGCGGTTGCTGGGCCGGGTCCTGCCGATCGGGCGCGGCTGGCGGCTGCTGATCGTCGTGCTGGCGGTGGCGGCGTTCCTGCTTGGCACCTTCTATCTGACTGGCGTCGAGGTGGCGCAGCAGGTGACCCAGCTTCGCTCGACGCTGGAGACTCAGGCGGGACGGCTGACCGGCTGGCTGGCGGAACAGGGGCTGATGCCCCAGACCTCCGACATCAACGGGTTGCTGAAGCAATCCATGGGCTCGATCGGGAAGCTGACCTCCTGGGTCGGGACCGCCGTCGGGGCGGTAACATCGCTGTTCATGATCCTGGTCATCGGCCTGTTCCTGGCGATGGACCCGGCGGGCTATGCGCGGGGATTGCAATGGATCGTGCCGCGTTCCGCCCGCGCCGAGTTCCCGATCACGCAGGGCCGCGTCATGGATACGCTGCGCAAGCTGCTCGCCGGACGGTTGCTGGGCATGGCGTTCGAGGGGGTGCTGACCGGTATCGCGCTGATGATCGGCGGGGTGCCGATGGCGCTGCTGCTGGGCATCATCGCGGGGATCCTGGCCTTCATTCCCAATATCGGGGCGATCATCACCGGCGTCCTGATGGTCGCGGTTGGCTTTTCGGCGGGAACCGATGCGGGCTTCTGGGCGATCGGCACCTATCTGGTCGTGCAGACCTTCGACGGATATGTCGTGGTGCCGATGGTCGCCAAGCGCACCGTCGACCTGCCGCCCGCGCTGACCCTGTCGACCCAGATCATGGCGAGCGCGCTGTTCGGCATACTGGGGTTGGCGCTGGCCGACCCGATGACCGCGATGATCAAGTCCGCGCTACAGCGCCGGTCGGAGCGCGAGGCGGCGCGCGACGGCGACAGCGCGCGAGCCGAGGCCGACATCGCCTGATGCGGCATCGTCGCGCCGCTGGCGCGCGGTGACGATCGAATCGAACAGCGCCAGATAGCGTTCCGCCGAATCCTGCCCCGGCTGCGGCACCGGATCGGGCCGCGGCACCACCGGGCTCAACCAGTGGCGCAACCCGGCGACCAGCGCCTGCAGATCCTCACGCGGGACGATGGTGCCGAGCGAAGGGTCGGAGACGATCTCATGCACGGCGGGGCTCGAATCGGTGGTCACCACCGGCGTGCCCACCGACAGCGCCTCGCGCAGCACGCCTGGCACGCCCTCATAGTCGGACGGGAGCGCGAGCACCGGCGCGGCGGCCATGGCGGCGGCCGGATTGGCGACATGACCGGGCAGCGACACGCGATGCTCCAGCCCCAGCACCGCGATCTGCGCGGTCAGGGCGGGGCGAAGGCTGCCCTCGCCCAGGATGGTCAGCCCGACATCCTCGGGCAAATGGGTCAGCGCGGTGATCAACCGGTCCCAGCGCTTTTGCGGCTCCAGCCGCCCGACGCCCAATATCCGTCGCCCGGGCGGCAGGATCGCGCCGGTCTCGCTAACGGGCAGGGCGGAAGGGGGATTGGGAATGACCGCGACCGACAGGCCGGTCGCCTCGCGCGCGGCGCGCGCGGTCGCCGGGGTCATCGCGACCAGCGAATCGAGGAACAGCCGGTGCCGGGCCAGCCATTGCCGCTGGCCCCAGGCGAACAGGGGGTGATGGTCCCCCCGATCGACCGCGTTGGACATCTTTCCGACGATGGGCGGGCACGACCCCGCCAGCCGCAGCCGGGCCCAGGCCGCCATGCTCGTATAGTGGTTGCCGGGGCAGAAGATGATGTCCGGCCGCACCCGCTCGATCATTGCGGGCAGGGTGGTGCATAGCCCGGTATAGCGCTGGTGCCCCAGCGTCACTATCTCCACGCCGGATGGTACGCCGCGCTGGAACTGGCCGCTTTCCTCGCCCAGGACCAGCGTCACCCGCCGTCCATGGTCGAGCCAGCCTTGAAGCATTCGGGCCAGGGCGGCTTCCACGCCGCCACGCATCGCCAACGCATAAGTGAGGATGTGATCGGCTGGCATGAGTTCCGGTAACGGATGAGGAAAGGATCGGGTACCGGGGTTACGTGCGGCTTGTCGCGTAAATATGTCAGTTTCAGCCCTAAGGTGGACACAATCGCACTACAGAGGTGAATTCTTATTCAGGTGCGAGAAAGCAGTGTTGAGGTTAGCGGGCGCCACCGGCGAACGCCGCCGAGGAATCTCCCTAACGTGCAGAATGAACGAGATGATTCTATGACCCCGCAACAGGCCGTGCCTGTCGGATCGCCGGCCGGGACCGGTGCTCCGGTGGCGCGCGACATCGCCGCGCTCGAACCGCTGAAGACGGTCAAGCGGCGCTGGCCCGCCATAATCGGCGCTCTTCTGACGATCGCGATGGTCGTCGGCCTGGGCCAGGAACTGCTTGGGCGCGGGCTGGTGGGGTTGAGCCATTCGGTGCCGACCAACCCGCTTTTCTATGTCGTGTTCGTCGGGCTCTACATGGCGCTGCCGATCGGCGACTATATCATCTTCCGCCGCCTGTGGGGCATTCCGGTCAGCGGTCTCGCCGCGTTGATTCGCAAGCGGATCGCGAACGAGGTCGCGTTCAGCTATTCGGGTGAGGCCTATTTCTACGCCTGGGCGCGGGCCCATGCGAAGATGGTCGCGGCCCCCTTTGGCGCGGTCAAGGATGTCGGGATTCTGTCGGCGATCGCGGGCAATGCGATCACGCTGCTCATGATCGGCCTCGCGCTGCCGGTTGGGCGCGAATTATTGACGGCGGAGCAGCTGCGGCTCGTCTGGGGATCGATCGCGATCGTCATGGCGACCTCCCTGCCCTTCCTGATCTTTTCGCGGCGGGTCTTCTCGCTCGACCGCAAGACCCTCTGGTGGATCTTCACGGTTCACTGCGTCCGCCTGATCGCCAACTCGCTGCTCGTCGCGCTGGCCTGGCATTACGGGATGCCGAGCGTGTCGCTGGGCATGTGGCTTTTCCTGTCGGCGGCGCGGCTGCTCGTCTCGCGTTTGCCGCTGGTGCCCAACAAGGACCTTCTTTTCGCCAATTTCGCGATCCTGTTGATCGGGCAGGATCAGGAGTTGAGCGAGCTGATCGCGTTCACCGCGGCGCTGACCCTGTTGGTCCATGTCGTCCTGATCGCAGGCTTTGGTGTGATGGAACTGGTGAAGAGGGTACGGGCATGACCCGCACGATGACGATGATGATGGCAGCCGCCCTGGGCATGGTCGCGATGCCGCAAACCGCGCCGGCGCAGATCCTGGGCAGCGATGCGGCGGCTTGTGCCAATGGCGGCCCCGCAATCCTGGCGCGGATCGAGGGGCTGAAGGATCGCAAGGGCAATCTGAAGCTGGAACTCTATCCCGCGAACGACGAGGATTTCCTGGCCGATGACGGCGTGCTGGAGCGCGCGGGCAAGACGTTTCGCCGGGTCTCGGTGCCGACCCCGGCGGGGGGCGGGGCGATCGCCATGTGCATCCGCGTGCCGCGCCCCGGCCGCTATGCGCTGCTGTTCACCCATGACCGTGACGGCAAGAACAAGTTCAATTTCTGGAGCGACGGCGCGGGCTTTCCGGCCAATACCAAGCTGGGCCGCCGCAAGCCGCCGCTCGCCTCCGCACTGATCGATGTGCCCAATGGGGTGGCGACGACGACCATTCGCGCCCAATATCTGCGCGGGCTGGGTGGTTTCGGTCCGGTGGACGCGAACTGAAGGCGGAGCGGAAAGACGATGCGCATTGTCGACGTCAATGAATTCTACTCCCCCACCGGCGGGGGCGTGCGGACCTATATCGACCGCAAGATGGCGATCCTGGCCGAGATGGGCCATGAACTGATCGTCCTCGCCCCCGGCACAGAGGATCTGGTCGAGGAGCGTCCGGGCGGCGGCAAGATCATCTATATCAAGGCGCCGCGCCTGATCTTGGATACCAATTACGGCATGTTCTGGGATGCAGGCCCCGTGTGCCGCCTGCTCGACGAGCTGGACCCCGACATCGTCGAGGTCTCTTCACCCGCCAAGCCCGCCTGGTTCGTCGCCAGCTGGCAGGGGCGGGCGAAGAAGGTCTTCTTCATGCACAACGACAATGTCGGCACCTATCCGGTCCGCTGGCTGGACGGCATCGTCGCGCAGGAGCGGGTGGAGGACTGGTTCAGCTGGTACAGCCGCTACATGAACCGCTTCCTCGACCATTACGACCTGGTGCTGTCCAACGGCCCCGCGCTGGTGAAGCGGCTGGGCAAGCGCGGGGTGCGGGTGGACGAGGGGATTCCGCTGGGGATCGAACGGCATTTCTTCTCGCCCGATCACCGCGACGATAAACTGCGCGCCGCGCTCCTTGCCCAATGCGCCTTGCCGGAGGACGCGCATCTGCTGCTGGGGCTGGGGCGGCATCACCCGGAAAAGCGGTGGCCGATGGTCATCGACGCGGTCGAGCGCGTGGCGTCGAGCCGCCCGATCGGCCTGATCCTGATCGGCGGCGGCGTCGCCAGCCGGACGCTGGAAAAGCGCATCGCGGGCAGCCCCCATATCCGCCTGTTCCGCCCCGTCTATGACCGCCCGCGCCTGGCGCGGATCATGGCGAGCTGCGACGCGCTGGTGCACGGGTGCGAGACGGAGACGTTCGGTCTGGTCGCCTCCGAAGCACTGGCCTCTGGCCTGCCGCTGGTGGTGCCCGATTATGGCGGGTGCGCCGAGGTCGCCAGCCCGCTCTTCGCCGAGACCTTCCGCGCGCGCGACGGTGCGGCCTGTGCCGAGGCGATCGAGCGGCTCCTGTCACGCGACCAGCGGGTGCTGCGCAACGCCGCACGCGTCGCGGCGGCCAAGGTGTTCAGCGACCGCGACCATGCCGAGGCGCTGATCGCACGCTATCAGCAGTTGCTCGATGGGGAGATGGGCGAGCGGGCAGCGGCCTGAGGCTCGCTTTCTCCCGCCCCCGTTCAGCCTGAGCGCAGTCGAAGGCCACGCTTCAACGCTTGCGGCTAACGATTCCCTTGGCCTTCGACTACGCTCAGGCCTAACGGAGGTGGGGCTTAAGCCGCCAGCAAATCCGCATAGCGCGACGGCGTATGGGTCTTCGCCAGCCGTGCATAGGTCTTGTCGATACTGTCGAGCAGCGCGGGCACGCCATTGTCGCCCGGATGGACCGCAACGCGCGCGACCGGGGTCGGGCGCAGGCCGTGGCGCAGCACGGCGGCGGCGGCGAGCGAACTCAATTGCCGCCCGCGCGAGCGACTCGCCCAGGTGACGACCGGCCCGCGCGCGACGATCCTGCCGTCGGTCGGGGTCCAGACGCGGAAATGATCCTCCGCCAAGCCAAAGCCCGCATCGCCCAGCGCCGCCCGCGCCTCGTCCGAATAGAGCCAGGCGGGCGCGATGAAGCCGGTCGCGCGGCGGCCGATAATGTCCTCGATCAAGGCGGTGCCGCGCTTCATCCGGCGCAGCGCCTCGGCGTGGGGCAAGCCGACGAACTCGCCTTCGCCCGCGGTCATGTGCTTGGCCTTCAGCGCGGTCTTCTGGTCGGTGTGGACCATGTCGTCCTTGTGCGACCAGCCATGGACGAACATCTCGATCCCCATGTCCGCCCAGTCGCGCAGGCGGGTGGCAAAGGGGGTGCCCGGCGCAATGGGCGCGCTGTTCCAATGGTTGGGGATGACCAGCATGGCGAGGCGCGGCCCGCCAAGATGCCCTGACAGCCGGTCGAACAGCGCATCGACCGCCCCCTCGAACCGGGGGGACACGTCATGGATCGAGGCGAGAAGGCGTTTCATCGCGTGGATTTATAGACGCTGATCATCTCATTGCCCATCGGCAGTTTCGCGGTCAGCCGGTATCCGTCCGCCATCGCCGCCAGCATCCGGGCATGGGCCTCCGCCCGCTCGCCATTATAGGGCGGGCGCATCACGACGACGGCGGGGTGTTGCGAAAGGATGCGGGTGATCTCGGCATCCTGGTCGACGCCGGTGGCTCCGGCCTCGCGCGCGCGGCTGAGATGCGCGGGCACGATCCAGCGCGACAGGGTGCATCGCTCGGTCGCGACGTACAGCATGGTGCTGCCCGAATAGACGTACAGACAGCCCGGCCCCTTGCCGACCGCCTGGGTAAGCGCGGCGAACTCGGTCGCCTCGCCCCGCTCGTGGCGCAGGCTGAACAGCACGATCTGCCCGGCCAGTGCCACGGTGAGCAATAGGGCAGGGGTGTAGCGCCGCCGCCACGCCGCGCTACCCAGCATCGCGGCGGCGGCCGTACAGGCGGGCAGCAGGATCGGCAGGCCATAATGGTCGAACCACGGCCGGAACAGCAGCACGCCGATCACGGCCGCGCCCAGCCAGACCGCGAGGAAGGTCCGCTCCCGATCGCGCTCCGCCCGTTTGAGGCCCAGCACCGCCAGCGTGACGATGGGGGAGAGGATCAGCACCATCTGCCCCAGATTGCCCGCCAGCTCCGCGATGGGATCGGGGTTGCGGTGGAAGATCGACAGGAAATTGGCGTAGAGGAACGCGTCCCACTGGCCGATCATGGCATAGACGCCCGCCGCCAGCGCGGTCGGGACCAGCGACACCATGACCAGCGCCGCGCCGTACAGGATCAGCGCGACCGGACTCCGGCTCCGCCGCCACTCGCCGCCCAGCAGCCAGAGGCCGAAGACCATCCCCTCGAACACCGCCGAATATTTGATCTGGAGGACCAATCCGACCAGCGCCATCGTGGCCAGCCCCAGGCTGCGCCCCCCCCGCCGATCCGATTCGAGGATCGCCCAGGCCGCGCTCATCACCAGCAGATTGTAGAAGACCGGTGCCTGCCCGCCCTGTCCGCCAAGCAGGCTGAGCCACAGGATATAGGCGATGCCCGCCGCCGTCGCGCCCGCGCCCCAGCCGAGCCGCTCCGCCATCCGCGCGATCAGCCATCCGGTCGCGACCACGCTGGCCAGCGCCATCGCCTGATAGGCCCAGATGCCCGCCGGAAACCCGAATGCGGCGGGCACGGCATAGAGCAGGAACAGCCCGATCGGCTTGCGGTCCCACACATCGACGAAGGGCCACGCGCCCTGCCACATCGCATGGCCGGTGAAAAAGTAGAACTCCTCGTCTACATGGACCACCGGATTGCCGAAGGTGGCCACGCGGGCGAGGATCGCTACGGCGAGCAGGATCAGGAGGCGGTGCGATCCTGACGCGGCCGGACGGTTCGCGGATGATATTGGACGTGACGACATGAGGTGAATCCAGAGGAACCCGCCCCCTCGCAGCGGATCTTGACGAAAATTGGGCCTTCCGCTCCCACACGCCCCACCCCGGCGAAGGCCGGGGTCCAGCGGTGAGACGGTGGCGAGACTATTGGCGCTTCCCCAACTGAATCCCGGCCGTCGCCGGGATGGTCCGATGGTTTGCAGCAGGGGCTAAACCCAAATTACCGCGTTGCGGTGACGAAATAGTCGAGCGCGGTCGAGTCGCTGACCATGAACCCCTTGGTCGGCGAATAGCTCAGCCCGCGCACGTCGCGCACCGTCAGTCCCGCCTGGGTCAGCAAGGCGGTCAGTTCGTCGGGGGTCAGGAATTTCGACCAGTCATGCGTGCCCTTGGGGATTGCGCCCGTCCCCTCCGCCAGCGTGATGAGCGCCAGCCTCGACAGCGGCGTGCGGTTGGGGGTCGACAGGATCATCAGCCCGCCGGGCGCCAGCGCATCGGCCAGACCGCGCACGAAGCGCGCCGGATCGGCGACATGCTCGATCACCTCCAGCGAGGTGACGAGGTCGAACGTCTCGCCCGCCAGCCCCTCGACGCTGCCCGCGCGGTAATGGATGTTCAGTTCCGACTGGGCGGCATGGGCGGCGGCGACCGCGACATTTTCGGCTGCGGCGTCCAACCCCGTCACCTCGGCACCCAGCCGAGCGAGCGGCTCGCACAACAATCCCGCGCCGCAACCGACATCGAGCGCGCGCTTGCCCTTGAGCGGGGTGAAACCCTGTCCATCGGCATCCCAATGCAGGTCGATCTGCTCGCGGATATAACGGAGTCGCGGCGGATTGAGCCGGTGCAGCATCGCGCTCGACCCCTTGGGGTCCCACCACTCGGCCGCCATCTTTCCGAAATGTGCGGCTTCGGCGCCAATAATGGTAGAATCGTTCAAATGGCTTGCGTTCGTCATGGGGGCTACCTATCAGGACCGCCGTTTTACCCCAAGGAGATTGGCAAAAACCGCATGGCCCGTATCGTGATGAAGTTCGGCGGCACCTCGATGGCCGGAATCGAGCGCATCCGCAACGTGGCGGCGCGGGTCAAACGCGAGGTGGAGGCTGGGCATCAGGTCGCGGTCGTCGTCTCCGCGATGGCGGGCGAGACCGACCGACTGGTTGGTTTCTGCCGCGAGGCCTCGTCGCTCTACGATCCCCAGGAATATGACGTCGTCGTCTCGGCGGGCGAACAGATCACCAGCGGGCTGCTGGCGATCACGCTACAGGCGATGGGCGTCCCCGCCCGTTCGTGGCTGGGGTGGCAGTTGCCGATCCATACCGACACGGCGTTCGCCAAAGCGCGGATCGGCGAGATCGACACCACCGCGCTCGACGAGAGCCTGGCGGCGGGAGTGGTCGCGGTCATCCCCGGCTTCCAGGGCGTGGCCGAGGGCAACCGGGTCACGACGCTGGGTCGCGGCGGTTCGGACACCAGCGCGGTCGCGGTCGCGGCGGCGATGAAGGCGGAGCGGTGCGACATCTATACCGATGTCGACGGCGTCTACACCACCGACCCGCGCATCGTGCCCCGTGCGCGGAAACTGTCGAAGGTCACCTATGAGGAGATGCTGGAACTCGCCAGCGTCGGCGCCAAGGTGCTCCAGACCCGCTCGGTGGGTCTGGCGATGAAGGAACAGGTGCGCGTGCGGGTGCTCAGCTCGTTCGACGACGCACGGGACGAAGACGGACATCGCGGCACGTTGATCGTGGGCGAAGAGGAAATCGACGATATGGAACGCCAGCTCATCACCGGCATCGCGCATGACAAGAACGAAGCCAAGATCACCCTGACCGCCGTGCCCGACCGGCCCGGTGCTGTGGGTTCGATCTTCGCGCCGCTTGCGGACGCAGGCATCAATGTGGACATGATCGTCCAGAACATCGCGCATTCGACCGGATCGACCGACGTGACCTTCACCGTGCCGTCGGCGGACCTCGCGCGCAGCCTGGACGTGCTGGAAAAGGCGAGCGGCGAGATCGGCTATGCCACGCTGGTCCACGATACCCGGGTCGCCAAGATCTCGGTCGTCGGCGTCGGCATGCGCAGCCATGCGGGCGTCGCCTCGACCATGTTCCAGACGCTGGGCGCGCGCGGGATCAACATCCTTGCGATCACCACCTCGGAGATCAAGGTCAGCGTGCTGATCGAAGAGGACTATACCGAACTGGCGGTGCGTGTTCTGCACACCGCCTACGGTCTGGACGCCGAGGCGGCGTAACGACCCGACCGATGCCCCGTCGTCCCAGCGAAGGCTGGGGCCTCTGGCCCGGATACGATCCCGCCCGCCAAAGATCCCAGCCTTCGCTGGGATGACGGTCGTAGGGATGGGTTCGCGCGAAGCCGCGAAGCCGCGAAGCGTTTGAAGAAAAATGGTGCGCGCGGAGGCGCGGAGACGCGGAGGTGGTGTATCCGGCCGCGCCGCCGCTCCTTTTTCAACCATCGCTGATGAAGTGATGGCGCTGCCGCGCACAGATCATCTCCGCGCCTCCGCGTCTCCGCGCGAACAAACTCTTCGCGTCATCGCGGCTTCGCGTGAACCAAATCTTGCCGTCCGCCGCGCTCCACGGCATGGAGCGCCGATGACCGACACCCTCAACACCACCACCGGCGAACAGCGTCTCGCCACCCGCATGGCGCGCGGCGCGGAATTTCTCGGCGCCGACATGGCGATCATGGCGGGTGCCATGTCCTGGGTGTCGGAGCGCAACCTCGTCTCCGCCATGTCCAATGCCGGCGGCTTCGGCGTGATCGCGTGCGGCGCGATGACGCCCGAACTGCTCGACACGGAAATCGCCGCGACCAAGGCGATGACCAGCCGCCCCTTCGGCGTGAACCTGATCACCATGCACCCGCAACTGTTCGACCTGATCGCGGTGTGCGGCCGTCACCAGGTCGGCCATGTCGTGCTCGCCGGCGGCCTGCCCCCCAAGGGCGCGCTGGAGGCGATCAAGGAGACGGGCGCGAAGGTCATCTGCTTCGCCCCCGCGCTCAGCCTCGCCAAGAAGCTGATCCGCTCGGGCGTCGACGCGCTGGTGATCGAGGGGATGGAAGCGGGCGGCCATATCGGCCCCGTCTCGACCAGCGTGCTGGCGCAGGAAATGCTGCCCGAGATCGCGGCCCAAGTCCCCGTCTTCGTCGCGGGCGGCATCGGCCGGGGCGAGGCGATCGCCGCCTATCTCGACATGGGCGCCGCGGGCGTCCAGCTTGGTACGCGCTTCGTCTGCGCGACCGAATCGATCGCGCATCCCAATTTCAAGAAGGCGTTCATCCGCGCCTCGGCCCGCGACGCGGTGGCGAGCGTGCAGATCGACCCGCGCCTGCCGGTCATCCCGGTCCGCGCGCTCAAGAATGCGGGCGGCGAGCTGTTCACCGCCAAGCAGCGCGAAGTCGCCCAGTCGCTCGACGAGGGCAAGGTCGCGATGGCCGAGGCACAACTCCAGATCGAGCATTACTGGGCGGGCGCGCTGCGCCGCGCGGTGATCGACGGCGATGTCGAGCATGGCTCGGTGATGGCGGGCCAGTCGGTCGGCATGGTCACGAAGGAAGAGCCGATCGCCGACATCCTGGCGCAACTGATGGCCGAGGCTGCCGCCGCGCTGGTCGCGCGCACGGCCTGAAGTTATTCCTCCCCTGCAAGGGGAGGGGGACCAGCGAAGCTAGTGGAGGGGTGTCCCGCTCGCGATAGGGGCTACACCCCTCCGTCAGGAATGAAGGCCTGCCACCTCCCGGCGCCGGGGAGGATTTCCAACCCTCGGACATTAGGCTCGCTTCATCGCACGGGTTACGACGCGTTAACCTAGATTCGGCATGACGTCTCCAACAGCCGGGGGCGGGGTTTTCCGAGGATCAGGGTCATGGCGAGTTTGCGTGTTGTATCGGGTATCGCGATCGGTCTCTCGCTGGCGGGATGTGCTGCGCGCGAGACCGCCAAGGTCGCGCCGCCGCCGGTGATGGTACCCGCGCCGCCGCAGGTCGCCCGCGCGCCGCTGCCCCCCGGCGCCACGCCGGGGATGCGGATCCCTGCGCTGCTCCCCGATGGGAATTACGAGACCCCGAATCGCTCGCTGACCAGCGCGGCGACCATCTGGCACCTGCGTTCGGCGTTGAACGTCGCGGCGCTGGCCTGTCGCGGCGCGGATGAGGGGCAGATCGTCACCCGATACAACACGATGCTGACGGTGCAGCGTATTGCGTTGGCGGCGGCGGAGAAGCGTTATTCGGCGGAATATCAGTCGCAGGGCGGCGACTGGCGCGATCGCTATGACGATGCGATGACCCGCCTTTATAATTTCTTCTCGATCACCCCGGCGCGCAAGGGTTTCTGCGCCGCTGCCGAACAGGTCCTGTCCGACATCAGCGCCGCGCCGGCCGATGGGTTCGAAACCCGCGCCGCGGTCCATCTGGATCAGTTGAACGCACCCTTCGTTGCCTTCTTCCGTGCCTATGATGCGTGGCGTGCGGGCACGATGGTGCCGGTCCAGCAGGCCGCGTCGCCGTTGAGCATCGCCACCAGTGCCAATCCGCCGGTCGCGCCGCGCGCGGCCAGCCAGCCGATAGTGTCGAGCCAGCCGGTTCCCGCTGCCAAGCCCTATGCGCCGCCGGTCATCAATCCGCCGAGCCTGACGGTAAATCCGGCCGCCATCCAGTAAACGGCCGGATCATCCCTCGATCCAGAACAGCGATTCGACCGACCGGCCCAATGCCCGCGCCAGCTTGAGCGCGAGCAGGGTCGAGGGTTGGAAGACGCCATTTTCGACGGTGTTGATCGTCTTACGGCTGACCCCGATCGCCTCGGCGAGCGCGCCCTGGGTCAGGCCTGCCGATTCGCGCGCGGCCTTCAGGTCGTTGCCCAGCGTCTCGTTCATCGGCTGGCGCGCAGTTCCAGTGTGGCGAAGGCGATCAGCGCGGCCATCAACCCGGCGGTGATGACGACGCGGCCCGTCATGAACGCGTCGACAGGCTGGAATGTTGCCACTGAGATCGTCAGGGCAGAGGCTAGCAGCATCGCCCAAAAACCGGCGGCAAGGCTCGACCGTCGGTGATCGCGGGTCGTCTCGTCATTGAGCAGGGCCGCCATGCCGTTCCATTTCCAGAGGCGAAAGGGCGCGCTCGTCAGGTTGAGCGCGGCGGCACCGACCATGACGAACCAGGGAATGAGGCGGGTGGAAGCGCCATCGAGATGCTGGGGAGACGTCATGGCCGACATCAATAGGCAAAGCGCCAAAAGGTAGAAGACGATCGCCCGGTCTCGGGTCTTCCGCTCGGCCTTTTCCACCAGATTCATGACGACCTCCTGTAACCTATAGGTATCATGTAACCTGTAGGTAACAGGCGCGTAAGTGCCTTTCTTCCCCCGAACGGATAGGTTAACGGGCATGCACCATGACGGTGACGGGAGAAGACCAGCCGATCGGCGGCCGCTTCGAGGGGCATGAGCATCGCTTCGCGGTGCGCGTCTATTTCGAGGATACCGACCTGTCGGGCGTGGTCTATCACGCCAATTATCTCCGCTACATGGAGCGCGCCCGCTCGGATATGCTGCGCGTGGCCGGGATCGACCAGCGTGCTGCGCACGAGGCGGGGCAGGGCGCCTATGCCGTCACCGACATCGCCATCCGCTACGCCGCCTCGGCGCGGCTCGACGACGACCTGATCGTCACCTCGCGACTGATCCAAGTCAGTGCGGTTCGCGTCGTCATTCATCAGACAGTCAGGTGCGGCACGGTCAAGCTGACCGATGCGCGCGTGACCGTCGCCTGGGTCGGCCGGAACGGTCGCCCGCGTCGGCAACCCGCCGATTGGATCGCCATCTACCAACGCCTTGTCTGGCAGGGGGACACCGAACACCCATGAATCCCGTCTTCAACATGGATGCCGCTTCCTTGTCGCCCGTCGCGCTGTTCATCCACGCCGATTGGGTGGTGAAGATCGTGATGATCGGGCTGCTGCTTGCCAGTATCTGGACCTGGACCATCATCGTCGCCTTCTCGCGCAAGCTGGCGCGGACGAAAAAGGGCATGACCCGGTTCGAACGCGATTTCTGGAAGGCGGAGGATATCGACGCCTTTCATCGGATGGAGCAGGACAGCGAACTGCCCTCGGCGCGCGTCTTTTCGGCGGGCGTGCAGGAATGGCGGCGCTCGACCGCGGGCGGGCATATCGACCGCGACGGCACGCGTGAGCGGCTGGCCACCGCGATGGGATCGGCGGTCGCAGGCGAGATCGACAAATTGTCCGACCGGCTGAACGTGCTGGCGACGGTCGGCTCGGTCGCGCCATTCGTCGGGTTGTTCGGCACCGTCTGGGGCATCATGCGCAGCTTCACCGGCATCGCCCAGGCGCAGAACACCTCGCTGGCGGTCGTGGCGCCCGGTATTTCGGAGGCGTTGTTCGCCACCGCCATCGGCCTGTTCGCCGCCATCCCGGCGGTGATCGCCTATAATCGTTTTAGCCACAGCGTGAACCGGGTCGAGGCATCGCTCAACCGCTTTGCCGACGGTTTCCACACCACGCTCAGCCGCCAGCTCGATCAGGCGCGTTGAAGGGGTCGCCGCGATGGCCATGAACCTTCCCTCCCGCTCCGGCCGGGGTCGCCGTGCGCCGATGGCGGACATCAACGTCACGCCTTTGGTCGACGTGATGCTGGTGCTGCTGATCATCTTCATGGTGACCGCGCCGCTGTTGACCACCGGCGTGCCGGTCAACCTGCCCGACAGCCGCGCCAAGGCCCTGGAGCAGGAACAGAAGCCCGAACAGATTTCGATCGACGAACAGGGACGGATGTACCTGAACGAGGATGAGATCACCGAGGCCGACCTGCCCGCCCGGCTGGACGCGATCGCAGTGCGCAAAGGCCCCGACGGGCAGGTGCCGCAAGTCTATCTGCGCGCCGACCGGGCACTGGACTATGGCCGGGTGATGCGGGTGATGGGCGAGCTGAACCGCGCCGGTCTCGACCGCGTATCGCTGGTGACGGTCGAGGGTGGTGCTGGCGAGGGGGCGGGCCCCCGCTGATGGAGCGTGGCGAGCGGATCGGATTGGCCGTTGCGGTCGCGGGGCATATCGTCCTGTTCGGCCTGTTGTCGGTCGGCTTTCTGTCGACACCGAATCCCGAAAAGCTGAAGGTCACCCCGATCGACATCTCGCTGGTCAAGGATGTCGCGCTGGAGGCCGAGTCGCCCACGCCCAACCAGCAACCGGCCCAGTCGATCGCGCCGGAGGAGGGCGCACCCGAGGACGCCGCCCCGCCCGAGCCGGTCGAGGCCGAGCCGGAGCCCCAGCCCGCACCGCCTCCGCCCGCGCCCCAGCCGAAACCGCAGCCCCAGCCCCGGCCAAAGCCCCAACCGGCGCCCGCTCCCAAGCCCGAGCCGCGCCCCGTGCCCAAGCCGGAACCCAAGCCGCAACCGCGCCCGAAGCCCGCGGAAAAGCCACAGCCCAAGCCGCAACCGGCCAAGCCCCAGCCGACGAAGCCCGCGCCTGCGAAACCGGCACCGGCCAAGCCTGCGCCCGCCAAACCGGCTCCGGCGGCCAAGCCCTCCGCGCCTGCCAGGCCCAGCCAATCGGCGGCCAAGCCGTCCCCCAACAGGCCGGCGACGCCCGCACGCGGTAGCGGCAGCAGCGCGACCGCGACGGCCGCCAAGCCGCGCGGATCGCGACTGGGCGACAATTTCCTGAAGGGCCTCTCGCCCGACGCGTCGCCGTCCAAGTCGACCGCCGCCCCCGCCGCGAAGATCGGCGCACAGCAGCTCGCCAATATCGCCTCGGCGATTCTCCGGCAGGTACAGCCCTGCGCCAATCGGCAGGTAACGCCGGGGCCGGGCGCGGAGCGGATCCGCGTGACGATGAATTTGCGGCTCAACCGCGACGGCAGCCTGGCCGGCGAACCACGCGTGATGGGGCATAGCGGCGTCGACGGCGAGAATGAACGCTATGTCGACCGCGTCGACGCGCTGGCGATCGCGACCTTCAAGGGGTGCTCGCCGCTACGTGGTCTGCCCACCGAACTTTATGACGTACCGGGCGGCTGGAGCAATTTCACGCTGCGCTACAAACTTCCGGGTTGAGGATGATGCTTATGCCCCGTTCCCTGCTGACTCTTCCGCTCACTCTGGCGCTGGCGGCCAGCGCCGTGGGTGCTCAGGACGTGCCCGCGCCCCAGCCGCAGGACCAGGCCGCCCCGCCCGCCGGGCAGCAGCCCGCGACCGCCCCCGCCAATGGTCAGGAAGGGCTGGTCGTTGATGTCGAGGGCGGCATCTCCGCGCCGATGCCGATCGCCATTCCGGCGATGCCGACCAGCGCGGTGGTCCAGACCGCGGCGGGCACGACCGATGTGGTCGGCCAGCAATTGTCGCAGATCATCGCCAACGACCTGCGCAATTCGGGGCTGTTCACGCCCGTCCCGCCAGCGCAGCTTCGCACCGTGTCCTTCCCGGAAGTGACCGCGCCCGCCTTCGACTATTGGAACGGCACCGGCGCACAGGCGCTGGTCCAGGGCTATGTCCGCGCCAATGGCGACGGGACGCTGACGGTCAGTTGCTATCTGTACGACGTGCTGGCGCGCAGCGAATTGGCGCGGCAGGGTTTCGTGGTCCCGCCTTCCGACTGGCGGCGCGCGGCGCATAAATGCGCGGACACCATCTATACCAAGCTGACCGGCGAAGGCCCCTATTTCGACAGCCGCGTCACCTATGTCTCGGAGACGGGCCCGAAGGCGCGGCGGATCAAGCGGCTGGCGATCATGGACCAGGACGGCGCGAATCATCGCTTCCTGACCAACGGCCAGTCGATCGTGCTGACCCCCCGCTTCGCGCCGAACCAGCAGTCGATCGTCTATATGTCCTATATCGACAAGCGGCCCGCCATCTATGTCTATGACATCGGATCGGGTCGCCAGCGACTGGTGGTGCAGAATGCCGCGACGACCTTCGCGCCGCGCTTCTCGCCCGATGGCCGCTGGATCCTGTTCTCGATGGCGCAGGCGGGGAACACCGACATCTATCGCGTCTCGGCGCAGGGGGGCACGCCGCAGCGGCTGACCAACGCGCCCGGCATCGACACCGGCGGCAGCTATTCCCCCGACGGTGCGAAGATCGTGTTCGAGAGCGACCGATCGGGCGGACAGCAGATCTACGTGATGAACGCCGATGGGTCGAACCAGCAGCGGATCAGCTTCGGCGGCGGGCGCTATGCAACGCCGGTATGGAGCCCGCGCGGCGACCTGATCGCCTTCACCAAGCTGGGCGGGGCGTTCCGCATCGGCATCATGAATCCGTCGGGCGGCGGCGAAAAGCTGCTGACCAATAGCTGGCAGGACGAAGGGCCGAGCTGGTCCCCCAATGGCCGCGTCATCACCTTCCAGCGTTCGACGCAAGGCGCGTCGGGCAAGGCGGACGTGTGGATGGTCGACCTGACCGGGGTGAATGAGCGTCGGATTCCGACGCCGCTCGACGGATCGGATCCGGCCTGGGGGCCGTTGCGACCGTAAGCGTTTACGAGCAAGAGTTTCGGGGGCGAAACGAACCTAAAGGGAGTGATAGTCCAGTGACCAAGATCAAGACCACGCTCGTCGTCGCCACGATGGCGCTCGCGATCGCCGGCTGTGCCAAGAAGCGGCCCGAAGTGCTGCCGCCCGCGCCGGTGGACCAGAATGCGGGCGTCGACCCCAATGCCGGTGCGAACACCAGCACCGACGGCGCGATCGTGCCGGGTTCGGACGCGGACTTCCGCCGTTCGGTGACGTCGAACACGGTTCATTTCGGGCTCGACCAATATGACATCGATCCCGAGGCGCGTGCGATCCTGGACAGCCAGGCCGCCTGGTTGCAGCGTTATCCCAATGTCCGCCTCACCATCGAGGGGCATTGCGACGAGCGCGGCACCCGCGAATATAATCTGGCGCTGGGCGATCGCCGTGCGAACGCCGCCAAGAACTATCTGGCCGCGCGGGGCGTGTCGCCGGACCGAATGAACGTCATCAGCTATGGCAAGGAGCGCCCGATCGCGCTGGGTTCGGACGAAGCCAGCTATGCGCAGAATCGCCGCGCGGTGACGGTGGTGTTGAGCTGATGTGAAAAGGCCCGGTCTTCCAAAAGGAAGCCGGGCCTTTTTTCTCGGGTTCGCGCAGAGGCGCAGAGGGATTGCCCGCCCGGCGGGCCATCCCCAAAATTCCGTTCAGCCTGAGCGAAGTCGAAGGCCACGGGACGCGCTTTCGGCAAGCTCCGGGGCGCGGACTTCGACTTCGCTCCGTGCGAACGGGTGTCGGGCGTTCAGCCTCTAAAGGCTCGGTTCAGCAGCTTCGCCAGCCGCAACCCGCCCCGCTTCACCTGCTCGCGCTCGACCGGGGCCATTGCCCGGATCGCGGCGTCATCCATCGTCATATGCGCGGGGGTCGGCTGGCAGGGATCGCCGCCCATTGCGGCGGCATAGGCGCGCTTGGCGACCGCCCAGTTCTCGCGACTCCAGGCCATCACGCCGCCCGCTGCCTCACGCCGCCGCTCGGCCGCCGGATAGGCGCGGACCAATTTAGGGGGTGTCGAGATCGCCCGCTCGGCCAGCAATCCGTCCCAGATCGAATGCAGGTTCAGCCGCGCGGTCGCATAGTCGCCATAATCGACATGGGTATCGTTGCCGCCCTTGTCGCCCTTATCCCCGGCATGGAGCGGCTGGTGAAGGTCGCCGACGAAATGGACCAGAAAGGCCAGCGCCATCACCCTGTCCTTCGGGCTGCCGTGCTTGTCCTTCAGGATCGCAAGCTGCCGCGGAATCTGCGCCGATACGCAATCGCCGGTGTCGCATGCGGGCGGCAGGCGAAAGGGCTGGCAGATGTCCACATTCTGATAATGCCAGCTATAAGCATAGCCGAAGCGCGACTTGCCATCCGCGTCCTTCAGCGGCTTGACGCAATCGGGCCAGACGCTGGCTTCCTCGATCGTCCGCACCGGGCAGGTCGGTGTGTCGAGCTCGCCTTCCGCGCGCAGGATCCGGCGGATCTCGGCGCGCGCATGGGGCGTGATATTGGCCCAGGCGATGGCCGCGACGGTCTCATGCCCATATTCCCAATAGGCGGCGGCGGGGGAGGTGAGGAACGACGCCGCGATCATCGCGACGAAAAGGCGCAAGTGCTTCATGGCGCGGGTTTTATCCCTCGTCGGCGTAGATCGCCACCCTGTGTTCGCCGCCACTCGTCGCACGGCCGCGATACATGCCCGCGGTCGTCATGCTCCATGCAATCGTGCCATCGGGCCCGGCCAGGATGGTGCCGCCGGTGCCGCCCAGCGCCTTCACCTCGGCCAGCACCAAGTCGGCGGCGGCCTGGAAGCTGTCGCCGGTGAAGCGGCGGCGTGCCGCGATCTCATGCCCGACGCCGACCCGGATGAAGACCTCGCCCGATCCGGTGCAGGACACCGCGCACGCCCGGTCGTCGGCATAGGTTCCCGCTCCGACCAGCGGCGAATCGCCGATCCGGCCCCAGCGCTTCCCCGTCACGCCGCCCGTCGAAGTCGCGGCGGCGACATGGCCCTGCGTGTCGCAGGCGACCGCGCCGACCGTGCCATATTTCATGTCGCTGTCGAACGCGTCGGCGTTGCGCGACAGGAGTTCGTCGAGTTGGCGGCGGCGTTCGTCGGTGTGGAACCAGGCGGGATCGACCTGTTCGACGCTCTGTTCGATCGCGAATCGGTCCGCCCCCGCCCCGGCGAGCAGGACATGCGGGCTGGCCTCCATCACCTTGCGGGCGAGCGACACGGGATTGCGGGTGCGGGTGACGCCTGCGACCGAGCCCGCGCGCCGGTCGCGCCCGTCCATGATCGCGGCGTCGAGTTCGTTGGTGCCCTCCCGGGTGAAGCAGGCCCCGCGGCCAGCGTTGAAATGCGGGTCGTCCTCCAGCACGCGCACCGCCGCCTCGACGGCATCCAGCGCGCCGCCGCCCGCCGCCAGCACCGCCGACCCGGCCTTCAGCGCGGCGTCGAGGCCGGCCCGCGCGCCCGCATCCTGCTCGGGCGTCAGGACGTCGCGGGTAATCCGGCCCGCGCCGCCATGGATGACCAGCGACCAGCAAGCGGACATGGACGAAACTCCGATAAGCCAAAGGGGGAAATTGCGCCGCGCCCCTATCAGATCGCGGCTTTCCTGCCATCCCCCACCGGCCCCAGATCGACCAGCGGGCCCTGGGCCGTAGGCCGATCAACGGACCCTAGGCCGTAGGCCGATCAACGGACGAAGCCAGCGCACCTCGCGTCCGATCCGGTAAAAGGCCCAGCATCCCGCCACGGTCGCGGCGATCAGCACCAGCGCGTCCAGCCATAGCGGCAGCCCGGCCCGCCGCAGATAGAAGGCGACGAGGATGATGATCGTCTGGTGGATCAGATAGAAAGGGAAGACTGCCTCGGTCAGCGTCCGCCGCCACGGGTGATCGCGGTTCCAGAATCGCTCGGCGATGCCGATCAGCGCGACGACCGCCATCCAGCCCTGCACCGCCCGCGCGCCCGCGAAGACGATGCCGAAGCCCGGCGGCGCCCCCGCCAGACCGGGCCAGCGCCATTCCAGCCCCGCCGCCACGCCATAGCTGGCAAGCGCGATCAGGCCCGCCACCGCCCAGCCGCGCCGGAAGCTGTCCAACACCCGCTCCGACCCCGCCATGCTCAATCCGAACAGCAATGCGGGAAAATAGATGGCATGGGCCAGCCAGTCGCCGAGCAGGGCATGCGTCTCCGACTGGCCGGGGAAGAAGCGAATATCGACCAGCATCAGCCATACCAGCGGCAGCACCGCGCCGCCCCATCCGCCGAACACGCGGTCGAACAGGCGCTGCGCCGCCACCGCAAAGGGACGGCCCAGCGCCAGCATCGCCGCCACCGCCATGGTATAGACCCAGAGATAGCCGACGAACCACAGATGATTCCAGGCAGGTGTCGGCACCACGCCGCCGATCGCCCGAAAGCCCAGCCAATCGTGCAGCCAGAAGGTCGCGTAGGAGCCCGGATAGCTATATTTGCTCGCCAGCTCCGCCCAGATTTGCGGCGGCACCAGCACCACGATGCCGAACAGCAGCGGAACGAGAAGGCGCAGGCTTCGCCCCCGCACGAAGCTGAGGATCGTCGGATGCCGCACCGCCAGCGCGCGGGTGGCATAACCCGAAACGACGAACAACAGCATCAGCCGCCACGGATTGCTCGCCAGCATCGGAATCGCGACCCAGGGCAGCCGGGCGAGCTGCACATGGAACCCCCAGGGCACGAACACCATGCCGATATGATAGAGGATCAGGATGGCGAAGGCGCCGACGCGCAACCAGTCTAGGCCGTAATGGCGGGGGATGGGGGCGGCGGCGGTCATGGGGTCGTGGTCATTTTGGGAGGTCTGGTACAGCACTGACTTTGAACCGCAACTCGCAGCGCGTATATAAGGGCCCATGTCCATTCGTCCCTGGCGCGACATCGTCCGCCGCCAAAGCCGTCAGATCATGGTGGGCAACGTGCCCGTGGGTGGCGACGCCCCCGTCACCGTGCAGACCATGACCAACACCCCGACCAGCGATCCGGTCGCCACGATCAACCAGATCCGGCGCTGCGAAGAGGCGGGGGCGGACATCATCCGCGTCTCCTGCCCCGACACCGATTCGACCGCCGCGCTGGCCAAGATCACCAAGGCGGCGCGGGTGCCGATCGTCGCGGACATCCATTTCCACTATAAGCGCGCGCTGGAAGCGGCCGATGCGGGCGCGGCCTGTCTGCGCATCAATCCGGGCAATATCGGATCGTCCGAGCGCGTCGCCGAGGTGGTGCGCGCCGCCAAGGCCAATGGCTGTGCGATCCGAATTGGGGTCAATGCCGGGTCGCTGGAAAAGGACCTGCTCGAAAAATATGGCGAGCCCTGTCCCGAGGCTTTGGTCGAATCGGCGCTCGATCACATCAAGCTGCTCCAGGACCACGACTTCCACGAATATAAGGTCGCGGTGAAGGCGTCCGACGTCTTCCTGGCGGTGGCCGCCTATCAGGGGCTGGCCGAGGCGACCGACTGCCCGCTGCATCTGGGCATCACCGAGGCGGGCGGGCTGATCGGCGGAACGGTCAAGTCCTCGATCGGCATCGGCTCGCTGCTATGGTTCGGCATCGGCGACACGATCCGCGTCTCGCTCTCGGCCGAGCCCGAGGAAGAGGTGCGCGTCGGCTTCGAAATCCTGAAGGCGCTGGGCATCCGCAATCGCGGCGTGCGCGTCGTGTCCTGTCCGTCCTGCGCGCGGCAGGGTTTCGACGTGATCCGCACCGTGCAGGTGCTGGAGGAACGGCTGCAGCATATCCGCACGCCCATGTCGCTGTCGGTACTGGGCTGCGTCGTCAACGGTCCGGGCGAAGCGCGCGAGACCGATATCGGCGTGACCGGCGGCGGTAACGGCAAGCACATGGTCTATCTGTCCGGCCTGACCGACCACACGGTCGAGGATGCCGACATGGTCGACCATATCGTCAAGCTGGTCGAGGCCAAGGCCGCCGAACTGGAAGCCGCCGACGTCGCCAAGGCGGCGATCGCGGCGGAGTAGCCTGTTCCAGCCCGCGAGCGAGGATGTCCCTTGCGGGTGGGAACGGCGCGCCGTTACGGTACCGTCATGACCGTCATCCACATTGCCGCCGCCCTGATCGAGGATCGAGCGGGACACGTGCTGCTGGTCCGCAAGGCCAGCAGCCGCTTCTTCATGCAGGCGGGCGGCAAGATCGAACCGGGCGAGGAACCCGCCGCCGCGCTGGCCCGCGAACTGAACGAAGAGATCGGGCTGATCGTCGCTCCTTCCGAATTCCGGCCGCTGGGACGATTTTCGGCACCGGCGGTCAATGAGCCCGACCACCGGGTCGATGCGCACGTCTTCCATCTGTGTACCGATCACGATCCGGTGCCGGCGGCCGAGATCGCCGAGGCCTTGTGGGTGGATCCGGCTGAGGCCGACGCCCTGCCACTCGCCCCGTTGACCCGCGACCATATCCTGCCACGACATCGGCAGGGTTGCTGAAGCCCTTTCCGCCGGTGTGGGATCGCAATTACAGCCGGAGCCCCAGCCGAACGCCCGCGGCCGCATCGGGCGCACCGCGACTGACCCCCGCGCTGCCCTGGACGCCCAGCGACAGGCGTTGCGACAGCGCCGTGTCGAGCCCCGCGCCGACCTCCTGCCGGTCGGTGATCTGGTCGCTGACCCGTGACGCGTAATTGTACGAGACGCTGACCTCGCTGGCCTTGCCGACGCGCAGGGCAACGCCGCCGCGAGCGCTGGTGACGTCACGCAAGGCATAGCCGTCGGGCTGTCCGACAAAGCTGTGGCCGACGGCGGCGAAGGGGGTGACCTTTCCCGGCACCGCCGCTTCCGCCGCCACCGAATAATCCGCCTTGCCCGTGCCGAGCCCGCGCGCGGCCGAGGCGGTGGGCAGCTTGGCGCTGCCGGTCAGAGCGAGGGCGAGGTGATGCGGACGTGGCTCGACCAGTTGGACCGACGCGCCGACCACCGCATCGCCCAACCCACTGCGCCGGACGCGGGTGGCGGGTCGGGTGGGGTCGGTGAAGATCGGCAGGCCCAGCGGCCCGCCCGGTGCGACGACATTGCCCGGCGCATCGACCTGTACCACCGGCAGCGCGGCAAAGACGGTCACCCGCTTGCGCCTGGCCCGCAGGGACGCGGTGGAACTGGCGCTGCGTACCAGCTGGCCGGTGCCATATTTGCCCGCCGCATAGTCCGCCCCCACCGATGCGGTGACCTGTGCCCCCGCCGGTGCTGCCGCCAACATGATCGTCGCCGCGCTTGCGATCAGAGCCGTCTTCATACCCTTTGTCCCCTGGTGCCGGTTTTAAAGGGCGAACGGATGCGGCAAGCGATTTAATCCCGAGGCGGCTTCGACGATGGCCCGATCCCGACCCTGCTGACCAGGGAAGGGCGCTCTCGCCTTTGCCGTTGCGCACCGGTAACGCGTGGGGGATGAGTGCTCGGACCTCCCCCGTCATCGCCTTTGGCGCGGCCGCCCTGGGCATCGCCGTCTATTCGGTGATGGACACACTGATGAAGCAACTGTCGATCGACAGCGGCGCCTATAGCGCGGTGTTGTGGCGGTCTTGGGTCGGGGTGGCGATCACCGGGATCCTGTTCCTGGGGCGCGGCGGGCGCTGGCCGGGGCGTGCCGCGCTGAAACTTCATATGGCGCGCGGCGCGGCCGGGGGCGCGTCGGTTCTCTTGTTCTTCTGGGGGCTGGCGCGGGTGCCGATGGCGCAAAGCGTCGCGCTGACCTTTCTGGCTCCCCTGATCGCATTGTTCCTGGCGGCGGTCGCGCTGGGCGAGCGGATCAGGCGCGCCGCGATCTGGGGTTCGGTGATCGCGGCGACGGGGGTGCTGGTGATCGCGGGAGGCGAGGTGCAGGCGCAGGCCTCGACCCAGGTGGTGCTGGGGTCGCTGGCCATCTTCGCCGCCTCGATCCTCTATGCGGTCAGCCTGGTGTTGCTGCGGCGGCAGGCACAGGTCGCGGGACCGGCGGAGGTGGCGTTGTTCACCATGCTGGTGATCGCCGTGCTGATGACTCCTGCGGCGCCCTTCGCCTCCGGCTGGCCTGCCATGGGGCAGTGGCCCGCCATCGTCATTGCCGCCGCGCTGGGCAGCCTGTCGGCGCTGCTGATCGCTTGGGCCTATGCGCGGGCGGAAGCGCAGATCCTGGCGCCGGTGGAATATACCGCCTTCGTCTGGTCTGCATGCCTGGGCTATATGGTGTTTGGGGAACATGTGTCGCCGTTCACGCTGGTCGGGGCGGTGCTGATCATCGCGGGGTGCGTCGTCGCGGTGCGGCCGGGGTCGGAAATCAAATTGGCACCCCAGAGCGAGGCGGGATTATGAGCATCACCATCCGGGCGGCGGAACGCACCGATAGCGCGACCATATTGGGCTTCGTTCGCGAACTCGCCGCGTTCGAGCGCGAGCCCGACGCGGTCGTTGCGACCGAGCCGATGCTGGCGGCGGCTTTGTTCGGCGAGCGACCGGCGGCGGAGGCGGTGATCGCCGAGCGCGACGGCGAACCGGTCGGCTTCGCGCTGTTCTTCGCCAATTTCTCGACCTGGACCGGGCGGCAGGGGCTTTATCTGGAGGACCTCTACGTCACCCCGGCGGCGCGCGGAGCGGGCGTCGGCAAGGCGTTGCTGGTCCATCTGGCCGGGATCGCGCGCGACCGGGGCTGGGCTCGGTTCGAATGGTCGGTGCTCGACTGGAACATGCCCGCCGTGGAATTCTATCGCGCGATGGGTGCACAGGCGATGGACGAATGGACCGTCCAGCGAGTTTCCGGCGAGGCGCTGGAGCGACTGGCTGGGCGCTAGGCCGAAGCTGGCTTCGCCTATCCATGCCGCAGCGAGCTACTCCCCGCTCCGTTCCGCGTGAGAGGCGCAAAAAAAAACGCCCCGGCGCTTTCGCACCGGGGCTTTTTCATGGACCTGAGAGCCGGTGCTTATTCGCGGCCGGGCACGTCGTGATCATGGGGCTCTTCGCCCTTCGCCTTGGCGTCGTCATAGCGATCGATCGCCTCGACGACGATGCGCCGGGCTTCGTCACGGTCGCCCCAGGTGCCGATGCGCACCCACTTCTTCTTCTCCAGGTCCTTGTAATGGGTGAAGAAGTGCTCGATCTGCTGGAACACGATCTCGGGAAGGTCGTCGCGACCGCCGACATTGGAATAATAAGGGAAGGTCGAGTCGACCGGCACGCAGACCAGCTTCTCGTCGCCGCCGGCTTCGTCTTCGAGGTTGAGCACCGCGATCGGACGCGCGCGGACGACGCAGCCCGGGATGAACGGCGTGCGCGACACGACCAGCGCGTCGAGCGGATCGCCATCGGGGCTCAGCGTGTGCGGCACGAAACCGTAATTGGCCGGATAGCGCATCGGCGTGTGCAGGATGCGGTCGACGAACAGCGCGCCCGACGCCTTGTCGAATTCATATTTCACGGGCTCGCCGCCGGTCGGCACTTCGATCACGACATTGATGTCGTCGGGCGGGCTCTTGCCGACGGGAATGAGGTCGATACGCATCGATCGGTCTTTCTTTGCCAATGAACCGGAAGAGTTCCGGTGGAAAATCAATGGCGGGTGCGATAGCGCAACCCGCCATAGGGTGTCGATAGAGGACGGTGACGCCGTCGTCAGGAAGACGTCAGCGTGCGGTCAGCAAACGATCGAGCCCGGTTTCGCCCGTCCCGACCTTTTGCAGACGCGGATAACGCGGCCCGCCGGTATAGTTGAGCGTCACTTCGCGGAAGCGATCCTGGTTCTTTATCACCAACTTGACCGGCTTGGCCGGATCCTTGGCGGCCAGGATCGCGGCCTTCAGGCGATCACCCGAATAGCTTTCGCCATTCACCGCCTGGATTTGCGTGCCGACATCGATCCCCGCCTTGAACGCCGGACTGTCCCAAATTGAACTGGTGACGTCGCCGCCGTTCGACACCGTCATGCCCAGCGAATAGGTGACATTGGTGCTGCCCTTTTCGCCCTGCTTGAAGGTCGCGGTCGGCTCGGCCGTATAGACCAGCTTATAGCCGTTCATCGCAAAGCCGTTGATCGGCGCGGGCTGGCCCGTCTCGGTGATGCGCTGGCGCAGGAAGCCCGCCCAGTCATAAGGGACGATGCCGTTCAGCGTGTCGGCGACATCCTGGAACGTATAGGTCACCTCGCCCCAGTCGCCGTTGCGGATACCGAAGAACGCCTTGGCGAAGTCGTCGATCGACTTGGTGCCGTTCGACTTCTGGCGGAGCATCGCATCGACCTCCATCCAGACCATCAGGCCTTCATTGTAATAATCCTCCGACCGCTGCCAGCTGGTCCAGCCCTTGGGCTTGCGCGACGAGATGATGGGGTCGTTGGTGGTGTCGAGCAGGTCGCGCCATTGCCGCGCGGGCGCGGTGTCGTAGATGCCCAGGATCGAGGCGTACTGGTCCAGCGTATCCTGCTTCGACACCAGCCCCGCGCGCGCCTGGAGCACATAGCCCCAGAATTGCGTCTGCCCCTCATAGACCCAGAGCAGCGAGTTGCGCATCGGGGTGCGGAAATCGGGCGTCCACAAATCGGCGCCGCGCCGGAACTTGCCGTCCCAGCTATGGGTGAATTCGTGCGGCAACAGGTTGCGGCGGCCCGGCCCCGAATCCCATTCGGTGAAATAGCCTGGCGTCACGCCATTTTCGGACGAGCGGTGATGCTCCAGCCCGATGCCGCCCAACTGGTCGCTGATCGACAGCAGGAACTCGTAATGATCGTAATGCTGCGCGCCGAACGCCTTGACCGCCTGATCCACCAGCCGCTGATGCGCGGCGATCTGCTCGGGCTTGGCGGCGAGTTCGGCGGGATTGTCGGCAAAGACGTTCAGGTTCACGCGCGGGGTCAGCGGGAAGACCTTGCCGTACTTGCCCGCCAGCACCGGCGAATCGACCAGGATCTCGTAATTGGTCGTGTCATAGGTGTAGGTCGAACCCGACGCCTTGGCCGGAACCGCGCCCGCCGCCGTCCAGCCGGTCGGGAAGATCGCGGTCATCTGGATCGGAATCTGGCGCGTGTAATAACCGGCCGGATAGAGGCTGACCGAATTGGGTTGCAGCGAGATCATCGTCGGGGTGACCGCGATGCGGCCCTGATCGGGCTTGGTCGCCGACAGGAACTGGAATTCCAGGTCCAGCTGCTTCGCGCCCGCCGGCACGTCGATATGGAAGGCGAAGACGTCGACCGGATCGCGCGTCCAGGGCAGGGTGCGGCCATTCGCCTTGATGACCAGGCCTGCCAGCTTTTCGATCTCGCCGCGCGGATTGTGCGCGCCGGGCAGCCATTTCGGGAAGAGCAGCGCCATCGGCCCCGCCTTGGCGACGGGGATCGTTTCCTTCACGCGGAAGATGCCGCGATCGGTATCGGTGGCGTCGACCACCAGCCTGATCGTGCCCGGATAGGGGGTGTCGACCGCATCGGGGATGGTGTTGACGAAGGGTAGGGGGGCCGCCGGGGCGGAATTGCCCGAGGGAACCTGGGCCAGCGAGACGGCGGCGGACGAAAGCAGGGACGCGACGATCAGCGAGCGAAACACGGGACGGATCATGAATAGCCTTTTGCGGCGAAAAGAGACGCGGGCAGGTTAGGCACCCGATAGGCCAGTCGTCCAGACCCTTTTGGCGGTCGCCTGGGTAGCGCGACCTGCAGCCTAACTCCCGCCGCCCAACACGTTGACAGTGAAGGCGACCACGCCGAGGTTGAAGATGAACGCCGCCAGGCACTGGCCCGTCACCACCCGCCGCATGCCGCGCGAGGTGATCGAGACGTCCGATGTCTGGAAGGTCATGCCCAGCGTCACCGAGAAATAGAGGAAATCCCAGTAATCGGGCTCCGGCGTGTCGGGAAATTGCAGGCCCCCGACATCCCCCTTCTCGCCCGCGCTATAGAAGAGATGCGCATAATGCAGCGCATAGACGATGTTCGAGAACAACCAGGCGATGATTAGCGTGCCGACGACCAGCGCGATGGTGACGACGCTGTTCCGCCCGCGCAATTCGCCGCCGACGGCGACGAGGATGACGAACAGCACCACGCCGCAAAAGACCAGCAGGACCGCGCGATTGGCGTCGTTTCGCGCCGCCCGCCGCCGCATCCGCGCCGCCTCTCCCTGCCGCAGCAACGGTACCAGCGACGCCAGGAACAGGAACGCGGCCAGATCGAACCCGGCCAGGATACCGCGCGTCAGCCCCAGTGGCGGGATCAGCAGCGCCCCTGACAGGATGAGGATCAGCGCGAAGGCCACGAAGCGCGGCGGCGCGATGCGGTCGCCGATATGGGTCTTCAGGCGCTGCCAGCGGGTGGTGGTCATGGACGCCTTTTTAGGCGCGCCGGGACAGACTTGGCTATGGCCGGGTCAATAGGATCAGGCCATATGCGCCGTGCAATCCGGCAGGTGGAAGCCGGCATTGTCCCAGCCATAGGCCAAACAACAGGGTCGGCAGGATCGAACAGGCGATCATCGGCAGAGCGACGAAGCAGAGCCGAAATTTTCCTTTACCCAAGAAGATCGTCCCGCCGCGCCTATGATGGTTGCCAAGCAATGGGGCATGGCGGACCGGGCTCGGCAAGGGGGGATCGGTACCGCGTCGGGCCGTGGATGGAATGAATACGGGCCCTGCACCGCGCTTGCACGGGCTTGTGATAGGCGGGACATATTGGAGAGGAAGCGGGGCGCCCGCCTCCTCCCCGCGACGAACTCAGTTGCGCAGGCTGTCCGGCACGATGCCGCCATTTTCGGCCAGCTTGGCCATCACCGCCTTGTGAAGCGCGATATTCTGTTCGGCCGAGCCATCCTCGGCGGCGTGCACGCCGAGTTCGTCGGCCAGTTCCTTGCGCGCGGCCAGGCTGGAATCCAGGTCCAGCAGCTTGAGCAGATCGACGATCGAGCTTTGGTAATTGCCGCCGCCATTCTTCATCGACGCCATCTCGGCGAGCACCGCGCCGACGTCGACCGATTGCGGAGCAGATGGCGCGGCGGGCGTCGCCTCCGTCACCGGAGCAGGGGCGGGGGCCGGCTGCTGCGGAGCGGCCTGGGTCGTGGTGGGCGCGGGGGCCGGTGCCGCATTGGCGGGCTTGGTGCCGCCATGATGGAAGATCTTGCCCAGAATATTGCCGAAGATGCTCATAACGCAGACTCCCTCATCGATTTGCCCAGCGGCATTGCCAGGCTCCAACGATGCGATCGGCATTCGGGTCCGATGGGTGACGGAACGTCCCGCGTCACGGCGCGCTTAGACGCCTAGTCGAATAATCTTAGGAGCTTAATGGCATGAGCATTCGCGCAACCGCCCTTGGTGCCGCCGCCCTGCTGGCCCTTGCGGGCTGTAACCGCAGCGAGCCGCAGGCGCAGAGCAACGCCGCCACCGACATGACGGTCGACAACGGCATGACCGAGGCCTCGCCCAATTCGGGCGCCACGGCGGCCGCGCTTCCTGCCGCCCAGGTCTTCGCCAATGCGGCGGCGGCAAGCGACGCCTTCGAGATCGAGACGTCCAGACTGGCCCTGACCAACGGCGCCTCGGCATCGGTCAAGTCCTATGCGCGCAAGATGATCGAGGCGCATACCGCCTCGACCGCCAAGCTGAAGACCGCGGCGGGTTCGGCCACCCCGGCGATCACCCCCGATCCCGCGTTGAACGCCGAGCAGCAGGCGAAGCTGGACCAATTGAAGGGGCTGAACGGCACCGCGTTCGACCAGGCCTATATCGCCGAGCAGACCGCCGGGCATCAGCAGACGCTCGACACGCTCAAGGCCTATGCCGCGACCGGCGACTCCGCGCCGCTCAAGACCTTCGCGACCGGCTTGATCCCGACGGTCACCGCGCATCTGAACATGGCCAAGGGCCTGAACGCCTGACGCCGACCCAGCCCCCTCTCCGCCTTGGGCGGGGTGGGGGCTGGGGCCATCCATCGCGGCGACTGAGATGGATCAACGCCGGACCGATCCGTTCATGGCATCTTGCCGCCATGGCCGATTCCGCCCCCCATTCCGCCGCGCTGATCATCATCGACATGATCAACGATCTTGATTTCGAGGGCGGCGAGCAATTGCGCGAACCCGCCGAGGCCGCCGCCCGGCGGATCACCGCGCTCCGCGACGAGGCGGATGCGGCGGAGGTGCCGGTCATCTATGTCAACGACAATTTCGGCCATTGGCATTCGGAGCGCTCCTCGATCGTGGAGCATTGCGACCGCAAGGACAGTCCGGGCCGCGCGCTGATCGCCGCGCTGCGTCCGCGCGACCGGGACTATTTTGTCGTAAAGCCCCAGTTTTCGGGTTTCTATGCGACCAACCTGCCAGTGTTGCTGCCGCAACTGGGGGTGAGCCGGGTGATCCTGACCGGGGTGGCGGCGGACATTTGCGTGCTATTCACCGCCGCCGATGCGCATATGCGCGAATATGAGCTGTGGGTACCCGGCGACACGGTGGCGAGCGAGAGCGACTCGCACCGTCGCTGGGCGCTGGAGATCATGCGGCACAGCATGTGCGCAGAAACCCGCACGACCGACGAGCTGGCACTTTCCGATTGGCTGGCCAAGGAGGCGTGATCGCACTCTAGCGCCGGGGCGCTCGCTCCCCTAGATACCGCCACCTCTATGGCACGGATCGAAACCCCCAAGCGCGTGCGCGGCACGCAGGACATCTTCGGCGACGAGCAGCGCCGCTTTGCGCATGTGCTGCGGACGTTCGAGCATGTCCACGCCCTCTACGCCTTTCAGCGGCTCGACCTGCCGGTGTTCGAGGATACGCAGGTCTTCGCCCGCTCGATCGGCGAGACGACTGACGTCGTGTCGAAGGAGATGTACACCTTCCCCGATCGCGGCGGCGACATGCTGACGCTGAGGCCCGAATTCACTGCGGGGATCGCGCGCGCCTATCTGACCGAGGGGTGGCAGCAATATGCGCCGCTCAAGCTCGTCACCTCGGGGCCGGTCTTCCGCTATGAGCGCCCGCAAAAGGGGCGGTATCGCCAGTTCCACCAGATCGACGCCGAGATCCTCGGCGCGGCCGAACCGGCGGCGGATGTCGAATTGCTGGTCATGGCCGACCAGTTGCTGCGCGAACTGGGCATATCCGAGGGCGTGACGCTCCAGCTCAACACGCTGGGCGATGCCGCGACGCGCGACGCCTGGCGCGACGCGCTGGTCGCACATTTCGAGGCGCACCGGGATCAGTTGTCCGAGGACAGTCTGGTGCGGCTGGAGAAGAACCCGCTGCGCATCCTCGATTCGAAGGACCCGCGCGACCGGCCGATCGCCGATGCCGCGCCGGATATCGATGCCTATCTGACGCCCGAAGCGCGCGCCTTTTTCGACGCGGTGACGGCGGGGCTGGATGCGGCGGGCGTCGCCTGGACGCGCAATGCGCGGCTGGTGCGTGGCCTGGATTATTATCGCCACACCGCATTCGAGTTCGTCACCGACCGGCTGGGCGCGCAAGGCACCGTGCTGGCGGGCGGCCGCTATGACGGGCTGATCGAGTCGCTGGGCGGCCCCGCCACGGCGGGTGTGGGCTGGGCGGCGGGTGTCGAGCGGCTGGCGATGCTGCTCGACGAGCCTGCCAAGCCGACCATCGATGCGGTCGTCGTGCCGATGGGCGCGGCGGCGGAGCTGCGCGCGACCGGCCTGGTCGCCGAGTTGCGGCGGGCCGGGCTGTCGGTCGATATGGCCTATAAGGGTAATATGAAGCGCCGGATGCAGAAGGCCGACGCCCAAGGCGCTCGCCACGCGATCATCCTGGGCGACGACGAACTGGCGGCGGGCGTCGCAGGCGTCAAGCTGCTCGCCGACGGCACCCAGACCCAGGTACCGCTGGCCGAGTTGGCGGGAGCGCTGGCGCAGGCATGAAAACCATCTCCGCCGAACGCATCGCGCAGATCGAGGCGCGACGCGACGAACTGCAGGCGATGATGGCCACCGGCGACCTGCCCTCGGACCGCTTCGTCGCGGTGTCGAAGGAATATGCCGAGCTGGAACCGGTCGCCAATGCCGCCGCCGAAGTGCGCCGGTTGCGGCAGGAGGCCGACAGCTTGGCCTTCATGGCGCAGGATGGCGACGACGAGTTGCGCGAGATGGCGGCGGAGGAACTCCACGCCAACCGCAATGCGTTGGCCGAGGCGGATCGGCATCTGGCGCTCGCCCTGCTCCCCCGCGACGCCGCCGACGAGCGTGCGGCGATGCTCGAAATCCGCGCCGGAACGGGCGGCGACGAGGCGGCCCTGTTCGCGGGTGACCTGTTCCGCATGTATCAGCGCTATGCCGAGCGGCAGGGCTGGCGGGTCGAACTGATCTCCGCCTCGGTGCCCGACACGGGTGGTTACAAGGAAGTCGTCGCCTCGGTCGCCGGGGCGGGCGTCTTCGCCAAGCTGAAATTCGAATCCGGCGTCCACCGGGTTCAGCGCGTGCCCGTCACCGAATCGGGGGGGCGGATCCACACCTCGGCGGCGACCGTCGCGGTGCTGCCCGAAGCGGAGGAGGTCGACCTCCAGATCGACGACAAGGATTTGCGCATCGACATCTACCGCTCGTCGGGCGCGGGTGGGCAGCATGTCAACACGACCGACTCGGCGATCCGCATCACGCACATTCCGACCGGCCTGGTCGTTATCCAGCAGGACGAGCGCTCGCAGCACAAGAACCGCGCCAAGGCGATGAAGGTGCTGCGGACCCGCCTGTATGAAGCCGAGCGCGAACGGCTGGCGGCGGAGCGGGCGGGGACGCGCCGATCGATGGTCGGCTCGGGTGACCGATCGGAGCGGATCCGCACCTATAATTTCCCGCAAGGCCGGGTGACCGATCACCGGATCAACCTGACCCTCCATCGCCTGCCCGAAATCCTGGAAGGCGAACTGGACGAACTGATCGGCGCGCTGCTGGCGGAGGATGAGGCCGAACGGCTCGCCGCGCTCGATGGGTGAGGGAGGTATCACCCTTACGTCCGACACGCGCCACCCCGGCGGAGGCCGGGGTCCAGGCGCCACGCCCTTCGAGGCGCGCCGTGACCTTCGCTTGCGAGCCGGCTGCGACTGGACCCCGGCCTCCGCCGGGGTGGTAGGTTTGGTGTAGTGGACGTCCGTACCGCGCTCTCCCAAGCCGCAGCGCGTTTCGCCTTTTCTCCCACCGCGCGGCTCGATGCCGAACTGCTGCTCGCCCATGCGCTGGGGATCGAGCGCAATGCCCTGCTGCTCGACCTGACCCGGCGCACACCCGACAGCTTCTGGCCGCTGGTCGAGCGCCGCGCCGCACAGGAACCCGTCGCCTATATCACCGGCGTCCGCGGTTTCTGGACCTTGGACCTGATGGTCGGCCCTGGCGCGCTGGTCCCTCGCGCCGATAGCGAGACGCTGATCACCGCGGCCCTGGCGCATTTCGGGGATCGCCCGCCTGCCACGCTGCTCGACCTCGGCACCGGACCGGGGACGCTGCTGCTCGCCTTGCTCGACGAATGGCCGGGGGCGAGGGGGCTGGGCGTCGACCGCTCGGCCGAGGCGCTGGGCTATGCGGTCGCCAATGCCTCCGCCTGCGGCATGGCCGATCGCGCGCGCTTCGTGCGCGGCGACTGGGCGAGCGCCTTGAGCGGGCCGTTCGACTGCATCGTCACCAACCCCCCTTATATCGGAACGGCGGAGCCCTTGTCCGCTGAGGTACGCGATTACGAACCCGGCGCCGCCTTGTTTGCCGGGCCGGACGGGCTGGCCGATTACCGGCGGCTCGCCCCCGAACTGCGCCGCCTGCTGGCGCCCGGCGGCGCGGCGGTGGTGGAGATCGGGCATGAACAAGCCGATGCCGTCACCTCGCTTCTGGAGGCGCAGGGATTCGCCGTGACGCTCCATCGCGATCTGGGCGGGCGGCCGCGTGCCCTATTGGCACATTGAACAATCGCGATGATGCCCCATATTTTGCTTGAAGGACATAGGTCCGACCCGCTAGAGCGGGCACAGGGGCACGCGAACATTCGGCACTCTCACCGTTTTTCGGGGTCGTTTGATTTCGGGCCGATGCCCATACCCTTCGTCATGCAGTCGCTGCTGTCCGGCGGCCGTGGCAAGCGCCCCCTGGGCGCCAGAGCTTCGCATCGCGCGGAACGCGCGCGGTGCCGGGAAAAGTGGACCTTGTTGGTTTGACGACTAAGGACGAACAGCTTGATCAATAATCGGCAGGCCGGCCGCCGTCGCGGTCGTGGTGGCGGCAATAATGGTGGGCAGCGTCCGGGTGGCAATCCCGGCCGTTCCGACAATGGCAATCGCATCGACAACCGCGCGCGCGGCAACGCCAATCAGTTGTACGAAAAGTACAAGAATCTGGCGACCGAGGCGCAGCGTCAGGGCGACCGGGTCAACACCGAATATTATTGGCAGTTCGCCGATCACTATTTCCGGGTGTTGAGCGAAAGCCGCTCGCGCTTCGAGGAGCAGAATCAGCGTCGCCAGCGCGAGGATTCGCGCGACGACCAGTATGACGACGGCTTCGAGAACGAATCCGAGGATTATGGCGACGAGGGCGATCCCATTCGCCCCGGCGAACAGCAGGGCGAGGCCGAGCAGCCGCGTCGCGAGCGCCAGTTCCGCGACAGTCAGCCCCGCGAAACCCAACAACGCGAAACCCAACAGCGCGAGCCTCAACAGCGCGAAGATCGCCCTCGTCGCGACCGTGACGAGCGCCCGCGCCGTGAAGCGCGTGACGATCGTCGCCCGGCCCGCGTCGAACAGCCGGTCATGACCGAAGAGGCGCAACCGGTGGTCGCCGCCGAGGCTCCCGCGCCCCAGGTCGAGGAGGAAGCGCCCCGTCGTCGCGGTCGTCCGCGTCGCGAGCGCCCGGTCGAGGTTCAGGAAAGCGCCGAGCCTGCCGGCTTCGACGCCGACCGTCTGCCGCCCGCGCTCAGCCCGGCACCCGAGGCCGAGGCTCCCGTCGAGGAAAAGCCGCGTCGCCGTCGGGTCCGCGCGGCCGCTCCGATCGAGCCGGAAGCGGCGGCGGGCTGATCCGCCCACTCGGGCGCCATGCCCGATCGGAACCGAAAAGGGCCGGTCTTCGCATCATGCGGGGACCGGCCCTTTCTCGTTCGGACATCAGCGCCGGTCGACATCCTCGTCATGGCCCGACCCGGAGCTGAGGAAGACCAGCCCCATCAGCGCACCGGTCAGCAAGACCATGCCTCCGATTCCGCCGATCACCCCCAATATCGTCACCCCGTTGAGGGGGCCATGGACATGGGCCAGCACGGCCAGCGAAAAGCCGACCGCAACGGCGGCGGCCAGCGTCATCCAAGCCATGATGCGGCGGAACCGTGCCCAGGCGAAAGCCGCCGGTTCGGGATCGTCGAGACCGGGTGGGGGAGGGCTCATGCCCCGACTATGGCTGCGGTGCGCGGTCGGAACAAGCCGCGCCCATGGCGACCCCCGCCGCGATGGGGTCAGGTGGGTCGCCGGGTGGGGCGTATCGGTATCCTGGCCCAGATGCCCTGTGCGATCGCGTTGATCTCCAGCCGGATCGGATGGCGCAACGCATAGATCACGGCCAGCCATGCGAGCACCCCCGCGATAGCGGACAGACTCAGCAGCCCCAGCCCCACCGCCTCGGGCGTGGCGACCCAGCAATAGACTGCGAGCAACGGCGCCACCGTCGCCAGCGTCGCGCTCAGGCTTTGCGCATAGACGATCAGCATTCCGCGCCACCGGAATTGGGTCAGTGGTCGCATCAGCCCGGCATAGAGGATGAACCAGATCGCGCCATACAGGATGCGCGATGCCGCCGCCCATTCCAGGCCGATCGACGCGCCGAGCACCAGCAGCCCGATCGAGGCGATCGTGTCCAGCGCATTGACCAGCACCAGCCGCCGGATACGGCCGAGCAGGATCGGCAGTTCGAAATGCAACGGGATAGCGGCGAAGAAGAGCTGCCCGATCGCGATCCAGCTTAACAGCGGCGCGACCCCGGCCCAGCGGGGACCGTAAAGCAGCAGGACGATCGGCGTCGCGGCGGCCGCCAGAAACGCCATGGCGGGCCAGGTCGCCCCGCTATAGGCGGCGACCACGCGCTGATAGGGCGCGGCCAGTTCCGCGCCCGCATCGCGCAACCGGGCAAAGGCGGGGTAGAAGACGCCGTCGACCGCCCCGCTGACCAGCATCTGCAACTGCGCACCCAGGCTGGAGCCACGACTGAACAGCCCGACGGCGGTCAGGCCCAGAACGCGGCCGACGACCAGATCGGGGCTGCGCGAGCTGATCGCGTCGCTGATATAGAGGAGCGAACTGTTGGACCCGAAGCGCAGGATCGGGCCGATTCCCTTCAGGCTGGGCGGAAAGGGCGGGCGGATACCCGAGCGCCACTGGCCGATCAGCGCACGCGCGACCTGCTGTCCCACCGCGGCCCAGGCCAGCGCAAAGGCCGAGAATCCGGCCCAGGCCAACCCCAGCGACAGCGCCGCGTTGACCACCGCCGCGCCGACGCTGACCAGGAACATCGAATAATAGTCCATCCTTCGTTGCAGCATCGCACTGGGCACGATGCCGAAGGGGACGATCAGATAGGAGCTGGCGATGATGACCAGCAACGGCGTCAGCCGCGCATTGTCGTAGAATCGCGCGACCGGCCAGGCGAGCGCCAGGATCAACAGGCCGATACCGAAGGCGAAGATCACCGAGACGGAGAAACAGGTCCGGATCTGCTCTTCGGTCAGATCGCGCTCCCCCGCGACGAAGCGCCGGATGCCGAAATCCTGCAACGCCGACACCATCAGCGCGGCGGACAGGGCGATCGAATAAAGCCCCATCTCCGGCGGAGACAGGAAGAAGCGGGAGATGAGCACGCTGACGATGAACTGAACCGCGAAGGCGATATATTGCGCGCCGATCGACCAAAGCGCCGCGCCGCGCACCGATGCACCGCTCATCGCCCGGTCTCCCGATCGGCCATGCCCTCGGTACGCGCCAGCCTATGGCACCGTGATATCCGGGTGGCCCAAGATCGCAGGAGTACCCGCCGCATCATGACCGCAGAATGGCAGAGTGGATATCGTAGGGCGAGCGTCTCCATCAGCGCGCTATGATCGCCACGTCCGACCTGGGTGATCCGGTTCAAGCTGGCGATCCATCTGCTCTTGGCCTGCCGGATTACGCGAATGCCCCGGTCGAGCAGGGCATAGCGCTCGATGATGGCGGACGAGCCATCAGTCGAACGGCCCTCGACGATCGCCAGCTCGAAGTCGCCGAAGCTTTGCGCCAGGCTGCTATCCAAAGCCTCCGTCAAATAGGCGGCGTTGTCATGGGCGCTAAAGGCGACGCTGATGCGGGGCGACCTCATACTCGTATCGCTATGTCCCTAGAAAGCGGTGACTAAAAAGGCCTTAAAGCCAGGCTGGCTATGGCGTGATTCTGAGAAACTGGGATGGTTCCGTCGGTAGCGGAAGCCGAACCGGGGGCTAGCAGGCTGAAAATACGCCATTTTTCAAATTTTGCAGAAAAATGGCAATTTTCATGTTGACCGCATGTGAGGGTGAGCCTAGAGGGGTTTCACCGCAGCGGTGGTCGCAACGACTGACCGATGCAGTCACGACAGATCGGCGCACTTGGGGCCCTGGGAACGGGGTTGATGAAGTGTTGCCGGTATTTGTTGTCGGCTCTTTGACATTGTTGATTGATGAAGGGACATGCGGGCGGCGGCTTGGCGGTTGTTCTGGGCATACAAGGTGCTCGGAGATCGTTAAAGCATATAAGCCAGTTCGTATG
>NZ_JANZXB010000019.1 GCF_025371035.1 Sphingomonas sp. LC-1 | reverse complement strand
GATTTACCGGCACCTCCAAGGCTCTGGCATTCCTTGGCGATAGCCTGATGGATGGCAGTAACGATCTCGCCAACTACATCGGCGGGAACGGCTATGGGCCGCGCGCAGTCGTTCCTACCGGCCTTACGGGCATTGTCGCACACATGAAGCTGACGCGTGTGGGCGCGCGTGCATCCGACCTATCCCAGAATACGAAGATGCTGGCCTGGCTGAAGTATTTCAATATTTTGTACTTGGAGCCGGGCACGAACGATCTGGCTAACGTGAACGGAGGCAACGCCACGGCGGCGGCGACCATCAGTTCGCTGCAGTCATTGATGACGAGCGCTCGATCGGCGGGCGTCAATAAAATCATCGGCTGCTTGCTGATCCCTCGCCTCATTCCAGGGGCAAGCGGCACGACAGACAGCTACGCGACTGAGGCCGGCCAGACCTCTGACGCCAATTTCGGCGTGGGAACGCGCGGCGAAACCGTCAATAATCAATGGCTCGCATGGCTGGCGGACGGCACGCTTGCCGCGCTTGATCGCCGTGACAAAACGCGCGGCACGGACCCATGGAAGTGGGTTGTCAACGGCAGCGCCAATTATGGAACCGGCGACGGCACGCACTACACCACGGCCATCGCCCAGCTCATGGCCACCGACACCCGCGCTGCTATCGATTCTGTGACGCTCTGATGGCCCATGCCTGCCCCCATTGCGGAGCCGACCAGCCCGATCGCGCCGAGCGCTTCGGCTTGATCGTCCAGCGTGACCCGGGGGCAGTGTACTGGAAGGGCATACGGTACCACCGGCCGCCCGGCGAGGTGCAGACGCTTTACCACCTCGTCCGGCGCGGACGGGTCTCGCATCTCACCCTCGCCATGCTGACGGTAGGAGAGGATGCCGAGACCGACGTCGCGCTGGCGCCTGACGGGATTAGTGACACATTTTGGGATTCTTGGCTTGGAATCGATCGGCTCCATTGTAGCTGGGTTCCGAGGAATCGTGATAGCAATCTCCCAAACCGGGGGGCCCATCATGACCGGCCAGCGCGAAGCACATCTGATGGGCGTTCGGACCTGGGCGCCGGCAAAGATGGTCGCCGATGATGAAGCCTTCGCGGGGGAAAGCCACGACGTTCGCCTCTTCGGGCACCACGCTCAGTAGCACAGCCAGTCCGTTTCGGCGTCGTCCACGGCTTCGAACATGTCGCCGTCGGCCTGCATCTTGTTCAGGTGCTTGCGCACGTCGTCGGGGGAGCCCAGCCGGGGAAAGCTGCGATCGGCCTTCGCCGCTTTGACCAGGTCGCCGATGGGGCCGTGCCTGTCGACCTGCACAAGAAGCCATTCGCCGAAGGTTTCCTGCCGGGCGAGGGTGGAGGTGAGGGACATAGGGTCAATCCTCTACGAATCGTCTGATACCCCCAATATAACGTTCTCACTTTGTTCTTGGAATAGCTTGGGATAAGATCGTGGCGGACGGTCGAACGTCGGTACCGCGAGGTGCCGAGGTACGAATTCCTGTTCGGTAGTCGAACTTTTGCATAGGGGTACAAGTGGGGGTATCATATTTAAGCGAGGCGGTATAAATGGCGCAAATCAGCCGTTTTTGAGCTATCTTGCGACGGGCTCCCGCTCCGCCACCTCGGTATAAAACCGGGAACGCCGATTTCCGCCGTTTTCCCTCCCTTAGTGGCTACCAGCGTCCTCAACAGGGTGCTTTTGCTGCCTTTGATGTAGATTGCGTCGTCCGCGACCTCGACGTGCTGGGCGAAGGCCCGGACGTGTTCCCGCCGATAGCCGCCCTTTCCAAGCCGGAGTCGGGTGCGGGCTTCACTCGCCAGTTCCCGCACGGCTGCCCCTGTGAGGCCCTGATGGGCCGAGCTTTTCAGCATGGCCTCGGTTCTTTCGGCGTCGGCGCGTGCCTGATCCCGTAGCGCGGTAAGGCCCGCTATCCGCTCGCCGAGGGCGGCTTCGGCCGGGTCGAGCGAACCAGCCTCGATAGCGTCGTAAAGCCGCTTGAGGCGCATGTCGGCCTCGGCCGCGCGCTGGTTCAGCTCTGCAATGTGCTGGCTGCGCCGCTCGACGCTCTCCTGCCGGCGGTCGAGCAGCGAGGCGAGCACATCTTCGATCCTCTCGGGGTCCAGCACCCTTTCCTCGATATGGCTGACCACTATGCGATCGAGCTTGTCCATGGGGATCGCGCGGCCTTTGCAGCCGGTCTCGCCCTGCCGCGCCCGGATCGAGCAGGCATAATAGCGATAACGGCCGTTCTTGCCGGTGCGCAGCGTCATCGCACCTCCGCAATTGCCGCAATGGCAAATGCCGGTCAGCAGATTTGGGCCGCTGACCACGCGCGGCGGCGTCACCTTCGGATTATTGACCTGCAAGCGCCTCTGCACCGCCTCGAAGGTCTCAAGGTCGATCAGCGGTGGCACCGCGACGGTGACGATTTCCTCCTCGGGCTTCACGTCACCCTTTTTGGAACGGCGATTGAACCGATGCTCGCCGATATAGGTGCGCCGGGTCAGGATACGGTGGAGCTGGCCGATGCCCCAACGCCCGCCGCTGCGGGTGAACATGTGGTTCCTGTTGAGGTAGCTGACGATGTTCTTGACGCCCATGGGGCCGGACGTGCCGTCGCCTTCCGTTGCAAGGCGGAAGATCAGCCGCACGGTGTCGGCGTGCAGCGGGTCGATTTCCAGCTTCTTCTTCATCTTCGCGCCGCGCTGCTCGGCATCGACGACGCGGTAGCCGATGGGCGGAAGCGAACCGTTCCAGAAGCCTTGGCGGGCGTTCTCCTTCAAGGCGCGCAGGACGTGCTTGGCGTTCTCCTTCGACTGGTATTCGTCGAACAGCGCCATGATCTGCCGCATCATGACGTGCATGGGGTCGTCGCCCATTTCCTGTGTGATGGACACCAGCCGGACGCCATTCTTGGCGAGCTTCCTGACGTTGAACTCCAGCTCGAAGTGATCGCGGAAGAAACGCGAGAAGCTGTGAACCACCACCAGGTCGAACGGCGCGGGCTTGCTGGTGCCGGCCTCGATCATCCGTTGGAACTCGGGGCGACGGTCGTTGGTCGCCGATGCTCCGGCCTCGACGAAGGTTTCGACAAGCTGGTAGCCGCGCGAAGCGCAATAGGCTTCGCCCTGTTTGCGCTGGTCGGGGATCGACACGTCATGCTCGGCCTGCCGGGCGGTCGAGACGCGCAGATAGAGCGCGGCGCGCAGGGCGACGTGTGGGGACTGAATGCTCATCATTGGCCTCCTTTCGCCGCGCGGCGTTCGAGCAAGGGCAACGCCAGCTCCACGCGATCATGCAGCACCTTGGGCACGAGCTTCTGGCCCTCGCCGGGGTCCATGCGGATCAGGCCGTAGCGCGCCATTTTCTTGAGGGTTCGGGACAGGTTGGGCTTCGCCCGCCCCGTGATCCGCGACAGTTCCTCCAGCGAGCCGGGCGACTGCTCGTCGATGACGCGCAGCAGCTCGCGGTTCCCGCTGGAAAGGAGCTGCGCGAAGGATTCCATGGATGTGAACCACACCTTCGGATCGTCGGCCGCCGGCTTTTCTTCGCCGCGCGCGATCCGCATGGTGCGGGCCTTCATCTCATCGTAGCCGGCAATCCCGACTTTCAATGTGGTCATAGCACGCCTCGCTCCTTCAACACCGCGTCCACCGCCTGCCAGAAGTCGGCCAGCAGCGTGGCCGCATCCTCGTAGGCGTAAGGCTTCACGGTCTGGAGACGGTGCCGATGGTCCATCGGCCCGCCACGCCTGCCCCGGCCGACCGGATGGGCGTTGTCGAAGCCGACCAGCCGCTCGCCCGAAGGCCCGTGAAGCGTGAGCGAGTAATCGAGGCCGTGCGGCTTCTCCGGCGAGACCGGAACGCGGGTGACGACGAACTTTACCCAATGGCCGCTCTCGGGATCGACAACGAGCACCTGACCGTCGAGGTCCAGAAGCGTGTCGAGGCTCGGGTCACGATCCTCGCTCATGACTTACTGTTATCATCAGAGGATAACGATTTCAAGCCCTGATTGTCAGGATCGTCGATGGGGCCGAACAGCCGGTCGAGCACGTCGCCGAAATACCGCTCGAAGATTTGCAGTTCTTCCTCGGTGACCGGCACCTTCTCGGGCCAGTCGTCGAAGACAGGCAACGACTCCACATCGACGATGCGAAGCGGCGACCTTCGGCGCTCCCGCCCGTCCGACGTGGGTTCGTCGGCATAGTCGAAAAGATCGTCGGGAAGTGTCTCGGGAACCGGCTGTCGCGGTCGCCCTTTGCGGGCGCGGCGGCGCTCTGCGCACATGGAATCCTCCTTGGCTCTGGTGGATTCCGGGGCACTCACGGTCCCGGAATTAAGCGAACCATGGAGGGCAGTCGGCGGCCTGTAGCGTGCCGCATTTGCGCCTATGCGCTGGCGGCACCCCTGCGTCAGTTGCAGAGACACTAGCGGATAACCAGCAACATCCGGGGCCGCGTTGCGGCCCCGGATGCCTCTTGGCTTAGAACGTCAGCCTACATGCCTGACGGATGGCGATCTGGACCGGCGATGGAGGTAGCGCCGGATCAAACTCGTCCTTCGGCAGCAGCGGCGGCTGTGCCATGAAACGCGGCTGCTCCCCTCGATGAGGTTGCGCCGCATGGACGATGAATGGGTGACATAGGTAGACGGTGCCCGCCGCACCTGTTGCCAACGCAACATCGCAACCTTCCGTAGAGGCGTAGCCATTCTCGGAAAGTTGCCTGAGTGTCGCGCCTGCATTGCCGTAGGGCAGCAACTCACGTGCAATCGCCGCATGTGACCCTTTTCGTATTTTCGTAGGCGCGTCATTGGGACCAACATCCGAAAACAGAAACAGCATCAACAAGGCGCGTCCGCTACTCTTAACGTTGGCCCGCCACTCCATGAAATCTGGATTGTCGGTGCCAAAGCTCACGTCCACATGCCAGCCGTCGTCACCGGGAGATTCTGGTGACGGAAAGCGGATGGGAAAGGTTCCAACACCTTTGGGGGCAAGCCATCGGCCTTCCCCAACGAGTTGGTCGTAGGCTTTGTGCAGTTGCGGCGTGTTAGCAGCTTCGATGAAGGGGGGCGACGACTTGAACCCCACTCGAACAACGGGTTGAGTCCAGTTTTCAGGTTCGTCCGGTGACAGACCTATATCCGCCCACAACTCGTCCCTCCCTTGCTTTGCAAGGTTGGCGCTGAAGGCATTTTCGATTTTGACAAACCCATCGTCAATGAAGCTCTGGACCTGACCAGAAGTCAGGCCGACATGCTTAGATTTAGGCATTACAAACACATTCTCCGTTCGGCCTCCGCGTCAGCAGGGCCGTCTTAATCTGAACGGCGCAGGTGCGCCGGCACGACTTTCAGTCGTTCAGATCAGCGGGAAGAATGTGGAAATGAACATCATGGGTGTAACGTATGCTCCGTAGCGGATGGTTTCAAGGGCGCATGACGAAGCACATGCCGCGTCGCAGGATGCTTGATGGTTAGCATATCCCCGTCATGGAAAACAGGTAGCTGCGTACAATTTTTTGCTCTTGCCACGCACATATACCAACTCAAGCTCATGTTTTTATGGTCTGTCCTGCTTCCCGCCGTGCCTTTGCGAAACCGCGATCCGTGGCGATGAACCGCTCCAGCATGGGCACGATCAGCCTGACGGGATCGGCGGCGGACTGGCCGCTCTCGCGGGCCAGCACCTCGGCATAGGCGACCAGATCGCGGTGAAGCGGCGCGGGCAGCTCTACCGTCACCTTGACGGGCTTGTCGTCGGGCAGCGGGCCGAGTTTCAGCTTGGTCATTGTCAACCTCCTGCCGGCTCGAACACAAGGTCGCGGGTGACGATGATCCTGACCGGGAAGCCGGGCCGGATGGTGAGCGTCGGCGCGACCTGCAACTGGCGCTGAACGATCTGCTGGCCCGCCTGATTGACGGTATCCTGCGCACCGTCGCGGATGGCCCGGATAAGCCGGTCCTCGTCGCTGGTCGCCAACTCCGTCCCGACCGCGAGCAGCGTGGACAGTCCGGCCGCCTTCATCAGATCCCACCAATGATAATCGACGCCATCCTCAAGGCCGGCGTAACCGCTGGCGTCCGCGCCCGGCAGGCGCTCCAGAACGATGGAACGGCCGCCCGGCAGGATCAGGCGGTTCCACACCAAAAGCACCCTGCGCTGGCCGAAGGTCACGCCGTCATCATATTGGCCGATGATGCGGGTGCCCTGCGGGATCAACAACAGCGAGCCGGTCGGGCTGTCATAGACGTTCTCGGTGACTTGCGCTGTGATCTGGCCCGGAAGGTCGGAGCGAATGCCGGTTATCAACGCAGCGGGGATCACGGCCCCGGCCTGAAGGATATAGGGCGATGCCGGCGGCGCGACACGATCCGGCGCGACGGTCTGCCGGTCCACGGGTCCATTGAGGAAAGCCGTGTGCCGATCCTGCGTCGCAGGCTGTCCACCAAGGCCAAGACCGGCAAGGCCGGGCATGGCCGTTCCTGCTGGTGCTCCCGTGCGCGGGCCGGACTGGAAAAACAGGTTGCTCAAGCGCGCGGCTTCTTCCTCGGCGCGGCGGCGTTCTTCCTCTGGATCGACGGCGGGCGTCGCCATGACGGGCGGTGCAACCGGCTGGCCCCTGTTCTGCGCATCGAGGATGGGGCGGCCCAAATCTCCGGGCAGCGCGGGGCCGAGAACCGGGCCGGTATAGTCGCGCGGCAAGCCCGACAGGCCGTCCGCCGTGGGCCGGTTCTCGGTAGAATAGAGTTCCTCGCCGCCCGGTCCTGCATCGCGGGTCTGGAGAGCGTAGATGAGCGCCCCGCCGATGCCGAGCAAGGCGACGGCACCGACGCCTGCCAGCATCTTGCGGGACAGGCGGGTGACGCGGGGCGTTTCGGCGCGTAGCCGCATGGGCGCGGCGGTGTCGGTGATAGTGGTGTCTGTCATGACGGGGAGTCTCCGGTCGCGCTGGCGGGCTGCGCGGCGGCGGCCTGCGGCGGGTTGATGCGGACGATCCTGACCGTCTGCTGGCGGCTGCCGCTGCCAAGGCGCAGCTCGGCCGCGCCGAACAGGCGGTCCACGATCAGGATGTTCTGATGGACGCGGCTGTTGACGATCTGCGGCTCGCCATCGGAGCCGAGCACGAAGATCGGCGGCATCTCGCCCTGCACGATCCCGGCCGGGAAGACGACATAGACGCGGCGGCCATCGTCGAAGACGGAGATGGGTCGCCATGGCGGGCTATCGCCTGTCAGGCCGTAGCGGTAGTTCCTCGCAGCCTCGGCCGGGATGATCGGCGCGGCCGGGACGGTCTGGCGCTGGCCTGCTGGCGGTGTGGGATAGGCCCATGCCACGGCCGGCATGTAGAGCGTTTCCCGCGCGCGCAGCTCGATCATGTAAGTGCGCCGGTCGGTGGTGACGACAAGGTTGGTGGAAATGTCCGTGCGTGTCGGCTTCACAAGGATATGGACGCGGCGGTTCGCACCGCTGCCGCTCTCGGTGTCGCCGATGATCCAACGCGCGGTGTCGCCGGCCGCGATCGGCCCCGCGCCGGTCAGGCTCTCGCCCGGCTCCAGCGCAATGGTCGTGATCTGCCCAACTGCGGCATAGACCTGATAGAGCGCGCCTTCGCTCCACGGATAAATCTGGATCGCGTTGTAGTAGCCTTCGCGGCGCGGCTCGACGCGGGCGGCGGCGTTGGCATTCTCGACGCGGCCGGTCGGCGTGCCGGCAGCCTCGCCGCCCCGCGCCACGGTCCATGCCGGCGGGACATGCAGCGGCCGGGGCGTGTCGTTGGTGACGGCCGCCTGCACGGTCGGCAGCGGCGGCACGGTATCGTCATAGCTCCATTGCTGGGCGCGATTGGTGGCGCAGCCCGCAAGCATGGTGGCCGAAAGCAGCATGGCGGCAACGGCCGGGGTGCGGGTGATCGTCCTCATTGGCTCATCTCCCGCGACCATGAAATTGCGTTGACGTAGATTCCGAGCGGATTGGCGCGCAGGCGCTCGGCATTGCGCGGTGGCTGGATCACGATGGTCAGGATCGCGGTCCAGCGTTCGGTCGTGGCGAGCTGGCCGCTCTCGAAATGGCGTTCGGTCCACGCTACCCGAAAGCTGTTGGGGGATGCGCGGATGACGCTCGAGACCTCGACTGCGACCTGCTGACGGCCGACCTTGGCAAAGGGATCATTGGCGCGGGCGTAGTCGTTCAAGGCAGCCGCGCCGCGATCCGTGGTCCACTCATAAGCCCGAAGCCAATTCTGGCGGACGATGATGGCGTCGGCCGGGATCGCGCGGACCTGCTCGATGAAGCGGCCGAGATGGAAAGCGATCTGCGGGTCAGTCGGGCGATAATCCGCGTTCGCGGGCGCGACGGTCTGCGCCTGTCCGAGATTATCGACCTGCACCACCCAAGGCACCACGGTCCCCCGTGCGGATTGCCAGACCAGCGCCGAGGCGAAGCCGGCGGAAAGGATCAGAGAACCGAAGGCCATGAGCCGCCAGTTCCTCGCCTGCACGCGGGCCGAGCCGATACGCTCGTCCCACGCCTGCGCGGCCTTCTGATATGGCGTCTCGGGTTCGGGTGATTTGCCGTAATGGGTTGCGGGTCGTTTGAAGATGCTCATGAGCGGTCACTTTCGGAAAGGTTGACGGAGGAACCGGAGCCGTGGCTGTCGCCGGAGCGAACGGCATGTGCTGACATGGTGGTGCCGTGATTGAGGGCCTGCCGGCGCTGCATCCGCTGCGCCCAAGCCGGAGGACCAGCGGGGGAAGTCGGCGGCGCGGCTGCCGCAGTGGCGCTGGCGCTGGCGCTGCCTACCGTGCCCATGGAGGACGCGCCGCCCGTCGCACCGAAACCGGCGCGCACGCCATCGGCGAAGCTGGACTTGACGCTTTCGCTTACTTGGGATGTTGCATTAGAGGCAGCGCGTTTTAGCGGCGAGATGGCGGCCGAGCCTGCGGCGCGTGCAACACCGCCGAGGCCGGAAGCAACGCCTGCCGCTCCGGTCTGGCCGAGTGAGCCTAGGCTATATGCAGCGGTCGCCGCTCCCGCGGCCGTCGCGCCGCCGCGAACGGCCGCGGCCCCACCGGACAGGGCAGCAGCGCCGCCCTTCGCGGCCAGCATGGCCCCGCCGCCAGCCGCCGCGCCGCCCGCAAGCACCATGCCGCCGGCAGCGAGGCCTGTGCCTACGGCAGCACCCGCCCCGAGCTGCGGGCCGCCCGAGACGATGCCGTTGGCGATGCCGGGGCCGAAGATGCCGAGGCCGAGCAGCGACAGCGCGGCGAGCACAATCGCCATGGCGTCGTCGATACTCGGGGTCTGGCCACCGAAACCGGCCGTGAACTGCGAAAACAAGGTGCTGCCGATACCGATGATAACGGCGAGCACCAGAACCTTGATGCCGGAGGACACCACGTTGCCCAAGACCTTCTCGGCCATGAAGGCGGTCTTGCCGAACAGGCCGAAGGGGATGAGGACGAAGCCGGCAAGCGTGGTCAGCTTGAACTCGATGAGGGTCACGAAAAGCTGGATGGCGAGGATGAAGAAGGCCAACACCACGAGCGCCCATGCGAACAGCAGGCACGCGATCTGGATGAAGTTCTCAAAGAAGGCGATCCAGCCCATCAGGTCGGAAATGGAATCGAGCAGCGGGCGGCCGGCGTCGAGGCCGGTCTGCGCCACGCGACCCGGCCGCATCAGGTCGGCAACGGAAAAGCCGGTGCCCGACGCCATCAGGCCAAGACCGGCGAAGCTCTCGAAGACGATGCGGGCGAGATTGTTCCAGTTGCCGATGATGTAAGCAAAGACGCCGACGAACAGGGTCTTCTTCACCAGCCGCGCGATAATGTCGTCATCCGCCCCCCACGCCCAAAAGAGCGCGGCGAGCGTCACGTCGATAACGATCAGGGTGGTGGCGATGAACGCCACCTCGCCGCCGAGCAGGCCGAACCCGCTGTCGATGTAGGAGGTGAAGACCCCGAGGAAATTGTCGATGACGCCCGTGTTGCCCATGGTCAGCGCGCCCCGCTGCGGTCACGGCCGAGGAAACGGTCGCGGCTCTCGGCCCATGCGGCGAGGCAGCCGGCGTCACTCGCCGCCGCCTCGCCGAGCTGCTGGCAGTGGCGCAGGGTTTCGCGCAACGGGTCGGCCGGGGGCTGGAAGGCCGGCGCAGGGGGTGGCGCGGAAGGTTCATCCTTCCGCGCCATGTCGATTGCGGTCGCCGTGACGGCGATGGCGATGAACACCACGGCCCCGAGCCGGGCCAGCATCTTGCCGTCCATGGCGAGCCTCCCGGTCAGTTGTTGCCGTTGTTGAACATCTGCGCGTTGCCCGGCTGGTAGCCGGTGCCGGGCGTGAGGAAGCGACGGCGCTGCTCGCGGCCTTGTTCGGCGGCGGTCGCACGCTCGGCCTCGGTCAGCGCGTCGGCCCGCCCGTTCGCCGAGATGAGCGCGATCAGGTCGGAAAGCTGCAGCGACTGGAGGGCAAGGAGCTGGTTGCCGGCCTGCGTGGCTTGCAGCGCGCCGGTCGCGCCTTGGCTCTGGCCGACAAGCGCGGCCATCTCGGCGCGATTGCTGTCGATGTTGCCGACGACGCCAGCCTGCACGCGCATGGCGTCCTGCAAACCGCCAACCGTATTTTCCCAACGGCCGCGCGCATCGGCGACAAGCTGGGCGTCGGTCGCGGACAGCGAGACATTGCCGTATTGGCTCTGGAACGCTTGGTCGATCTGGCCGACCTCGAACGCGAGATTTTGAGCCTGCCCGAGAAGCTGCTGCGTGCGCTGGACGTTCTGCTGGAGCTGCTGGAGCGAGCTATGCGGCAGGCTCGCAAGGTTGCGGGCCTGATTGATGAGCATCTGCGCCTCGTTCTGGAGGCTCTGAATCTGGTTGTTGATCTGCTCCAGCGTGCGCGCGGCCGTGAGCACGTTCTGCGCATAGTTGGACGGGTCATAGACGATCCGGCCGAAAAGCTGGGCATGGGCCGGGCTTGCCAGCATGGGCGAAAGCGTGACGGGCACGGCGAGCGCCAGCGCGAGGGCCGAGGCCCCGACGATCTTGGGATAGGTCATGGAAGAATCTCCTGTGTGGGGTGGGTATCGAGCCGGGCCGGCGCGGCGGATTCCGGCCGGTCGGCAAGATTGGTGAGGTTCGGGATCAGGTCGGCCGCCCAATCGACGCCGCGCTCGCGCAGCCATGCGGCGAGGAAGCCGTCGCGTCCGTGCTCGGCGAGGATTTGTGCAATGAGCGTCTGGTCGGATTTGGCGGATGCGGCGCAAAGCGCGAGGCCGACTTCGGACAGGCCAAGCTCGAACAGGCGATTGCCCCTGCGGCTTTGGCAGTAATAATCCCGCTTGGGCGTGGCCCTTGCGAGGATTTCTATCTGGCGGTCATTGAGGCCGAAGCGGCGATAGATGGCTGTAATCTGCGGTTCGATAGCGCGCTCGTTCGGCAGCAGGAGCCGCGTCGGGCAGCTCTCGATAATCGCGGGCGCAATGTTGCTGCCGTCGATGTCGGACAGGCTTTGTGTGGCGAAGATGACGCTGGCGTTCTTCTTGCGCAGCGTTTTCAGCCATTCGCGGAGCTGGCCGGCGAAACCCTCGTCGTCCAGCGCAAGCCAGCCTTCATCTATGATGAGCAGCGTCGGCCGCCCGTCGAGCCGGTCGCCGATGCGATGGAACAGATAGGCGAGCACGGCCGGGGCCGCGCCGGTCCCGACAAGGCCCTCGATCTCGAACGCTTGCACGTCCGCCGATCCCAAATGCTCTGTCTCGGCGTCGAGCAACCGGCCATAGGCACCGCCGACGCAAAACGGACGGAGCGCCTGTTTCAGATCGTTGGATTGCAACAGCACCGCAAGGCCGGTGATGGTCCGTTCCTCGACCGGCGCGGAGGCGAGCGAAGTCAGCGCCGTCCAAAGATGCTCTTTGACCTCGGGGGTGATGGCGATCCCCTCACGCATAAGGATGGCCGCAATCCAGTCCGCCGCCCATGCGCGTTCATAGGTATCGTCGATGCGGGCAAGCGGCTGGAGCGAGACGGACGCCTCGGCCCCTTCTGTCAGCCCGCCGCCAAGGTCGTGCCAGTCGCCGCCCATGGCGAGCGACGCGGCGCGGATGCTGCCGCCGAAGTCGAAGGCGAAAACCTGCGATCCCGCATAGCGCCGGAACTGCAAGGCCATGAGGGCGAGCAGCACGGATTTACCCGCGCCGGTCGGGCCGACGACAAGGGTGTGGCCTACGTCGCCGACATGGAGACTTAGCCGGAATGGGGTTGTGCCTTCGGTCTTTCCAAAGAGCAAAGGCGGTGCACCGAAATGCTCGTCCCGTTCCGGCCCCGCCCACACCGCCGAAAGCGGGATCATGTGGGCGAGATTCAAAGTGCTGATGGGTGGCTGCCGCACATTCGCGTAGGCGTGTCCGGGCAGGCTGCCGAGCCATGCGTCAACCGCGTTGACGCTCTCGGGCATGGCGGTGAAGTCGCGGCCCTGAACGATCTTCTCGACCAGGCGCAGCTTTTCGTCGGCAAGGCGCGGATCGGCATCCCAAACGGTGACGGTGGCCGTGACGTAGGCCATGCCCGCCACATCCGCGCCAAGCTCCTGCAAGGCCATGTCGGCGTCGAGCGCCTTGTTGGCGGCGTCGGTGTCTACAAGCGCGGACGCCTCGTTGGTCATCACCTCTTTCAGGATCGCGGCGACGGACTTGCGCTTGGCGAACCACTGACGGCGGATGCGGGTCACCAGCCGCGTCGCATCGGTCTTGTCGAGCAGGATCGCGCGCGTGCTCCACCTGTAGGGGAACGGCAGCCGGTTCATCTCGTCGAGCAGGCCCGGCGTCGTCGCGGTCGGGAATCCCACGATGGTCAGCACGCGAAGATGCTGGCCGCCAAGGCGCGGCTCCAGCCCGCCAGTCAACGGCTGGTCGGCGAGCAGCGCGTCGAGGTGCATCGGCACCTCGGGCACGCGCACGCGATGGCGGTTCGTGGAAATGGTGGAATGGAGATAGGTCAGTGTCGCGCCGTCATCCATCCAACGGCACTCGGGCATGAAGCCGTCGAGCAGCGCCAGCACGCGGTCGGTGCGGTCGATGAAGCCGCGCATCAGCTCCCACGGGTCCACGCCGGTTTTCTCGCGGCCCTCATAGAGCCATGCCTCAGTGCGGGCGGCTTCCTCGGCCGGGGGCAGCCAGAGGAAGGTGAGGAAGTAGCCGGACACGAAATGCGCGTCCGCTTCCTCGAAATCAGCCTTCCGTTCCGCATCGACCAGCGCCGACGCGGGATCAGGAAAGATGCTATCGGGATAGGTCGCCGCCTCGCTGCGCTGTGCCTCGACGAAGATGCTCCAGCCGGAGCCGAGACGGCGCACGGCGTTGTTGATGCGGCCGGCGACGGCGACCAGCTCGGCCGCGACGGCGGAATCCAGATCGGGGCCGCGAAACTTCGCGGTCCTCTGAAAACTCCCATCCTTGTTCAAGACGACGCCGGAGCCGACCAGTGCCGCCCATGGCAGATAGTCGGCGAGTCGGGTGGCGGTGCTGCGGTATTCGGCAAGGTTCATCATCGACGCGCCTCCCTCACACCGCCAGATGGCCGGGGATGCGCAGATGCCGCCGCCCGACCTCGACAAAGAGGGGATCGCGCTTTGCCGCCCACACGGCCGCGAAATGACCGATGGCCCAGATGGCGATGCCGACCAGCCAGAGGCGCAGGCCGAGGCCCACGGCCCCGGCCAGCGTGCCGTTCAGAATCGCGATGGAGCGCGGTGCGCCGCCGAGCAAAATATGCTCGGTCAGCGCCCGATGGACCGGGACCGTGAACCCCGGCACCGCGTCGAGCTGTTCGAGGCCGCCCGCCATCAGATGAGCGCCCCGCCGCCGAACGAGAAGAACGACAGGAAGAAGCTCGACGCCGCGAAGGCGATGGACAGGCCGAACACGATCTGGATCAGCTTGCGAAAGCCGCCGCCCGTATCGCCGAAGGCCAAAGTCAGGCCGGTCACGATGATGATGATGACGGCGATGATCTTGGCAACCGGCCCTTCGATGGACTGGAGGATGCTTTGGAGCGGTGCTTCCCACGGCATCGACGAACCGGACGCATGGGCGGCCGGGGCGAGCATGAAGCTGATGACAAGGGTGGATGCGGCGGTCGCGGCGAAGCGATAGCCGCGCGAAATCGTGCGGATCATGAAGATTCTCCTGTGCTGGTGGGGATTGCCAAAGGGATGGGATGCGTGATGCGGTAGTCGCCGTCCGGTCCCAGCCCTTCGACGCGGGCGAGTTCGGCCAGCCGGCGCGCGGAACCGCGCCCGGAAAGGACGGCAACGAGGTCGATTGTCTCGGCGATCAGGGCGCGCTGGACGGTGACGACAGCCTCTTGGATGAGCTGTTCAAGGCGGCGCAGCGCGCCGATGCCGGTGCCTGCATGAATGGTGCCGATCCCGCCCGGATGGCCCGTGCCCCATGCTTTGAGCAGGTCGAGGGCTTCCGATCCGCGCACCTCGCCGATAGGGATGCGGTCGGGGCGCAGGCGCAGCGAGGACCGGACCAGATCGGAAAGCGTCGCCACGCCGTCTTTCGTCCGCATGGCGACAAGGTTGGGCGCGGCGCATTGCAGCTCGCGCGTGTCCTCGATGATGACGACGCGATCCGCCGTCTTCGCCACCTCGGCGAGCAGCGCATTGGTCAGCGTGGTTTTGCCGGTGCTGGTGCCGCCCGCTACCAAGATATTGGCGCGGGATGCGACGGCTTCGCGCAGCGTTTCCGCCTGATCGGTGGACATGATGCCCGCCGCCACATAGTCGTCGAGCGTGAACACCGCGACGGCGGGCTTGCGGATGGCGAAGGTCGGGGCAGCGACCACGGGCGGCAATAGCCCTTCAAACCGCTCCCCGCTCTCGGGCAGTTCGGCCGAGACGCGGGGGCTGCGGGCATGAACCTCCGCGCCGACATGATGCGCGACTAGCCGAACGATGCGTTCGCCATCGGCGGCGGACAGTCGCTCGCCCGTGTCGGAAAGCCCTTCGGATAGCCGGTCCACCCAAAGGCGACCGTCCGGGTTCAGCATCACCTCGACGACGGCCGGGTCTTCGAGCAGCCGGGCAATGGCGGGGCCGAGCGCGGTGCGCAACATGCGCGCGCCGCGCGCGATGGATTCCGGTTTTTGGTGGTTGGTGGTCATGTCGGCCCCGTTTCTTCATGGGGCGCGACAGGCAATCCCCAGATCGGGGTCGATTAAGAGAGACCGAAATGCGGCCGGTTCAACAAGTATCTATGAGGCGGCGGTGATCGGCGGCGAACGGCGGTAAATAGGATGGGTCCGAATACTCATTCTTGATCGCCGTTGCTCTCGGACTCGTCCGGCAACTGATCGTCGGGAAGTGAGTCGAGGTCACGCGACAGCTCCTTGAGGAACCTGTCGCCCGTCGCCAGACGCCGGCCGAGATTTTGCATGAAGCCCTCGAACCGCTCCGCGCCTTTCGCTCGGGCAGCGGATTGTGCGGCTCCCGTAAGCGGCGGTGTGATGGTCATCCAGAAATGGATGAACTGCGCGACCGTCTCGCCGAGGACGGCGAGATCCAGGTCGAGCGTGTCGATCTGGCGGCCGAGCTTGTCCATGCGGCGCGACATGGCGGCTTCAAGCTGGTCGTCGGCATCGCCGGACAGGTAAGATATGACCGCCGCCTCCACGATGGCGGATTTTGAGACATTACGGCGCAGCGCCACCGAGCGGCGCAGCGCCATCGCTTCGATCTGCGGAATGAGCGCGGGGTCGAAATAGAGATTCAGGCGGGTTCTGGTTGCCATGGTCGTGTCCTCAAAGGTCGATTCCGTCATCGGGGTTCAATGCGACCTGCCGCGCGACCATCCTCATACGTTGGCGCATGGCGCGGGCCTTGGCCGCGTCAACGTCCGGCTCGTCGTCCACAAACTCGAACTCCTGTTCGGGTGATGGCGGCGGGGCGACGATTTCCTCATGCTCCGGCAATTCCGGCTCGCGGCGGATGCCGGCATTGGCCGGATCGCCATCGGCCGCGTTTCCGCTCGTCGCGGAACGGCTTTCCGCCGCGACCACGCGGCCGGACCAATCATCGGCGGATGGACTGGGCGCCAGCGGAGCGGCGACCAGATCGGGCGGGGTCAGGATGCGTTCCTGCAACCGCGCGTCCTCGAAATAGCGGGCCTTGGTCGCGCGGATCGGCGGCGTGCCCGCGACCATGACGATTTCATCGGTGGGCGGAAGCTGCATGATTTCGCCCGGCGTGAGTAGCGGGCGGGCCGTCTCCTGCCGTGAAACCATGAGATGCCCAAGCCACGGGGCCAATCTGTGCCCGGCGTAGTTGGTGGAGTCGCGCAGTTCGGTCGCGGTGCCGAGTGCGTCGCTCACCCGCTTGGCCGTCCTTTCGTCGTTCGTGGCGAAGCTGACGCGCACATGGCAGTTGTCGAGGATCGCGTTGTTCGGGCCATAGGCGCGCTCGATCTGGTTGAGGCTCTGCGCGATCAGGAAGCCTTTGATTCCATACCCCGCCATGAAGGCGAGCGCCGGTTCAAAGAAGTCGAGCCGGCCGAGCGCCGGAAACTCGTCCAGCATCAACAGCAGCCGATGGCGCTTGCCGGAGGTGGTCAGTTCCTCGGTCAACCGCCTGCCGATCTGGTTGAGGATCAGGCGAATGAGCGGCTTGGTGCGGTTTATGTCGGATGGCGGCACGACCAGATAGAGCGTGACGGGCTGGCGGCTGCCGACCAGGTCGGCAATGCGCCAGTCGCACCGCGCCGTCACCCGCGCCACCACGGGATCGCGGTAGAGGCCGAGAAACGACATGGCGGTGGAGAGCACGCCCGACCGCTCGTTCTCGGATTTGTTCAACAGTTCGCGGGCGGACGACGCGATGACGGGATGAGCGCCTGCTTCGCCGAGATGCGGCGTGTCCATCATCGCGCGCAAGGTTGCCTCGACCGGGCGGCGGGGATCGGACAGGAAGTTGGCGACGCCCGCCAAGGTCTTGTCCTTCTCCGCATAGAGAACATGCAGGATCGCGCCGACCAGCAAGCTATGGCTGGTCTTTTCCCAATGGTTGCGCTTGTCGAGACTGCCTTCGGGATCGACCAGAATATCCGCGATATTCTGCACGTCGCGGACTTCCCATTCGCCTTGCCGGACTTCGAGCAACGGATTGTAGGCGGACGATCTGGCGTTCGTGGGATCGAACAGCAGCACACGGCCATGCTTCGCGCGAAAGCCCGCTGTCAGGGTCCAGTTCTCGCCCTTTATGTCGTGAACGATGGCGGATGCCGGCCATGTCAGCAGCGTCGGCACCACCAGCCCGACACCTTTGCCGCTGCGCGTCGGGGCGAAGCATAGGACATGCTCAGGACCATCATGGCGCAGATAGTCCCGGTCGTATCGGCCGAGCAGGACGCCATCGGGGCCGAGCAATCCGGCCGCATGGATTTCCTTGCCCTCGGCCCATCGCGCCGATCCATAGGTGGCGACGTTGCGCGCTTCCCGCGCCCGGATGATCGACATGAAGATGGCGGCGGCGATGGCGAGGAAGCCGCCCGATACCGCGATGATGCCGCCCTCGACGAAGATCGCGGGCGCGTAGGCGTCGAACGAAAACCACCACCAGAAGAAGGCGGGCGGATAATAGACCGGCAGGCCCGCCAGCTCGAACCATGGTGCTCCAAGCTGCGGCTGGAAGCCGAGGCGGAACGCCGTCCATTGCGTCGCTGCCCACACCATCACCAGAACGATGGTGAAGACGGCACCAATCTGCCCCCAAAGGATTCGGCCTCCGCGCATACAGGCTCCAGTCGGCAAAAAAAGACGGAGCCGATCAGAGAGTAGGCAAAATCGGGACGGGCAACAGGAAAGAGGATGCCGGAGGGCTGCCGGATACTATCGGCGGCAAATAGGACGGGTCGCCTTTGCCGTTATCGTGCCGGTCGAGTGCCATCTAGGAAACGATTGGGCGAATCGCCGTCACGCTTCATTTTGCCTGCGAGGTTGAGTAGATTTTTCAGTGCGGAGCTGCGATTGAACGGCGACCAGACGGCTGTAAAGGCAACCGGCTCCGGTTCATCGAGGAAGGGCAGGAAGACGATGCCGGTCGTCGGCAATAATGACGTGGCCTCGCCGACGATAGTGATGCCGAAGCCTTGTCCGACCATAGATAGCAGCGTGCCGCGCCCCACATCAAAGCGCAGGATCGACGGTGCGGGCCAACGCCCGGCAAGGCGCAGCACGATATGGTCATGGACCTGCGGGCCGGTGCCACCATAGCGAACAATGAAAGTCTCGCCGACCAGATCGGACCAAGTGATTGCGGACTGCCCGGCGAGGCGATGCCCATCCGATAGCACCACCACCAGCGGTTCGGTCCAGATCGGTCGGGTATGGCAGTCGGGCATCTCGGGCTTGCCCGCGACGAACGCCACGTCGAGCTGGTCAGCACGAAGCTGCATCACCGCATCGCGGGCCGTGCCTTCGGTTATCTCGACCTCAATGCCGGTATGGGCTTCCCGATAATGACGGATCAGCTCCGTGAGAAAGCTGCGTGGGATCAAGGCATGGATGCCGATGCGAAGCCGGCCACATTCTCCTTGAGCTGTCATGCCGGCGGTCTTCACCGCGTGATCGAGTTGATCGACACCCGCCGTGACACGCTCCATGAAGTGCCTGCCTGCGTCTGTTAGCCGAACGCCCCGCGCATGGCGCTCAAACAGCAGGATACCAAGGTTATCCTCCAGCGCTTTCACACGCGCGCTGACGCTCGACTGGCTGACGCCGAGTGCCTTGGCCGCATGCCGAAAATTCAGATGCTCGGCGACGGCGATGAACTGAACAAGGGAAATGAGCGGTATCCTGCCAGACAGGATACCGCCATTCACGAGGTTTCGATGGTTAGTGCGCCGCATCGGAGCGGGCCTGCCACCAGTCGTCGGTTAGACGACTGGCGACTTCTCGGTGGCAGTCCCACGGAGCCGAAGGAGCGCCAGCCCCAACGACACCAGCACTGCCATCGCCGTGGCGTAACAGATCACCGGCCACGCTGTGTCACCGTTTAACAGCGTCACCGCCAATGTCCCGACAATGCTGACTATCAGGCTTTGAACGCAGAAGTAGAACGCGACCGCTGATCCTGCGATGTCGTCGAACTCTGCCAAAGCGCCGTTCGCGGTAACGGACACAGTGAAGACAATGGCGACCGCCATGAGCCACATCGGCACGATGAAGGTGAGGAATGACGGCGAACCGAAGAGTTCGCCGATCCCCAACAGGACCGCCCCGAAAACGAGCAACGCCATTCCACGCGCTACGCATCCCGCGATGCCCCATCTGGTGACAAAGGACTTCGCGAAACGAGTTGTCACGATCATTACAAGCGCGACAGTGGCGAAGGCAAAGCTGAATCCGATCTCGGAATATTCCGCTTGGCCTATGAGCACACGGGGAGCCGTCGAGAAGAAGACGAAGAAGGTGCCCATACCGGCGCTAAAGCCGATGGTGTAAACCCAAAAAGCCGGACTCGCGAAGATCGGCAAAACAGATCGGCGCGTCTTCGCTTGATCCAGAGGGCGGGTTTCGTGCCACCTGAAACCCGCATTTAGGAGTGCGAGCATCGCCAGTATAGCCAAAGCAATGAATATCGCCTGCCATCCCAAGAACTCGCCGATCAACGCTCCGGCGATAGGGCCGAGCGCAGGTACGAACGCCAGCATCGAACTGAAAAGGCCGTAGATGACGACACCCTCAGGACGACTGGCATAAACGTCGCGAACCGTCGCGAACGTCGCCACCAGCATGGCCGACGCGCCGACTGCTTGAAGCAGACGGAAAGCGACAAAGGCTGGTGCAGTTGAAGACCAAGCTGCTCCCAGAGACGCAATGACGAAAGCCGTTGCGCCCGCAAGTAGAATTGGCCGTCGCCCGATGCGGTCTGAGAGCGGACCAAAAATCACCTGGCCCACACCGAGCATCACAATATAGAGGCTCAACGTGAGTTGGATCATGGCGGGCGTCGTGTTCAGGATGCCGGGCATCGCTGGAACGACGGGGAGATAAATATCCATCGCCAGTGAAGCGAGGATGTCGAAGGGAGCCATCAGCAGTAGGGCTGCCGGCAGCGTATAGGCCCATGCAGGGCGTGTGATGGTCATGATAAGTCAACCGCTCGATTAAGAAATCTCGGGCGGCGTCTGCACATCAGCAATCACATGGGATTGGTCTCACAGAGCGCCGCAACAACAATTTTGCTGTTGCGGCTTACTTGTCTGCTGACTTTGGATTTCCCATGCTGACCACTCCACGATCACAAATTTGACTAGCTATCACTTATACGATCAGCTGTTGCCTCGCAATGCCGTATCGCTGGCTCGTAGCCACCCAATCCCCCGCTGTTGACGTTCCCGTCATTCTTGGCCGTATGAAACCCCTATGCCTTGCTTTGGCGGTTGGCTGGAACGGCAGAGGTTCAGTCGACGCGGATCAGCCGACCCATTTCTTTTGCGAGAGAGAGCAGATCACGGAGCGCGGCGCTTCGATTGAACGGCGACCAGACGGCGGTAAAGGCAACCGGCTCTGGCTCATCGGCGAAAGGCAGGAAGGTGATGCCGGCAGTCGGCAGCAGTGCCGTCGCTGCCCCGACGATGGTAATGCCGAATCCCTGTCCGACCATGGATAGTAGCGTGCCACGTCCTACGTCGAAGCGCAGTATCGAAGGCGCGGGCCAGCGCCCGGCAAGGCGCAGCACGATATGGTCATGAACCTGCGGGCCAGTGCCACCATAGCGGACAAGGAAGGTTTCGCCGACCAGATCGGCCCAAGTGATTGCCGGCTGCCCGGCAAGACGATGCCTATCCGGTAGCACCGCTACCAGCGATTCAGTCCAGACCGGCCGTGTATGGCAGTCGGGCAGCTCTGGTGTGCCAGCGACGAACGCCACGTCCAGCCGGTCGGCACGAAGCTGCATGACCGCATCGCGGGCCGTGCCTTCGGTGATTTCGACCTCGATGCCGGGATGGTTTTCCCGATACTGCCCGATCAGATCGGCGAGGAAGCTGCGCGGAATCAAGGCATGGACGCCGATGCGCAGGCGGCCCCATTCCCCCGTCGCCGCCATGCCTGCGGTCTTCACCGCATGGTCGAGTTGATCGACGCCGGCTGCGATCCGCTCGACGAAGTGGCGTCCGGCTTCGGTCAACCGAACGCCACGCGCACGACGCTCGAACAGGAGGATGCCAAGGTCTTCTTCCAGCGCCTTCACGCGGGCGCTGACGCTGGATTGTGCAACCCCGAGTGCGTTCGCTGCGTGGCGGAAGTTGAGATATTCAGCGACCGCAAGCGTCTGGATCAGCGACAAGAGAGGTATGCGCGACCCGAGCAGCGTTTCACTTGATCGGAAGGCATCGTTCGCATGTCTTTTCGAACGCCGCATCCTATGCTCCCGCTAGGCGGCCTTTTTTGTGGCTCCGCGTTTTTCGACCGGGATTCCGCGCAGATCGCGCAACCAGAGCTGACCGCATGCCGCCGAAATATCCCGCCCCTGTGTATCCCGCACCACGACCGGCACACCGGCGCGATCCAGCACTTCACGGAAAAGTCCGAGGCTGCGGTCGCCGGTTCGATCAAGCGCGATGCCATCGACAGGATTCCAGCGCATAAGGTTCACACGCGCCCTTCGCTTGTTCATGAGACCGGCAAGCCGTTTCGCATCAGCAAGCGTGTCGTTGATGCCGGGGAGGACCAGATAGACAAAGGTGACGATCCGGTTGTGCCGTTCCGCCCATGACGAAGCGCGCGCGATGACCTCCTTGATGTCGTGCTTACGCGATCCGGGGATGAGACGGTCGCGAACTTCCTGCGTCGTCGCATGCAGCGATATAGTCAGATTGATCGCCAGATGCTCTTCTCGCAATTGCGCTAGAGCCTTCGGTATGCCGATGGTCGAAAGCGTGATTCCCGTGGTGGGAAAATTCATCCCTCGCCGGTCGCGCAGGATACGAATCGCCTTCATCACCTGCTCGTAGTTGTTCAAAGGCTCGCCGATGCCCATGAACACGATCCGGTTGACCTTCGGCCCGAGTTGAACGACCTGTTCGACAATCTCGCCCGCCGAAAGGTTGCGCTTGAGGCCGGCTTGGCCGGAAGCGCAGAACTGGCAGGCGAAGGCACATCCAACCTGTGACGAAATACAGGCGGTGTGTCCGTCGTGACGACGGATCAGAACGCTTTCAACGGCATAACCGTCATGAAGGCCGAAAAGCACCTTCTGCGACCGACCGCCGCGCTCATGCGTGATTTTGCGAAGGCTCCGCAACTGGACGCCCCGAGCCTCTGACCAGTTCCGCAAGGCGCGCGGCAGGTCCATGTGTGGGCAGAACAGGTCGCGATAGGCGATTTGCGGCCCGCTGCTCGCGTTCAACGCATCGAACTCGTCGGCCATGAGGTTCAGCGCCAAGGTTGGCGCAGGCAGTGCTTTTTGTCGTTCGGCCCCCAACGGGCTGGGTTCTTGTATAGGCATGATAGTCGTTCCGGGTTTCCGTGCCCGGCGATACCGTGGCGCATGCCTTATAAATAACCGACACGACTGTTATAAACAACCCTCCAGATGGTGTTACCCGAACACATGGTCGGGATAGAGGACGGACAGAAGCATGTGGGTGCGCTTGGTCATGAAAGCCGCTAGCTCGCCTTCCGGCTCAACGAGCCATTGCATGCAAGACCCCTGAATGACCGTCTGAATCAAGCCGGCGGTATGCTCGGGTGGGCGCGGCCCGGCGGGCAGTCGTGCCTCGATAGCTTTCAGGACCAGTCTGTTCCGCTCCGCCGCAAGGGCGCGAAGCGACGGCTCCTGAACGTCTCCCCACAATAGAAGAAGGTAGCCTTCCGTTCCGGCACCGTCACCCATACCGGCGATGAGGTCCTTGAGCATCGCCCACAGCGGATCGAGGCCCTTTTCGGGACTCGCACCCGCGAAATAGTCGCGCACCTCCTGCGTGTTGCGCTCCATGACCTTTAGGCTCAGGACTCATTGCGTCATAACCAGAAGATGACGGTTGCGGCGATGGCTATGGCAGACATGAAGGTGTGGGCGCATCGGTCATAGCGGGTGTGGATGCGTCGCCAGTCCTTGAGCCTGCCGAACATGTTCTCGATCCTGTGGCGTTGGCGGTAGAGAGTTCGGTCGTGATCGATCGGGACCTTACGGTTGGCCTTTGAAGGGATGCACGGGGTGATGCCTCGCTGGATCAGGGCGGCCCGGAACCAGTCGGCGTCGTAGCCCCTGTCGCCCAGCATGGCCCCGGCTTTGGGCAGGGCGTCGATCATCAGGGCGGCGCCCTTGTAGTCGCTCATCTGGCCTTCGGAGAGCAGCATGACCAGCGGGCGGCCTTGGCCGTCGCACACAGCGTGGAGCTTGGAGTTCAACCCGCCTTTGGTGCGCCCGATACGTCGGGGAACAGCCCCTTTTTGAGCAGGCTGGCTGCTGTCCGATGGGCCTTGAGGTGGGTGGCGTCGATCATCAGCCGTTCAGGCTGGGGCCCTTTGGCCGACAACTCCGCGAAGATGCGGTTGAACACGCCCAGCCGGCTCCAGCGGATGAAACGGTTGTAGATGGTCTTGTGCGGCCCGTAGTCGGCGGGCGCGTCACGCCAGCGAAGGCCGTTCCGGATCACGAAGATGATGCCGCTCAGCACCCGCTTGTCGTCCACCCGTGGGATGCCGTGCGAGAGTGGGAAATACGGCTCTATCCGCCGCATCTGCTTGTCCGTCAGCCAGAAAAGATCACTCATGACAGGGTCCTCCTGTCGCCAGTGAATCAGATCAACGACCCACTGGGAATCCAATTAATGGGTCCTGAGCCTAGATGCAGCGTCGCCTTGTCTTTGAACCGCTGGATCAGTGCAGCCCGCGAGATGCCGACCGCTTCCGCAACATCGGAGAGGGTGAAGGCCGATGGACCTTTCTGAAGAAGGATGCCTAGCGCGGTATCTAGAATGAACTCATCGCTATGAAGTTTCGGTCTCGGCATATCTTCTTTTCTACTGCTCGCTTGAATGATGGCCCCTACAATAGCCGGCATCCAGCGTGAGATACACGGGGCATGATAGATACCGGATGAAACACGCGTATGTGCTAAAGGCCAAGGTCATGCCTTCGCCCCAACTGCCACGACACCGATCCGCCCTGCACGACGCCAGTGATCTCGCGGCCGAGCTGGCGGTCGATCACCGGCCGCCACGGGACAAGCGTGAACTCATGGCTCTTTTCCACCACGGCGAACTTGCCGCTCGATAGCTGAACGGTCCCGGTGAACTTGCCGCTGACGTTCTCGCCGTCCGTGGCGGCACGGAACGGCAACCCCTTGCCCTCGGCCATCTCCGCGCCAATGCGGGCAACCTCCCGCTCGCGCAAGGTGGCGAGAAGGCTGCGCCGGTAGAAGATGCGGCCGTTCCGTGCTCGGGTGGCATCGCCCTGTTCGATGTGATGCTCGCGCCGCTGGTCCATCGCCTCACGCACCTGCTGGCCGAAGCCGGCCGGCGCAAGGTCGGCCGTTTCGCCATGGACCAATCGCCGGTCCAGCCATGTCGTGCCGTCCGATCCGATCTGCTTGCCTAGATCGACCGGGGAAAGGATGCGAACGCTGGCCTGCCGGTCACGGCCGGCGTCATAGGCGGCGGCGCGGCTGACCAGATCATCGGGGATGCGCCATTGGTCGGCGTCGATCCTCTCGACGATCCCGGCGCGGCGCAATGCCTCCAGTCGCCGGACATGGGCATCGACATAGCCCTCATAATCGCCGCCCGGAACGCGGCCCTCGAACTTCGCCTGCTCCAGATGGCGGCTCGGACGATAGATGCCGTCCTCGGTGATGGCGGCAATGGCGCGTTCGGACGGTCGGGCGGTCGCCTCGGCCGGGCCGATCTGGACGACGCTGCAAACGCGGGCGTCCTCCAGCCGCTCGGGCGCGATGCCTGCGATGTGGTGCGTCCTGCCGTCGATCCCGTCCACCACAATGGTCAGGTTCTCGCCCAGCTCGTCCGACAGGTGCTTGTCCACGACGCGGCCGACGATGGGTGTCTCTGGCGCTCCGTCATGGATTTGAAAGCTCATGGGATCGCGTTCGCCTCCCTGCGGGCCGAGCGCCTTCTGCATGGTGCGGATAATGTCGCCGCGCTCGCCCAACTCGCGCAGGGCCGGCTCCATGTCCTTGCTCAACTCCCAAACGCCGGGCGCGTGCTCGGTCGCCAGTCCCATCTTCTCCAGCTTGGCGAGACGGCGCAGGCGTAAGGTGCGCTCGAACTGGCGGCGCGGTGCGGCCGGTTCATGGCGCAGGTCGAGGAACCGGGCATCGGCTTCCTCGGCCATGGCGCGGTCAATCCGGGTGAAGCGGTCCTGGTCTATCTCGGCCGACAGCTTGCGGGTCTGCTCGATTTCGGTGACGGGGCCGAGTTCCAGACTGGCAAGCTCGCTGGCGCGCTCCCGTAGGCCGTTGGCGAGGTAGTCGCCATTGATGATTAGATCCTCGCCCATCTCGTCGCGGCCGTTGACGATGACATGCACATGGGGATGGCCGGTGTTGTAGTGGTTGACGGCGACCCAATCGAGTTTCGTGCCGAGGTCGGCTTCCACCTGCTTCATGAAATCGCGGGTGTAGGCCGTGAGGTCCGATAGCTCCGCGCCATCCTCGGGCGAGACGATGAATCTGAACTGGTGGCGGTCGTCCTTGCCGCGATCAAGGAAGGCGTCGCCATCGGCGCGGTCCTCGGTCGCCGAATAGAGCCGGCCCCGCTCGCCGTCGCGTGACGTGCCGTCGCGCTGGACATAGCGCAGATGCGCGCGGGCGCGTGCGCCCTTCCACGCGGCCCGAACGCTGCGCTGCTTGACGATCACGCGGCGGCTGCCGGGCTGGCGATGATGCCATTGGCCGGAGATGTTCCGAGCGCGCACGAAGCTCGCGCCCCGGCCGCGCTTCACGCCCTTGCCGCTGGCGACCACGGCACGGGACCGCCCCGGCGATGACGGGCGAGCGGATGACGGCATGGAAGGATCGCGGGAGGCTGCTGCCTGATGCTGCCGGGTGATCTTCTTGACCTGCGTGAAAAAGCTCTTGGTCTTGCCGGCCTTCGGTGTGTCGGATCGGATACGGCCCGGCTTCGGACGGAAGCGGTTTTCATCGTCGGCGCTCATGGGCGCGACTCCTGATAAAACCACCGAAAAACGGCTGATATGGGCCTATGGTGCCGCTCGAAACCCAGCAAAGCCAAGGCTTTGTGCGAAATCGCGGCACGCGACCCCTCAAAACCATGGTGCCGGAACCGGCCACCTAACCAGTGTGCAGACAACAACAATTTCCAGAAGCGGCCCGATATGGTGCCGTCTTCTTTAATCTTGCCCTCCGCCCTTTCTGCCTTTTCTGCCCCTCCTGCCGGGAATCCAGCCGGGCAAAAACCTGCCTGACTGGACACCGGAATGAGCGCCGCCGAGCGCGGGAACGCCGCCCTCATGGCGTTCCCGAACCGCTCGCGTCGGCGACGAAAATGCTGTCGCCCTGCGACTCTGCATCGGCGGGATCGCGCGCCGGAACGGTCGCGCGGGCGTCGCCGGATTGTGCGTCGGACGGCGGCGCGGCGACGGCCCGCGTGTCGCCCGGACGCATGACGAACAGCGGTGCCTCGCGCCAATCAGGCGGCGGTGGCGGTGCCGATGACGGCGGTTCGGTTGCAGCCGCGCCGCCGAGGATCGGCGCGAGCGCGGCGACATAGGCCCGCGTTTCGGCCGGCAGGGTGCGGCCGGTCGCAAGGTATTCGTCATAGCGGCCGGGGCCGGCGTTATATGCCGCGAGCATCGCCGCGACATTGCCGTAGCGATCCCACATTTCGCGCAGGTAGGCCGTGCCAGCCATTATGTTGTCGCGCGAGTCGTAGGGGTCGCGGCCGAGGCCGTAGCGGATGCGCAGGCCCGTCCATGTGTCGGGCATCACCTGCATCAATCCCATCGCGCCGGCCGACGAAACCGCACGCACGTCGCCCGCGCTTTCGGCGCGCAGCACGGCACGAATCCATTGCTCGGGGATGCCGAAACGCTGCGACGCCTCGGCGATGTGGACCGCATAAGGATGGGCGGCGGCCGGGCGCTCGACGGGCGCGGATTGTGCAACCGCGACGCCCGATCCCGCGCAAACGGAAAGCGCGCCGGCCAGTATCAGGACGGCATAGTGCCATGCAGTCCTGTCTCCGCTTCGACACCAGCCTGCCAGCGTGCGCGCTGCGGTCAAGGGCAAGGCGCTAGCGCCGGCCGATGGCCGCCCCTGACCTTCGCTGTGCGCGCCGGCCGTCCGGTGGCCGAGCGGGACGGAGGGATGAGACGGCTTTTCCGCGAACAAAGGGATGACGATCCTGGACCGGATGGCGGGCCGGACGCGCGCGGCCGTCATTCCTCGTCCTCGACTTTCCGGGGGTGCTTCCAACGCAGCGTCCAGACCGAAGGATCGTCGTTGGACTGGAACAGCTTGGCGCGGATCGGGAACGGGAAGATCGGTCCCTCCAGCCTCATCGACACGAAGTCGCCGGCATTTTCGCTGGCGTCCTTCCATGTCGGGCCGGCGTCCGGGCCGTCCTCGCTATCGAGGCGCACGCGATAGTCGGGCGCGTTTTTCACGTCGCTTGGCTTGGCCGGGACTATGAACAGCTTTTCGTGCAGGCCGAACGAATGAAGCTCCCCGGCATAGCCGGTTTCGGTGCGGGTGAAGGTGCCTATTTCTGCCATGGGAAATCTCCTGCGGTTGGCTTTCGGGGGATGGTTTCAATGCGTCGGTGCGCGCCACTCGTAGCGGCCGACGCCTTCCTCATCGGTCCAGAGCGGGACCGCTCGGCCGATGACGGAAGCTGCGGGGGTGGGTCCGAAATAGCGGCCGTCGAGGCTGTCGCGGACTTCCCAATTCATGAGGAAAAGCTGGCCGTCGCCGATCACTCGGCAGCCCCGCCAGACGGGCAGATCACGGCCGAGGCTGTCGCGCTCCAGCGCCTCGCCCATCTCGATCCCGTTCACCGTGATCGTGCGGCCGGTGCGGCAAACCCGCTGTCCCGGCAAGCCCAAGACGCGCTTCAACAGCGGGACGCCGCGCGTGATATAGCCGCGCTCGGCCATGAAGGCGGCGAGCGGTTCGGGCGGCATGACGGCGACCATCTCGGGCACCTCGATCCGCTCGGCCGGTGCGATGGTGTAGAAGCCGATGGGTGCGCTGGCCGTCGCGTTCCAGATGAGTTTCACGGGCCAATCGACGGCGCTGGCGGCGGCGATGCCGATGGCGGCGAGCGCCGTCACCGTGAGGGTGCGGCGGCGCGTCATGGGTCGATCCTTCGGCGATGAAGCCAAGCGGCATGTCGCTCGGGGGTGTAGGCGTGCGGCTCCAGATTGGCGGTCAAACGGTTATGGACGTGCCGCCAATGCTCCGGTGAGGCGTCGGCCGGATCGAGGCCGAGCGCATCCACGGCGTCGATAGCGACAAGCGCACGCTGCACCTTCGGCCAGCCGTCGAGGCGCAACAGGATTTCGCCGCCGGGACGCACGAACGGCAATGTCTGGAACGGCTCGCCCCGGCCGATGGCGCGCACAATGTCGATGCGGGAAACGACAGTGCCGTGCTCGCCCTTCGCCCATCGCACGAAGGCAAAGACGCTGCCCGGCGCGAAACCGACGACGCTGCGGCGGCGGTCGATGATCTGCTTGTAGCTCTTGCGGCCGAAGCGTATCCAGTGCTCGACCTTGCGTTTCTCGAAGGTCAGCTCGACCAATGTTGTGAAGGGCGCAGGCCCGTCCGGCAGCGGACGGCCGTGCGCGCTGCGGTGGGCGCGACGGGTCATTGTTTGTCTCCGGTGATGTGCTGGGGGCTGCGCGGGCGCAGCGCGTCGAGCGCGGCCGTCATGGCTCGCCCCTTCGGGCAGAACCGGCACCACGCTTCGGGTGCGCGCGCGTCAAAGAAAAAGAGTTAGATTCTCTGTTAGATAAGTTAGCGGTCGGATTCCGCTTTTCACGCCAGAGCGTTAGCTGCGGTTCGTGCGCCTGATCTGCCGATAGTGCTGCGCCTGATGTGCCGATACCCCGTGCGCCTGATCTGCCGATGGCATCAACAGGGTTATCAACAGTGCCTGTTGATGAGTTTTCGGGGCGGATGCGCAGCAGCTCGCGGCCGTCTTCCCGCTCGATCTGGAGGCGGTAGCCGGGGAGTTGCTGGCGGGCCGCGATCCGGCGCAGGTCGAGCGCGAAGTCGGACGGCCGGGCGAGGCTGCCGGATTTCTGATGAAGGTGCGCGACCTCGAAAATCCAGCCGTGGCGCTGGTGCCCGGCGTGCTTTCTGGCGACGCGGTAAAGCCATCGCTCGATGCCGCCAGTCAGCCGGAAATAGGCAGGGTCGATGGTCAGGACCAGCGAGCGGTCGATGACGCTATTGTAGAACCATTCGGGCAGGACAAATTCCATGCCCTCGACGCGGCCGGCGCGCGTCGTCATTTCCTCCCACTCGTTGATCCATGAGAATTGCCGGCGACGCCAATGCGGGCCGTTGCGGATGGTGGTGGCAATGACGGTCGATTGCAGCCGCGCCAGCGCGGCTTTCAGAAGCCGGTATTGGTGATTGCCGGTCGGCCGCCCGATGGCGCGCAACAGATGGTAGGGCGTAAACCGGACAAAGCGCGACGTGGTGAGGCCGTTGTTCTCGGCCGCAACGATCTGCGAGGCCGCCCATATCAGCACATCGGCGTCCCATATGGTCGCCATGCCATGCTCGGGCATCCCGAACACCTGCACCTCTATGTCGGCGGCCTTGTAGAGAATCGGCTTGGTGCGCGGGGTCTTCGCCAGCGAGAAGAACGGCCGTTCCATCAAGTCGCGCTGGTCGCGCGGCGGCGCGTCGCCCGTTGCGACCACGAAGGGGTCTAGACGGCTGCGCTCGCTATCCTCGGTCGGGTGCGCGGGGTCGTGATCGTCCTCGCGCAGCATCTAGCAGTCGCCCCGTTCTTCGGGCGTGAGGGGACGCGCGGGAAAGACGGTGCCGGCGGTCTTGTCGCGGGTGGATTTGCGTTCGCCGACCGCGCTCCAGTCTTCCAGATCGCGGACGGTGTAGAGGACGCGACCGCCGACCTTGCGATAGGTCGGGCCGGTCCCGTAGGTGCGATGCTTCTCAAGGGTGCGGATGGATATGCCGAGGAAGCGCGCGGCTTCCTTGGTGCGCAGCAGGCGCGGCGGCAGGCCCGCAAGCGGGTTGGGCATGGATCACCTCCAGTCAGGATTGGGCTGCCGGTGGCGGCAGCGGACTGTGGCGAACCATGGCGAGGGATCGGCGGCGCGTAGCGTGCCGCATTTGCGCCTATGCGCTGGCGGCACCCCCTCTGGGGTGATGCGGGCTAATAAATGAGATAATTCAGCGTCTCACTGCCTGCCCCGCCGAATAGGCAAAGACATTTACGGCCGGCTCGGATAGAAACGTAGACGGAGCAGACGCGCTGCTCTGGGGCGTAGTAACCCCTGACTAGCGGTTGGTGCCGGCCGTGACGGCACCACCATCCTCGAACCTTATGGTCGGGGAGCCCATGGCGTATGTCCAGGGCTTCTCGCCTAAAGGTCATGGGGCCGTCTAGTCACGGTTACTAACTCCCCGATCACCAGGTAGAGGGGCCAGTTGCGGGGGCGCACCGCAAACAAGGCTCTCTGGAACCTAGGAGGAGTGACTATGCGGGTTCCCGTCGAACTCGATCCCGATGTGGACGATGAAGCGCCGACCGGCGATACCATAACCGTCTATGACAAACGGCATTACGTTACCTATCTGCGCCTTCTCGATGCGAAGGCCGAGGGCGCGGACTGGAAGGAAGTCGCGCAGATCGTGTTGCACCGTGATCCGGTCGCCGATGAACTTCGCACCCGCCGTTGCTGGCGAAGCCATCTCGAACGCGCGCAATGGCTGTCGCGTGAGGGCTATCGGAAGATTCTGGAGCAGGCGGCAGCCAACAAGGCGTGAGGGTCACGCCACCCGATCAACGCTTGCCGGGCTTGATCGGGTAGTGAAGCAGAAGGCGATAGCCGCCGCGCATCATCTTGATACCGTGCGTGACCAGGCGGCGGGCCTTGTTCTTGCGAGGATCGCTCTCAAAGTCCTCCTTGGTGCCGCGAAAGCCGAGCAGGACTTCAGCGATGGTGCGATAACTTTCGCCATGCAGTCGGGCGTCGAGCGCGCGCAGGGACAGGATATGCCATTGCCGGAGTTGGGCGGGAACGGCCCGGAAGTCGGGACCGGGCGCGCGACCGTTGAGAGACCGCCAAAGACGGCGCGCAGCGTGGGCGCGCAGCTCCAGAAAGGAATCCATCGGCAGCGTGACAGCGTAGAACGCTGCCGCGTCGGGCACCGCCTTTGGCAGCCAGAATTGATGCGCGACGCCATCCACCTGCCAGATGCCGTGCCAGCCATCGGCCGCGCGGCGCATATCGAGGCCGTCGAGATGCGCCAACGTCAGTACCGGTTCGGTGTCGTCGTCCTTGTGATTGACGGGCGACAACATTACGGCTTGCGGTTGAAGGCGCGGACTCCAGATTGGCGAATGCTGCTCATGCGGCGCGTCTGGATCGCACGGGAAATCGCAAACCCCAGCGATGCGCGAACTCTTCGAGGTCGCGGGCATCTGTCCCTCCGGTCAATGCGATGGTCTGGCAGTCCCGACGATATTCGTCGTTGCGGCGCAGGTATTCCCAAGCGAAACCAGCGGCAGGGATGTGCTTTGTGTACCCGTATGCCGCCGGAGATCGCCAATCGATGCTGAGCATGGCGTCACCTCCCCAAGCCGGGATGCTGGGCAGCGCCCGGCAAAGAGAGGTTCAAGGATCGTTGGAAATAGAGAAGCCGCTCAAAGCAGATACCTTGAGCGGCTAACCCGATCATTCTTTGGTGTTTTTAGCTTAGCGACAGCCGGTGCTTTCGAGATGCCTGCCCTTATGAGCACGGACAGGCATTCACGTTCTCATCTGCTGGAAAACACATGCACCTCGCCATGCGCCGTCTCGATGGTGAACAGGTCGCCACCGATCTCAGCGTCGCGCGCCATCGCCTGCCAATCGACATAGTAGCGCAGCGCCTCGGGGATCGTGACGCTCTCTGAGGTCAATTCCTCCATATAGTCGGCGAGGCTGGCGTACTGACCATGATAGCAGTCTTGAAAGGCGGTTTCGGCTTGGTCCATGTCGCCACCGAAATGCCCCAGCAAGCCCGCGCCGAGTGCGCCATGCTCTGCGATGAAAGCGGCCATCCGCGCCACGCTGTCGATGCCGGCATATTCGGAGATGCTGACGCCCTCGAAGCCCTCATAGTGTAAGCGTTGCCGGTAGGCCGCCTTGCGGTGGCCTCGGCCTTCGGGATGCTTGTCGCCTTTGACGAGGGCGCGGGCAGTGCGGGAAGTTTTTGGTTCTACGACCAGTCATACGAGCACTCGTATGA
>NZ_JANZXB010000018.1 GCF_025371035.1 Sphingomonas sp. LC-1 | reverse complement strand
CATGATCTCAACCTCACGCAGCTTGCCGATGATCTCCTCGGGCTTGTGCTTCTTGGCAGGCATTCGTTGTCCCTTCTTTGATCCAGACTGTCATAGTCCATGGACCACTCAGAAGGGGGCAGCTCAGTTCGAGCACACCGATCCGCCGGGTCCCGCCCGCGTCCGTGCCCTCGATCACGTCATAATTGCGCCGCGTCAGCAGGATGTCGGGATAAGCGGCGTGGGCCGCCGCGTCGAAGATCGCCGCGCAGCGGATCGCCTGCGCGAGGTGATCGGGCAGTTCGAGCGCCGCAAGGTCGGCGAAGCCGCCGCGTACGACGTGGAGATCGGTGCCGCCGTAGACCTCGCGCTCCTTGTGGTCGGTGGTGAGCGTCTGCGTGCCCCAATAGCTGATGCACTGGTGGCCGAGTTCGACCGTGCCGACGTTGTAGGTGACGACATCGGTCAGATTTTCTTCCAGCACGATACCGTGTTCGGCGAGGTCCGCCGCATCCTCACGGGCGAGCGCGGCGTCCAGCTGCTGCGCGGTGCGGACGACCTGTTGACCCAGACCCGCCTTGCCGCACACGTCCTTGATGCGCACTGCGCCCCTGGTGAGCAACAGGCGACCGGCCCTGGCCGCGTCGGTATGGGTGAAGGCGGTATAGCCGGGCAGCGCGGCGTCTCCCCGCAGCCGGCTCATCGCGAAGGACCAGCCGGCAGGGCACGCCGCCCTCTCGTCGATCAAGCCGTGGGAAATCGCCTTGGTGGCGACGAACGGCGCAGGAACGACGCCGCCCAACAGGTCGTGGCGATCGACGATGCCGGCGGCGATGGCAATGCGGGCGTCCAGGGCGTCGCTGGGCACCAGCAACGCGGTCGCGAGCGACGCCTGCCCGGCATCCATGGGATCGAGCAGGGGTTGGTCGAGCACGGCCGCGATCCGGGCGAGCAGCGTCGCGCGCGATGCGCGATCATGGACGTTGCCGGCCGGGTGCGCATGATCGACCAGCGCGGCGACACCGCGGGTTCGCCATGGCATCAGACCGGGAACGCAGGGCGAAGCTGTCGCCACGTCGTGAAGCTCGGGAGCGCTGGGCATGCCGTTCACCTTGCCAGAGGAATAGCCTCAACGGGCCATCGCCGCACCAGTTCACGCGGCGATCAACGAATTACGGTGGTGACCTTCGTTGCCGACGGATCGACGGTGAGCGCCGGTGCTTCGCGCCCGATCCGCGCGAGCATGCGGTAGCGATGGATGGACGCCGGCACGATGTCGTTGAGAAGCAGCGCGGCGCGTGCTGGCGCCAGGGCGGGGTCGAGGATGGCGGCGTGCAGCGCCTCCCGCAACGCGGCGATGACCGCGGGCGGCGTCGTGCGGGCGGTGACGAAGGGCAGGTTGGGCGCGCGGGGTGTCCTGGCCAGGTCGCGCAGGCCGCGTAGCGCGGTCGGATCGTCGCGAGCGATCACCGCGGCGGTCACGGCATAGATCGCGGCGATATCCGCGCGACCGCTAGCGACCGCGTCGATGCTGGCACGGTGTGATCCGGTGACGATCGTCGGGCCGAAGAAATCTTGCGGTGCCCCAATCTGCGCTACGGCAGCCCGCAGCAGGTTTACGCCGGTGTTGGAAAGCGGGGCGTTGATCGCCACGCGACGCCCAGCGAACGCGGCCAAGCTGCTCGCCGGATCCTCGGTGCGTACGAGGATGCGACTGTAATGGCGCCCCGGAGGGCAGTCGGGCAACGCATAGATCGGCACGGCGATCACCCGCAGCGCGAGGTCCGGATCGGCGACGAGCGGATAGCCGCAGCATTGTGCGAACAGCAGGTCCGGGTCGTGCCAGATCGCCTCGACCGAACGGGCCCGGTCTAGGGCGTCTGGTGCGACGATACCGCGTCCGTGCAGATGTCGGGCGATTGCCGACCATAAAGCGTCATTGGCGGCGCGCTGACCTGGGTGGTCGTACATGCCCAGTGAGGCGACGGGCGTGCTCGTCATCGGTCCTGTCGGCCCGGATGGACCAAGGCGTCGTGCGGCGTCAGCGCGAAGCGACGGACGATCTCGCCATAGCTGCGATGGACGCGCCGCGCCTGCGCGGACAGGCGCGCATGGTGACGCCGCTGGTGTTCCGGCAGGCGATACCACGCAAGGTCGGGGCGATCGTGATGCGCGGTGTGCAGATGGTTGTTGAGATACAACAGGCCGAGCGGCCCGGCCCGCTCGACCATCGCGGCGCGGCTGGGGCCGGGCAGGTCGGCGCGATGCTCTGCAAAGGAGCGCAGCAGCGTCAGCGACAGGCCGGGATACACCACCAGCAGAAGATAGCGCAGCGTGCCGAACCCCGTCCATTCGAGCCACGCGACGATCGGGATGACCAGCGCGAGGTGCGGCAGCCAGTCGCGGGCGACCCGGCCGGGCTGGCGGAACAGTCGGCGGCCCTCGTCGGCGGCGAGCGCAAGCACGGCCAGGAGCGGGCCGATCAACAATCGACCGAGCAGTGTCGCCTGCACCCGCGCCGCGACATGGCGGACACCGCGCCCACTCGCGACATAGCGCGATTCCGGATCGTCGAGCGGATCGGTGATATGCGGGCTGCGGTGATGCGCGACGTGGCTGTCGCGATAGAGGCTATAGGGCAGCCAGAGCGACAGCGGCACCGCGCCGATCGCCGCGTTCGCCGCGTTCGCCGCGCGCCAGCGCGTCGGGTGGCCGTGGATCGTCTCATGCTGCAGCGAGCCGTGCCACGCGACGAGCCAGCCGCCGGCGACGACGATGACGGGTGCCGGAAGCGCCGCATGCCACCAGGTCAACGCCAGCCAGCCGCCGTAGATCAGCGCGGCGACCACCATGGTCGGCCATTCGAGTGGAGGGCGGCCGTCGCCGGGCCTCTGGCCTGAGGGCTTGCGTATCATGGCGGACCTCCTTTAACGAAGATCATCCACCAAATTAGTCGGAATTGAAGGCTAGGAAACGTCGTCTGCGTGATAGCTGATCTTGTCGGTCGCCAGCCCGGTCATCATCCGTCTAGTTGACCGGCGATGGCTCGTCTGCGTCCTCCGTCTCGCGTTCGGTGAGGAGCGCGGTCAAGGCGACGTCGGCGGTGACATTGGCCGCGGTGGCGAACATGTCAGGGATCGTGTCGACCGCGAGGAACAGCGGCAACAGCTCGATCGGGTCGCCGACGGCCAGCGCGACGGGGGCGTAGGCGGCGAAGAAGCTGATCTGGTTCGGCAGCCCTGCGATCACGGCGTGTCGATAACGTGCGTTCCCATCAGCCGGTCTCCGGCGTCGGCCAGCCGACGCTTCGAGGGCGTTTCGTCGTCCTCGATGTCGAACAGCGTCACGGGTCTGAGAGGGGCGATGAGCTTGGGTCGGTCAGGACAGAGGCGTCAGGAGATAAATCGATCGTCGTTTTCGGCAGCGGGTCTCGGAGCGGGTTAGCAAGGTCGGGGAGTGAAAACCGGCGGTGAAGTTGGAGCTTGATAGCGCCCAATCATTTCTATCAAATCCTACCAAATGCATAGGATATGCTCGAGAGGCGAGCACCAATAGGTTCCGCCCGATCGGCAAGGGGGTTGATGGATGAAGATCATCGTAGCGGGGCTGCTGGCCAGCGTGTCACCCATCGCGGCCGCAGCCGCACAGGATGCGGGCTCCCAAGCGGCTATCGAACAGGCAGAGCCAGGCAATGAGATCGTAGTCACCGGAACGCGCGCGGGCGAACGTACCGTGACAACCTCGCCGGTGCCGATCGACCTCTTGCGCGGCGACGACCTGCGCGCCTCGGGCTATCAGGAGACGAGCGAGGTCCTGCGCCAGCTGGCGCCGTCCTTCTCCTTCGCCAATCCGACGACGCCGGACGGCAACACCCATATCCACTCTGCCTCGCTGCGGGGGCTGTCGCCCGACGAGACGCTGGTGCTGGTGAACGGCAAGCGGCTGCACGGTGCGGCCTGGGTGAACACAGGCGGTACGATCGGCAAGGGTGCGACGCCGACCGACCTCAACCAGATCCCGGCCGCGGGTATCGGTCGTATCGAGATCCTGCGCGACGGCGCCTCGGCGCAATATGGGTCGGACGCGATCGCTGGCGTCATCAACATCCTGTTGCGGACGGATACGACGCTGCATGCCACGGCGAGCGCAGGTACGACCTATGACAACGGTGGCGACACCTATGAGGTTTCGATGGGTGGCGGGCTGAAGCTGGGCGAGGACGGCTTCGTCAACGTCACCGGCTATTATCGCGATCATCAGGCGGCCAACCGTGCCGAGCCGGACACGCGGCAATTCTATTTCGGCATTTCGCCGACGGGCACGCCGCAGCCGCTGTCGTCGCGTTATGGGGCGGGGATCGGGCTCAATCCGCCGGGCGGCGTCGCGGGAACGCGGCTCGACCCGCGCGAGGCCAGCGTGGATCGCAACGTCTGGCGCTTCGCCGATCAGGGCGACCTCAAGGACGGATCCGTCCTGGTCAATCTCAGCAAGCCGCTCGGCAGCGTCGAACTCTATGGCTTTGGCGGCTATCGCTTGAGCAAGGCGAAGAGCAACGCCTCCTTCCGCCGCCCGGGGCAGGACGAGAATGTCCGTGCGATCTACCCGAACGGCTTCCTGCCTTTCGTCGATACCGAAAGTACAGACTATACCGGCGCGCTCGGCCTGCGCGGCGATCTGGCCGGTTGGAAGTGGGACCTGTCCAGCGTCTATGGCGGCAACCGCATCGCATATCGGACACGGAACACGCTCAACGCCACGCTGGGCACCGCCAGCCCCACGCGCTTCTACAACGGCCGCTATGGGAATTCGCAGTGGACGACCGACCTGACGCTGTCGGACAGTGTCGAGGCGGGGCTGGCCGCGCCGATCGACGTCGCGATCGGTGCCGAATATCGCCGTGACGGCTACAAGATCGGCGCTGGCGAACTGGCCAGCTATCAATATGGGCCCGCACGCGTACTCGACGGCCCCAATGCCGGCGCGATCCCGACGATCGGGTCGCAGGGTTTCACGGGTATTCAGCCGAGCGATGTGATCGATGTCCACCGCGACGCAATCAGCGCCTTTGCGGAAGCCGGACTGGAACCCGTGCGCGGCTGGACGGTCGATCTCGCCGGACGCTATGAGCATTATTCCGATTTCGGCGACACTTGGAACGGTCAGGCGTCGACGCGCTTCGCCCTGCCGGCGGGTTTTGCGCTGCGCGGGTCCATCGGCACCGGCTTCCACGCGCCCAGCCTTGCCCAGCAATATTTCAGTTCCACCAGTAGCCGGACGATCGTCAACAACACGACGGGCTTTCCAGAATTCGTGCTTGTCCGCACCGCGCCGGTTGGCTCGGCCCTTGCCAAGGCCCTCGGCGCGCAAGATCTGAAACCCGAGACGTCGACCAACTTCGGCGGTGGCCTGACATACGCAGGTGGCCGTCTGACGGCGTCGGTCGACTATTATCACATCGATATCGACGACCGGATCATGCTGTCGTCCAACTATGTCGATGCGTCCGGCAGCCGCCGTCTGCGCGACTATCTCGCCGGCATCGGTATTCCGGGCGTCACCAGCGTCCGCTACTTCACCAACGCAGTCGATACGCGGACGCAGGGTGTCGATGTGACCGCCGCCTATGCGACCACGCTGGGCGGCTGGGGCGATCTGAAGCTGACGGCGGCATACAACTACAACCAGACACGACTGCGCCGTGTCGCGGCGACGCCCCCGCAAATTACGACGCTCGGTATCACCACGCCGCTGTTCGACGTCGTTGAAAGGACGCGCGTCGAGCGCGGTCAGCCGCTCGACAAGGTGGCGCTAGGGGCCACCTTCCGGACCGGTCCCATCACCTTCGATGCGCGCGCCACCCGCTATGGCCGGGTCGAACAGGTGGCGCTGACCAACCAGACCCCCGCGGCGGTCGCGCTGATCGCGCAAGGCGCGACGCCCTATCGTACGCTGCCGACCGAGTCCGGGACGCGGGGCAATGTCGATGTGATCCAGCAACTGGAGCCGAAGTGGGTAACCGATTTCAGCTTCACCGGGCAGGTCAACCGCAACCTGGCGGTGACGGTGGGCGCCAACAATCTGTTCAACGTCTATCCGACCGAGAACATCCGGTCGACCGCAGCGCTGACCGGCGCCGATACGTTCGGCGTCTTTCCGTACAGCGAATTCTCACCCTTCGGGTTCAGCGGTGCCTTTTATTATGTTCGCGCCGGAGTGAGCTTTTGATGGCGGCGCTGCTCAACCGGCGCGAGTGGATCGCGATGGGTGCGGCGGTGGCGGCGACACCGGCGATCGGGACTGGTCATGCCGCACGGACCCGGCTGTCACTCAACGAGAATGCTTGGGGGCCGTCGCCAAACGTCGCGCCCGCCATCCGTGCGGCGGCGGTTGGCGTGGAGCGCTATGTCGAGCAGGACGAGGTGGACGCGCTCGCCCGGCAGATCGCCCGCCTCGAAGGCGTCGCGCCCGAGCAGGTCGTGATCGGCGAAGTGCTCGAAGCACTGGGGCTGTTCCTGGCGCGCAGGCGGGCAGGGGGCGGCGAGATCGTCTTCTCGGCGCCCGGCTATACGGCGCTGGTCGATGCCGCGGCCCCGCTGGGTGGGCGGGGCAGGCCGGTACCGCTTGATGCGCGGTTGGAGAACGACCTGCCGGCATTGTCGCGCGCGGTCGGCGGGGACACATTGGCCGTGTCGCTGGTGAACCCCCACAATCCTTCCGGCACAGTGAGCGAGGCGGGAGCGTGGCACAGCTTTCTCGCTGATGTGTCCGGCCGGACGCTGGCTGTGGTGGACGAGGCGTATCTCGAATATGACGACCTCGCCGAGCTGTCGGCGATCCGGCATGTGCGGGCGGGGCGCAATGTGCTCGTCTTCCGTACCCTCGCCAAGATCTATGGGCTGGCGGGGCTGTCGATCGGTTACGCCATCGCGCAGGCTCCGCTGGCGACTGCCTTGCGTCAGGCGGGGATCGGCGCGCCGCATTCCCTGTCCCGCCCTGCGCTTGCGGCCGCCAGCGCGGCGCTGGCGGACCAGGGCCATGTCGCCATGGTGCGAGACCGGACGGCGGGGGAGCGGCGGCGGCTTCACACGGCGCTCGACGCGCTGTCGCTCCGCCACACCGATGCGCGCGGGAACTTCGTCTTCTTCCGCACGCCGGCAGCAGGCCGCCTTCGCGCTGCGGCCGCCACCGCAGGCATCGAGATTGCCAAGCGGTTCCCCCCGCTTGATGACTGGGTACGCGTGACGGTCGGACGACCGGCGGAGAACGACCGCTTTCTTGCCGTGCTGCGGCAGGTGGCCGGATGACCGGTGCGCCAAATCTGGCGGCAGTAGCCGACGGACTGGGGGCCGCGCGCGACGACTGGCGTGCCCGGCACCGCAACGGCGCCGACCAGGGCGTCGAAGGCTTCCCGTCGCGGCGACGGATCGAGGGCATCCTCGCCGACCTGAAGGGTGCGCTCTTTCCGCTGCGGCTGGGCCCGGATACCGTACGTCCAGACAATGAGCGTGCATATGTCATGGAGACGCTCGGTCGTGCGCTGCCTCAGCTGGGCGCCGAGGTGCGTCTGGAACTGGCGTATCGTGACGAGGCGGCGGCAGGCGATGTGAATGCACGCGCTGCCAGTATAGTTGCCGCATTCGGGAACGACTTGCCGAACATCCGCCGGCTTCTCGACGGTGACGTCGAGGCGGCTTTCGCTGGGGACCCGGCGGCGGGCAGCGTGGATGAGGTGTTGCTCTGCTACCCCGGCGTGCGGGCGATGATCCATCACCGTATCGCCCACCGGCTATACCGGCTCGGTGTCCCGCTCGTCGCGCGCATCATTGCCGAGCTGGCGCATTCGGCCACGGGCATCGACATCCATCCCGGCGCCGCGATCGGGGAGCGCTTCTTCATCGACCACGGCACCGGGGTCGTCATCGGTGAAACGGCCGTGATCGGCAGCCACGTGCGCCTGTATCAGGCGGTGACGCTGGGCGCGCGCAGCTTCCCGGCTCAGGAGGACGGCTCGCTGGTCAAGGGCCTGCCGCGTCACCCGATCGTGGAAGACCATGTGGTGATTTACGCCGGCGCCACGGTGCTGGGCCGGGTCACGATCGGTGCGGGGGCGGTGATCGGCGGCAGCGTGTGGCTGACCGAAAGCGTGCCGCCTGGCGCTGTCATCCATCAGGCTTTCGCGGAGCGCGAGACGGTGGGGAGTGCCGTACCGATTGGCCATGTCACCGAAGCCGCGCGCGTCGTCGAGAACCGTGGGGAGACAGCATGAATCAGTATCGGCCACACACTTTTGTCCAACCAGCAACCACCGCTCGACCGGTGCGATGCCTGATCATACCTGGGCTTAACGGCTCAGGCCCGGATCATTGGCAGACACGTTGGCAGCAATGTCGGGACGATTGCGTTTGCGTCCCTCTGGGCGATTGGGAATCGCCCACCCGCGCTGGCTGGGTGACCGCGATCGCGGATGCGGTGACGGCGGCCGAAACTCCGATCGTGCTCGTCGGGCATAGTCTCGGCTGTCTGGCCATCGTCTGGTGGGCAGCACACGCACGGCCAGCAGAGCGAACGAAGGTCCTGGGTGCGATGCTGGTCGCGCCGCCCGATGTGGGGCAGCAGGGCTGCGACCTGCGCCTGCTCCGCTTTGCGCCATTACCGGCCGGTCCGCTGCCATTCCCCGCGCTCGTCGTGGCCAGCGCTGACGATCGTTACGCGAGCCTGACGCGGTCGCGTCAACTGGCTCAGGATTTGGGGGCGGGCTTCGCCGATATCGGTCGAGCGGGCCATATCAACGCGCAGTCCGGCCTGGGTGAGTGGCCAGAGGGACAGGCGCTGCTTGCATCGCTGTTGGAACGATAGGTAATTCGCGGTGTCGACGAGGACGGCCCAATCGGCTGGTTTGCGCTAGCCCCAAACGCCATGCTGCTGCATCAGCGGGACGCGGCCTCTATCCATTTCCCGAGCCGTTCGACGGCTTCATCCAGCACGTTGTCGGCTTTGGCAAAGCACAGCCGCAGCAAACCGGAAGGCGCCGACGGGCTCATGTAGAAGGGCGAGAGTGGGATCGCGGCGACACCGGCTTCCGCAATCAGCCGATCCGACAACTCCGTGTCGCTATCGGCAAAGCCCGAAGCGGCCAGATCGATCGTGACGAAATACGTGCCTTCGCTCGGCAGTGACTCGAACCCCGCAGCGCAGAGCTGAGTCACCAGCCGCTCCCGTGACCGCTCGAGCGATGCGCGTGCGTCCGCGAAGAAGGCATCGGAATAGCCCAGGCCCTCGGCAACCGCCCATTGCAGGTTGGGCGGCGTCGAAAAGGTGAGGAACTGGTGCGCCCGGCCGATCGGTCCGAACACATGCGGCGCGGCTGCGACGAAACCGACCTTCCAGCCGGTCACGCCGAAAATCTTGCCGGCGGAGCCGATCTTCACCGTGCGAGTCGCCATGCCCGGCATGCCGATGAGGGGTGTGTGCTGCCGGCCGTCGAACACGACATGCTCCCACACCTCGTCGCAGATCGCGATGAGATCGTGCGCGACGCATTGCCGCGCGACCGCCTGCAACTCATCGCGCGAGAAGACCCGGGCGGCGGGATTATTGGGGTTGTTGAGGAGAACCGCCCGCGTTCGTGGACCGATGGCGGCCGCCAGATCGTCCTCGACGATGCGCCACGCCGGCGGACGGAGCGTTACCGGCCGCAGGATCCCACCCGCCCGTTCGATCAACGGACGATAGGCGTCGTACATCGGCTCGAACACCACCACCTCGTCGCCGGGAGAAACGATCGCGAGGAGCGCCGCAGCGATGGCCTCGGTCGCGCCGGAGGTGACGATCACGTCGTCGGGGGAGAGGTCGAGCGACTGGAAGCGCCGGTAATGTTCCGCCACCGCGCCTCGGAGTGCGGGCAAACCCAGTGACGGCGGATATTGATTAGGCCCGGTCAGCACGGCCCTTGCCGCCGCCTCCAACAGGTCCGGTGGGCCAATCGTATCGGGGAACCCCTGGCCCAGGTTGATCGCTCCGCATGCGCGCGCACGGCGCGAGGTCTCTTCGAAGATCGTGGTGACCGCGTTGGCGTAGACTGGGTTCATCGAGACCTTCATGCCCGGCTTATTGCCGGGTCGGTAGCTCCCAGCCGCCGCAGCCGGGTGCCAGTTTGGTCGTCCCAACGAGGCCCGCCCACCATCGGAAACCGAAACTTTCCGGCGCGCAAGAATTGCCCGCTTATATTCCCATCAGTTCGGTGGATGATAAGCCTTCTAAGGAGATCGATGATGTCGCTCAAGCTCGGAGATATCGTTCCCAACTTTACCCAGGCATCGACCAAGGGGCCGCTCAACCTCTATGAATGGGCAGGCGATCGCTGGGTCGTACTGTTCTCGCATCCCAAGGATTTCACGCCGGTCTGCACCACCGAACTGGGCGCGGTCGCGGCACTCGTGCCGGAGTTCGCCCGACGCAACGTGGCGGTGCTCGGCCTGTCCGTCGACACGCTCGACAGCCACCAGCGCTGGGCGTCCGACATCGCCGAAACCCAGGGACACGCGCTTAACTTTCCGCTGATCGCGGACGACGACCGCCAGGTCGCGACACTGCTCGATCTCATTCATCCTGCCGCATCTGACACCGCAACGGTGCGCACCGTCCTGGTTATCGATCCCGCGCGCAAGCTGCGCCTTTCGCTCACCTATCCGGCGTCCACTGGGCGCAATTTCGCCGAAATCCTGCGCACCATCGACAGCCTGCAACTGACCGACTCACACAAGGTGGCGACACCGGCGAACTGGCAGCAGGGCGACGATGTCATCATTGTGCCGTCGGTCGACAATGAAGCGGCCAGATCGCTGTTTCCGAACGGCTGGACCGAGGTGAAGCCCTATCTGCGTACGGTCAGGCAACCCGCATGAGCGATGTGCTGCGCAGCGTGAATGAGGTCGACGGGGTACATGTCGATCCCGACCGGACCATCGATTTTCCCCGGCAAATCGATCTTGTCATCGACGGGTTACGCACCGCCCGCGAGGATTGGCGTACGGCGCATCCTGCACACGCGGAACACGGCGCCCAATTCCCCTCGCGCCAGGCGCTCAAGCGCATCACGCGCGAACTCGGCACCGCGCTCTTCCCGTTGCGGCTTGGCCCGGCAGAGATCACCGTCTCCAACGAGAATGCCTTCGTTGCCGCCTCGCTCGAGCCCTTGCTGGCGCAGCTGCAGGCACAGATCGATATAGAATTGCGCTATGCCGCGCCGGAGACGGCGGACGGCGGAGCCATCGCCGCAACATCGGAGAGACTGATCGGCAGCGTCGCCGCCAACCTTCCCGCGCTGCGCCGGTTGCTCGATCGCGATGTCGAGGCCGCCTATGCCAGCGATCCCGCGGCCCGCAGCGTGGACGAAGTGCTGGCTGCCTATCCGTCGCTAACCGCCGTCATCCACCATCGGCTGGCGCATCTGCTGTATCGGCTCGGGGTGCCGCTGGTGGCCCGTATCATTGCCGAGCTGGCGCACGATCAGACCGGGATCGACATCCATCCCGCGGCCCGGATCGGCCAGGGCTTCTTCATCGATCATGGCACCGGCGTCGTGATCGGCGAAACGGCCGTGCTGGGCGACCGAGTGCGGCTATACCAAGGCGTGACACTCGGCGGCGACCCCGATCTGTTCGACGCTCCGCCGGGTACGCCCCGCCACCCGATCGTGGGCGATGACGTCGTGATCTTCGCCAATGCCGGCATCGTCGGCCGCGTGACCATCGGCGCCCGATCGCGGATCGGCGGCAACGTGTGGCTGCGAAACGACGTGCCATCCGACACGCTGGTTGAGGCGCCCAAACCGATCTTCAGTCCGTTCGGCAACTGCCAGGGCGGGTGATTTGTACGGCGGGTCTAAACGCCTGATGCGGTCACGGTAAGCGGCTAACCACGCCGAGGCCACGACACTATGCTGCCTCCTCCACCTTACGCATCTCGACGACGCGGTGTTCGCGGGCGCTGATTTCCGCGGCGACACCCATCGCCACCGCGCGGAAGCCGTCCAGCGCGGACACCTGGACGGAGCCGACGCCACGCACCGCGTCGGCAAAGGCGAGATGCTGGTAATAGGTCGCGCCTTCATGGCTGCCGGCGGCATGGGCGGCCGGGTCGATCGCGCCACGGGTGCGCTCGACGCGCTTCTCCCCGTAGAAGCCGACACGTGGGCTGTAGATCAGTTCGCCGGGCGGGATCAGGACGTCGAGGCGGGCGGCGTCCCCATCAGCTGACAACGCGATCTACTGCATCGCAGCATAGATTTTCTTTTTATCCTCCAAAACGGTAGGAATTTAAACACGCCCCAAACCAGAAAAATGGGGGCCCCATGATATTTCGACCAAGCCTGACCGCAGCGATGCTGCTCGCGAGCGGCTCCGCTTACGCCCAAGCGGCGCAGACCGAATCTACCCAGCCGGTCGCATCGGAAGACACACAGGAAAATGGCGACATCGTCGTCACAGGCATTCGCAAGAGCCTTGCCGACGCGCTTAAGGCCAAGCGCGATTCTGACCAAGTGATCGATGCGATTTCGGCTGAGGATGTCGGCAAGTTCCCCGACAAAAATGTCGCCGAGGCGCTGCAGCGCGTGACCGGCGTCCAGCTCACGCGCGGCGGCGGTGAAGGCCAGAGCATCACCATTCGCGGCGCGGACGCCTCGCTCAATCGTGTTGAGATCAACGGCCAGACCGCACTCTCCACCAGCATCGCGGCAGCGTCCGGCAATGGCAGCAACCGCCAGGTCGATTTCCGCGACATGCCTGCCGAGTTCGTCTCGCGACTGGAAGTGGTCAAGTCGGCGACTGCGGACATGACCGAGGGCGGTCTGGGCGGTACGGTTCGCGTGATCACGCGTCGTCCGTTCGATTCCAAGGACGGCTATCTCGCCGGTTCGGCGCAGGGCATCTACAATGAGCTGGCCGACAAGGTGGACCCCAAGTTTGCGCTGATCGGCAGCAGGCTTTTCGCGCATGACACAATCGGCGTGCTGCTGTCGGGCACCTATGAACAGCGCACCGTACGTTACGATCAGGCACGCACCACCGGCTGGCGCCAGGTGGAGGCGATCCAGCCTGCGACACCGACCGCCCAGAATTGCATCACCGGGCGTAACCAGGCGCGCTGCGTCGATCTCGACCGCAGTGGCTTTGGCGATTTTTATCCCGATATCCCGCGTTACATCACGGCGACGGAACCGACCCAGCGCTATGCGCTGAACGGCATCGTCGAATGGCGCCCGAACGATGCGTTCAAGGCCTATGTCGAAGGCACGTTCACCAAGAGCAACACGACCTCGAACAACCAGTATCTCCAGCTTAGCACCACCCAGGCGCTAGCCAATGGTGGTATCGATCCGGGCAGCGTCACGATCGTCGACGAGACCGCCCAGAAAGTGACCTTCGTCAACGGCTTCGTTTCTCCCGGCGGGCTCAGCGTCAATTATCGCAGTGTGATCGGCGGACTGTACCGCAACACGATCAACAGCATTGCCGGGGCCGAATGGCAGGTCGGCAAGGTCAAGCTCTCGGCACGCGGCACCTATGCCAAGTCGAAGGTGTTCAACGACGAACTGGACGTGACGGCAACCGTGAACGGCCGCGACGTGCTGCCCTGGATCACGATCGACTATAGCAATCCGCAGCAGGGCCCGAACATCATCCTGCCGATCGATCCCACCAGCACGGCAGGCGTAAAAACATTGTCGACTGAAGTGCGTCCACGCACGAACCGCCAGAAAGAGATCGGCGGTAAGTTCGATGCCGAATATCGTCCCGACGACAATGGCCTGCTGACTGCGGTCAAGGTCGGCATCGAGCGACGCGACCTGATCTCGAGCAGCGAGTTCTTCAACTCGGTCTACACGCTGAACGGCGTGACCGGGCAAGTGACGCGCACCCAGTCGGGCGTTAGCGGCACGCAGATCGTTAGCACCTCGACACCCGCCGCGATCCGTCAGCAGATCCAGGACCTCCTCGGCCAGCATGGCGCGCTGACCGACGGCAATTTCTTTAAGACCGGCAATCTGGGTTTCTCGGGCATCGACCAGTGGCTGAGCCTGGACCAGCCACTGGCTGATGCGATCGGCGTGCCCAATGCATATGGTTCCAATTCGCCGCTCGATACCTACCGGGTGAAGGAAGAGAATACCGCCGGCTATCTGCAGACCGCACTTCATGCCGATATCGGCATCGACCTGCGCGGCGTGATCGGCGCACGCCTCGTGCATACTCGCACCGTTTCGAGCGGCAGCCAGAGCAAGGGCGGGGTAATTACGCCCGTTCGCTACACCGGCGAATATACCGTGTTGTTGCCTTCGGCGAATTTGCGCGCGGAGATCATCCCCAACAAGCTGGTGCTGCGCGCCACGGCGACCGATGTGCTGGCTCGTCCGGCACCCTCGCAGCAGGCGCCCAATGTCCGCCTCGATCCGATCGGCTTTACCGGATCGCGCGGCAATCCCGACCTCAAGCCGTACCGTGCCTGGCAATATGACCTGGGTGCCGAATATTATCTCAACCAGACCGACTATGTTTCGGTCACCGGTTTCCGCAAGGACATCAAGTCTTTCATCGACACCGCGCGGCAGGATGAGACGATCGACGGCGTAACCTATACGATCAGCCTGCCGGTCAACGGCACTCAGCATGTGACGATCCAGGGCATCGAAGCGGGGGGCCAGTTCACTTTCCGCTTCCTGCCGGGCTTGCTGCGCAATCTCGGGGCGAGCGCCAACTACACCTATATGAAAGACAGCGGCTATGAAGGCCGCGACTATTTCACCGGCGCCGCGCTGTCCTTCCCCGGTGTCTCACGCAACAGCTACAATGCCTCGGTTTTCTATGACGATGGCCGTTTCTCGATACGCGGATCGTATAACTGGCGCGGCCGCTATCTAATCGCCGCGGTCGATCGCGGCAACAACCCGGCCTTTGGCGAGGCATTCGGCCAGGTCGATGCGTCGGCCAGCTACAACGTCAATGACAATGTCTCGTTGTTCCTCGAAGGCGTGAATATCGGCGACGCCACGCGGATCGAGAATGCCAACAGCATCTATCGCCGCAATGTCATAGAGACCTATGGCCGCCGTCTCTATTTCGGCGTGCGGGCCAAACTGTGATCGGCATCTCGCTGGATCGCCGGGGCGTGCTTGCGGGCATGGCGGGAGCACTGGTTGCGCTCCCCGCCGAAGCGAAGCGCAGACCGTTGTACCGCGACGATTTCCGCGCAGGGCTCGGGCAATGGGGGGTCGAAGCCGAAGAGCCGGCGCAAGTAACGGCGACAGACGGGGTGCTCGATATCGTCGCCCCAGCAGGGCTGACCTTGTGGTTCCGGCCAGTGCTGTCGGGTGCGGTCGCAGTCGAATATGACGTACAGGCGGTGCAAGCCGGCGGGCCGCACGATCGGGTAAGCGACGTCAATTGCTTCTGGATGGCACGCGACCCGGCAGCGGTTGACGGCGACGTGCTTGCCCGGCCCCGCCCCGGTCGGTTTGAGGATTATGACGGCCTCGAAACCTATTATGCCAGCATCGGGGGCAATGCGAACACCACCACCCGGTTCCGGCGCTATGTCGGGCGTGCCGGGGATCGCCCGCTACTGTCTGAAAATGATCGCCGTGCGCCTCTGCTCGTGCCCAATGCCTGGCAAAGGCTACGGGTGCGCGCGCAGGGCGAGGCGATCCGCTTGGACCGCAACGGGGTGTCGCTATTCGAATACCATGATCCCGCACCCTATACCCGCGGCCGCTTCGCGCTGCGCACTACCGCCAGCCATTTGCGCGTGCGCAACTTTGCCGTCCATTTGCTCTGACCTACCGGAAACCCTTTATGCCCACTTCCCGCCGCGATGTGCTCCGCATCGCCTTGCTCGCTGGGGGTGCCACGATGCTACCCAGTCAGTCGCTTGCCCGCGCCGACAGTGCTTCACTGGCGAATGACGCGCAATGGATCGACGGCGATGCGCCGGTCTGGGAAGCTGGCCAGTCCTTCGGCCTGGCGTGGCCGCGTGGCGCATTGCGCAGGATCGAATTGCTCGGCGCGCGGCGCGAGGATGGCAGCGCGATACCCGTGCAAAGCTGGCCGCTCGCTTATTGGCCGGACGGATCGATCAAATGGAGCAGCCACGCGATTGCAGCCAATGCGCTTGATCGGGGCAGATGCGTGCGATTGGAAGTGGGGCGCAATCCGGCGCCCGACATGCCCTTGCGCGTTACCGAGGCGGACGATGCCATCGTCGTGCAGGTCGGCGAGACGCGCTGGCGCATCCCCCGCACCGGCTCCGCACTTGTGTCGGCTGCGGATCGCGGTGGCAAGACCGTGCTGCGCAACGTCCACCTCGTCGCACGACGCCAGGATGTCGCCTCGAGCGAAGAAGCCGCGCGCGTCACCACGAGCAGTTTCACCAGCCGCATCGAGCGCGTGAGCGTTGAGCAGCGTGGCCCGATACGCGCGGTCATCAAGATCGAAGGCATGCATGCGGATGAGACACGGCAATGGCTGCCTTTTAGCGTACGGCTCTATTTCACCGCTGGTAGCGACGCGGTGCGGTTAATCCATAGCTTTATCTGGGACGGCGACAGCGATCATGATTTCCTAAGCGGTCTGGGCGTGCGCGCGCACGTGCCGCTGGCAGCGGCGCTCCATGACCGGCATGTCCGGTTCGCGACCGATCGCGGCATCTGGGCCGAAGCGGTGCGCCCGCTGACCGGACTGCGACGCGACACGGGCGAGGCCTTCCGCGCTGCGCAGATCGCCAGGCGCGAGACACCGTCGCTCGACACGATGGCGTCCAAGGTTCGCGACCTGCTCGAGCATATTCCGGCCTGGGGCGATTTCCGCCTCACCCAGCCCAATGCAGACGGCTTTTCGATCGTCAAGCGTACCCGGCTGGGACGCGCGCCGATCCAGTCGTTCGAAGGCGATCGCGCGCGCGGTTTTGCCTATGTAGGCACCCCGCAGGGGGGAGCTGCGATCGGGCTCGCGTATTTCTGGCAGCGCCATCCCGCCCAGCTCGACATTGACGATGCCGCCGGTGACGAAGCAGGATTGACAGCTTGGCTCTGGTCGCCCGACGCGCCCGCCATGGACGTACGTTCCTATCGCGACGTGCTTGGGATGGAGGAATACAAGACTCAGAATCTCGGCCTCGACATTACATATGAGGATTATGAACCGGGCTGGGATTCCGCTAAGGGCATCGCGCGCACCAGCGAGCTATGGCTTTGGGCCCTGCCGGCGACACCGGACGAGGCACAGCTTGAGGCAATGGCTGTGTTCGTCGCCAGACCTGCGCGCTTGCTCGCGCGTCCTGAGCAACTGCATCGCGCTGGCGTACTCGGCGACTGGTCGCTGCCCGATCGCGGGACACCGCTTGCGGCGCGGATCGAGGACCAGAACGACCTGCTGCTCGCCCATTATCGCGACGAGATCGAGCGTCGTCGCTGGTACGGCTTTTGGAACCATGGCGATGTCATGCATGCCTATGACACCGACCGGCATCAATGGCGGTATGATATCGGCGGCTATGCCTGGGACAATTCGGAGCTCTCGACCGATCTCTGGCTCTGGTACAGCTATCTACGCACCGGCCGCGCCGACCTGTTCCGCATGGCCGAAGCAATGACGCGCCATACCGGCGAAGTCGATGTCTATCATCTCGGCCCATGGGTCGGGCTGGGCACCCGGCACGGTGTCCAGCATTGGAGCGACAGCTCGAAGCAGCCGCGCGTCTCGAATGCCGCCTATCGCCGCATCTATTACTATCTGACCGGTGACGAGCGCGTGGGCGACTTGATGCGTGCGCTCGTGCGCTCGGATGCGACGCTGGCGCGCGTCAATATCGGCCGCAAGGTGGACGCGCGCGCTCCTGAGTCCCTGCCGCCAGGTGGCACGGCCGGCATTGTCGGCAAGAAGGATCTGCCCGAAGGGCAGTTCAACCTTGGCTTCGGCACCAGCTGGGCCTCGCTGGTCGCAGCTTGGTTTACCGAATGGGAACGCACCCGCGACACGCGTTGGCGGGACCGCATTTTGGCAGGCATGAACAGTATCGCAGCACTGCCGCGCCAATGGTGGGCGGGTGGCGCCAATTTTGAACTGGCCACCGGCCGCTTCGTGTCCGGCGGCGACACGATCAGCGTCAGCCACCTGAACGCCGTGTTCGGTGCGGTCGAGATCATGTCCGAGCTCCTGCCGCTGGTCCACGCACCGGCCTATAAAGCGGCCTGGATCGATTATTGCGCCTGGTATAATGCGCCTGCAGAAGCATGGCAGGCGCGATTCCACGAGGCGCCGCGCGGGCACAATCTAGTCCAGTCACATAGTCGCCTGACTGCCTATGCCGCGCGCCAGCGCAAGGACTCCGAGCTGAGCGCGCGCGCCTGGCGTGAACTCCTGGGAAGCGAGGTCTCGCTTGGGCTGAAGCGCAGCACCGTACGATCGCCTGCGCTGGGCGAGGACATTCCCGAAATCGAGGGACTGTCGACGAACGGTGCAGCCCAATGGGGGCTGGCAGCCATTCAGAACCTGGCACTTGTCGCGGACAGCGCGCCTACTGGGTGAAGGCGCGTCCCCCCTTTACCGAGGTGGGCCTGCCGTTGGCGTCCCTTCGGTTCCAAGCGACAGAGTACTTCAACGAGCGTCTGGTTCCAGCATGCCAGATATTAACCGTCGAAGTGGTGTGTCATACGACTGTGCTGGTCGACGTGGACGGCGGGGTTGCGGGGCGGGTCGGCTGGCTGGCGTCGTCACGGCTGAACAGTGCGATCGCGCATTCCTGACATGAATGAACGACCGGTTTCGGTCAGCGCCTAGTGATCGCTGAACGACCGCGATTGGGTCCGTCCTGACGGTAAGGCAGGGTGCCGCTTCCGCCCAGGAATCGACGCTTAGATCGCCCGGAGCCAACGTAACAATAATGTCATGCTTGGATGGGGAAACGTATATCATAGGTTGCGTTACCCACGCGGAGGTCTGGCGCTTGGTCAGTCCTGAACAGGGGTGTTCCCATGGATCAAACGGCATTTATGATCGGTTTCTCGGTCATGTCGCTCGCCTCTCTGGCGATATATGCGAAAGGGAGCAAAACCGCCCCCTCGCTCCACCATACTTTGCTGCATGCGGCCGTGCCGTTCATAGCGGCGACCGCCTATCTCGCCATGGCATTCGGAATTGGCACGCTAATCAAGGTCGATGGTTCGGCCACCTATCTCGCTCGATACCTCGACTGGACGTTCACGACGCCGATCCTGCTGTCGAGCTTAGTACTGCTGGCGTTTCACGAGCGTGGAAAGACAGGTGAGGTCGGAGGCTATCTCACCGCGATCATCGTCCTCGACGTTCTCATGATCGCCACCGGACTGATCTCGTCTCTGGCTGCGACGCCGTTGATCCGCTGGGTGTGGTTCCTCTGGTCCTGCGTCGCCTTTCTGGGTGTTCTTTATCTGCTTTGGGGACCGTTACGAAACATGGCGGTTGAGCGCGGCCATGCACTGGGTCAGGCCTACTCCAAGAACGTCGCGTTCCTGACTATCGTATGGTTCCTATATCCGATCGTCTTCCTAGTCGGGCCCGAGGGCATCAAGATCATCACCGATCCCACGTCGGTCTGGGCGATCCTGATCATGGATATCGTCGCGAAGGTAATCTACGCCTTTTATGCGGCGAGCAATCTGGAGGAGGCGCTTCACGCTCACGAACGTCGTTCGTGAACCGCGTCATCGCTCTGCTGGTCATGGGAGGGGCCTTAGTTACCCCCGCTCCCTTGCCGGTGCACCTGGCCTTTGCGATCCTTGGCATCGGCGTGGTGGGCATGGTTCATGGCGCGGGTGATCTGGCCGTCGTTGCGAAGCCGCGACGGCCAGCGTTTCTTGCAGCCTATGGATTGATATCGCTTGCCACCCTGTTCTGGTGGATCAGAGAGCCGGCGGTCGCGCTCCCCGCCTTTCTTGTTGCCTCCGCGATCCACTTCGGAGTTGAGGATGCGCCATGTGGCCCCTTAGCCGAACGTATTGCCCGCGGCGTCACGCTCGTCCTAGGGCCAGCGGCGCTTCATCACATAGGCTATGCCGAACTGTTGCGGCTGGCGGGCGGGTCTTCATCGTCGCTTACCGAGCTTACACCGCTGGCGGCAATTACTGGCGGCTTGAGCGGCGCCACGCTGCTGCTCCTGGCGTGCCATCGCCGCGATGCGCTTCTGGCGATGGGCGTTGGGGCGTTGTTGCTGTTTCCCCCATTGGTCGGCTTCACGATCGGCTTCCTGGTGCTTCACGCCCTACCGCAGACTCGTGATCGCCGCGATCGCCTCGGGTGCTCCAGCACAACCGCCTACATCAAGACGGTCGCACCAATCTTTGTTGCCGCAATAATACTCGCTGGGCTGGTGGCAGGGCTATTGCTGCATTTCGACCCGAGCGGAGTGCGCGGTCTTTTTGCAGGCATTGCCGCACTCGCCGTCCCCCATCTTCTAGTCACACCTTGGTTCGAGGAACGAATGGACTCTCCCGAACTACGCCATCGGATAAAGTCTTACCCATACTGCGCTTCCTCGAACTCGCTACTTTAAGATGCTCGAAGCCTTTTCGTTTCTCCGAGTCCACCAGCCCATATCGGCGAAGCGTATGCGGGGACGGGTTTTGGGGAAGCTGTTCACGATGGTGAACGGTCGCGCGGTAAGCACGGGCGGCATACCAATGAGAGGGCAGTAATGACGGACGCCGCAAACGTAATTGCCGTGGACCACGCCCGTGCCGAACTTGGTCAACGGCCCGAAGCCCGCCAGCGGTTCGATAAGCTGAACTACGCCTTGTCCCATGGGCACGGCATCCTTGCCGAAATGATCGATCCGGCGAGTGGTGCGTTCGTCGAAAACCTTCCCCAAGGCCTCAGCCATCTGGCGCACGTTATGGGCCCAGTCCGTTCTCGACGAGGCAGCAGCCTGCAACTGACTCTGATCCTATTCCAATGGAGACAAGCATGACTGACCGTCTGACTATGCAGGATCCTCGCTCGCAATATCCGCAGCCGCCTTTCCCGCGGCAGCCGCAGCCTGTCCCCGGTGAAGCGTCGAAGATGGATCCTGTGCCCGACCACGGCGAGACGAGCTATAAGGGTTCAGGCAAGCTTGCTGGGCGCAAGGCGCTCATCACCGGCGCGGACAGCGGCATCGGTCGCGCGGCGGCTATCGCGTTTGCACGCGAGGGTGCTGACGTCGCTCTGTCATACCTCGAGTCCGAGAAAAGTGACGCGGTCGAGGTGATCCAACTCATCGAAGCGGAGGGGCGCAAAGCCGTCGACCTGCCCGGCGACATCACCGACGAGGCCTGGTGCAAGACGCTCGTGAAGCAGGCGGTCGAGAAGCTTGGCGGTCTCGATATCCTCGTCATCAATGCGGGTCGGCAGCAGAACCGTGAGGACATCTCGAAGGTCACGTCGGAGGATTTCGACAAGACCATGAAGACCAACCTCTATGCCATGCACTGGATCGCGCAGGCGACCGTGCCGCATCTACCGGCAGGTGGGTCAGTCATCACCACCGCCTCGGTGCAGGCCTATGATCCGTCCGCCATCCTGCTCGATTATGCCACGACCAAAGCGGGGATCGTGGCCTACACCAAGGCGCTGGCCAAGCAGTTGCTGGAGAAGGGCATCCGCGCCAACGTCGTGGCTCCCGGCCCCTTCTGGACGCCGCTCCAGGCATCCGGCGGCCAGCCGCCCGAGGCTGTGATGAAGTTCGGGTCGGAAAGCCAGTATGGTCGGCCAGGTCAGCCTGTCGAGATCGCACCGGTCTATGTGCTCCTGGCAAGCCAGGAAGGCAGCTACATCAGCGGCGAAGTGTACGGCGTCACCGGTGGTGCTGGGGTCGCCTGACATCGAAGAGCCCCGATCGGTGTTAAACGGTCGGGGCTATCTACATCGAATATCTTTAGCCCCAAGAAACGAGGCTGCTTCCTTAACCTCCTCTGCGGCGCCCCAATCGCCCAGCAAGGCCAATGCTGCCGTAACGATCGACATGAACGGATGTCCGAAATCGGGAACCGGGTAGGGGGGCTTGAATGACCGATTGTGGGTCTTCACAGTTACTGGCGATCGACCACTACGCGCTCGATCTCGGCTCCTCAACGTCCCGATCGCGTTCACCAAACGCGCCCGTGGGAAGCCCGCGGCTTTCCCGTTTCTCCGTCGTCACCTAACAGTTTCGGGAAAATGCAGTCGGGAACAGATTTCGGGAAAGCGGACCCCGCAGACACCCCTTGGCGCGGCCGGCGCAATCGGATTCCCGTTACTGGTTCCCGATCAGGAAGGCTTCGCTAACGCTTACGCGGCCGGCTGAGCCGATGCACGCGCCGGGAAAGGTAGTCTCGCCATCAGCGAGACGATTGCAGCTGCATACTTGCCATCGGGATCAAGGTCTGGGTCAAACACCGATACGGTCATGCCTCGGCATCGAGCATCAGCGACAAGCGGATGCAGGATCGCAACCAAGTCATCCGGCGATATGCCGGGGCTCCCAGGGCAATCGACCGCAGGCATGATAGTTTCGTCCAGCACATCCACGTCGAGGTGAATCCAGAACCCTTGATCCGGCTTAGCCGCCAGCATGGTGGCGATGCGCGCAGCAACGCCTTCCACCCCAATGGCGGCTGCCTCAAATACGTCGATTGTATCAATGGCGGTATGTTGCACGTCGGGCCACGCGAAGTCCGCATCTTGGCTCTCGCGCTCACCAAGCTGGATCACGTCGCCATCTGTTACGAGCGCGCCTTCGATACCCGGCCATTCTGTTCCCAGCGGCTCACCACGCCCCGTTACCAAAGCAAGGTCCATACCCGCCGCAGCACCCAAAATTCTGATCGAAGTCGTAGTTTCCCGGATGCCGGAAGTCGCTATGGCCATCGATGTGGACCAAAGCGATTGGCCCCTCGCGGCGCGCGCCAGCGAGCGCCCCCATGAGTATCGAGCAGTCGCCACCGATGACGAGGGCGAACTCGCGTCTACGCCGTACATCGCGGACGGCATCAGCCAGCAATAAATTGAAGTCCCGCATGGTGCGACCATTGCGTATGCGCGTCCGTTCTTGCGGCTCCGTCGAGTAGGTCGGACGCGGCAAACTCGTAACGAGCGGCGCGCCGATCGCGTCTAGCAGCCCCGCCTCAAGGAGAGCCGCAGGTGCCCGCCATGTGCCGGGCTCGTGGTTGAGGTGCAGTGGCCGAAGGCCGAGGTTCGATGGAGCGGTGATAACGTGCATTGCGCGACGCTAGGTTGAACCAGATCACTCAGCAATATTGGCGCGACGCGGCCGATTCTCGAAATACCATCCGAAACGAGACGGTGCCGACCGTCTCGTTGGTCGTTCCCAATCGGGAAAAGCTGGTTAGCACAGATGGGGGGCATCCGACGCCGATCATTCGGCGTAGCCGCTGCTGGCTCTGGACGTACGGAGATCGCCTACCCATGTTCCTCTCCGAAAGGGGAAGATCATGGTCAGCACTTCAAACGATGGCATTATATCCGAATACCTAATCAAGTATGGGGCGATTAAAGCGAGCGAGCGTGAGCGCCCTACCGACTTGCTTGAAACGCTCTATATGTCCGAGCGCTATCAAGCCGGTGACGATCTTAAAGCGGCTCGTGCCAATTACGACCATTCTGTTTGGAACGACGTACCAGCGTCGGAAGTCGACCGCCGATTAGCTGCGCTGGAGGTTTTCATGAGTGATCTTGCCCGTAATCGTGCTGCAATGTGGGGCCTTAACTGACATCAAAATCGCGGCCGCTTAAGGGCGTCGCCCGGCTAGCGGCCAGTTTCCTATCGGGCCAGACATTCTCTTTTCTCGATCCTTTTTCGGAAAGCGGGCAGGGTTGAGGGCCCAGCGCCTCCACGCAGCCAACATGAACGGATGGCAGGAGATGGGGAGCTAAAACGAGGCCGCGAACGGCCGCAACTGGGTCAAACTGTCACGACGTGAATCAATCGGCCTGAGCAAGTTGCCCCTGACGAATTTGGCACCAGCGGCATGGTCCAATCCCGAATAGTGGGCGGGCTCAAGGGCCCGCCTCACATTCATTAAGACAGCGGCGGTTGCCCGTTTGACGCGGTCAGGCCGCCATCGACCGGCAGATTTACGCCCGTCACGAAATGCGCATCCTCGCTCGCCAGGAACGCGATTACCCCAGAGATGTCGGCGGGCTCGGCGCCGCGGCCTAACGGGATGCGCTCTTCGAACTTGGCGATCAACTCAGGCTGTTCCTTCATCCCCGCGGTCAGCGCCGTGTAGGTGAGTGACGGGTTGACCGCGTTGACGCGGACGCCATGCTTCGCCTCGTCCATCGCCAGAGCTCGAGTAAAGTTGCTCACCGCGCCCTTTGCGGCGCAGTAGAAACTATGGTTCCAGTCGCCGCCCAGCCCGGACACCGACGAGACGTTGACGATGCACCCCTTAGACTGGCGCAGATGGGAGATAGCCGCGCGGCTCATGTGCACGACGCCGTACAGGTCGGTCTCGATCACTCTGGTAAATTCGGCGAAGTCGCCCTCGTCCACCTTGCCCAGATGATCGACGCCGGCGTCGTTGACCAGCACGTCGATCCGGCCGAAGCGATCGATCGCAGCCTGGACGAGCGCCTCGCATGCAGCGCGGTCGGACACGTCGGTCTCGTGGGTTTCGACTGTGCCGTGCAGTTCGCCCGCCAGCTTGTCGAGCCCGGCCTTGTCGATGTCGCCTAACACCAGCGTTGCGCCTTCCTCGGCGAAGCGGCGCGCGGCGCCTTCACCGATCCCCGAGGCGGCCCCCGTGATGACAATGACCTTGTTGGAAAAGCGCGCCATCACGCGTTCTCCGCCTGAACGTAGTACTTGCCTTCGAACTTCATGATTGTCCTCTCACTATCGGCAGCGCTGGCGTTCAGCTCAGGCTGGAATGTCCTGGATGTTATGGGTGTTGGCGGCCGCGATGCCGTTCTCTCGGTGGCGGAAGTCGCTGAGCGCCTGGTAGACCTGCATGCGCGCGCGCATCACGCCGCCCAGCGGGCGATGTGCCTCAAGGCTATGGGCCGGGCGGAACGTCATAACCTCGTCGAAGTAGCGGACGCGGTAGGGACCATAGGCCGACTGCCGCGGCAGTCGGATCGTGGCGACGGTACGATATGGGCTTTCGCTTGTCGGCCAATCGACGGAGGTATCCTCGATCGGCTGCGTCTCGGCATCGGTCCATAGCTGCGCCCGAAGCTCGAACACCGCATCCTTGCCCTCGAAGTACTCGACCGCGGCATGGCGGAAGCCATCCTCATCCTGATGCGGGTCGAGCTGCCAATCGGCGAGCGCCCGTTGCTCGGCTGCGACGGGGAAAGCCCCGATTTTGGCCACATGATCCCCGAAGCGCACCGGGCACTGGCTGAAATATTCCTCGACCAGCGGGTGGCTGAAGGGGTGGCCATAAAAGTCCAGTGTCGGGCTCGGACCCGCACCGACGGCGTTCAGCACCTTGTTGATGTTGCGAGCGACAGAGGCGGCCGCACTCTTCACCCCTTCGGGCATGGGCACCGTCAAGCCAATCTTCTTGGCTTGCGAGAGGAAGCCCGCAGCGGTGCCCGCCGGGAAGGTCGTGCCGCTGGCGAGGACGAAGTCCTGCGTCGGCGCGTCATGGCCGGGCAGCTTCGTGCCCTCGACACCGAACACCTTGATCGACATGCCGCGATGGGTCGAGACGCGGTCGCCGAGCTTCTCACCGGGTCCTTGCGCAAAACGGACGGCAACATCGAATGTGCGCGGCTCCGCGAACAGGCCCTGAGCGAGTTCGGGTGGCAGCCCGGGCGCGACGATGAGCTTGCCGATCACGCAAGCCGTGCTCTTGGCGTGGCTCGCCCGTACCGCATGCCCGTCGCGCTTCTCGACGGTCTGGCTCTCCTGGGTCATGCCCTGGATGATGCCGTCGATGCTCTCCTGTTCGTCGGTCTCCGGTGTTTCGATGTTGGGCGAATAGCGTAGATAGGTCATGGGATGTCCGATCACTTGGCGGGCGCGAAGGAGAACAGCTGCGTCTTGATCGACGGCGGTGCGCCGGGCGTGAACCAGTTGGTGTCCTGGATATGGCTGGCGGTGACGTACATCGTCCCGTCGCGCCCTTCGGAGAAGGTGTCGGGCCAGCGCAGGCGGCGGTCGGTCAGCACCGTCTCGACGGTCGCGCCGTTCAGCCGCTTGATCGCATAATCGGTCGGCGAGGTCAGGTAGAGGACGCCCGCCTTGCTCATCCACAGGCCGTCGGCAACGTGGGTCTGCGCGACCGTCTTCACCGCTGCCGCCCGGTCGGCCTCGCTGACGTCCGACCGCAGCTTGGCGGTGTCGATCGAATACAGCGTCTTGCCGGTCAGCGCCTGATAGTAGAGCGTCTTGCCGTCTTTGGAGATCGCGATGCCATCGGCGGCGAAGGCAGGCTGGCGGCCATCGGGGCGGACGAGCGGCTTGCCGTCGAGCGTGACCTTCACCGTCTTGTTGATCTGCGTCGAGGGGTGCCCGTCAAGCGCACGGTGGCTCTTGCCGCTCTCCAGGTCGACGACGATGATCGCGCCGCGCGTGCCGCTGTCGGTGATGTAGCCGGTCTTGCCGTCGGGCGAGAAGCGGATGTCGTTGAGGTAGGTGCCCTGCAACGCCACGTCGCCGGGAACCAGGATCGTCTTCGTCACCCTGTTCGATGCCAGATCGATGCGGACGAGTTTCGGGGCGCCTTCGAGGATCTTCTCGTTGCCCGGCGCGCCGGGATCCAGCACCCAGAGGTTGCCATGGCCATCGGGGACGATCGACTGCACGCAGACGAAATAGTCGCCGACCGGCAGTTCGTTGGCACGGGCATTGCGCCAGCTGTTCCACTTGGCGTCGGGATAGGGACGCAAGCTGCCGTCCTTCATCACCTCGGCAACCGAGATGGGCGCGTCGTCGGTCCAGCGGGGGAAATTGACGAAGCGCCGGCCATCCTCGGTCACGGCGACGCCGGTCGCCTGATGATCGAACTGCGCCACCTGGGTCAGCTGTGCGCTGCGCCCCTGAGCGTGGGCAACGCCGGCTGCAGCAGCGGCAACCAGGCCGATGGCGGCGATTCCGGCGGCATAAGGTGCGGCTTTTTTCATGGTCAGGCTCCTGTCGATCGTATCGGTGAACGCGGCGGGGTCGCCGGCGAAGAGGGAAAGGAGGTGGCGCACCACCGCATGCGGGTTCTCGCGTTGCGGGAAATGGCCGACCCCGGTCATGGTGATGCGCGCGAACGGCCCAGCGAATTTTGCTGGCACGTGCTGCGCGGTCGAGGGCGGATTCACGCCGTCGGCATCGCCGTGGATGTATAGCGTCGGCAGAGACAAGGTCGTGGTCGCCTTGACCTTGTCCTCCAGCCAGGCGCTTCGTGGATCAGGTTCCGCTTCGCCCCAGCGCGCGCGATAGCTGTGGAGCGTCACGTCGACCCAGTCGGGATTGTCGAACGACCGGGCGACACGGTTAAACGTCACCTCGTCGAACCATCCCGGTGGCGACCAGTTGACCCAATGCAGATGGGTGAACCCGCGCCGGTCTGCGCGTACCGCTTCCGCCCCGCGGCCCGTCGCCATGAACCAGTGATACCATTGCCGCTGGGTCTGCTGGAACGGCGGCGTCGCCATGCCGCCGAGCCGGGGCGGGGTCGACAGCATCGCCATCCGCTCCACCCGCTCTGGCCAGCCGACCGCGAGCGCTTCGACGGTGTTCGACCCCCAATCGTGCCCGGCAACCATGAAGCGGTCGACGCCGAGCGCGTCGAGCAGCGCGATCATGTCGATCGCGAGCATCGCGCTGTTGCCGGTCCGCAGGGCATCGTCGTTGAGGAAGCGCGTAGCGCCGAACCCACGCAACGTCGGGACGATGACGCGGAACCCTTCCGCGGCCAGTGCGGGCGCCACCTCATCCCATGTCGACGCATCATCCGGCCAGCCATGGATCAGGAGCAACGGCTGCCCCGCCTCCGTGCCGTAAAGCGACACCTCCATGTTCAGGTCGCCAGTGGTAATCATCGGCATTCGTCAGCCTCCTGGCGGTGCAACCTTTTACGTGCGGTGGTGGAATCGGCCGCTCCATCAAAGCTTTGGATTCACCAACAGGACCACGGTCAGAACGACCAGCGCCCCGTTAATCTCCGCGCCGGCCGGCCAACGTTCAGCGTTGAAGGACCGCGCGCCACCTTCGCCGGTCAGGCACGACCGCCCGCAGGCTCGTGGTAGGGGCAGCCGTTCACGCGAGCCCGGAAGTCGGCGGAGTGGCGGTAGGTCTCGTTGCGTGCCCGGTTGATGTTCCCGAGCGGCCGGTGTGCGGCGAGCCCGGTCCAGATCGAGAAGCGCATCTCCTCGTTGATCTGCTGGATTTTGTCCTCGGTCAGGCTGTCCTGCCTGGCCGCTCGGATGGTCGCCACGGCCTGGAAGGGCGCATCGTCCTGCTTCCACTCGACGGTCGGATCTTCGACAGGTTGCTCCTCCAGGTCGCGACAAAGCTGGACCCGCACCTCCCATTCCATCTCCAGCACCTGGGCCTCTGACCGGATGACGTCGCGCAGCCCATCGGGGCGGGTGCTGGCATCGATCGTCGTACCCGTCTGATCGGTGATATCCTTCGACACCGGGAAGACAGCGAACTTGGCGATATAGTCGCCATAGCGGAACGGCGTAACGCTGAAGTAGGTCTCGCCAAGGGGATCGGAATTGGGTGCGCCGCCGAGCGTCTGCACCTTCGGGCTCTCGATACCGACCGCGCTCAGTACAGTGTTCACGCCGCGAAGCACCTTCGACATCGCCTCCTTGGTACCCTCGAGCTTGTCGGTGGTGCCTGCCAGGAGCTTGAGGTTGCCCAGGAACTGATCGGCGGTCTTGTTCTGGAAGACCGGACCGTTGACCATGACGAAGTCCTGCGTCCGTCCATGGGCACCGGGCAGGCGTTCGCCCTCGACGTCCATCACCTTCAGCGCCAGACCGCGCGGCAGGCTGATGGTGTCGGGCAAAATGTCGCCCGCGTTGGTCGAGAAGCGCATGACGACCTTGCGCGCGCTCGGGGTGGCGAACAGGCCTTGGGCCAGCTCGGGGGGAAGGCCGTCATGGACGGTCAGCAATCCCTCGAGAAAGCCGTGCGCCTTGGCATGGACCGAACGGACCGCGTGACCGTAATCCTCCGCTGTCGTCTCGAGGATCTTGTCGAACGTCTCGTTGAGCTTCGTGATCGTCTTGGCTTCGTCGGGTTTCACATCCTCGACGTCGGGAGAATAGCGGACGGGGTTCTGGGTCATGGTCTTTTGTCCTCTCCGGCACGGAGGCGGCGGCTAGGTGCCGCCGCCGTTACGCTCAGCGGCGGGCTGCAGGCGCTTCGAACGCCGTCTTCAGCCGTGCGACCGCGAGATCATTCGCCTGCTTGGCGCCGTTCACGACCTTGGCCATGCCGAAGAACTCATGGGTCACGCCCGGGAAGGTCTTCTGCTCGACCTTGTCGCCGGCCGCTCGCATCGCGGCCGCCAGCGTCTCGCCATCCGAGCGCAGCGGATCGATCTGCGCGTTGATGATCGTCGTCGGCGGCAGACCACGCAGGTTCGCCGCGACCAGGTTCAGGCGCGGATCCTGCGCATCGGCCTTGCTCGTCTGGTAGTAATAGCCGAACCACGGCAGCATCGCGGCATTCAGCGGCTTCGCGTTCGCCGAGTCCTTACGCGACGGCAGCGTCATGCTGCTGTTCGCAATCGGATAGACCGAGACGATGTGCCGCGGCAGCGTCAGGCCGTTGTCGCGCGCGTAGATCGCGGTCGCGACCGCAAGATTGCCGCCGGCGCTCTCGCCGACCGTGGCGATCCGTGTGGGGTCGCCGCCCCAGCTCACCGCATTCTGCAGCGTCCAGCGATAGGCAGCGGCCGCATCATTATGCTGCGCCGGGAACTTGAACTCGGGTGCGTGACGGTACTCGACTGAGACGACGATCGCATTGAGCGCCTTGGCCATGGCCCGCGGCGCGGCATCGTAGGTATCGACGTCGGCGATGACCCAGCCGCCGCCGTGATAGTAGACGATGACCGGCATCGGCTTGCCACCTGCGGGCGCACCGGCCGGCTTGTAGATGCGTGCGAACTGCTTGGGGTCGCTGCCGTATGGCAGGTCCTGCGTCGTGACCGAAGGATCAGGCGCGGTCGACAAACCCTTCTTCTGCATCGCCGCCTTGGCGCCGTCCGCGGCCGAGGGCTGCATACGAGCTTCCGCAGCCGTGAGCGTCTCGATCGGCTTGCCGCCGAGCGACGCGAGCGCGTCCAGGACCGACTGCATGTCGGGTGCGGCCTTTGGGGGCTGCACGGATGTCGCGGGCGGCGGTGGCGGGGGAGGGGCGGTAATCGAGCGGGCTGACTGAGCCAGAGCTGGAACGCCTGCGATCGCGGTCGACGCAGCGATCAGCATGGAAATGGTTCTGCGCAAATATCCCTCCTGTAACTATCCGTTTCACAACCATCGGGCGACCTTCAGCGTTTCGGTACGAAAGTAGACCCAAGCGTTTGGGCAGTGAGGTTGGGCAGTATGGGCGGCGGCATGGATGATCGGGCTTCAACGGCGGATGGTACGCACAGGCCAAATGCACTGCCGTGTGAGGCGAATGCACTGTTGCGTCTTTTGGACGACGCTGACCGTGCCGCCCTTGCGCCGCATCTGGAACTGGTGCCGTTCCACAACGGCGACATGATTGCGCGCGCCGGCGATGCGGCTGACAGCATCTGCTTCCCGTTGACCGGGATCGCCGCGATACTCGACTCGCTCGAGGGCGACCGCCGCTACGCGGTCGCGCTGGTCGGGAGTGAGGGATTCATCGGCTGGCAGCAACTGCTCGGCAACGGGCGCTGGTCGCATGACGTGGTCATGAGGGCTGAACACGGCACGGCGATGCGGCTGTCGGCTGCGGTGTTGCACGGGATACTCGCCGAACGTCCCACGATCCGAACCGTCCTGCTCCGTTTCGTCGACGTGGTCATGACCCAGATGTCCAAGACGATCGTTTCGTCGCTCGCGCATTCGATTGAACGGCGGATGGCGCGATGGATTCTCCTCTACCACGACCGAGTACGCGAGGACGACATCTGCATGACGCATGAGGAGTTCAGGCTAATGCTCGGCGTCCGTCGCAGCAGCGTGACCGACGCACTCCACAAGCTTGAAGAGGATGAGGCTGTCCGCTCCGTACGCGGGCGCGTCATCGTGCGTGATAGGGAGCGGCTGCTGCGGCTTGCTGGCGACACCTACGGTTTCGCTGAGGCGGAATATCGGCGCCTATTCGGCCTTTGATCCTATTGGTTTGTAGACGATGGCGCCTGGGGCGACCTCAGTGGCTGCCTGCACAGTCCGCAAAGCCATCGGTTCACCCTCAAAATTGGACGAGCAGTAGAGATTGAGATGAACGAATGACCGCAGCTGGGAAGCGATAAATATGTCGCGAATGGCCGGGATTGGGTCATCCTAGGCCGCGACCGCCGGCTGCAGATGACGACTTATTCCGGCTCACCGGAAAGTAATAAAACCAAGAGGTATCAGGAAACCGAGTCTGCCTTTCCTGTTCCTCCGGCCTTCCCAACTGCGCCGCGGTTTCATTTTATCGAGACGCTTGCGGGAAGGCGGCGAGCTTTGAAATATCGGCGGGATCGTGCTGCACTATGATCGTAGCGCGGAGGGTTGATGCAAGCTCCTGCAACCGATTCATTGACGCCAAGCTGTCGGCGCGTTCCGTGTTCCAAGTCGGCACAGCCGACAACGGCCATTGCGCTTCCAGGTGGGCGACGTCGCCGCTCAGGAGCAGGGGACCGGTCTTGAGCAGGCGTACCAACAGTGCCGCGGAGCCGGGTGTATGTCCTGGCGTGGCGAGGATGATCACTGAGCTGTCACCGAATACATCGCGGTCTCCTTCGATCGGATCGACTTTGCCTTTCCCATTTAGCAAAGGCGCGAGGAGGGCTGGGTCTGCACCGAAAGGCACCTTCTTGGAATGCAACGCAGTCCAGTCAGAAGCTCCGATCATCAACGTGGCATTGGGGAATGTCGCCGCCTGTCCCGCATGGTCAAAATGGTAGTGGCTTAGCGCCAGCCGGGTAATATCAGACGGGCGAATGCCGAGGCGAGCAAGCTGGGTGGGAAGGTCAACCGCTAAGGAAGGGCTGATCGGCTGTTGATCGATGGGCTTGCCGAGCAGCGAGGTTGGCAGGCCCGCATCCCACAGCATCAACTCCTTGCCGTGGCGGATTAGATAGCAGCCGACGCTCAAGCGACGCGATTGGCCGTCATAGATCCCGGTATCGGATAACGGCGAGGCGTCATTCATCACGATCTGACCGCAATCCAGGCGCCAGATCATCACCTCGGCCTTGGGCGCTGCGGCTTGAACGCCCGCGCTCACGATAAGGGACAGGCACCCCGCTACGAAACGGGACAACAGCGAGACAGGCATGGCGTTCTCCTCGGATGGGATGTGACGATGCCCGGACATCGACGAGCCTATGCGCCCCCTATGCTCGTGTTTGCGCCCGAAACGCTCACTGCGCCCTTGCCGGGCATGAGCGATCGGGCGATTGTCGCGCCATGACGATCATTGCCTACGATCAGAATGGGTTGCGCGCATCGCTGTTGAGCCGCCTGGCTGGCCTTCGTGCACCGGCAGGCGTGCATGGCACTGTTGCTCATGGTGGGGACAGCGGCGTTCGCATCTTCGGCTATTGCATCCAAGAGCGCGAACGCATCGCCCGGAGTCGGATGGAACATCCGGCGGTCGTGGTTGTGTTAAGCGGCACCAAGGAAGTCTGGCGCGGCGATGTGGCGCAGACATTCGCCGCAGGTGTTCCGTTCGTCATCCCGGCCGGCATGGATTTCGATCTGGTGAACAATCCTGATCCTGCATCCGGCCGATATGAATCGATCTGCATCACAGTCGATGACGTTCTTCGCCGGACGTTACGCAGCCACCTGCGCCTCCCGGTGCCCGGTGCCATTCCCAATCGGCTCGACATTGGCCTGACGCCAGCGCTCGTCGAGGCATATGGCCATGCCGCCAGTGCGTTGACGGGGATGGATGTTTCGGTCGCCGCAACTCTGGCGCGCTACCGCGTCCTGGAAATCCTGCTGTTGCTGGCGGAGACGCCTGTCGGCGGGATGCTGACGGCCGTCGGCCGGAGAGAACAGGTCGAAGCGGTCATCTTGGCCGATCCGGGGCGGGCATGGCAGGTCGGCGAGGTCGCGGCCGAGCTTGGCATTGGAGCGTCCACCCTTCGCCGCCAGTTGGGCAGATCGGGAACTTCGTTCCGGGAGGTGTCGCTGTCCGTCCGCATGGCAACGGCGGGCGCGCTTCTGGGATCGTCCGGCTATTCCGTGATGCAGGCGGCTCAGGCAGCCGGCTACGCCTCACGATCCCATTTTGCCCGCCGTGTGCGGGCCGTCCATGGCAAGACGCCCCGGCAGTTGAAAGCAGCGGTTTAGAGCCAGCGCCATTCCGAAATCTTGATCTCTTGCGAGACGACCATAGTCGTTGCCGATCAGGATTCACGGCGAGGAAATTGACCATCGACGCAGATGGGCGGTGAAACCGGTCAAGGCTGGATCGACCACCTCTTCGCGTAGCTCCATGGAAGGAATGGCGTAATCGCCCCCGTTCTGTCGACGGTAGGGTATGGGTTCGCTGGTGAATAGCGTCCTCATCCGATCGCGGAGGCGATCCGACGTGGCGCGGAACCCGTCCTCGCTCAGGCGATCTGCTTGATACACGACGAAGGGCGGTAGGACGTCATAGCCGGGGTAGAACAGTACCCCGTGATTGATGGGGAGGAGCAGATCATTGATCGGCCCGTTGATACCGCGCGGGCCATAATGCGGCTCCCATCCTCCGGCCGTGACCAACAGCATGGCGCGCTTGCCCGCCAGCCTGCCTTCGCCATAGCGGTCGCCCCAACGCCGGTCGCTATGCTCGCCGACACCATAGGCGAAGCCATAGGAATAGACCCGGTCGATCCAGCCTTTCAGGATCGCAGGCATCGAGAACCACCATAGCGGAAAGGCCAGGATCAACGCATCAGCCCAGAGGAGTTTGTCCTGTTCTGCGACCACATCAGCCGTGAGTGCACCGCTAGAGAAGGCATCGCCTGAAGCCGCCGGCACGCGCAGTCGTTGGTCCGGGGCGAGGGTCGGGAAGTCGTCGCCGTCGACGATGGCCTTCCAGTTCATGGCATACAGGTCGCTGACCTGCACCTCGTGCCCATCGGCGCGAAGCTGGGCGATGGCCGTGTCACGCAAGGCGTTGGTCAGCGATGCAGGCTCAGGGTGGGCGGATACGATCAAAATCTTCATGGGATGACGCTCTCAAGGGGACGATCATCCTCAACTAGGCGCTTGGGCTTTCATGCTGTAGCCGGGAGGAACGGATAGGATATTTCCGAATGGCGGATAGATCGGGCGTTACTCTCGAACGGATGCGAAGCTTTGTCCGGGTTGCCGAGCGCGGCAGCCTATCGGCCGTGGCGCGCGAGCAGGGCGTCGGACAATCGACGATCACCCGCCATGTCGCGGAGTTGGAGCAGGCGCTGGGCGTTTCGCTGCTGAGCCGCACAACCCGGCGCGTCACGCTGACCGAGGAGGGCAGGCGCTATCATGACGAAGCGCGCACCATCCTCCGGCTCGTAGATGAGGCGACCAACGAGGCTCGCAATGCAGGCGGCGAGCCGATGGGCAAGGTTCGGCTGTCCTGCACCGGTGCGCTTGGTGTGCGTCATGTGATGCGGGGACTGTTCGATCTTCAGGATCGCTATCCGGGAATTGCCGTCGATCTCAGCTTGTCGGATGAGCGGATCGACCTCGTGCGGGACGCCGTCGACGTCGCGGTGCGCCTCGGACCGCTGGGCGACAGCGCCCTGCAGCGCAGGCATATCGGCGTTTCACGCCGTATCCTTGTGGCGTCACGCGGCTATCTCGCCGGTTCCGGACGCCCGGAAACGCCCGAGGATCTCAGCCGACACGCGGCGATCCGGATGGGCAACATCGCGGGGAGTGAAATGCTTGCGCTGTATGATGCGAATGGCAAGGTGCAGCGGGCGTCGTTCAGTGGACGGCTCGTGGTCGATCACGGCCTGGCCGCGCGGGAAGCGCTGATCGCCGGCAGGGGGATAGCGGCAGCTCATTTGTGGCTGGTCGACGACCTGCTCTCATCTGGCGAGGTGGAACAGCTATTGCCCGAATATATAGTCGAGCCGGTGAGCAGCCCCCGCCGGGTGGTCCGGGTTGTTAGTTAGTGCATTGTCGTCTCGGCCGCCATTGCCGGGCGTAGGTGGAGCGAAGCGGAACCGGAGGCCGGTAATGGCGGTGTTGCCGCTTCCGGGGC
>NZ_JANZXB010000017.1:41275-43049 GCF_025371035.1 Sphingomonas sp. LC-1 | reverse complement strand
GCCCCGGAAGCGGCAACACCGCCATTACCGGCCTCCGGTTCCGCTTCGCTCCACCTACGCCCGGCAATGGCGGCCGAGACGACAATGCACTAACTAACAACCCGGACCACCCGGCGGGGGCTGCTCAAAGAAGGCTGGACACACCCGGTTATTCCCCGATCTGGTTCCCAACGGTTTCGGCAAGCGGACGAAGGAAGCCTCGCGCATCGCTAACCGCATCATCGACCGTTACGTATCGACCGATGCCCGGTTGGTCTTTCACAGCTTCCGGCACGGCTTCAAGGATCTTGCACTGGAAGCCAACGTACTGGAGCGGATCGTCGACCAGATTTGCGGCCATGCCGCGACCACGGTCGGCGGCAAATACGGTCAGGGCGTTCGCCTGACGATCCTGAACCGCGAACTTCATAAAGTCGATTGGTCGTTTCTCGACTGGGCAGCGCTGGTTCAAGCGAGCGCCCAAATAGATTGGGTCAAGCGGTTCGAGTGAAATGCCGCCACCTGAACACCTTCAAACGGCAGTAAGCGACCAGAGACAGCCGCTCGCACTTCCTCAGACGAATGTCTGATCTCGACAATTGCCGCCAATCGCTCCGATCAGAGCGATCGGCTGGCCAAAGCCCACGCATAGGGTTACGATATCGAAATGGTTCAATTGAGCGGATAGATGTTTTTCAGCTCAACCCCGCTGCGGCTGTTACCGTCCAGTTCAATGACGCTGAGGGGTCGCACCGGCCCTTCAGCCGTCTCGACGGTGTCGATGCCGGCAAATTTCTCGATCAGATGACGCGCCAGAGCCCGACTCGATGTGGTGATGACAAGGTTCACCGAACGGCTTTCCTCGAGCACGGTGGCACGTAGAATATCGAGGAGTCCCACACGATTGAGGTCGTCGAGATGCGCCACGGGCTCATCGAGGAAGAACGTCCCACCGAGGCTGCGCGCACGCGCCAGGAACAGGGCAAGAGCAAGGTCCTGGCGCTGTCCCTGGCTGAAGTCCTTGCCCGGATCGAGCTGTGCGTCCCCAGCATGCGCCAGCCAATGCAGGAATTCGCTGTCCTCACCGAGATTGATGCGATCGTAAACCCGGTTTGCGTGCATGCGCGCGAACAGCGGGTTCACGACCTTGGCAAGATCTTGGACCTGCCGCTTGCTGATCGTGGTGTAGGTGTCTTGGAACGTCGCCTGCGCGCGCATCGCAGCAGCAATACGTGCGGTCATCCGCGACTGCTGGTCCAGCGCGGGTTCAATGGCGGCTCGTATCGAGGCCAATTGCGCACGCCGCGCTTCGGCGGTCCATGCGGCTCGCGCAGCTTCGATATGCGCCTCAGCGCGGGCGAGTTCGTCCTGCTCCTTCGTCAGCTCGGTCTTCAGCTGTGCAAACGCCGCCTCGCTCCACGACTGCTCCGGTGCGGCGACGTCCCACAAGGCCTGGAGTTCGGCAAGCTCGCTTCCCTTCGCCGCCAACTGCTCGCGGCAGTCCCGCAACCGTTGCTGGATTCCGGCATATTCCGCGCGCAGCCGATCGCGCAGGGTTGTCGCGTCCTCGTTGTCGCGGGCCAGTCCCGCCAGTTGAAGCTGCAACACATGATCGCGGGCGCCGATCTGAGCCGAGACGCGTTCGACTAGGTCGAATAACGGTACCTCGTCCGGGAGCAACTGGGCCGCTTCGGCGGAAAGCATGGGACGCGCGATCGCAATCTCTTCGTCGAGCAGCGGGGGCGCGGGGGGCCGGGCGGCCCGCGCGCCCCGGGGGGGCCGCGCGCCGGCCGCA
>NZ_JANZXB010000017.1:0-41265 GCF_025371035.1 Sphingomonas sp. LC-1 | reverse complement strand
CCCGGCCTCCCCCCTCCGCCGGGCCCCCCCCGGGGGGGGCCCCGCCTCTCCCCCCCCCCCCCCGCTGCTGGCCCAGTTCGCCGGCAGAAACCGACGCCGGCAGCCCAACATTCCGCAGCGAAAGCACGCGGCGTTCTGCGGCATCCGCAAGCGCTGCACGCTCGCGATCCAGCGTTGCGAGCCTGGCATTTGCCGCCTGCGCGGCTTTTTGCCTCTCGGTCGCTGTCCAAGCCGCCTCTGTAGCGGCCCGCGCTACCGCTTCGGCCTGGCTTGCAAGCTCGGGAATAGTCGCGAGCGCCGCCGTAATCGCAGCGCGAAGCGCGCCCGCTGTCTGCCAGTCATGGGCGCATACCGGACAGCTGCTCGCCGCATGGCTACGCTCATGTGCGAGCAGGTCGCGTGCCGCCGATTGAAGCCTGGACAAAGGGGCAGCCGCGGCGTCGCGCTGCTGGTTCGCCACAGCCGCCCGGCGTTCCGCATCGGCCGCATCGGCCCGTAGGGCAGCAAACGCCGCTTCGGAGACTGTGGCTGCACTGGCAGCCTCGCGCTCGACGTCGAGCAGACGCAGCCGTTCTGCCTCGCGATCGGCCTGTTCCAATCCGGCGGAAAGGGCAATCAACAGTGCGCGGCGCTCGGCACGCGCATCAATGGTCCACCCGGTCTCGGGCAGACCGGCGCGGAGAGAGCCAAGTGTGACGGGTACAGGATCGAACACTTGAGCTCGGTGTATAATCGAGAGCATCGCAGCGGCCCGCCGCGCCAGCCGGTCGCCAGCCGCCGCGAGCGCCTGGCTCGCCGCGGTGACGCTCTGGCGTTCGGATTCGCTCGCTGCGACCTTGGCAGCCGCCGCCTGGCCGTTCTTGCCCACCTCAGCAAGTTCGGCATCGAGCTTAAGTTCTGTCACTTTTGCCGCGGCAACGGCGTGCTCCAGCGCGGCACGGCTGGTGCGACGAACCTCGACCGCGCTCAGGGCGTTGCGCCGGCGCTCGTTCTCATGCCGGCCGCGGCGTTGCAGTGCCGTCAACGCCTCCAGCCTATCTGGAAACGGTGCATCGGGAGGGGGCATATCCGCAGGTGTCGGTTTGAGCAGAATCTCGGCTTGGGCGACCTCGCCAATCGCCGACGCCGCCGTCGTATCCGGCGACATATCACGGCCAAGTTCTTTCTCAAGTGCATCGGCCTCGACCAAGCGTTGTTGGGTTAGCTGAACTTGGGCACGCAGCCGCGACGAAAGCTCGGCCGCATACTTCTCGAACTGCCGTTCGGCATCGAGCAGATGCCTGATTCCCAACAGGTCGGCAAAGACCTGGGTGCGCCGTTCGATGGTCTCATCGTCGGTATCGACGAGGGCCGCCAGTGCCTCCGCGCTCAAAAACCGGGTGCCCTTAAGCCAGCGCTGGCGCAGGCTGATCGCGGTCAGGTGATGGGCTTCATTAGCAGCGGCGGCCGGTGCCAGCAGCGCAAGGAGATCGTTTGGCCTCTGCGGCACCGCGAGCCCGTCGATCTGGAACGCGGCCGGGGATTGGCTGCCCTCGGCGATGCGCGAAAGTTGATAGGCCGTACCGCCGACCCGGACATTCGCAGCGACGTGCGGCTTGTGCTCGGGCCCGGTGAACTTCGAGCGCAACACCTCGGCGTCGAAATCCTTCTTGTCCTTCAACCGGTCGACCTGACCCGTCAGCAACCACTCCGCCGCTTCGCACATCGTTGTCTTGCCGGTCCCGTTGGGCGCGAACACCAGCGTCAGCGGTGCGCGCAGATCGAACTCGAGGACCTCGCCGATTCCGCGAAACGCACCGACCGTGAGCGACGAAAGGCGAACGCCCCGCGTCATGCCGTTTCATCCTGGATCAGCGTCGCCGACAGGCCCAGTGCGGAAAGGTCTTCCCATACCGCTTGGGCTTCACTGTCGATCTTGGGCCATACCAGCTCGCCACCACTCGTCGGCATCGTTTCGGGTAAACCGACCACGGTCACGTCGGCCACGCGCAGCCACGTACCCGCAGCCTCCTCAGGATCAGCTTCACCCGCTGGCCAGATCAAGTGCTTGCGGCAGACCTGCGACGACAGTTCTAGGCGCCGAACGTCCTCACTAGCGTCCGCTGCCGGTGCGGCCGGCAACGCAAGAACAAGATAGCGGTCGATCGGCCCACGCGACTGCGCCTCGCCGCGTACGAGCATCTCGTCGAACCAGCCTTGTCCGTCGCGGGCGGCGGCAATCACGCCCACAGCGTCGCTAGCATCGCACGGCCACAGGACAAGTCGAGCGTAGCTTGAGGTCCACAATGTCGTCCCCCCCGGGACCGCATGCTCGCCCGCTGCGACGGGCAACCCGGTTTGCTGCAGCCCAACCTTCGCGCAAAGCTCATCGACCTGCGCCACCGCGAGGTCGAGATTGCCAACGGCAGGCTGCATATCCGTCATTCCGCACCATCCTCAGCAAAACATGCATCGATCTGCCCGAGCAACTTCGCGACGCGCCCGGCATCGGTGCCTTCCTCGAAATCGGCCTAGACATCCGCGACGTTGGCGAGGCCGAGACCCGCAACCCGCCGCAAGCTTCGCGCCGCCGTGAAGTCGTCCTCGCGCGCGGCAAGCGATCCGCCCGCGGCCAGTTCGGCACCCGACGAAGGCGCGGCGCTGATATCGTCACGGCGGTCCTGCGGGATCTCGCCCTCGACTAGATCGCCGTTCGGCCCCGCACCCAGCACGATCAGATCAGGATGTTCGCCGCCGGGCAGCATGCGCCACGCGGCAAGATCGCGTCGCATCGCCAACCGCGACTTGTCGGGCGAACGCCATATCAGCAGATGCTTTGCATTCGCCATCCGCAGTTGGCCGGTTAGCTTGGGATTGGCCTGCCAGACTATTCCGTCGATCGACTTGAGTGTGGCAACGGCATGGATGCCCGCTTTGAACGCCACGCTCGTCTCCGCGACGTGGAGCCTGTCAGGATCCTGTGGCTGTGCGGGAGCAACCCCGCTCAACGTCGCGTCGAGCAGTGCTGCCGGGGTCGGCGCTGCCGCTGCATGCAACTGCTCGACGACCAGTTTGAGACCAAGCTGCAGGCGCGGTGCAACTGTGCCGACCGGCGGATAACGGCGCAGGAAACGTGCAATCTCGCCCGCCGCGGGCGGCGGTGTCGGGCCCGCAAGCGTGGCAAGCCCGGCATTGCCGATCGGGCAACTCATATTGCCGCGCCAGGCGAACTTGCCCTTCACCGGCGTGAACGGTCCCCATGTAACATGCCCGGTGGTCGCGCAGGCTTCTGTAACCCGGACAACACCGCCCGCGATGCCCATATCATTGAGCGCACGTACTGCCGGCAGATTGTCCTGCCCCTTGGGCAATGCATCGAACGGAACGTAAAGACCGCTCAAACTGCGCCATTTATCATGTGCTTCATCGGCCTTCGGCGCATCCGCAGCTATGTTGCACAATGCGACTGCTCCCGACCGCCCAGCGAGCACCATGTTGAGCAGCGAATTCACCGCGGCGACCCAGTTGACGTTGTATCCACTCTGCAGCAGCGATCCGACCACCAGCGCAGGTCGATCAGCGGCAGTCGCTTCAAGCGCGTGCAGGATCCGCGCTTGCGGCGAGCCTGCATCCTGTGCAGCCGGCTGCAACAGGTCCGCGCAGATCAGCGGAAAGATATCGACGTCGCCAAAAGCGAGATGGAGGATGGCGCGGCCTTCCTGAAGATCGGGCAGGTTTACCGCTTCGACCGACTGCTCCAGCACATTCTTGAGATAGGCAATGCAGTGCGTAATTTCGCCTGGCGCATGCAGCCAGCACCATCCGCCATTGACCCGCTGGATATCGCTGATTGCCCCATCGGCTTCGCGCCAGCCGAGGTGGCATTACGTGGCTTCACCTGCGCCAGCGGCCTGCCAATCGAGCACTGATTGGCCGATCGTCGCGCCGAACCCGGCCAGTAGAATGATCGGGCGCGTCGCCGCCCGAACCAGCGCGTCGATCTGGGCCCAATCGCTCGACCCAAATGTATATTCTGGAGCGACGACCAAAACCGGATCCGCGCCGGGGATCATACGCTGCAAAGCTGGCGCCGCATGGTCCGGGCCCCCAACCAGCAGATCGCGCACCGCGCCGATCGCCAGGGGCCGGGGATGATCGCCGTCGACGGAGGCCGATGAGGGCAATTGCAGCAGACAAATCCCGAGACGGCTGGCTGCCAGCAGCGAAGCTGCGACATCTACTCGCGTGACGCGTTCGGAAAAATGGAGAGTCACGTCGGGCACGTAGTGGGACTGTACTCACATTTTAGGGACAGGAACCTTAGCGTGAACTAAATGCCGCGTCACGCGTCATCGGGCGCAGGTATGCGGCGAGTAGATGCGCCGGACCTGCAAAGCCGTGATCCAGCTTAACAATTCGGTGAGTGAATTGCGCCGTTCCGCCGCACCCGCGCGCAGCATCATCCAGCGACACAGAGCCAGCCTTCAGACGTGCTTTCATACACCTGGCCATAGCCGGTGCCGAGGCCGACGCCGTGCTGGTTGAAGCAGCGGGCGCAGATATTGGCCCAGCATGGACCGATATCGCCATCGACCATGAACCGCAGCGGCGCGAACGGATGCTCGCAAACATCGCAGGCGTCGAGATCGCCCATCCAATAGGAGATCTTTTCCTGCGCAGGCGCATCCGCGATCAGTTCGGCCAGCCGCCGCTCGGCCAGCGGCATGTCGTTGTTGATGAAGGCCTGGATCGTCTGCGCGAACCCCTGATCGATCCGCATGAAGGGCGCAACGATCTGGTGGACCTCGTCGACATGGGCGTTGATCAGATGGTTGATCGAGCGGATCTCGCCCTTGACCGGCACGATGATCGAGCCCTGCACGCGGACGCGCTCGGGGCCGGCGTCGGTGTCGCGGAATACCGAATAGCGCAGCCCGAGATCGGTCATGATGTCGCGGTTCATCGTCCGGTTCTTGCCGAAATGGCAGGCGAGGAAATAGGAGAAGTCGTTGCCGTTGAAATGCTGCGCGATCACCTTGGCGAAATCGGGCTTGGTGCCGTCCCATTCCGGCAGGCCGATGAACCGCTCGGTCTCGCCGTCATGGACAATGTCGAGGCGGAAGGTCGGCACATAGCCGGGAAAGCCGAATGCCGAACTGGCGATCGCACGCAAGATATCCTCGGGGCTATAGGCGATCAGCTCGATTGTCGCCGGACCCGGCTTGCGCTCAGCATAACGGATGAACTGCAGCACGGTGCCCTGCCATGCCTCATTGTAGAAGAAGATATTCTCGACCCGGTTGGTTAGCGCTCGCATCAGCGGCGCGGAATTGGTCCGAGCGGTGAAGCGCAGCCGGAAATCCGCCTCGCCGCCATCGCCCTTGATCTCGGCGAGGATCGTCTCGTCGCTGATCATCGGATCGTCAAGACGCCCGAAGCGGTGCACGCGGATATCGTCCTGCGCGCCGTTCGCGAACACTCGCGCGCCCTTTTCCGGATTGGCGATCTCGGCGGTATCCGACCCGATCTGATGCCGCCCGGGCGCACCCTGCGGCATCAACCAGGCCATGTCGGCCGCTTCGGCGATCCGGTCCTCGAGCTCGGAATAACCCGCATTCTCGGCGAGGAATTCGGCATGAGCCTCCTCATCGAGATGGGCCTCGATCAGCGCGAGATACTCGTCGAGCCGCAGTTCGCGCTGTGCGAAATAGAGGAAGGCTCGCCCTTCGAGGCTGGGGCTGGTGGGTCGCGACTGGACGAGCACGAAGTCGGTGAGGCCCGTGCGCTGAATGTGTGCGGCAAGACGTGGCACCGCCGCGCTCGCGCTGGCATCGTCGACAAAGCCCCATAGGAAATGCCGGACCGCAAGCTTGCGGTGCGCCGCGAGCGCTATCGGTTCGACACGCTTGATCTCGACCGGCAGGCCATCGGGGCCGCGCACAATCTCGCCTGCCCAGATCTCATACGGCGCCGAGGGCACGAATTCGGAATAGGGCACGAGTAGTTCGTGCCATTCGACCGACAGCAGAATCAGCCGATATTCGGTCTCCTTGAGCAGGTATTTCTCGCGCAGCAGCGCGGCATATTTGTAGAGTTCCTGGATCGCCTCGCGCGCCGCCGAATTGGTGCGCTTGATCTCGATGATGACGAGCTGCCCATCGGCGGCGCGCGCGAAGATATCGAGAAACCCCGAAGCGCCGTTCGGATTGGCCAGATGAAATTCGGTATCGACCAAAGTCAGGCCCGGCTCGATCATGTCGAGATGCTGGGCGAGGTAATCGCGGAGCGCCGCTTCGTTAGGCATAGTCTTCATGCGCCGGTTCCATCATCGTCATCCGGCCAGGCCGTGACGGTGACGCGGCGTTCGGACCGGTCGTAATCGACCGCGCGAATGATATGTACCGCGATGCTTTCGGGCGCGAGGCGCAGGGTCAGCGGCCGATCATCGCCGAAATCGGGCTGCGCGAAGGTCGCTGGCAAGTCCTCGGGCAAGGGCGGTGGCGTGCGCCCCAGCGCCGCGAGCGGATCGGGCGGCGCTTCCGCGCCGATCTCCTTGACCGACAGGCTGATACTGTCGTCGAAATCCTCGGAATCGACATCGATCTCGCGGATAAGGGCGTCGATATAATGGCTGTGGTGCGGGAAAGGCGCGACCCGCGCCGAGCGGTTGAACAGCATGACATTGCCGAGCGCCGATCCGCGCTGGGTCGATTTGTAGAGAATGCCATCGATCGCGGGCACGATCCGCTCGGCCAGATATTCGGCGACGACCTGGGTCGCGACATAGCCCTGGACCTCGTCGCCGGGCAGCACCGGCCGGGCGATCTGATCGCTGAACGTGCGCAAGAAATACGCCGCATCGCGCTTCGCGACAAAATCCGGATCGAACGGGCTGGCGTTAACCGACAGTCTGTCGAGCGCCTCGCAGTCAAGCAGCCGCAAGGATCGCAGCACATCGAACCGCGCGACCACGACATGCGCACCGACCGGCGGGCGGATTTCGGCGATGCAGGTGGTCACATCGACCGCGCCGTAGAAGGCCGAAATGCCCGGGGCGTTGAGCCGGCCGCCATTGCCCTGGCCGGGCGGCAGCGGCCCGATCTGCTTACGGGCTCCAACAGGATGCGGCACAATTCGGGTTCGTTGGCGGCGATGCGCGCGCGGTAGAATTGACCGCCGGGCGTCGCCGGCTCGACCGTCTTGATGATCGGTTTCGCGTCATAGGTCAGATGGCCGCCGAGATCGGCGAACACTTCGTCAAGCCAGGCCAGGGCTTCGGCGTTGATGTGCCTTGCCTTCTTTCTAAGCGAATCGCAGAAACGCTGCCAGCGCTGGTCCTGCCAGAATATCGGCGTGCGGCCCGGCGCGAAGCCGGTCAAGTAGTCATAGAGATTCTGACAATCGTGGAACGACGCGATCTCCTCATGGACCTCGCGCAGATGCTCCTCGATCCGCTGTGCAAGATCGTCGTCGATGCCCGCGATGCGCGTGAAAATCTCCGCCGCGCTGGTGTTCTGGTCATAGGGCGTCAGCTCGAAATGAGGCGCGAACGCCTCGTGTATCTGCTCGGCCAGCACGGCCAGTTTGATCGAGGGTCGGCTCTCGCCACATTCCTCGCACACGGCCGTGACCGCGCCGGCCGCGAGCCGCGCGCGCAAATGCACGTTGCCGATACACTCGAGACAGACCGGATTCTCCATGGTCCCGCTCATGCCAGCGGATCGCGCGCACGTCGCGGTCCGCCGCTGTCCGCGATCGGCGGTAGCGTCTCGGCGCGACGCTACCGCCGCGCTGCCCAGCGCCGATAGCGGCGCGGTGAACGCCGCGCACGGATTGCCGTCGATGTTGAACGGCAGCGGCAATCCGCTGGTTAGCAGCAGATGCTCGGGTTCCCATGGCGCCGGGTGCGTCGCCCATGCGACGCGCGCATGGGCATGGAGCCAGCGATCGAGCAATTGTTCGCCCGGATTGGTGAAGGTCAGGCGGCCGGTGGTGCCGACCCGCCGCAGCGTCGTGCCGACTTCGGCTTCGAGCAGGCAGCCGAGCGTCAGCCGCAACGTCGATCCGGCAGCATTTCCCCCGAAATGGGTGCGCAGCCGCTGCTGGATGTGCGAACGGCTCGGCGAACGGCCATTGGTCGGCGGCTTCTTGGGGGAAATGCTGCAATAGAGCAAGGTCAAGTCGTCGCGCCGGTGACACTCGCTGGCATCGACGCCCGGCAGGACGACATCGGAATACCAAGCATAGATGCCCGGCTGGCTCGGCGCACCGATGCCGCGCGCGTCGGCCTCGGCGGCGGTGTAGAGGCGCGTCGGCGTCAGCAGCGTGGCGAGCGTCAGATCGCCGGCGAAGCGGTCGCGCCAGTCCATCAGCGGCACCAGTCGGACTTGGGCAGGCCGCGCGGCCACGGCTTCGCCGCGCCCCCCCCCCGCGATCAGGCTCGCCCCCATATCGCGACCGCCGACGCTGACCGTCGCGACGGTCCGCTCGAAACTGCGGCCGACCCGATACAAGGTCACAGCGCGCCCGTCGATCAGGCCGCGCAACTGCACCCCCCGCACACTTGCCGAGCACCATCTCGTGCGCGGACTTGGCGTAGCCGGGCTGGGTTTCGGGGGCGTCGATTCCCGATATTCGGATGCGTTCGCCGCTCATCAGGCGGAAGGTTTCGCCGTCGGTGACATAGCGCACGGTGGCGGTCCGCGCCGCGACCGGGCCGCCCGCTGCGAGCGCGGCGGCGAAGCCGCCGTCAAGGAAGGGGAATGAGATACGCATTCGCTCGATCCTAACGCAACCGCGCGGGGCATGGGAGATCCCTCGATTGGCCGGTCTTATCGAAAGCCGACTTTCGTCATCTGACCTGCGAACGACGGCTTTGTCCCAAGGGCCGCCGCCCCGGTACTGGCTAATACACTGGAATGACGCCTTCAGGCGCGATGGTGATAGCCACGTCCACATACCCTATACGGAGGAGGCGAGATATTCGGACACGAAGGCAACAATTTTATTGGCAGGTGTCCGAATTGGCTGGCTCGTCCGTATAGGGTGATAGACCTCGCCTCGATCTGTCAGGCAGCCTGCGCCCAGAGCGTGCACTGCCCGGCGTCATATTGGACGCCCGGCCGCATGACCTGCCGCGTCAGCCACGTGCTGGCGCATTCGATGCCTTCACTCAGGTCGTCGGCGGGCTTGCCGTCGATGTGCAGGATCTCCCGCGGTGCGAGGCGGAAATGCCCGCGGACATGGTCTTGCGGCAGGATCAGCCCGCGGTTGCCGGACTTCGACAGCCATAGGCGGCAACCGCTCTGGATGTGGCAGCGGCCATCGCGCGCCAGGAACATCGTGATCCCGGTGAGCGCCGGGGTCGGACGGTCGCGATATTCGAGGTGCAAGACGTCGGCGTCGGTCTCGACCGCGTGACGGCCCATCTTGATCTGGTCCTCGATCTCGAGCGGATCGCCACCGGTGATGGCGACTCCGGGCTTGAGCTTGCGGGTACCGAGCAGCAGCTTCACGACGGCGCGGGTGACGGCGGCTTCGAAGGGCGAGGTGTTCATCTGGATATCTCCTTGTTTCATCCCCCATTCCCGGGGGCACATTCTCGTGTTCGCTGATCTCAACCCTGTTCTGTCCGCCGGCAGGCGCGGACGATCTCGGCGGCGGCGCGCTCGAGCCCGGTCACCCGCTCCCACCCGCTGTTCCAGGGAGCGGGCATCGACACCTTCAACCCGTGCCGTGTGATTCCGACGAAGAGGTCCGGACGCGCCGGCACGAGGTGCAGGCCGCCATCGGCATCGCGGTAGAAGCTCAAATCCGGCACCAGGATCGGTCCGGTGACCGAGTGCAGCGCGACATCGGCCCGCACCGGTTCGAGAATTTCGGGGTGGAAACCATGCCGCACCAGCACGACATCACGCTTGCGGGTCGCCGCACAGCGCATCACTGCGTCGTCATAGAGACGCTCGGCGACCGGGGTCGCCACGACGATCAGGTTGTTCTCGAGCGACTCCACGCCCCCCGGCAGGCCGGTGTTACCCGCATAGGGGTACGGCTCGTCGGGAGCGAGTGCGGTCAGAACATAGTTGAGGAGCGCAACCGAGGTCGTCGGCAGCGTGTCATGGATAGTCGAATGCATGGGGTTACCTGCGCAACAGCATGATCCCCGGACCGGCTGGTCCGGATCAGGCCCCTTCAATTTTCATTGCTCGTCAGGGCTTCGCTCGGCCCCGGCCGATCTTCCCCTCCTCACGCGGCAGCGGTCGCGGCCATCGCGAAAGACGGCGTTGCCGATCACGGCATAGCCCCAGTCGTCGAGCGTGCGGGCGCTGTATGCGATGGTGCCGGAGCGATGGATCGCGGCAGCCGGGCAATAGACTTCGGCCATGGCCGGCACCCAGCCGGCGATGCTGCCGGCGGGCTGACGTTGCCACCATTGCCCGGCGATCAGGGCGGTCAGCAGCAGGATGGCGCTCACGCGGAACAACAACGGAAGGCGGCGCTTCATTTTCTTTCCTCCAGCAGATTGTCGCTGCTGGAGAGGGTAAACATCTCGAAATACGTCATATTGTTCAGTCAGAAGCGGCCCAGCTTGCCGCATGTTGCAGCGACCCGGACGTCGTTCGTGCACGGCGGGACTTGGTTCGTTAACGGGTTCCGCTTACACCAGCCTCGTTCGCCAGCAGGCGGACCGAGGCGTGGAAACCTCGCTATTAGTAGCCGTGTACCCGGGCCGAACCAGTTTCGGCCGGGAGGCGCTCGCGGATGTCCAGGGCTCCTTCGGGGGCCTAAAGGCGTGCGCGCTCGTCTAATAGCGAGTTTCCAACTTCCGGCTTTCGGGTCGGCATCGGTGATTTCGGCGGCAATCCTGCTCGCCGCCTGTGGCGGTGGAGGCGGTGGCGTCGCTTCGTCAGGGTCGATCCCGACGCCTGCACCCATGCCGACGCCCAGCCCAACACCGACGCCATCCCCCACACCGACCCCGCCGCCCAGTGCTGCGGATAGCGCCGAGTACAAGGCGTCCGGTGCGGTGGTCGGCGCGAAGGCCGCCTATGCCTATGACAAGGGCATCACCGGCAAGGGTGTGACCATCGCGGTCATCGATACCGGCATTGCCACCAGCAGCGCCGAGTTCGCCGGCCGTATCTCGCCCGACAGCAAGGCGTTCGAGAACAAGATCGCACGTTGCGCCACCTGTGCGCCGGAGACGGTGACCTTCGCGCTCGCCGATGTGCAGGGCCATGGCACCGAAGTCGCCTCGGTCGCGCTGGCAGCGAGGAACGGGAACGGCATGCACGGCGTCGCCTACGACGCAACGCTGCTCGCGCTCAAGATCGCGGCGCCCGATCTCGAGAACGTCACCGCCACCTCCGTGATCAAGGAGGCCGATGGCGCTAATCCGATGAACATCGCCCCGGCCATCACCTATGCGGTGGAGAAAGGCGCCTTCGTCATCTCGCTGAGCTTGAACGGCGAAGCGGGCGGACAGGCCGCAGCAGAGCAACGTGCGGCGATGGACGGCGTCGTCAAAGCAGACCGGCTTTTGGTGCAATCCGTCTCCAATTTCGTCGACGACAAGAGTGCCAACGCCGGCACAAACACCCGCAATTTTGTCGGCAGCAATCTGGAGAACAAGGACAATTTCCTGTTCGGCATTCGTGTCGACAGCTCGCTCCGCCCGCCGAGTGGCAACGGCCTGCCTGGCGATCTTGCCGACCGCACGCTGGCAGTGGTTGCGACGGACGTCAGCGTCATCGGCAAGGACGGGCAACTGACCACCGTCACCGGTAACAGCTTCGCCGCGCCGGCCATCGCCGGGGCCGCTGCACTCCTCAAGCAATATTGGCCGCAGCTCAGCGGCAAGGCGATCCTCGCGCATCCTGCTCGATACGGCGACCGACCTCGGCGACAAGGGTGCCGACCAGATCTTCGGTGCTGGTTTGCTCAACATCGAGGCGGCGATGAAGGCGCAGGCACCGGTCAGCGCCTTTGCAGCGGCCGACATGGTGCTGGCGCGCTATTCCTCGCTCAGCCTGTCGGGTCCGTTCGGTATTGGCGGCCAGTTGTCGGATGCGGTCACCCGCATGACGGTGTTCGGCCGCTATGGCCGTGACTTCGCCATGACTGGCACCACCGGGCCACGGAGCCGGGGTTCGGGGTTGCTGGCGGCTGCGATGCTGGGGACGATCGATCCGCCTTGGCTGGCCACCACGGCCAACGACGCAAAGTTCGGTTTCACCTCCGCTGCCACCGGTCCATGGGCCGCGGCGCGTTCCGGCCGCCCGGCCACCTTCGCCTTCTCGCCCGCTGCGGGACAGACCGTCAGCTTCAGCGCCAATGTCGTGAGCGGGCAAGGTGCGGGCATCGCCGGTTCTGCCCTGCGCGGTGTCGTCGCTGCACCGGTTGGCATGTTATCGTCGTGGAGCGGCGACGGCTGGTCGGCGGGCTTTGCCTCCGGCACGTCGCGCGACGGTCGGGGCACCTTGCGCAGCGTCACCTTCGCGACGCCGATGGGGCTAGGTGTCGAGCTGTCCGACCTGACTGAACGCGGTCAGGTGCTGGGCTTGCGCGGCCCCGCTGGCTTTGCCCTCTCCGGCAGCCGGACGACGCTGGCCACGCTGACCGCCAGCCGAACCGTTGCTGGCGTGCTGCTGTCGGCACGGGCCACGGCCGCCACCACCCGGGTCGATGGCGGATCGGACCTGTTGCGCTTCACCGGCCCGATGACCAGCACCGCCTTCGCGCTCGACGCGGCGCATCGTCTTGGCGGCGGTACGATGACGCTCGGGCTGTCCTCGCCGCTCCGGCTCGAGCGCGCCCGCGCAGTGGTCGAGGTGCCCGTCGCCTATGACCTGATGACCGGCGTGCTCGCCACCCGCCTGACTAGCGTCGACCTGACACCGACCGCACGCGAGATGGACCTCGAACTCGGCTGGTCGGCCGCTCTGTCGCCCACCTCCTCGCTGCGGCTCGGCGTCGCCCACGCCTTCGATGCCGGCCACGTCGCCGGCGCGCAGGACACCGCAGGCTTCATCGCGCTGGTTCTGCGATGAGGTTGGCCGTCCGGGCCCGTTCGCCACCGGTAAGCCCACCCCACCCGTAGCACCACACACCACGGCGAACCTGCCACGCCGGGACGCATTTCGGCGAACGAACCCGCGCGTCCGGAATACAAGGACATGACATGATGACGAAAATCACTACCACCGCCGCGCTGGCGTTGCTCACCGCCTGCGGATCGGCCTCGGTTGCCGAGCAGGAGGCCGCCGCGCAGACCAGGACGGTCGCCGTGCCACTGACGATCGCCGGCATCCGCATCGGCATGACCGCGCCCGAGGTGCAGGCGACGCTTGCCCGTACCGGATGGAAGGTCGAGACGTCGGCGGGCGAGGATTGGGCCGCGACCGTCGACCATGAGGCCAAGCGGCAGCGGGGCGTCTTCCCGATCGAGGAGCCGAAACAGGGTGTGGCGGTGCTGAACGCGACAAAGAGCGACGAGAGCCTGATCGTCGAGTTCCAACCGATGCCGACGGGTGACGCGGTCAAAATCGTCAAATATGTCGCGCCTGCCGCCGGACGGGCGCCCGAGCAGATCGCCGCCGAGATGGTCAAGCGCTACGGCAAACCCGGCACCTCGCAGGTTGCCGCCTCCATCTACGAGGCAAGCTGGTGCACGGGCGGTGACCCGTGCCGCCAGATCTGGGGCAATCTGCACCAGGGACTTGCGGCCAAGCTCGACGTCTATGGCAAGCTGAACGTCTCCCTCTCGCAAGGCGTGGCGGCGGAGCGGGCATGGCAGAATGCGGTCAGCCGTGCGGTCGGTGGAGGTACGGCCGCGAAATCGTCGTTCTGATGCAATAAGCCGATCTGGCTGCAGACGGGGCGGCATTGCCGCCCCGTCCAGAGGATCAGGCGGCGGCCAGCTGCTCCCATCCGCTGCGGAACGCGCTCCATTCCTCCGCCCACATGCGGTGCGTCGTGTCGGCGAGGTCGGGATGTTCGGCGGCCCAGCCGCTCGGCGTGTGCTGGCGCGCGAGCATGCAGATATGAACGTGCGGCAGCGCGCGGCTGAGTTCATCGCCCGGCGCATGCGCCACGACCACACTGGTCAGGGACCGCCCGCAGGCAAGATGGATCGCGGCATAGCTGGTCGCCATATCGAACAGATCGTGGATGGGCAGAGTCACGGCACCGCGCATCGTCAGCACGCCGGCGAGCAGCCGCTGGTGCGGGCGGACGGCGCGATCATATTCGTCGAGCAGCGGCGCCAACGCCATGTCTCCGACACCCCGGGCAAGCACGTGCCGATGCTGGCGGGCGGTCACCGGGATGCCGCAGGCGGTCGCGCGCGAGGCGCTGGTCGGCTCGACCGGTGCCATCTTCGCACGGATCAGCGTCGCCGCGCTGTTCGCCTTCTGCTTGGCGCGGGGGCGGAGCAGAGCATAGCCCAGTTCTTCGCACCCGGGCTCGCGCACATCGAAAAGCGTGTCCATCACGGCGCTCGGGCTCAGCCAACCCGGCACCACGTTCGTCTTGGTCTTCATATCATTCCCAGTCCGGCGGCGCGGGGCTGCTCGCGTCGCCTTCAGGTCCATTTCACCATCATGGTGCAGCCGCCAGGCTATCTCCCTCCTTCCTTCTGGCCGATCGCATCGATCGGGGCGGCCCGAAATCCGTCATTATCTTTCTGAGCCGCGATCCATTGGGCGCTGGGGCGCCGCTACGTCGTCCGGCCCCTTGCTCCGGATACCCGGCGGTGGGCCGTTCGGCCTTTCCCGCGGGACAGGCCTGGGCGGCACCTGCCACTTGCGTTCCTCCTCTCGCTGCGGATCAACCCTGGTCACAACGGGTGGATCAGACGGTCGTCGATCAACGGGCTGGGCAGCGGGGCAATCGACAGAAGCGGGGGAAACAGGTTCGGGCGGCAATTTCCTTTCCGGCACGGGTGGCCTGCCTAGAGGCTCGGCGGAGGGCATGTCGGCAACGACAGGTGCTGGCCGCGCACGATCCTTCGGCGGCGGTATCGTTCTGACAACCTCGCCCGCTTCCGCCTTCGCGGCCTGTTGCCCGCGACGGCCCGCCTCGGCGCGTTGCAGCGCTGCCTGCTTGTCGCGCTGCCGCTTGGCATCAGCCGCGGCTTGATCGGCCCGCCGCTCCCGTTCGCCGACCAGCCAATTCTGGAATTCCTCCTCGCCAACGAATAGCCGCATCAGCCGGTCGATCGATTTCGGCACATCGGACGCGAGGCGCACCGCGTCGCCTTCAAAGATCAGCCGCCCCTCATCTCGTCCATGCCGCGTCAGCCATTGGCGAAGGCGTCCACGCACCTGCTCCTGATAATCCGGATGGTGCATCGTCGCGGCGGGCGCCGTCCGTGTGGAAACATAGGTGACCGCAGGAGTGCGTTGGCCCTTTGTCGCAATCGCCGCCGCGACCTCGTCCCATGCGGCACCGGCCTGCGCTTCGATCCGGGCGAGCCGCTGCCGTTCCGCCGCACGCTCGTCGTCGGAGGGCGAATGCTGCTCCGCCCAGTCGAGATGCGCGCGCGCCGCCTCCAACAGCGCACCGTCACCCGCGCGCGGCTTGGTCCGGCGGCCGGGCTCCGGCTCCAGCGCCGCGATCACCGCCTCCGCCCGCGATCGCGATGCCGCGACCACGACATCGGCGACGTCCATGTCATGGCGGCGCTGGATCAGCCGGCGGGACAATCGCTCATACCGCCGGGCAGCGGCAACTGCGTCGGGCTGATCACCGATCGACGGCAGGATCAGCGCCATGTCCCTTGCCAGCACGTCCGTCGCAGCGGCCGCCTTCCTATCGCAAGCGGAAAGCTCATCGTGCACGATCCGCCGCGCGTTGCGGGTGCCGACCTCCGTCGCGACCCCACGCCGCTCGTGACCGGTCGCGCGATTGCCCATATGCTCGAGCGGGGTCAGGGCGATGCCGTTTTCCTTATAGGTGCCGTGGAGATAGTGCTCCTCGCCCATCACCGCGTTGACGATGTCGATGAAGCGCCCGCGCATGAGCTCGGCGGTATCGACCTTGGCGCGCTTTCCATTGACGTCGGGCTCCGCGCGGTAGCTGACCTTGTTCTGGCGATAGGGCCGGGTGTTCTTGCCGTTCTTGCGCTTGACCACCTCGAAATCCCACTTGCCCTCCTCGTCCAGCCACTTCGCCGGGCGGTCATAGGCGTCGACATGGATGTGGAAGTTGCGCTTGTCGCCGTGCTGATCGGGCTGGTGGATCACCCCCACCGCCATCCAGCCATCCGCCGCGAGCATGGCGACGATGTTGCGGAGGATCTGGCCATGCTGGTCTGGCCTGGCGTCGGCGGGCAGCTCCTGCACGAAGCGATGGTGGCTGCGCCCCGTCCGTCCCTGCTGCCATCGCGGCGCGGGGAAAGTGGGATGCTTATCGAACCAGGTCAGCCGGTCGAACGCCTCCTCGGGCGTGACATCCGCGACGATGACCTGCCGGTCCTTGAAGAGGCGTCCCTTAGCCGCCGCCTTGGCTTCGGCTTCCCGTCGCGCTGCCTTCAGTCTGCGGCTCATGTCGCGCAGCCAGTCCGGACTTGTCGCGAATCCCGCCACCCGATCATATCGTCCGACCTCGGCGGTCGAGGCGGTGAGCTGATGGACCCTGGGCTGGCTTTCGCTCTGCTCGGCCGCAACGAACAACGACCGCTGGCGCTCAGGGCTGCCGCCAATGTTCGAGACGATGGCCCGGGCGTTCATCCCAGCCCGGATCACCTGCTCGTCGATCATGTCGATGACGAGGTTCTCGGCCAGATCCGCCACCGCCTGATCGCGCCGGATATTGTCGAGATGGCTGATGATCGTGACCTTCGCGCCGTCGCGCAGATAGTCGAAATGCTCGCCCTCTTTGGCCTTGGTCTTGAAGCGGTGGTGAACCTTTCCGTCTCCGCTTGTCGGCACGTGAGTCTTACCCATCGGCTTCATGTCGAAGTGCGGCACCCGGCCGCCACCGGTTTGGCGGCTACCCCGCCGGATCGGGCTGGGTCGGTGGAAGTCGATGCCGACCGCTGAGGCGAGCGCATCCGCCTTGCGACGGGCTGGCGAATGTCCTCGCTCCAGCTCGGGCTGGCGATTGCGTCCACGACGGTACGACGCCCCTACCAGATCCCGGTCGGCTTGCGCCTGACGCGCCAGGAGCGCACGCACATGATGCGCGAAGACGGGCTGTTCGTCGGGCAAGCCAGGACCGGTCATGCCTCATAGTGTCCGGCATCAGCCCGGCGCCGACAAGTACCCCCTCCCGCCTTCCGGAAGCCGCCAGCGGCTGGAGGACGCCGCGCTCGATCGCTCCTGATCGAGCGCGCGCACCGGCAAATTGGCGGCCCGGCCGCCGATTTGCATTATTGCGCCTGAATTTCCTCATCCTCAGTCACGATGGGACCTTTTCCCGCCCCTCAGGTCACCCAGCTTTACAGCGCCGATGCATATTCCGTATTCTGTGGTCGGTTCCACCGCGGCAGAATGAGCAGACACACATGGTAGACGGTGAGCCCAGCAATTCTCGAAGCCCGGTCGTGGCAGGAACCGAATTGAAGACAGCTGCGAGAGAAATCGTCCGACGGTGGGTCCGCGATGCCAGTGACGTTATACTCGACCGGATTGGCGAGGAAGCCATGCGAGCATCCTCCGATGCGACGGCTCACCTGCCTGCACTGGCCGAGGGCCGATCCGCGCAGACCGTCATAGCGGATATCGAGCGGTCGATCGCGGCATGGGATGCGCCCCCGCCGCCGCCTCGCTTTCCGTGGCTGCGAGGCCGTCAGCAGACTGCCCCCGGCCTATCGCCCACAGATATCGACACGCTGGTGATGCGCCTGGATGCCGAACGGGATGAATCCACTCGGCAGACGATCCTCATCACATCGGCCCGCGATCGCCTGGCCAGGGCTGCTGGCGGATTGGAGCAGGCTTTGACCACGATCGAGCTATTGCGGCCCATGATCGAGTCAGCGGCGCGGGAGTTGCGGGTCGAACAGCCCGAACGCACCGCCGCCATGCAGGATCGCGGATCTGCCATCCTGCTGGAACGCGAACAGGCCCTGCTCACGCAGCAGGCCATTCACCAGCAGGCCGTGATGACGTTGGACCTGCTGATCGCCAATCAGACCGTCCTCGACAAGGCGATCATCCAGGCGCGCACCGCAACGCTGTTGGCGCTGCAAGTCGCCATGGCGGCCCGGCAGGTGATGAGCGATCAGACGCGTATCGACCCAGGCCTCGCCGCCGAACGCGCCCGAGACAAGCTTCGTGCTGCCCTGGCCGAGGCACACCAGGCGATGGAAACACTGGCATCGCGTGACAATTCCACCAGCCCGCTGGATTTGTAGCCGCTGCATGCGGTAGTCTCGCGTCCGGACGGAGGCGACAAGCGCAAGACATGGTATCGGGCTTTCTTGATCGAATCGCCAACTGGCTCTCAGCCCCCGATGACGTGTCGGCCACCCAGCCCCCTGCGCCCGTTCCAAGCACCCCTGCCATCAGCCCCGACGACGAACGCCTCCCCGATGCGTCGCGCCCGCGCGTGGCCCAGCTCGTCTCGCTCATTGCGGATATTGAGGCGCGTGCCCGGGACAACAGCCTGATGGTCTCGGCATTGGCCGAAGTTCGCCAGATGCGCGACACGCATCTGCCGCGACTGATCGCCAGCTATGCCGAAATCCCCCCTGCCCACCGCGCCGAGATTTTCCGCACGACGGGTCGTTCGGCGAGCTATAATCTCAACGAGGCGCTCGATCGCATGGTCACCCGCGCGGAGACGCTGTCCCGATCGATGGCGCAGGACGATATCGACAGCTTCGCCGACAATCTGCGCTTCATCGAGCAGCGCTATGGCGACAACGGCCCCGCCTGACGTCCCTCAGCCGAGCCGCATCGTCGGAGTGAGCCAAACCGTACCACGCCCGGAAAACACGAACACCAGCCCCTCGCCACTCCGCATCGCATTGCGCAGCCCCCGGACCAACGGGCGCAATTCGACCTGCAAGCCGGCCGAATACATCAGCATCAGGTCGCCATCGACGATCAGTTCCTCACGCCCGTCCAGCTCGACCACCTCGATCTCGTCGACCGGCACCGGCGACTCCACGACAAAGGCCCCCGCCCCGGTCAGCTTGGGCTGCATCAGGCCGTTGCCCGACAGCACGCCCTGCACCGAGCGATGGATATGGGTCGACACCGCGATATTGCCGTCGCAGGCGTAGAAGGCGCCGTCGTCGAGGATCAGCGCATCCTGCGGCCCGTCCATCTGCGCCAGGATGAAATGCTTGGGCGTCGCCTCGGTCCAGACCTCGCCCTGCCCGGCATAGCGGGTCGCGAAGGCGCTCTCGCCGGTCCCAGCGGAGGTGATGGCACGGGCAAAGAAGCCACCGGCACCGGCATTCTTCTGAATGTCGATCTGCAACCGGCCCTTGGCATATTGTAGGGCCCCGGGCTCCAGCAGCGCCGCACCACCATCGAGCACGATCCGCAGCTGGCGCGCGGTGGCAGGATGTGGAGGATGAAGGTGGATAGTGGCGGCGGTTCCGTTGGGCGAGGCATTGGGGACGTGCACCGGCGTGCCGAGCGCGTGGCTCTTGCGCACGAATTGATACAGTTCGAAGCGGACACCGTTGCCGACCTGCTCGTCGATCTTGGTCCGATAATCGCTCATGCTACTCTCCCCTATGCTCATGCGCGCAGCGGTATCGACGCCGGGTGTGCCATGGGATCCGCCACGCCGAAGGCATCGGCGCGGGCGAGGATCCGCTCGGCCCAGCCGCGATGGGTCGATGGTTCGCACATGACCCCATGATGGGCAAATACCGCCGCACTATCCGGCGCCAGGATCGCCTGCGCCTCCCTCCATTGATGCGACGGCACCGCGAGCGCCGCCTGGATGACCGGAACCTGATCGGGATGGATCGCCGATTTGGTGAATAGGCCATGCTCGACATCGCGCTGCACTTCGTCGCGGAGCAGCGCGGTGTCGCCGAACCGCTCGAACACCGGCGCGCTGAGGGCAAAGCCCCATGGCGCAAAGCTGCTGACCAGCATTCCGATCACCGCGCCCAGCGGCCCGTCATAGGCGGTTCGCCCCGCCACGCGGCGCAACCCGATGGTCTGCAGCAAATCATTGCCACCGATACGCAGCGCAAGGATGCGATCCTGCACCGCCAGCAACTGATCGCGCAGCCGACGCAGCTCATAGGGGTCGAGTGCCTCCCGCGTCTCCAGCGTCGGCATCAACCGATGCCCCGGCGCATAGGGTAGCGAGAGATAGGCCGGCATGTTGTCGGCATGGGCTTTGGGCAGGACGAAGCCCTGGACCCGCTCGATGCCGGGCAGGCGGAGGATATGATCCAGCATTGCCCCATCGCGCGGCCGGACGAAGATCATCGGATCGCCTGATGCGGCGTCCCGCTGCGCCAGCCGACGCAGCAGCGCCGTCAGATGCACCATCGCTAGAGGAATGTCGGAAGCGAGGACCGCATCTTCCAGGCACAGCACCGCCGAGCGCAGCCCTGGCACGGCAGCAGGACCGAACAACCGCTCGAACAGATCGGGCCGGGTGCATGGCATGTAGAGCGTCGCGCCCAGCATCATCGCCGACATCATGAGTCGTTCCCCAGGCTGCGGATGATCGCGACCGCGCGGTAACGGCTGTCGTCCCCAAGGCCCGAGACGGGAACGCCGCCGCGTTCGGCCAGATGAAGCAGATGTGCGACATCGGGATCGTCGCGATCGCGGACCAGCAACCGCTCGGGCATACGACGCAGCAAGGCACGGGTCGCCTCGGCGATGCCCGGCTTGATCCGGTTGCGGTCAATGGTCTGCGCCGATGCGAGCAGACGCGTGACCATCGCCTCGCATGCCTGACGCAGCGCCGGTCGCCGTGCCGCATGTCCGTCTATAGCCCTGGCATGCGCCCGTAGCGCCAACGGCGTCAGCGCATCGACAAACGCTTGCGAACGATCGGCCGCGGCGAACTGCGGATAGGAGACGCAGGCATGGAAATCGTCCGGGCCAACCAGATCGTCCCGCAGGATCGACCGGCTGACCAGCCCCGAGACGATCCCGTTGAGCAGGCCCGAGGCGATCAGATAGTCATCATCGGTCGCGGCGATGTCCGCCTGTCCGGCGGGATCGGCGACGACCGCCAGCACCGGCGCGAAGCCGAAGGGCTGGTCGGCAAGCCTGGTACGCATTTCCTGCGCGATGGCCCCCTTCCCCGTCCAGCCGTCGACGAAGACGACATCGGCCGGATCGTGGCGATCGGCGATATGGCGCAACGCGTTCCGGTCGATGCCGCGATCGCGAATAATGCTGACGGCATAGTGGTCCGTTCCATGCCCGGCGGCCCGCAGCACCCGCGTCAGCAACACTCCGATTGGCGTGCCCGCACGGGCGAGGCTGGCGATCACCACAGGCCGTCCGGGACGCCGCGCCGCCAGATGCGCGGCAAGGCTTGCGATATCCTGCGCCAGCCGCGCCCCATTACGCGCCAAAGCCGCGTCATACAGCGAGAGATAGGCATCGCCGGGCACGGCTTCGGGCGCGATCATCTCGGAGTAATGGCGGCGACCCGACTGGATCAGCGCCTCTTTCTCCACAATGTCCGTCGCGTCGAGCGCGACCGGCTTGAGCAGGAACGTCACATCCTCGGGCGCATAGCTGCCCGAGAATGGCACTCCTACCGGGACGGTGACGGGATCAGCCGTCACGCAGCACCTGCTTGCCCAGTTGCGATCCCACCGGCATCATCGCGAAGTCGCAGGCCGCCATGAACGGAGCATCGGTCAGGCTGTCGCCGATGCCCAGAACCGGCAGGTCGCCATGCTCGGCACGCAACCGGAGCAGCAGCCGCTCGACCGCGTGCAGCTTGCCCAGATAGGGCGGCATCAGCGCGATATTGTTGCCGTTGCGGTGATCGATCCAGCCGACGGGCAGGCCCGGTACGGCGGCGTCTACCACCTGGTTCAGCGCAGTGCTGTCCGCAGTCGCATGTTTGACCAGCACGTAGAGCGGCACATCATCTTCGGTCAGGACGCGAACGCGGATCGCCTGCCCGCTATGCTCAGCCTCGGCCGCAATGGCGTCGGCATAGCCGGTCAGCTCGGCGGCATGCGCAGCGGCGCTGGCGGCGATGTGGGCGGCCCATTCCTCGTCCACCTGCCCATGATCGTCGAGGATCACCCCGCCATGCGCGCAGATCGCGGCGGCGAAGGGGATATGAACCCGACGCAGCGCATCCAGGCTACGCGCCGTGACCGGGATCAGACGCGTCGTCTGAGCCAGCCAGTTCAGGAAAGACATTTGGCGGGGCGTCGCATAGCTGAGCGGGTCGCCCTCCCTAGTGAAGCCCAGCGGCGTCAACCGATCCACCGGCACATCGTTGGGACATTTCCCAATCGTCTGAAACAGCGTATCATCCAGATCGACGAACGCGATCGCCCCTATCGTCATCGCCATCCCAGTACCGAAGCATCGAGCGCAGAGACCAGCGCCGGATCGACACTGGCTATCGGCGTTTCGTGACAGATCCAATTTGTGCGCCCATCGGCGCAATCGGCATTGTAGAGATAGTTGGCGACCCCGGTGTCGTAATTGTCGCCGAAGCACAGCTTGGTCGCCATTGCGCCGCCGATCCGCGCCGGGCTGCGGCTGGTCGCCTGCACCACCACGTCGCGTCCCTCCGCCTCCAGGCGTTCGGCGAGGCGGAAGGGCAGATAGGTGAACTCGCCGGTGCCGATGATCCGCAACGGCTCGGTGCCATCGGGTAGCGGCTCGACCGGCAGCGTGTCGGGAGAGTCCGACCGCCCCAGCCGTCCGTAATTGACATGCGTCGTCATGGTGCCGAGCGATCCCGCCCGCGCCTCGAAGCCCGGATCGACCTGGTGGCCGGTGGCAGGCGTCCAGTCCAACCGCCCGCGAAGCAGCGACACCACTTCGGTCGGGCGGGGCATAGCGCTCCAACGATCCGTACCCGCCGTCCAGTCGGTCAGCGTCGCCACAACGACCCTTTCAACCTGCGGCCATTCGGCGATCAGCGCGGCGGCAAGGTTGCGAAGGGTGGTGCCGGTCGAAATCTCGTCATCGACAATCACCAGCGATCGGGGACAGGCCAGTGCATCGAACTGCGGGCGATAGATCAGATGTGCCGAGGCGTGGCTGTGCGGTTCCTCGAACCGACACAGCAGCGGTGCGTCGACCGTTTGTCGCGTGGAATGGATGAAGCCGGCATCCTCGCGCCCGGTCAGACGCTGCCATTCCTCGTGCAGCGTCTGGCCCAAGCAAACCGCCGTCTCGGCCAGTCCGATGACCAGTACCGGGCCGGGCAAATCGGCGGGGATAGCGGAAGCCAGGTCGCGAACGCTGCGCCGCATGACGCTGGGCCGCGCGGGCAGATGCCGCCCCAGCACGCGCGACACGACCAGATAGCCGCGCTTGGGGTTCTCCCGCGCAGCAAAGTCACAAAGCGCCTCCAGCGGCCAGCGGCTGTGGTCGACGCGGATGGTCAGCTGCCCGGTCGGCAGAGCGATGCGATAGGGCGAAGGCGCGAGGTCCGGCACGGCCGACATGAGGTGAGAATGTCCCGAATGAACGGCCACAACTAGCCGATCCCGCCGGTTTCCCCGGCGGGATCGCGTCATCAGATATTGACGCCGAGCGACTGGGCAAGCGGCCCCAGACCACCGGCGAAGCCTTGGCCGATCGCCTTGAACTTCCACTCGCCATTGTGGCGATACAGGTCGCCGAAGATCATCGCCGTCTCGGTCGAGGCGTCTTCCGACAGATCGTAGCGCGCGATCTCCGTGCCGCCGTCCGCGTTGACCACCCGGATATAGGCGTTGGACACCATGCCGAAATTCTGGCGACGCCCCTCGGCTTCGTGGATCGTCACCGCGAAGCTGAGCTTCTGGATGTCGGCGGGAAGCTGATCGAGGCCGACGACCACGACTTCGTCGTCGCCGCTGCCCTCGCCGGTCAGGTTGTCACCCTGGTGGACGACTGCGCCGTTCGCGCCGTTCTTGTTGTTGTAGAAGATGAAATCCGCGTCCGAGCGCACCCGGCCACCTTCGTTCAGCAGGAAGACGCTGGCATCGAGATCGAACGCGCTGCCATCGGTCACCCGCGTGTCCCAGCCCAGCCCGACACGCACGCCGCGCAGGCCCGGTGCTTCCTTGCTCAGGCTGACATTGCCGCCCTTGGAGAGAGAAACTGCCATTTTTGCTATCCTCGATAGGGTCGGCGATCAGCCGACATTGACGCCATAATTGCGGGCCATGGGAGCCAGGCCGCCCTTGAAACCCTGGCCGACAGCGCGGAATTTCCACTCGCCATTATGGCGATAGACTTCACCGAAGATCATCGCCGTCTCGGTCGAGGCATCCTCGGACAGGTCATAACGCGCGATCTCGCGACCGGTGACATCATTGACGACCCGGATGAATGCGTTGGACACCATGCCGAAGCTCTGGCGCCGTGCCTCGCCCTCATGAATGGTGACGCTGACCGCGATTTTCTGGACATCGGCGGGCACCTTGCCCAGTTCGACCTTCAGCGCCTCGTCATCACCATCCCCCTCGCCGGTGCGGTTGTCGCCGGTATGCTCGACCGAGCCGTCGGACGAGCGCAGGTTGTTGTAGAAGATGAAATCGGAATCCCCGCGAACCTTGTCGCCTGCACCCAGCAGGAAGGCGCTGGCGTCCAGGTCGAAATCGGTGCCGTCCTTGGTCCGCGTGTCCCAGCCCAGACCGATCAAGATGTGGGTGAGGCCGGGTTCTTCCTTTGACAGGCTGACATTGCCGCCCTTGGCCAGACTGACTGACATGGATGTGCTTCCTCTCTCTTGATCGTTCAGATGGACAGGCGTTCGCCGGTCGGCGCGACCGGCACCGCATCCTCCAGCGCCACATCGCCATCGCCTTCCCGCCGATTGGCGCGAACCGATGCGAACAACGCCATGCCGATAAACGCCGCGCCGATCAGGCCGGTCACGGTTTCGGGCACTTCAACCCGGACCGAGATCAGCATGATCGCGGCCAGCGCGATGATGGCGTAGAATGCGCCGTGTTCCAGGTAGCGATATTCGGTCAGCGTTCCCTTATCGACCAGCATAACCGTCATCGACCGGACGAACATGGCACCGATACCCAGCCCGAGTGCGATGATGAACAGGTTGTTCGACAGCGCAAACGCACCGATCACCCCGTCGAACGAGAAGCTGGCGTCCAGCACTTCGAGATATAGGAACGCCGCCAGGCCGGACTTGGCCACCGCGACCGTCGCTGCCGCATTGCCCGAGGTGGGTTCCTCGTCGTCTTTTTCCAGGATCGCACCGACCGCCTGCACCGCGATATAGGCAAGCAGGCCGAAAATCCCGGCGGTCAGGAAGGTCATCGCCTCCTCCGCAGGAATGGCGCGCGAGATGCCATAGAGCGCCAGCAGCACGATGCCGATCGCCAGCCCCGAAATCCGCGAGAGACCGGCAAAAGGCCGCTCGATCAGGCCAATCCAATGCGAATCCTTTTCCTCATCGAGGAAGAAGGTCAGCCCGACCATCGCCAGGAACGCGCCACCGAAGCCCGAGATGCCGACATGCGCGCCGGTGATGATCCGTTCATAGGCGACGGGGTCGGTCGCCGCGAGCACCACCGCGTCGATCGGCCCCAGGCGTGCCGCGATCGCGACGATGACCAGCGGGAACAGGATGCGCATCCCGAACACCGCGATGATGATTCCCCAGGTCAGAAAGCGACGTTGCCAGACCGGCGTCATGTCGCGCAGCACGGTGGCATTGACCACCGCATTGTCGAACGACAGCGAAACTTCCAGGACACCGAGCACCAACACGATCCACAGGATGCCAAGCGTACCTGCAAGATCGTGCGTCAGCGTCCAGCCGATCCAAGCCCCGATCGCGAGACAGATCGCCGCGAACACGAACGATCCTTTGAAATATTTAAACATTCTTCCCCCGTATGCCGTCGACCATGGTGGGACGGCCTTAGTCCTTGCTGCCCGCGACCCAGCGAAGGCCCCAGTCAAAACGTTCGTCGAGCACCTGCTGGTCGCGAACATATTCGACGATCCGCGTCGCCTTCAGCCGCCCGCCGTCATTCTCGATCAGAACGATGCCGCACAGACGACGGTCATTGCGCCCCTCGGTCATGCGGACTTCGATCGGCGGCTGGTCCGGCATGGTGACCGTCACCACGCCGTCGGTCTGCTGCCAGTTCGGGACACCGTCATAGATATTGGCGAAGACGATGATGCGACGCAGGTCCGACCAATGGGCACCATTGATGCGCATCGTCTCCCCCTGAGAGATATCACCGGTGCGATCGTCACCAGACAGGGCAATATAGGGGGCCTGATCGAAACCACCGAATGCCCGTCCCAGCGCCTGCACCACGCCCTTGCGACCGTTGGTCAGTTCGAACAGGCACCCCAAATCCAGATCGATCGCAGTGCTGCCACCGAAAAACGCTTTGCGCCCGCGCGACCAGTTCAGGTTGACGACGATCTCGCCGAAATGGCTGCCCTTCTTCTCCAGGCTGACCGTCTGACCAGGCTTGTCGAGCGTAACTTTGCTCAGACGGACAGGTGATGCCGGCGGGGGTGGCGGAGGCGCAGGCGGCGGAGCGGCGTCCTCGGCCACCTCGATCCCAAAGGAGCGCGCCAAGGGCGCCAGACCGCCATTGAACCCCTGCCCCACGGCGCGAAACTTCCACTGGTCACCCCGCCGATAGAGCTCACCCAACGCCATCGCCGCTTCGGTCGCTCCAGCCAGCATCGGCCGATAGCGTATCGTGTCGCCGCCGCCCGCCGGGGTCACGGAGATTTCGGCATCGGCGAGCAGCGCCAATGTCTGTCCCTTGGCCTGCGCCTCGTGAATCGTCACACAGAAAACAATGCGCTCTAGCTCGACGGGCAACTGCGCCAGATCGACGGTGAAGCCACCGCGCGGTCCGGTACGATCCCCGAAGCGCACCGCGCCAGCCGCACCATCAGGCTGGTTGTAGAAAACCATGTCTGCATCGCCGCGAACCTTACCGCTTGCGGTCAGCAGATAAGCAGACGCATCCGCCTCGACATCGCGCCCCGATGGTATCGCCCACGAAAAGCCGACAGACATCTGGCTGCCGGTGACAGGCGTGTTGCCGCCCTGTTGAAGCTCGGTCATGCCCCGCAATTCCCCGCCTGGACGATGGTTCAGAGAACAGCGTTGATCGCGGAACTCATGTCGTGGAACGTGCGCCCTATCGTCTTCTCGCCCAGCGCCTTCATGTCCCAGCCCTGGCCGTTGCGGGTCAGTTTGGCCATCACCTGGCCGGTATGGCTGCCCTCCCCCGTCAGGTCGTAGCGCGCCATCTCGCGTCCCGTGGTCAGGTCGACCAACCGGCAATAGGCATTGGCGATCCGCTCGAAGCTGTCGCCCTGAAAGCTGTTGACCGTGAAGATCAAAGTCTGAACCGAGGATGGAACGCGAGACAGATCGACATTGATCGTCTCGTCATCGCCATCGCCAGCACCGGTCCGGTTGTCGCCGCTATGGACGATGCTGCCGTCCTTGCTCGACAATTGGCGGAACCAGACCTCGTCGATCATGCGGCGGTTGCCGTCGAACAGCAGGCATGAGGCATCGAGATCGATATCCCCACCACCGCTGAACATTCCGAACAGCCCCTTACCCTTGCGGACATCCCAGCCCAGTCCCATCGCAACCTTGGTCAGGCTGCCACCATCGGACTTCGCGAGCGAAACCGTCTGTCCCTTTTGCAAGCTAACCATATACGATCATCGCCCCGTTAGATGTACCAATGGTGGCGCGAACAGTGACACAAGGTCAAGGTCGCAACCGCCCGAATTTTTTCATCCATTTTGTTCAATGCAAAAAAGATGACCAATGCCCCTTCATCTTTCTATGCTTGGCATGTGAAGGTGGGATGACATCGAGCAAAGGCGACGGGGGTTTATGATCGAGCGGGATCGCTTGACGGCACTGATCGAATATGTCGAGGCAACCGAACGAGATCGATTGCGCACGGTCAGCGACATGGCGGACTATCGTGCGTTTCGGCGATCGGGTGAGGATATCATCCTTCTTCCCGGCGTCTTGGTCAATGTGCGCGACGGCGACGATCATCGCTGGTTGAGTGTCGACCGCCTCGTCCGCCGCCTGCCACCGGTGCCAAGCGACCCAGAATTGCGGCGCTGGATCGACCTGCGCGACGATGTCGCGCAGGTGCCAAGTCTGCGCCGCGAACTGCCTCGAGAGATGCTCGACGACGCGCTACGCGACGGGATCGAAACGCCCGGCTTGGCGCTGATCGATCACCCTGAAGCTGCGCGTTTGAACGCGGCACTGGAGGGCTACAAACGCGAAATCTGGTCCGCCTGGGCGCTGGAAGAACGGCCCCGCCGCCAAGCGATCGACCTCTACAACAGCCTGTTCGCACTTCGCCAGACGCTGGACGGCGGGTCGGAGCAGCCGGTTGAACTGGTATGGGGCATCGGCGTCGCACGCTGGACCCGGCCATTCGGACGGCTGCATCACCCACTGCTCACCGTCCCGGTCGAACTCACGCTGGACGAGGTTACCCACCGGATCGACATTCGACCGCGCAGTGAAGCCCCATCGGGAATCGAGACTGCCCCGCTCGACGCACTCGACGCGCCCTCGGTCGATGAGTGGCAAGCAGGCACGCAGCGCTATCTCGACGCGATGGAGGGCGAAGGCCTATCGCCTTTCGATGCTGAAAGCTTTGCACCGCCGCTACGCCGGGCGGTCGCGCTGCTCGATCCCGACGGGCATTATCTGCCCGATCTCGGCGAACGCCACCCACCGACCGGAGAGACGCTGCAGGTCGATGGTGGCTGGGTCCTGATCGAACGCACGCGGCAGGCGACACAGTTGATGGACGATCTGCGTCGGTTCAAGGCTGCCCTTGTCACGATCGATAATCCGGAAGCTCTGCCCCCCGCCGTCCGTGTCCTGTTGCAACCTCCCGCCGACAGCGCGACGACGGAGGCCTATCCCAGCTATCGCGGCGTCTCGACGGTTCCAGGTGTCACATCCTCGGACGGATCGGGCCATGACCTGTTCTTCCCTATGCCGTTCAATCGCGAACAGGTGGAAGTGATCCAGCGCCTTGCTACTCGACCAGGGGTGGTCGTGCAGGGGCCGCCGGGCACCGGCAAAACCCACACCATCGCGAACATCATCAGTCACTATCTCGCGCTCGGCAAACGGGTGTTGGTCACCTCGCAAAAGGCACCCGCGCTGAAGGTCCTGCGCGACAAGCTGCCCGCCGCCGTCCGCCCGCTTGCTGTCAGCCTTCTCGACAGCGATCGCGACGGACTGAAGCAGTTCCAGGAATCCGTCGACATCATTGCCGACCGGCTGCACCGCACTCGCCCGACGGAGACGGCGCAGCAGATCGCGGTGCTCGATGCCCGGATCGAAGCGATCCATCGCCAGCTCGCCACCATCGACCGGCAGGTGGAGGATATCGGTCGACAGGCCATGACCGGTGCGACCATTGACGGTGCAGCGATCGAACCCGCCGATGCCGCACGACGCGTGATTGCGGCGGGAGAACTGGCGGATTGGCTGCCCGATGCGATCGACATCATCGCCTCGCACGAACCCGAGTTCGACGATGCCGCGATCATCCGGCTGCGCGCGGCACGCAAGGAAGCGGGCGAACGGATCGCGCTGCTCGACCAGCCGCCGCCGCCCGGCGACCTGCCCGATGCGACGGCGATTGGCGCGATACACCGTGATCTGGTCGAGGCCCGCGCGCTTGGTGAACGCACCGGGGGCGATCAGGCACTGGGACGACAGATCGGTGCCGAGGCCGTCGCCACCTTGCACGCGCAGGCCGAGGCTCTGATTACCCTTCGGCGGCAGGCGATGGCGGGCGGTTTTGCCTGGTCGGCCACCGTACGCGACCGCTGGTTAGCCGATGCCGACGATGCCGCGCTGGTCGCCCTCGACGGATTGGCAGAGGAAGCCGGGCAGGTTGCTGCCGAGGCGCGGCACTTTCTAGTCCGCCCAGTTATTTTGCCCGATGACGCCCTCACCGATACTGCTTTCCGCGAGACCGTTGGTCGATCGGCGGCGGGTGAGGATCTCGGCCTGTTTCAGAGCCTGTTCGCGCGACAGCTCAAGACGCAGGTCGCCACCGTCCGGCTTTCGGGCCGCGCACCCGCTGATGCCAGCGAATGGGCCGAGGTTCATCGCTATCTCGCGCTCTGCGATCGGGCGATCCGGCTGGCGGCGGCGTGGAACCATGCGGGACCGCTTGCCGGAGTTGATCCGGTGGCCGGGCAAGAGCCAGCCGCTGCCGAAGCCATGCGGCGGCAGCTTGCACACATCGCCGCCCTTCGCACATTGGCGCACGAAGAGCGGGCATTGGCCGATGGCGTTCGGACAGTCCTGCCCGGATGGCGACGCCCGCTGACCGGCGACGATGCCGCGACCGAGGCGCTGATCATGCTGTGTGACCAGCATCTGCTGGTATTCCGCCTATCCGCCGCCGAACAGGAGCGCGACCGACTGGTGACGCTGGCGCGCACCATTGGCGGCGCCATCGGTGATGAGATACTTGCCATACTGCAGGACATGGTCGGACAGCAGGGCATCGACGCTCATCTGCTCGAACGTCGGTGGCACGCGGCGCTGAGCGAGGTGGCGGTGCTGCGTGCACTGATCCCCAGCTTCGCGACGATCCGCGATCTGACCGCGCTGATCGCCGAAAACGGCGCACCGGTTGGGCGGAGCGACTACGCAGTGAGGCCGTGACAGGCAGCGAAGACGCGCTGACGCCGGGCGACTGGCGCGAACGTTGGACGCTACGCAGGCTGTCCACCTGGCTGCGCCGGGTCGATCGGCACGATCGGCTGCGCGCGCTGGGGCAGGAGCGCGGCGAGCAGGAGTCGCTGTTGCGCCGCGCGTATGAAGAGGCGATCGAACTTCGCACCTGGTGCCGCCTGGCTGAGAAGGCCAGCGATCAGGTTCGCACGGCGCTCGCTTCCTATGCGCAAGCGATGCGAAAGCTGGGGCGCGGCACCGGCATCCGTGCGGGTCGCTATCGTGCCGATGCGCGTGCCGCAGCTGACCGCGCCAAGAACGCCCTGCCCTGCTGGATCATGCCGCATTACCGCGTGTCGGAATCGCTGCCCGCCGAACTGGGCCTGTTCGATTTGGTGGTGATCGACGAAGCGTCGCAATCGACCGTCGCCGCCCTTCCAGCCCTTCTACGGGCCCGCCAAGTCCTAATCGTCGGCGATGATCGGCAGGTCAGTCCGGATGCAGGTTTCCGTGAAGAGGCACGGATGAACCAACTGGCCGACCGCCATCTGGGTGGACAGGTCGCAGACTATCGATCGGCGCTACGCGAGGAAAAGTCGCTATACGACCTGGGTACGGTTGTCTTTGCCGGTGGAGCGATCCTGCTCAAGGAACATTTCCGCTGCGTCGGGCCGATCATCGAATACTCCAAGGCGCAATTCTACAGCCACCAGCTAGTACCGCTGCGCCTGCCATCGGCGTCCGAGCGGCTCGATCCGCCGCTGATCGATATTCTGGTCGAGGACGGCTATCGCCGGGGGAAGGTCAATCCGCCCGAGGTCGACTGTATCGTCGATGCCATCGGTCGCATCGCCGACGATCCGGCGATGCACAAGCGCTCGATCGGCGTGACCACGTTGCTCGGCCAAGAACAAGCCGTCGCGATCATGACAGCGATCGAGCAGGTGCTGGGCTCCGAAGTCCAGCTGCGTCACAACATTCGCGTCGGCGAGCCCGCAGCCTTTCAGGGCGACGAGCGCGACATCATGTTCATTTCGCTGGTCGCGGATGGGAAGAGCAGCGGCCTGTCCGGCCTGGGCTATGAGCAGCGCTTCAACGTCGCCGCATCACGAGCGCGCGACCGGATGGTGCTGGTCCGCTCGGTGGAGTTGGAGGATTTGCGTGCGGCCGACAAACTCCGCCGAAGCCTGATCGAGCATTTCCATGCGCCATTTGCGGGCGACACTGCCATGGTCGCCGATCGCCGAGCCCGCTGTGAGTCGCCATTCGAAATCGAAATGTACGACCTTTTGGTCGAACGGGGTTATCGCGTCGACACGCAGGTGCCGGTGGGTACCAAGCGGATCGACTTGGTTGTCGAGGGCGAGAACGACCGGCGACTGGCGATCGAATGCGACGGCGACCGTTACCACGGCCCCGATCAATGGCCGTACGACATGGCCCGCCAACGCATACTGGAACGAGCGGGTTGGACCGTGTGGCGCTGCTTCGCCTCGCGTTTCGTTCGCGAACGTGATGGTGTCATGGCCGAATTGATCGCTTTGCTGGATTCTCGCGGAATTGAGCCACAACGGGAGGAAGGTGCCCCGCCGAGCCGCTTCACGGAGCACCGCCGATGGCGCAGCACGCCAGAACAATCGGACCCTGTTCCTTACGCGTGGCTTGTTGCGGAGGATATATTCTGAATATTGCTCGAGAATTAATAGCGGTTCGAAGAAATGAGTTTCCGCTCGCATCTCCTCATAATATCATGTGGGTAAATTGACCGCGACGTATTTGAACGATCTCAAGAGAACCTACTTTCGGAGTTTTTTAACCAAGATATATTGTTGAACATTGCCAAATCCCAGACAAATAAGGGCTTATGACCCCTCAGTACGCCAATGGCATCGACGATAAAGGGAATATGGCCTTTGATATTGCCGCAGGCGAAAGCCTTGCTATGTTGTGCAACTCAACCGCGTTGGTACAGCAAGCAGGTACAGCGTGGCTGATCGCAAGACGCAAAAAGCCCGCAAATCTGCGCTTTTTGTGACTGTGACATCCCTCCCGTAGGGGTCATCATCCTCGCATCGAGGCGCGGAAATCCAGGATTTACGCCAGCTTCACCGTCCGCAGGTATAGCGAACGGGTATAGAAGCGCATGGTGCAGATGATTACACCCTGGAAACATCCCCAGACCGGCATCTACTATCTCTACAAGGAATTGCCGCCGCATCTGCGGGGCGAGATGGGCCGGCGTCAGGTCCGCCGCTCGCTCAAGACGCGCGATCCGGCGGAGGCCAAGCGGCTCTTCGTCCTCGCCCATGCCGAGCTCGAACAGGAGATGGCGGCCGCCGAGGCGCGGATCGCCGCGCAGAAAGTCGCCGACGAAATCTCGCCCGAGCGGGCCAAGATCATCGTCGACGACTTCATCCGCGACCGGCATTCGTCGGGTCGATGGTCACGCTGGCCCACGCTGGGTCTCGTCTGGTGGCTGGAGGACACCGCCCGCCGTGTCTTCAACACCGACTTTCCCCTCGCCGGGCTACCGATGGACGACAGTCCGGAAGCGCTGGCGGCGAAGCGTGGGCAGCCCGTGCCCGGCGACTGCTGGCTCGACGTCGTCCGTATGTATCCGCCGGCGGAATGGCTTAAAGCCAGCGGCATGGTTCTGGTCGACGTGTTCGAGGACCAGGACCCGCCGATCAAGCGCATCCCGGCCAACGACCTCCTCATCATGCAGGCGTGGAACGCCCGCGTCCTGGAGGACAATGAGCGCCTGCGCGCCGACATTGCTGCACCCCGCCGCATCGCCGTCAAGCCGCGGCTGCGACCGGACCTCCGCTTCCGCGAGCTGCTGCAGCTGTGGAACAAGGAGAACGCGCCGAGGCCGCAATCCTATGTCGAGGTGGAGCGCGCGACCGAGGATCTGATCGACTATCTCGGCGACATCCCGGTCGAATCCTTCACCTCCGACATGCTGATGGATTATCGCGACGAGGCGAAGAATCTGCCCGCGACCATGCCGCGCGCGGACCGCGCCCTGCCCTTCAACGAACGCCTGGCCCGCCACGCGCATAGCGGCACGCCGCGCGTCAGTCCGCCAACGCTGAAGAAGCGGGTCGGATCGATCCAGGCGCTGCTCAGCTTCGCGCATCAGCAGCGCTGGATTTCCCAGAATGCCGGCACCGGGGTCAAGATCACCGGCTTCAGCCGGGTGGCGCGGGGTCGCCGCAGTTTTATGCCGGGCGAACTGGCGCAGCTGTTCGCCTCCGATCTGTTCCTGCGGCCGGATCGCCTGCTCGACCGGCGCACCGACATCAGGGACGTGACACTCTACTGGCTATTCCTGCTCGGGCTCACCTCGGGCGCGCGGCTCGAGGAAGTCGGCCAGGCGCGCGTCCAGGACGTGAAGGCCGATGGCGGGATCCTTTACATCGACATCGACGATCTGATGGATGACGAGGCCGATCCGAACCTGCCCGAGAAAAGCGTGAAGACCACGGGCTCGCGGCGGATCATCCCGATCCACGAGCATGTCCTGACGCTCGGCTTCGAGCGGTATGTCAGCGCGCTGAAGGACGCCGGGAGCGAACTGCTGTTTCCGGACCTCCGCCCCAGCACCTTCGGCAAGCTGACCAAGGAGGCCAGCCGCCGGCTCAACCGCTACATCAACGCTATCGTCAGCACGGATCTACACGCACCTGTCCAACGCGGAACGGGGGTTGCCAGCGTTACCGCTCACGCCGCTGGGACCGGCGCTAACCCAGGCGGTGCGCGATGGCGAGATCGTTGGAGCGAATGAACGGAACCGACAGCGGATCGCTGCCAATGAAGCGCTTATGACGCGCGAGCGTGCGCGCCGACGTGCCGAACGCAAGGCGATCGATGAGCGATATCGGCAAGTCCCGACATCACTCGAGCCGGCACCCCCGGTCCCATCTGGTCGGGCGCTCAAGCCTGTCTCTGTGGGACGGGCCATGAGGCATGACCTGCTTCTGCCCCATGCTCCGCTCGTTAAAGCCCTGTCCCGGACATCGCGGACATTTCCAGTGCCGACCGTCGTGCGGTCGATCTCGGCCATTCCTGGCCGTCTCCCGTTGCCGATCCTCGATCGAAGGGAAGACATTACGATTGAATGGGCGCCCTTGCCCGATATGGCCGCCATGCCGCCCCGAGCGCAAAGATCGGCTCAACCGCTGTCCGTCCTAGCTCTGGATGCACTTATCCACACCGACCTTTCCCGCAGAGTGGTGGAGAGCTTGCGCCTGATCGAAGAGGCGGTGGCGCGCCGCGCGGAACGCGCCGCGCGTAAACACCGCGAAGCGGCGAGACGTCAGCGTCCCGCCACCCCGGACATCACGGATTGGTGATGACGCATGCCGTGACTTGTCGATCAACCATCACGTGTCGCCGTGCATCGCGGATACGAGCGCCTCGGTGACCAGCGTGACGATGGCTGCCGGACCGCCGCCGACCTTTTGCCATTTTGGCGACAGGCGCACCGAGATACCGTTGCGCGGATCTCGCTTGACGCTCCCGAAGACAGCGCCCTGTACGTCCCGGATTTCGCTCGCCGCTGCAGTTCGCTCACCGGTGCGCAGATATCGCGCGACAGCGGGACCAGCCAGCGTGACATTCGCCGCCGCCAACTCTTGAGCCCGCTCTTTCATGACCTGCTGCTGTTCCTCATCGGCCAACCCCGGCCCGATCATCGCCGCGAAATTTTCGGACAGGCCTTCGGGATCGGTGACGATGTCGGTCACCCAATTGGGTAGCGACGCCAGGACGCACAGGTGCGACACCTTGGCCTGATCCATCGCCAACGCGCGCGCCACCGCCGCCTGGCTTTCCTCAACATTGTCGAGCGTCCACTTCACCGAGCGCGCCAGTTCCATCGCTGTCGGTGCTGCTCTTCCGGTATTACACGCCGTGGCGAAGGCAACCGCCTCCAGCCGCTTGAAGTCTGCGATTCGCACCGGCAAGCGCACTTCGATGCCGCGCGAACGAAGATGCATGACGATGGCATGGCGACGATTGCCGGACAGGATCACTGTTCGTCCCTGCATCATCGTGAGGATGAGAGGATCGATAATCCCGTGGGCCTCAATGTCGGCTGCCAGGTCCGCATCGCGCCGCTCGTCATACCGATAGCCTGCGCGCGGTGCTCCGGCGAAGGTATGACAGACTGTCGGATCGCGGAACATGACCGGCCCAAGCACGCTGCCGGCCTCTGGCATGTCGAAGTCGACGAGCGGGAGTACCGTCTTCCTCTGCAGAGCGTCGGGAATGGCTTCTGTAGAGTTGCTTATCTCTCCATTGATGTCTGCGTGATCGAGCGCCAGGTCGGTCTGATGGTCCATCTATCGTCTCCTTGCCGCGACATGCGGCACGGAATTGATTGACCGGATCAGTGTGCTCGTCTTGGGATGGCCAATGTCAAAGCAGTGCGACAAGCGGATCCAGGCGACCGGGCTTGGCCCTGCAAACAGGCGTAGTTTCATGTTTTCCGCCGCTTACCGGATGGTACGTTCCGCAAAGATGACGCCTTCATAAACGTCGCCTTTTCTCGGCATTGAGCGGCATGAAAACCTACCCCCTAGTCCGTGCTTTCATAACAAATCGAATCGGACTTGACGCTAAGTCGAGCTAGGTAGAGTTATGGCGTATGCCTCGTTCACGCACACTCTCTCCCCATGCCCGGACGATCCTGGCCGTTCTCCTCGATGCCGGCTGCCAGTGGTCGCACGGCTATGAACTGGTTCGGCTCGCCGGTGTGAAATCCGGCACGCTCTATCCCCTCCTGATCCGCCTCGAAGCGCAGGGCTACCTCGAAGCGGAATGGCAGCCGCCGACCGAAGGGGGACGGCCGCCACGGCACGCCTATCGCCTGACGGCGAGCGGCGTGCAGCTCGCCCGTGCCAATCCCCCCGAACCGGCGGTGGGTCCGGCGCCGCACCGCGGGCGGGCAACGATATGAGCATCGGCCTGCGCCGCGGTCTCACGATCCTCTCCTGCCGTCTCCTGCAAGCTGTCCTGCCCCCCTCGTTGCAGTCGTGGGGGTGGGCAGTCCAGTATGAGGCAGCCAGCATTCAGGACGACACCAAGGCGCTCCTGTTCACCCTCGACAGCCTGAGCGGCCTCCTGCCGCGCGCGATCGTAGCACAGCTGCTCCATCCCTTTGCCGAAGGATCGATTACAATGAACCTTCTCCACGCCACGATGCGCCGTCCCCGGGCCCTCGGCGTCCTATGCGCGATCGGTGCGGCCTTGCTGGGGATCGTCTATATGACGATCGCCGGCGCACCGCTGCGCTATCTCGGGATCAACATCGGGGCACTGGCGATCGGCCTCTCGATGCTGGGAATGCTCGGCCACGCAACGACGGCAGACCGACGCTGGGCCGACGCCGCGATCGTCACGATGGCAGGCGCATTGCTCGCGACCGCGCTGCTCGGTGCAAAGGTCGATGGCGCGGTGCGCTGGGTGAACCTTGCGGGTCTGGCGATCCAACCGAGCCTCATCCTGCTGCCGGTGCTGCTCGTCGCTTTCGCCCGCACCCACAGCGCGACCGCGACGACAGGTATCGTCATCGCCGCAGCCGCGATGGCGCTTCAGCCCGACAGGGCGATGGCCGGAATGCTCGCGCTATCCGTCGCCATCCTCGCCGCCACCCGCCGCGATCGACGCACCGTCATCGCATTTGCGGCCGGCGTAGCCGGGTTCGCCGCAACCCTGATGCGCGCCGACACGCTGCCGGCTGTCCCCTATGTCGACCATATCCTCTATTCCTCGTTCGACGTTCACGCGGGCGCCGGCCTCGCGGTGTGGGGCGGCGCGGCACTGATGCTCGTTCCGGGGATCGTCGGTTTCAGCCGCGATCCTGACAATCGGATGGTGTACGCCGCATTCGGCGCGGCCTGGTTTGCCGCGATCGTCGCTGCGGCGCTCGGCAATTATCCGACCCCGGTCGTCGGCTACGGCGGCAGCGCGATCGTCGGCTACGTGGTGAGCCTCGTCGCGCTGCCGAAGCTAACAGCCGTGCCCACTCGAATCAGCGCGCGTACACAAGATTTGGCGGAGCGATCGCCGTCTGACCTCGACCTCTTCGTCGCGCTGGCCTGATCGCCATGTCGAACCGCAGCAACAGCCTCCAGCGGGTAGCCGCTTTCGCCGTCCGACGCCCCAACCGATACTGGCTGATCGGTGCATTGGTCGTAGCGGTGTTCTATTATGCCTGGGGTCAGGTGACTCAGCGACGCGGCAATCAGGTCGTCGTGTTCCGTCCCGCCGCGCAGAGCTGCGGCAGCGATGGGCCGCTTCGCTACTGCATCTACCATGACCAGCGCGGGACGAACGGCGACGTTCTCTATCATCTGCATGGCCGCAACCTCGACGAACGCAGCTGGAACGACGACACCTATCTCACCGCGATGGTGCAGGCCGAGTGGCAGCGCAGCACCACGTTGCCGCCCACCGTCGTCGAACTGTCCTATGGCCCGACCTGGCTGCTGACCCCCAAGGGTGAGAAGGCCGACAGCGGCTTGCTGGACGACATGATGCGCCGCCTGCCAGCGATCGAGTCGAAGGCGGGCCGTCCGCGCCGTCGCCTTTTGATGGGGGAGTCGATGGGCGGCCTCAACGTCCTGATCGCGGGCCTGTCGCATCCATCGCGCTTCGCCAAGGTCGCGGCGCTTTGCCCCGGCGTCTACACGGTGTCACCCTTTGCATCGTTCGCTGAAATCCGCGCGACGGCGAAGCGGACTGGTGCCGACCCCAAGATGATCTTCGGGGTATGGATGCTGGCGCGGAAATATGCGGCGAACGATGCGGAATGGCAACGCATCTCACCGCTGACCCTGATCGAGCGGGCTGGTTCGAACTACCCTGCGCTCTATCTCTCGAACGGCCTGTACGACGCCTATGGCAATTTTGAGGGTTCGCAGCGACTGGTCGACCGGGCGCGTGCGCGAGGGATCAAGACGGAGTGGCACCCGCTCTATGGCGGGCACTGCGTCACGGACTCAGCATCGCTCGCAGCATTCCTTTTGTCCTGACGCTTTCCCATCGGGATCGATTCCGAGAACGCCCGCGCCGTCTCGCGGGCCGTTCGTTTATGGGAAAGTAAACGTCGATTGGCTTGATTATGTGTGCCGCCAGAATTTTCATCCAGCCGGTGGTAGGGCGGTGAAGATAGCGGCAATGTTGAGAATGCCTCTGCCGAATACGTTATCGGGACCCGGCGTCCCGGCGTCCGTGGTGTTAGCGAGCAGCAACGTGACGATCTGCGCGCCCGTCAGGTTGGGCCGCGCCTGCGCGACCAGAGCCACCGCACCACTGATCGCAGCGGCGGCCGGCGAGGTGCCGCTGTAGCGGACGAGGCTACCGTTGCGATCGGTCATCACGACGTCCCGCGACAAGGCCGTCAAATACCAGGCGGCCGCCGGACTGCCCCCCGCCCGATTTGCGAGCTGATAGTCGAAGGCTCCGGACATGTCGTGCCCGCCTGCGATGATCACCCACCCTGGAGCCGCTTCGGCGAAGGAACGCGAGAGGAGCAGCGGCTGACGTGCGTCGCCGTTGTTGTTACCAGCGCTGATCACCGTGACGATGCCGGCGGCCGCGGCACGGCGGACGGCTGCTATGAGGGTCTCGTGAGTGACGTCCGTCGTCGCCGAGATGTTGATGACCCGGACCTTCGCGTCGATGGCAGCATCGATCGCGCGGATGAGCAACTCGGCCGAAGCCGGGCAATCGTCGGCGGAACGACAGGTCGCCGGGTTTGATGCGTTTAAGGACACAAGCGTCGCTTCGGGGGCGACGCCATGCATGCCGCGACTGTCGCGTGCCGCAAGCGCTACAGACGCCATCAGCGTGCCGTGACCACTGGGATCGGTCAAACCGCGCGTCCCGGCCATGTCGGCGCTGGCAGGATCGATCCGGCTGCTGAACTCGGTCAGACCTGGGGTGATGCCGGTGTCGATGATCGCAATCTTGACGCCGCGGCCGGTCGCGCCTGCACGATAGGCGGCGTCGGCGTTCGCTGAGGCTGCGGAGTTCGATTGTTGGTCCTCGATCTGTTGAGCGGTGAGGGGCGACGTAGATGAGGGGGTAGGCGTCGGCGATGTGCCGGAGGATGAAGGGCCAGGCACTACCACGACCGTCCCGCTGGCTCCTTCGCCGCCTCCGCCGCACGCGGCGAGCAGCGCCGCCGGAATCAATGCAGAGACATGAAGCCATCTTGCCCGGAAGAGGAACAGGCGGCGCACGCGACGGTGACGGGGTGCCGCCGACGAGGTTCCTTTCCCTGTCGTTGCCTCGCCGTCGCTGCCGTCCCGCATCATCACATTGGCCCCCGTCGCATGACGCTGTTAAAAGCAATGCATACCCCGTATGATGATGATAAATTTTCGTCAAACAGAAAGTCGTCCATGCCTTACGGTTATTTTCTTCCTCCGCGCAAGGCGCGTCTGTGCCGGTTGGCAGGCGTACTATTCCTCCTGAGTGCAGCCGTCATGCCGGTCGTGATCGCGGCCGCAGGCTTGACGCCAGGCGCCGGGCCGATCTGCGGCGGAGGCTATGGCTGCGTCTGGAACGCCCGGGCTGCGACGTTATTACCGGAGGAAAGCCGGATGTTGATCGAGATGTCGCCGCCCGCTCGCGCCCAGTTTGACGCTCATGTTGCGCGAACCGATGTTCGCATCGGGCTAACTGCCATCGCGGCGATCGACCTTTTGCCCTTCATGGCGTTGCTCAGCAGCGTCGGGGTCGCGCTACGGCGCCTGGGCGGTAGCGGCGCCGATACGCTCGAAAGGGCGCTGCCGTGGCTCCGCCGCGCCTCGCTGGCGGCGATCGTCTGGACGCTCGCCGGTCCGGTTCACCAAAGTGCACTGGAGACATGGCTGTCGCCTGGCATGCCCTCCGGCTTCCAGATCATCACAACGATCCTGCTCGCCCCGATTGCCGGCGGCCTTCTGCTCGCCTTTGCCGCTTACGCGGCGATCTGGGCGGTCGAGGCGGCGTTGAAGGCACGGCGCGACCTGGACCGTTTCGTCTGATGCCGATGATCGTCCAACTCGACGTCATGCTCGCGAAGCGGAAGGTGCGGTCGAAGCAACTGGCAGAAGCGATCGGCATTACCGAATCGAACCTGTCCTTGCTCAAGGCGGGCAAGGTCAAGGGCGTGCGATTCTCCACCTTGTCCGCTATCTGCCGCTACCTCGATTGCCAGCCGGGCGATATCCTCTCCTATGAAGCGTCCGACGACGACCTTCGCCCGGATCCTAGGGTCAGGACCCATTGATGTGAGCATCGCGATCTGATTCAGGCTCCGCAAGGAGACTGGAATGAGCGACCTGTTTTGGCTGACGGATGAGCAGATGGAGCGGCTGCGACCGTTCTTTCCCAAGAGCCATGGTAAGCCGCGCGTGGATGACCAGCGGGTGCTGAGCGGCATCGTGTTCGTCAACAAGAATG